>JBNJKW010000029.1:0-286 GCA_051751385.1 Actinomycetota bacterium | reverse complement strand
CGTCAGGATCGTGGGGAGCGTCGTGACTTCGGCGATCGCCCGCGTCAGGATCGTGGCGAGCGGCCCTACGGTCGTCCTGACCGCCCGGGCCAGGATCGCGGCGAGCGTCGCGATTTCGGCGATCGTCGTCCGCAGACCGATCGCCCGCGTCAGGATCGTGGGGAGCGTCGTGACTTCGGTGACCGCCCGCGCCAAGACAGTGGTGACCGTCGTGACTTCGGCGACCGTCGTCCGCAGGGCGACCGTCCCCGTCAGGATCGTGGCGAGCGGCCCTACGGTCGTACGG
>JBNJKW010000028.1:0-296 GCA_051751385.1 Actinomycetota bacterium | reverse complement strand
TACATGCGGCTGGCGATCATCGCCAGAGACGGAGGCTGTGCCTTCCCCGGCTGCACCGCGCCCTCGCCCTGGACGGAAGTGCACCACATCCGGTGGTTCGAAAAGGGCGGCCCAACCTCCACCGACAACGGCGTGATGCTGTGCAGCCATCACCACCACCTCATCCACGAAGGAGCCTGGCGGATCGAGGTCATCAACGGCATCGCCTGGTTCTTCCCGCCGCCCCACCTGGATCCGGCACAAAAACCACTACGCAACCACGTCTGGCTCAAGAACACCCAACTGCCCGAACGCCA
>JBNJKW010000027.1:0-313 GCA_051751385.1 Actinomycetota bacterium | reverse complement strand
GCAGGTCGCCGACGAAATCTACGAAGGCGGCGGACGCGGCTACTACGCACCCTACGGCGAACGCATCCAGATGCGGGCCAAAGCCGGCTGGATCGTCGAAACGATCACGACCATGATCGACCAACTCCTGACCGCTCACGGATCGGCCGGATTCGCCGAGACATCACTGCTGCAGCGCATGTGGCGCGACCAGGCCACCGCCAGCCGGCACGGCCACACCCTCGGAGCCAGCGGCTACGAAGCCTACGGCAAAGTCATCTTCGACCGGCAAAACGAAGCCCGCCAGGTCCTCCCCATCGTCTAACCCAACCCG
>JBNJKW010000026.1:0-343 GCA_051751385.1 Actinomycetota bacterium | reverse complement strand
TTTGGGAAACAGCCGCTGGGACTGGCCGACGTCCAGGATCACGCCCATCCCGGCGAGGACCACCGGGATGATGTCGGCATCACAGGCGACCTTCCGGATGGTCTTGGCACTGAGCGGGCCGGAGAAGGTGCTCGTGCCCGGACGGCCCACCTCGGAGGCCAGGTCCTTGTAGTCGATGGTGACGAGCAACTGGGGGCGGCGTCCGCCGGCGGCCGGCAGCAGGTCGGTGGTCAGCGCGACCTTGCAGGCGCCGATGAGTCCGTCGAGTTGCTTCTGCTGGCGGGTCCGCCCGTCCGGTTCCTGGCCGGTGGCGTCGTCCCCGGTGTCGGGGGCGGCGCCGGGG
>JBNJKW010000025.1:0-343 GCA_051751385.1 Actinomycetota bacterium | reverse complement strand
CTTGGGAAACAGCCGCTGGGACTGGCCGACGTCCAGGATCACGCCCATCCCGGCGAGGACGACCGGGATGATGTCGGCATCACAGGCGACCTTCCGGATGGTCTTGGCACTGAGCGGTCCGGAGAAGGTGCTCGCGCCCGGACGGCCCAGCTCGGAGGCCAGGTCCTTGTAGTCGATGGTGACGAGCAACTGGGGGCGGCGTCCGCCGGCTGCCGGCAGCAGGTCGGTGGTCAGCGCGACCTTGCAGGCGCCGATGAGTCCGTCGAGTTGCTTCTGCTGGCGGGTCCGCCCGTCCGGTTCCTGGCCGGTGGCGTCGTCCCCGGTGTCGGGGCCGGCGCCGGGT
>JBNJKW010000024.1:0-352 GCA_051751385.1 Actinomycetota bacterium | reverse complement strand
ATTGTTGTCCGGCGGGTGCTCATGGGTGGAATATCAACGGATTCGGTGTCTTTTCCGCGGTTGACCGCATGCCAGTACGGTGCCCCTTTTCGAGGGGGTGCCTGGAACGTGTGGGGCCGGTTGCGGGGGGCATCTTTTGGCACACTGTTGGGTCCTGAGGCAACAGGACCTTATCTTGCAGCGATGCGAGGTGGGGGCCGGTTGGTTTCCTCTTGTTCCCGCATCTTATCCGGGGCCGTGCACGTAACGTGTGTGGTGTTGGTGGGTGACGGGGTTGTTGTTTGAGAACTACATAGTGGACGCGAGCATCTTAAAGCAATTTTTTTGATGAACCTGGTTTGGCTATTCCCCT
>JBNJKW010000023.1:0-353 GCA_051751385.1 Actinomycetota bacterium | reverse complement strand
AGGCCGCGCTGGAGGCGCGGCTGGGTGAAACGGCGCTGGCGCAGCTGCCGCCGCCGGGGCCGGGCTGCACCACGCTGCGGCAGCGGCAGCTGCTGGCCGCGACGTCCGCGGCGGAGGAACTGGGCTGCCTGCTCGGCCTGCCCGAAGAGCAGTCCCGGGCCCGGGTGGACCAGGCCGCGGACCTGCACCGCTTGTTCCCCGCCACCCTGGCGGCGATGGCGGCCGGGGAGCTGGACCGGGAGCAGGCCGCGGTCATCGTCACGCAGGGCCGGTCGCTGCCGGAGGAGGCGGCGGCCGGGTTTGAACAGACCCTGCTGGGCCGGGTGAAGGGCCGCTCGCTGCGGTCGCTGCGG
>JBNJKW010000022.1:0-391 GCA_051751385.1 Actinomycetota bacterium | reverse complement strand
TAAGTGCGGGTTGGGTGGTTTGCAGGGCAAGCCCGTTGCGGACACGATTGTTGTCCGGCGGGTGCTCATGGGTGGAATATCAACGGATTCGGTGTCTTTTGCGGTTGACCGCATGCCAGTACGGTGCCCCTCTTGGGGGGTGCCTGGAACGTGTGGGGTCGGTTGCGGGGGGGCATCTTTTGGCACACTGTTGGGTCCTGAGGCAACAGGACCTTATCTTGCAGCGATGCGAGGTGGGGGCCGGTTGGTTTCCTCTTGTTCCCGCATCTTATCCGGGGCCGTGCACGTTGTGTGTGTGGTGTTGGTGGGTGACGGGGTTGTTGTTTGAGAACTACATAGTGGACGCGAGCATCTTAAAGCAATTTTTTTGATGAACCTGGTTTGGCTATTC
>JBNJKW010000021.1:0-476 GCA_051751385.1 Actinomycetota bacterium | reverse complement strand
TCGGCGTCGTACTCGGAGGCGTGTTTGACCAGTGCCTGTTCCATCTTGCGCAACTGGTCCGGTGCAGCGATCCGGCGCAGCCCGTCCACGGCCTTGCAGATCAGGTTCGCGGCCTGGCCGGACACTTTCCCTTCATCCAGCGCGCGGGCGAGCACCGGCAGCCGGGGCGGCGCGGCCGGCCTGCCCTCGGGAACCGGCCGCGGCTCGGTGGCCTCGGCAAGCTGGAACCGGCGCGCGGCTTCCTGCCGGGCAATGCCCAGCCTGGCCCGCAGATAATCCTCATTCGACTTGAAGGCGCCGCGCTTCTGCCGGTTTGGTGCCTCCGGATCGTGGGGTGCGTCGGTTTCACCGACGGCCGCGATGTTCTGCGCTTTGATGATCCGGGCCAGGATCAGCTGGGTCTGGGCAGCGGTATTGGCCAGCTCCTCCACCTGGGCTGCCGTCCGGGCCACCCATTTGGTGCTGCGGTTCAAGCC
>JBNJKW010000020.1:0-633 GCA_051751385.1 Actinomycetota bacterium | reverse complement strand
CATCTCCGCGCCGGCGAAGTTCGGCGGTCTTGGGGCCAACACGCGTGAGTGCCACGCGGTGGCCCGGGCGATCGGCCGCGGTGACGGGGGTGCTGCCTGGGTGCATGGCATTCTGGATTCCGGCGCCTGGGTGGTCAGCCTCATGGACGGACAGGCGCAGGAGGACGTGTGGGGCGGGGAAAAGGGACTGAACTCCTTCATCTCCATCGTGCTCGCCACCTCCTCGGAGGCCGAGCTGGTCGACGGCGGCTACCGGGTCACCGGGCGCTGGGGCTACGGCACCGGAAGCCTGCACGCGCAGTGGTCGCTGCTGGGGATCCCGCTCAAGGACGAGAACGGCGAGGTCATCGACGCCGGCCTCGCACTGATTCCCACCTCGGACCTGACGTCGGAGGACAACTGGTACGTGGCAGGCATGAAGTCCAGCGGCAGTGTCATGCAGATCGCCGAAGACGTTTTCGTGCCCGAGCACCGGGTCCTGCCGCTCACCGCAGCAGTCGAGGGCGGCTACCTGGGCAACAACCCCGAGCAGGCCTACCAGACCGTGTTCGTGCCGTCGCTGTTCATGAAGCTCGTCGGCCCGCACCTGGGCATGGGACGCGCGGCCCTGGACTTCGTGATCTCGAAGGCAGA
>JBNJKW010000019.1:0-669 GCA_051751385.1 Actinomycetota bacterium | reverse complement strand
AAAGGGAAGGCCCCGCCGACGACGGCGGGGCCTTCCCCCGTTAACACTCTTTGATTCGTAAGTGGAGTCACAGACAGGCTTCGACCTACCGCAAGATGGTGAACCGTTGACTGCACTAGAATGGATCGATGGTAAGGGCGCGCCACGAAAATCTGCGCTCAAAACAAGACAACGTTTATAGAGATTTTGATGGCTGTGGTTGGTTCGATCGACCTGGCCCGCACTGAGAGGAGTTCCGGCATGGCTGATTTCCGGGGTCGTGAAGGACGAGACGACAGGGGTGCAGGCCGAGGCAACTATGGCAACCGGTCGGGTGCTGACCGCTCCAGCGAGAGCGGTCAGCGTAAGCGCCCCGACTATGAGAACCGTAGTAGCCCGTCGAATAGTGACGGTGGTGATCGTCGTCCGCAGGGTGATCGTCCGGGCCAGGATCGCGGCGAGCGTCGCGATTTCGGTGACCGCCCACGTCAGGACCGTGGCGAGCGGCGTGACTTCGGCGATCGTCGTCCGCAGACCGACCGCCCGCGCCAGGACAGTGGTGACCGTCGTCCACAGGGTGACCGCCCGGGCCAGGATCGCGGCGAGCGTCGCGATTTCGGCGATCGTCGTCCGCAGACCGACCGCCCGCGCCAGGACAGTGGTGACCGTCGTCCGCAGGGTGATCGTCCC
>JBNJKW010000018.1:0-1365 GCA_051751385.1 Actinomycetota bacterium | reverse complement strand
GGGGTGGTGTGGTGTAAGTTGTCGGACTATTAGTACCGGTCAGCTCCACGAGTCTTTCGTCCTCGCTTCCACATCCGGCCTATCAACCCAGTGGTCTGGCTGGGGTCCTCTCCCCCCGAAGGGGATGGAAATCTCATCTTGAAGCCGGCTTCCCGCTTAGATGCTTTCAGCGGTTATCCAATCCGAACGTAGCTAATCAGCGGTGCACTTGGCAGTACAACTGACACACCAGAGGTTCGTCCGTCCCGGTCCTCTCGTACTAAGGACAGACCTTCTCAAATTTCCTGCGCGCGCAGCGGATAGGGACCGAACTGTCTCACGACGTTCTAAACCCAGCTCGCGTACCGCTTTAATGGGCGAACAGCCCAACCCTTGGGACCTACTCCAGCCCCAGGATGCGACGAGCCGACATCGAGGTGCCAAACCATGCCGTCGATATGGACTCTTGGGCAAGATCAGCCTGTTATCCCCGAGGTACCTTTTATCCGTTGAGCGACGGCCATTCCACAATGTGCCGCCGGATCACTAGTCCCGACTTTCGTCCCTGCTCGAGCTGTCGCTCTCACAGTCAAGCTCCCTTGTGCACTTACACTCGCCACCTGATTGCCAACCAGGCTGAGGGAACCTTTGGGCGCCTCCGTTACTCTTTAGGAGGCAACCGCCCCAGTTAAACTACCCATCAGGCACTGTCCCTGACCCGGATTACGGGCCGAAGTTAGATGTCCAGAGTGACCAGAGTGGTATTTCAACGATGACTCCACCCGGACTGGCGTCCGGGCTTCACAGTCTCCCACCTATCCTACACAAGCCACACCGAACACCAATACCAAACTATAGTAAAGGTCTCGGGGTCTTTCCGTCCTGCTGCGCGTAACGAGCATCTTTACTCGTAGTGCAATTTCGCCGAGTTTATGGTTGAGACAGCGGGGAAGTCGTTACTCCATTCGTGCAGGTCGGAACTTACCCGACAAGGAATTTCGCTACCTTAGGATGGTTATAGTTACCACCGCCGTTTACTGGGGCTTAAATTCTCCGCTTCGCCCCCAAAGGGGCTAACAGGTCCTCTTAACCTTCCAGCACCGGGCAGGAGTCAGTCCGTATACATCGTCTTGCGACTTCGCACGGACCTGTGTTTTTAGTAAACAGTCGCTTCCCCCTGGTCTCTGCGGCCCTTACCCGCTCCCGAAGCGCTAGGCTTCGTCACGGTCCGGGCCCCCCTTCTCCCGAAGTTACGGGGGCATTTTGCCGAGTTCCTTAACCATAATTCTCTCGATCGCCTTGGTATTCTCTACCTGATCACCTGTGTCGGTTTGGGGTACGGGCGGCTAAAACCTCGCGTCGATGCTTTTCTCGGCAGCATAGGAT
>JBNJKW010000017.1:0-1508 GCA_051751385.1 Actinomycetota bacterium | reverse complement strand
CGCTCGTTCCTCTCTAATGGTCTTGGCTGGTCTGTGACCGGCTGGCAGGCTGGTGATCGGTTTGCCGGGTGTGACTCATCGTTCCTCTGATCCGCCGGTTCGCCGGTGGTGTCCTTCGAGCGACCCGTCCGCCTGGTAGGCCGGCGCCGGCCCGCCTGCTCCGATGGCTTGATCAGAAGGTTGTCCAGTGTTTGGGCCCAGAGCCCGCGCCTGTGACTCATTAGAGAGCTGCCTGGAGCAGCACGTGTCCCGGCCGGCGCCGTCACGGCCCTACCTGAGAGGAGGTGCCGCGATGACTATCGTGGCAGATAAGTTCGACTACGTCATCGGGGTGGATACCCACGCCCGTACCCACACCTACGCGATCGTGGCCGCGCCAACGGGCGCGCTAATCGACATGCGCGCGTTTCCCGTGACCAAGGCCGGCATGGCCCGGGCCCTTGACTGGGCCCACCGGCATACCAGCGGACAAGTGCTGGCCGCGGTGGAGTGCACCGGTTCCTACGGGGCGACACTGACCCGGGTGCTGGAAGCTGATCAGATTCAAGTCGCTGAGACCCAGGCCCCGCTGCGGAAGGACCGCAGGGCCGGCAAATCCGACCCGCTCGACGCGCAGGGTGCTGCCCGCTCGGTTCTGGGCGTTCCGACCGATCGGCTGCCCGAACCTCGTGCTGCGGGCCTGCGTTCGGCTCTGCGCGTGCTGCTGGTCGCGCGCGACGCGCTGGACACCGGCTGCACTGCGGACCGGAACATGCTCAACGCGTTGGTCCGCTCCATCGACCTGGACATCGATGCGCGAAAGGCCCTCACCGACGTGCAGGTCCGCACTATCGCGGCGTGGAGGGACCGGCCCACCGACCCGGTCCACGTCGCTGTCGCGCGCGCCGAAGCCCGCCGCCTGGCCACCGCGGTACTAACCCGCGGCCAGGAACTGAAGGCCAACCACGAGGCGTTGTCCCGGCACGTGAACGAACTGGCCGCCGGCATCCAAGTCATCCACGGCGTTGGGCCAGTCACCGCTGCGATCATCCTCGCCGCTTACTCCCATAAGGGCAGGATCCGCTCCGAAGCCGCATTCGCTGCCCTCGCCGGAGTCAGCCCGATCCCGGCGTCCTCCGGAAACACTGACCGGCACCGGCTCAACCGCGGAGGGGACCGGCAACTGAACAAGGCTCTGGACACCATCGCCCGCACCCGCATGTCCTCCGACCCGGATACCAAGGTCTACGTCGCCCGGCGCACGCAAGAAGGCAAGACCAAACGCGAGATCCGCCGCATCCTCAAACGCTATATCGCCCGGCAGATCTTCCGCAGGCTTGAAGTCCTCCCCGCATAAGCCACCCCATCAGCAGCCCGCAGCCGCATGCGGCAGCGGGTCCCTGGCCGTGCCCAAACACACCGATCCGCCCGGCACTACGGCCCAACATCCGGCGCCGGAACCCAGAAAAGTTGCGGTCCGCACGCGGTTGACAGGACCCATAGAAGGGTCGCTCGGCGATGCGCGCTTA
>JBNJKW010000016.1:0-1535 GCA_051751385.1 Actinomycetota bacterium | reverse complement strand
CAGGGAAGGCCCCGCCGACGACGGCGGGGCCTTCCCCCGTTAACCCACCAACCCACCCCAGCCACGGTTGCGGGACGGGTCGGGCCGGCCCCCGCCGGGCGAGGCCCCGCTCCCGCCGGCCTGGACGCGTCCTGTTCCGGGCCGCTGCGGCTCAGGCGACTAACGGCGGGTTCAGCGGTGCCGGCGGTCGTGCCGGCCGACGATCCTGTGGCTGAGACCGGAGCCGGCGACCAGGGCGAGCCGTCCAAGTCGAACTTGTGGATCACCTCGAGCTCCATCAGCTACCGCCCGGTAGAGGCAGCGTCTCATGGTGTCAGAACGTATACTCGGCCGGCGGCAAGGCTTCGGCCATGGCCTCGCTAGTGGTGCGGCTCATGATTACGCGGACGCACTCTGGTAGAGATCGATTTTTTCTTACTTCAGTAGCGCGAATCGGCGGGCAGGCCGAAGCAGGACCGCCGGTACTCGGTGCCCTCGTCCGCGAGAAGGGGGCCAATGAGTCCAGGAATCACCGGCGCAGTGAGCTTCCGCATGATCAGCGCTTTCTGGCCTTGGATCGTCCAGCGGAGCGGCGCCCGTTGGCGCTTTCTGGCCGAAGTCAGCCATGGTGTTTTCCCATTTCCGCCTCCAGGCAGGGCTGGGCCACGGATATCGCCGGCCGATGGTTTTGTCATCATAGGGATATCGCCCTGGCCGCTCCCACGAGCCGCAGTGCCGAAACGGTGCTAGGGAAGAAGATCCCGATCATAGTGGCCAGACGTTCTCCTGGGCGGCCTGGACCTGCCCTTGATCGCGACACCGTCGACGTAGGCTCTTCATCTTCCACGCGCGCGGTGCAGCGATACGACGGCGGGATGGAGACCTACACTCCCTTGTCGGGATTGCGTATCCGCAAGTGCCCACCGCGGGTGTGATCGACCGCCACCTCGTGCAGAGCAGATTCCTTCCGTTATTCAGGACCCGGTGGGTTTCTGCGGTGCGACACACTTCCGCACGATCCGTCGGCTTTGCTCGTAAGGGGTGCGGGCCGGACCCGTGGATCAGGCTCCCCACCATCACCTACAAGGGAACGCCGCGGGCAGCTCGGGGTGGCCGCATTGGGACAGAGCCCTTGTGTTGACTCCCCTCACGCGTGCTTGCCTTGCGCACGAAGCTTCTGCAGATGGATGCCCCTCGGAGGAGCCCCCGTTTGTGAGCGGCTGCACATGGCGGTTCGGGTGCTGGGCGGTTGTGTCGGGTGGTTGTGCGGGCTGGTGTTGGGGGTGGTGGATCCCTGTGGTGGCGGGGTTTTTCGGCGGTGGGTTGGTTGGTGTGGGGGCTGTTCGGGCGGGTGGTGCGGGCGATTTGCGGGGATGCCGGGAGGGGTGTATTGTTTTCTGAGTCGCTGCTGCTGAAGCAGACAAAACAGCGGCCAAACCCCTTCACAATTACGCCAGGTTCTGGTGCGTTTCACGCGCCCCCTGGGGTGGTTGGCGGGGCCGGGATTCGGGCCTGAATCCGCCGGGAACGGCGATTTGCAAAGGCCGCGGGGACCG
>JBNJKW010000015.1:0-1596 GCA_051751385.1 Actinomycetota bacterium | reverse complement strand
GGCGTGTCGGGCACGGTTCGAGGAAGCTCCTTAGAAAGGAGGTGATCCAGCCGCACCTTCCGGTACGGCTACCTTGTTACGACTTAGTCCCAATCGCCGGTCCCACCTTCGACGGCTCCCTCCCACAAGGGGTTAGGCCACCGGCTTCGGGTGTTACCAACTTTCGTGACTTGACGGGCGGTGTGTACAAGGCCCGGGAACGTATTCACCGCAGCGTTGCTGATCTGCGATTACTAGCGACTCCGACTTCATGGGGTCGAGTTGCAGACCCCAATCCGAACTGAGACCGGCTTTTTGGGATTAGCTCCACCTCACAGTATCGCAACCCATTGTACCGGCCATTGTAGCATGCGTGAAGCCCAAGACATAAGGGGCATGATGATTTGACGTCGTCCCCACCTTCCTCCGAGTTGACCCCGGCAGTCTCCCATGAGTCCCCGCCATTACGCGCTGGCAACATGGAACGAGGGTTGCGCTCGTTGCGGGACTTAACCCAACATCTCACGACACGAGCTGACGACAACCATGCACCACCTGTGAACCGGCCCCGAAGGGAAGGACTGTTTCCAGCCCGGTCCGGCCCATGTCAAGCCTTGGTAAGGTTCTTCGCGTTGCATCGAATTAATCCGCATGCTCCGCCGCTTGTGCGGGCCCCCGTCAATTCCTTTGAGTTTTAGCCTTGCGGCCGTACTCCCCAGGCGGGGCACTTAATGCGTTAGCTACGGCGCGGAAAACGTGGAATGTCCCCCACACCTAGTGCCCAACGTTTACGGCATGGACTACCAGGGTATCTAATCCTGTTCGCTCCCCATGCTTTCGCTCCTCAGCGTCAGTTACAGCCCAGAGACCTGCCTTCGCCATCGGTGTTCCTCCTGATATCTGCGCATTTCACCGCTACACCAGGAATTCCAGTCTCCCCTACTGCACTCTAGTCTGCCCGTACCCACTGCAGACCCGGGGTTGAGCCCCGGGCTTTCACAGCAGACGCGACAAACCGCCTACGAGCTCTTTACGCCCAATAATTCCGGACAACGCTTGCGCCCTACGTATTACCGCGGCTGCTGGCACGTAGTTAGCCGGCGCTTCTTCTGCAGGTACCGTCACTTTCGCTTCTTCCCTGCTGAAAGAGGTTTACAACCCGAAGGCATTCATCCCTCACGCGGCGTCGCTGCATCAGGCTTGCGCCCATTGTGCAATATTCCCCACTGCTGCCTCCCGTAGGAGTCTGGGCCGTGTCTCAGTCCCAGTGTGGCCGGTCACCCTCTCAGGCCGGCTACCCGTCGTCGCCTTGGTAGGCCATTACCCCACCAACAAGCTGATAGGCCGCGAGTCCATCCAAGACCAAAAAATCTTTCCACCCGCCACCATGCGGTGACAGGTCATATCCGGTATTAGACCCGGTTTCCCAGGCTTATCCCAGAGTCAAGGGCAGGTTACTCACGTGTTACTCACCCGTTCGCCACTAATCCCCGGTGCAAGCACCGGATCATCGTTCGACTTGCATGTGTTAAGCACGCCGCCAGCGTTCGTCCTGAGCCAGGATCAAACTCTCCGTTAATGTTACAAACAGACACAGCACCCAAGGCCGGGAAAACG
>JBNJKW010000014.1:0-1759 GCA_051751385.1 Actinomycetota bacterium | reverse complement strand
CGAACGGCGGATTTGCCAACCGTTCACCCTACATCCTTGGACCGGGACTACCATCGCCCGGCTCGGCTACCTTCCTGCGTCACACCTGTTAATACGCTTACCTCCCCGGATCGGGTCCCGCGCGCCCCGCCCATACTGGCCCCGAAGGGCACGGATGAACGGTTTGGGCGGTTAGCATCACCGGATTGGCATGGGCGGTTTTTCGCCGGTACGGGAATATCAACCCGTTGTCCATCGACTACGCCTGTCGGCCTCGCCTTAGGTCCCGACTTACCCAGGGCAGATTAGCTTGACCCTGGAACCCTTGATCATTCGGCGGACGGGTTTCCCACCCGTCTTTCGCTACTCATGCCTGCATTCTCACTCGTGTAGGCTCCACCACTGGCTTCCGCCGCAGCTTCACTGCCCACACGACGCTCCCCTACCCACCAGCGCTCCTGAACCACGAAGGCTTGGATAATACGCTGATGCCACAACTTCGGCGGTGTACTTGAGCCCCGCTACATTGTCGGCGCGGAATCACTTGACCAGTGAGCTATTACGCACTCTTTCAAGGGTGGCTGCTTCTAAGCCAACCTCCTGGTTGTCTGGGCAACTCCACATCCTTTCCCACTTAGCACACGCTTAGGGGCCTTAGTTGGTGGTCTGGGCTGTTTCCCTCTCGACTATGAAGCTTATCCCCCACAGTCTCACTGCTGCGCTCTCACTTGCCGGCATTCGGAGTTTGGCTGACGTCAGTAACCTTGTAGGGCCCATCGGCCATCCAGTAGCTCTACCTCCGGCAAGAAACACGCAACGCTGCACCTAAATGCATTTCGGGGAGAACCAGCTATCACGGAGTTTGATTGGCCTTTCACCCCTACCCACAGCTCATCCCCTCCATTTTCAACTGAAGTGGGTTCGGTCCTCCACGCGCTCTTACACGCGCTTCAACCTGGCCATGGGTAGATCACTCCGCTTCGGGTCTAGATCACGCCACTGCATCGCCCTATTCAGACTCGCTTTCGCTACGGCTTCCCCACACGGGTTAACCTCGCGACGTAACACTAACTCGCAGGCTCATTCTTCAAAAGGCACGCCGTCACAGCTACAAAGGCTGCTCCGACGGATTGTAAGCACACGGTTTCAGGTACTGTTTCACTCCCCTCCCGGGGTACTTTTCACCTTTCCCTCACGGTACTTGTCCGCTATCGGTCATCAGGTAGTATTCAGGCTTACCAGGTGGTCCTGGCAGATTCGCACGGGATTTCTCGGGCCCCGTGCTACTTGGGATACTCTCCAAGCGGCGTCACGCATTACGGTTACAGGGCTTACACCTTCTCCGGCCGGCCTTTCAAGACCGTTCACCTATACGCACGCACTCACTTTCGCTGTCCGGCAGAACAGCAGCGGAAAGTCCCGCAACCCCGGCCATGCAACGCCCGCCGGCTATCACACATGGACCGGTTTGGCCTCTTCCGCGTTCGCTCGCCACTACTAACGGAATCACTGTTGTTTTCTCTTCCTGCGGGTACTGAGATGTTTCACTTCCCCGCGTTCCCTCCACGCACCCTATGTGTTCAGGTACGGGTCACCCGGTCACTCGCGCGCCGGGCGGGGTTTCCCCATTCGGACATCCTGGGATCACCGTTCGGTTATCAACTCCCCCAGGCTTATCGCAGATTCCCACGTCCTTCTTCGGCTCCTGATGCCAAGGCATCCACCGTGTGCTCTTAAAAACTTGACCACAAAGATCAAAATCAGCTATTCGAGAGAACCA
>JBNJKW010000013.1:0-8324 GCA_051751385.1 Actinomycetota bacterium | reverse complement strand
CAGATGGCGCGGCGGCTGCGCGAACGCACGCACCCGGAAACCATTGTGAAGCGCCGCCGGACGGCGGAGCAGCGGCGGAACGTGGGCGTGGACCCGGCGCCGGACGGGATGGCGTGGCTGAACGCGTACCTGCCGGCCGAGCAGGCCGCCGCGATCGATGACCGGCTCACCCGCGCCGCCGTCCACCTGCGCGGCCAGGCCGGCGGGACCCGGTCCAGGGGGCAGCTGCGGGCCGATGTGTTCGCGGACCTGCTCGTGCACGCGGGCATGGATACCGGCCCGGCGGCCGGGATCCACGCCGAACCCTCGGTCACCGTTCCGGTGCTGTCGCTGCTGGGGCTGGGCGGGGAACCGGCCACGCTGGACGGATACGGTCCGATCCCGGCGGACACGGCCCGGCAGCTGTGCGCGGATGCGAAGTCGTTCTACCGGATCCTGACGCATCCGGAGACCGGGGCCAGGCTCTCCTACGGCCGGACCCGGTACCGGCCGCCGGCGGACCTGGCCCGGGCGGTGCGCAAGCGCGACGAGGTGTGTCCGTTCGCCGGCTGCCGCAAACACGGCAAGGCCTGCCAGATCGACCACACCCAGGCCTTCCGCGCCGACGGCGCGAAGGGCGAAACCGACGCCGGGAACCTGGGCCCGCCATGCGAAACCCACCACAGGCTGAAAACGAACGCGGGCTGGAAGATGGCCCAGCCCTCACCCGGGGTGTTCGAAGTGACCACCCCGGCCGGCCGGACCTACACCGACCGGCCCGGCGAAGACAACGATGCCCCCGGCCAACCGGCCTATCCGCCCGCCGTCGCCGCCGCGCTACCGGAAGACCACCGGCAACGAATCACGCCTCTGGTCGTACAACCGGGGCCCGGGCTAGAGGACCGCTCTACCGATGACGATTGGCTGCCGCCCTGGCACCCCGCCCGCAAAGCGCGTGCAACCGGTGACCGACAGCAAGAGCCACCGAGCCAACAGCAGGACCCGCCGTCACCAAGCCAACAGCAGGATCCGCCACCCTTTTAGGAAGAAAGTCCGCGTTCTGGCTTCGCCGACTCGGATTGGGCCCAGGGGGTAAACCGTCAGCTCAGCTAGTTTGGAGAGCCGCTGGTTGCTAGGCGGACAGCCGTCAGTCGTGCTTGGTGCCGAAGACGATTTCGTCCCAGCTGGGGACGCTGGACCGCTTGGGCTTGATGGTCCGCTTGGGCGGTTCCGGTGCCGAGTCCGCTTCACCGCAGTCGTCCGCGTCTGTTGCTGATGCGGAATCGACCGCCTGGGATCCAACCTGTTCCGCCCGGCGCTTGTCCCAGACAGAAGCTTTGTCCTCAGCCTCGGTTTTCGCCGGTGCAGTGGAAGGCTGCACAGCTTCTGACGGCTGGGCTGCGGGGGAGTGGGAGGTCTGGGCGACGTCGCGCGCTTCGTCGTCGTCCTCGGCCTCTTCGGCAATGTAATCGTACGAATCCGGATCGTCGCCGTCGGTGTCCTCGGCAGATTCGTCCCTGAGGAATTCCGGCGCACCGGAGAGCATGATCTCGTGCGTGAGGGTGCTGATGCCATGGTCCAACTCCAAGGAGGAGATGGAGCCGTCGTCGTAGGCAGGTGCCAGCGTCAGCGGGAAACCTGCGCGCGGACGACCGGCGGACTCATCGCCGTCGGCGTCATTGGCCTCATCGAAGGCGTCACGTTCAAACGGGTCACGGGGATGAGCGGCAGGTACCGGGCCCTGGGTGAGCATCAGGGCCAGCGCGTCGTCGGCGTCCTCATCGACGCCCAGCCGCTGACCGCGGCGCGAGCGCAGCACCTCCAGCAGCTCTTCCGACTCGTCAGACTGCTCGTCCTCCTGCGTGTCCGCGGGGCCGAGGTCCGCCACGCTGTCGGCCTCGAAGTCGAACACGTGGTCGTTAACGGCCTTCAACCGGCGCCCGGGCACAGGACCCTCCACCGTCTCGAGCTCACTCAACTGCTGCGCCCACCGATTGGCATTTTGGATGGTGCGGCGGGCGGCATGGAAGATCCACCTGGCCGGCGGCTCTTCCCCGATCGACTCCGTGGCCGGTGCGGCCGGGACGGGGAACGAGGCCACGATCTCCCAAGTGCCGTCGTTGCGCCGCCAGGAATCCCAGTTCATCGAGTCCGGCTCGATGCCGAAGGCATGGATCCGGTGGTCCACCATCCCGCCCAGGGTGGCCGGCTCATCGCCGAAGGCCGAACGGTATCCGTCATGGCCAGGCAGCGGGCCGGCTACCTCTACTTTGCGGGCTTGCTCAACAATGTAGTGCCGCTCTGCCAGCACCGGACTTTCGTAGCGCCGGATGCGTTCGAGGCTGAACCCGGATTCGGCAGCAACCTCCTCGGCGGTAGCGCCAGCCCGAATGCGTGCTTGGATTTCGCGCGGTGAGAGACCTGCTTCCGCTGGCTCGCCGGCGCCGGGGGCGCGTGTGGTTGTAGGGCGAAAAACCGCTGTTCGCAGGGCCTCGTCTATCGCCAGACGGTAGTCGTCTCCACCCGCGCTCAACAGCAGATGTTCGCCATCCTCATGGACACCCACCAGCCGTAGATCCTGCATGAAAACCCTCCACCAGACGACACTTTCTGGGTGAAACTCTGCCACCGATACCGTGCTTTTCCTATTGTTTTTGCAGGTGTGGCGCGGAGTTTGTGGCCAAGGTCGCCGTCTTCAGTTGGCGGGCTCCAGTCGGCGACGAGCACCCCGGCGGCCCGGAAGTTTGTCACGCGAACGGTAAGTAGGCAAGAATCTTCGCGTCACGGGCACAAATCCTGCGGCGGATACGTTGATGTGTGAGCGGCTCGTCAGGCGCGGGACACCAGTCCCGGGGCGGGGGGAACCTGCTTGATGAACCCGGACCTGAAGAAAGTGAACGAACAACAATGGCCACTGACTACGATGCCCCTCGGAAGCCGGACGAAGAGACCAGCGAGGAGTCCATTGAGGAGCTGAAGTCGCATCGACGGACCGATAAGCAGTCTTCCGTCGTCGACGAGGACGAGGCCGAGGCAGCGGAAGGATTTGAACTGCCCGGTGCCGACTTGTCCGGCGAAGAGTTGCTGGTGCGCGTGCTGCCGGCGCAGCAGGACGAATTCACCTGCGCTTCCTGTTTCCTGGTACGCCACCGGTCACAGGTGGCCAAGGAGAGGGACGGACTGCTCTATTGCACGGACTGTGAGGGATAGCTGTGCGCTGTGCAGGCTAGCTGCACAGCGCCCGCTATCTTCCTTTAGTTGCGCCGTTGCCGCTGGTGCAGCTTGAAGTGACGTCGGGCTAGTCCTTGTCCTCCGCGGGACGATTCAAGGCCGCAGCGAGTTGCTGCGGGCGGCGCGTCGAGGCAATCCAGTACGGTGTCAGGTCGGTTTCGTCGGTGATCTGGATGGTGACCACCGGATCAATCCAGCCGCGCATGCACATGTAGGCGGTGCCGTTCAGCTTGGGACCGCGCTGCTCGGTGGCGGCCTCACCGGTAAATGCCTCCACCTGGCCAACATAGCGACGCTCGATCTGGGCGCGGCCCACGTGGAGCATGGTGTCGGTGACCAAGATCCGCGGCGTGGATGCGATCAGCAGGACAGCCAGCAGGATGGCGGCAACGACGGCGCCGATGATGCCGGCGGTCATGCTGATCGGCGCAAGCATCACGACCACGGCGGCGGCGGTGCCGGCCGCAATCAGCCAGACCCAGAAGTTGGGCCAGAGCCGCTCATCGTAGCGGGTCTCAGAAGAAGGACCGCCGGCGGGACCGGAGCTGCCTGCAGGGGTCGCTGGTTGTGTCATGCACTCAGCTTTTCACCTTTTGGCAGCCATTTCACCTTGCCTCCGCCGCCGCTGCGGAACCAGCACTGCCCGCGGGCGGGAGGGCTGAAAACGCGCTAGAGTGTTGTGCGGAATATCTCGGCGGGTGAGCCTTTGGAACGCCGGAAAACAGCCCGCACCTTCGCCCCTCTCAAGGACAAACGATCACGAGTGCAGCAGACAATTGAAACACTGACCGTCCAGCTGAAAATGCTCGACGACGGACTTGAAGCGCCCTCCTACGCCCATCCGGGAGACGCCGGCGCGGACCTGCGGACCCGGATTGATTTCCGGATCGCTCCAGGGGAGCGGATCCTGGTGCCGACGGGCGTGGCGCTGGCGCTGCCGCACGGTTATGTTGCCCTGGTGCATCCTCGGTCCGGTCTGGCCACTAAGCACGGACTGACCATCGTCAACGCGCCCGGCACCGTTGACGCCGGTTACCGGGGCGAAATTGCGGTCACCCTGCTCAATACTGACGCCAGCGAGACGCTAACTTTCAAACGGGGCGACAGGATCGCTCAACTGGTCATCCAGAAGGTGGAAACGGCCGCTTTCGAGCTCGTCGCCGAGCTTCCCGATTCCGCCCGCGGCGCCGGCGGATTCGGGTCCACCGGAGGGTTCGGCGCACAGTAGAGACGCGGGCTCGTGCGCGGCAAAGCCCGCCGGCACGGGCGGCGGCCATTTTGCCGCAGTCGGCAAGGGTCGCACAGACTTTAGAGAACCCGGCAAATCCGGAGGAAGAGGAAACTCAGGCTATGGCATTTGGGCGTTCCAAAAAGAAAAACCAGAACGACGGCGAAGAACTCGCAACCGAGGCTGCCGTATCTGCTGAGGCTGCCAAACGGCAGGCGCCGCAGAGCGGTCCCCGCCGCAATGGTCCCTTCGACGACTCCGAACAGGACGCCGGGACCGACTACCTGGATCTGGGCGCCCTGAAGATCCGTCCCCGGGAGGGCCTGCAACTGCGGCTTGAGATCGAGGAAAAGTCGCAGCGGGTCGTGGCCGTGACGCTGGACTTTGGCGGATCGAACCTGCAGCTCCAGGCATTTGCCGCGCCCAAGTCCGAGGGGTTGTGGGATGAGATTCGCACCCAGATCGCCAGCTCCGTCGGCGCCCAGGGCGGCACCGTCCAGGAGGTTGACGGGCCGATGGGCACCGAAGTCGTGGCGAAGCTTCCGGCGCAGACTTCCGACGGCCAGAAGGGCTACCGGGTAGCCCGGTTCCTCGGTGTGGACGGACCCCGCTGGTTCTTGCGCGGCGTCATCGGCGGCCCGGCCGCCCTGGACCGCGCCAAAGCTGCCGACCTCGAGGAATTGTTCCGGGCCACTGTGGTGGTCCGCGGCACCCAGCCCTTGCCGCCCAAGGACCTGCTGCAGCTGAAGATGCCGAAGGGTGCCGCCGAGCAGCAGCAGGCCGCGGACGCGCAGCGGCCCGGACTGTCCGCCCCGGAGCGGGGCCCGGAAATCACCGAGATTCGCTGACTTGCCTGAGCTTCCGTCCGGTTCCGGGGCCACCCCCATGGCGCAACTGCCCGAGCGCGGCCATGTTGCCGGCAGCGGCCTGGTGGAGGCCATAACCATCGAGCCGCCCGGCCAGCCGCCGCGTTTTGCCGCCGTCGTCACCGATGCAGGCCAGCAGCTTCCGGGGAAATCCCGGGACGGCGGATACCCACGGGTCAGGCTGGTCTGGCTGGGACAGCACCGGGTCCCAGGGATCGTGGCTGGCATCCGGCTGTCGTTCGAGGGAATGCTGTTCCGCGTGGACGGGCTGGCCACTATCTACAACCCGCGCTACGAGATCCTCAGTCCGTTGGAGAATTGACCTATGACAGATCAGCAGCCGGACTCCGGTCCGCAGCACAGCGGGCGGCCGAACGACGCCGCGCAGCAGCCTGCGGCCAGCCCCGCCCCCGCCGAAGAACCAGCCAAGGAGCGGCCGGACGCTGCCGAAGCACTCGCCAGCAGCTACGCCGCTCGTGCCGGGGTCCAAAGGAGCGCCGATGGACAGATCGACGTTTTGAAGACCGTGGGCGGTGTCCGCGGGCTGGCCGAGAGCATCCTGCCCGGTGTGATCTTCTTAGTGGTCTTCACCATTGGCCAGGAGCTAGGCCCCGCGCTGATCGGGGCGCTGGCGGCCGCGGCCATCTTCACCGTGCTGCGCCTGGTGCAGCGGGGCACCGTCACGCAGGCATTCTCCGGCCTGGTGGGGGTTGCCATCTGTGCGTTTGTTGCCAACACCACGGGCCGCGCCGAGGACTTCTACGTCTGGGGCTTCTTCACCAATGCGGCCTACATTCTGGCCATGCTGGTAACGATTGCGGTCAAATGGCCGGCGCTGGGACTAATTTTCGGGCTGATCCGCAACGAGGGGACCGCATGGCGCAAGCAGCCGCAGCGGCTCAAGGCCTACACCATCGCCACCTGGATCCTCACGGCGGTGCTGTTGCTGCGGCTCGCCGTGCAGGTGCCGCTCTACCTGATGGGTGAAGACGGGCTGGTGGCGCTGGGCACCACCCGCCTGCTCATGGGCGTTCCGCTGTATGCTCTGGGACTGTGGCTGGCCTGGCTGGTCTCCCGCCCGACCACCGTAGAGGCAAGCCGGGCCGACTGAGTCAGTCCCCGCCGGCTGGCCGGCCGGTCAGTACCGCCCGCAGGTCGTCCTCCGCGGCGATCGTGCTGATGAAGAAGAGCTCGTCGCTGGCTTCGACCACATCGTCCGGGCTGGGCGTAATCGGGATGTCGTCGCGCAGGATCGCCACCACCGTGGCGTCCTGCGGCCAGTCGATGGACCCGATCCTGCGGCCGATCAATGCCGAATCGGTGGGAACAGTGAACTCGACCATCGAAGCGATACCGGTCTGCAGCGTCAGCAGGCGGACCAGGTCGCCGATCTCCACCGCTTCTTCCACCAGCGCCGTCATCAGGCGCGGGGTGTTCACGGCCACGTCCACGCCCCAGGAATCGTCGAACATCCAGTCGTTTTTCGGATTGTT
Source organism: Actinomycetota bacterium (assembly GCA_051751385.1). Lineage (GTDB taxonomy): Bacteria > Actinomycetota > Actinomycetes > Actinomycetales > Micrococcaceae > Crystallibacter. The sequence goes on along the minus strand of JBNJKW010000013.1, from coordinate 1,527 downwards.
CACCCGTCCCACCGTGCGGCTCACGCCGAACTCGCTCTTGGCCAGCAGGGAGACCACCAGGTTCACTTTGTCGTCGCCGGTAGCCGAGACCACCACGTCGGCATCCTCGAGCCGGGCTTCGCGCAACGTGGTGATCTCGCAGGCGTCGCCGATCAGCCAGCGTGCACCCTTCAGGCCGCTGCGGCCAATCACCTCGGGTTTCGGATCGATCAGCAGGATGTCGTGGTTGTTCGAGAGCAACTCGCGCGCAATCGACGATCCGACGCTGCCTGCACCGGCAATCACGACTCTCATTCGGACTCCTCCACCGGCGGCTTGGACAGAATACGGTCGATCTCGAACGTTGAATCTACGCTCATCATGGCGTGCACTATGTCGCCCTTCTGATAACGGGTGCCAGGGCCGGGCAGGATCCCTTCACCGAAACGCGTCAGGTAGGCCACCCGCGTGCTGGAGGCCGCTTCGATCTCGGTCAGCTCCCGGCCCACCCAGCCGTCGTCCAGTTGCACTTCGCCCAAGATGAGGCGTCCGGAGGCCTCATGAAAGTCGCCCTTGATGCTCTGCTCCGGCAGGATCCGCCGCAGCACCTGGTCCGCGCTCCAGCGCACCGCGGCCACGGTGGGGATGCCCAGCCGCTGATAGATTTCGGCGCGGCCGGGATCGTAAATCCGCGCCACGACGTGTGGCACGTGGAAAGTCTCGCGTGCCACACGGGTGGCCAGGATGTTGGAGTTGTCGCCGCTGGAGACTGCTGCGAAAGCATAGGCGTTTTCAATGTCGGCCTGACGCAGGGTGTCCCGATCGAAGCCAACACCTGTCACTTTGCGTCCAGTGAAGCCGGAACGCAGGCGGCGGAAGGCCCGGTCGTCCTGATCAATAATGGCCACGCTGTGCCCGGAATCAACCAGGGTGTGGGCCAGCGTGACGCCCACGCGCCCGCAGCCCATGATCACAAAATGCGCCATTAACGTCCTTCCGGCACCAACCCAAAACAGCGGGATACAAATCTACTGCAACCATAACGCCGAACAGGCCGCATCCCCGCCATGACAAGCGCCGGGGTGTAGGGGGGAAACGGTGTCACATGCCCATAAGGCTTGGGCTGCCGTCCCAGTGCGCGGTACACGCCAACAGCGCCCCTGAAGCGACACGTTGCAAAAGCGTGTACGTGAGAGGCGTGTATGCCCGGCGCATCACGCGCCAGCACTGCTCCGTCAACATCAGGAAGTTCATTGCCCGCGCTTCCCGGTTGGAGCATCTGGTCGAACTGGGAACGCTGACGCCGGAAGCATCCCGGTTCCTGGGGGCAGCGGTCAGCAGCGGACTGAACATCCTTGTATCTGGAGCTACTCAAGCGGGGAAGACCACGATGCTCAACTGCTTGGCAGCCGCGATTGGCAGCCGGGAGCGCGTTGTCACGGTCGAGGAGATATTCGAACTGCAACTGCCCCTCCGCGACGTCGTCGGGCTCCAGTGCCGGCAGCCGAATCTGGAAGGCGAAGGAGCCATACCGTTGCGGCGCCTGGT
>JBNJKW010000012.1:0-42799 GCA_051751385.1 Actinomycetota bacterium | reverse complement strand
TTGACTCTCCTGCTGTGATCCTAGACACCCCCGTGGTGTTCACTAAGAATGACAGAAAAGTAGATTCAGTGTCAATGAATACTAAACAAACCGGTTTTTCGCTTCGGAACATTACGGGCCACCCCTGCGGCTGGAGGCACCTGGAGCTTTGCAGCGCGTAGACGCATAGCAGATGTTGATGGCGGGAGACTGCATGCTCAAAGTGTCTTCCACCGTTCTCGTTCATCGTCGCGCAGCCCAACAGGCGGATGCCATAAAGTCGGATGGCCTGTTTATCCGCACTGAACAGTGAGTCGCCGACCGTGCGGTACTGGAGGGGCTCCTGCGCCCGCACGGGCGCTACACCCTATCACTGCACGTTTCTGGGGCGGGGCTTATTTGGATTCTGGGCCTCAGCGGGGCCGCCTCCTGCCAACCGGGCGGACGGTCTGTATGCTTCCGGCTGGGCGGCGGGTTAGGCGGATGCCAAGATGCCCAATTTTAGCCAATCCGGTCGGGGCCGAGCGGAGACGCACGCGCAGCTATCTGCTGGGTTGGTGCGCGTGCCGTTGGAAGGGTCTCGCATACACTTTGCCCGCGGCGCGGAAGCGGAAACACTGGTAGGCCGAGGACATCGGAAACTAAAACCGCACACTAGTGCGGCCGTAGCTCCAACAGTTGGTCACCATGCACTTGGTCGGTTCAAGACCGATCTTGCCGGCGAGAAAACGTACGATGGGCGACCTGAAGACCTCCGAGGTGCGAGCTCTGGACGAGCATCGCTACACCGGAGGTCTTCTTCCTTTCATGCCAGCCACACTGGAAGCGACGCTACTGTCCAAGACAAATTTGCGCGGGGTAGCCGCTAGATGGATGCATGTGATTTCGCTTGCTGGATCAGACCGAAAACTCGAGCACGCACCTCGCCGTAGCGTTCGAGACGCTTAGTTTCAATTTGGTCCCGCGGGCTCGGCAACAGAGTTTCGATGTTGTCCGTGACAGTTGTGGGTGCTCCCGAGAGCACGAGGACTCGGTCGGCGAGATAAACCGCCTCGTCGATATCGTGGGTCACGAAGAGGACCGTCGTGTTGTATTCGCCGCGAAGCCGCAGCACCAAGTCCTCAAGTTCCAACCGCGTCTGGGCATCGACGGCCGCAAAGGGCTCGTCCATCAGCAGCACATCCGGATTGTAGGCAAGACCGCGAGCGATCGCTGCCCGCTGCTGCATGCCTCCGGACATTTGCCAAGGGTACAGGCCCCCCTTCCCCGCCAGTCCTACGCTGGCTAAAGCCCTCTCCGCTCGGTCTGCCAGCTCTTGCTTCGGGAAGCGGCCCTTTATCGGCAGAAGGACGTTCTTTTGCACATTCATCCACGGCAACAGTGAGCGGCTATAGTCCTGAAAGACGACGGCGAGCTTCGCGGGAGGTTCGGTGACTTCTGCACCCTCGTAGAGAATCCGTCCCCCGGAGGGCGGGAGCAGCCCTGCTATACAGCGCAGAAGCGTGGTCTTACCGGATCCCGAGGGGCCGACAATGCAGACAAACTCGCCCTTATTGACTGTAAAGTCAATCCCGTCCAGAATTCGCGCTGGACCGTAGTTCTTGCGTAGGCCTTCGACGGCCATGATGGAGTCGGCGACAGAAGCATTAGTTCTCATGGTTTTCAGGCTTTCTCAAGGGAGGCGTACAGGCCGTGGTGCCAGGCGAGAACCCGGCGCTCTACCGCGACGAAGGACAGGGTGGCCGCGTACCCGAGCAGACCGAGCACGATGGTGCCTGCCCACGTTTCTGGGACTGCGAACACTTGTTGGGAATTCAGCACGTAGAACCCGATTCCGGACGTGGATGCGAACATCTCGGCGACTACGATCAGAATGATGGACAACTGCAGTGTTACCCGCAAGCCGGCGAATATCTGCGGAGAGGCCGCCGGCAGAAACACATAAAAGATCCGGCGGAACGGCGAGACTCGGTATGAACGTGTCATGTCTTTGACTTGCGGATCCAGGGCACGGACGCCGTCGATTGTGTTCAACAGCGTCGGCCAGACCGCTCCCGCCACGATTACGGCGACATTCATCTGCGTGCCGATGCCGAAAATCAGAAGGGCAACAGGCAGCATCGCTGGAGGAGGGATTGCACGGAAAAACTGGATCAGGGGATCGAGGGCCGCACCTAGTCGGCGGAACATTCCGATGAGAGTGCCGATCACGATCCCAGCTATTGCAGCTAGAAAGAAGCCGCAGAGGAACTTACCGATGCTCGGTAGCGCATCACTAACAAAGCGGGGCCCTAACCAGTCGCGGGAGAAAGTCTCCAGAATTACTTGAAGAGGCGGGATGTAAACGTTAGTGGACTGGGCGCTTCCGAACCACCAGGCGACGAGGATGGTGATGGGCAACCACAGGATGAGCACAGCCTTGCGCAGCGTGATTCGCATGGTCAGTCTTCTTTCGATCGGCCGGAGGGATGCCAGAACAACAGCGGCTTGCCCAGAAGCGTGAACAGGCCATTGACTGCCAGGCCCAACAGGCCGGTAGTGATGATGTAGGCGTACATCGTGGGCAGATCGGCTGCATTCTGGGCCAGCGAGATTTGTTGTCCCAGCCCGGCAGCGCCGCCTATAAGTTCCGCCACAACAGCGACGACGACAGCGATAGTCGCGGAAACCCGCAGGCCGGTCAACGCAAACGGGGTGACAGTGGGTATAACGATGTGCCGGATGGTCCGCCAGCGGCCGAGCCGATAAGAGCGTGCGAGATCTAACTGGGTCCTGTCCAAACCACGTGACCCATAGACGACCTGTACAAGCAGCGGCCAAAAGGCACCCATGATGACAAGGAAAATCTTCATCGTGGGCGAAGGGCCCCAGAACAAGAGAGCAAGTGGCAGCAGCGCCACGGGCGGTATGGGCTTCAGGAATTCCACGACCAGCAATACTGACCGGTCAAACCAAGTCAGCCGTCCAATTGCAATACCTACCGGCAACGCGAGTACGAAAACTATGGCTAGGCCAATTCCGGCACCGTAGATCGTGTCAGTGACGGCGTTCCAGAACGCTACGGAAGGCAGCAACGAGGTCAGTCGAATAAGCACCTCGGATGCGGAAGGAAATGCGATAGGAGGCAATATGTGGGTCCTCGCGAGCATCTCCCATAACAGCAGGGCGGCGATAATGGCGCCTAACCCCCAGGCCATGTCGCCTAATGAGCCTCTCCATCGCCTGTTGAGGACCGCCTTCCGCAACATGCGGCGGCTGCCTGAGCGTCTGGGTGTGGGAATTGCTCCGGTTGCAAGTTGGGTCACTTGGCCAGAACTTGGGTGAGTACCACCCATTCCGGCGACTTCATGCCCCGGCGGCTTTGCGCGCGGGGAGGCTGGCTGGACGTGCATGGCACTCCTCGAATCGAAATGGGGAAACATCTGGAATCCCATGCCTAAGAGCTGGATCACTTTACGGTCTCAGGAGAGCCGGTAAGAGGGCAAATATTTTTTTCTTGGTTACCCCATATCTTTTGCCACTATGAGGGGAAGTGTTCAGACACTACTGCGAGGAAACGCTCCAACGCTGGCAGAGGATCAATATGCCGAGAACGAACAGCCGTCGCGAAAAGCGGGGGCATGGCAAGATCCACCTCAAGGGCTGAAATGCCGGGAAAAATAGGACCTGTCCGACTCCCTGGGAGGAGCGTTACGCCCATGCCCGCCACAATCAGCGGGAGGGCGGTGTGCAGCGTGGAGACTACTTGAATGGCGTTCGGGCGGAACCCTGCAGAACGCCACAGGCCCTCTGCCACCTCAGCCAGCCCCGGGAAGCCGCGAACAACATTGGGAAGGAACCAAGTGGTTTGTGCATAGTCGGCAATGCGAGCGGATTTAGCCTCTTGGTAGTGGGCCGGGCGGCCATAGGCGGGCAGAGCTGAGGGTCGGGCGACAGCTAAACGGAGTGGGAGTTGGGCCAGTGAATTAATCAGTAGGTTCGGGTACGCGGCTGCCACTGTGTCTGGATCGGTTGTGATGACGAAACCAATGTCTGCCCTACCGTCAGAGACCATTGTCAGCACGCCGGCGGGATCTGGGTCGGCCAGTTGCACTTCAACCCCCGGCGCCATAGCTCCGAAATCCTGCAACAGGGTTGGAAGATGGGACCACGCAAATGGCGGCACTGACGCGATGTTGAGCCTCCCGTCTTCCCCGGCACCTAGTCGGCTGACCTGTTCAGTGATGCGATTGGACCAGCGCAAAAGATTCCTTCCCTGCTGGACCAGCAGCTCGCCGGCGGGTGTTGGTTCCACTCCCCGCGGAAGGCGGTGTAATAGTGCTGCCCCGACCTCCCGCTCCAGGGCAATAATCGCCTGGCTGACTGGAGGCTGGGTCATATGCAACCGCTTCGCTGCCAGGGATATAGAGCCTTCCTCGACCACAGTTATGAAATAGGTCAATCTCCGCAGATTCATAGTCGCATCCTGTATGGGGTGGTGAACATTTTGATATTAGTCCTATAGATGCCCCGGGTGCCATCCTTGAGTAACTCGCGTCACACTACCCATCTAGCAGAGGAGTTACTCGTGGTCAATCCTTTCAAATTTTCAACCAGCAAGGCAGAAGCTGTAGAGCTGGCGGAAGTGGGCCCAGAGCCTGAAACAAGCCGCCGGCGGCCTCGACGTACCGGGTGGGCTACAGCCGTCATCCTCATGGGAGCCCTGGCTGTCAGTGCATGTGGCGGTGGCGAATCCAGTGCACCGGCTTCCGCGAATGGGACAACCCTGAAGGTCGGCCTGATCCCAGTGGCCGAATTCGCGCCGGTATACATTGCGCTAGACGAGGGCTACTTCGAGGAAGAGGGGCTCACAGTCGAAACACAGGTCAATCAGAACGCAGCGGCCATTGTCCCTTCGGTCCTTAATGGGCAGCTTCAGTTCGGAACGGCGGCAGCGACCCCCTTCCTAGCTGCCGTTGGCAAGGGCCTCCCCCTGACGGCTGTGGCCAATGGCAGTTCAGTCGCTCCAGAAGCCAACAAGGACCCTTCCGCGATCGTCGTGACCGCCGACAGCGGGATCGAACGGCCCAAGGATCTCGAAGGTAAGACCGTTGCTGTCAACGCCCTTGGATCGATCTCTCACGTCACCGCAGCCGCGGTTATCAAGGACGACGGAGGGAATCCAGAAAAAACCACCTTCGTTGCCATGCCTTTCCCTGACATGGTTGCTGCCCTTGATCGCGGCGCAATCACAGCGGCCACTCTTATAGAGCCTTTCCAAGTGCAGGCTGTAGAGAACGGCGCCCGGGCCATTGCCCACCCGAATTCAGCAACACTCACCCCAAATGGAACATTCACAGTTCTCTTTACATCGCGTCAATTCGCTGAGCAGAACCCCGAAGCGGTCACTAAGTTCAAAAACGCCCTGGACAAGGCAAGCCGTGCGGCGGCACAAGACCCCTCGCTTGTCGGCGCGGTACTGGAAAAGTACGGCAAGCTGGACCCGAGCCTCTTCGAAAAGATGCGTCTCCCCCTGTACTCAGATGATCTGAACACTCAGGCGCTACAGGATATTGCCGACTTGATGGGCGATCTCGGCATGCTGGATAAGCCTGTTGATGCCGGCCAAGCGGTCTGGAAATAGACACGACGTAGCAGAAAGAATCCAACGATGAAGATGAAGCAGTACAAGCCGTTGCCCGCCCGGGAGGCGGAACTTTACCCAACCCAAGTGACTCTGTTGGGTACGTCAGGTGGGCCGCCATGGTGGGACGGCTCGACACGCGCCGGGATCTCGACGGCTATAAAAGTCAACGGAGCTGTGTACCTCATTGACTGCGGCGAAGGGTGGGGTCCACGCTTTCGGCAGTCTGGTTTGGGTCCAACCGGTTTCCAGCGGGGGCTGGACAGCCTACGCGCGGTGTTCATCACCCACCACCACTCAGACCATACGGTCGACTATCCCAACTTGTTGCTGTTGGCTTGGTATAACGGTGCAGACGGGCTCCAGCAGCCGATTAAGGTGCTCGGACCGGGAAACCGAGGCATGCTCCCACCGATCTTCGGTGCCGGGGAGCGCGAACTTCTACCGGAAGTCTTCAACCCCGAGTCGCCCACACCAGGCCTCGTGGAATCCACGGAGAAGTTGCTGCAGGCCTACGCAATGGACATCAACGACCGCATGCGGGACAACGCCAAGCAGGACCTGAGCGAAATTTTTGAGTTTCACGACATCGCTCTTCCGGCGGGAACAGGAAACGACCCTAATTCGGATCCAACCCCATCGATGGAGCCGTTCCAGATTTATGAAGACGAAAACATTCGAGTTAGCGCAATCCTCGTAGACCACCGACCAGTGTTCCCTGCATTTGCCTTCCGTTTTGACACCCCTGACGGTTCCGTCGTCATATCCGGCGACACTGGCGTGTGCGACAACTTGGTCACTATCTCACAAGGGGCGGACCTGCTACTCCATGAGTGCATCGATATGGATTGGGTGAACGCTATCATCGGCCCCGATTCGCCAAAGCCAGATCCGAATCTCATGCAACACATGCTTGCGGCTCACACGTCCATTGAGCAGGTCGGTCCTCAGGCCGAGAGGGCCGGCGTCGGTACGCTTGTACTGACCCACCTGGTTCCGGGAAACACTCCCATCGAAAAGTGGCAAAAAGCGCAGGTTGGGTTTAGCGGAAGGCTGGTTGTAGGCGCGGACCTCATGCATTTCGGGCTCGGAGAACCGAAAGGCTAGCGATTACCTAGCGGTTGAATTCTCTTACCTGCGACCTTCAAATCTACTACTCAGTGAAGAAGATGCCGACCAAAAGCCCCGAGATTACTCGATCTCGCGGCCAATCCACGTATAGACTCCGGCACAGCACTAACCGCACAAGTCTAGGCGTCTCACCTCTAGTAGCAGATGACAGTCTTTTTGAGGCGCATGTTTTGTTGAGCCGACTCGCGGGTACCCATCGCATGTTCCCTGGCCATGTGATGGGTACCCGCGGCAGTATGACCATTAGCTGCACGAGTCCGTCCCCCGAATCACGAAGGCCTGGCTGAAATGAGGGCATCCATGGCTGCCACATTTGCCGTCTCGGTCAACGAGTGACTCGTGGACAGTTGGAGGGAAGCGACAAAGTCTTTCAGCGTCATCCTGCTCCCAGATGTGGCACTCACACCTTGCACCGGCAGAGGAATTGCTTCTCCATAAGTGCCTAGCCCTGAATTAGATTCCTGGTCCAGTGACCACCTATTCAGGCTCAACTGAACGTGTCACCGATCAGTCCTGATAGCAGCTATCACACTCACCTCAAAGTTGAGGGAGTCCGGAACGAGACGGACAACTTCAACGGTCGTGGTGGTTGTCAGATGCGGCAGGACACGTTGGGTGATGTCAGCTACTACCTCATTATGCCGCGCGATGTCAGTGACGAACTTAGTCATAGAAACGACGTCTCCAAGGCTCCCGCCTGCCTGAGAGAGGATACGTGCCAAGTTCCGATATGCACGCGACACCTCAGCCGCGATCGATGTGTCCGGGTCTTCTGAGGTCGCGGGACCGAGAACCCCTGAAACAAAAACTAGCTCGTGCGGGGCAGTGACACGGATGGCAGGCCTGAACGGGAGCCCTGGAATTCCGTAAATGTCCTCGGCGTCACCGACCGCCAATAGATGTTCGGCGTCATGGATTGGTTCCATTGCAGACCTTCCTTGTCCTCACTGAAAAGAATTGTTGAAATGCCGGCACAGTCAGGAATTATCGATACTCCTGACAGGCGCCCGCCTTCCGAAGTGTTATAAAGCCAAAGGGTGTCTCCGAGTCAACGCAACTCAGGAGGTGGTCCAGTGGAACCGCGCAGCATCAAAGTGACGGGCAGCATTATCGTCTCTGCTGCCTGTTCGTCATCGTCGAGAGCTTCAAGAAGCAACTGGGCAGCGCGAAGTCCCATGGCATGAGTCGGAACTCGGACAGTGCTCAGCGGGGGGCAAAAGTCCTCAGCAAACAGAACATCGTTGAACCCAATCACCGAGAGGTCTTCAGGGCAGCGGAGACCCACCTCTTTCATGGCGCGGAGAACGCCGAGGGCAATCAAGTCATTACCAGCGACGACACCGGTGAATGGGATCTCGGAAGTCTGGATGACAGATCGGGCGGCCTCACGACCGGCTTCGATGGTCAGACCTGCAGCTGAAATGATTGTTCCACTCAATCCATCGAAGGAGCGGCAAGACACATCGAAGGCGACAGCACGGGCCGAACTTGTCGAGATGTTCATAGGTCCGGCGATATGCACCAGGCGTCTGTGGCCCAGTTTCCACAGGCTCTCTACCGCTGCAGCCACTCCGCTTGCGTCGTTGCCCGTGACCAGGGGGTAAGGAACCGGACCCGCATCACGATTGAGGAGGACCACTTTCACCCCGGCGTCGAAGAGTTCCGAGATTGCCGACTCTTCGCGTTGACCAGAAGCGACGATAAGCCCATCGACCCTCCGATCCAGCAACGATTCCAGTGCTCCTCGCTCTCCGGTTTCAAACCCATCTGTGTTCGCAATCAGGGCAGAGTAGCCACGCGGCTGCAAGTAGGACTCAATACCTCGAACGATTGGAGGGAAGAACGGGTTGGTGATGTCAGGAATTACGACACCGATAGTTCTAGAACTCTGGGTTCTGAGGCCTCTCGCAAGCGCGTTCGGGACATATCCGAGTTCCTTTGCAGCCTTGATGACGCGTTCAACAGTCTCTGCATTGACCTTCTGGCGTGTGTGGGCGTTCAGCGCTCGAGATGCAGTTCCTTTGTGCACTCCAGCTCGTTCCGCAACATCGGAAATTGTTGTACGCCGAGCGCTCCTGCCCACTCCCACCCCTTCGTTCGATTCATTCAGAGCCCTTGAAATTAAGTGCCCTCATGAGATTTACATAATCCTATCGAATGAGCGTGCTTGCGGGCCTCACAGGCGCAGGACAGGGGCCTTACCCTCGACCTGTCGGGGGTAAGGCCCCTGTCGATTAAGTCGTCAAATGCTCACGATTGAGACTCGGCAGGTCCCGTGCGAGTGTCGACCGCACAAACTCCTCGTAGTCGTCAAGCCAGCGTTCCAGGAGTTTGTGGGTCTCCTTGTCGAGGAGGTCGCCTTCCTCAGAGAACTTCCCCTTCGCGTGCTCAACATATATTTCAGGCCGTCCCATGACTTCCACGTCGGAGTAGAGCGCTATCTTGCGCAGATCCATCTGGGCGCGGTTGCTACCCATCATCCCGATCGACGCGCCAACGATTCCCATTGGCTTGTGGCGAAGGGGGCTGCGCGGTGGAATCGGCAGGGTTTGCCAATCGAAGTAGTTTTTTAGCATTGCCGGCAGCGAGTAGCAGTACTCCGGAGTGGCCACGATGATTCCATCCGCGGCGGCAGTCTGCTCCTGCACACGTTGCACTGACTCAGGAAGGGGACGTCCGATGTAGTCAAAACTGGCGAAGGGCAGGCTTTCAAGACCTTCCAAGGGGGTTATAACGATCGTTCCCCGCTGTTCTGCGATCCCTTGAAGGGTACGCAGCAGCCCTGCGTTGTATGAACCCCGGCGCTGGCTGCCAGAGACTGCTAATACCTCGATTTGTCCATCGGTAGTAACCATTGCTTCCCCTACTTTCTAGTATTAATTACGTGAAGATATGATTTGGGTTCGAGCCGATCTGGGGGACCGCGGTCCGCCGCTCGCGGGCAATCGCTTGTCGTTCGTTGAGCGTCAAGGCGTTACAACGAGGGGCCGACAGACTGCGTATCAAGTCCGAGAAGGGACCGCCCCAGCAATTCGTTGCCCACCCGCATCGAGAGACCGGCATGACGGCTCCCGACCGCTGCGTTTCGCCAGAGCCGCTCTAAGGGATTGGACTGCGAGAAGGTAGAGGTGCCATGGGCGCTGGCGAGAGTGTCCAGCGCTTCCCAACAAGCCTGCGCCACAAAAGAGCAGTCCGCACGATTCCGAATCTTCTGCTCATTCGTCGCTGGACGGCCTTCCGCCACGATCTCGTCCATCATCTCCGCTGCGCTGCTCAAGCGAAGGCGCGCCGACTCAATCAACTGAGCTGCCTTCGCAACCTCGACTTGAAAAGCTGCCGACTCCGTTTGCGTCCGGTATGTGGTGGTGACAATCGATCGGCTCCCGGCCTTGTCAAGGACGAGTTCAAGCGCGTGTTCGGCCTCTCCAACAAGCGTGCTGACTATGCAGATATTAAGGATGGAGTAGATGTGTGAGCGGTAAATACCTGAGTAGGAGTCGGGCCTGTACTCAGACCACCGCAGGATTCGGTGCTCCGGCACGAAAACTCCCTCGAGAACTGCCGTCGCACTAGCGGTAGCGCGCATCCCGGTCACGAACCAAGTGTCATCGATTTCGATGTCGCTCCGGGGCACGAGCACGAACCCCAGCTCTGCTCCCGGCCCCAGTGAACCATTCAGCGGCGCGGTGACGAACGTCCAGTCTGCCACGGTCACACCCGACATATACGGCCAACGGCCGGTCAACCGGATCCCCCCGGAAACCACTTCAGATTGGCCGGAAGGTGCCAGGACGCCAGCGCTTCGAACACTAGAGCCGTCGGCCCAAATCTCCTGTTTGGCCGCCTCACTGAAGAGAGACATCACGAACGTCGCAGCGTTGCTGACGCCGACTATCCAGCCAGCTGCGGCATCACCCTGCCCAAGGACCCGAGTAGCATCAACCAGCGTCCGCACGGAGGTTTCGGCCCCGCCGTATGCGGCAGGCGCCCATAACGAGGTCAGTCCCGCGTCAGTGATTGCTGAAACGTCATCGGGGTTCAGTCGCCTTTTTTCGTCCGCCTCTGCGGCATGTTCCCGAAGCTGATCGCGCAGTCCCTGCGCCTGCTCGAGATAGGCGCTGTGCTGCGTTTCGCGCGTTTGCCGCTCGATAGTGCTATCCGTCATATTGTTTAGTCCCTTTCTAGATGTCGATCACGCTGCTGATGCTTGCACGGGTCGTTTCCATCCCGCGTGAGGCGGAACAACCAGCTCCCGCCTGGAGGATCTTGGCTACGTCTGGCCTCTGACGTCGACGCGAGAATCTGACTGCTGCGAGGAACAGCAATGTCAAATTTGTGGTGCGGTAGGCTCACGGCAGCTGCCTTGCTGAGCAACTTCCCGGTTGCACAGCGGTCTGAACGTAATATCGACGTCAGGGGCGGTGCCCGCGGCAATTGCGTTGGCGGCCAGGATAAAAAAGCTGTGAATGCCAGGCCTAAGTCCACTGCTGATCAACGGCACAAAGAGCGCCAATATTGAAGCACCACCCTCCCTGCACGACTATGTGCGGCGCACCCGGAGCCTCGAGTAGCGCTTGAAGGCAATCTATTACAACCGATTGTGCAAAAGCAATAGTTTTTTCGGAATTTGTGCGCCCGGAGTAGGCCATGGGCAGCTAATGTTCAGCACTGTCAGCCCAATGCAAAGCAGAGAAGGAGCAACAACCGATTGCTTTGATAGGGCGATATCGACTACTGTTGCGCCGGGGAATCCGGTCCCGAACAAGAGGGAGACACGATGGTCAAGCGAAAACTCTTACGAGACGCGTACGTGCTACCAATGGATGGTCCGTCCAGGGGGTACCCTGCCGATGTGCTGATAGAGGATGGAGTAATCCTTGAGGTGAAGGAAAGGATCCGCTGCAACGACGCAGAAATCGTCGACCTCGGCGGATCAATAGTCCTTCCCGGACTCGTTGACGCACATATCCACCTATGGCAATCGGCCATCCGTGGACTGGCATCGGAATCATGGGGCCGCGAGTATTTTGGGTTGGTACATCCGTTGTCCGGCCGGCTACGTGCCGAGGATATGTTTAGCTCGACCTTGGGGGGCGCAATCGAACTCCTCATGTCTGGAACAACGACAGCGTTCGATTTCTGTCACGCGACGAACTCCCCCGAGCATGCGGACGCGTCCTTGCGAGCACTCGATGCCTCGGGCATTCGTGGCACATTTGGCTTCTGTTTTCGGCATCGGCCCGAAGCCTCGATAGATGGTTTCGCAACACTCGATGAGCGTTTCGAGGTGCTTGCGCGTCTAACAGAGGAATGGGCATCGCACGATCGCATAGGTCTCGGCGTGGCGCTAAACAATATTGATCATGTTGAGCCAGATGTGCATGAGCAGGAGGTGGCCGCAGCCCGAAAGCTGGGATTGCATCTCAGCCTGCACTCTAATCTTCCCGGCCAAGTGGCGCTGTCCGCTGAACGAGGACTACTCGGAGACGACCTGAGTTGGGTACATGCTGGGCCCATCGACGACGAAGAGATCGACTTACTCGCCACACGCGGCGGTTCGATATCTTTCACTCCGGAAGTGGAATCCGCACTGATGGGAGTGTCGTCGAGCGCCAGTCGAGCGCGCCGCCGAGGAATTCCCGTTTCCGTGGGAACGGATGTGCCTTCGGCCGTCAATGGGAGCATTTTCGCGCAGCTGAGAATCGGTCGGGCAATTACTCGTCTGATCGACGTGCAGCTCGAGCGGGTGCAAAATCGCGCGGGCCTGCGCACGCCATCTCATCCAAGCTTCGATACGATGGACCTGCTCAAGATGGCGACGATGGACGGCGCTAGAGCGCTGGGTATGGAGAGTTGCGTAGGCAGCGTGTCGCCAGGCAAACAAGCCGATCTCCTCGTCGTTTCGACAGCGCCCTTCGGCCTTGCAGCGGGGTCGGCCCCCGACTTCGTGGTCTATCAAGCCACCGCGCGGAACTTGACGCACGTGTATGTCGGTGGCGAACTGGTGGTACACGATGGGAAGCACCTCACGGCAGACATGGCCGATGTGCGCCGCCGTCTCGACGAGACCCGAGATTGGATTCTCGGGCGGGCGGCGGACAGCGACTGGCAGGTCATCGACGACGCAATGCGTGCGCGCTATGAAGCCGGGCAAGGTAAGTCGTAGTCCGGCAGTGCCTCGCAGCCGTGAAGCACTTCCCGCTCACCCATCAGCAGCGTTACGTCACTCGAATCTCGTATTGACTCGCGACTTTGAGTCTAGGGCTTCGACTCGGCAGTTCGGGCGCGAGTGAGTGATTTCATCCACCGCTCTGGGCTATCTCAGCGACAATTTGTCCGCCTACTGCGGGGGTCCTGAGGCACATCTGCCGACTCATCAGGAGATCTTTCTGAAACCAATGTGAATTTATTGCGATCTCGAGAAGGCTGCTCGATTTAGTCCGGACACGTTCAACGGACTGTTGATCCTCATCACGCGGTTCACACATACATATCCACAACACAGTAAGGACAACCATGCCAATCGCAACGATCAATCCCGCAACCGGACTAGTCGAGCAAGAATTCGAGCCACATTCACAATCCGAAATTGATAGACGAATCAGCCAGGCGCACGACGCCTTCCGCTCCCTCAAGACAACGACTTTCGCTCAGCGTTCCGATTGGATGCAGGAAGCAGCCGCACTGTTGGAGAGCGACATGGAAAAGCTCTCACGCACCCTCACGGCAGAAATGGGCAAGACCATTCACCAGGCGCGGGCTGAGATTCAGAAATCGGCGAAAAACATGCGGTACTACGCGGATCACGCAGAAGAATTCATGGTTGGCCGCGAACTCGATGCCCCAGCGGTCGACGCGACACGTGCCTACACCCGATACGAACCGTTGGGCGTAGTGCTTGCGGTCATGCCGTGGAATTATCCGATCTGGCAGGTAATCCGGTTCGCAGCGCCCGCGCTCATGGCGGGAAACACGGTTGTGCTAAAACACGCATCGAACGTTCCGCAGGCAGCGCTGTACCTAGACACGCTGTTCCAGCGTGCAGGCTTCCCAACCGGCGCGTTTCATTCCTTGCTTATCGGCGCATCCCAAGTCGAATACGTACTACGCGACCGCCGCGTCGTTGCCGCAACGCTCACAGGATCCGAGCCCGCAGGCCGCTCCGTGGCCTCCATCGCGGGAAGCGAAGTCAAACACGTGGTCCTCGAGCTCGGCGGTTCTGACCCTTTCATCGTTATGCCCAGCGCCGAGCTCGAAAAAGCCGTCGCCACAGCCGTTACATCCCGGACGAGCAACAATGGCCAAGCTTGCATCAATGCCAAGCGCTTTATCGTTCACGAAGATGTCTACGATGCTTTCGTGGAAAAGTTTTCGTCCGCACTAGCAGCTCTTCGCGTGGGCGACCCGTTGAACGAGGCGACCGATATCGGTCCTATCGCAACCGAATCCGGACGCGACGAATTGGATGAGCTCGTCAAGGATGCCTTGGAAAAGGGAGCGGTCGCAAAGGTTGGTGGATTCAAAATCGAAGGACCCGGCTGGTACTACGCACCCACAGTCCTCACTGGAATTACGCGTCAGATGCGCGTCTATGCTGAAGAGACCTTCGGCCCTGTCGCCTCAGTTTTCCGAGTGAGTTCCGCTGGCGAAGCGCTGACGATCGCGAACGACACATCTTTCGGTCTTAGTTCGGCCGTGTGGTCCAACGATCCCGACGAGCAGCAGCACTTCATCGCTGGAATCGACGCTGGCGCCGTGTTTGTTAATGGGATGTCGAGTTCCTATCCGGAAGTACCCTTTGGCGGAGTCAAGGATTCCGGTATCGGGCGGGAACTATCAATGGAGGGAATCCTGGAATTCTGCAACTCGAAGAGCATATGGGTGCGCTGATCAACCTCGCAGACCACATGCGTGTCTGACATGCATCCGGCTTCGGCTGGGAACGACGCGGTGATACCTCGTCCGATTCCACGACTACGGCTTCCACACACGAGGCCCTGGCCCTCGATCTTGGCGCCACCTTGGTGGCCTCGCACCCTGAGGAGAAACCGAGCATCGAATCGTACAGGCCCGGTCGGGATAAGCCCCGTTCACCGCTAGCATAGGCTACGGTGCTAGAAATGCCACGACTGTGCGCAGGTAGTGCTCCCGCGTGATCCTCCGGTAATCACGATGACGCCGGTGACTGCTTCGATCGGAACGTTGGAAGCGCCGTGGATATAGCAGTAGGCCAGGATCGCTGCCTTCCCCGCGGCAGGGTGCTGCCGAGGCGGGCGATCTCGGGAACGGCAGGATGAAAAAAGTCACCAGAACCTTGGCGACCAGTTCCCCTCCCTCGGCCGAGGATGCCTGACAGATCGACCTAACCTGCTGATAGCGCTCCGCCAAGCGAGGCCGCCCTCGTAGCCCGCGTCGCCGGCGGCGAGATCGTCGTACAGGCTTGCGACCTGCTTCCGCTTACGTGTTCGGCCCCAATTTAGAGGGTGCTTCGGATCCCGTAGAGCGGCTCGCTTTTCCGTCCGGGTGGCCCAATTTTCTCTGCTGGTCGCGACGGTGGAGCTCATCCGCAGCGGCGCTCAAGCTTCGCGATGTGAAGCCCATCCAGGACGGTGATGGTTCGGGTAGTTTTACACGGTCGCGTTGGGTAACAGCGGAAGATGCTGTTTGGGCCCATTATTCAGTCGGCGTAGGTCTTGGGCCGGTGTTGGGTCAGACATGTTCGTCGGCGCCAAGCGCGCCAATGCCTACCAGGCCAGCCCATTGTGCTTCCGATATACCGCTTCGGCCGGATGGCGTCTCAGGCGGTGTGCCAAGAGACGCCGATCTGATGGGCAAGCGCTGAGACTGTCGATTCTGCAGCATCGCCGTCGACCAGGCGCGGTCCGTGCGATCAGCTTCCGTCATCGTTGGCACCGGCGGAAACAACGTGGAGTCGCTCGTGTTAGGCATCGCGTCGGCGCGCTCATATGAGCGTCCGTCCGCGCAGGAAGGAGCGTTGAACATCCCCGGGGTCTCTTTTGTGGATTTGGTTGCTGGGTCGCTACCAATTCAAAGAGACCCCGTCTTTTTCAGGTTGACGCCACGCTGGCCCACGGCATCCGGCGCCCCAGGTATTCAAACCGCCCAGCCACGCGCATCTGAAAAGTTCCCCTCGACGGGTCGCAGTGGCGGGACTAACTTGTGCACTCGCAGATCAGCGACGGAGCTGCGCGGGAGAACACACCGAGCACGACGACGAAGACCTCCGGCAACCTTGGTAATGATGGCTGAAAGGCATGCATCCGCGCGATTCAAACCTCAGTAAGGGTTGGCGACGAATAGTTCTTGGGCTGGAAACTTAGTGAGAACTTCGATGCCGTAGTCCGTCACTACAACCTCCTCTTCGATGCGAGCTGCCGAGAAACCGTCCGACGCAGGGCAGTATGTTTCCATTGCAAACACCATACCCGGCTTGAGTTCGACGGGGTCCTTCATCGAATTGAGGCGCGAGATGATTGGCCGCTCATGCAGGCCGAGGCCGAGACCGTGAGCGAACTGGAGGCCGAAGGCGGCCAACTCGTTTTCGAACCCGAACTCCTCCGCACGAGGCAATACAGAAGCCACATCGTCGCTTCCCACACCTGGCCTGATTGCGTCGAGTGCCGAATCCATCCATTCGCGAGCTTGCTTGTACGCATCCTGTTGACTTTGGGTCGACCAGCCGACACCAAATGTGCGGTAGTAGCATGTCCGGTAACCATTGAACGAATGGATAATATCGAAGAACGCTTGATCACCAGGTCGGATAATGCGGTCAGTAAAATTATGCGGGTGAGGATTGCATCGTTCACCTGAGATTGCGTTCACCGCCTCTACCTGATCTGAACCGTATTCGTAGAGACGTTTGTTCGCGAGAGCGACGATCTCGTTCTCTCGCACACCTGGCTTTAACGCTTCCGCGATGTCCTGATAGACACCATCAACCATTGCGGCGGCCTGGTTCAGGAGCAAGATTTCGTCCTGATTTTTAATCACGCGAGCATCTAGCATCGCCTGCTGGGCATCGACTACTCGCAAACCTTGACGCTGCAACTCAAACATGAAGGGCGGCTCAACAATGTCGACTCCTAAGGCGGCATCTTCGAGTCCCGCAGCCCGCAACAATGACCGAATTTCCGCAACCGCGTCCTTCATCAGGCCAGCGCCCTCTGGATCCACGGCTCCTCGGAACCCCAAGAAGCCTGCCCGATAGTTCTCTTCGGGTACCCAGTCTGAATAAAGCTGGTGATGGCGCACGGCCGAGCCGAAGTCCCAGAGAATCGGCTCATGCCCGCGCATGAGCAGGGCGTAGCGGATCATCTTGTCGCCTAGCGCTCCCCCGATCCACGTCTGCGTCGTGTAGCGAATGTTGTAAAAGTCAAACAGAAGAAATGCTCCGCAGTCGCTGGCTTCGAGTGCTTCCTTCGCCCGATCCAACCGGTATGACCTCAGTCGGTCGAAGTCCACACGATGTTCATAGTCAACGGCATTTTGCCCTGGGGCGCCCAGCGGCCGCACGCCCGATGGGCGGGAAACCGGCCGCTCGAAGCGGCCGGCGTTCCCTTGTCCGTGATGTGCCCCCATCACTCAGCCTCAAGTCCGTCGCTCACCGCAGCGCTCTCAGAGACGATGTTTAGGCCAGATCCATTGGCGGCCGTCAGGATGAGCGACGCAAAGTCTTGCTCAACATTTCCGTTACCCACCTCTCGAGCCACGATGTCTCGGGTGATCGAGGCGAGCGGCATCACCACTCCAAGCTCGCGACCAGCAGCGAGCCCGAGGTCGAAGTCCTTCTGCAACAGCACGTTGGTGAAGGTCGGGGTGAAATCCAGGTTGACGAGCGCGGGTGTCTTGTACTGGGTGAACACAGAACCCATAACGGAATCATTCAAGAATTCGAGGAAGGCCGCGCGCGTTACACCGGCCTTCTCCGCGAGCACCGTGATCTCCGCCATCGACTGAACTACAACACCCAGAAATACGTTATGAGCAATCTTCACAACCCGGGCGACTTCGCCCTCACCCACGTACGTCACACCGCGGCCCCACGTCTCCAGCAGGGGACGAGCGACTTCGTAAACGTCCCGGGGTCCCGAAGCCGCTACCGTCAGCTTACCGACGGAGATAACTTTCGGGTTGCCCGAGACGGGGGTCGCAAGGAATCCCACGCCCCGTTGCTCGGCTGCTGCACGTACCGTTTCGCTGGCCTCCACGGAGACCGTAGAAGCGTCACCGATAATCTTCGGTGCACGCGCCGGGTCAGCCAGCAGGCCACCTTCGCCAAGCATCACTTGCTTGAGATCGTTGGACGTGGAGACCATGCTGAACACGATGTCCCGACCAGCCAGCTGAACTGGCTGGTCCACGATCGTGGCGCCAAATTCAGCCAGTGGCTCTGCCTTGGTGCGCGTGCGGTTGTAAACGGCGACATCGTAACCAGCATCCAACAGACGCTTCGCCAACTGGTAGCCCATACGCCCAGTTCCGATCCAACCAACGGTCGGCTTATTTGCCATCTGAAACTCCTTCAACTTTTGATTGTGCACTTGACCAGACCCGCGAAGTGCAACCGATTGCACCGATTCTATGCCAACCCCACCAGTGATGCAAGGGGCCCTGACGGTCGCCACACCTCCCGCCTGATAGGAAATTCGTGAGGGATTTCCTCTACTGCGCGCGTTTATAAAAAAGAAGACCAAGCATCTCATGCCCGACTTTAAGCAATCGGTTGCCTTTGCAGTGAAGGCTCCGGCGCGTGGTAGATGTTTCCCGAGTACGCGAGCCACCAGCGCTTGGAGAATTCCTGGTGCGGCTTCAGAGAGCCACTTCCTGGAGCCTTTGCGGTCTGTTCAAGTTGCGGACATATTGCCCCGGAATTGGCAAGAATCAGGCCGTGCCAAAGTTTCCTTCCAAAGCTCTCCGACTACTCCCCCTGGATAGCGGCAGCTTTCACGGCTTCTGCCACCGCCTCAGCGACGCCGGGAGTGAAGGGATTGGGCACAATCAGATCAGGCCGCGGGTCGGGCACCAAATCAGCGATGGCTTGCGCTGCTGCAAGCTTCATGTCGGTCGTTATGCGGCGCGCGCCGGCATCGAGCGCGCCGCGGAACATGCCGGGGTAGGCAAGCACGTTGTTGATCTGATTCGGGAAATCGCTGCGGCCCGTCGCCACCACTGCGGAATACTTGAGCGCCACTGCCGGGTCAACCTCGGGATCGGGGTTCGCCAGCGCGAATACGATCGAGTCCTCGGCCATCGAGGCGATTTGCTCTTCGGGCACCTTTGCCGGCGAGACACCGATGAAGACGTCAGCGCCCGCCAACGCTTCTGCCGTGCCGCCCTCAATGCAGCGCGGGTTCGACCTCTGGGCTATCTCAAGTTTCATGTGTTGGGCATCCTTGCGCTGGGTATGCAAGGCGCCCTTCGAGTCGATCATAATGAGGTCGTGCGCGCCCGACGCGAGCAAGATCTCTGCAACTGCAACGCCCGCAGAACCTGCCCCCAAGATAACGATCTTGACGTCGGCGAGTTGCTTGCCGGTAACCTTCAGCGCATTGGTTAGGGCCGCCAGCACTACGATGGCGGTGCCATGCTGGTCGTCGTGCATAACGGGCATGTCGAGCGCCTCAATAAGTCGACGTTCCACCTCGAAGCAGCGAGGAGCCGAGATGTCCTCAAGGTTGACTGCGCCGAAGCTAGGCGCGATTCGCACGATGGTCTCGACGATCTCGTCGGGATCGGTTGTATCGAGCACGATTGGGATCGAATTCAGACCGGCGAAGCGCTTGAAGAGGGCACTCTTCCCCTCCATTACGGGAAGCGCGGCAGTCGGACCGATATTTCCGAGGCCAAGGACTGCAGTGCCGTCGGAGACGACTGCGACGAGACGTGATGCCCAGGTGTGGCTCTTCGCCAGCGTCGGGTTGGTGGCGATAGCACGGCTCACTTGGGCAACCCCGGGGGTGTAGGCGATCGAAAGATCGCGGCGATCCTCTAACGGATCGGCGAGTACGATGTTCAGCTTGCCGCCCTCGTGGGCGGCGAAGATCTCATCGTCGGTGATGCTCTGTGCCTGGCTGAGGCTGTTATCGCCTGCGGGATTGATCATTGAATCTCCTCTTCTTAAGACGTGAAAAGCGGCCATGAAGGGCGGTGGATGTTGGACGCGTGAAGTCGATGTCTTGGCCGGGTTGTCGTTCCCGACCTTGGATTTGAGCCGATTTCACAAGCGCGATTTCTCCACGCACGGCTGGCGACAGGGCCCACTTTAGTGGATCAAGCGGAGTTCTTGGCAATCGTTTTTTGTTGACCTATTGAACTTTCCCGCGCATGCTAACTAATATTACTGCAATCGATTGTAACAAGTAGTTCGCCCGCCTACCCCACGAAACGAACGGATCCGAGGAACCTACATGAATGACCTGACCGGAATGACTGCTCGAGAGATTTCTGCATCAGTCGCGGCAGGGGGCATGTCCCCGGAGGAAGTCGTTGATGCCACCCTTAGCGCCATCGCCAGCCAGAACGTCCACCTCAATGCCTTCATACACGTCGGGGCCGAGGATGCAATGAGATCGGCGAGGATTCTTCATGGCCGCCTCCGGGCAGGTGAGTTCTGTGGCCCGCTCGCGGGCGTTCCAACGGCGATGAAGGACCTCTACAATACTTACCCTGGGTGGCCTTCAACCTTCGGGGGAGCATTCCATCCAGATGACTTCGTAGCAGCCGAGCCATCCACTTACCCGCGGCGGATGGAGGCTGCAGGCGCGATCATGATGGGGGCAACCAACAGTTCGGTTCTGGGTTTCAGAGGAACGTGCGACAACACAGTATTTGGGGCAACGAGTAATCCGTTTGACCTTGAACGAAACAGCGGTGGCTCATCGGGTGGAAGTGCTGCTGCTGTCGCAGCTGGGATTCTACCCATTGCTGATGGCACCGATGGCGGCGGCTCCATCCGGATCCCAGCGGCTTGGAGCGGCGTGTTCGGTTTCCAGCCAACATTCGGTCGAGTCCCGCTTGTGATGCGCCCCAACGCATTTGGCGGAACTACTCCGTTTGTTTATGAGGGTCCCATCACTCGAACGGTTTCCGATGCGGCTCTTGCGCTGTCGGCACTCGCCGGCCGCGATAGCCTCGACCCCTTTTCCCTCCCTGGCGAGCTTGACTGGGACGAGCACCTGACGAACGGAATCGAGGGCAAGCGGATCGGATACACGCCTGATTTTGGTGTATTCGCTGTCGACAAGCGCATTTCCTCGGCGGTTGAAGCGAGCTTGAAGGCTTTTGAAGAGCAAGGCGCCGTCATCGTACCGCTAGACGTGCGGCTGCCATACGCGCAAGAAGAACTAAGTGCTCTCTGGTGCCGCATGATCAGCGTTGGCAACCTTGCAACGGTTAGGGGGTTCGGCTCCGCCGGTTTGGACATGGGGCCCCAGCTCCCAGAACCGTTGAAGAAGTGGATCGAGGTGGCGGCGAGTGCGGACTTCACCGACCTTCAGCAGGATCAGATGATGCGGACACAGGTCATCGACTCAGTCGAAACGGTCTTCAATGAGGTTGATCTGCTCGTCTTACCCACTGTCGGTTCCTTGCCTGTCAAGAACGGTGAGAGAGGACAGACCGTCGGTCCGTCAATGATCGAGGGCATGGTGGTCGATCCCCTGATTGGTTGGTGCCTGACCTATATAACGAACCTAACTGGTCACCCTGCCGCGTCGTTGCCGGGTGGACTGATTGACGGGTTGCCCTTCGGCATACAGTTGATCGGCCCTCGTTACGACGACGGACTGCTGCTTGCGGCGTGCGCACGCTTTGAAGAGGCACAGCCTTGGGCCTGGATGTACGAGCATCTCGCGAAAGAGCTGCGGTAGGGGGAACCCGATCGAGCGACGTGAATATTTGACCCATCCGTAGCACTCCTTCGCTTAGAAAAGTTGTCGCTTCATTTGAATTGCCCTGGCTAGGAATATGCCGGAAAGCGACGGAGAAAGTTAGATCGGTTGTGTTTTGAGTTCATCATGTTCCAACGATATTCGATGAGAGGCGGGCTTCTCTTCGCGCACATGAGAGCGGTTGGACGAATGACGGTTGCCTTGTAGTGGAAGCCCATCATGGCCGATCTAATAGTCACCGATGTGTATCAATGAAGAGTCAAGTGCAAGCGTGTCCGTGGGCAAGTAATTGAATGAGCTTTTAGGCGCCAGAATTCGTCAGAGGACTCGTTGGAATGCATGTTTTCTCGGTAAAGCAGATTTTTTTGGAAGTTCCTGCAATGTCGGAGAGTTGGGGCCGGGCGCAATACTCCTCGTCTGTCAAGTAGCAGTGGACGGACTGCTGCATGACTCGAGTTAAGCTGTAAAACGTCGACTCCACGCTAACTTCGCGCGCTACTGCCGCGCTTTTAGTTCGGGAGGGTCATGATCCCAAGCTCCCGACGCGTCGACGACACAGGCTTTCTCATGATTCTGTCGAGCGTACTTGTTTAGGTAGACTGTACGGCGGGAGCAGTGCAAATGCGCGGCTTCAAAACCGAATGTAAAGGAGAAAAATCGTGTCCAATGATCGGATTACGCATATTCCAGCACCCGTTGTCCCCGGTATCTCCGATTGTGTTCGCGTGAAGTCCGGCGACCTGTTGTTCATTTCTGGACAAGTAGGGTTCGAAGAAGACGGATCTGTGCCCGAAGATTTTGCGCGCGCCATTGAACTGACTTACGCGGAGCTCGAGCGGGCACTAAAAGCCGGCGGCGCCAGCTATGAAGATCTGGTACGAGTGAATGTCTATATTACTCAGCTCGATCAGGAGAAACTTGCCACTTGGCGCAAGACGCGGGACGAAATCGTAAAGGTTGACGAGCCTTCGGCGAGCACGGTCATAGGCGTACACTCACTCTACAACGGTGCCACCATCGAGATTGATGCAATTGCCGCCATATAATTAGGGTGCAGTAGTTGGCTCGAAAAGGAGTCAATACTCAGCCTGTGCTTTTCATACGGGTGACGAGCACAAGACAATGAGCAGAAAATTTACATCGGTCCGGCGACTTACCTCACATGGTGAGTCGCCGGGCCTTCCACCTTCGCGCAGGTATCCCTCACGTCAACCATTGTGTTGTTGGTTCGCGTCTACCACCCCCTTCATCTTGCTTAAACCGCCAGCTGAACCGTACTAGTCTGGTAGATGCTCCTTCCTGACCTGGAGAGTTAGTCTTGACCACCGGAATCAAGGCGTCGGGCCGACGTGACCGGTGCCATGCGGGGGCCACCACCGCAAGGTGAACGCCCAGGCAGGACAAGGAAGCGCCCCGGCATCCGGACTTGGTCGGTCAGCGGCCGGGCCATCAAGGCGTTGAACACCGTTTGGGTGGCGGACTCCACCTACGTCTGGACCTAGGCGGGCGCGCTTCTGCTCCGTCTCCCCTTCATTACCGACGTGGCCTCTCGTAGGATCCTGGGCTGGAAAGCTCCCATGTCCAAGGAATAGTCGCGGGTTGACGCCATGGCCCAGGTATTCTTCACCCGGCGGCACGGCAATTTGCTGTACGCCTCCATTGCGCCGATGGAGTAACTCGCCGAGGGAGGCCGGCGTCGCAGGATCCATCGCCGATTGGCCGGCTGGAACCCATTTTCCTGTACCGAACTAAGCGATGGTGGCTTTCTTGGTCATTGATATTTCTCTTGCGACGTTCCAAGCGATTGCTGCACTACGTCCGTTTGTCGACAACGACTGGTCGTAGGCAGAGAGAGCAGGAGGCCTACGGCACATGCGAATCGCAGATCCGCATGTGCCGGAGGCCTCCTAAACGCCACCCCGCGCGCGGAGTGTATGCGTCGTACTGCGTTAGTCCTGAGGGAACCATCCCGCCTTGAACTGCTCCTGATAGCCGGGAACCGGCACCCAACCAACGTTGGGGTCGAAGTCGAGGGTCTCCTGGGTCAGCGCTTGCTGCCGCAGCTTCGGTACCTCAGGTGCGTCTTCGCCCGCAGCCAGCCGGACTGCCGCATCGATCATCCACCAGCCAGTCAGGTCATTGCCGGAGGCAAGGCTCATCAACTGGTCGCCGGCCTGGATGTACGCCCAGTTTGGCTTGGTCCCCGCACCCGAGGTGATGTTGATATCGGTGAGACCAGCTCCACGCAGCGCCTCAGGCACGCCGACGGCGAGATCACCGAAGGCGAGGTTGACCCATTTAGTGTCGGGGTTTCGCTGCAGGTAGCTCACGATCTCGCCCGGAATGGTGCGGCCGATGCCTGACAAGTGGATTTGCAGGTCGTCGACGCTGCAGGCGGCGCAGTTTTCTGCCATCGCACGGTCGAACCCTGCTTGGATCGGCTTCAGGAGCGAGACCTCGTTGGTCGTGACGAAGAGGACGTCGGCATCGCCTCCTGACTCAGCGGTGATGAAGTTGGCTTCCACCTCTCCGACGATCTCGAATACCTCTTCGGGCAGGGCATTGAATGCCACCTCCCCGCCGAGATCACCTGCCGTGACGACAGGTATGCCCGCCTCTGCGAATGCCGAGAGCTGGCGCTCGAACAGAGAGAGTTCGAATCCGACCTCTATTACAGCCGCGGGCGATGCCTCCAATGCCTGGTCCCATGCTCGGGTCTGACTCTCCGGTGTGTTGCCTGCATCGAGCACCGTCAGCTTTACACCGGCAGCTGCCGCGGCCTCCTTCGCGCCAGCGAGGTACGGCAAACAGGCCGGGACGCCGCACTTGATGAAGATGATCTCGGCATCAGCGGCCAGCGCAGGGAGGGGCTGCACGTCCAGCTCCGGATCCGGCGACGCTAGCCAAGGTGCAATCATCTCGTCCGCTACCGTGGTATTGGCGGCGGCGGCGGGCTCTTTGTCCTGCGGTGCCTGTTGAGGGGGGCTGCACGCTCCCAAAACAAGTGCGCCGACGCAGAGGAGCGCGAGCGCACCGCCCCTGGTCTTGATGTGGTTTGCTGTGGTCACTTCGTCAGCCCTTTCTTCGTTGGTGAGTGCTGGGGTGCCGTTCACGTTGAAACGTTTAAGGTTTTCCTTTGTCCAGGTGCGCGAAAGTCGCTTCGGCGACGGCGACGAAGGAACCGCTGACGGCCTTCGATCGAGAGGCCGACCGCGATGAGGAGAGCCACACCGTTGAAGAGGTCTGGGATCCAGAACGGTGCGCCGGCAAGTTGGAGTCCCTTGACGCCGGTGGCAAGAACGAGCACCGCGAGGAGTGTCCCGGTGACATTCACACGGCCCGGTCTGAACTGCGTGGATCCGAGGAAGACCGCGGAGAACGCAGGCAGGAGGTAAGGGGGGCCAACGCTCGGTGAACCGGCACCGAGCGTTGCGGTTGCCAGCACGCCGCACAGGCCTGCGATGAGAGAGCAGGTGACGACCCCGAAAACGATGAGTCTTCCGGTTGGAACACCGGCGAGCCTGGCGGCGTCGGGATTGGCTCCGGTCGCGTAGAGGAAGCGTCCGAGTGGCGTCTGTTCGAGGATGTACCAGAGAATCACGCCGAGCATGAGCGCGAACCAGACGGGGAGCTGAAGACCGAGAAGCTGAGTTGTCGCCAACTGCTGGAAGTCATGTGGCATCCCGGTGATGTTGTCTCCGTTGGTCACCCAGGTGGTCGCCGCAATTAGTATCGACGACATCGCCAGCGTCGCGATGAATGAACTGAGGCGGAAATGAATGATTGCTATCGCATTGGCTATCCCCACCAGCAGCGCGGCTACGAGCGCGATCGCGATCGCAATCCAAGCCGGATATCCGTGGAGCCCCAGCAGTGAGGCGGCTACCACGGCAGAGATGCCGACCGTCGTGCCGATCGACAGATCGAACGCGCCTGCAGCCATAGCCATCATGAGCCCAAGCGACACGATGGCAGTGAGAGCCTGCTGGTTCAGCATCGTCCGGATGTTCGTCTCCGTGAAGAACAAGTCCGGGATCCAGAGTGCGAAGATCATCAGCAGAACGGCGAGGACGTAAACGCCGCTGATCCGGCGAAAAGACAACGCTGCGAGTATACGCTGGCCGCGGTGGCGGGCGTCGGAGGATGCCGTCGCGACGGGCGCAGCCGGAGCCCCCTGATCAGTCCTGGTTGACATATTTTCCTTCCGTCTGGAGCATTGCCTCAGTTAGCGCCTTATCGGTGAGCGCGTCACCTTGCAGTTCGGCCGACACGTGGCCGTCGCGCAGGACGAGCACCCGTGACGCCAGTTCGGCGAGTTCTTCGTTGTCTGAGCTGCACATGAGTACAGCCGCTCCTTCCGCAGCTGCCCTGGTGATCCGCCGATGTATGGACCGCTTCGCCGCCACATCGACGCCCTGTGTCGGTTCGTCGAGTAGGAGAACCTGGGGTTCGCGCCGTAACCACTTCGCGAGAACGACCTTCTGCTGTGACCCACCGCTGAGCTGTTCGATGTGGTGCTCAAGGTAGGTAGCGGGCAGATCGACCGCGCTCATCCATCGGATCGCTTCGGATCGCTCTCGTCGCGGGTTGATTAGGCCGCGCTTCGAGAGTGCTGACAACTGGGTGAGTGAGGCGTTCTCGCGAACTGTGTGGCCACGGACAAGGCCGTAGCGAGCGCGATTTGCTGGCACCAATGCCATGCCCGATCGAATCGACGCGCGCGGCGAGTTCCGCGCCAGAACCTGGCCGTTCACTTCGATGCGGCATCCTTCGGATTCGACGACGCCGAAGATCAGGCCGGCAAGTTCATCCCGACCCGACCCGTTCAGGCCTGCGACCCCCACGATCTCGCCCGCATGCAGCGTTAGATGAAACTCGCTCAGGCTACTCCCACAAAGCTCGGCAATCCGCAGCACCTCGGGCGCGTCCGCTCGGATGGTGGTGTTCGAGCCGATGGGCTCGGCATACTCCATCGGTTCGCCGGTGATGTATTCGAGCAGCTGGCTCTGGCTCAGTTCGCGGCCGGCCGTGTCCACAACGACCCGGCCGTCGCGGAGGACGACCACATGGTCGGCGAGTGCTTCGACCTCACTCAGCCGGTGCGTCACCAGCAGCACAGCAACACCGCCTGCTGTGAGCCTGCGAACGATGTCGTACAACTGCTCGGCCTCCGGTGCGGAGAGCGATGCGGTGGGCTCGTCGAGCACGAGCACCCCCCGGTCCTCGTCGAGATCGAGGAGCGCACGTACGACGGCGACGGCGGTCCGCTCGACTGCGGAGAGGTCTCTGACAGGTTGATTAAGATCGAGGTGAAGGCCGAGCCGATTGAAGTACACCACTGCACGCGCCCGCTCTACGTGCCACAGAATCCGCCCGAATCGTCCGGTAGAAAATCCCCGACCGAGAGCAAGGTTGTCAAGAACTCCGAGGTTGTCGACGAGACCCAAGTCCTGGTGGATGAACTTGAGGCGATTGCGCCACGGCGCGCTCGTCTCAGCCGTCAACGGAACCGCGGGGATGCCGTCCTCGATCACCCTGGCGCCGGGATCAGCTTCGTGGAATCCGGCGAGGACCTTAATGAAAGTCGACTTGCCGGATCCATTATGACCGAGCAGGCAGCAGACTGCTCCCTGTTCAAGCCCCAGCGTTACATCATGCAGGACTCGAATATCACCGAACGTCTTGGAGACGTTTTCGAAACGCAGCGCCTCAGCTCGCATGATGCAGCTCTCCTCGGGGGCATGGGTGGGGGTGAAACATGATCGCGAGCTTCGGAATTGGGCAGACACTGCAATCCATTGCAGTGACAGTAGTCACATGCGGCTCCGTATGTCAATGGGCACTTCCTTGATTTGGCGTTGACATGCCGACGGCGGGAGGTCTTTGGCATGAACGTGGCCTGTCTTGCCATGTCGCCAACCAACAATCGGTTGCATTCACATGGGGTATCTGCTTTCATTGCTGGAAAGTCAGGATTACCGAAGGAGATCAATGTCCGAGACGAGTGCGTTCATCAGGAGTAACCATGCTTACGGTGGCTGGACAAGCGAGTATTTCTCCGACGTAGCCGTCGTCGGAGGCTCTGCAAAAATGCTTTTCCTTTCGGGCGTCGGCGCGGAAGATTCCCTCGCAACAGATTCGAGGGCTGTCAGTATTCAGGCCCCTGGTGACTTTGCGGGCCAGACTCGAATTGCGTTTGAGAAGGTCAAAAAAATCCTCGCCCATCATGGTGCAACGATGGGTGACATTGTACGGATGGCGACCTACGTCACGGACGCCGCGCAGATCCGAACCTACTTTGAGATCCAACGGCAAGCGTTGGGTGACGTCCCACCCCCGCCACACACTTTCCTGCAAGTCGCGGCACTCGCCGAACCCGACATGCTCGTCGAGGTGGAAGTCACTGCAGCCGTCCCCATCCGGACTGCCTCGTCAGTGACAAGCGAGCGAGCGTCGGAATGAATAAGCGGACAAGCGTTGCGCCCACAGTGGACGAACCCGATACCTCAACCGTTGGGCTCACGAGTACGCGCCGAGGCGTGACTGGGTCTCTCGGCAGGTTCAGCGCCCGCTTCGCCCTCATCGGTGTTTGGGCTGTGATGATCCTGGTATTCAGCCTTTTAGAGCCCACAACGTTCTTCACCGTCGGTGCGTTCCGCACGATCTTCGGTAGCCAACAGGCCCTCGTTTTCCTGTGCGCGGCTCTGCTGTGCACGATCATCGTCGGCGAATTCGTAGATCTGTCGGTTGCCTCGAACTTTGGGCTCTCAGCGATCTTGGTCAGCGTCTTGACGGTCAATCATCATTGGAACGTCTGGATCGCCGCTTCCTTCGCGATCGCCGTCTCGGTGGCAGTTGGCGTCGTCAACGGTCTGTTGGTAGTGCGGCTCGGAGTCAACACCATCGTCGTGACGCTGGGCATGGGAACATTCTTGCTCGGAATTGCGCTCTGGGCCAGCAACTTGATGCCTGTAAGTGGTCTGCCCTCATCATTTGCACAGATCGCGCTGTTCGAGGTCCTCGGTCTCCCGATCAGCTTTTACATCGGGCTTCTCCTCATGCTCGGCTTCGCCTACGTCTTGAGATACACACCTCTGGGCCGAAACATGCGATTTGTCGGCGAGAACCGTGAGGTGAGCCGCCTGGCCGGAGTCCGCGTCACGCGCGTGCGGCTCGGCGCGTTCATTGCCGCGGGTGTCATCGTCGGTGTCGG
Organism: Actinomycetota bacterium; assembly: GCA_051751385.1. Taxonomy (GTDB): domain Bacteria; phylum Actinomycetota; class Actinomycetes; order Actinomycetales; family Micrococcaceae; genus Crystallibacter. The sequence goes on along the minus strand of JBNJKW010000012.1, from coordinate 13,941 downwards.
GGGCGTCTTTGCCGCAGCTGTCACGGGGGGCTACGACCCCGGCGTCTCAGAGAGCTATCTCCTTCCCGTGTTCGCTGCCACTTTCCTCGGCACCGCTGTGCTCACGCCCGGCCGGTTCAGCCCCTTGGGCGCTCTTATCGCCATCTACTTTCTCGCTACCGGGGTCCTCGGACTCCAGCTCATGGGGGCAACCTCCTGGGTGTCGAGCGTTTTCTACGGCGGAGTACTTGTCGTCGCCGTCACCATCTCGACCATCCTCCACGCACGATCCCGCCGGTGATCAGCGGCTCTCGCACCCATCTGGGGGCGGAGTTCGACTTCCTTTGCCGCTGCGTCAATAACTAGAACAAGGAGAACAAGGATGAACGCAAGAAGGCTTACACGTCGCCGGCGCACTCGGGCGGTAGCTGCCTTTGCAATCATGGCGGCCACCGTGCCCGGGCTCACCGGGTGCGGCTCCAACGTCGTCGGTTCCGGATCGTCGTCGGCTCCGACCGCCGACGGCTCAGCGCTCGCGGCTACCGTCGCGAAGCTCCAGGAGCCACTGTCCACGTATCCCGTACCCACCGAACCTGTCACCGGAGACATTTCTTCCCTCGCCGGGAAGACTGTCTACTACATCCCGATCACTTTCCAAGCGCCGGCGTTCACGGTGACGGCGGAGGCGCTCGCAACGGCACTTGGGACGGTTGACGTCAAAGTGCAACGCTGCGACGGCAAAGCCAATCCGACGGACATCTCCGCTTGCGTCACGCAAGCAACCCAAGCTGGCGCAGCGGGAATCGTGACCGATGCCATCGACTACGCGCTCGGTGGAAACGCCTTCGATGCAGCCCAGGCTGCGGGCATTCCGATGATCATGACCAACCACGTTAGGGATGAGGCCCACCCTGACTCCGACACCCTCGTCACGATTCCGGGCAATGGAACCGCGATGCAGGTAGCGCTCTCCCAGTGGTTTGCGCTGGACTCGGGAGGGGAAGGGAACCTCCTGATAAACCAGATCACGAACAGCCCGTCCGGACCCGTATATGTGGAAGAGGGGCAGAAGGCCATCGTCGAAGAGTGCGCAAAATGCACCATCACCATCAACGAGATATCGTCGGCAACCGTATCGCTCATCGAACCCTCCACCAGTTCCGCACTGTTGAAGGACCCCGATATCGGCTATGTCGAACCGCAGTTCGAAGCCTATATGCAGCAGACGCTGGCCGCGGTGCAACGGTCCGGCCGGATCAACGAGATCAAGGGAATGACGGGGGCTGCAGGCCTGGGAAGCCTCCAAGCGTTGGCGAACGGCAGCTTCCTCTATGCAGCTGCCGCACCTCACATCATGTATCAGGGATGGGCGGATGCGGACGCGATCATTCGGCTTGCGCTGCAAGAACCCGTTCCTGAGTACGAAATCCCGATCCGCCTCTTTACCCGTGACATCGTGAAAACCCTCACCTTGACTGAAGATGCCCAGAAAACGGGAGAGTGGTTCGGGCCAACCACCTTCACCGACGACTTCGCCGCTTTATGGGAAGCCAAATGAATTCGATCCACCTTCCGGGGCCGCGGGTTGATATGCCCGCACCCCCGGTGCCTCGGCTGGACGTCGACTCACTGTTCATGACCTTTGGCGATAACCGGGTGTTGCACGACGTCGCGATCGACGTGAGGCCCGGCGAAATCCATGGGCTCATCGGCCAGAACGGCTCGGGCAAGTCCACTCTGGCGAAGGTGTTGAGCGGTCTGTATAAGCCCGATCCTGGTGCGAGGATAGCCGTCGATGGCCGCGAACTACAGATCCCGGTCCGTCCACGTGGGGCGCGTGAACGAGGAGTGGCGGTCGTCCACCAGAGCCTCGGCCTCGTCGACAGTCAGAGCGTTTTAGAGAACATGCGAGTAGGTCGGTTGAGCGGGAGCCGAATACTGCGCCGCATCGACTGGCGTCGTGAACGTCGTGCCGCCGAAGAAGTGTTCGAGAGGATCGGCCGCCCCGTGCCGCTTGACGTTCCCGTGGGGTCACTCCGCGAGGAAGAGCGCGCGACAGTTGCGATCGCGCGTGCGCTCCAGGATGTTCACCCGGGAACGGGCCTGATCATCTTCGACGAGTCGACGCGATCATTGAGTCGCCGATCGCTGGAACACTTCTTCCAAATCCTCGATGAAATCGTATCCACAGGCAGTGCCGTGTTGCTGATAACGCACCGCTTGGAGGAGGTCGTGCAGGCGGCCGACCGTGTGACCGTCCTGCGGGATGGCTGCGTTGTTGAAAAGGGCCGGGAGCTCGCTGGGGTCACCGAGATGGACCTCACAGCGATGATGCTCGGCCGAAATCTCCGGGACCTCGATCAACGCACACCCGCTACCATCCGCGCTGACGCGGATTCGGTGAGTGTCGCTCGCGTGAGCGGCCACGGTATCCAGGACGTGTCGCTGGACATCATGCCCGGTGAAGTTGTCGGCGTGACGGGGCTGGCCGGCTCCGGTTACGACGACCTGCTCTACCTCCTCGGCGGGGCGAAATCGACCGCGAACGGAACGCTCACTCTGGGCGGCAGCCTTATCCATCTCGCTGGGCTCACCCCGGCCCGGGCCATCGAGGCAGGGATCGTCCTTGTCCCCGAGGGGCGTGAGCACTCGGGGCTCGCCATGAGCCTTTCTGCCGCGGAAAATGTGTCACTCCCGCGGACCGCACGCTCGAACAACCGCCTGCTCCCTATCCGACGGGCGGCGGAAGACACGCTCGTGTCCGCTTGGATGGAGTGTCTGGAAGTCAACCCCCCGGCCCCGAACGCTCTGGTCCAGACATTCAGCGGTGGCAATCAACAGAAGCTGCTGCTCGCGAAATGGCTTGCTACCTCGCCGACACTGCTTCTCCTGCACGAGCCTACCCAGGCGGTCGACGTCGGTGCCCGGCACACGCTGGTCACGGCGATCCGCTCCGCAGCCAGTGAAGGCTGCGCGGTGCTCGTTGCGGGATCGGACGAGAACGAATTGGCGCTGCTCTGCGACCGCATCCTCGTGTTCCTCGACGGCAGAGTTGAACAGCAGCTCACGGGGGACCTGAGCCCAGATCGGATCGTCGAGTCTATCTACTCATCCGGTGCCAGAGTACGGCTCCGAAAGCCGGGCGATTCTGCGGGAGCTATCTGACCCGGCAAACGCCGAGAGCGTGGAAGACGGTCGTCAGGCGGCTCTCAGCGGTGCGCATCGCCGCGTCGGTCAACCATTCACCGATGGCGTCTTTGCCGTCGGCGATGGTCTTGCAAACACGTCGATCCCGAACGGGACGTGGTGTGCCGGCCCAGATCTGCACGCCGGGCGCGTGCAGTACGCGAAGGATGGACTCCGTCGCGTGCCCTTCAGCGAAGGTGGTCGATGAACCCTGCGACCGGCCGCTCCTAGCTGATTAATTCCTATTGGTGTCAGTGATCATCAGCGGTCAGGGAGCGTTGGTGTGCCAGTTGTGCCGGATGGCTGCGGCGAGGGGCGAAAGAGTCTGGCTGCGACGCGGGAGTGAACTCCGGCAAGGGTTCTGCCGCCTGCATGTTCGCGGTTGAGCTGGCCCTTGACGCTCTGTCGAAGACTGATCCGGTCCATTCACGGATGCCGCCGAACTTGCCGAAGCACGGCTTCTCGGCCCTGCGCTCTGACGGGCCAAACGGGCGCCGAGGTCTTCGGTCATAAAGCGTTCGAAATTGCGTCCGGCGAAATCTTGTCCCCGAGATGACCTGTCATGCTGGACGAGATGACGAGATGATGGTCGCGTTCGAGCAGGGCCTGGGTGCCCTCCAGTTCACGCGGATCTGCGAATCCGCCTCCACCTTAAACCACATCGAAGGCGGAACCAGCGCGGTGCTCGGCCACTACCGCCAGCTGCCCCCGAACACCGAAAATGAGTTGTCGAGTGGTACTTCTTCCAGTGCGGCCAGACCTCCCCCGCCAGGGAAGCTGGTCCATGTGCAACAGCAGGAATCCGTCAAAAGCGCAAAGTCCCGAGGCGTTGAAGAACCGATCGGACCGGTCGAATCGGCACCGCGACCTCCGCGGAGAAGGCCTCTGGACACGCTCAGGATGCCTGGCAGAACGTCACATGCCCCGGTCCGACTCACGGCCTCAACCCCCCGGAGCCAGGGCGTTCGACTACGTAACTGTCAGTCTTGGGGCTAGGCATCATGGGCACCGCACCGTCTTGTTGTGAATGGTCTAAAAACTAAGGTGTAGAGCGGTCCCCACGGCCAGAATGTGGGGACCGCTCTACGGCTCTCATCGGTTTTCTAGGACCTCGTCCTAAATAAGGATGGACATGGGTTGCTCCACCCGTCGCTGGAACGCGGCAAGCCACTGAGCAGCAACGGCACCATCGAGGACCCGATGGTCTGCCGAGAGCGTCACTGTCATGACCGTGGCGACTGCAATCTCGCCGTCGTCACCCACGGTGGGCTTCTTGAGCGCAGCGCCCACTGCGAGGATTCCCGACTGCGGTGGGTTCAAAATCGCGCTGAACTCGCTCGTGCCAAACATGCCTAGGTTCGACACCGAGAAGGCGCCGCCCTCGAGGTCCTGCTGTCGCAGCTTGCCTTCTCGCGACTTTTCAATGAGCTCGGCAGCCTCCGCGCTCACAGCCGACAGCGATTTGTTGGCGACGTCACGGAGGACGGGAGTGAATAGGCCCCCCTCGGTTGCAACCGCTAGAGAGATATCAACCGCGTGAAAGCGGCGTATGCTCTCGCCATTCCAAATGGCATTCGCCTCTGGAACGTCGACGAGCGCACCCGCGACGGCTTTCAGCACGAGATCGTTCACGGATATCTTTCGAGAGGCCGTAGCGTTTATCTCTTGACGGAGTGCGAGTAGCGCATCGACATGGCAGTCAGCAACGAGGTAGAAGTGGGGCACTGACGACTTGCTCTCGGTGAGCCGCCGTGCAATCGCTTTGCGCATCCGTGTGAGCGGTATGTCCTCAAAACTCGCCCCATTCGAGGAAGATTCCGAAAACTCTTCCGCTGGCTCTTCCTTGGCGGGCGTTGGAGTGCCCTTCCCGACTTCCAAATGGCGTTCTAGATCTCGTCTAACAATCCTGCCGCCGGGACCAGTACCCGAAATATCCTGCGGATCCAGGCCATGCTGCGCGACCAGGCGCCGCACTAGGGGACTCATAAAAAGCCGCGAGTTTCGCTCGCGCCCTGTTGTTTCGGGGAGCGCCCTGGAGCCCGTTACGTCCGAAGCACCCAATTCACGCGCTGTGTCAGCGGGCGCGGCCCCCGGCGTATCCTCACGTATTGGTTCGTCAGTCTCAGGGCGGGCGTTTGCGCCCAATCCGGCTGCGGAAAGTGCCCGGTCGACGTCGTGAGTGCCCTCCCCGTTGGCCAGCAGCACGAAGATCGGTTCACCGACGGCAACGTTAGTGCCCGCGGGGGCAAGCAAACGACCTATTGTTCCCGCACCTTCGGCGTCCAGCTCAACGGTTGCCTTCTCGGTTTCGATCTCGGCGATGGTTTGCCCGGCAGCAACCGAGTCACCTTCAGACACACTCCACGCATAGATGGTGCCTTCCTCTGCGCCGGCCAAAACCTCCGGCATCCGAATGATCTCAGCCATCGCTACGCTCCAAATCCTGCTCGAACGGTCTCAAGTCCCGCAACGACTTCCTCAGTACCGGCGATAGCCGCCCGCTCGAGAGCCTTAGAGATGCTGGGCGCGGCTTCGCCGCCTGTTACACGAACTACAGGCTGATCAAGCCAATCGAAGAACCGGCGATGAATCTCGTCCGCAAGCCAGCTGCCGTAAGAAGTGCCCTGAGCGCCCTGTTCGACGATGAGGACCGCATTCGTTTTCTTAACGCTGCTCTCGATCGTCTCCCAGTCGAGTGAAGCACGATCCAACCAACGCAAGTCGATCAGTTCAGCATTCAACCCGGTTTGATCAATTGCCTCCTCACAGTGGTGCACCATTGACAGGTAGCTGAGCACGGTTAGCTCCCCACCTTCGCGAACCACGCGCGCATTCCCAGGCGGAATAATGTAATCGAGGTCCCCCTCAGGCAATTCATCTGCCCGACCGTACAAGTCAACGTGTTCAATGACGAGTACGGGATCGTCCAAGGCAAGCGCGGCGTTCATCAGACCGACGTAGTCCGTGGCGTTGGATGCCGCGACGATTCGCCAGCCGGGGTTTGTAGCGAAAATGCCTGCGGGGTCCATGAGGTGCTGCGAGCCGTATCCGGATCCCATGGCGACCTTCGTGCGCAGCACAAGCGGCACTGGGTTATCTCCTCCGAACATGTGACGCGCTCTTCCAACCTGGTTGAAGACCTGGTCGGCGGCCACCCATACAAAATCGGGGTACATAAACTCCACCACGGGACGGAATCTGCCGTCCAGGGCGAGCCCACCCGCGAGGCCGAAAAATGCGTTCTCGCTGATGGGAGTACCGAGCACGCGGTCGTCGCCAAACTGCTTGTGCAGCCCTTTGGTCGCACCGTTGGTTCCACCATTGAGTCGATGTACGTCTTCGCCCATGATGACAATGCGGGGATCGGATTCCATCCGCCGCTCCATGACCTTCGCAACGGCGTCGACGAATTTTGCCTTCTTCATCTCGCCGAGTGCAGACCGGTCGAGCACGTCATACGACTTGAGTTCGCCAGCGTCTCCACGGATGCCTACATCTACGAAGCTCGGATCCGGCCATAATTCAGGTCTAATGCGTCGCTTGCCCGGTCGATCGGGATCCGCCTCGACGAGTTGGTCGGCAGCGAGTGTCATCGCGTCCTGGGCACGAGTGCGCAAAGCAACAACTTCATCCTCGTCGACGAGTCCACGCTCGGTCATCTTGCGTGCCAAGAGGTCCAGAGGATCTCTAGCGCGCCAAGCGGCCTCTTCTTCTTTTGTACGGTAACCGAACGCGCTACCGGGGTAGGGCCCGTTCTGATGGAAGAAACGGTATACCTCGGCTTCGATGATCGTCGGCCCGTCTCCAGCGCGCATGCGTTTCGCAGCCTCCTCCATCGCGAGGTGCACCGCGAGAGGATCCATGCCGTCGACCCGCCAGGAGGGTATCCCGAAGCCCTGCCCACGAACTGAGAACCGAGAGTCGGCCGTAATCTCATCCGCGCGGGTAGACACTGCGTAGAGATTGTTCTCGACGAAGAAACACACAGGAAGTTTCCAGGCTGCAGCGAGGTTCATGGACTCGAGTACGGAACCGATTTGCGCTGCGCCGTCCCCAAAGTAGTTGATGGTCAGGTCGGTCGTGTCGCTGTGTTTCTGAGCCCAGGCGTTTCCTGCTGCCATCGGAGCCCCACCCCCGACGATTGCATTTGTTCCCAGCGCGCCGGCCTCAAACCACTGCAGATGCATCGAACCGCCGCGTCCGCGGCAGTAACCTTGTGCGAGTCCCAGGATTTCCGCGAGCGTCTTTTGAAGCACGTCTTGGACTTTTGGCGTCACGGGATTCGTGGGGTCGAGTTCGAGGTCCATGACGTGAGTGAGCGCTTTCGCCAAGAACTGGTGGTGCCCCCGGTGGGATCCATTGACCCCGTCCGTGGAGCGCAGTCCTACAATCGATCCGACCGCTCCACCTTCCTGTCCGATACTCGAGTGTGCCGGACCGTGGACGAGCCCTTCCGCGGCCAACTCGAGTACCTTCTCTTCGAAGGCTCGGATGAGGTGGAGTTGGCTCAGCATTGATCCCAGAAGTTCTGGTGCCGCTGCGGTCCAATCTGCTTCAGTCGTCGTCAACTCAATCCAGTCGACGCCGGTCTGCAAGCGCTTTCTCTTGGGCATCTCGTCTTTCCTTTGTAGAAGAGCGGAGGCGAAGTCGATTCACACATACTCGCCGATTGGATCCAACCATGTCATATCCACCGTCCTTTGTGAAGGCTGCCTCGGAAATCTGGACTACTTTGGATACGATTCAAGGACCACGGAAAGAGGAGGAGCGAAATGAGCCCTGGCCACGTGCAGACACAGCCTCACGGCATACCTGGCGTCCGAGGCACGGACCACATTGGCTTTACAGTGCCAAACATGGAGCAAGCCCATGACTTTCTAGTCAATGTGCTGGGCGCCGACCACATATACACCCTGGGTGCGAAGCATTCCGAAGACGATTGGATGAAGACGCATATTGGGGTCGACCCGCGGACAGTGATCACAGAGATCCGCTTTTACCGCCTCGCCAATGGATCCAACTTCGAGGTGTTCACTTATGACCCCCCTCATGAGCAACTCCCGCAACCGCGCAACAGCGATATTGGAGGCCACCACATCGCCTTCTACGTGGATGATATAGATGTGGCGGTAGCTTACTTGCGGGAGAAGAATGTCGAGGTGCTGGGCGAGCCCACAGCGAGCAGGCAGGCCGCAGAGGGGCAGCGCTGGATCTACTTCCGCTCACCTTGGGGGATGCAGTTTGAGTTGGTGAGCTTTCCCGAAGGTAAGAAATACGAGCAAGACGCGCCGCGGCTACTATGGCATCCTTCGTATCCAGAAAGATGATGGGAGAGACAAGTCGTGCACGGGAACGTAGTTCTTGAGGTTCTGGGTCATGGAACAACCGGCAACCGGATCGCCTCCGCGCTTCGGGACGCAATCCTCGACGGTGAGTATCAGCCTGGCGAACGTATCCGGCAGGACGACGTTGCGGAGCGATTCGGGGCAAGTCGCCTGCCGGTTCGCGAAGCGCTGAGGATCTTGAACGCGGAAGGCTTGGTCACTCTTGTGGCTAATACCGGAGCGTGGGTGAGTTATCTAAGCCTGGCCGAGTGCGAGGAGTTGTACCAAATGCGCGAGCGACTGGAACCTCTCTTGCTCCGTATGAGCATTCCGTTGCTCTCGTCGTCGGTAGTCGACCGACTGGAGGAACTCGCAGCAGCAATGGAAACCGCGCATAGCATTGACGAATTCCTGCGGCTCGACCAGGAATTTCATCTGTCAACGGTGAGCGCGCCCCCGACCAGCATGCTCGGCGACACGGTGCGCGGGTTATGGAACCGTACTCATCATTACCGCCGGGCCGTCACTGGACTCCTCTACGAAGATGGCGACCGAAGCGTGCACCACGATCACCACCTCATTGGGAGCGCCATCCGCCGCAGCGACTTAGACGAAGCCGAGCACCTGCTCGGTCTTCATATTCGGCGTACTCGTCTCCAGCTGGCTAAGCATCCTGAGATCTTCAGCCGGGGCGCGGCCGACTAGCGCAATTCGCACCTATTGGCTATCCCCATCCCTGAGTTCAAGAGAATCAATCCGTTGAAGCACTTCGACAGTGTTGCTTGGCGGACCCGACAAAGGTCGCGCAACGGCACCATTGCTCGACGACGTATACGTTCCGTCTCGCCTTCCCACAACGAACCACAGCCCGCGAGCGGGAACAGTCCCCCGATTTGAAAACATGTGCGGCCGGGTGGAATCAAATTGCAGGGAGTCGCCGGCTTCGAGTTCGTAGGTATCGAACTCGAGCTGCAGAGTGATGACTCCTTCTAAGATGTACGCGAACTCAACGCCGGCGTGGCGCATGAGCTTCCCCTCGATCGAACTCGACGCACCGGGGGCGTAGGTTACGAGCAGAGATTCCGCGGGACCGCCAGGGCCCATGGCCAATCGTTCCCAGCGGACACCGCCTTCCATCTCGATCGCCGGGTTCTCTGCGGCTCGCTGCACGTCGGGCCCCCGAAGAGGAGACTGCACGGATTTCTCCGCACTCGCCGCCTCGGCTTCCAGCCCAAGGAGTTCATCGAGAGAGACCCCGAGGAGGCTCGCAAGCGAATAAAGAGTAGCAACCGAGGGCCGGGTTTTCCCTGTCTCCACTTGAGAAATTAAGCTCGCCGAGACACCTAGCTCCTGCGCGAGACTACGCAGACTCAACCCTTTTGCCTGCCTTGCCTCCCGCAGACGGGTCCCAACATTTTGGGCAGTGGACATTTTCAACTCCGACCGGTCACATTTGCTCTCTTACAATACACCTGAATGCGTTAAGCTATGCTGAACAAGTAGCTGGTCATACAGTTTCGCTGAAATTCAAGGGAGGCCTCCATGCGGAATACGGGAACCACGGGCACGAACGCGGTCGATTGGGAACAAAGAGTTGACTTCGATCGGCTCAGGAGCGAGCGGCTCGCTCGTTTGAAGGCTGAACTCAATCGATCCGAGCTCGGCGCCGTTCTCGCGTTCGATTTCTCAAACATCCGCTATATGAGTGCCACCCATATCGGCACCTGGGCGATGGACAAGCTCATTCGATTTTCGCTGCTTACCCGCAACACCGATCCGATCGTGTGGGACTTCGGGTCAGCGGCAAAGCACCACGGGCTGTACAACCCCTGGCTCGACGTCACCACATCAGAGATGGACGCGAATCCCCACGCACCACATCATGGTGCGGTCAAGCCACGGCTTGAAAGCGGTTCGCGAGCAGGACTCTCCACCTTGCGCGGGGCGTTTCCCCCTGACGCGCAGATGGCGAAGGACGTCGCGAAAAAGATCAAACGCGAGCTGGAGAAATTCGGTCTGGCCAACGAGCCCCTCGGCGTCGACGTAATCGAAATGCCAGTACTGATGGCCCTGCAGCAGGAAGGGATCACCGTCGTCGACGGACAGCAGGTCTTCATGGAGGCGCGCCGGATCAAGACGCACGACGAAATCCGCCTACTCACCCAAGCCGCATCCATGGTCGACGCAGCCTACGAGGAGCTTTACCGCTTCCTCCGGCCAGGCGTCCGTGAAAACGAAGCGGTGGGACTCGTCGCCAAAACCCTTTACGACCTCGGATCCGAGTATGTCGAAGGCGTCAATGCCATCTCTGGCGAGCGGTGTTCGCCGCATCCTCATGTCTTCTCCGACCGGCTGATCCGGCCCGGAGACCCCGCCTTCTTCGACATCCTGCACAGCTACAACGGTTACCGCACTTGCTACTACCGGACTTTCGCAGTCGGTTCGGCGAGTACCGCACAACGCGACGCGTACAAGCGCGCCCGAGAGTATATGGACCGAGCCATCGCACTGGTCCGCCCGGGAGCCACAACTGCGGACATCGTCAAGGTGTGGCCCAAGGCCGAAGAGTTTGGCTTCCCTGATGAGATGGCGGCCTTTGCCCTTCAATACGGACACGGTGTCGGGCTGTCGATCTGGGAGAAGCCGATCTTCTCAAGGCTCACATCGCTGGAACACCCTGAGCTGATAGAAGAAGGCATGGTCTTCGCTCTGGAGACTTATTGGCCGTCCGCCGATGGCTATGGCGCAGCACGGATCGAAGAAGAGATTGTTGTTACTGCGGATGGATGCGAAGTAATCACCAAATTCCCCGCTGAGGACCTTATCGTCGCAGGACGCCAGTACTACACGGTGGGTGGCACGCTGAACCTTGAGCGCGACTCCCAGTCGCACAAGAACACTAGTTGGGGGCGAGGCGAGGCATGACATCCCTCGGCTTCCTCGGCCTTGGCAACATGGGCAGCGACATGGCGTTGCGGTTGATTGACGCTGGGCATGACGTGATCGTCTGGAACCGCTCTCCCGAACGGGCTGAACCGCTTGCCAAGGCGGGGGCTCGCGTCGCGTCGACTGCGGCAGAGGCGCTTTCGGCGGATATCTCGTTCTCCATGCTTGCAAACGACAACGCGGTAGACGAAATTTTTACCGACGAAGTCATTCGAACTTGCCGGGCCAAAACACACGTCATGATGGCGTCGATCAGCCCAGCACTGGCCGATCGACTGGCCGCAAGCTTTGAGACCGCAGGCGCCAGCTACGTAGCGGCGCCAGTCCTGGGACGACCTGAGGTTGCGGCACAGGGCCAACTGAACATCCTGGCTGCGGGAAAACCCGAATCCATCGAGCGGGTCGGTGAGTATCTCGAGTTAATGGGCAAACGCATCTGGCGGTTCGGCGAAAAACCCTCCGTTGCGAATGCCGTGAAGATTGCAGTGAATTACAACATCATCCACGCGCTTCAAGCCATCGGGGAGTCGGTCGCTATATCCGAGCGCCACGGCGTTGACCCATCCACTTTCGTTGAGCTCCTTAGCTCGACGCTTTTTGGTGGGGTTGTTTACTCGGGATACGGTTCCCTCATTGCAAAGCAGCAGTACTCGCCGGCTGCCTTCCAGGTCTCTCTCGGCCGCAAGGATCTTGCCCTCGCGGAGGAGATCGCGGAGTCGGCCGGCCTCACACCGGCCACGCTGCCAGCCCTCATCGATGTCTTTGAGAAGGCACTCGCGGATCCAGAATTGCGCGACGGAGACTGGAGCATCATCGCTGAGGTGACGCGCCGGCAATAAGCCTGAGAACAGATGAATGCCTCCGTTCCCATCCCGGGCACGGAGGCATTCACGCGTGGGACGCTGACCCGTCGTTCAGGCAAGATGGACCTGGTTCGGAAACCTCTGCACGGCGCTGGAATGGTACCCGGTGGTCATATTCCGGTGCGGAGCACCTTCATCGCATCCACTCGTGCGTGGGAAGGCACGCCTGGCCCTCGCTGCCGGTCCCTCCAGTCGGGTTCCCATGACTCGGCCACGAACCATATCCCCCGGGAAAGGTGCTCGGTTTCGTTGATAAACAAATGTGGGTTTTCGGCATCAAAGCAGAATGAATCGCCTGCACGCAGCGCAGTCTGCTGGAACCCGAGCAATAAGGTGAGTTCACCCTCCAGCAGATATCCAAACTCAATACCGCTATGCCGCGTCATCTTCCGTTCTGGCGAGCCAGCAGCACCGGGGGCAAAAGTGACGAGCGTCGGTTCTACATAATTTTCGGGCCGAGTTGCAAGACGCTCCCAGGTCACCCCGTTGACCATCTCAAGCCGAGGGTTGTCTTCCGCTCGCTGTACAGCAGACTGAATGACCTGCTCGCCGGCCTCGGCCGTACGTTCCTCCCCGGTCTTTAGGCCCAAGAGCGCGTCGACTGAAACGTCCAGATACGTAGCGATTTGGTAAAGGGTGGAAACAGAGGGGCTCAGCTTGCCGGTTTCCACTTGTGAAAGCATGCTCGCAGAGATGCCCACAGACGAAGCGACCGCGCGCAGGCTCAACCCCATACGCTCCCGCTGCGCTCGGATACCTTCACCCAGTTCGTTTCTCACGCCGCCCTCATTGCTGCACTCACCGTCAGGCTGGGAACGCATCTGCGTCCTAGCACATCGTTCAGTATAGGTGACCAGTGCTCTGCATCCTTCAACCGGCGGTCCAAGGTCGCACGTAGGGTCTCACGGCAAGCGCGAGCCCGACTCCTGACGGTCCACACGGTCCATGCGAATAGGAAACTGCTGACCTGCCAGAAGTCAAGAAAAGGTGCCGCGCTTACGTGCCCCAGCGCTTGCACAACGGCCCTAGTCGGAAGGTAACGAGGGCCTCACGGACCAGCCTGCGCAAGCGATGTCGAGGCATGGGAAATTAGAAACAAAGGTGGCCCGCCGCAGGGCATCCACAGGCATCGTCCTTGTCGTCTCGGCCGGAGCATGGCCCGGGTCGGGGTGAGACCCCGACCATAGCGGCAAGCCATTGGTAGTCTGGTCCCCAGACGTGCCCGCACTCGCCGCAATAGGATCCGTAAGCATCTACTTGGGCAGGGAGATGCTTATCGGTTCTACGCCACGCCATCGTGTCACTCCTATCTAGCTCGTTGCCGTCCATGCGTATGACACTGAGCTCAACTCAAATACAGCAGGCTGCGCCGGGAGCACCATCAATCCCGCTTCACGGCCGCCCTGCCTTATCCTTTGGTAGAACTGCCGGCTTGGGTGCCAGCTCCTTCAGAGCCGGCCACGCCTCGCAAGGAATTCTGCGCTCTCCACGTGAACGCGCCCCAGCCCTGTGTGCCAGCCTCAATCTCGTCTTGCGCCGCAATATTACTGCATTCTGTTCAGTAATAGTTGACACATCTGGTGGCATTCTGTCATTTTTAGTGAACACCACGGGGGTGTCTAGGATCACAGCAGGAGAGTCAG
>JBNJKW010000011.1:0-50564 GCA_051751385.1 Actinomycetota bacterium | reverse complement strand
TGAAAACTCCCCATCCCCTGCAACCTGTCCTTCCTCGCTCAGCGGTTCCACGGGTGCAATCTGCCCATCCCCTGAGGCACGCTTGTTCCTAGCTCTGCGTTGCGCGCTGATGAAACTACCCAACCCCTGAGACATCTCTCTTTCGTCGCTCGACGACGCCGCGAGTGACTGCATCTCCTAACCCCATCCGTCGGATGTGATGTTCGTCTAAGTTTTTGCAGGAGTGCAAGTTTGCACTTGTGTATGTAAATGGTCGCTGGCACACTGGTTCGGTGAGTCAACTAAATTCCCTGCGCGAGCGGAAGCGCGCCGAGTGTTGGGCCGCGCTGCATGATGCCGCAGCCGAGGTCGCGCTGGAAGACGGAATTGAGAACGTCACGGTTGACGGGGTAGCCGGCGCGGCCGGGGTTTCCCCGCGCACGTTTTTCAACTACTTCCCGTGCAAAGAAGACGCGGTGCTCGGCCTGCGGGAGCCGGTGCTCGACGACGCCATGCTGTCCAAATTCGATGTCCACGCCAATCTGCTGGACGAAGTCGGCAAGCTGATGCTGGCGGTCACACGTTCCATTCAAGGCGGAGACGACGCGATCCGCCACGCAATCATGCACAAGTACCCGCACCTGCTGCACCGCCGCGTCCAGTACGTGGTCAAGGTGGAGCAGTTGGTAACCAAGGCTGTCTCCGAACTGCTCGCCGACTCGGACCGGCTCGCGGACGCCGAACGGATTCTGGCCGCACACCCCGTAGGCGGCCAGTACACCGCCGAAGACACCGCCCGCATGCTTGTGCTGACGGCGGGCACAGCACTTCGCTTTGCCATGCAAAAAACCATGTCCCAACCCACCCTGGAATCGCAGACCGAGGCGCTCGAGCATAGCTTGGTCCTGCTGCGCGCAGTCCTGAAGGAATCCGAATGAAGAAAGAGAGCCTGCAGGCGCAACAGCGCCCCGCGGCATCCGCACCGTCCCAGCCGGGTCAGGATGGCCACAGCCATGGCAACCTGCTGCTGGTGTTCGTTGCGCTGATGATGGCCATGTTGCTGGCCGCCCTGAACCAGACCATCCTGGCAACCGCATTGCCCACCATTGTTGGCGAGTTGAACGGCGCCAACCTGATGCTCTGGGTGATCACCGCCTACATTCTGGCCGCAACCATCATGATGCCCATCTACGGCAAGCTGGGCGACCAGATCGGGCGCAAGTATCTGCTGGTCGCCGCGATCATCGTGTTCCTGATCGGCTCCGTGATCGGCGCGCTGGCGCCCGACATGGGCTGGCTGATTGCCTCCCGCGTGGTCCAAGGCCTGGGTGGCGGCGGGTTGATGATCCTGTCGCAAGCCATCATCGCCGACGTGGTTCCCGCCCGGGAGCGCGGCAAGTACATGGGCGCGATGGGCGGCGTCTTTGCGTTCGCTTCCGTGGTGGGACCGCTGCTGGGCGGCTGGTTCACCGAGGGACCGGGCTGGCGCTGGGCCTTCTGGTTCAACCTGCCGGTGGGCGCCTTGGCACTGATTGGTGCGCTGTTCTTCCTGAAGTCGCGGCCGGTCAGGGTGCGGCCGAAACTGGACTTCTGGGGCATGCTGCTGATAGCGGCTGCCACCACCGGACTGGTCCTGGTGAGCAGTTGGGGCGGCAGCACCTACGCTTGGTCCGATCCGATGATCATCGGGCTGATCGCCGCAACGGTACTGGCCGCCGTCGGGTTTGTCCTGGTGGAGCGGAAGACGGCCGAGCCCATCATTCCCATGTCCATGTTCCGCGACCGCAACTTCATCATGACCACCATCGCGGGCCTGTTCGTCTCGGTGGCCATGTTCGGCGCGCTCGGCTACATGCCCACCTACTTCCAGATGGCCACCGGTGTATCCGCGACCGCGGCCGGACTGCTCATGATCCCGATGATGGCGGCGCTGCTGGCCTCCTCGATGATCTCCGGGGTCCTGGTCTCGAAGACCGGCCGCTACAAGTGGATGCCGATTGCCGGCTCCGCCATCATGGCGGTTGCCCTGCTGCTGATGAGCTTTGTTCACGCGGACACCGGTGTCTGGGTGCTTTGCGCCTACCTGGGCCTGCTCGGTCTTGGCCTCGGACTGAACATGCAAATCTTGGTCCTCATCGTGCAGAACTCCTTCCCGCTGCGGCAGGTGGGCACGGCGACGGCGGCCAACAACTTTTTCCGCCAGATCGGCGCAACGCTTGGTTCGGCCGTCGTGGGCAGCCTGTTCGCCCACCGCCTGGTGGACCTGCTGACCGACCGGCTGCCGTCCGCCGCGGTCGCAGCCACGGGTGGCGGCAACTCGCTGACTCCGGACATGGTGGAGCACCTCCCGGCACCCGTGCATGACGTCATCGTCGCGTCCTATAACGAAGCCTTGATGCCGCTGTTCCTCTACATGGTCCCGCTGGCCGTGGCCGCTACGGTGCTCTGCCTGTTCGTGGTGGAAAAGCCGCTTGCCACGACGCTGGAACCGGATGTCATGCCGGAGGCAATTTCGGAGGGGAACGTGATGATCACCGCCGAGACCGAGGGGAACAATCCGGCGAATACGGACCTGCGCGGAGCCGAAGCCGGCCACCGGTAGCACCCGTCCCGCAGCATGCCGCCGGGCCCCTGGGCGCGACATGGAGGACTCCGTGCATCTGGTGGAAACCGTGGACCAGGCCCTGGACGTCCTATAGCTATGTCCTACAGCTCCGGAACGCACTCGCCCTGTCCCAGCAAGGACAGGCCGGAGAGGTCCCCGTCGGCAAAATCGAGGATGTCGTGCGAGGCCTGGGCATACATCAGCTGGCTGGGGTCATCGACGTGGTCCAAGCCGATCAGGTGGCCCAGTTCGTGCATGATGATGGCCCGGGCGGAATCTTTGCCGGCGGGGGCACCGAGCAGTTGGCGGAACTGCGGGATGTCCAGTTCTATCTGGCCGGAGACGTACGCGGAAACCCCGCCCCGCGAGGCCCAGCCGCTGCCGCCCAGGCCTATGGTCGGGCCGGCCAATGCGGGGCTGTGCTCGGGATCGGACCAGGCAATCAGCACCGGCGCCCAGCGCTCGCCGTAGCGGTCCGGCTGGTAGGACGGGCGCCGCTCGGTGGGCTGCTCGGTGGTGGTGCCTTCGTAAATGAACTGCAGGCCGGTGGCAGCGGAGACGCGTTGCACCGCCTGATGGACCAGATCCTCGCCGCCTGCGGGGGAGCCTGCCGCGCGGACCACGTAGCGGATCGGACGGCACGGGTCGTAGGCGATGTAGTCCTGCCCCGCGGACGGCGAGGCCAGGAAACGATACGAATTGCTCTCCTCGTACAGTGGCGCGGGAACACCCAGCGGCGACTCCGCGATGTCCACGCCCGACGGCGGAAACCCGCCATGGCCCAGGCCCTCGGACGTGGATCCGCCGTCGAACGGGGCGCCGTGAGCAGCTCCGCTGGGTTGCACCGGCGACGCGAGCCGCGGCTGGGCCAGCCAGATGAAGGCCCAGGCCACCAGGCCCGCGATGGCGGCAAGCAGGATCAGCTTGCCGAAAGGGGACGGACCGCCCCTGGGCTTATGCTCTGGCCGGGTGACCGAGGCGTGCTGCGCCGACGGCAGCGGCCGGACGGGCTGCTGCCACGGAACCGGGCCTTGGCGGGCGGTCGGGTTGACCCAGACATCCGGCTGTTCAGTGCCGGCACGGTGTCCGTCGGACTCGGCCAGAGCCCACTGCGGCACTCGACCGGTCCGGGATCTGGGCACATGCCGGCTTGGACCCGGCGGATCGCCCGGGCCGTCGGTCGGCGGCCAGCTCATGGTCCCCCTCGCATGGCGGACAGCGGGAGCATCGTTGCCCCGCTTGCCTCAGAGTAACCAAGCCGTGGGACAAACGGTAGGTGTCTGCCAGCTGGCCGGCAGGTGAATTCGCCGGCCAGAGCCGGGGGTCAGGCTGCGCCGGTGCCGAACAATGAGCCCAACAAGTAGGTGGCCAGCGCCGCGCCGAAACCGATCGCCAGCTGCCGAAGGGCCCGCTTGAGCGGTGAAGCACCGGAGAGTAGTCCCACGATCCCGCCGGTTACCAGTAGCGCCAGGCCGACCAGTATCAGCGCGACCACCACGGCTGCGGTGCCCTGCAGCCCGAAGATGTACGGCAGGATCGGGATCAGGGCGCCGGAGGAGAAGAACAGGAAGCTGGACACGGCGGCGTTCCATCCGGTGCCGATCTCCTGATAGTCGTTCGCGTAGGTTTCCGGTGCTTGCAGCGACAGGCTCGGATCGCAATCGCAGTCCAGATAGCCCATTCGTTCGGCGGCGCGGTGCTCGGCCGCTTCCAGAGTCATGCCGCGGGCGCGGTACACCAGCACCAGCTCATTGGCCTTCAGGTCCAGGTCCGGTGCCGCCCGCAGCGTGATCTGGGTGGGCCGGGTGGCGGAGAGCAGTTCCCGCTGGGAGCGGACTGACACGTATTCGCCGGCGCCCATGGAGAGCGCGCCGGCCAGCAGTCCGGCGAAGCCGCTGAACAGGATGAACCCGCTCGAAACGCCGGTGGCACCGATGCCCATGATCAACGCCAGGTTGGAGACCAGGCCGTCGTTGGCGCCGAAGACCGCGGCGCGGAAGTTGCCGGAGAGCCGTGCCCGGCCGCGGGTGGCCAGACCGCGGATGACCTCTTCGTGGATCAGCTCGTCGGCGGCCATGGCCTCCGTGGCCGCGGGTTCGGTCGCGTAGGGGGAGCGGCTTTCGGCCCGCTGCGCCAGGGCCAACACGAACACCGAGCCGAAGCTGCGGGCCAGGAAACGGAGCACGGTGCGGCGGAAGGACGGGCGGAGCCGTTGGTCGCCGTGCTTGCCCAGCAGGTCGCGCCAGTGCTTTTCGTGCCGGCCTTCCGCTTCGGCCAGGGCCAGCAGGATCTCGCGCTCCTCGCCGTCGCGGCGTCGGGCCAAGTCACGGTAGATGGCGGCTTCGGCACGTTCGTCGGCCAAATAGCGGCGCCATAGTCTGATGTCGGATTTCGACGGCGATGCTTGGCCGTCGGAGTGGGGGTCCAGAGGGTTGGGGCCGGCTGGATCGGGGCTCGTTATCACGCTGCTCCTGAGTCGGACCGGAGACGGTTCGATGATCTCCGGTCAGTTAACCATCAACTGACCGAAGGTCTCGCTCGCCCACGCGCAGGTCAGGCTGTGCCATTCCGTGCGCGCAGGTGGACTGCCGGGCCGCTCAAGCTGGCCAGTATGTCGACAGGCCTCCACGCCCTGGCGCGTCGCCGCGCGGCGGTGGAGCTACTCCCCTTCGCAACCTTCATTGTAGCTGGTCGCGGAGCACGGCCCGGCAACCGCTGGCGACGCCCCAGGTCACTTATGCGGGCGTTTGCGCCGGTTCGGGTCTGTCCAGCTGTCAATGAATCGGGTAAGGACGGGTCCGGCCACGGCCAGCACCAGAACATAGGCAGCAGCCAAGGGGCCGACCGCCGTGTATCCGGCTGCAACCGCCAGCCCGGCGATGATCACGGAAAACTCGCCACGGGTGGTCAGAGCGGTCCCCGCCCGCAACCGTCCGCGGAGGTGGACTCCCTCCTTCCCCGCCGCATACCAGCCGGTGCCGATCTTGGTGGCGGTGGTGACAACCGCCAGCAGCAGCACCGCGGGCAGGATCGGCAAGACGTCGGACAGGCTGATCGACAGACCAAAGGTCAGGAAGAAAAACGCCGCGAAGAGGTCGCGTAAGGGGCTGAGGATCTGCCGCGCGCGGTCCGCGAAGCTCTGTGGAATCGCGATACCGACCAGGAAGGAACCGACGGCCGCTCCGGCTCCTACTCCTTCGGCGATCCCTGCCGCCACCAGCGCGATGCCCAGCAGCCGCAGCATGACCTGTTCGTCTTGGGGGTGGGAAAGCAGTCGCCCCACCCGATGCCCCGCCTTGTGTGCCGCGGCCATGAAAAGAGATACCGCACCAAGCGCCAGGGCAATGCCGCCAACTGCCTGCCAGGCCCCGCCGCCGTAGAGGAATACCACAAGAATCGGCAGGTACAAGGCCATCGCCATGTCCTCGAGTACGAGCACCGACAGGACGGCCGGAGTTTCCCTGTTCCCCAAGCGGCCGAGATCATCGAGCAGCCGGGCGATAATGCCGGACGACGAGACCCAAATGACGCCGCTAAGGGCTAAAGCCGCCTGCCAAGGCAGTCCCAGCAGCAATCCGAACAGGAAACCGGGAACAGCGTTCAAGAGGAAATCCACCAAGCCCGAGCTTCGGTGCCGTTGGAGGCTGTGCATCAGTTCGGTCGCCGAGAATTCGAGCCCGAGCAGGAGCAGCAAAAGAATGACGCCGATCTCCGCGCCGGCCTCCACGAAGGGGCCCGCTGCGTTCACCGGCAGCAGTCGGCCCTCGCCGAAGAGCAGCCCGGACAGCAGGTAAAACGGAATCGGTGAAAGGCCGAGTCGGTGCGCGAGGAGACCGAGCCCAGACAGGACGGCGAACAGTATCCCCAGTTCGATTAGTAGAAGCGAGAGATGCTGCACGGCGGTGGACGGCTATCCAGTTGGCGGTGGACTGATCAGTTCTTCAAGCGCGATCAGCCCGTCGGCTCCGCCCACGACGATAAGGACGTCGTGGGACAGCAGGCGCTGCTGTGGAGTCGGTGCGGTGATCACTGACTCGCCGCGGATGACCGCCACAATGGAGCAGCCCGTCCGTGTTCGGGCCTTGGTGTCGCCAAGGGGATGGCCGGCGTAGGGCGAGTCCGGTCGAACGGTGATGCGTCTGGTTTCCAGCCCCGGGATTTCTTTGGAGAGCTGGGCGAAGCGCTGGGTTATCCGCGGGGCGCCGAGAAGTTCTGCGAGCTGTGACGCTTCTTCCGGTTCCAGCTGGAGGCGGCTGACCGCCCGGTCCGGATCGTCCTCGTCGAAGGTGAACAGGTCCGCCCCGCCTTCCCGATCAATGACAAGAGCGAGCCTGACCCCGGAATTGGCGGTGAAGTCATAACGGATGCCGACGCCCGGAAGGATGGTTTCCTCGATGTCCACACCACATCTTAGGCGCGTGAGCCACCGCCAGGGATAGGGCCGGGCGGTCCGGTGAGACGGTTGCCGGATAGTACAGCGCCGGCGGAAAGATCCGTACTTGCCCAGCAGGCAACAAGTGTTGAGTGTTAAGCTATTTGTGGTCTGTGGCACGTCGACTTCGGCCGCCGCGGCGCCCGTCTTTCCCGGTCGCCGCGTACCTGCTCCCACCACTTTGGCCCGCGAAGGATGATTAGTGAAGGCACTGCCTGTCGAACCCAGCAACGACCCGGTAGCCATCGGGTCTCGGATCCGTGCGGCCCGCCAAGGGCAGCGGATGACCATCGAGCAGGTGGCCGACTCGACGGGTCTGACCAAGGGCTTCCTCAGCCGGGTGGAACGGGACCTGACCTCGCCGTCGGTCGCATCGCTGGTCACCTTGTGCCAAGTGCTGTCCATCTCCATCGGAGACCTCTTCTCCATGCCGGAAACGCATCTCTCGCGCGCCGGGCAGGGGCCGCGGATCAACCTGGGCGGCGAAGGGATCAAGGAGGAGCTGCTCACTGCCCGGCACGAGCGCCGGCTGCAGATCATCCGCGCGGTGATCGCACCGCGCGGCCGTGGTGAAACCGACCTCTATGCGGTGGACTGCGACGTGGATGTCCTGCACGTGATCGCCGGCCGCATCACCTTGATCTTCACGTCCGAACGCTATGAACTTGCCGCCGGCGACACCATCTCCTTTTCCGGCCGCGAGCCGCACACCTGGATCAACGAAACAGACGAAGAGACCGTTGTCACCTGGACTCTGGTTCCCGCGGCGGCCCGCTGAGCGCGCTGCGCCACCGCACGGTTCGCCCGGCGTGCACCTGGGCTGCGCGCGCAAGACCGGCGACCTTGACTGTTACCGGCACCACAAATACGATTTCAGGCAACAGATGTTGCACATAGGGCAACCTTGCCCGCGCCGGACTCCGCTGCGCATCCATCCCGCAGCGTCCGACGGATCGAAGGAGAACCATGGAAGAGCTTCGTGTGGAAGCCAACGGCCGCCTCGGCCCGATCGACTCGTCCCGGGTCCCGCGCTACGCCGGCGCCGCCACCTTCGCCCGGCTGCCCCGCCTGGACCAAGTGCAGCAGGCGGACATCGCCGTCGTCGGTGTTCCCTTCGATTCCGGGGTTTCCTACCGCCCGGGCGCCCGCTTCGGCGCCAACCATGTGCGCATGGCCTCGCGGTTGCTGCGCCCGTATAACCCCGCCTGGGACCTCAGTCCGTTCGAAGAGGTCCAGGTGGCGGACGCCGGCGACATGGCCGTCAACCCGTTCAACATCAATGAAGCCATCGAGACCATCCAGCAGAACGCACTGGACTTGACCGCCTCCGGCACCAAGTTGGTCACGATCGGCGGCGACCACACCATTGCCCTGCCGCTGCTTCGGGCGGCTGCCGAGCGCGCCGGCGGACCGGTGGCCATGCTGCACTTCGACGCGCACCTGGACACCTGGGACACCTACTTCGGCGCCGAATACACTCACGGCACGCCGTTCCGCCGCGCGGTGGAGGAGGGCATCCTGGATACCGAATCCATCTGCCACGTGGGCACCCGCGGCCCGCTCTACGGCAAGAAGGACCTCGACGACGACCACCGCTTCGGCTTCGGCATCGTCACCAGCGCCGACGTTTACTACCAAGGCGTCCGCGAAGTGGTGGCCAAGCTGCGCGACCGGATCGGCAACACCCCGCTCTACGTCTCCATCGACATCGACGTGCTGGACCCGGCCCACGCGCCCGGCACCGGCACCCCGGAAGCCGGCGGCATCACCAGCCGCGAACTGCTGGAAATCATCCGCGGCTTCCGCGGCATGAACCTCATCGGCGCCGACGTGGTGGAAGTGGCTCCGGCCTACGATCATGCCGAAATCACCGGGGTGGCCGGCAGTCATGTGGCCTACGAACTCGTCTCTTTGATCGCCGACAACGCCGCTGGCGGCGGCTCCCGTAATGGTTACGCCGCCCAGGCGCTGGGGGCCATGCGGCCGTCGCAGCCGCAGGGCATCGAATCAAACCAGGAGTCCTTCCAGTGACGGCACCGAAGAGCGGGGCTCTTCCCGGCGCGGGCGCGGCGCACGCCGGCCCTGCCAAGTCGGCCGTGCGCAACGGCGGGGACCTCGTCGTCGAAACTCTCAGTGCCTTGGGTGCGACGACGGTGTTCGGCATTCCGGGGCAGCACGCCTTGGGCTTGTTCGACGCTCTGTCCAGGTCTTCGTTGCATTTCGTCTCCTCCCGGGTGGAGAACAACTCGGCTTTCGCTGCCGACGGGTTCTCCCGTGCGACCGGCGATGTTGGCGTGCTGTTCCTCTCCACGGGCCCGGGCGCGCTGACCTCGCTGGCCGGGCTGCAGGAAGCCTACGCCACGGGCGTGCCGATGGTGGTGATCGCCAGCCAGATCCCGTTGGAAGGCCTCGGTGCCCGCCGCAAGGGCATGCTGCACCAACTCGACGACCAGAAGGCGTCGGCCGCCAATGTCACCAAGAGCCAGCGGTTGATCCAGCACGCCTCCGGCATTCCGTCGGCCATCCAGGATGCCTGGACCGAGGCCATCTCCTCGCCACAGGGGCCGGTCTGGGTGGAAGTTCCGCAGAATGTGCTGCTGGACCCCATCATGGTGCCGCCGGTGGAGGATGCGCTGGCAGAGGCATTCGACAATCCGCCGCGGACCGAACTGGTCAAGGAGGCGGTGCGTTGGCTCGCCGAAGCCCAGCGGCCGGCCATCATCGCCGGCGGCGGCGCCCGCCGGGGCAAAGCCGAACCATGGCTGCTCTCCATCGCGGAGAAACTGCACGCCCCGGTGGTCTGCTCGCCGGGCGGAAACGGTGCCTTCCCCTGGAATCACTCACTGTCGCTGCAGTCCTGGGTGGAGGACCGGTATGTCACCGACGTCCTTGAAGAGGCCGACGTCCTTTTGGTGGTGGGTTCGTCGCTGGGCGAAGTGACCAGCAACTACTTCACCATGGAGCCGCGCGGCCGGATCATCCAGATCGACGCCGAACCCCGCGTGCTTGAATCCAACGGGCCGGCGCTGGGCATCCGCGCCGACGCCGGCCAGGCACTGCACGCGCTCGACGAGGCCCTCTCCGGACAGTTGCGGAACCGGCCAGACTGGCACGGCCAGACGCCCGAACAGCTGGTCAAGGACACGCTGGCCAAGGTCCAGGCCCGGCTGGACGGCCAGGACCTGGCCAAGGAGCGGACCTTCATGGCGGATATCCGCGAGGCCGTTCCGGACGCCATGCAGACCTTCTGGGACATGACCATCTCCGCCTACTGGGCCTGGAGTTGCTGGGACTCGCGCGAGGGCCAGTTCCATTCCGCCCAGGGTGCCGGCGGCCTCGGATTTGGTTTCCCCGGCGCCATCGGCGGCAGCGTCGGTCTGGCCAGCCAGGGAAAGCCGGCCCGGGTGCTGGCCGTCTCCGGTGACGGTTCGGCCATGTACTCGATCAGCGAGCTGGCCACCGCGCGCCAGCACAACCTGCCGGTGACGTGGCTGATTGTGGATGACGGCGGCTACGGCATCCTGCGCGAATATATGGAAGGTGCCTTCGGCAAGGCAACCGCCACGGAGCTGGCCCGGCCCGACTTCGTCGCCTTGGCCGAGTCCTTTGGCGTCCCCGCCCGGCGGGTGGCGCCCGGGGACGTCCGCAGCGCGCTCGAGGAGAGCTTTGCTGCTGAGGGGCCGAACGTCGTCGTCGTGGAGACCCTGCTCAAGATGTTCGCGCCCACCCATCTCAACGGGTGACCCTAGGCCGGGCTGGCAATGGTCGGTCCGGCACGCCAATCGAGGTATCAGCAGGCGGCCTTCTCAGACCTGAGGTGGCCGCCTGCTGACTCTTGGACGTGCGAAGGTGTGCGCCAGATCGCATTCATTTAGTTTGCCAAGACAACTAGTTGAAGTTTATAGTTGCTTCAGGCAAGTATAAGAGTGAGGTGCGCCGTGGCTGTTGAAACCCAAACCGCCCAGGAACTGGTGGCCTGTGTCTTTTCCCTGCAGCGGTCCTTGCGTGCCGCCACGCACCACATGGCGGATCCGTCCGGGCCTGGCTTCGCGCTGCAAGGCGTTATGCGGATCATCGGCGAAGCGGGGGAGCTCCGCGCCACCGAGTTGGCGGCCAAGCTGGGCATCGGCCCGGCGGCGCTCAGCCGGCACATCACGGACCTTGAGGCGTCCGGGTTCGTGCTGCGGAGGCCACATCCCGATGACGGCAGGGCGTCGTTGATCTCGCTGTCCGAGGACGGCGAAGCCAGCATGCGGGCCGAAGCGATCCGTCGGACAGCCCTCATGCAGGGCATGCTCGGCGACTGGTCCGAGGACGACGCCCAGGCGGCCATCACCGCCGTCGGCCGCCTTGCCGAGGCCCTCCACACCTCGATCCTGTCAACGAAGCCGGGAGCCTACCGCTATGAACCCGCAGGAGTCTGACTCGTTGAACCAATTCACTGAACCAAACCAGGCCTCAGCCGTGCTGCTCAAGGAGCGCACGCTGCATCAAAACGCTTCCGGCGAACGGGCGCCCGCAAAGCCGACGTCCGCCGACGGCGATCTGATGAGCCACAAGCAGATTTTGCAGGTCCTCACCGGTCTGCTCGCCGCCCTGTTCACCGCCATGCTGTCCAGCACGATCGTGGGCAACGCGCTGCCCACCATCATTGCCGACCTGCACGGCACCCAGACCGACTTCGCCTGGGTGGTCACCGCGGCGCTGTTGGCGAATGCCGCCACCACGCCGATCTGGGGCAAGTTCGCCGACCTGTACAACAAGAAGCTGCTGGTCCAGCTGTCCATCGTCATCTTCGTGGCCGGCTCCGTGCTGGCTGGGTTTGCCCCGGACATGACCACCCTGCTGGTCGCGCGGGTGGTCCAGGGTACTGCGATGGGCGGCCTGACCGCGCTGGTCCAAGCCATCATCGGCACCGTCATCCCGCCGCGCGAACGTGGACGCTACGCCGGTTACATGGGTGCCGTCATGGCCGTTGCCACGGCCGGTGGCCCGCTGTTGGGCGGCTTCATTGTGGACAGCCCGTTGGGCTGGCGCTGGACCTTCTTTGTCTGCGTCCCGCTGGCTGTCATCGCGCTGCTCATGCTGCAGAAGACGTTGAAGATGGGCCATGAGCGCCGCCCCGTGAAGATCGACTGGCTCGGCTCCGTGCTGTTGACGGCAAGTGTGTCCATCCTGCTGGTCTGGGTCTCCTTCGCCGGCCAGCCCGGCCACTACGAATGGCTCTCCGGAACCAGCGCACTGATGGTGGGCATCGGCGTCGTGCTTCTGGTCCTGTTGGTCTGGGTGGAGTCCAAGGCCGCCGAGCCGATTATCCCGCTGAAGATCATTACCGAGCGCACCACCGCGCTGTCCATCATCGCTTCCATCTCGGTGGGGGTCGCGATGTTCGGCTCCGCCACGTTCGTCGGCCAGTACTTCCAGGTGGCCCGTGGTGCGACGCCGACCGAAGCCGGCCTGCTGATGCTGCCAATGGTTGCCGGCAACCTGATCGGCGCTACGGTCTCCGGGCAGTTGATTACCCGCTACGGCAAATGGAAGCGCTTCCTGGTCATCGGGGCCATCCTGGTGATCGGCGGCACCGGTCTGGCCGGCATGATGGATCATCAAACATCGCTGTGGCTGGCCGGCACCTTCCTGCTGCTGCTCGGCCTGGGCATGGGCCTGCTGATGCAGAACCTGGTGCTCGGCGTGCAGAACACCGTGCGGGCCAAGGACATCGGCGCGGCCAGCGCCTCCGTGGCGTTCTTCCGCTCCTTCGGTGGCGCCATCGGCGTCTCGGTGCTGGGTGCCGTGCTCGCCGGCCGGGTCAATACCCTGGCCACCGCCGGAATGCAGGAGGCCGGCATCCCGGTCTCCGCAGATGGTGCCGGTGCCACGCTGGACTTCGCGTCCTTGCCTCCTGCGGCCGCAGAGATCATGCGGTCGGCCTACGGAGACGGCACGGCCCTGATCTTCCAGCTGTCCGCCGTCGTCGCGGTTGTGGCGCTGATTGCGGTGCTGTTCATCAAGGAACGGCCGCTGCGCCGCACCATCGACATCAAACCGACCACCCTGAGCCCGGTGGAACCAGGCATGGTCGGTGGCGCCGGACCGGTGATGACCGGTTCGCTCCCGGTAGCCGACGGCGCCCGGCCAACCGGCAGTGGGCAGCCCGATGCGGCCTCCGGCGGGCACCGCAGAAAATAACGACGGCGGAGCCTCGCCTTTGGTGAATGCCATCGGGGCGGGGCGTTCTTGCGTCGGCGGCAGTAGCCGGGCCCCTGCACTCGGGAACGCCACGGTTGCGCCGGACTGAACGTGCCGCGGCCCGAGGGACTCTGGGCCTTTTAGTCCAGGAACTCCACGAGCCGGTCTTCAAGGGCGGCCAGATCGCCGACTTTCTTGCATTCGCACTCCCACACGGTGAGGATCCGCCAGCCGGCTTCCTGCAGCGCCGCCTCCTGAACCTTGTCCCGGGCGGCCGTACGGGAGCGTTTGGCCTCCCAGAACTCGGCGTTGGACTTGGGCGCATGCTGGCCGGCTGTGCAGTCGTGGGCGTGCCAGAAGCAGCCGTTGACGAAAATGACCTTGCGGCGCCCGGCGAACACCAGATCCGGTTTGCCCGGCAGCTTCTGGCCCCCGGCGCTGCCATGCAGGCGGTAGCGGTACCCCCTGGCATGCAGCAGCTTCCGGACCAGCAACTCTGGTTTGGTGTTCTTGCCGCGGATCTTGGCCATATTGGCGCTGCGCTGCTGCGGGGTCAGCGAGTCAGCCATGGATTAAGTCTAGGTTGCAGGGACAAACCAGGCCGAGGCCAGCCCGCCGGTGGTTTGGGAGCCGGACTCGGGTGCAGGGAACGAGAAACGTGAAGTTTTGCGCGTGACTGCGCTCTCATTCGCGACTGGAACGGCAGCCGCCGCACTATCCTTAAACGCTGAAGCGGCGGGCGAAGATCCGCTGCCCTCCCTCGAAAGGACTCTCGATGCGCTTGATCGGCACTTCGGACCTCAAGATTTTCCCGCTCGCTTTGGGCGGCAACACCTTCGGCTGGACCTCCGACGAGCCCGGCTCGCAGCAGGTACTGAATGCCTTCGCCGATGCCGGCGGCAACTTCATCGACACCGCGGACAGCTACTCCTCCTGGGTTCCGGGAAACACCGGCGGCGAGTCCGAATACATCATTGGCCGCTGGATGGCCGAGCGGAAAAACCGTGATTCTGTGGTCATAGCCACCAAAGTCGGTGGGCACCCGGAGCTTCAGGGCCTGTCTGCGGTGAACATCGCTGCCGCCGCCGAGGCTTCGCTGCAGCGGCTGGGCACGGATTACATTGACCTTTACTACGCCCATTACGACGACGAGGGCACGCCGCTGATCGAGGCGGCCGCAGCCTTCGACGCTTTGGTGAAGGAGGGCAAAGTCCGCCAGATCGGGCTGTCCAACCTGTCCCCGAAGCGGATCGCGGAGTGGATCACCATCGCGCAGCAAAACGGCTTCGCGCTGCCGGTGGCGCTCCAGCCGCACTACAACCTGGTGGCCCGCAAGGACTACGAGCAGGGTTACGCGCCGTTGGCCCGGGAGCACAACCTGTCGGTTTTCCCCTACTATTCACTGGCCGCAGGCTTCCTGACCGGCAAGTACCACAGCACAGACGACGCCGAGGCCAGCGCGCGCGGCGGCATGGTGGGGGATTACCTCACCGCGAACGGCTTTGCGGTGGTGGACGCCGTGGAAGCGGTCGCCTCCTCCCGTGGCATCTCCATCACGACGGCGGCGCTCGCCTGGCTGCTCAGCAAGCCGGGCATCACCGCGCCGCTGGCCAGCGCCCGGACGCCGCAGCAGTTGCCGGATCTGATGGCTGCGGCGGACGTGGAGCTGACGGCCAGCGAAGTTTCGGCCTTGGACCAGGCGTCGCAGTCCTTCGCCTGAGCACTCCGCCTCAAGCGATCGACTCTTAAACGAGCGACGGCGATGCCCAACGCCTGTGATCAGTTCACATGCGGTGGGCATCGCCGCTAGGTGGCGGAAGCTTCGCCGTCGTTGCTGTGGGCTTAGAGCCAGCCGGCCGGATCCACGGTCTGGCCGTCCTTCACAACCTCGAAGTGCAGGTGGCAGCCGGTGGAGTTGCCGGTGGTGCCCAGCTCGCCGATGGGCTCGCCCTGGGCGACCTTTTGGCCCAGCGAGACGCCGATCGACTGCAGGTGGTTGTAGGTGGTTTGCAGGCCGCCCTTGTGCTCGACCACAATGCGGTTTCCGCCGCCGCCCACCTGCCAGCCTGCCTCAACCACCTTGCCGCCGTCGGAAGCGTTGACCGGGGTGCCGCAGCCCATCGCGTAGTCGATGCCAGTGTGCAGTTCGCCGGCCGCGCCAGTGATCGGATTAATGCGGTAGCCGAAGCCGGACGTCTGGTTCATGTTCGGAATGGGGGCCTCGAGGCTGCCGGTCGCGAAGCCGGCGGTCTTGGCCTTGGCTGCGTCAACCTTCTTCGCTGCAGCGATGGCGGCTGCCTTCTTCTTGGCGGCAGCTTGGGCCTTGGCCTTCTTGTCCGCTGCTGCCTTCTTGTCGGCTGCTGCCTTCTTGTCCGCTGCCGCCTTCTTGGCAGCGGCGTCGTCGGCCTTCTTCTTTTCGGCGGACGCGGCGGCAACCTTGGCCTTTTCCTGGGCGGCCTTGCTGACAGCCCAGGGCCGGTCGAACCGGAGGTCGGCATCCTCGGCAGCCTGGACGCTGACCGCACTGTTGTTGGACACGCGATCGGTGCGAACCAGCTCATCCGCGTCGCCAGCATTGGCCACGGGGATGGCAATCACTGCCAGCATGCCGGCGGTTGCGGCCGCAACGCCTGCCTTGCGGGCCACCGAGTGAGCCGCGGCGGGCGCTTCTGCGCGGCGGCGGCCGCCGGGTTCACCGATAGCGCGGGAGACCAGGGAAAGGAGCGACGTGCGGGTGTCGGAACGGCGACGACCGCGGACAGGGGTGTTCACAGGGTATTCCTCTCATGCGCCTGCGAAGTTAGCTGTCGGATTCGAGCGAGAGTTCACTCGGTCCTGCCGGCATAGCCGCGGAAATCCGGCTTGCCTCTGAGGACTTCACCCCGTGGTGCCCCCAAGCACCGAAAGTGGTTCCTCCGCCCCTGCCTTCGATAGAAAGCTCGATATCTTATGGTCCGCTGGCAGGGTTCGACGGGCGGACCGGACCTACCTTCGTAGTAGGAACATCATCAAATTTAGCGGAGCGACACGCGGCGTTACAAATTCGTTATCCGTGTTCCTTGTCACGAGAAGTGCGGCCGCGGTGCCGGTCGGGCTGTCAGCCAGACTGCCATCCTTACTGCCTTTGCCGGCAACTCACCCCATCAACCAGGCCGCCGTATGCGTGCGCCCGGAGATCTCATTGCGCTCGCCGGCCTGAACCGGAACGCCGGCCGGAAAGTAATTGCGCCGCCGCTCTTCCAGCCGCTGCCGGGACTGCGGCGAGGGAATTGATGTGCCCTTGCGTCGGTCGCAGCTCGCGCAGGCCGCCACGAAATTGGTCATCACGGTGGCCCCGCCTTTCTTCCAGGGGAAGAAATATGCGCCGGAGGTGGCCGGGTTCGGGCAACGGCGGTACCGGCCAACCTCCAGTTCGCATTGGCCGCCGGCGCGCGCCAATCCTTCGCGGCGTTGCTCCCGGCTAAATCTGCGCAGCGGATCGCGGCGGCGCACATCGTGGGAGCGCCGGATCCGGACAGCAACGGCGACTGCCGCCAAGACGAGGACGGGCGGCCCGATCGAGCCCAGCACAGGCCACGCCGCCTGGAGCAACCCTTCGGGGCCGCCACCAGTGAGAGGCTGCCGGATCCCGTGCAGCAGCCCGGTACCCAGGAGGGCCGAGACGGCCGCATAGGCCAGCCACGCCAGGGCCGCAACGAAGCTCCACAGCGTGATCCGCCGCGACCAATAGATCTTCCCCAGTTCAGACATCTTCCCACTCAAAGTTCCCCGGGTCCGGGAGCCCATCCGCCCTAAGCTAGCCGAGGCACCCTGTGGATTCCTCGGCCCGAACCAGCCCGCCTACAACGCGGCCGCTCCGGCCTCGGCCACGGACTGGTCCTGCTCGCCGGAGCCGCCGCTGACGCCAATCGATCCCACCACCTGGCCGTCGCGGGAGAGCGGAAGGCCACCGGCAAAGATCATGATCCGGCCGTGGTTGCTGGCGTGGATGCCGTAGAACTGATTGCCTGGCTGTGCGTTGTCGGCCAGGTCCTTGGTCTGGATGTCGAATGCCCGGGACGTGAAGGCCTTGTTGATCGAAATGTCGATGCTGCCCAGCCAAGCCCCGTCCATCCGCACGTGCGAGACCAGGTTCCCACCGGCGTCGGCCACGGCAATGTTCATTGGCTGGCCGATCTCCGCGGCCTTGGCCTCCGCGGCGGCAATGACCCGGCGCGCATCTTCCAGAGTGACGGTGTCCATGGTTGCTCCTTGATCGAAGGCCGCCGGGGCGGTCTATTTGATGTAATCGTTGGGATTGAGAAGGTGCGTGGCGGCTCCGGCGTCGAACCCCGCGTAGCCCTTCGGTGCATCCCCCAAGGGAACGGTTGTCGTAATGACTGCCTTGACGACCTGCACCCTGTCACGACCGATCACTTCGACCTTGCCGGTTCCTTGTAAGCGACCGCTCGATTGCTGCTCATGGAGGATCCTCTCTGATCCGGACCGGAGCCAAGGGGTGGATAGGAGCCACCGTAGCGCTCGAGGCGCCGGGCTGGCTAGGGCGGATCTCATCGCCCTCGACCCCGCGATTCCGCCCGGACCCCTTGTGGCCCCGAACGCGATCCGCAAGGGTGGACCCCATGGGTGCGAACGCTGCGACAGGCCGGATCGTGGGTGCGGATGTCATCGTGGTGGGTGCCGGGCTCTCCGGGCTGGTCGCCACCGCCGAATTGGCCGAGGCCGGGCGCCACGTGCTGCTGGTGGAACAGGAGTCGGAGGCGAATCTGGGCGGCCAGGCCTGGTGGAGCTTCGGCGGCCTGTTCCTAGTTGATTCTCCGGAGCAGCGGCGGCTGGGTGTCAAGGATTCGGTCGAGCTGGCCTGGCAGGACTGGCTGGGCACCGCCGGCTTCGACCGGCCGGAGGACTATTGGCCGCGCCGCTGGGCTGAGGCCTACGTGAACTTCGCCGCGGGCGAGAAGCGGGCGTGGCTGCGCGAGCGCGGACACCGGATCTTCCCCGTGGTCGGTTGGGCCGAACGCGGCGGCTACGACGCGAGCGGCCCGGGCAATTCGGTGCCCCGCTTCCACATCACCTGGGGGACCGGTCCCGGCCTCGTGGAACTGTTCGCGCGCCGCGTGCGGGAAGCGGCCGACGCCGGAATGGTCACCTTCGCATTCCGACACCGGGTGGACGGGCTGCTCACGCAAGACGGCGCGGTCACCGGAGTGCGCGGCAGCATTTTGGAATCGACGACGGCGGAGCGCGGCCGCGCGTCCTCGCGCACCGTGGTGGGGGATTTCGAATACCCGGCCGGCGCCGTCGTACTGACCTCCGGCGGGATCGGAGCGGATCTTGACGCGGTGCGGCGAAACTGGCCGCAGCGGTTGGGCACGCCGCCGGTGCACATGCTTGCCGGCGTTCCCGAATACGTGGACGGACGGATGCTCGGCATCGCCCAGGCGGCCGGCGGACGGGTGATCAACCCGGACCGGATGTGGCACTACGTGGAGGGCATCCGGAATTGGGATCCGGTGTGGGCCCGGCACGGCATCCGGATTCTGCCCGGTCCCAGTTCGCTCTGGCTGGATGCAACCGGCAAGCGGCTGCCGGCGCCGCTGTTTCCCGGATTCGATACCTTGGGCACGCTGGCCCACCTGCGCTCCACCGGACACGATTACAGCTGGTTCATCCTGAATAAGAGGATCATCGAGAAGGAGTTCGCGCTCTCCGGCTCGGAACAGAACCCGGACCTGACCGGCAAATCGGTGCGGGAAGTGCTCAAGCGGGCGACCACGGACGTGCCGGGTCCGGTGCAGGCTTTCTTGGACCACGGCGTGGACTTCCTGCAGGCGGACACCGTGCCGGAGCTGGTGGCCCAAATGAACGAACTGGTGCGGAACCATCCGCTCGGCGAACCGGACGGGCGGGCCACTGCGACGGCCGCGCCGGGCGGGTCTGTCGACGCGGTGACGCCCGCCGAGCCTGTGTTGCCGGCGTTCAGTGAAGACCGGGACGGGCCGATGCTGGACCCGGCCGAGGTCGAGGCCGAAATCCTGGCGCGGGACCGCGAGGTGGACAATGCCTACGGCAAGGACGCGCAGGTGATGGCCATCCGCGCGGCGAGGCGCTATCTGGGCGACAAGCTGGTGCGCACGGCCAAGCCGCACCGGCTGCTGGATCCCGATGCCGGGCCGCTGATTGCGGTGCGGCTGTCGGTGCTGACCCGCAAGACGCTCGGCGGACTGGAAACGGACCTGCAGTCACGGGTGCTGACAGTGCACGGGCAGCCGGTGCCCGGACTGTATGCCGCCGGGGAGGCTGCGGGGTTTGGCGGCGGCGGCATGCACGGCTACCGCTCGCTGGAAGGCACTTTCCTGGGAGGCTGCCTTTTCAGCGGCCGCGCCGCAGGCCGCGCCGCCGGTTCCTGACGCCGCCGGTTCCTGACCGCCGGTTCCTAACGCAGCCGTCCTTGGCGGGGCGCAGTTCCTGATGCAGCGGGCTTCCCAGTTCCTGACGCAGCGGGCCCGCTATTCCTGACCCAGCAAACCCCCTGTTCCTGACCCAGCGGGTCCCAGGTCCTGACCCCAAGTGCCGTCCTGCGCGGTCCCTGACCCACCGTAGCTTCGCCGCTTCCGGGCTCTGCCGCGTCCGCGACGGGCTGGTGAGACGGAGGGCACTTCATGGCTGGAATAAACCGGCATAGGCACTGGTTTTTCCTGTAGATGCAATTGCATGAACAACTAAGGAGAGCCGCAGTGTCAGAACGCAAGATCGTAGTCATTTCAGCCGGACTCGGCGTACCGTCCTCCAGTCGGATGTTGGCCGACCAGTTGGCTGCCTCTACGGCGGATCAGTTCCGGCTGCAGGGCGTTGAAGCCGAGATCCAGATGGTGGAGTTGCGCGATTACGCGGTTGATATCGCCAACAATATGGTGACCGGTTACGCCGCGCCGAAGCTGGATGAGGTACTCAAGGCGACCGTTGCGGCCGATGCTCTGATCGTGGTCACTCCGGTCTTTAGCGCTTCCTACAGCGGGCTCTTCAAGTCCTTCTTCGATGTGGTCGAGCCGCGCGCGCTCGCCGGCAAGCCGGTGCTGATGGGTGCCACCGGAGGCAGCGCCCGGCACTCGCTGGCGCTGGATTACGCTGTCCGGCCGCTGTTCAGCTACCTCCGGGCGCGAACCGTGCAGACCACAGTCTTCGCCGCACCGGAAGACTGGGGTGCAGGCGAGGCCGGAACCGGCGGACTGTCCGAGCGTTCCGACCGCGCGGC
Organism: Actinomycetota bacterium; assembly: GCA_051751385.1. Lineage (GTDB taxonomy): Bacteria > Actinomycetota > Actinomycetes > Actinomycetales > Micrococcaceae > Crystallibacter. The sequence goes on along the minus strand of JBNJKW010000011.1, from coordinate 30,104 downwards.
CGCCGAACTGGTTGATCTGGTGCAGGGCGCTCCGGTGACCGAGCGAGGCCGCGGCGGCGTCGAGTCCAAAAGTTTCGAGGAGATCCTCGCCAGCGTCGGCCACTAAATAAGCGTCCACCACTTAGCCCGACGACGGCTCGGTCAGGGGTTAGCCGCAGCAGGAGCACCAGCGCCGCCCAGCACCCCCGGACCGGGCCGTTCGCGTTGCTAAAAGGGTTCGGGCTGCTGGCCAAACTTGAAGTGCCGCCCGCTGATACTTGCCGGTTTCACTTCCACGTAGAAATCCTTGAGGGTAGGAATCCAGCTCTCGACCGGCAGCGCCTCTGCAGCCGCAATTTCCTCCTGGGTCTGCAGCACGCGTGCGGTGCCTTTGACCACCACACTCCACGCTTCGCCGCTGCCGATGCCGTCCGCCTCGAACAGCACCCGTTCGTTAATGGTCAGCTCGGCCAATTTGGTGCCCGGCGCCGTCCGCAGCACGAGCCTGCCGTCACGGGCTACAAAGTTGATCGGAAAGATGTCGGTTTCGCCGGCGGCGGAGAGGACGAGGCGGCCGTGCTTGGTGTTCTCCAGCAGCTTCCAAGATTGCTCGTCGGTGAGCTCCAGGACCGGGTCGTCATGTTCAAACATCATGCCGCCATCCTCTACAGTTCCGCAGAAGAAAGGAAGCCTTTGGGAGAACAGCGGGGCATCGGACTGAAAAGTGCAGTGCCGGCTTCTTGGGTCTGAGGCGTCCATCGGGTGGGGTAGCAGCGGATTAAGCGGCGAGGCACCGCCGTTCGGCCGGATCTCCGGCCCAACGGCGGCGCCTGCTGGCTCATTCGCCGTGCAGCGGCACGGCAGGCCGGGTTACTTGGCCGGGGTGATCAGCGCGGAAGCGCCGGTGCGGGCGGCGTCGAAACGGGCGGCGACGTCGGCCCAGTTGACGATGTTCCAGAACGCCTTGACGTAGTCGGCCTTGACGTTGACGTAGTCCAGGTAGAAGGCGTGCTCCCACATGTCCAGCATCAGCAGCGGGATGGTGCCCACCGGGATGTTGCCCTGCTGGTCGTAGAGCTGCTCGATGACCAGGTTGCCGCCCAGCGGTTCGTAGGCCAGCACGGCCCAGCCCGAGCCCTGCAGGCTCAGCGCTGCGGCGCCGAAGTGGCCGCGGAACGCGTCGAAGGAACCGAAGTACTCGTCGATCGCGGAGGCCAGTTCGCCGGTGGGCTTGTCGCCGCCTTCCGGGGAGAGGTTCTTCCAGAAGATCGAGTGGTTGGTGTGCCCGCCGAGGTGGAAGGCCAGATCCTTGGACAGCTTCGGCACGTTGCCGAACTCGCCCTTGGAGCGGGCGTCGGCCAGCTGCTCCAGCGCGGTGTTGGCGCCGGCCACGTAGGTGGCGTGGTGCTTGGAGTGGTGCAGCTCCATGATCCGGGCCGAGATATGCGGCTCCAGGGCTGCGTAATCATAGTCGAGCTCGGGCAGTTCGTACTTGCTCATGTTCTTCCTCTTCTCGTCGGAATTACTGTGCGTCAACAACTACGTGCACACTTCCAGCCGGCACGGACAACGGGGGTTGGCCTCCGCCGGGCTGCCGCTTCTCATTCAAACATGTCCGGGGTCCGCCCCGCAGCGGATTTCGCCCGTAACGTAGCACGACACCCGCAGCCTGCCGGGCCAGTTTGGCCCTCTGACGACATTTGACCTCGGCCCGCGGGCCGGGCCGGGGTCAATTCATGCAGTCGCAGAGCCCGGCGAAGGCACCGAGTTCCTCAAGTCCGGCCGGCCGTGCCGGCAGGTAGTCGGTGAGCGCGCGGGAGCGAACGATGACCGCGCGCCACTGTCCCCGCGAGACCGCCACGTTGTTGCGGTTCCGGTTCAGCACGAATTCCATCCCGCGCGGAGCCTCGGCCGCCGCAGACACGGAGGTGGACACAATCACGACGGGCGCTTCCTGGCCCTGGAACTTGTCCACCGTGCCGACCCGCACGTCCGGCAGCCCAGCGCCGTCGAGTACCGAACGGATCAGCTGGACCTGGGCGTTGTACGGTGCCACTACCAAGATGTCCGCTCCGGCCAGCGGCCGCGGCTGCACTGCGACATCTTCGCGCCAGAGCAGACCCACATGCCGACGGACCTGAGCGAGCACTTCGGCGGCTTCCTCCGCTGACGATGTGGCATTGCCCTGATGGTCCACGTACACGCATTCCACCCCCGGCGGAGCCCCCTCCAGGTGGCGTGTGGCGGCAGCGGGTGCCGATTCGAGCCGCCCCTCGTAGGCCAAAACCGACACGGCCCGGCAAAGATCCGGATGCATGCGCCAGCTCCGGGCGAGGAAGTAGCCCAGCTCCGGCGGCAACGTGGCATGCCCGGCGGAGAGCCAACCGAGGGCAGACTCATCCACCGGTTCCGGATGCGTGCCTTGGGTGACCTGCGGCAGCTGCTGCGGATCACCCAGCAGCAGCAGCCGCTTGGCGGCGCGGGAAACGGCTAGGGTGTTCGCCAGCGAGAACTGGCCGGCTTCGTCAATGACCAGCAGATCCAGCGACTTGGGCGGGACCGCCGAACCGGTCATAGTCCACGCCGTACCGCCGATCAACGCCCCTCCCGGCGACTCGAGCAAGCGGGTCACGTCGGCAGTGTTCCGGTTGGGCCAGGGGAAGTCATGGTCGCCGTTCGGTTTCTTGGCGACCTGTTCGGGCGGCACACCGGCCTTTTCGATGGCCGCGCGCAGCATGTTGTCCACCACCGCATGCGACTGGCCGACCACGCCGACTTTCCAACCCATTGCCACCAACCGGGCGACGGCGTGCGAACCGACGTGGGTCTTGCCGGTGCCCGGCGGCCCCTGGACCGCCAGATAGGAGTCCTGCAAATCAGCGACGGCGGCGGTGATCGCATCGACGTAGCCGTCCGGGTGGTCCTGGACTTCGGGCAGTTCGGCCAGCGTTGCCAGCCGCGGCGGACGTCGGCGCAGCAGGTCCAGCGCCGGTTCGGCGGGGAAGCCAGGCAGCGTACCGGCAACTGCCGCGGCGAGGTCGGCCAAAGCCTGACGGATGGAAGTGGTGCGCACCGGCTGGTCAGGCGTCAGCGCCACGGGGAACTCGGTGTATTCGTCGGCGTCGCGCGGCAACCGCTCCTTGACCAGCAGCGTGTCCTTCCCGCCGTCCGCGCCCAGTTCCAGCACCTCGGTGCCGAAGCAGAAGGCACGGTGGTTGACGCCGTCGTTCTGCTCGCAGAGGTGTGCCGGGTAGGGCTGGTTGTAGAGGCGGCAGAGTAGACTGCCTTCCTTGATGGTGGAACCGGGAGCCAGCCGGCCGGTCAGCGCGAGAACACGGACCGGGTTGCTGCGGGAGTTCGGCTTCGCCCACTCGGAAACCACTCGGACGGAATCGACGGTAAAGACGTCACGGACATCGGCCCAGTCCTCAACCGGGGCATCCAGCCGGTCAAAATGCGCCCACCAGAACTGCTTCTCTTCGCGCTGGTGGTAGCCGACGGACGCCGCGACCATGGCAACCGCTTGTTCGTCCGCGGACAGCTCCTGGCTGCGTGCCGCGGCCTCGTCGGCGGCTGCCGCCACGTAGTCCAGCAGTCGCCGTTCCTGCGGCAGGAGTGGTTCGCCGGCGTCAGTGCCTGTTTCCGCCGAAATGACCGGAGCGGGCGCCGCTGCCCGTCCCGGCGCAACCCCGCGTTCGGACGCCAGTCCCAGCAGCCAGTTGCGCAATTCCAGCGTGGACAGGCAGTCGTACTCGTTGTAGTCAGCAATGCTCTTGAGGATGGTGTCAGCTTCAGAGTCATTGCCTGCATCCCGGGCAGCGCAGTACTGCGCGTAAGCCACAACGGATGCGCCGGCGTCTTTAACGTCGCCGGAGCGCAGGTTGTCGCCCATGTAGAGCGGTTCCAGCTTTTTGATGCTGTAGGAGTTCTCCGAAATCCGCAGGCTGTGCCGGACCGTGTCGTACAGGTCCACCAGGATGCCCTCGCGCAGCAGCTCATCCACGGTTTCTTCGCCGACCAGATGCTGCAGCGACAGGCGGCGCAGGGCGGCTTTCTCGTAGTTCGCGTAGTGGTAGATGTGCAGGCCGGGGTGGCGGCGGCGCCGTTCGGACACGTAGTCCAGGAAGTCCGCCAGCGCTTTTCGTTCGCCCGCGCGGCTGTGCGCCCAGAAGGGTTTGAACGGTGCGGGGCCGCCACTGGCCGGAGGGTTCTCCACCACGCCGAAGAGGTATTCCAACCCCCAAACCCCGTCCTCGTCCTGCCAGAGCGGGTCGCCCTCGAAGTCGAAGAAGATGTCGCCCGGATCCGGCGCGGGCAGCCGCCCCAAGGTGTGCTGTTCCAGCACGCGGTAGGCAACGGTGTGTTCGGCACCGTCCTTGCGGAAGGTGACCTGACCGTGCGGTTCGGTGGTGCCGGTCTGCATCCGCGCCTGGTCCCGCAGCCGGGCCAACGCGCTGTTCGACGATTCGCCGGCTGGCAATTCCAGTGCGGCCAGTTGGTCGATCGTGCGTATTCCCGCCGCGCGGAGTTTGCGGCGGCGGACCATGCTCATGTTCGCCACCAGCAGGAGATCGCGGTGCAGCTCAACCTGTTCGGCGCAGTAGTCGCAGCGGCCGCAGGCCTTGACCCGCTCGTCTCCCCAGCGGACCGGCGCGGGCTGCCCGCGGTGTCCGGCGACGAGGTCCAGGAAGCGGCCGCGGCGTTCACGGAAGACCGGCAGCAGGTCGGTCAGGCTGTGGTCGCTGTGCCGGCCGTCGCCGAGCACGAGCGTTACCGTCGGAGCGGCACTGATGCCGGCCTGAAGGAGTTGGTCGCCGTAGGCGGCCAGCTGCAACAGCGCGGTGACCTTGGCATGGCGGGCCAGCTTGGTGTCGTAGACGGCGTAAGCCGGGGCACCGCCGTCGTGCTGGGTCTTGACCAGGAAATCGGAACGACCATGGAAGCCGCCGTCAAAGAAGGAGGCCTGGAACACCACGTCTGCGCCGGACTCCAGCGCCGCAATGGATTCGGCATGCTTGGCCCGCAGGTCTGCGCGTGTGTAACTGCGGGTCTCGGCGATCTCCACCACGCCGGAGCCGAAAGCGTCGCGGAACTGCTGCAGCACCCGGTGTTCGTGCACATCGCCCAGTGCCGCGGTGCGCTCGAGCATCTCGTCCCGGCCGAAGTCCGGCACCGGGGAGCGGCCCAGCTTCTCGTCCAACTTGCGCAGCAGCTGGTACTCGCACTGGGCGGCGGTGACCAGGTCGGTGGCCGTGTAGACCAGGTCCCGGTCAGCCCCGGCGGCGTCGGAGTCGAGCAGAAACACGGTGCCTCCTTGCACAAGTACGGCAGCTGCCAACCCGGCCGGCGGCGGGGTCCCCCCAACGATATCCCGCCGCCGCCCGGTGCCTGCCGGCACGTAAAGATGTATCAGCCGGTGCGGACAGTTTCGGCAGGATACGCCGGGGGTCGGCCCGGGAAGCCGCCAAAGGTGCCCGTCGGGGCGGCCGCCAAAGGTGCCCGGACACGCGCCCCCATTCGCCGGCTGCCCGCCCAAGAGGTGGAACGTTACGCTGCCTGTTACGCGATGTGACCACGGTCTCTGACACGCGGCGCCCGGACTGGCTACAGTAGCCATAGCTTCAAGAATTGTGGCCGCCAAGCTCCGACTTTGGCCACATACCAACCCCACGCTCGTTGGGTGGTTCGGATGACGAAGCGGCCTGCATCAGCCACCGGCTACCGGTGCGGGCAAGAGCACCCGAAAGGACTCGGCGCCCGGCGCCGGCTGCCATGGACACCCTTGAATCCCCGCAACTCCAGGTCTTGAGTCTGGCCGACTATGAGCAGATCTCCGCAGCCAGGGAAGCCTTTGTGGACTTCCTGCTGGATGCGGCACTGCAATCCCGCGGGCAGCAGCGCGCCGTCGCCGCGGCCCGATGACCACCAGGACCAAACCCACACCGACGGCGGCCGGTCCCGCGCCGACACCCGCTGACACTCCCGGGCCGCGGCGTGCCCGCGGGCTGCTGTTGGACACCGATGTGGTCGCCGAACTCAGGCGTGAGAACCCGGACCCCGCCGTCGTGGAGTTCCTGCAGAGGCGCCGCCGCTCGCGTGTCTACATTTCAGCGCTGACGCTGGGGGAGCTGCACGCGCTCAGCACCCAGGACAGCGCCCTGGCCGGGCGGGCGGACAGCTGGCTGGTCGAGCTGACCGAACGGTTCGCCGCCTACATCCTTCCGGTGGACCTGCAGGTGGCCGAGGCCTGGGCGCCGCTGGCCATCCAGGACGTGCCCGCCGTCGAATCGCTGATCGCCGCGACGGCCGTCAAGCATTGCCTGACCGTGGTGTCCGGGAACGCCGAAGGCTACCGGCGGCTGTCGGTTGAGGCGTGCGACCCGTGGAAGTCTGCCCCCGCCGGATAGCGCCGATGTGCGCGCCCCGGCCCGTATGTCCAGGCGCCGTGGCATGTGTGAAAAACCATAGTCGCGCCTCTATTTTTCGCCCAACGGGGCTTCCCCAGCGTCTAGCGGTTCCCCCTGTGGCCCCTTCGGTGCTTTACTGACCGGGCGTTCGGAACGCGTGAGAAACTAAACGGGGTCCGGTGACGGGCGGCACTCGTGCCGCCCGTTTTCTGCGGACAAAGCTCCATCACGGTAAGGAATGCATGGCTCATGGCCACTGAGAACAACACCACGGGTGCGGTGGATCCCGCTGTACGCGTTGATAACGACGGCGGGGCTCCCGCCAAGTGGAAGATCGTCGGCCCCGGCCTCGTCGTCGCGGCCACCGGCGTCGGTGCCGCGGATATGGTGGCCACCCTGGTGGCCGGTTCCCGCTACGGCTACGGCCTGTTCTGGGCGGTGATCGTCGGCGTCATCCTGAAGATCATCCTGGTCGAAGGCGCCGGGCGGTTCTCGCTGGCGACCGGCAAGACGATCTTCGAGGGCTGGCGCTCGCTGGGCCGCTGGACCACCTGGTACTTCGGTCCGTACATCATGATCTGGGGCTTCGTTTACGGTGCCACCGCGATGTCTTCGGCAGCGCTGCCGTTGGCCGCCGTCTTCCCGGTGCTGCCGCTGTGGGCCTGGGCCATCCTGATGGGCTTGGCCGGTTTTGTCATGGTGTGGTTCGGCAAGTACGCCATGTTCGAGAAGATCACCGCCTTCTTCGTCGGACTGATGTTCGTCACCGTGGTCGGCCTGGCCGTCATCGCCGTGCCCAACATTCCGGAAATGATCGGCGGCCTGGTGCCGATGATCCCGCAGGAAGAGGGCGCCGTGTTCTACACGCTGGCGCTGGCCGGCGGCGTCGGCGGCACCATCACGCTGGCGGCCTACGGCTACTGGCTGCGCGAAAAGGGCTGGCACACGCCCAAGTGGATGCGCGTCATGCGGATCGACAACTCCGTGGCGTACGTCATGACCGGCATCTTCGTGGTGGCCATGTTGATCGTCGGCGCCGAGGTGGTTCGTACCGCCGGCGTATCGTTGAGCGCCGGCGACGAGGGCCTGCTGGACCTCTATGAAGTGCTCAAGGTCGAGTACGGCGATGTGGTCGGCACCGGCTTCCTGGTCGGCTTCTGGGCGGCATCGTTCTCCTCCATTATCGGTGTCTGGAACGGCGTTTCCCTGATGTTCGCCGACTTCTGGGGCAACATGCGCAAGAAGGAATCCGGCCACCCGGACACCCGAGTGGGCGGCAAGTACTTCAAGTTCTACGTGCTCTGGCTGACCTTCCCGCCCATGTTGCTCTTCATGCTGGGCAAGCCGATCGCGCTGATCCTGCTCTACGGGGCGCTGGGATCGCTGTTCATGCCGTTCCTGGCCCTGACATTGCTGGGCCTGCTGAACGGCAAGCGCATCCCGAAGGAGTGGGCGAACAGGCTCCACACGAACATCGCGCTGGGCATCTGTGCGCTGTTGTTCATCGTCCTCGGTGTCTACCAGTTGTGGAACAGTGTCGCGCCGCTCTTCGGCGGCTGATTTTCGTCACCCTGTGCTGCCCCGTGCCTGTTGGGCGCGGGGCAGCACTTTTTAAGACGACGACGACGGTGCGCCGCCCGCGATTACTCCAGCCTGGTCCTGTGTTGCCCGCGGCCCTCTGGTTCATCGCCGCCGACCATCGACGCGAGCAGCTCGTCGGCTTCGCCCAGCCCCCGGACTGCCTGGACCAAGATGGCCCGGGCTTCGGCCTTGAGTGTGCGATGGTGCGAATTGGCGAGGATGCGGAGTCCTTCCAGCGTCCTCGCATCCAGATCCGACACGGTGAGCGATTCCATGACAGCCACCCTTCCCTGGGACGTACCGTGGCCCGAATGCCGACCATGATAGACCCGCCGCGGCCCGGCTGGGTATCGGCGCTGCCCGCGGCCGCCAATCAGCGCAACGGGCCAAGCGGCCTGATCTCTTCCGGCCGCTGGCCGCCAATCAGCGCAGCGGGTCGAACGGCCGGATCTCGTCCGGCCCCTCGCCGTCAATCAGCGCAGCGGGTCGAACGGCCGGATCTCGTCCGGCACGCGGCCGGTGACAATCTGCTCGGCCAGCAGCTTGCCGGTGGCCGGGCCCAGCACAATGCCCCACATCCCGTGGCCGCCGGCAACGTACACACCGGGGGAGCGGGTGGCGCCAACCAGCGGCAGCCCATCCGGAGTGACCGGGCGCGGCCCCACCCAGATGTCCTCGAGATGCTCCAGATCCATGTTGGTGAACAGCGGCCGGACCGCGGCCAGGATGGCATCGATTCGCCCGGTCTGCAGCGGCTCGTCCGGGCCGCGGAACTCCATCGTTCCGGCGATCCGCAACCGTCCCTGATACGGGGTGCAGGCCACGCGGCGGGCGGGGAAGTAAATCGGGAACTCGGCCGGCTGGTCGGTGGCCACGCTGAAGGAGTACCCCCGGCCGGCCTGCACCATGGTGCGCACGCCCAGCGGCTTGGCAAGCTCAGGCAGCCATGCCCCGGTGGCCAGGACAACGACGTCGGCATTGAACGGCTCCTGGGCGTAGGTCTCCACCGAGATCCCGGTGTGGCCGTGGCGCAGCGAGCGGACCTCCGCGCCGGGGATGATCTTCCCGCCCCGTTCCACCACCGCAGCGGCAAGGGCCTCAACAAACGGACCGGGCTCGAGGAACCGCTGTCCCTCCAGCTCGAACACCGTGGAGACGGCGTCGGACAACTGAGGCACCTTCATTTGCGCGTCGGTCAGACGGGTCAGCGGAGCGGACTGGCCGGCCTTCTCCACGTTGGCCAACTCGTGGACAAAATGCCGGCTCTCCCTCTCGTCCTCGAAGCCGACGATGAAGGGGCCCTTCCGCGTCCAGGATTCGACGCCGTTGTCCGTCAACTCGTCGAAGCTCTCCAGCGCCATCCGGTCGATCGGCGTCAGCGCGGCCATGGTCCGGTCCCACGCCTTCTGCGTGCCGTGGAGCGCGAAGCGGGCCAGGAACTGCCACAACTGCGGGTCCATCCGGGCGGGAACGTGCAGCGGCGCCGCGGGGTCAACCAGTGCTTTCGGGCCGTAGGTCCAGAGGCTCGGGTCGGACAACGGCATGGCCATGCCCGGCGTCAGCCAGCCGGCGTTGCCCCAGGATGCACCGGCGGCGACGCCGGACCTGTCCAAAATGGTCACTTCGACGCCGCGTTCCTGCAAGTGCCAAGCGGTGGCCAGTCCCACCATGCCGGCTCCAACGACGACGGCGGTGCTCGGGGCGTGTGCGCGAGAGTACATGGGTGCTCCTCGGGTTGTTTCTGCTCTCGGCACCCATAGTGAACAATGTTTAGCTATATCTCAAGTCATCCGGAGGAGATTCTGCGAGACTAGTTATCGCTGATCCAAAGTTCAGAAAGTGGTGGCTGTCACATGGCGGAATCGAATGATATTCGACGCGCTTTTGGGGCTCCGGCCGGGTCGGGATTGGACCGCGTCGACCGTTTGATCGTCGAGTTGCTTCAGAACGACGCCCGGACGCCCAACAATGCGATCGCGGCAGCGGCCGGCATCGCACCGTCGACATGCTTGAGCCGGATCCGTTCCCTGCGCGAGCGGGGCGTCATCCGGGGCTTCCATGCCGACGTCGATCCTGCTGCCGTGGGGCGCGGCCTGCAGGCGCTGATTTCCATCCGGCTGCAGGCGCACGCCCGGTCGAACCTGGCCGAGTTCAAGGATTACCTGGCCGGACTGCCGGCAGTGGAAGGGATCTTCTTCGTCACCGGAGACCGCGACTTCCTGATCCACGTGGCCGTGGCCGATTCCAATGCGCTTCGCAACCTGGTGGCGAACAACCTCAGCCTCCGCCCGGAGGTCGCCGGCACCAATACCACCGTCATCTTCGAGCACGTCCGTCCGCCCGGAAGCTCGCTCGCCCCGTGATTGGGTCGACGCCGCGGCCTGGCGTGGTGCGGCCTAGTTATCCCTCGCCGTAACGTTCCCATCCTCACCTCGCGAGGGCGCAGGGCCCCATTATCACCATTTGTTGACATGTCATTCTTCGCGACGCTAAGATTGTTGAAACGTCAAGCAATCAATCGAAGGCTGCCATGTCCTGGTTTAAGAATCTTTTCAGCAAGTCCAGCGCCCGCCGGTCTGCCGCCAACCCCGAACCGGCAGCTGCCGTGTCCGCAGAGAACGCCACAGCCAATGCTGCTGCCTCGACGGCCCCTGCCCAGACTCCGGCAGCTGCCGTCGCCGGCCTCCCCAAGATCGCCATCATCACCGGCAGCACCCGCCCCGGCCGGGTCAACGACTCGGTGGCCGCATGGGTGGCCGCGGAACTGACCGGGCGGACCGACGCCACTTTCGAGGTCGTCGACATTGCCGACTTCAACCTTCCGCTGCTGGATGAGGCATACCCCGCCGCCTACCAGAACTACCAGGGCGACCACACCAAGGCCTGGTCGGCCAAGATCAGCGAGTTCGACGGCTACGTCTTCGTGGCCAACGAATACAACCACACGGTCTCCTCGGCACTGGCCAACGCGCTGTCCTATCTGAACGCGGAATTCAACAACAAGGCCGCCGGCATCGTGTCCTACGGTTCGATGGGCGGCGTCCGCGCTGCCGAACACCTGCGCAACCTCCTGGCCGAACTGCAGGTGGCCGTGGTCCGCAACCAGGTGATGTTCTCGCTGTTCACCGATTTCGAGAACTTCACCGACTTCAAGCCGACCGAGCAGAACGCCGGAACGCTCGCCCCGATGATCGACCAGCTCATTCCCTGGGCCCAGGGCTTCGCCACCATCCGCACCCCGCAGGCCGCAGCTGTCTAAGACTGCCTGCTGACCGAATCGCTCCGCCGAATCCTCATCCGGCGGAGCGATTCGCTTTAAGCGGGACGTATTACGGCCCGCCAGCCGCCACAATGGTGGCCATCGAGGTCAGGAAACCAGGCAGCCAAGCCACGGCCAGTGCGGCCAAAGCTATCCGTCCGCTGACCAGCACCCAGCGTTCCGGCAGGAGCCCATTCCTCGTTCCGGGCTCTGCATTGAGCACCGGCGCTCCCGGCTGTGCCGTGCCCCCTGGCCGTGCCGCCGCCCCAGGCTGAACTTGCGCCCCGGTCTGCACCGGCGCTCCACCCGGTGCCACCCCGGACAGTTCGGGCTCACCGGGCAGCGGCCCCTGCCCGCCCGGCCCGCCCTGCCCGCCCGGCACCCCAGACTCCGCTCCACGCTGCCGGACCCCCGACAGTTTCAGCCTGAGCGCCGCCACAGCCCAACTCACGCCAATGGCGGCAGCCACCCAGGCCGCGACAGCCAGCGCGGCTGCGCCCAGCGGCGCCAGAACCAGCAGCAGCGGAAGGTACCACCGCACGTCTTTCGCCGATCGAAGCAACGGCACGCGCCGGGACAACCCGGCGCTGGCCGTCGCAACCAGCATGCCGTGGGCAACAGCCAGTGCGGAGAACGCGGCTATCGACAGCCAGGCCGGGCCCACTACCTGGAAGTCCCGACTGTCCGGCTCCAGCGGCCCGAACACCGTGCTGAGTCCCAACAGCAACAGCAGTCCGAAGGCAGCTCCGCCGAACCGGCCAGCAGGCAGCCACCACCGAACCAGACCGTAAAGCAGCGCCGTCGCGCAGCCGATGGCCACGCCAAAAGCGACGAAGCCTGAGGTTCCTTCCAGGCTGATCTCGCCAATGGTTTCCCCGGCGTCGGTCAGCCTCCCGTCGTCTTCCGGCGATGTCACCGCGAGCAGGCGCATCACCAGCCGTCCGCCGGCGCCGGCCATGCACAGCCCCGCCACGCCGCCGCCGACCAGCAGCACGTTCGCCCACCACAGCACCCGGCGCGCAACGTGCACCAGCAGGGCGCCGCCGTCGTGCCAGGGGGCGCGGCGGCCCGGGACGGGAGCCGTGCCGCTCAGGAGGCCACCGCCGTCGTTATTGCCAGTGGGGAGTTGGAAGCGCTCCCCGCCCCGCAAGACCACGGCAGCCAGTCCCGCGACCAGCAGCAGGCCGCAGGCGATCATGATCATCACGCGGTTAGTATCCGATGGACCCGGACACCAGCGGACCCCAGTCATTGGCGACTGGGGTCCGCGAGTCCGCCGTCCTGCCGGAAACTCCGGCGAGGGCAGGCAGGGATTATGTTGTTGCGTGGGCCTCGTCCCCGCGACGCATCATGTAGGTGATCCCCAGGGCCAGCATGACCGCGCCGAGGACGAAGTTCAGCCAGTTGGTGGCTGTGTTGGTGGACAGGAAGTTGGCCCCAGATTCGCCGGGTCCGACGATCAGGCCGTACAGCCACATCGCCAGGTACAGGACGCCTGCTCCCATCAGGAATTCCCGGGCAGCACTGGCAGTGCGGCTCATGATGTAGCCCACCACGCCTAACGCCAGGTAGACGATGTTGAGCAACACGGACACTTGGAACACGTTGAGCAACTTGGCTTCGGAGCCGCCGGCGAAGGCCATTTCTCCGTAGGCCATAGTGATGCCGGGGATGAAGCCCAGGACACCGATCACAAAGAGAACAATTCCCGAAGTCATCGCGGCGTTACGCACATTCCCGCGGGAAACATGGGCGTGACCGGCATGCGGTGAAGCGGTTGTCATTTCTCCTCCCAAACAATGAGTTTCGAAACTTTGTCGAGGTGCAACTCGGCCGTTGGTAGGGCGTATCTGACGTCGGAACCAGCGCTTTCAGTGTACGTCCGTTTGCCCGCTCCGGCGGGGAAAAATCACGACGGCGATGGCCGGTTTGGGCGCGTCAGCGCGGCCATGCGGGGGCCTGCGGAGTGCGACGGCGGCGGATCGTCGCGCACGGTTCCGCACCGGGTCGGCGGGCCGGCTCAGGCCTCGAGCAGTCGCTTGAGTGTGTGCAGGTCCTGGTCCACGGCGGCCGCATCGGCGTCGAAGGCTGACTCATCCATGCCCTTGCGGCGGTAGAGCGTGAACACCACCTCCGCGCCGTCGCCGTTGCCGAGCACGCGCAGCGGGTTGTAGATGGACTCGCCGGACGCGGTGATGACGTGGTGGTCCAGCACGCCAAAGTCATTGCGTTCGGCAAACCTCACCCGTACCGGCCCGGCGGCGGTTTCTGCGACCCATTCGTCGTCGACCATGCCGATGGAGGAGCTAAGCCCGGCGGCCCACTTCGGCAGGTTCTCCGGGTTGCAGGCGAACTCGTAGACCTCCCCAACGGGGCAGTTGATGGCGATGCTGATGTGCCGCGCTGCAAAGGTCATGGGACCAGTCTTCAGGTTCGCTTCGCCGCGGACAAGACCCGATGGCCGGTCCTGCCAGCCGCAAGGGCCAAAGATGGAGGCTCGGGCCGCAGCACATGACAGACTTGAACCATGGCATCCAGGACTGGCAACGGCGACGATCTCCAGGAGAAGGCAGCCCACATCGGCATGCGCGTGGAAGACCGCTGGCAGGCGTACCGGGAACGGCGGGCACGGCGGCGCGGTTATGTGGCTACCGTGATGCCGTTTACCGGCTACGGCACAGCCGGCTGGATCCGCGTGCTCGGCCGGGTTGTCATGGCCCGTCCCGGCGCCTTCGACAACGGCCGGATGCCCTCCAAACTAGTGGCCGACGGCATCCGCGGTTGGCGGAACTTCATCAGCCCGCCGGCGGCCAATGCGCGCGTGACGATTTCCGCCGCCGGCATTGAACACCATGTGGTGGCCGACCGCGGCGGTGTGGTGGATGCGAAAGTGTCAGTGGATCTTGCGCCCGGCTGGCACACCGTCACGCTGCGGTGTGAGGGCTCCGAACCGGTGGAGGCGGCGGTGTATGTGGTGCCGCCGGGGGAGCGCTTCGGTGTGGTCTCCGACGTCGATGACACGGTGATGGTCACCGCCCTGCCGCGTCCCCTGCTGGCGGCCTGGAACACCTTTGTGCTGGATGAGCATGCACGCAACCCCACGCCGGGCATGGCGGTCATGCTGGAGCGGGTGACGCGTGAACATCCGGGCAGCCCGGTGTTGTATCTTTCCACCGGCGCGTGGAATGTTGCGCAGACCTTGACCAGATTCCTGTCCCGGAACCTGTATCCCGATGGCGCGCTGCTGCTCACCGACTGGGGCCCCACCAAGGACCGCTGGTTCCGCAGCGGACAGGGGCACAAGGTCGACCAGTTGCGGCGGCTGGCCGAAGAGTTCCCGGACATCAAGTGGCTGCTGATCGGCGACGACGGACAGCACGACGAAGCCATCTACGCCGGCTTTGCGCTGCGCTATCCGGGGCACGTGGCGGCCATCGCCATCCGGCAACTGTCGGTCAGCGAAGCGGTACTGGCCGGCGGCCGTTCACAGGACCGCCCCAGCGGCCCGGCACGCAGCATCCCCTGGATTTATGCCCCCGACGGGAAGGGCCTGGCGAACCAGCTCCAGCAGTTGGGAATCCTGTAGCGCCGGCACCGGTCCTCGCTCCCCAGCGCTCGCTCGCCAATGGGTGTGACACCGCCACACGACGTGAGACCACCGGCGGTACGTACGCTCTCAATCCCGGCGGCAGAGCCAACGAAACCGGCGCCCCAGTTGATTGCGAAGCGGGGCGCCGGTTTCGTAAGCAGCATCGAGTATTCAACAGGCGGCCTTCTCAGAGCTGAGAAGGCCGCCTGCTGAATGGTGACTGTTTAGGCCGTGGCTTCGACCGGGCCGAAGACGGCTTCGATCATCTCGCGAGCTGCATCGTTGTCGGTCTTCTCAGCCAGTGCAATCTCAGAGCACAGGATCCGCATGGCCTGCTCGAGCTGGTGCTTCTCGCCGGCCGAGGAGCCGCGTCCGAGAGCCCGCAGCGAGAGATCGCGGACCACTTCGCTGACCCTGTAGATGTCGCCGCTGTTGATCTTTTCCTGATTGGCCTTGAAGCGGCGCGACCAGTTCTCCTGGTCCTCGGGCACCTTCGCCTTGAGGATCGCGAAGACCTCCTTGACGCCCTTCTTGCTGATGGCCTTGCGCACACCGACCGTTTCCGCGTTGCCCAGCGGCAGTTCGATCATCAGTCCGTCATGATGCGCGCGGAACTGCACGAACTTGGTCTGGCAGTCCTTGAACGGACGGGTGCGGAGATCGGTCACGGTGACTGCGCCGTGCGGGGGGTAGACGAGGGTGTCGCCAACTTTAATGTTCATTGATGCCCTTTCATGCCATTATGGCAGATACTGCCACATTGGCAGTCAATACTCAAATATTGGGGTATCTTGGAAGCTGCTATGCCACAGAAATCGCCGAACAGCGGCGCTTCCAGAACCGATGTGCCCGGCCCTTCCACGGCTGAGCTCCCTGCTGCTGCACCCGGATTAAGGGAGCGACGGCGGCGCCAGACCCGCACGGAAATCAGCCAGGCAGCGCTGCGTCTGTTCCAGGCATATGGCGTTGATGCCACCACTGTGGACGGCATTGCCAACGCGGCCGGGATCTCCCAGCGCACGTTCTTCCGGTACTTCGCCAGCAAGGAAGAGGCCGCACTGCCGGCGCATCAGGATTTCGACGCAGCACTGGAAGCCGGGCTGTTGACCATCGACCCTGCCGGCAATCCGCGCGAAGAGCTGGAGCGCGTCTATCAGCAGGTGATGCAGGGGTATGCGGACAACGATGCGCCGCAGGCCCGCAGCATGTTGCTGGTCAACCAGCTCATCCGGAAGGAGCCGCTGCTGAGGGCGGCCCTGCTCAAGCACAATGCCACCCGGACCACCGGGCTGGTGGATGCCCTGATGGACAGGTTCGGCCGCGACGGTATCAGCGACCTGCAGATCCGGCTCGCCTTCGAGACCTGCGCGGCAGTGGTCCGCGTCGCCTTTGAGGTATGGGTGACCCGGCGCGAGGCCGGCCGGAACGACAACCTGCCTGACATCTACGCGTCAGCCCTGCAGTTGGCCCACTGAACATGCGGGCCGTGCCGATGGATGCGCCCTGTCCCTGCCAGAGCGGGCAAGCCTATGGCCGATGTTGCCGACCGTTTCTCCGCGGCGACTCCGAGGCCCCGACGGCGGAAGCCCTGATGCGCTCGCGCTACGCTGCGTTTGTGACGGGCGACGTCGACTATCTGCTGCGTACCTGGCATCCGGAAACGCGGCCGGCGAGCCTTGAGCTGGATCCCGCGCTGGCATGGACCGGCCTGCAGATCCTGAAGACCGTGCGCGGCGGCGATTCGGACCGTGCGGGCACGGTGGAATTTCGGGCTACCTACCGCGAGGGCGGCCAGGACCGCGCGCAGCAGGAGAAGAGTACGTTCGTTCGCGAGGATGGCCGCTGGGTCTACCGCGACGCGTTGTCACAGTCCTGACTCCGACCGCCCCCGCCCGGCGCAGGCCGCCTACCCGGCGCCCCAAGCCGCCGTCGCCTGACGCAGGGCGTGCCGTCGTCGTCGTGAATTTAGTCCAAGGCCAGGAACAGGACGGCGTAGAGGCCGAGCGCGCCGAGCACTACCACGCTGCCGGCGACCCAGGCGGCTGCGGCGGCATCGGCGTGGATCCTTTCGTTGGCGATGCCGGAGACTGCCCGGCGGTAGCGCAGCTGCTGGGTGATGTAGATGCCCAAGGCCGTGCACAGCGCAACGGCCACGAGCGTTCCCGTGAACCAGCCGTATTCCGGAAACCAGCGCAGGAACATGGCCGTCGCCACGATCATGGCCAGAGTGGTCCGGCTCCAGGCCAGCGAGGTGCGCTCGGGCTGCAGGCCGGCATCGTGGTGTTCCGGCTCGGGCATAGGACGGGCGCGTCGCATCACATCAGCCGCAGGAGGACAAAGACCAGCAGCAGCGCCGCCACCACGCCGCCGCCAATGGCCAGAAGAGGTGCAATCAGTGGAAGCGGCAGGGGAGTCTTGTGCCGCATGGACCGTTCGATGTTCAGCCAGCGAAAGAAGGAACCGCAGCCGATCGCCATCGCCAGTACCAAGAGAACGACGGCGATGGTCGTGCGGATCGCCGGAGCGAAAATATCGGTGGTGAAGGCCTCCACGGCGATGCCGCCGGCCACCAAGGCCAGCGAGGTGCGGATCCAGGCGAGGAACGTGCGCTCGTTGGCTAGCGTGAACCGCGGATCGGGTTCGGTGCCGCCGCGGAGCAGCTTGGCGGCGAACTTGCCGCGTTCCGGGCGGGGCGAAGGCGATGAAGTAGGCACGGCTTCATGGTAGTCATGTCCGCGGCAGGGCAGCGTTCATGACAGTCATGTCAGGATCGCGCCGGCGCACCAACGAACCCGCGGACCAGTCGGCTACGGCCATCGGGCGGTGCGCGGTTACGCCGGCGGACGGTTACGCCGCCGGACGGTCCCCGTCGTCGTTCTTTTGGTCCATCCTCGTCACGGTGAAGAAGCGGTTTCCCGCACCCTTGCGGGAGCTCGGCACCAGGAGTTTGGAGTATTTTTCGCACCACTGGGCGATG
Source organism: Actinomycetota bacterium (assembly GCA_051751385.1). Lineage (GTDB taxonomy): Bacteria > Actinomycetota > Actinomycetes > Actinomycetales > Micrococcaceae > Crystallibacter. The sequence continues at coordinate 12,312 of JBNJKW010000011.1, read as the reverse complement.
CCTACGGAATCCGCGGTCGCCGCCGCGATCGCGGCAATATTGTCGGACCACCCCAGAACGCGCTCGCCTGCGAGGCAGAACTGAATGAGGCCCAGTTGGGTATCAACATGGAGTTCGACGTCCACCCAAACGTCGAAACCCGCTGTGTTGCTGGCTGTATCTTCTGTTTTATATGTATTCATCATGAGACTTGTGTTGCGCATCACACTCTGTGGCTGCGCCCTCCCACTATAGGGTCCACCTTCCGGAATGCCAAACAGTTTCCACAGCGTAAACGGCCGGTAAAGTAAATCGGGCCATGACCGAGACACCTTCCGCCCAGCGCCTGTCCTGCAACGTTCCGATGCGTTGGGGTGACATGGATGCCTACGGGCACATCAACAATGTGGAGATCCTGCGGATCCTGGAGGAAGCGCGCATCCACGCATTCGGCCCGCCCGCCGGGACCGGCGGACCCGGACTCGAGGTGGCCCTGCCGGTCTTTTCCGACCTGCCGGAATCCACCCAGGCGCTGGTGGCCGAGCACCGGGTCAAGTACGTCCGGCCGCTGGACTACCGCAACATTCCGGCCCACGTGGAGGTCTGGATCAGCGCGATCAAGGGCGCCAGCCTGACCATCGCGTACATGATCGTGGACCCGGTGACGGCCGAGCAGTGCGTGCTGGCCGAAACCACGCTGGCGTTCTTCCACACGGACTCCGGCCGCCTGCTGCGCCTGAGCGACCGCCAGCGGAAGATCCTGGAACCCTACCTGGGCGAGCCCAACTTCCGCTGAAACAACGACGGCGGTGCGTCGGCTACGGAGCTCCGCGCACCGGCCGCCCGGCGTGGTTCAAACCGTCGGCAGATGTCAGTCGGGTCGTTGGCTGATGGCATGCCGGCCCAGGTGGGACAGTTCCAGCGGGAAGGCGGGGCTGGATGGAAACGGCTTGCTCGACTCCACGATCAGGTCCGGCCCGATGCAGACCATTTCGCCAGGTCCCATCAGCCGCCAGCCGGCTTCGGCGTCCATGACTTCACTGGCAATCACGACGCTGGGATACCGGGCGAGGTCGGGAAAGTGCGCGCGGACGCGGCTGCTTCGGGCATCGAGCTGTTCTTGGCCAGCAGGATCCGTGCGCTCCAAGATGTACAGCTCGTTGCTCTCCGGATACCGGAGCGCCCATAAATGGTCCGGCGTCGTCATGATCATGTTCAGGCTGTAGAGCGGCAGGGTATAGATGATCCAACTCAGGGCCTCGGTGATGCCTCGGCCCACATCGCCATGGCTGCGGCGTGTTTCCGCCGTAATCAGCGCGAAAATCCGTTCGCTATCGGTCTGGCCGCGCACCAAGGAGGCGGCGCCGAGCCGCTGCAACCGTTCATCCAGCAGTTCCATGCCGCGGCAGACTCCGTTGTGTGCGAACAACCGGCCGTCCTGTTCGAAGGGGTGGGTGTTGGCAACGGAGGCTTTGCTGCCCGACGAATACCGGACGTGGGCCAGGAAGGTGGAGGAGGTGAAGTCCCGAGCCGCGAGTTCGAACGTCCGCCCGTGCCAGGCCGATTCAGCTTGCCGGCTGACAATCGGGGCGCCGAGCGACGTGAAGATGCCGATGCCCGCTCCATCGGGTTGGCGCCTGCCCTGCTCGGACAGGCTGTCGGGAGCACCCAGCAGCCAGAAGGTGGCATGGACCCGGTGTCCGCCCGCATGGAGTCCAAACAACCTGCACATCCGTGGTGCCCTCCGTCCTGTCGCGCCGGCTATCCGTCCCCTCGCAACGATTGTCCGGAGGCAGCGAGTGCTTCCGTCAGAATCCGTACCGCCTTCGGCCCGACGCCGTGCAGCGCCAGCAGTTCGGCCTGGCTGTGGCGGGCCACCGTGTCCAAGTCCGTGATGCCGGCCGAGACCAGTGCGCGGGTGGCCGGGCCGCCGATCGCCGGAAGCAAGTGCGGTGCCGTCCCGGAATCCGCGGCTTCTAGTTGCATGGCCAGCCGTTTCGGGGCGCAACTCAGCCAGGAGCGGCGCAGCAACCAGTTGAGGTCCTTGCCGTTGATGTCGGCCAGTGGCAGCCGGATGCCGACCGGCGTTCCCTTGGGTACCCACCGCCCGGCCGGCGGGTGGGCAGCCAAGGCGGCATCGGCGTCGTCGTCGGTCAGGTGTAGCTGGAGCAGGCCGTCCTGGGCCAACGACGCAAACACCTTCTTCCGGACGGAGAAAGTAGCCAATCCGGAGTGGACCGCCTCGACAGTTTCCGGCAGGGCCAGCGCGCTTTTCCGCAGCTGGGCCGGCTTTGTCATGGTGCCTATCCGTCCCAGCCGAGATTGCGGGCGATGCGTTCCAGGACGTCCAGCGTGGCAGCGTACTCGTCGTCGCTGATGCCCTGGGCGAGGACGGCCCGCGTGCGGTCAATCACCTCGCCGAGCGAGGCCAGGCTGGCCCGGCCGGTGTCGGTCAGTGCATAGTGCCCGTCCGTGGAACTCACCCAGCCGCTTTCCACCAATTCTTCCACCGGCGCCTGCGGCCCTTCGTCTTCGGTTTCCGGGATGAACGGGCCCAGGGCTTCGGTGAGCTCGGCGGCGGTGGACGGTTTGTCCGCCAGCAGGTTCATCAGCTGCCACTGCCGGCGCGTGATGCCGTGTTCTTCCATGGTCTCGATGAACTGCTCGTCGATCAGGCGGTCAACGAGCTTCAGCCAAAATCCGATGGGTCGTAGAGGTGCCATGCCGCCACCCTACAAGGGAGGCCTCATGCTGATCGACTAAAACGTCGAATCCGCCGCGGAACTGTTTGTTTGAATCCTTTCTGCCGTCAGCAGACCATGCTGACTCCTGTGCCGCAGCTTCTTACGATGGAACCAGCCAGGAGGGAGTTCCACCGTGCTCGAACCTCAAAAGCTTCATCGCCATCCCGCTTCCGGACCGGCGCCGTTGCTCCGCGACGTCTACGGAACCGTGCTACGCCGGGAACGCCGTCGCCAGCGGCGTACGCTCGACGACGTTGCCACGCGCGCCGGGGTGTCCATCCAGTACCTGTCGGAGATTGAGCGCGGCCGTAAAGAAGCCTCCTCGGAGATCCTCGCGGCGGTCTGCGCATCGCTGGGCTCGGGGCTGGCCGCTTTCCTGGCAGCGGCGCACCGTGAACTGGCTGCGGCCGAGCGCCGGCCCGTACTGGATCTGACCCGCTCGGTTCCGCCGGGTTCGTTGACGTCGCCTCCATTGGGCTTCGGCATCGGCACAGAGCCCGGCTCAGAACCGGACCCGGTCGCCCAAGCCGCGCCTCCGCCGTCGTCCATCTTGATGGCCGCCTAGGCACCTCAGGCCCTGGCACGCCGCCGGCGCCACGCGCGGTCCGCACATCCCGGTGCCAAACTTCACCGGCCGCGGCACCGCCGGCGGACAGCACAACGGGCAGGTGCGGCCTTGCGGCTGCGCCTGCCCGTTGGGTTGCTGTATGGCGGGGGGATTAGGCCATGGCCGCCAGCTTGGTCTTGCCGAAGACGGCGCGGTCAACCGAGATCCGGCCGGGGCCGACCAAGGCCAGGGCCAGTGCGGCAGCGCCGAGCAGCAGCACCAATTCGTAGCCACCGCCATCGACGAAGACGCCGGCAGATGCGTGAACCAGCACCAGGGCGCCGATCATGTCCAAGGCCAGCAGGGCGGCGACCACTCGGGTCAGTACGCCGAGGATCAGGGCAATGCCGCCGCCCAGTTCCAGTGCGGCGACGACCGGGGCCGCAATGTCGGCCACCGGGACGCCCATCTGGCCAAACGCGGCCTGGGTGCCGGCAATGGTCCATTCGTTGAACTTCTGCCAGCCGTGGGCTGCGAAGAGGAAGCCCAAGATAACGCGGAGGACAGTACGTGCGGTGGTGGTCAAAGCGGAATTATTCAAGATGTTGTCACCGTTTCGATGGTCAGGGGAACTCGGCCGTCAGGAACGAGCGATAAGCATCAGGAGGTTGACGCTTCAACTAAATATTGACAGAAATAATGTTGAAGTGTCAACTTTCGCGTTTGGGGGCAGCAGCTGGAGGGCACCCAGTCAATCGGCGCCATCGGGTATTGGTGCTGAAGGCCGCGTGAAGCGAGCCCGCTTGTTCAGGCCGCGCAAGCCCGGCGGACCGGCTGGCGCAGGATGGTCTTGAGCCTGGCTGGCTGGGTCTTCCGAGCGTCGCTGAGGTAGATCTCGTGGTGACGGCCCACCGGTTCCAGCTTGTTCGCCGGCAGGAACTCGTCGTGCAGCCGGGCCAGCACGGGTCCTTCGTCGTCGTACGGTCCCACATGCATGACCTGGACGCTCAGCCCTTCATCCAGCGCCCCGAGCCGGAGCGAGTCCACGGCGGGAAGTTCCTTTTTGGCAGCTGCCTGCTGCATCGCGTCCTTTATGTGGTCCGCCCCCAGCCAGTCGGGCTGGCGGATCATCAGCGTCCAGGACCACTCGTCCTTGGCGCGGCGGGTGAAGGCTGACATGTCCTTGGCCCACCACAACCCCTCCAGCGGACCGACCACGTAGTCGCGGGCGAGCTGCTTCTTGCTAGCGAACTTCAACGTGTAGGAGACGGAATACAGTGCTTCGATCACTTGGCCGTACCACTCGGACGTGTTTGGATTGCCGTGGCCGTCTGCCTCCAGAAACTGCATCGGTGGGACGGTAACCAAGCGGAAATCCTTGCCCGGGGAGTAGAGCTCCTTCTGGTCCTTTCTGAAATCCAGCTTGTCCATGGGTGCTTTCCGACGTCGGCGAATGTGGTCTAGTTATATCGCGTAGTCACGGCTGAGACGAGGGAAAATGCTGCAGCAGTTCGCCGCCGAATGGTGGCGCAGGATCACCGACGGGTTCACGCGCGGTGAACCGCTCGAGACCGGGATCCTGGAACTGGCGCTGATCCTAACTGTTGCGTTGGTGTTGTCGGTTCCCCGCGGCAGCTGGCGGTACTTCGGGTTGTTCGTCACGGCGGTCCATGAGCTGGGCCATGCTTTCGCGGCGCTGACCACCGGCCGCCTGGTGCGCGGAATCCATCTGCGGTTCGACCAATCCGGCGCGATGATCAGCCGTGGGGCGGGACGTGCCTCGGCCGCGTGGGCAGGGTTCTGGGGATACCCGGTGCCCGCGCTGGTGGGAGCGGCGCTGGTGTGGGCCGCATTCACCGGTTGGTCTGGCGCAGCGCTGTCGGTGAGTGCGCTCCTGCTGCTGGCCACGCTGCTGTTCATCCGGAATCTCGAGGGCATCGTGATCGCCGTGGGACTGGCGGTTGCCTCTCAGCTGCTGGTCTGGTTTGCGCCCGCGGAGTTCCTGGGCCATGCGACTCTGGCCATTGGCGTCGCGCTGCTGGTAGGCGCCGTGCGGGACTGGTTGAATCTGCTGAGCGTTCACACACGGCGCCGCCATCAGCTGGCCAATTCAGATGCGTTCATCATCGCCAAGCGGACCGGGATTCCCGCCGCCTTCTGGCTGGCCGGCTTCGCGCTGGTCATTCTGGCGTGCTGGGCCGGGGCAGTGGCAACCGCAGCCGGCGTTTGCGACCTGATGAACCTTTAGCCGCAGCCGCATGAACCATTGACCGCTGCCGCGCGAACCTATGACCGTTCTGTGCCAGCCCCTCCCGGCAGGTGCGCGCAAACCCTCTGACCGCTGCCGCCAAACCCTCCGACAGGTGCGCGGCAACCCTCCGGCCGCAGCTGCCCGTCGCCGTGGCCTTGCCCACAGTCATTTCCGCCTCCCCGTGCACTGCAGCGGTTCCCGAGGGACGGGAATTATCGCCCTACGCGAGACGTTGTGGAATCGATGTTGAAATGTCTGGATGAGCAGCTATGATGGGCGCTCGCAGATAGGTCAAAACAAACTAGAGCATCAGGAGTTCTAAACCCGCATGGCAACCGATTACGACGCACCGCGCAACAAGGACGACGACAATAGCAATGAGTCGCTCGAAGCCCTTCAGGCCCAGCGCTCCGGTGGTGCGAAGACCGCGCTGATCGACGTCGAGGATTCGGACACCGCCGAGGGCATTGACCTTCCGGGTGCTGACCTCTCCGGCGAAGAACTGGTAGTGCAGGTTGTTCCTCCCCGTGAGGACGAATTCACCTGCTCCTCCTGCTTCCTGGTCCGCCACCGCAGCCAGGTAGCCCGCGAAAAGAACGGCGAGAAGTACTGCCGCGACTGCGAAGGCTAAATTGCACATTCCGAACCCCGCGCTGATGGCAGCGCGGGGTTCTGTTGTTTAAACCAAGAGGGCGGCCGACCGGGGGCCGCGCATGCTTCACAGGTCGCGGACGGCCTCGTTGATCGGTGTGCTTCCGTTGATGAATTCGATCACCTTGCCGGTGGTGGACGGAACGGCCAGCACCTCCGCGGCGACCATCGCGACGTCCTCCCGGCTCACCTGCCCGCTTGGCGTTCCCGGTCCGGCCTGGATCTTCCCGGTCGCCGGCTCCAGCGTCAGTGCGCTGGGACCAAGGATCGTCCAGTCCAGCGAGGTTGACTTCAGGTACTCGTCCGCGGCCGCCTTCGCCTCGGCGTAGGGGAAGAACGAATTGTCTTCCGGAACTCCATGATCCTTGCCCGCGCCCAGGTAGGACACCATGATGTATCGCTGCAAACCGGCCGCGGCCGCGGCATCCATCGACCGGATCGCCGCGTCGCGGTCCACTGCATAGGTTCGTTCCGGATTGCCGCCGCCGGCACCGGCCGACCAAACAACGGCCTCGTGCCCACGCAGTTGATCGGCCAACTCCCCGACGGTGGCGGTCTCGACGTCGGCAAGCACCGGAGTGGCGCCCGTGTCCCGGACATCGGCCGCATGATCGGGATTGCGGATCATCGAACTGACCTGATGGCCCTGGCTGCTGAGGATGCGGGAGAGGTGCAGCGCGACCTTGCCGTGGCCGCCAATAATGGCAATGCGGGACATATGCTTCCTTCCGTTGTTCTCTCCCCAACTTAGGCACGTAAACCGGCCGACGCCAGCGCCCGGCACATCCGGAAGTACGACGGCGATGCCCATGTCCGGCCGCGAACTACGACGGCGGTGCTCACCTCAGTCCGGCGGGCGCGGCGCGTTGACTTGCGCAACGGTGCGCTTGCGATCAGCCCAGCCCGCGCCGCCATCTGTGGTTTGCGACTTCCGCGGGACCTAACCGTCGCTGCCGGTCATATGGATCGCGGCCTCCGGAGTGGCCACGCGGAAGCTGAATGATTCCTCGATGTACAGATACACGAACTCCTCGTCATGCCGTTCGTAGCCGACCGACAGGTCCTGGCCCGACTCGAACAGAAAGTCACCGCCGCGCAGGCTCATCACTATCGCCCCGCGGACCCCTGGGGCCCAGATAATCGGGCCGCCCAGCAGCTTACGCAGATGCTCCGACAGCAGATATCCGCCGCGCTCCGTCGCCTCGACCACGGCGGTGTAGTGCCCAGGGCCAAGCGCCAGTCCGAACGGCCCCCCGATGCCCACCTGCAGCAGGGCCGATACAGCCTTTGCCACGCGCTTGGGGTAGTCGTTGAAGTCCGGCACGCGCGGTATGGGCGCGTGCGGCGTGGAGCTGGTGACTCCGGTGATACCCACCTGCTTCCAGCCGTGGAAGACCGCTGAATTCTCCGTAATGGCAATTTGTAGTGCCGCCTCATCCAGATCGGTGAGGTCCACATCGGCCGCTCCTCGATCATGATCCAGCAGTTCCAAGCGGGAAACCTTGAACGGTGCCCGGACCTCCACCAAGGGCAGCACCCCGCGCCGTCGCACCGCCACGCCGTCTGCCGGCGCCGGCCCGGTCACCCGTTCCGTGCGTCCCAAGTTCGTGGCGGAATACTCCCAGCCGTAAGGACCTGCGAAATCGACCATCTTGCGGGCACCCAAGGCCACGGTGAGCCGCTCCCTGGCCTCCTGGTCCAACAGCTTCCAGCCGCCATCGGAAATCGGGGCATGTTCGCGCAGCAGGTGGTTAAGGGTCATGAGAAGTCCTCCCGGAGGCTGCCGATCCCCAGCGACGAATCAGGCCGGACCGGCCTAGACCGCGAGTCTGCCGCCGGCGCTCCGGGGGGCGATCCCGCCGCAGCCGCCGCCTCGGCGGCGCCCCCGTTGGCCACAATGTCGCCGTCTTGGAACAACGTGCCGCGTGCAATCTGGCGCCATTTCGGCTTTCGCCGCAGCAGGAACTCCAGATCCATGCTGAAGTGCTTGAACTCCTCGGCCAACGAATCCTCCATGATGGCGACCGATTCCGGATCCTTTTCCAGCGACATCCGTTGCTCGTACCAGCCGATCGCCTCGGCTTCCTCGGTCAGATTGGCGCACATGCGCGCAAACGTCCGCGTCTCGGCGGAGAGCTCTTGGGCGGGTTCGTGATACTGGTCAAAGCCCATCTGGATTCCTCCGTGAGGTTGTGCCTCTGTGTCAGCGTAGCCATGGCCCAGCCACCTGACTACCCCCTGACGACGGCGGAGCGCGGGGTGGAACCGGCCCCGGATTCCATGCCGCGCGAGCTTGCCGCGCAACCAAGTCGCCGCAAGACCCAAGCCTCCATCCCGGATGGAGAGTCAGGCGTCTGGCCGCATGAAGTCGGATTCAAAGGCCGCGATAACCGCTTGGGTGCGGTCCCGGACCCGGAGCTTGGACAGGATCGACCCGATGTGGGTCTTGATGGTCTCGGTGCCGAGGAACATCGCCTGCGCAATTTCCAAGTTGTTGTACCCGCTGGCCAAGTGACGGAGGACCTCGGCCTCACGGCTGCTGAGCCCGGCAGTTGCAACGCGGTCGCGGGAATTTTTGCCGTGGACGGCGACCAGATCGCGAAGCTTGGCCGGGAACACGATGGAATCGCCAGCGGCCACTGCACGCACGGTGTGAAGGAGTTGTTCCGGCCGGGCTCGCTTGAGCAGGAAGCCGTCGGCGCCGGCTTTCAGCGCCTGGTACACGTAGTCGTCGCTTTCGAAGGTGGTCAGGATCAGGATTCTGGGGCGATCGACGCCGAGGGCCGCCAACTGGGCAGTCGCCTCGATGCCGTCCATCTGCGGCATCCGGACGTCCATCATCACCAGGTCCGGCTGCAGGCGCCGCACTTCCGGCCACACTTCCGTTCCATCGGAGGCTTCACCGACGACTTCGATGTCTCCGTGTGCGCCGAGAATGGCGGCAAGACCGGAACGGACTAATGGTTCATCGTCAACCAGCAATACGCGGATGGGCTGGTTCACTTGGCTTGCTCCTGCAAAGGGATGTCCACGGACAAGATCCAGCGGCCGCCGGCTAGTTGGGACCGGGTGCTGCCGCCGGCCAGCCTGGCCCGCTCCTGCATGCCCGCGATGCCACGGCCACTGGCCCTCGGCGCAGCCGCGGACTCCACTACTGGATTCACGAGTCGAATCTGAAGGCACCGACCGATGGGTTCGATATGAAGTACGGCCTGCCGTGGTGAAGCGTATTTAAGTGCGTTCGTGAGCCCCTCCTGCAAAATCTTGAACGCCGGCGCTGACGCTGCTGCCGGCACGTCCTTCAGCGTCTGGGTCTCGAACTCGCGTTCCACGTGCAGGCCTTGGTCTTCCATATAGTCCAAATAACCGGGCAATTGTCGAAGTCCCGCGGGATTTTCTACTTGCGCTTCGGGCGCCCGCAGAATTCCGATCACTCGATCGAGTTCGGCCAGCGCATTTCGGCCAGTGTCGGCGACCGCGCGCATGGCCCGCGCTGCACCATCGGGATCACGTCCCAACAAAGCCTCGGCGGCGGTCGCCTGGAGCGTGGTCACGGTCAGGGCATGGCCCACCGAGTCGTGGAGTTCGCGGGCAAGTTCGTTTCGTCTGGCCTCCATCCGCGCTTGCTCTTCCTCTAGTTCCCGGTGCTCCGCAGGAGAGGGACCCAGCAAAAGCGAGGCCCAGTGGGGCAACGCCATGCCCGTCAGTATGGTGAAAATGATGACTCCGGTGCCCAGCCCCAGAGACCACAGCGCCGCCGTCGTGCCATCGGTAAAGGGGACGACCGCGGCAGCCAGTTCGCTGGCGGAATCCGCATTGCCGAGCAGCGGCAGGATCAGCACGGCGATGGTCAGCGGGGCCGCGAATGCGATAGCCACCAGGGTGAGGCCGCCGGCCATGAGATGAACGAGGTACCAAACCGCGCCTCTGATGCGGCGTTGCCGTGTCACGGGACCGGCCGGGTCAGCCAGTTTTACCGCAAGGAGCTCACCGACGGCGGTCCGCTCTAACGCCCGGGTAGCAGAGAGCACGGATGGCACGGCGAGCAGCAGGAACAGTACTGCGAACGCGACGACAGCGTTGGCCGGGCTCACGGCGGCCAGTTGGGTGGCCCAGATGAAGACAACGATGTACGGCACAGCGAGCAGGGCGCCGATCATCATGAACACGAAGTGCCTGAAGATCCGCCCTGCCCGCTGTAACGGCCGTCGGTCCGTTTCTGTCATGGGCTCATTCTCGGCCATCACCTGCTGGCCGTCATCCGCTGAGCCCGCACCGGCGGCAGGATCCGCGGTGTTTGAGGTAGTAGGCCAGTGTCGCGGCGCCAAGCAGTACGCCCCAAGGAATCCACAGGAGGGTCGGGCCAATCGTCGCCCAGTTGGCCCAGTCGATCGGAATGCCGCCAGCGCCGCGTATGGTGAACACCCGAATCATTTCGGCCCCGGCGGGAATCGCGATGAGGGATACAAAGCCGGCCGGAACGACAGCCAAGAGGACCGGAACCCGGCGTCCGCCCAGGAAAGGGATCCAGCGGGGGAGCACCGAGCCCCAACGCTGGATCAGGCCCAGCGTCAGCAAGACTCCAAGCAGCGCCATGGAAGCCAGGCCAAGACCGGCGTACACCAGACCGCCGTTCTGCATCTGCTGCAGGAATGCCGGCTCGATTCCGAGCGGGATGCCCGCCGCCCAAGCAAATCGCGTGACGGCATAGACTCCTGGAATGATGGCTGCGGAAATGGTCACTGGCTTTCCCCACCCTCTGGCGGTTGCAACAGAGGAATGACGACCGCACGCGACACAAGCGCCCGAACTCCTGCGAACGGCCACGGTTGCGGTCAGGATCCACAGCGCCACGCCAATGATGCAGACCAATTGATGGCCCACTATAGGCCAGGGCAGATCGATCGCGGTTCGTAAGAATTCAGGATCGGTTAATGACTTGACCGTGAGGAACGGCAGATAGCCCAGTGTCGCCAGGATATTGCTATCGACGACAGCCAGGAGCACGACGGCGCCGTAAACGGAGCCAAAGACAGTGGAGACTTTCGCTAAGTCCCGGGCCGGAAGCAGCCGGTAATGAACGGCAAAGCCAAGCAGGGCTCCCAGCATCGCCAGGGACGGCAGGACGTACGCGAGGACGACGCCCAGCGGCCCATTCAACTCGTGGGACAGAGCCTCGGCGGAAACCAGAGGCAGGGAACCTTGCGTCAGCAGGAAGATAAACGCGGCTATCGCGTAGATGCCAGCCGCCGAGGCCGTGATCAACGGTGCGCGTTCTATGAACCCGACGCTTGCAGTTGGGGGATGATGTTGCACTTCTGAAGTAGTCATGACTTCACTCTTCCCACCGGGGATCGCCCGCGGATCCCGCTGCCGGGCGACCAGCGTCCCCCGAATGAGGGAAAGCGAATGCCTCATAGTAAAGTTGTGGGGTGATTCGCCGATACTCTGCCCTGTTGATGCTCCCGCTCGTGGCCCTGGTCGCCACCGGTTGTGGACAGATTGAACAGGCAGCCTCCGACGCCGCCGACCAGGCCGCAAACGCTGCTTCTGAAGCCGTCAGCCAAGCCGCGTCCGATATGGCTAATGCTGCTGTTGGCGAAGCTGTTAAGCAGGCATGCGCTCCGATCCGGGACGGCAGCATCGGTGCAGAAGAGAAGCAGCTACTCGGCGGACTGGTCTCGGCCGCAGACGCCGCCGGCGTTCCCGCCGAGATCACGGGCCCGATGTCGCAGATCGCCGAGTCCGGCGACCAGATCCCGGCCGAAACCGTCGCCTCCATGCAGAAGGCGTGCGACGACTACAGCGCCGGCTAGAGTTCCGTCTGCCGGCACCTATTCCCCCTCCGGATGCCGAAAGATCCTGACGGGCACCTGGTTTGCCAATCGGCCCAACGCACTCAGAACGGGGGAGCTGCCGGCTGCTCTGGCCACCCGTGGAACGGGCTGGATCGTCTGCCCGCACTGTCGGTCTCTGGGCCGGAGGCCAAGCCAATATCAAGTTCTTCTTGCTCCGCAAGCTCGGGTGCGCCCGAACGGTGACCTGGCGTTCCTCGAACATCAGCGTCAGAACCACCCAAGTCTCCAGGCGGTGGGTCGATGGACTGCCCGGAACTGATGCCCAGCACCGCCGGTTCCGGT
>JBNJKW010000010.1:0-95157 GCA_051751385.1 Actinomycetota bacterium | reverse complement strand
ACGGTGTCTAAGCGCGTTGAAAACTACCCATCCCTACGGACTACCGCAACACCACCGTCCGGTTCCCGTGCAGGATCACCCGTCCCTCGCAGTGCCACTTGACCGCGTTCGTCAGCGCTTTGCACTCGGTATCGCGGCCCGCCGCCACCAGATCCTCGGGACCGAAAGTATGGTCCACCTCCACCGTTTGCTGGGCGATGATCGGACCCTCGTCGAGCTCGGCGTTGACGTAGTGGGCGGTGGCACCGACCGTTTTCACGCCCTTTTCATATGCCTGGTGGTACGGCTTGGCACCCTTGAAGCTCGGCAGGAACGAATGGTGGATGTTGATGGTGCGTCCGGTCAGTTCCCGGCTGAGGTGGTCGCTGAGCACCTGCATGTAGCGGGCCAACACCACCAGCTCCACGTCATGCGCGTCGATCAGCTCCAGCAGCTCGGCCTCGGCGGCAGGTTTTGTTTCCGGCGTGACCGGCACATGGTGGTACGGGATGTTGTGCCATTCCACCAGCCCCTTGTGGTCCAGGTGGTTGGAGACGACGGCGACGATTTCCACCGGCAGCTCCCCCATCCGGGAGCGGAACAGCAGGTCGTTCAGGCAGTGCCCGAACTTGGACACCATCACCAGCACCCGCCGCTTACGGCCCTTCGGTTCCAGCTGCCAGGCCATACCGTACTGCTCGGCCAGCGGCGCAAAGGCCGCGCGCAACTCCTCGGTGGATGTGGCCCCGCCGCTCTGACCGGCGAAGTCCGTGCGCATGAAGAAATGCCCGGACCGCCGGTCGTCGAACTGCGTGAGCTCCTGGATGGTCTGCCCATACTCCACCAGGAAGCCGGAGACGGCATGCACCAGGCCCAGCCGCTCCGGGCAGTCAAGCGTCAGGATGTGCTCATTATGGATCGACATGGTGTTCCCGTTCTGGTCAGCATTCAACGACGTTCACCGCCAGCCCGCCGCGGGACGTCTCCTTGTATTTGGCCATCATGTCCGCCCCGGTATCGCGCATGGTCTTGATCGCCATGTCCAGGGATACCCGATGGTCGCCATCTCCGGCCAGCGCCAGCCGCGCGGCATTGATGGCCTTCACGCTGGCAATGGCATTTCGCTCGATGCAGGGAATCTGCACCAGCCCGCCCACCGGATCGCAGGTGAGGCCCAAGTTGTGCTCGATGCCCACCTCTGCGGCATTCTCCACCTGTTCGGGAGTCCCGCCCAGCACGGCACAGAGGGCACCCGCGGCCATCGAGCAGGCCGAACCGACCTCACCTTGACAGCCGACTTCGGCACCGGAGATGGAGGCGTTGGTCTTGAACAGGATGCCGATGGCGGCCGCGGTGAGCAGGAAGTCCACCACCGCGTCGTCGTCGGCGCCGGGCACAAACCTGGTGTAGTAGTGCAGCACGGCGGGCAGGATCCCGGCCGCGCCGTTGGTGGGCGCGGTGACGACCCGCCCGCCGGAGGCATTCTCTTCGTTGACGGCCAGCGCGTACAGGTTCACCCATTCCATCGCCCACAGCGGGTCCGCGTTCGGCGTGCCCTCCGCGGCACGCGCCGCCTCGGCGGCGCGCAGCCTCCGCCGCAGTCCCGGAGCGCGACGGCGGACCAGCAGTGAGCCGGGCAGCCTCTCCTCGGTGCGGGTGCAGCCGTTTTCGACGCACTCCTGCATCACGGCCCAGATCCGCAGCAGCGCGGCCCGAAGTTCTGCTTCCGTCCGCCAGGTGAGCTCGTTGGCCAGCATCACGCCGGCAATGGATGTCCCGGCCTCGCGGCAGCGGGCCAGCAGTTCGGCGCCGCTGGTAAACGGATACGGGAGTTGCCCGTTGTCCGCAGTACCAGGAGCGGTGGCACCTGTCGCCTCGGTCGCCTCGGTCGCATCGGTCGCGTCGGTGGCGTCGGCCGCACCGGCCGTTTGCTCGGCCTCCTCGGCCGGCACCACAAATCCGCCGCCCACCGAATAAAAGGAGGATTCGCGCAGGGGCGAGCCACCGGCGTCGTACGCGGTGAAGGTCATCCCATTGGGGTGGGCCGGCAGCGAGCGGCGGCGGTGCAGCACCACGTCCGCCGCCCGGTCGAACTCCACCGGGTGCGTTCCCGCCAGCTGCAGCTTCCGCCCGGCCACCGCCTCCTCTACTTGCGCATCCGCGGCATCCGGATCGACCGTCTCCGGATCCTCGCCTTGCAGGCCCAGAATCACTGCCTTATCCGATCCGTGGCCGGACCCGGTGGCACCGAGCGAGCCGAACAGCTCCGATTTCACCCGGGCCACCGCACCCAGCAGCCCGTCGGCCGCCAGCGACTCGGCGAACTGCCGGGCGGCACGCATGGGGCCCACCGTGTGCGACGACGACGGTCCGATGCCGATCGAGAACAGGTCCAGCGCGCTCAGTGCCATCTCAGTCCACCTCGGGGGCGGCGAACTCCGTCATGGCATCCAGCAGCCAGCGGGCCATATAGTCCGCGAACGAGGCCCGCGGCATGATCCGATAAACCCGGCCGCCGTCCTGCTCCGCCGTCTGCCACAGCAGCACCGGCACCGGGCCCAGCTGGGTGGTGATCGCGGTACCGGGACGGAAGCTGCGCGGGTGAAGGTCCGCGTGGCAGCCCTTTTCCAAAACCAGCCGGGCCGACGGTCCGGAGAGTTCCAGCGTGGTGCGGTTGGCCGAAAGGTCGACGACGGCGCCTGGCTCACCACCGAGGGCGGCGGAGAGGTCCGCGGTAACATCCGTACCTTCGGGCCCGACCAGCAGGAACTCGTCCGGCCCCAGCCATAGGATGGCGGTCGAGTCGGCGCCGCCGGCAACCTCGCCATGGCCGGCCGGCAACGGCAGCCCGGCGGCGGCTTCAAGCGCCTTGGCGCCGGCCGTCCCCGGTTCGGCCCGCAGGCCGACCATGTTCAGGAATGGGATTTCGCGCAGGCTGACGCCACGTTCGCCGGCAACGGCGCCCTGGCGGATCGCCTCGGTCAAGTGCGCCAGCGGGCTGCGGCGCAGTGCTGCAATATCGGTCATGACCTGTTCAGCCATCACGACGGCTCCCTTCGGGGTCGTAGAGTACGGGTTCTGCGATGACGACGTCCACCAGCTGCCCGTTGACGGGAGCCTGCAGCGTCTCGCCAATACGGTTGCGGCCGTTCTTGATCAGGGCCAGGCCGAAACTGCGGCCCAATGCGGCGCTGTGGTAGCTGGAGGTCACATGTCCCTCCATCGGCACCGGTGCTTCTGCGGGGGCGATGCGCGTGCCCTGGTTGACCAACTGCGCGCCCTCCGGCAGGCGGAACGACTTGTCCACCGGCAGGACCCCGACCAACTGCTTGCGGTCCTCGCGCTGGTTGTCCACACGGGTGTAGGAGCGCTTGCCCACGAAGTCCTTGGCCTTGGAGACCACCCATTCCATCCCGGCGTCCTGCGGAGTGACCGTGCCGTCCGTGTCCTGACCGACGATGATGAAGCCCTTCTCCGCACGCAGCACGTGCATCGTCTCGGTGCCGTACGGGGTGATATTGAATTCCGCACCGGCCTCGGCCACGTCTTCCCAGACCTTCAGGCCGAACCAGGAGGACACATTGATCTCGAATGCCAGCTCGCCGGAGAACGAGATCCGGCAGACGCGGGCCGGGATCCCGGATGCGAGCGTGGTTTCTTTGAACGCCATGAAGGGGAAGGCGTCGTTGTCCAGGTCCAGCTCGGGCGCCAGCTTGGCGATGACCGCGCGGGACTTCGGGCCCACGACGGCAACCGTGGTGTACTGCTCCGTGACCGAGTTGCAGACGACGTCCAGCTCCGGCCATTCCGTCTGCAGCCACTCCTCCAGCCAGTCCAGCACCTTGGCCGCACCGCCGGTGGTGGTCGTCATGAAGTAACGGTCCTCGTCCAGGCGCAGCGTCACGCCGTCGTCGAAGATCATGCCGTCCGGCGTGCACATCAGCCCGTAGCGGCCCAGGCCCGGCTTCAGTTTCTTGAACGCGTTGGTGTACATCCGGTTCAGGAATTCGCCGGCGTCCTTGCCGCGGATCTCGATCTTGCCCAGCGTGGTCGCATCCATGAAGCCAACGGATTCGCGCACCGCGGCGCATTCGCGCAGCACCGCGGCGTCCATGTCCTCGCCCGGCTGCGGGAAGTACCAAGGCCGCTTCCACTGTCCCACGTCCTCGAACAGGGCGCCGTGGGCGACGTGCCACGGATGGATCGAGGTCAGCCGCGCCGGGTCGAAGAGCTCCCCGCGCTGCCGCCCGGCCAGTGCCGCAAACGCCACCGGAGTGTAGGGGGCGCGATAGGCGGTGGTACCGATGCTTCCGACGTCTGGATTGTTCAGTGCCGCGGCGATGACACCGATGGCGTTGACCCCGGAGGTCTTGCCCTGGTCATTGGCGGTGCTGATCGAGGTGTAGCGCTTCACATGCTCCACGCTGCGCATTCCGGCCCCGGTCGAACGCAGCACGTCGGCGACCGTCTGATCACGCTGGAAGTCCACGAAGTGGTTCTTCCAGCCGGCGTCCTCGCCACCGGGTGCGGGAACCAGCCACAGCGGCCGGATCGGGGTGACGGTTTCCGCGGCGGCCGCCGGGACCTGCGGGTCCACGCTGAAGCCGGCGCGGGTGGCTGCCTCAGCGCCGGCGGCTGCGCCTTCCTGAAGGCTGCCGGCCAGATCCAGGGTGCCGTTGCCGGCTCCGGCGGTCTGCTGGTCCTTCACCGCATGGCCGGGCACGAAGGCTGCAAGGTCATCGTTCCAGGACAGCCGGCGCTCGCGCTGGCTGTGCAGGTGCACCACCGGGTTCCAGCCGCCGGAGACCGCCAGCAGGTCAGCGTCAATCGTTTCCGCTTCCCCGGTCAGCTGCCCTTCGGCATCCAAACTGCTGACGACGACGGCGCTGACCCTTCCGCCGTCGTTCTTCCCTTCCGTGTCCACCACGGCACCGCCGGTGATCACTCGGGTGCCGGCCGTGCTCACGATTTCCGCGGCGTCGCCGCCGATCTCGGTACGCGCCTCCACTACAGCGGCGACCTCGATGCCCGCCGCGGACAGGTCGGCGACCAGCCTGTAGGCCGAGTCGTTGTTGGTGGCGACGACCACCTTGTTGCCGGCGGCCACCGCGTACCGGTTGAGGTAGCCGCGGACGGCGGAAGCCAGCATGATGCCGGGGCGGTCGTTGTTCGCGAAGACGATGGGACGCTCGTGCGCGCCGGTGGCGAGCACCACCTGCCGAGCGCGGACATGCCAGATGCGCTCGCGGGAGACACCGGCTCCCAACTCGCCGGCCAGGTGGTCTGTGCGGCGTTGGACGGCCACCACGAAGTTGCTGTCGTAGCTTCCGAACGCAGTGGTGCGGGGCAGGTAGGTCAGCTCCTCGGCGGCGGACAACTCCCCGGCCGTTTGGGCCACCCACTCCTGTGCGGGCAGGCCGTCGATGATTTCGCCGCGGCCCGACAGCAGGGAGCCGCCGGCCTCGGGCTGCTCATCCATCAAGATCACGCGGGCACCGCTCCGGGCTGCCTCGCGAGCAGCGGCCAGACCGGCCGGGCCCGCGCCGACTACCAGCACGTCGGTATGCACGTATTTACGGTCGTAGACGGCCTCGTCGGTCCGCGGATCCAACTGGCCCAGGCCGCTCAGCAGCTTGGCGTCCATCCCATCCGTCAGCTCAAGGGTTGTCGCCGGCAGCATGGACTCGTCAACGTGCCCTGGGTAGCGGGCACTGACCTTGACCAAAGCGTTGGGCTCTTCCACTCCGGCTGACATGATGCCGCGCGGGCGGCCGAGGTAGAGCGAGTTGCCCACCGTGACCTTGCCGGCCGCGAGCAGCGCGGAGGCCAGGGTATCTCCGGCATACCCCGTATAGGGTTCGCCGTCGAGCGTGAAGCTCAGCGGCTTGTTCCGGTCGATCCGGGCAGCGGCTCCGGCGGGGGCGGCAAGCCGCTGGGACTGGTTGGCGAGGTTGCTGGGGGCGGTCATTTCGCTCCTCCTTCGGCTGGCTGGGCCTTGGCGCCCGTGAGGCCGCCGAGGTCGATCGGTGGATGCTCGCCAGGCTTGTACACGGCCTTGAATTCATAGCTGACGGTGTCGCGCACCGCGTTGAACCAGCGCCTGCAGCCGGTGCTGTGCACCCAGCGTTCGGCAAAGAGGCCCTTGGGGTTGGCACGGTAGAAGAGGAACTTGGCCCACTCCGCGTCGCTTAGTTGGTTCGGGTCTGCCGGGTAGGCCACGTGGGCCTGGCCGCCATAGTGGTATTCGGTCTCGTCGCGCGGCCCGCACCAGGGGCATTCGATCAGAAGCATCTTGGTCGTCCTTCCTAGTGGGCCACGGCGGCGGCGCCGTGTTCGTCGATGAGGTGGCCGGTCTCGAACCGGTCCAGGGCGAAGGGAGCGTTCAGCGGATGCGGCTCATCGGTGGCGATGGTGTGGGCGAACGTGTAGCCGGCGCCCGGCGTGCCCTTGAATCCGCCGGTTCCCCAGCCGCAGTTCACGTAGAGCTGGTCGATCGGCGTTTTGGACACGATCGGCGAGGCGTCCATGGTGGTGTCGACGATGCCGCCCCACGTCCGCAGCACGTGGGCGCGGGCGAAAATCGGGAAGAGCTCGACGGCGGCCGCCATCTGCTCCTCGATGACGTGGAAAGCGCCGCGCTGGCCGTACCCGTTGTAGGTGTCGATGCCCGCACCCATGACCAGTTCGCCCTTGTGCGCCTGGGAAACGTAGACGTGGACGTGATTGGACATGACCACCGTGGGGTGGACCGGCTCGTGCAGCTCGGATACCAGCGCCTGCAGCGGGTGGGACTGGATGGGCAGCTCGAAGCCGGCCAGTTCGGCGAGTACCGAGCTGTGTCCCGCGCCGGCCAAGCCCACCTTGCCGGCGTTGATCCGGCCGCGGCTGGTCTCGACGCCAACAACCCGGTCCCCGTCCTTGATGAATCCGGTGACCTCGCAGTTCTGGATGATGTCCACGCCCATCTCGTCGCACTTGCGGGCGAAGGCCCAGGCCACGTGGTCGTGCTTGGCGATGCCGGCGCGGGGCTGGTAGGTCGCGCCCATCACCGGGTAGCGGATGTTGTCCCCGGTGTTGATGATGGGGCACAGCTCCTTGATCTGGTCCGGGGTGATCCACTCCGCGTCCACGCCGTTGAGCTGGTTGGCGTTCACCCGGCGGATGCTCTCGCGAACGTCCTGCAGGGTGTGCGCCAGGTTCATCACGCCGCGTTGGGAGAAGAGGAAATCGTAGTCGAGCTCCTCCGGCAGTTGCTCCCAGAGTTTGAGCGAGTGCTCGTAGATACCCGCGCTCTCGTCCCACAGATAGTTGGAGCGGATGATGGTGGTGTTGCGGGCCATGTTGCCGCCGGCCAGCCAGCCGCGCTCCAGCACCGCGATGTTGGTCATGCCGTGGTTTTTGGCCAGGTAGTAGGCGGTGGCCAGGCCGTGGCCGCCGCCGCCGACGATCACGGCGTCGTAGGAGGATTTCGGCTCCGGGTTCCGCCAGAGGAAGTCCGGGTGCTCGGGCAGCAGATCGGCCATTATTCGGCTCCGTTCGGCTCGGCGTTCAGGTTGGAGTACAGCGGGAACTTCTCCGCCAGCACGGCGACGCGGCTGCGCAGGTCGGCCAGCAGGTCCGCGGCGGGTTCGCGGCTCAGCGCGGTGGCGATGATGTCGGCCACCTCGGTAAATTCGGCGGCACCGAAGCCGCGGGTGGCCAGCGCCGGGGTGCCGATCCGCAGGCCGGAGGAAACCATCGGCGGGCGCGGGTCAAAGGGCACGGCGTTGCGGTTGACGGTGATGCCGATGGAGTGCAGCCGGTCCTCGGCCTGCTGGCCGTCCAGTTCCGAGTGGCGCAGGTCCACCAGGACCAGGTGCACGTCGGTGCCGCCGCTGACCAGGCTGATGCCGGCGGCGGCAACGTCGTCGGCCAGCAGCCGCTTGGCCAGCAGCTGCGAGCCTTCCAACGTGCGGCGCTGCCGGTCGGCGAACTCGTCGGAGGCAGCGAACTTGAAGGCCACTGCCTTGGCCGCCACGACGTGCTCCAGCGGGCCGCCCTGCTGGCCGGGGAACACCGCCGAATTGATCTTCTTGGCCAGTTCCTGCTTCGAGAGGATGACTCCCCCGCGCGGACCGCCCAGCGTCTTGTGCGTTGTGGTGGTGACCACGTCGGCGTAGGGCACCGGATTCGGGTGCAGTCCGGCGGCGACGAGTCCGGCGAAGTGCGCCATGTCCACCATCAGGTAGGCGCCCACCTTGTCAGCGATCCGGCGGAACGCGGCGAAATCCAACTGCCGGGTGTAGGCGGACCAGCCGGCCACGATCAGCTTCGGTTCGTGCTCGACGGCGAGCCGCTCCACTTCCGCCATGTCGATCTGGTGGTCGGTCTCGGACACCCCATAGGAGACGACGTTGTAGAGCTTGCCGGAGAAGTTGATCTTCATGCCGTGGGTCAGGTGCCCGCCATGCGCCAGGTTCAGGCCCAGGATGGTGTCGCCGGGCGTGATCAAGGCGAACATTGCCGCCGCGTTGGCCTGGGCACCGGAGTGCGGCTGAACGTTGGCGGCCTCTGCGCCGAAAAGTTCCTTCACCCGGTCGATGGCCAACTGCTCGATCACGTCCACGTGCTCGCAGCCGCCGTAGTAGCGCCGGCCCGGGTAGCCCTCGGCGTACTTGTTGGTCAGCACCGATCCTTGGGCTTCCATCACGGCCTGGGGCGCGAAGTTCTCCGACGCGATCATCTCCAGCGTGGACTGCTGGCGTTCCAGCTCGCGGCCAATGGCTACGGCAACCTCGGGATCCGCGGCTGCCAAAGTGGCGGAAAGGGTGTTCGCCATCCGATAACTCCTTTGAAAAAACTGGCCAATCACAACTAATGTGTGACTGATATATCAGAACTGGTTGCAATAGTATGATGGACATCACAACGAGTCAAGAGGTCCTGTCCAGCAGCCGACCTGCACCGCCCGCCCGACAACCAGGCCCCCGGCCCAGCAAGGAGCACCATGAGCGTCACCGCCGAAACCGATGCCGGCACCGAGTCCCTGTCGCTGGCGGAACAGGCCTACCGGGCCCTGAGGGACAAGCTGATCATGCTGGACATCCGGCCGGGTGCCCCGATCAACGACGGCCAGTTGGCGGCCCAGCTAGGCTTCGGCCGCACTCCCGTGCGTGAGGCCCTGAAGAAACTGGAGATCGACCACCTGGTCATCTCCTATCCGCGGCGTGGGACCTTCGCCACCATCGTGGACATCACCGAACTGGCCGCGGTGTCGGAGCTGCGCCGCGTGCTGGAACCCCTCGCCGCCCGCAAGGCCGCCGAAGCTGCCGGCGCACCCATGCGCGCGGAACTCTCCCAGCTAGCCCGGGAGATCGAGAAGCTCGACGACGGGCCGAAAAAGCATGACCTGATGCGCTACGACCTCAGCGTGCACCGGGCCATCTACCGCGCCGCCGGCAACCCGTACCTGGAGGACACCCTGATCCGGCTGGACAACCTGGCCACCCGGATCTGGTGCCTGGTGCTGGACAAGGTGCCTTCCGTCGCCGGCCACATTACCGAGCACGTGGAACTGCTGGACTCCATCGTCGACGGCGATGCGGACCGTGCTGCCGGCCTCGCCCTGGAGCACATCACCAGCTTCGAAAAGACCATCCGCGCCGTGCTGTAGCCCCGCCTCCCTCAAACGCCGACTTCTATCGGCGGCGGATTCTTCGCCAAGTGGACTGCCAAAAAGAGTCCGGGTAGTTTCGCACTGCCGCGCGGGTCGCCGCCGATCAGCTCGAAAATTTTGCGCAGCCGCTTGTGCAACGTTTGGCGCTCAATGAAGAGGACCCGGGCAGCCTCGGCAGAATTGCATCCGCTGATCAGCCAAGCGTCGAGCGTACCGAGCAGACGCGTCCCCCGCCTGCGGTCATAGTCCAGCAGTTCGCCCAGCAGCTCTTGGGTGATGCGTCCCCCCACCGGTCCGGAAAGCTCACGGGCCGCCAGCCGTTCGAGGAGGAAATCCTCACAGTCGCGGAGGTTGGACTCCAGATCGTCGGGAGCGCCCACCGCTTGGGTGAGACGGGCTTCAACCACTGACGAGTGAGCATGCAGCACAGTGGCCACCGTTGGCCCCACGGCGCCCGCCACCGCCAGACCGCGAAGGTCGGCACGCAGCCCTTCCAGCATCTGCCGACGCTCCTGCCGCGTCCCGCTCACACTGAGCTGGACCATAGCCCAGAGGCTTTCGCCGTCCAGATACGTCAGGGCGTCGGGGCAGCGGGTCCTGAGGATTTTTTCTGCTACTCCCCGCACGCTGGTGAGCCCGATCCGGCGAAACACCATGACGCAGGTCGGCTCAACCGTCGACACCCCGGCCGCTGTGCACAGTTCGTGAATCTGGGAAGCACCTGCCCCGCTGACGACAGCCCGCATTAAACCTGTGTGGGCAATCTGCTGCGCCGTCGGCCGGTGCTGCTGGGATACGGCCAGAGCCAGAATGCTGCCTATCCGCTCCCCCACCGTCTTCAACAACTCAGGGGGGACATCCTCCCGGCTTTGCAACCGGAGCCGGGCGGACACGAGACTGCCAACAAATATGTCGGACTCCACGTTGACCGAGGTCGAATCGGGAGGGAAGCCGCCGGCGAACTCCAGGACACTTCCGCTGGGATCCAGCAGTGCCACCTCGATCCGCAGCTCCTTGGAGACGATGTCGATCAAAGGGCTCAGCGCGGGACCGGACGAAGCGAGGTGTTCCGCCAAGTGCTGTGAGATGGAATCCGCGGTCTGCAGGGCCGTGACGTGTTCGGACACGACCTTCCGGTTGACCTCCTCCGCGATCTCCACAAAGGGGACCACGCGCCGCAACTCGATCAGCGGCAGCCCCACTTCCTCGGCCGCTTGGACGAGTTCGGCGGACAGGGAGCGGCCTGAACCCGCAGTTTGAATCGCCACGGCGGTCACGTGCCGCGCCGCCAGGCTCCGGATGTACTCGTGTTGCGCGGCAGGCCGGAGGTTCAACAGGGCATCCCCGCCGCTGAGCAGCAGTTCCTGACCGCGCAGGAGCGGCGCAATTTCGAGGACTTCGCTCGAATGGACCCATCTCACCGTGCCGGTGGGAATCAACGCTTTGCCCGCGCGCACCAACGGATTGGCGCGCTGCATCACTTCAAGCTCCAGCACATCCGACAGCTTAACGACCATGGAAACTCTCATCTTTAGGCGCTCGGGCCCGACTCTATAGCGACAGAGTGTCGCCCGTTGGACCCTCAAGTGGTTACGTTCCGAATATACGCTGTGAGCTTGATCACCTCTACTGTGGATTGCAGTCCCGCTCCGCCTCCCGTTCCAAACCTCAGGAGAACTGCCATGAGCCAGAGATCCGCCACGAAATCCGAACAAAGCACCCATCAAGTAGAAGACATCCTGCAGCCGGTTCCCGAATCGGCCCGCACAACCAAGCTCTCCGGCCAGTTCTGGATCTGGGCAGGGGCCAATGTCGCTCCCATCAACTGGATCCTCGGTGCCCTCGGCATCCACCTTGGCCTGAGCCTGGCCGACACGCTCACGGTCCTTATCGCCGGCAACGTCATCGGCATGCTCGGTTTTGGTTTCTTCGTCATCTTGGGCCAGCGCACCGGCGCCACCGGCATGCTCCTGGCTCGCGGAGCCTTCGGACGCCGCGGCGCTTACCTTCCGGCGGCAATCCAAGCGGTGATTGCCATCGGCTGGTCTGCCGTCAACACCTGGGTGATCCTGGACCTCATCATGGCCCTGTTCGGAATGATTGGCTGGGTCGACCCCACTGTCACAAACCTAGGCTGGCGGATCGCCACAGCAGCCGTGATCATGGGCATCCAGGTAGCCATTTGCTACCGCGGCTACCGGGCCATCTCCCGCTTCGAGCGCATCACCATGCCGCCAACGGTGCTGGTGCTGATCGCCATGTCGATCGTGGCCTGGACCCAGCTCGATATCGACTGGTCCTACCAGGGCCCGGTCGGTGAAGTGCTCACCGGAATGCCGCGGATCGCAGCCATGTCCTCCATCATGACCGCCATCGGCATCGGCTGGGGTATCGGCTGGTTCACCTACGCTCCCGACTACTCCCGCTTCGTCAGCAAGAAGATCAAGCCGTCCAAGCTCTACATTGTCAGCGTCCTGGGCCAGTTCCTCCCGGTCGTCTGGCTCGGAGTACTGGGTGCAAGCCTGGCCACCAAGAACGGCACCGCCGATCCCGGCCAGCTCATCGTCGAAAGCTACGGAACCTTCGCGATCCCGGTCATCCTGCTGGTCATCCACGGCCCCATCGCCACGAACATCATCAACATGTACACCTTCAGTGTCGCCACGCAGGCGCTGGACATCCAGGTCTCCCGCAAGAAGCTCTCCATCCTCGTGGGTTGCCTCGCCATGGCGGCGGTCATCGGTTTCATGTTCGCGACCGACTTCGCCCACCTGCTGCACAACTGGATCATCGCGATCGCAGCGTGGGTCGCCACCTGGGGCGGCATCATGGCCGTGCACTACTACGTCTTTGAGCGCCGCCACAAGAACTACAGCTACCTGTTCCGCGGAGTCAATGACACCCAGCTCAAGGCCATCAACCCGTCCGCGTTCATCGCCTTCTTCGCCGGCATCTTCATGACCTGGATGTGCATGTACGGCTCCGTCCCCGTCCTGCAGGGACCGATCGCCACCGCGGTCGGCGGCGTCGATTTCTCCTGGCTCGGCGGAACGGTGACGGCAGCGACCGTCTACTTCTTCCTCGGATACCGCCGCTTCCGGTCCCGGATTGCCGCCGGCATTCCGCTGGGCCTCAAGGAAAGCAGCTCCGACGAGGAGTTCCTGAAGACCTACGGAAGCTGCGAAACAGCCTTGGTTGACGCTGACGAGGCGGTCCACCCGGACCTTCCTCCCGCTCCCGAGAACCGGACAGTCGCTCCCACCCCCTAAGACCACTACGACCTCATGTACGAACTGCACTAAAGGAGAACCCATGACCATCGCCCCCAGCTCAGCCAACAGCGTTTCCGAACTCGAGCGCCTGAAAGTCCTGCACAACGGAGAAAAGCAGCAACTGACCTTCTCCGACGCGGAGTTCGAACGCCGCCTGACCGGGCTGCGTGCCATCATGGCCGCCAAGGAACTCGACGCCGTCATCCTGACCAGCTACCACGGCATCAAGTACTACTCGGACTTCCTGTACACCACGTTCGGCCGCAACTACGCCCTGGTGGTCACCGCCGACGACTCGGTCACCGTCACCGCGAACATCGACGCCGGCATGCCGTGGCGCACCAGCTACGGCGAAAACATCGTCTACACCGACTGGCGCCGCGACAACTTCTACTTCGGCCTGCAGGAAGCCCTGCGCCAGCGCGGCGTCAGCGCCCGCCGCCTCGGCGTCGAGGACGATGCCCTGCCGCTGATGACCCGGCAGCGCATCCAGGCGGCCTTCGAGGGCGCCGAACTGCTCGACGTCTCGCAGGACGCCATGCGCCAGCGGATGATCAAGTCGGCCGAGGAAATCGAAGTCATCAAGCACGGCGCACGGATCGGCGACCTTGGCGGCGAGGCCATCAAGGCCGCCATCCGCGAAGGCATCAGCGAGTACGAAGTGGCGCTGATCGGCACCGAAGCCATGGTGCACGAGATTGCCCGCACGTTCCCGCACCGCGAAGTCCGCGATACCTGGGTCTGGTTCCAGTCCGGCATCAACACCGACGGCGCACACAACTGGGCAACCACCCGCAAGCTGCAGCGCGGAGACATCCTGTCCCTGAACTGCTTCCCAATGACCTCCGGCTACTACACCGCCCTGGAACGAACCCTGTTCCTAGGCGAGCCGGACGAGCGCTCCCTCGAACTGTGGAACGTCAACGTGGAGGTCCACCGCCGCGGCCTGGAACTGATCAAGCCCGGCGCCGTCTGCAAGGACATCGCGGCGGAGCTGAACGAGATCTACATCGGCCACGGCTTGCTGCCGAACCGCACCTTCGGCTACGGCCACTCCTTCGGCGTCCTCTCGCACTACTACGGACGCGAAGCCGGCCTGGAACTGCGCGAGGACATCGACACCGTGTTGGAACCGGGCATGGTGGTTTCCATGGAACCGATGATCACCGTCGCCGACGGCGAACCCGGTGCCGGCGGCTACCGCGAACACGACATTCTCGTCATCGGCGAAAACAGCGTCGAAAACATCACCAAATTCGGCTTCGGCCCGGAAAACAACATCATCCAGGCCTGACCCCAACCCTGCTGTGGCGGGACCGCTCGGTCCCGCCACAGCAGCACCACTTAACAAGCCCTGCCCCCAGCGGCCGGACCAGCAACCACGATCTTGGAGACAGCATGCGCACCAGCGTGTACATGGAAGAACTCGACGCCTTTACCTATCGCGAACGCATCACTCAGGACAACGCCGTGGTGCTGATACCCGTTGGATCGATCGAACAGCACGGCCCGCACATGCCGCTCAATGTCGACGTGCTCCTCTCCAAGGCCCTGGCCGGAGCAACAGCCGAGGCAATCGATGCACTTGTCGCCGCACCTGTGGTCTACGGATACAAGTCCCAGCAGCGCTCGGGGGGCGGCAACCATCTGCCTGGCACCACCAGCCTGGATGCCTCCACCATGATTGCCATTGCCAAGACCCTGACACTGGAATTTGCCCGGCACGGTGCACGGAACATCGCCTTCATCAACGGCCACTTCGAGAACTACCAGTTCCTGTACGAAGGCGTTGACCTGGCGCTCCGCGAATTGCACCAAAGTGGCATCGACGACGCCAAAGTGGTCCTGCTCTCCTACTGGGACTTCATTGACGACGCCACCATCGCAGAGTTGTACCCGAACGGCTTCACCGGCTGGGATCTGGAACACGGCGGCGTGCTGGAGACATCGCTGATGCTGCACTTGTACCCGGAGCGGGTCCGGATGGACAAGGTGGTCGACGCGCCGCCCGCCGTCCTGCCTAACTACGACGTCCTGCCGGTCAGGCCCGAACTGACTCCGGCCTCCGGCTGCCTCTCCTCCGCCGCCGAGGCTACGGCTGCCAAGGGCATCATCCTGCTGGAACGTGCCTCCGCCGGCATGGCCGCCGCCCTGTCCCACGAGTTTCCCGTCACGGAGCCACTGCCGGCCCGCCAGGACGATCCCGAATCCGTCGGCGTACTCTGAAGACATGCTGGAACGACGCGGCGATTATGCCTTTGACTACAACCTCCACGGCGGCACGGCACCGGTGACGATGCAGTGGCTGTTCCACGAACAGTCCCGCCTTCCGGTGGCCGTGCAGACGTGGGAGCTGCCGCCGGGCGGAACCGAAGGCATGCATTCCCATCCGGACAGCAGCCGCGCGCTTGAGGAACTCTACGTGGTGATGGAGGGGACTGCGCGGATGACGGTGGACGGCCAGGTTCATGATGTGGCCGCCGGAGATGCGGTGCTGGCGCCGGTGGGGTCTGAACACGACCTGGCCAATACCGGCTCCGGCCCGCTGCGCGTGCTGGTCGTTTGGGGAGAGCCCGGTACGGCCGACTACACCGCGTTTGGTTCGCACCGCTCGGCGAAGGCGGCCCGCGCCGGCGACGCCACCACCGGCTAGGCGACGCTCCCTCCGATGGCCCAACAGCGTCGATCCGGACGGAATTTGAGACTATGGTCCCATGGCTGAACCTGAAGAGCTCGACGACGAGGCATCACCGGACAACCTGAACCGGGGAGTGCAGTCCGTGGACCGCGCCATCACCGTGCTGGAAATCCTGGCCCGGCGCGGGGAATCCGGGGTCAGTGACATCGCCGAGGAAATGGGCGTGCACAAGTCCACCGCCTCACGGCTGCTGGCGTCACTGGACCACCGCGGCATGGTGCAGCAGAACACCGAGCGCGGAAAGTACCAGCTGGGGTTCGGTATTCTGCGGCTGGCCAATTCCATCCCCGGGAACCTGAGCCTGGTCCGCGAGGCCCGGCCGGTGCTGGAGCAACTGGCTGAACAGTACAAGGAAACCGTGAACCTGGCGGTGCTGCGTTCCAATTTTGCCGTCAACGTGGATCAGGCCCGGGGCACGTCCACTCTGGCAATGTCCGACTGGATCGGCAGCCTGACGCCCTTGCACGCCACCTCCAGCGGCAAGGTGCTGCTGGCCGGGCTCAGCTCGGAAGACCGTCTAAAGATCGTCAAGCAGGCGCGGTTGCCGGCGCTGACGGCCAAGACGATCACGTCCCGGCAGAAGCTGGAAAAAGAGCTGCTGCTGGTATCCGCCAACGGTTACGCCGTCGTCCAGGAAGAATTCGAGATCGGCCTCAACTCCATTGCCGTCCCCGTCTGGGACCACTTGGGATCCGTAATCGGTTCCGTCAGCATTTCCGGTCCCGCGTTCCGGTTCAAGCCCCAGGAGATGCCCGGCTTGATCGAGGACATCAAGCAGGCCGGGCAGGACATCAGCGCCCGGATGGGCTACTCCCGGGACAGCTGAACCGTGCCGGCTTGCCGCCGGCGCTTGGTGTGACCACGGCGGCGGGCTGCCCAAGCGGGCGGTGACGCACTGCATCTGACTTCACTATCGACGACGAGAGTCCGGAGGCTTGCCGTAAAGTCCGGTCTGTCGACCGAGCCGTCACGGTACTCGAAATACTCGTACGCATCGGATCTGCCCGAGTGAGAGAGATTGCCGAAAAATGTGCGTGCACAAATCCACCGGCCTCTAGGCCGCTAAGTGTAGTCCGCACCGTACTGGAGGCCTTGGCCGACCAGTATAAGGAAACGGTATTCCGGCTGTCCCTCGTTCCAATTACGCCGGCCATGTCGACTAGGTGATGTGCCCTCTCACCCTGTCCACGCACGACCGGCTCGGCAGCCGCACGTCGCCCAACTCCAACGCCAACCCCAAGGCACTCCTTGCGGCGCTGGCGTCGGCACAGCGGCAGTAAGTCGTACGCCCTGGTCTCCGAAGAATGCGAGATCGGCCTCAATTCCGGAGCCGTCCCGGTACACGACCTCCCCGGCACGGTCATCGGCGCCATCAGATCTCAGGTCCTTCATTCTGCGTTAGCCCAAGGAAATGCCCGGCCTGATTAAGGATCTTAAACAGGCCGGGCAAGAGCAGCTCCCGAATTGGTCAAAGCCCCGAATGATTCGCGGATGATTCAGGATGGTACGGCGTCGGCAACGGGACCCGAGATAGTACCGGTGCCGTCTAGCATCTCCTGCACCCAATGGTGGAACGCACCAATGTGGTGCTCACTGGGAACGAGCACCCCGCCCTTGGCATAGACCTTCGAGCCCATGGCAGGCTGGCAGCGTTCGCAGGCGTCAAAATCCTGCTGGTTCACGCGGTGGAATAGCTCCACGGATGCCGTGAGATCTTTGCCGCTCTCGACAACACTGGGCAGATACAGCCAATCGCATTCGACAATCGTGCGGTCGGCTGCCATCGGGAACATCCGATGGATGATGACGTGGTCCGGCACTAGGTTGACGAAGACCGTCGGTTTGATCGTGATGGCATAGTAGCGGCGGTCCTGATCGTCGCCTACGCCTGGAATCCGATCCACACCTTCCGAGCCGTCGATGGTGAAGCCCTTAATCTCGTCACCGAATGCCGCGCCGTGACCGACGAAGTACTGTGCCGCCAGTCCGTCTGCGAATTCGGGTAGCACCTCTGTCAGTTCGGGGTGGATTGTGGCGCAGTGGTAACACTCCATGAAGTTCTCGATGATGAGCTTCCAGTTCGCCTTTACGTCGTATGTGATGCGCCGGCCCAGGCTCAGATTGGCAATGTCGTAGCTCTCGACAGCCTGGACATCGCCGAGTCGCTCCTCGATGGCGCCGACGACGTCCTCCTCGAACGACGGCGGCTCGTCGGCCAGGCTGAGCCAGATGTATCCGAGATATTCGCTCACGGCCACGTTGACCAGGCCATACTTGTCTCGGTCGATGTCGGGCATTTTCGTGAGGTTCGGAGCCGCGATCAGCTTGCCATCAAAATCGTAGGTCCAGGCGTGGTAAGGGCACTGGAAGGAACGGCCGGCCTCACCGGATTCCTCCAGGCATAACTTGACCCCGCGATGCCGACAAATGTTGTAGTACGCCCTGACTGCACCCTTGCGGTTGCGCGTGACGATGACCGACTCGCGGCCAATCTGGACTGTTTTGTAAGCACCGGGCTTCGCCAGATCCTCCGAGCGCACGGCACAGAACCACATTTGCTCAAAAATGCGTTCCTGTTCGGTCTTGAATATCTCCGCATCGACGTAGGTATTGCCGGGCAGGGTTGCGATGAGGCTTTCCGAGATGACTTCGGCGGTCATAGGGTACTCCTTGGAAATGCGAGAAGCGGGACAGGGGAATCAGGGATTTGGAATGGTTGCAGCAGCACCCAGCGTTGCCGGGGCTCGTCAGGAGGCGGCCACAAGGGCCGCTGCCGGGACCACGTACGCCTGAGCGTTCTTGTTCAGGAATTTGCGCCATTTGGTGAACTGCCGGACCTGGTCCACGCCCAGCACGGCAACCGGTTCAGCGCCGTCGTAATACACCGCTAGGAAACTGCGCTCGGCAACGTCTCCGTGCTCGATTTCGATCCGGTCATAATCACGCGCGTGCCCCGCAAACTGGATTCGCGATCCGTACTGGTCGGACCAGAAGTACGGCGGATTGACCGGTTGCTGCGCCGCGAACTCGTCCAGCAGGGCGGCCACGGCGAGCGCCGGGCGTTCGTTCGCCCCGGCCCAGTGCTCTACCCGCTGGTGGCTTTGCGCCCGCAGGTCGTACCACGCGGCGCAGTCGCCGACGGCAGATACACCCGGCCGATTGGTCCGGCCCATGGCGTCGCACAGGACGCCGTTGTCGAGCGCAATGCCCGACCCCTCCAGCCATTCAACGTTGGGCTGCGCTCCGATGCCAACCAGCACGACGTCGGCAGGCAACCGCCGGCCGCCGTCCAAGACAACCTCGGTCACCGAATTGCCGCTCATAGTGAAGGAGGAAACGCCTGTTCCACAGAGCAGTTCCACTCCTGCTGCTTCATGAAGGCGTGCCACCGCCGCGCCCATCTGCACTCCGAGCGGGCCCGCGAGCGGCGCAGTCGACTTTTCCACCACGGTCACGTCCATGCCTGCCGCATGGGCCGTGGAAGCAGTTTCCGCACCGATGAACCCCGCACCGATGACCACCAGTCGACGGCCGGGGACCAAATGGGCCCGCAGCGCTTGGGCATCGGCCAGCGTGCGGAGAGTGAAAACGTTCTGCATGCCTTGCAGTTCGGCCAGCCCCCGGGCAGAGGCACCGGTGGCAATGACTACACGGTCTGCGGCAACGGTTCGCCCGTCGTCGAGCGTAAGCGTCAGTGTGTGGGCGTCGAAGCGTTCGGCTCGGACTCCGAGCAACCATTCTGCATCCAAGTCCTCGCCGGCTTCCTCCAGCGACAAGTCATCCGAGCTGATCTTCCCAGCGAGGAAATCCTTGGACAGCGGCGGCCGGTCGTAAGGACGGGGCGCTTCGTCTCCGATAATGACTAATCTGCCGGCAAAACCTAGGGCACGCGCTGCGCGCGCGGCGGAGAGTCCGGCCAGTGACGCCCCCACGACTGCAAGAGTCTGCATAGTTTAAGCCTTTCGCAACACGGAATTGGTGCTGTGCACCTGGTGGGCAAGAGCGCTGGTTCATTGCGCATACCGCAACTTGCATCGCTATGTGAAACAGCATGACTGGCCTGCGAAGTATGTGTCAAGAGTCACAGTCATACATTCTGGAGGTGAAATCATTTTCCCGGTCACCAGAAAAAAACCCTTGACAGGCTCCAGCAACTGCAGACAGGCTGTTGCCTATCGTGAACAGAGTTGTTCATGACGGAACTACGCCGCCCGCGGCCCGGCACTGAAAGAGGTTCTGCACCATGCACCACGCATGCCCGCTCACAGAGCTCGCACCTGGCGATGCCATCCGGCTGGACACTTCGCCTCCCATAGCGGTCTTCCACACGGAGGAAGGCGAACTCTTTGCCATCGACGACACCTGCACCCATCAGGACGCATCCCTTGCCGACGGCTGGGTTGAGGGCTGCGAAGTGGAGTGCCCGCTGCACGCATCCAAATTCAATTTACGGACGGGCAAGGTAGACGCCCCGCCGGCGAAGCTGCCGGTCAGAGTCCACGAAGTCAAGGTTGTAGACGGAACCATCATGGTCCGGGAATCAGACGACGCTCCGAATCTTCCGCCTGGCTTGACCGCAGGCGGACATGTTTAGCCCCGGACATGGGTCATCGAGCAAAGGAAATTCATGACAACGAATAGAGAAATCGCAGTTGATCATGGTAATCCCGACGACGGGCCCAACGAGCTTATTCGTGGCGGATCATTGCCCGAATCGCCGGCCGACGACGATGTTTCGACAGAAGAACCTGCCCATGACCACCAGATCCTGCAGGAACTCCGTGAAAGCGAAACCGAACATGCGGCGGCCCGCCGCAGCAGAGTCCCACCCGGTTTGGACAAGACGGTGTTCGTCGTGGCTGGCGCCCTGGCCGTGGGATTTGTCGCCTGGGGTTTCCTTGGCACCGCGTCCCTCGCGACCACCTCCACCACAGTATTGAACTGGGTCATGGAGAACACGGGGTGGCTGTTCATCCTGCTGGCGTCCCTTTTCGTTGTCTACGTGCTATGGCTAGCGCTGGGGCGTTTCGGCAGCATTCCCCTGGGCAGGGACGGTGAGAGACCCGAGTTCCGTACCATTTCCTGGATTTCCATGATGTTCGCGGCCGGCATGGGCATCGGGCTGATGTTCTATGGCGTGGCCGAACCGATGTACCACTACGTCTCTCCGCCGCCCGGCACCGTCAACGGCCAGACCCCCGAGGCTATCCAGACCGCAATGGCCACCTCCCTCTTCCACTGGACTTTGCACCCGTGGGCCATGTACGCCGTCGTCGGTGTCGCCATGGCCTATGGCACCTACCGGTTGGGCCGCAAGCAACTGATCTCGGCAACCTTCACCTCGTTGTTCGGTCCGAAGACAGTTGACGGCCCGGCAGGCAAATTCATCAACATCCTGGCCATCTTCGCCACGCTTTTCGGCACGGCAGCCTCACTCGGATTGGGCGCGCTGCAGATCGGCAGTGGGCTGGCGTTCAACGGTTGGGTAGGTGATCTGGCCACACCGGTACTGGTGGCGATTGTGGTCGTGCTGACCATCTGCTTCATTGCCTCGGCCATCTCCGGCATTCGCCGTGGAATCCAGTGGCTGGCCAACATCAACATGGTCCTCGCCATCGTCCTGGCCCTCATTGTTTTCGTAGCGGGCCCCACACTGTTCATCCTCAACCTGGTTCCGTCCGCCGTCGGCGACTATGCCCGCGATTTCGCTGAAATGGCCACTCGCACCGAGGCTGTTGGCGATGAGGCATTACGGACCTGGATGTCCGGTTGGACCATCTTCTACTGGGCCTGGTGGATATCGTGGGCTCCCTTTGTAGGCATGTTCATCGCCCGCATAAGCCGCGGCCGGACCATACGGCAGTTTGTCACCGGCGTTCTGCTAGTCCCGAGCATCGTCAGTGTCATTTGGTTCTCCATTTTCGGTGGCGCAGCGTTCGGGGTTCAGGCGGCGGCCGACGCCAGCGCCGATGAGACGGACGGTCTTGTCGACATGGTCGACGGCGTTCCCTCCATCTCCTTCGACGGCGCGCTCTTCGACCTGCTGCAGAATCTTTCCCTGCCTAACGTCATCGCCGGCCTCGTCGCCGTCCTGGCGATGGTCCTGGTGGGAATCTTCTTCGTCACCGGGGCCGATTCCGCTTCCCTGGTCATGGGGTCGCTTAGCTCCAATGGAACAGAGCATCCTTCGCGCGGTGTCGTAATCTTCTGGGGCTCCCTAACCGGCGCTGTTGCAGCAGTCATGATGCTTGCGGGCGGAGACGAACCGGCCGAGGCGCTGAACGGACTGAAGAACATCACCATTGTGGTGGCGTTGCCCTTCGTGCTGGTCATGCTGCTGATGTGCGTGGCGCTGGTGAAGGACCTGCGCCGTGACCCGCTCTCGCTGCGGCGCAGGCTGGCTGACTCCGTCGTAGAACGGGCCATCCGTTCCGGCGTGGACGAGCATGGCGGGGTCCAATTCGATCTGGTCACCAAGCACGACTGTGACGAACAATGCGGCTCCGGCGATGAATGCGCTGGTAACGCAATCCGCGCCGGGTCAGCTAATGCGGAGCCCGACCGAACGCCGGGCACCCGTCCCGCTGCTGGCTCCTGACCTACATGACCAAGAGAGACAAATGACAATGACGGCCTTGGCCACCACTGAACCACTCAACCATGACCTTCCCGCTGCAAGGGTTCACGCGTACGCTGGAAAACGCACGGCCCCGTTTGTCCTGACGCTTTCCTGTCCGGATCGCCCCGGCATTGTCCACGCGGTGACCAGCTTCCTGGCTCAGCGAGGTTTCGATATTGCCGAGCATCAGCAATTCGATGACCATGTCAGCGGCACCCTGTTCCTGCGGACGGCTTTTGTCCCTGCGGACTCGACCCCTGAATCCGGCGGGCGGGACAAGGGCAGCGAGGCAAAACGCTCGGCGGTGGCCGCGGCCCTGGCCGGGGAATTTGCGGATGTGGCGGACCAATTCGATATGAACTTCAATATCCATGACGGCAGCACCAAGCGACTGCTGGTCATGGTCTCGAAATTCGGCCACTGCCTTAATGATCTGATCTTCCGGTGGCAGGCCGGAAGCCTCGGTGCCGAGATCGCCGTCGTCGTTTCCAATCACGAAGCTCTGCGCCCGATGGCCGAGGCGGCCGGCCTGCCCTTTGTGCATGTGCCGGTCACCGCCGACACCAAGGCGGTGGCCGAGCGGCGCCTGCTCGAACTGGCCGCTGAGTACGACGCAGACCTGGTGGTACTGGCCCGGTACATGCAGGTGCTATCGGATGACCTGTGTGAGGCCTTGCGCGGCCGCGCCATCAACATCCACCACTCGTTCCTGCCCGGCTTCAAGGGCGCCAAGCCTTACCACCAGGCATATGACCGCGGGGTAAAGCTGGTGGGCGCCACGGCCCACTACGTCACGGCCGACCTTGATGAAGGCCCGATCATCGAGCAGGAGGTCTTCCGGGTCGACCACAGCCTGGATCCGGTGTCCTTGGTCACCGTCGGCCGGGATGCGGAGGCCCAGGCCCTGTCCCGCGCCGTGAAGTGGCACTGCCAGCACCGGGTCCTGCTTAACAACACCCGCACCGTCGTGTTCCGCTAACCGCGATTCAAGGAGAAACCATATGAGCCCCACACCACGCGTCGTCATCATCGGGGCCGGCATTGTCGGCGCCAATCTCGCCGACGAACTGGCAATCCGCGGCTGGAACGACGTCACCGTCGTCGAGCAGGGGCCGCTGCGCCTGGCCGGCGGGTCAACCTCGCATGCACCCGGCTTAGTGTTCCAGACCAACCCGTCCAAGACGATGACCGAGTTCGCCGGCTATACGGTGGACAAGCTGCTCTCGCTGAATGCGAACGGGCGCTCCTGCTTCAATCAAGTCGGCGGGCTCGAGATAGCCACCACGGAGGCCCGGCTTCAGGAGCTGAAGCGCCGGTTGGGCTTCGCCACGTCCTGGGGTCTTGGGGGTCAACTGATTGACCCGGATGAATGCGAGAAGCGCTACCCA
Source organism: Actinomycetota bacterium (assembly GCA_051751385.1). Taxonomy (GTDB): domain Bacteria; phylum Actinomycetota; class Actinomycetes; order Actinomycetales; family Micrococcaceae; genus Crystallibacter. The sequence continues at coordinate 71,546 of JBNJKW010000010.1, read as the reverse complement.
ATGCTCAACCGAGACATGGTTCTGGGCGGACTATATGTGCCCTCCGACGGTCTGGCTTCCGCAGCCCGGGCAGTGCAGTTGCTGATCGAACGGGCCAGCGAAGCCGGCGTAAAGTTCATCGGCTCCACTGCCGTGACCGGTATTGAACAGGCCGGTGGCAGGGTCACCGGAGTGCAAACACCTGACGGCGTAGTGCCGGCGGACATTGTGGTTTGTTGCGCCGGTTTCTGGGGTCCCAAAATCGGTGCCATGGTAGGCATGCCGGTGCCTCTGCTGCCGCTGGCGCACCAATATGCCAAGACCACGGCGCTGCCGGCACTCGCAGGCCAGAACGAGCTGCCCAATGGTGCCCGCTTGCCCATCCTGCGTCATCAGGACAGGGACCTGTACTTCCGCGAGCATGGAGAACGCATGGGCATCGGCTCGTACGCACACCGCCCGATGCCCGTGGACCTGGACGAGCTGCCGCAGGTACTGGCAGACCAGATGTCCGAGCACATGATGCCTTCACGACTGGAATTTACCGAAGCTGATTTCCTGCAGTCCTGGCAGGACAGCCAGGCGTTGCTGCCCGCCCTGCAAGGCGTCTCAATAGAGGATGGTTTCAACGGAATTTTCTCCTTCACGCCCGATGGCGGCCCCCTGATCGGCGAATCGCCGGAGGTCGAGGGGTTCTACGTTGCAGAGGCAGTTTGGGTCACCCACTCGGCCGGCGTCGCCAAGGCTGTGGCCGAGCTGTTGGTGGAAGGCCAGTCCAGCACGCCCCTGCACGAATGCGAGGTTTCCCGCTTCGAAAAGATCCAGGTCGGCGAGGAGTACGTCAGCGAAACCTCACAGCAGAACTTCGTGGAGATCTACGATGTGCTCCACCCGTTGCAGCCCCGGGAATCCCCCCGCGACCTGCGGGTCAGCCCGTTCAACGTCCGGCAGCACGAACTCGGTGCGTTTTTCCTGGAATCCGCAGGCTGGGAACGCCCGCATTGGTACGAGGCCAACCGTGCCCTGCTGCAGGAGCTGCCGGAAGCTTGGCAGGCCCCGGAGCGGGACCCCTGGTCCGCAATGTTCCACTCCCCCATCTCCGCAGCCGAAGCGTGGAAGACGCGCACCGCCGTCGCTCTTTATGACATGACACCGCTGAAGCGTCTGGAGATTAGCGGCCCGGGCGCGTTGTCGATGCTGCAACGGCTGAGCTCAGGAAACATTGCTAAAAAGCCTGGGGCCGTCACCTACTGCCTGCTGCTCAATAACGACGGCGGTGTCCGCAGCGATGTGACCATCGCACGGCTCGCCGAGGAGACTTTCCAGGTCGGCGCTAACGGCAACATCGACTTCGACTACTTCAGGGTCGAGGCCCGCAAGCAGGCCGCGGCTGATCCGGCACAGTGGGTCCATGTCGCCGATATCACCGGGGGCACTTGCTGCATCGGGCTGTGGGGACCGCTGGCCCGCGAGGTCATCAACAAGGTCAGCGGGGACGACTACACCAACGATTCGCTGCGCTACTTCCGGGCCAAGGAGGTCCGTATCGGCGGCATCCCTGTCACCGCCATGCGACTGTCCTACGTCGGCGAACTCGGCTGGGAGCTGTACACCTCTGCGGAGCACGGGCTGAAGCTGTGGGATCTGCTCTTCGAAGCGGGCCAGGAGCACGGCATCATCGCCGCTGGCCGCGGCGCCTTCAACAGCCTCCGGCTGGAAAAGGGCTATCGACTCTGGGGCACCGATGTTACTCCCGAGCACAGCCCGTATGAAGCTGGACTGGGATTCTCGGTCTTCAAAGATAAAACAGACTTCGTGGGACACGCGGCCCTGGCTGCCCGTCGCGACGAGCCGGCTTCCCGGGTACTGCGGTGCCTGACGGTCGACGACGGCACGTCCGTGGTGCTGGGCAAGGAACCGGTGTTCGTCAACGGCGAGCCGGCTGGTTACGTCACGAGCGCGGCCTACGGCTACACCGTCGGCCGGCCCATCGCCTACGCTTGGCTGCCGGCGGGGCTCGCGGAGGGCGCTTCCGTGGAGATCGGCTACTTCGGCCGGAAGGTCGCCGCAACCATCGCTGCCGAACCGCTGGTCGATCCGAAGATGGAACGACTACGCGGGTAGCAGACCTGCACCTGACAGGCAGCAGCGGCACCGCTCAGACGGAATGAGCGGTGCCGCTGCTGCTTACCGGTGTACGTGGACAACGTTTCCCGCCGGGTACGCCACCAGCGCGGGGTTCGGCGTCACCGTGGGGCCGCGCGGCGGCCAGCCAACCGGACCCCGTCCCGCCACCGCCGGGGAACCTATCCCGGCATGGGACGGTTGCGCAGCTGACTGCGGACGGAATGGTCAGGGCCGCAGCAGCACCTTGATGGCGCGGCGTTCGTCCATGGCACTGTAGGCCTTCGCAGCGTCCTCCAGCGGCATCACCTCGTCGAAGACCTTGCCGGGATTGATCGTGCCGGCCAGCACGTCCTCCAGCAGTTCGGGCAGATACTGGCGGGTGGGGGCGGCCCCGCCGGCCACGGCTATGTTCTTCCGGAACAGGGTCCAGACCGGCAGCTCGGCGCCGCCGACCGGTACGCCCACGAACCCGACCGCACCACCCGGCCGGGTGCAGCGGAGCGCCTGGTCCATCGACTCCGCCGTGCCCACGCATTCGAGCACGGAATCGGCGAGGACCCCGCCGAGCAGCGTCTTGACCTGGTTCGCTGCGGCCTTGCCGCGTTCCGCGACGATGTCGGTGGCGCCGAACTCACGTGCCAGCGCCGCACGGTCTTCATGCCGGGACATGGCGATGATCCGCTCCGCTCCCAGCCGCTTGGCGGCCAGTACGCCGCAGAGCCCCACGGCGCCGTCGCCCACCACGACGACGGTGCGTCCCGGGCCGGCCTTGGCGCTGATGGCGGCATGGTGGCCGGTGCCCATCACGTCGGAGAGCGTGAGCAGGCTCTTGGTTAGGGCGTCATCCGGCTGGCTGACTCCGGGAACGGCCACGAGCGTGCCGTCGGCGAGGGGCACCCGGACTGCCTCGCTTTGGCCGCCGTCGACCGGCAGGCCGTGCTCATCGCTGCCTCCCCAGCTGGCCCGGTGCTCGCAGGACGTCTGCACGCCGTCGCGGCAGGCCGGGCACTGGCCGCAACTGATCGCCCACGACGCGATCACTAGGTCGCCGACGGACAAGGTCCGGATCTGATCGCCGATGGCCTCTACTGTGCCGATGAACTCGTGCCCGATGGGATGCGGATCCCCCGGCTCACGCGCACCGCGGTACGGCCAGAGGTCGGAGCCGCAGACGCAGGAGGCCGTCACCCGCACCACGGCGTCGGTCGGGGCGAGGATTTCGGGATCGGGGCGCTCTTCGACCCGGATGTCGCCCGGTCCGTGGATGATGGCAGCGCGCATGTGGCCTCCTGTGCAGTGGTGTTGGGTCCAGCCTAAACGGGTTTGCGCGGCCGGCAGGAAACAGTGAAGCCCGCCACCGTGTGCAGGTGGCGGGCTTCATCGACTGGTGGCGGTGTGCCTAGAGGTTGGATGGTTCCTCGTGGTCCGGGTAGACCTCGCGCAGCAGGTGCGCGGTCTCGGACGGGGTCTTGCCGACCTTGACGCCCGCGGCCTCGAGGGCCTCCTTCTTGGCCTGCGCGGTGCCAGAGGAGCCGGAGACGATGGCGCCGGCGTGGCCCATGGTCTTGCCCTCCGGGGCGGTGAAGCCGGCCACGTAGCCGACAACCGGCTTGGTGACGTGGTTCTTGATGTACTCGGCGGCACGCTCCTCGGCGTCGCCACCGATTTCGCCGATCATCACGATTGCCTTGGTCTCCGGGTCGGCCTCGAACGCAGCCAGGGCGTCGATGTGGGTGGTGCCGATGACCGGGTCGCCGCCAATGCCAATGGCGGTGGAGAAGCCGAGGTCGCGCAGTTCGTACATCATCTGGTAGGTCAGCGTGCCGGACTTGGAGACCAGGCCCACGCCGCCCTTGCCGGTGATGTTCGCCGGGGTGATGCCCACCAGCGACTCGCCCGGGGTGATGATGCCGGGGCAGTTCGGGCCGATGATGCGGGTGATCTGATTGCCGTTGGCATCCTTCTTCGACTGGGCCAGGGCCCAGAACTCTGCGGAGTCCTGCACCGGCACACCCTCGGTGATCACCACGACCAGGCCAATTTCAGACTCGATGGCCTCGACCACGGCGTCCTTGGTGAAAGCCGGCGGCACGAAGACGATGGAGACGTCGGCGCCGGTCTCGGCCACGGCTTCCTTGACCGTGCCAAACACCGGCAGGGTCTTCTCGCCATGGGTGACGGTGGTGCCGGCCTTGCGGGCGTTCACGCCGCCCACAATGTTGGTGCCGGCGTGCAGCATGCGGGCGGTGTGCTTGGAGCCTTCGCCGCCGGTGATGCCCTGGACGATGACCTTCGAGTCCTTGTTGATGAAGATAGACATATTCTTAGTTCCTCGGTCCTTAGGCGTTGGCCAGTTCGGCGGCCTTGTCGGCGCCCTGGTCCATGGTCAGGGCCAGGGTGACCAGCGGGTGGTTGGCGTTGAGCAGGATCTGCCGGCCTTCATCGACGTTGTTGCCGTCGAGCCGGACGACCAGCGGCTTGCTGGCCTTCTCGCCCAGGATTTCCAGCGCCTTGACAATGCCGTTTGCCACGGCGTCGCAGGCGGTGATGCCGCCGAAGACGTTCACGAACACGCTCTTGACCTGCTGGTCATTGAGGATGACGTCCAGGCCTGCAGCCATGACCTCGGCCGAGGCGCCGCCACCGATGTCCAGGAAGTTGGCGGGCTTGACGTTGCCGTGCTTCTCTCCGGCGTAGGCGACGACGTCCAGGGTGGACATGACCAGGCCCGCGCCGTTGCCGATGATGCCAACCTGGCCGTCGAGCTTGACGTAGTTCAGGTCCAGTTCCTTGGCCTTGGCCTCGAGTGGATCCGCGGCGTCCTTGTCCTCAAGTTCCTCGTGGCCGGGCTGGCGGAAGGAGGCATTCTCGTCCAGCGAGACCTTGCCGTCCAGGGCAACAATGTCGCCGGCGCCGGTCTTGACCAGCGGGTTGACCTCAACCAGGGTGGTGTCTTCCTTCTTGAACACGTCCCAGAGCTTGATGATGACCTCAGCGACCTTCGGGCGCAGTTCCTCGGCGAAGCCGGCTTCAGCGACGATCTCGTCGGCCTTGGCCTGGTCGATGCCGACGGCGGGGTCAACGGCAACCTTGGCGAGGGCGTCAGGCCGCTCGACAGCCAGCTGCTCGATCTCCATGCCGCCCTCTACCGAGCACATGGCCAGGTAGTTGCGGTTGGCCCGGTCCAGCAGCACGGAGAAGTAGTACTCCTCGGCGATGTCTGCGCCCTGGGCGATCATGACCTTGTTGACGGTGTGGCCCTTGATGTCCATACCGAGGATGTTGGAGGCGTGCTCGAATGCCTCGTCCGGGGTCTTGGCGACCTTGACGCCGCCGGCCTTACCGCGGCCTCCGACCTTCACCTGAGCCTTGACGACAACTACGCCGCCAATTTTCTCAGCAGCTGCCTTGGCTTCTTCTGGGGTGTACGCAACGATTCCAGCCAGCACGGGTACTCCGTGTGCCTCGAAGAGATCGCGCGCCTGGTATTCAAACAGGTCCACGGGTTGTGTCCTTCTACGTCGAAGTCGTTTCTGACTCGGAGCGGCATCCGGGTTGGCCGTGACGGTGGCCACGGACGGTGGATGGATGCCTGCAATGCTCCATGGGGAACTCTAGTCCCTTTGGCGCCGGGGGCCGGTCCCAGACTACCGCTTTAGTGGCCAAGGGCACACTTCTACAACTTGTAGAATGGTCACGGCTTGAGGTAACGGCGCCGTGAGGCTAATGCTTGCTGCCAACTTCCGCCTGATCGGCGACGGCGGTGTCCCCGCCGTGGGCGGCGTCCTCGCCCTGCGCGGTGCCCCCACCCTGCGCGGCGGCGGCCGAGGGTGCACTGCCCTTGATAACGGTCTGGTTCAGCAGCGGAATCCGCAGCCCCTCCTGAGCCAACGCGCCCTTCAGCCGGGCCCGCATCTCGCGCGCGACCGCCCACTGTTCCAACGGCTTGGTGCGGATCGCCAGCCGGATCACCACGGATTCACCGGTCAGCGCCTCCACGCCCCAGACCTCCGGGTCGTCGAGGATCAGCCTGCGGTAGTCCTCGTCCTCGCGTAGTTGCATCGCGGTGTTGAGGATCAGCTCGGAGACCTTCTCCACATCGGAGTCGTAAGGGACCGGGATGTCCAGCACGGCCCGCGCCCAGCCCTGCGAGGAGTTGCCCACGCGCAGGATCTCGCCGTTGCGGACATGCCACAGCGTGCCGTCCACGGCACGCACCTGGGTGACCCGGAGACCGACCGACTCTACGGTGCCCGATGCCTCGCCCAGATCGACCACATCGCCGATGCCGTACTGGTCTTCGGCCACCATGAACAGTCCGGATAGGTAGTCCTTGACCAGTGTCTGGGCGCCGAAGCCAATGGCAACACCGGCGATACCGGCGCTGGCCAGCAGGGGGCCGAGGTTGAATTCCAGCTCGGTGAGCACCATCAGGATGGTGAGGGTGGCCAGCACGATCGTGGTGATCGAACGCAGCACCGATCCGATCGTCTTGGCACGCTGGGCCCGGCGGACCGCGGCGATCGGCGAATCCTGCATCAGCCAGTAGCGCGGGTCCTTGCTGTTCTTGCGCGCCGCGAGGGGATCAAATTTGTCCAGCTTTGCAGTCTCGCCGTCGGCGATCTTTCCGGTGACGCGTTTGATCACCATCCGCAGGACCATATTCGCCAGGAATCCGCCCAGCAGGATCAGCGACACGCGCAGCGGGGTGTCGAGCCAAAAGGCGGGGGTCGCCAGCCGTTCCAAGGTACTAATGTCCACGCGATCCATGGATAAGAACGGTAAGCGCCGCGTCAGGCCGTTGCCAAATGCAGCTTCCGAAACGTGGTGAATCTCCCAGCAGGGTGACGGTGTCGTTTAAGCGATCTTGGTCAGCGGTGCGTACCGCAGCAGCAGCCGCTTCTCGCCCGCGTCGAACTTCACCTTGGCCACCGTCTTGTCACCGGCCCCTTCGAGGCTCAGCACCGTTCCTTTGCCGAAGCTGGTGTGGTTGACCTTGTCCCCGATGGCCAGCGCGATGACTTCCTTTTGTGGCTGCACACGGCCGGCCCGGGTCTTGGCGCTGGTGATTGACGGCGCCGACCCGCGCAGGTTGCTGATGTCCTGGTTGCTGGCGGTACCGGCACCCCAGTGCGAGCCTCCGTAGCGGCTCGATCCGAAGCTGCCCGCAGAGGCAAACATCGGCCGTGCGCTGCCCTCGCGTTTCCAGTCGATCAGCTCGGCCGGCACCTCTTCGATGAACTGGCTGGCCGGATTGAACTGGCTCTGGCCCCACATGCTCCGGGACTCGGACCGGGTCAGGTACAGCCGTTTGCGAGCCCGGGTCAGTCCCACATAGGCCAGCCGCCGTTCTTCGGCCAGTTCCTTCGGGTCGGACATCGACCGTTGGTGCGGGAAGACCCCGTGTTCCATGCCGGTGAGGAAAACCACCGGGAATTCCAGCCCCTTGGCAGTGTGCAGGGTCATCAGCGTGACCACGCCCTGGTCCTTGGCCAACTGTGCAGCCTCGGCGTCCGGGGCGTCGGGGATCTGGTCGGCGTCGGCGACCAGCGCCACCTGTTCCAGGAATTCGGACAGCGACCCGTCAGGGTTGTCGCGTTCGTATTCCCGAACAACTGCCACCAGCTCCGCGAGGTTCTCCACGCGGGACTCGTCCTGCGGGTCGGTGCTTTGCCGCAGCATGGCCAGATAGCCGGTCTGTTCCAGCACGGCTTCCAGTGCTACCGCAGCGCCTGAACCGGCGGCGACCTCGGCCAGGTCGTCGATGAGCTTCACGAAGCCCGCGACCGCGTTGACCGACCGGGTGGCCATGCCGGGCGCTTCCTCAGCGCGGCGCAGTGCCACCATGAACGAGACCCGGTCCCGCTCTGCCAGCGCGGCCACGGCGTACTCGGCCCGGTCACCGATCCCGCGCTTGGGTTCGTTGAGGATCCGGCGCAAGTTGACCACGTCGTCCGGGTTCACTAGGACCCGCAGGTAGGCCAGCGCGTCCTTGATTTCCTTGCGCTCATAAAAGCGGGTGCCGCCGACGACCTTGTAAGGCAGCCCCACCCGGACCAGCAGGTCCTCGATGGAGCGGGACTGGGCGTTGGTCCGGTAGAACACGGCGATGTCTCCGGGCCGCACCCCTTCAGAGTCCTGCAGCCGGTCGATCTCATCAGTAATGAACCGGGCCTCGTCGTGCTCGTTCTCGCCCACGTAGCCGATGATCTTTTCGCCGTCGCCCTCGGCGGTCCACAGCCGCTTAACCGGACGGTTCGGGTTCCGCGAAATGACCGAGTTGGCCGCGCTGAGGATGGTCTGCGTGGAGCGGTAGTTCTGCTCCAGCAGGATGGTGCGCGCGGTGGGGTAGTCCTTTTCAAAGTCGACGATGTTGCGCACGTCCGCCCCGCGGAAGGCGTAAATCGACTGGTCGGAGTCGCCCACCACGGTCAGTTCGCCGGCAGGAAGCGTCCCGTCCTCGGACTCACGGGTCAGCTCACGCACCAGCCGGTACTGGGCGTGGTTGGTGTCCTGGTATTCGTCCACCAGCACATGCCGGAAGCGGCGGCGGTAAGAGTCGGCGATCGCAGGGAAGGCCTGGAAGATGAAGACCACTTGGGCGATCAGGTCGTCGAAGTCCATGGCGTTGGCCTGGCGCATCCGCTGCGTGTACCCGGTGTAGACCGAGGCGACCGCCTGCTCGAACGGATCCGAGTAGTTGGCGCTGGAGGCAAAGGCCTCGTCGTCGATCAGTTCGTTCTTCAGCGCCGAGATCTTGTGCTGAATGGATTTGGGCGGGAACCGCTTCGGGTCCAGGTCCAGCCCCTTGGCCACCTGGCTGACCATCCGCAGCGTGTCCGCCGAATCGTAAATGGAGAAGTTCGAGTTCAGCCCGACGTGCTTGGCTTCGCGGCGCAGGATCTTCACGCACGAGGAGTGGAACGTGGAGATCCACATCCGCTTGGCCGGATCCCCCACCAGGGACTCAATCCGCTCGCGCATCTCCGCGGCGGCCTTGTTAGTGAAGGTGATGGCCAGGATCTCGCCCGGGCGCGCCCGTCGGGTGGCCAGCAGGTAAGCGATGCGGTGGCTGAGCACACGGGTCTTGCCAGATCCGGCACCGGCGACGATCAACAGCGGAGAGCCGGCATGCTTGACGGCCTCTTCCTGCTGCGGGTTCAGCCCGGAGAGCAGCTCTTCTGCGCCGGGCAGATGCGGGGCGGGCGGAGAGGCAACATGCGGGTCGAAGGCCGGGTCGGTGAGGAAATCCATGGTCCCTTAAGTCTATTAGCCGCCACCGACACTCGGGGACGGCCGCCAAAGCTCCCGCCAACGGGCGGCAGATGGCGGCAGCGGCATAATGGAGGCATGTCCAAAACCCCAGCACAGCGCGCGAAGAAACACGGTGCCGCGGCAGCCCCTGCGCCAGCCAGCGGCGCAGCAAAGCCTGCCATCCCCGGCAGCACCAGGTCTCCCCAGCGCGCGGCCGGCAACGCCAACCTGATCGTCATCGCCGGAGCGGTGGCCTCGGCGTTCTTGTTCGGCTATTCATTCCTGCTGGTGATGCCGCAGTTCACCCAGCTGACCGGCGGACTGGACCTGCCGGACACCCTGATCGGCGGGTACTCCACCGAATACGCGCAGCAACTCCGGACGGCGTTGGGCGAAGACGGGGCCGGACAGTACAACTACTGGCACAAGACCGCGGACACCATCTTCCCGCTGCTGTTCGGTTTCACCTGGCTGATCCTGCTGGGCCAGCAAATCCGGCGCGGGCTCTGGCGCTGGCTGGCCTGGGCCGTCGTCGTGCTCTATGTGGCAGCCGATCTGGGAGAAAATGTTGCGGTCGATGCCATGCTGGCGACGGACCCGGTGGGCGACGCCTCGCTGGCGAGCTTCCTCACGGTGGCCAAGTCCATCCTGTTCGGGCTGAGCCTGGTGGTTGCGGCAGTCGCTGTCTTCACCCGCAAGCCCAAGCCGGCCGAAGGCTGAGCGGGCCCGGGCCGGTCCAAGCGTGAGCGGGCCCGGGCCGGTCGAAGCGTGAGCGGGCCCGGGCCGGACGAAGCGTGAGCCACCGATGCTTCCGCCGCCTGGGCGCCGCGCGGCCAGGCACCGGCCCGGCACCGGCCCGGCACGCCAATTAAGCTAAGCTTTTGGCGTTGCCCCCGTAGCTCAGGGGATAGAGCACCGCTCTCCTAAAGCGGGTGTCGGCAGTTCGAATCTGCCCGGGGGCACTGATCCTTACCATGGCGTACGCCGCTTCAGCCGGGCGCCAGCCGCGGCCCGCTGTGTACGGCGCAGGTATACGCTGCCGCCAGCCGCACCTTGCTTAAACGGAAACAGGCCCCCGCCTGTGCAACCCCCCACGGAAGCACAGACGGTGGCCTGTTGTAGTGCATTTCCACCGAAGTGGGCTGGAATCCCTGTCAGCGTGGGACCGCTGGTTCCGTTTCTTCCCGTTCCTCGGAGCCAGCAGCAGCTTCCTGCCACCTGTTGGCTGGCGACCGCGCCGTTCCCCTGAAGCACGAATGCCACTCCGGAGCCGTTCATTCCCCAGAGTGTGAGTACTCCAGGCACTGCCGCCACTCCTTATCTAAATCGATTGGATTTAATAAAGCAAGCTGACTGGCACGGCTGCGCTCAAAGTCATGGAATATGACGAAATGCACAGGGAGTTCCGCTGGGTAGCCCCGCAGTCAGCTTCCCAGCAGCAGCCCGCTGGCCTTCGGCGACAACGCGTCGTCCAGAACAAGGCAGGCGCCGCCGATGGCGCCCACTTCGAATCCCAGCGAGGACGAAACCACCTCGACTCCATGGATGGCCCGGGAGACGAAGCGGCTGTTGATCTCCTGGTGCAGGATGGGCAGCGCCAGGTTTTCCAGCCCGTTCCACAGGGGGCCGCCGAAGATCACCCGGTCCACGTCCAAGATGTTCACCACTTGGGCTACCGTTCCGCCAAGCAAGCGGGCAGCCCGGCCGATGATCGCCGCGGCGGCCGCGTCGCCCTCAACGGCCTTCCTGCACAGGGTGATGATGCTCTCGGCGGCCTGGTGCCGGTCACCCAACTCGCTGTCGGACGGAAACACGCCGGACTCCACGGCCTGCTGGAACAGTGTGCCGAAATTCAATGCCATACCCACGCAATTGCGTTTCCCGCACTCGCACAACGGCACCTCCGCGTCCACCGGGAAATGGCCGATCTCACCGATGTTGCTGGAGGCTCCGCGCAGCACTGCACCGTCTAGCACCACGCCGGCGCCCAGGCCGGTGCCCAGATAGACGAACACAAAGTTCTCGGGCTCCTGCCGTCCGCTGGCCCACAGCTCCGCCACCGCCGCCGCAGTCGTGTCCTTGTCCATCAGCACCGGCAGCCCCGTCAGGCGGCTGAGTGGTTCGCGCAGCGGCACCGAGGTCCATTCGCGCATCATCGGCGGGTCCACCACGGTGCCTTCGGACGCATCGATCGGCCCCGGCGCGGCCAGCCCGATGCCCAGGATCCGGTGGCGCTCGATGCCCGAGGCCGCGATCAGTTCTTCGACCGCGGCGGCCATCGCCGCCGTCATGCCATCGGGCTGGCCTGCACCGGGATTGTCGTGCCGGGCACGGGCCACCACCTCGCCGTCGAGATTAAGCATGACCAAGGTCATGACCACCGGGTCAAGATGGATGCCGACAGCCAACCGGCTGGAAACTTCCAATTGCAGCACCGTTCGCGGTTTGCCCGGCCCGCTGACCGTTTTGCGGTCTTCCCGCACCAGGCCTTGGTCCACCAACCGGCGCACCACATTGGAGATCGTTTGCGGGGACAGTCCGGTGCGCTCCACCAGCTCCACCCGGGCGATGCCCTCATGGGCGCGACGGATGGCATCCAGAATCACAGCCTGGTTGTAGCCGCCCAAGCGGCCCAGGTTGGTTCCTCGCTGCATTGCACCGCTTCCGCTCATTTGTCGCCGGGGACCCCACAGCAACTCTAGTCATTGACCGGCCGGAGCACACGCTTGGCCTGCCGGCCTGTCGGCGCGGAGCGCTTCATCCCATCCGGATCAGCTGGCCACCGCGGCGTCGCTGAGGAACTGGGTCCGGTAGAGCTCGGCGTAGCGGCCTTCCAGCGCCAGCAGCTGGGCGTGCGTGCCCTGCTCCACGATCCGGCCGCCCTCCACCACCAGGATGCGGTCGGCGGAGCGCACTGTGGAGAGCCGGTGCGCAATAACGACGGCGGTGCGCCCTGCGAGTGCCTCGGTGAGCGCCGCCTGAACGGCGGCTTCGTTGGTCGAGTCCAGTGCTGCCGTTGCCTCATCCAGGATGACCACCCGGGGATGGCCCAGCAGCAGCCGTGCAATGGTCATCCGCTGGCGTTCGCCGCCGGAGAGCCGGTAGCCGCGCTCCCCCACCATCGTGTCTAGGCCGTCCGGCAGCGACCGGATCAGTTCTTCCAGCCGGGCGCGGCGCAGCACGTCCCAGATCTCGGCGTCGCTGGCTTCCGGCCGGGCCAGCAGCAGGTTGGAGCGGATGGTCTCGTGGAACAAGTGCCCGTCCTGGGTCACCATCCCGATGGTTCCGCGCAGCGCCTCGAAGCTCAGGTCCCGGACATCGATGCCGGAGAGCTCAATGGAACCGGAGTCCACGTCGTACAGCCGGGCCAGCAGCTGGGCCATGGTCGACTTTCCGGCGCCCGAGGAGCCCACCAGCGCCAGCGTCTGGCCGGGTTCCACCCGGAAGCTGATGCCGTGCAGCACTTCCTCGCCGCCGCGGGCGTCGAGGGTCGCCACCTCCTCCAGCGAGGCCAGCGACACCTTCTCGGCGGATGGGTAGGCGAACCGCACGTCCTTGAACTCAACGGAGACGGGTCCCGGTGGGACGGCACCGGCGTCGTCCTTTTCGGTGATCAGGGGCTTCAGGTCCAGGACTTCGAAGACCCGCTCAAAACTGACCAGCGCGCTGGAAATCTCCACCCGGGCGTTCGCCAAGGCCGTCAGCGGTGCATACAGCCGGGTGAGCAGCAGGGCCAGGGTCACCACGTCGCCCGGCTCCAACTGGCCGATGATCGCGTAGAAACCGCCCAGCCCGTAGACCAGGGCCAGCGCCAGCGCCGACACCAGGGTCAGTGCCGTGACGAAGACCCACTGCATTACCGCCGTCTTGATGCCGATGTCGCGCACCCGCTGGGCCCGCAGCTTGAACTCGCGGGATTCGTCGGCGGGGCGGCCGAACAGTTTGACCAGCGTGGCTCCGGGTGCGGAGAACCGCTCGGTCATCTGGGTGCTCATGGCGGAATTGTGGTTGGCGGTCTCGCGTCGGAGGTCCGCCAGGCGGCTGCCCATCCGGCGGGCAGGCAGCAGGAACACCGGGAGCATCAGCAAAGCCAGCAGCGTGACCTGCCACGACGTGTTCAGCATGACGATAAGCGTCAGAATCAGCGCCACCACGTTGCTGACAACACCGGAGAGCGTGCCAGCGAAGGCCCGCTGGGCACCGATCACATCGTTGTTCAACCGGCTGACCAGCGCGCCGGTGCGGGTTCGCATGAAGAACGCGATCGGCATCTTCTGCACATGGTCGAACACTGCGGTGCGCAGATCCAGGATGATGTCCTCACCCAGGCCAGAGGAGATCCACCGGGTCACCATGCTGAGTCCGGCGTCGGCGATGGCCACCAGCGCGATCACCACGGCCAGCCAGGTCACCCGTTCGATGCCGGTCTTGGCGACGATCGCGTCCACCACCTGCCCGGCCAGCACCGGGGTGGCAACGGCCAGCGCGGCAGTCACCACGGAGATCAGCACGAAGACGGTGATCTTGGCCTTGTACGGGGCGGCGAACGCAAAGGTGCGGCGGACGGTCTCGCGGGAGAACGACTTCTGGTCCTTCGAATGCGAAAGCCGGTAGAGCGAACTCCAGGCTGCACCTTCCATGGACATGATGGCTCCTTAGGGCTGATGGTCCTACTCAACCCTAGAACCTTCCGGAGCCCCGCGCTGTTCCCGCTAGCTCCGCCGCGGCCAGAATCTGTCCTAGTGCCAGGAACTGGATGCCCGAAACCTCTCGTCCTCGCTGCTGGTCGCCCGAACCCGTCCCGGTCGAACTCAGGGTTTAGCGCCCAGACCACCCGTTATAACCCCTGATCTGGACGCCAAGGGGTGGCCTGGCCGCGAGGTCAGGGGCAGCGTCCGATGATCTGGACGCCGACCCCTGACCCGGACGCGTATCGCCGGCGGCTCCAGCCACCGGCGGCCGGCCACCTAGGGTCAGTCCACCAAGGGCCAGGCCGGCAACCCACAGCGTCAGCTGAGTTGCTTCTCCTCGTGCGGGATGAAGCGCACCGTCATGGCCTTGAAGCCGGGGGTGTTGGACTCGCGGGCCACCAGGTCCCGGTGGACCAGCGCGTTGGCTTCCGGGAAGTAGGCGGCGGCACAGCCGCGCGCCGTCGGGTAGGCCACCAGCCGGAACTCATCCGCGCGGCGCTCGGTGCCCTTGAACGTGCTGATCACGTCCACCAGGTCGCGGTCGGCAAAGCCTAGTTCAGCCAAGTCGTCCGGATGCACCAGGACCACCCGCCGCCCGTTGGAGATGCCCCGGTACCGGTCGTCCAGCCCGTAGAACGTGGTGTTGTACTGGTCGTGGCTGCGCACCGTCTGCAGGATCAGGTGTCCCTCGGGCGCCTCCAGATACTCCAACGGGCTGACCGTGAACCGCGCCTTGCCGATGTCGGTGGCGAAGGACCGCGTGTCGCGCGGCGGGTTCGGCAGCACGAAACCGCTCTTGTTCCGAACCCGGGTGTTGAAGTCCTCGAAGCCCGGCAGCACGCGGGAGATGTGGTCGCGGATCACGTCGTAGTCCTCGGCCATCGCCCGCCAGTCCACCGAATGATCGTCGCCGAAGGTGGCCTGGGCCATCCGCGCGATGATCACCGGCTCGGCCAGCAGGTGCTCGCTGACCGGCTCCAGCCGGCCCTGCGTGGACCGGACGACGGACATGGAGTCTTCCACCGAGAGGAACTGCGCGCCCTTCGGGTGCTTGTCATCCCGGTCGGTGCGGCCCAAGGTCGGCAGGATCAGCGACGTCTTGCCGTGCACCACGTGGGAGCGGTTGGGCTTGGTGGAGACATGCACGGTCAGGCCGGCCTTCTTCATCCCGCTTTCGAGCAGCTCGGTCTCCGAGTTGGCCAGCGCGAAGTTGCCGCCCATGGAGACGAAGACGTCGACCTTGTCCTCGTGGAATCGGTCAATCGCCTCGGTGGAATCGACGCCGTGCTCGCGCGGCGAGGTGATGCCGAACTCCTTGTCCAGCGCCGCCAGCATCCACTCCTTGGGCTTCTCCCAGATGCCCATCGTGCGGTCGCCCTGGACGTTGGAGTGGCCGCGGACCGGGCAGGCACCCGCGCCGGGCTTGCCGAAGTTGCCCTGGAGCAGCAGCAGGTTCACGATCTCGCGCAGGGTATCCACCGAATGCGGCTGCTGGGTCAGGCCCAGCGCCCAGCAGATGATGGTGGCCTTGGACTTCACCAGCAGGCCGGCCACCTTCGCGATCTCCAGCCGGGAGAGCCCGGTGGCCTTCTCGGTCTCGGTCCAGTCGATGTGGCGGCGGGCCGCGACGTAGTCCTCGAATCCGTCGGTGTTCGCCTCGATGAAGGCCTTGTCCACCACGGTGCCCGGAGCACGGTCTTCCTCTTCCAGCAGCAGGTGTCCCAGCGCCTGGAACAGGGCCAGATCCCCGCCCACCTTGATCTGCAGGAACTCGTCGGCAAGCTTGGTGCCGCCGCGCACCAGCCCGTCCACCGACTGCGGGTCCTTGAACGCCATCAGCCCGGTTTCCGGCAGCGGGTTGACGGCCACGATGGTGCCGCCGTTGTCCTTGCACTCCTTCAGCGCGGAGAGCATGCGCGGGTGGTTGGTGCCCGGGTTCTGGCCCACCACGAAGATCAGTTCGGAGTGGTGGATGTCCTCCAGCGACACGGTGCCCTTGCCAATGCCGATGGTCGGGTTCAAGGCGCTGCCGGAGGACTCGTGGCACATGTTGGAGCAGTCCGGCAAGTTGTTGGTGCCCAGCGAACGCGCGAACAGCTGGTACATGAACGCGGTCTCGTTCGCGGTGCGGCCCGAGGTGTAGAAGACGCAGCGGTCCGGCGTCGTCGCACGGATGCGCTCCCCGATCAGGCTGAATGCGTCCGCCCAGGAGATCGGCGAGTAGTGTGTCTCGCCCTCGCGGATGATGACCGGCTCGGTGATCCGGCCCTGCTGGCCCAGCCAGTACTCGGTCTTGGTAGCCAGTTCTTCGATGGAATGCCGCGCCCAGAACTCCGGCGTCACGGTGCGTTTGGTGTTCTCCTCGGCCACGGCCTTGGCACCGTTTTCGCAGAACTCGGCCGGTTTGCGCGGTCCGGTGATGGATTCCGGCCAGGCACAGCCCGGGCAGTCGAAGCCGCCGCGCTGGTTGATCCGCAGCAGCGAACGGGCGGTGCGCGCGACGCCGGCCTGCTCGATGCCGCGCTCCAGCGCAATCTTCACAGCCGGAATACCGGCGGCAACCTTCTTCGGTTCCTTAACCTTCAGGGTGCTTTCGTCAATGTCATTCACAGGTGCCGGGCGAGTCATGCCCCTAATGTATCCCGGCTCACACGGAATTCTCGACAGCCGTAGCCGGTCTCACACCAAATTGCCGACGGCGGTGCCAATCCGTGCCGGGTGTGTGTACACATTCACGCTGCGGCCGCGGCTGAAACCGGCCAGCGTCAGGCCCACTTTTTCCGCCAGTTCGACGGCGAGCGAGGACGGCGCGCTGACGGCCGACAGGGCGGGGATGCCCGCCAGATGGGCCTTCTGGACCAGCTCGAAGGAGGCCCGCCCGGAGACCTGCAGCACCGTGTCCCGCAGCGGCAGCCTGCCCTCTCGCAGGGCCCAGCCCACCACCTTGTCCACCGCGTTGTGCCGTCCCACGTCTTCGCGCAGGCAGAGCAGTTCGCCCTCGAAGCTGAACAGGCCGGCCGCGTGGACGCCGCCGGTGCGTTCGAAGACCTGCTGCTGCTCGCGCAGCCGGTCCGGCAACTGCAGCAGGATGTCCAGCGCCACATCACCGCCGCCGCCGGTGCCGTCCGTGCCCGCGGCGGCACCGGCGTCGTCATCATGCAGCGCGAAGCGGGAGCGCTTGGTCACCGCGTCAATCGACGCGGTGCCGCAGATGCCGCACGCGCTGCTGGTGACCACCTGGCGGTCAAGCCGCGGATCCGGCAGGGCCACGCCGGGCGCCAGCTGCGCCTCCACCACGTTGAAGGTCTGCCGGCCGTCCTCGTCCTCGCCGGCGCAGAAGCGCAGCGAGCGCAGCTGTTCGGGCGACCAGACGACGCCCTCGGAGACCAGGAAGCCGGCCACCAGGTCGAAGTCGTCGCCCGGCGTGCGCATGGTGATGGAGAACGCGCGGCCGGCCAGCCGGATTTCCAGCGGCTCTTCCACCGCCATCACGTCCTCGCGGCGCCGCGGCGGCGCGTCAAGACTGAGTTTGAGCACCTTCCGGCGCTGCGTTAAGCGGCCCATGTACTTCTCCTCTACTGCCTGTTACAAGGGTAATCCACGCCACGCGCCGCGGCCGCCCGGAGGCGGGAGGCTAAAAACCGAGTCACCGGGCGCCGGATCACCAGGGCAGATCAAGGGCCGGCAGCTGTTGGCCGGGGTCGGCGCCGGCGGCCGGTACCACCATCACCCCGTCGGCGGCCGCCAGTCCGCGCATCATGGCCGAGCCGATGTGGTCCGCGGGAACGGCGCCGCCGTCCGGGGCCGTTCCGTAGGGCACCAGCCGGTCCTGGTTGTGCAGCGGCCGCAGGGCCGTTCCGGCGCGCACGGTGCGCAGCGGTGCCGGCGGGCGGCCCGTCATCCCAGCCAGCAGCGGGTCCGCCAGGGTCAGCAGCGCCATCATCGCCGCCAGCGGGTTCCCGGGCAGACCGACCAGCGGCCGTCCATCGGGCAGCCGGGCCAGCAGTGCCGGGTGCCCCGGGCGCATCCGGATGGACGGGACCAGGATGGTGGCACCGGCGGCATCCAGCACCCGGCGCAGATGGTCGGCGGCGGACGTGCCGGTCCCGCCGGTGGTGACCACCACGTCGCCGCCGCAGCCGGCGATGGCCTCGGCCGTGGCAGCGAAGTCATCGGGTAGCCGCCGACTGTCGGCGACCTGGCCTCCGAACCGGGCGATGATGGCCGGCAGGGTGGGGCCAAACGTATCGCGGACCCGGCCCGGCGCGGGGATCCCGGAAGTGACTACTTCGTCCCCGGTGAGCAGCAGCGCGACCCGCGGCACCGCGGCAACGGGAAGCGCATCGTGGCCGCAGACCGCCGCGACGGCCAAATGCGCGGGGGTCAGCACGGTCCCGGCTGCCACCACGACGGCGCCGGCTGCGGTCTCCTCGCCGGCCGGGCGGATGTGGCGCCCGGCGGCCAACTCCCGCTCCGCGGTCCCCGGGCACAACTCAAGCTGCTGCGTTGCCGCGGCCCCGCATTCGCTGCGCAGCACGCTGTCCGTGCCGTCGGGGATCAGGCCGCCGGTGACCACCGGGGCGGCCTGGCCCGGCCGCAGCGCGGTGCCGGCCGGCACCAACTGCCACGGCCCGGTGCCGGCAATGGCCCAGCCGTCCATGGCGGACGACGCGTAGTGCGGCACCGGCAGCAGCGCCGGCAGGTCGGCGGCCAGCGTGCGGCCGGCGCAGCCTGCCAGTTCCACGGGGGCGGCGGGCCGAAGCGCTGTCGCCTGGCCTGCCGCGTAGGCGGCGGCGCGGGCGTCTTCCCAGCGAAGCCCGGAGCTCACTCCTGTACTGCGCCGTAGCGGCGCGCAACTTCGTCGGCCACGCGGGAGGCGGCACGCATGGCCACCTCCGGTGTGGCCTGCCCGGTGGCGGCCGCGAAGCCGGCGGCGTAGCCCACCACGAACGTGGTCAGCGGCGCGGCGGGACGGACCACGCTGTGCGCTGCCACGCCGGCCAGCCCCAGCACGGCGTCGATGTCCACCGGCATGTCCTCGAGTTCCAGCGCCTGCAGCAGTTCGCTGACATACGGGGAGAGCTGTTCGGCCGCTCCGGACACAATGGCCTCCGATCCGCCCGGTACGCGGGCAAGTACAACGTTTGTTTCAGGCTACGGCGCGGGCGGGGCAATGCCAAAGCGGTCCGCGTCCTGCCAGGTATCGACGTCCGAAGTGTGCAACCCGCCCCGCTCCAACTGGAGCTCTACCGCCGGCAGACCGGCGAGCAGGCTCCGCACCGGTTGGCCTTCCAACCCGGCCGCTCCCCCGGCCTGCTGTACCGCCGCCGCCAAGGCCACGCTGTCCGCACAGCACGCCAACTGTTGCCGCTTGCCACCGGCGTCCACCGGGATCCAAAGCTTCGCCTCCGGCGCGCGCGCGGCACCACCCAGCAGCAGTTCGGGCAGCCCGGCCAGCAACGGCATATCGCAGGCAAAGAGCAGGGTGAACGGCGCCCGGCGCGGGGCACCGCCGTCGTCATCGGCCGCCAGAGCCTGGACCCCGGCCGCGATGCCCGCTGCCGGACCGGAGAACGGCGGGTCTTCCCGGGTCAGCAGGAGGCGGGGCGGTCCGTCAGCCACCGTCCGGCGGAAGGTGTCCACTTCCTCCAGCAGGTCGTCCGGACCGACGACGGCGATCCGCCGGGCGCCGCGGACTGCCTCCAGCGTGCGGCGCAACAGCGTGGACCCGTCGAGTTGCAGCAGCGCCTTGGGGCTTCCGCCCAACCGCGAGGAGCGGCCGCCCGCCAGCACGACGGCGTCGAAATCAGCAGCCGTCACGCGGCGGTATGGGTGTCGAGGAACTGGCTCCAGGCGGGGGCAGGCCGGTCCAAATCACGGATGCGCCAGCGGGCACCGCTGGGCGGACGGGGCGTGAACCGCAGGCTCCAGCCCATGTGGGCGAGCGTGCGGTCGCCCTTGGCGTTGTTGCAGCGCAGGCAGCAGGCCACCAGATTCTCCCAACTGTCCTCGCCTCCGCGCGACCTCGGCCTGACGTGGTCCACCGTGGTGGCCGTCTTGCCGCAATACGCGCACAGGTGGTTGTCGCGGCGCAGCACTCCGCGGCGGGTCACAGCGGTGTCCTGATTGTACGGGATCTTAATGTACCGGTTAAGCAGGATCACCGAGGGACGGCCCAGGATGTCGTTCGGCCCGACGACGGGATCACCGTCCTCCGCGATCACGCTGGCCTTGCCGGTGAGCACAAGAAGCAGTGCCCGGCGGAAGGTGACGACCGCCAGCGGTTCATATCCGGCATTCAGAACGAGTGTGCGCATGCACATTCCTCTAGGAGTGGCCTACCCGACCGGCGCTTCAGTTCCGGTCGGCGACTGGATTTTCTGCACTAACAGTAAAGAGTATGACGCCCGGTACGTTCTGCGCTAACTTTTTTCGCTGCCGGTGGGCCGTTTCGGACTGGAACAACCGGATGATCCTCGGCTGTTCCCCGGCCGACGGCGGATCCGGGCGGAAGTTTGCCGTTCGGCCCAAACGCCGCCGGCCCCGGTGCACGCTGGGCGTGGACCGGGGCCGGCGGACGGGGACCGGGGAGGCCGAAGCCTAGTTGACGCGGATGGCTACGTAGCCGGATCCCACGTCGGCGCTAGCCAGCGCGGTGGTGTAACCGGTCCAGCCACCGTGGATGGCCTGGCCGTTGCCCACGTAGATGGCGATGTGCGCGACACCGGCGCCGCCGTCGGAGTAGTAGAGCAGGTCGCCGGGCTGCGGGGTGGAAACCTGCGTGCCGTAGCTGAGGAACTGCGCCGGGGCGAGGTCGCCTACCGACTTACCGGCGGCCCGCAGGGCCTTCTCCACCATGGCGGTGCAGTCCTGCGAAATACCGATCTGGCCGTAGGCGGAGGAGACCAGGGTGGACGCCACGCCGCTGGCGGAGGCCGCGGCCGGTGCTGCTGCCTTGGCGGGGGCTGCCGCGGGCTTGGCTGCCGCGGGCTCGGCCGCGACCGCCGGGGCGGCCTTCTGGACGGCGCCCTGTGCCGCGTCGGCAGCCTCCTCGACAACCGGGGCCACTTCCTGGGCCACGGTTTCGACCACAGGCTCCGGCTCCGGGGCCGGAGTGGACTTGATCACGGGGCGGGAGAAGGTCAGTTCGACGGCGCTGGACGCCTGCACGGTGTCCACCTGCACGCGGCTGGGGACGGACACGGTGGATGCGGTGCGTTCGATGGTGGCTGACTGCGCGGGGATGCCTGCGGTCAGGGCCAATCCGGAGGCGGCAGCAATAACGGCTGCAGAGCGACCCATGGATCCGGCATTGGATGAGACGGCTTTGGAAATCGTCTCCAGCGGGTTGGTGCGGACGGAAACGGCGCGGTGGCGCCCCGTAGCGGTGTTATTGAACACGTTAAAGGCCTCTCCCAATGCCTGCGAGGTGAGCTGTCGGATTCGGATGGGAGTGCACCCGGCCGTAGTCCTCCGCGGCAAAAGCCTGAGAGTCCTGACGACTTAACCCCAAGGGTTCCTGTACGGAACCCGAATTTGGTTCCCCCGCCTCTGCCCGCGAAGTTTTTGCGAACGAACTCCGGTTGGTGGCAGAGCTCGGCAATCCACCCGGAGGCGCCAGCCGTCTGACAGCTGGCGCGAGATAGAGCGTATACGATCCGGCGACCATTGTCACGTTCTGATCACGGAACGGCGGTCCTTAGGTTACGGAGGTTGCCCGGCAGGCACCGAACGGGCGCGCCGGCGCCGGGTGCCGCCGTCGTACCGCGGCGCCCTTAATGACCGGCGGCGCGCCCCGAAAGGCGCGCCGTGATACAAACAGAAAGGGTCAGGAAGGATTAGCCCGCCGGACGGATGAACACCGGGCCGGAGCCGATGTAGGCGCTGCCCAGTACGGTGCTGTAGCCGGCCCAACCGCCGTGGACCGCCTGTCCGTTGCCAACGTAGATGGCCACGTGGGCCACGCCGGCACCGCCGTTGGCGTAGTAGATGATGTCCCCCGGCTGCGGCGTGGAAACCTGCGTGCCGTAGGCAAAGAACTGTGCCGGGGCGAGGTCGCCGACCGAGTAGCCGGCCGCACGCAGCGCGTTCTCGACCAGCGCGGTGCAGTCCTGGCCCACACCGATCTGGCCGTAGGCGGCAGCGACGATGGCGCCGGCTGCTCCGCTGGCGGCGGCTTCGCCGGCCTTCTTGGTGGACTGACCCTTGTCCGTTGCGGCGTCGTTGCCGGTCGTCGGGCTGATCTCGTTTGATACCGCCTGGACCACGGTCTGCGGTGCCGGCGTGGAAGTGATCCCGGCACGTTCGAAGGTCAGCTTCACGGCCGCGGAGGCCTGCACGGCTTCCACCTGCACGCGGGCCGGGGCGTCGACGCTGCGGTCGGCGCTGACGGCCTGTGCCGGAATGGCAGCGGTCAGAACCAGGCCGGTGGCGGCGGCGATCACGGCACCCTGGCGTCCGACAGTTCCGGCGTTTGCGGAAACAGCCTTGGAAATCGTCTCAAGCGGGCTAGTGCGGACAGGGGTCGCACGGTGGCGGCCCGCAGTAATGCTCTTGGACACGGTTGTACCTCTCCCAAATGCCTGCGAGGTGAGCTGTCGGGTTCGGATGGGAGTTCATCCGGCCGGCCGGTTTCCGGGCTGGTGGCCCGGTCCTGATCGGCTTTACCCCAAGGACATCCAGCGATGTCCGGTAAGTGGTTCCCCCGCTTCTGCCATGCGATTCGGTGCGAACGAACTTCGGGCGACGGCAGAATTCGGCATTCCGCCCGAAGGTGCCTGGCACTTGATGCCAGGCACAGGTGAAACCTTATAACAGTTTGGTGCCTGAGTCACATTCCGGTTACGGCGTGTCAGTCAGAGCCAGCCGAGGGGGTCCACCAACTTGCCGTTGACCATCACCTCGAAGTGCAAATGGCAGCCGGTTGACGCTCCGGTGGTGCCGCTTTCGCCCAGGACCTCGCCCCGGGCCACGACGGCGCCCACCGCTGTGTCGATGGTGCTCAGGTGGTTGTACGTGGTCTCCAGGCCGTTGCCGTGGTCCACCACAATCCGGTTGCCGCCGCCGCCAACCTGGAACCCGGCCTCGACGACGGTGCCGCCGGCCGCGGCTGCAACCGGCGTGCCGCAGGGGGCTCCGTAGTCCTGGCCGGTGTGCATCTCTCCGGCGTAACCGGTGATGGGGTTGACCCGGTAGCCGAACGACGAGGTCTTGATAAGCTCGTCCATCGGCTGCGACAGGGTTCCCTCGCTGCCGATCGCCTGGGCCTTTCCGCCGGAGGCGACCATGACCTGCTTCAGCTTGGTGTCCGGGTCGAACTTGCTGGTCAACCCGGCCCGTTCAAACGTCAGGCGCGCTTCGCTGGCCGCGGAGATGCTGCTGGTTGCCAGTACTTCCTGCGGGGCGTCGGCTGTGGCGCCGGCCGTCGTCGGAAGCATCACGGTCAGCACCATGCCGGAGGCGGCGGCGACAATCGCGGTTTTATGGCCGACGTCGCGGGCCGCCGCTGCTACCGGCGACGGTGCCGGCTGCGCACGCCGCCGGCCGGCTGTCGCTGCGCGAGGGCGTGGGTGCTCGACCGGGGCGGTTAAACGGCGCCGTCCCGAGGATTTGTGTCCTGCCAAAATCTATACCTCTCCCAAAGCGCCTGCGAAGTTAGCTGTCGGATTCGAGTCAAGAGAAAACTCGGCCGCACCGCACAGAGCACCGGTGGAACGATTCACCGAGGCTTTGCCCGCTGCGGCTTCACCCCAAGGCAGCGAACAAACTGCCGCTTGGTGGGTCCTCCGCCCCTGTCTCACGGATACACTCCCCCGCCGACAGGGTTCGGCTTGCGGAGGGTGCGGGACCGATGTCTCGGTGCCCGGCACAACTATACGGAAAATTACCGGAAGTAATAAATCCGTTATCCACGCCGCGTGATTCCGCGGCGCAACGTTTCATTCCATCGAGACAAAGATGTGGGCGGCGACTTCCGGCGGCAATTCCAAGGCGCCCTCGAAGCCCGGCACGCGCACGGAAATGTACTCGCCCGCGGTCTCCAGCTGCAGTGCCGCACCGGGCTTCAGTCCGCCCTCTTCCAGCTGGATCAGCAGTTCCGGCTCCACTTGGATCGGCTCCGCCAGCCGGACGATGCTGACCTGCTTATCGGGCGTATACGTGCCCATGGCCTGCGCCAGGTTGAGCAAGCCGTGGCTGGTTTCCTCGGCGGGCTGGCCGCCGAGCGCCTCCAAACCCGGGATCGGGTTGCCGTACGGGGACACCGTCGGCTTGCCCAGCAGTTCGTAGAGCCGCTGTTCAACCCGCTCGCTCATCACGTGTTCCCAGCGGCAGGCCTCGTCATGGACATAGGCCCAGTCCAGGCCAATGACGTCGGAGAGCAACCGCTCGGCCAACCGGTGCTTGCGCATGACCTCGGTTGCCTTGCGCCGGCCCAGTTCGGTCAGTTCCAAATGCCGGTCACCGGTGACCACTACCAGTCCGTCCCGCTCCATCCGGCCGATCGTCTGCGAGACGGTGGGGCCGGAATGGCGCAGCCGCTCGGCAATCCGGGCACGCAGCGCGACGATGTTCTCTTCTTCGAGCTCGAGGATGGTGCGCAGGTACATCTCGGTGGTGTCGATGAGATCAGTCAATTGGTTCTTGCTCCTCGGCGCGCGGTGAAAAAGGCTGCTCCAGCAGCAGGCATGAGGGTGGGGCCCTTCTCCAGCCTAGCTTGTTTTCCCTACACGACCGGCAGTTTCGTCTCCGGTAGACGCGCCGGCGTGCCACGCAACATTGCCGGTTCCGACTAACGGCGCCCGCCGGCGTTGGGGCAGAATGATACGGGCGTTCAACGGTGAACTGCCATCGAGATCACTGCCACCACGCCAGGAAAGGTATTCATGAGCGATACCCAGTCCATCAGCATTCCCGCCGACCTGCTCCCGAAGGACGGGCGTTTTGGCGCCGGTCCGTCCAAGGTCCGTCCGGAACAGGTCGACGCGCTGGTCGCCGCGGGCCGCAACCTGCTGGGAACATCGCACCGCCAGGCCCCGGTCAAAAATTTGGTGGGCAGCGTCCGCGAGGGACTCCGCGAGTTCTTCAAGGCTCCCGCGGGCTACGAGATCATCCTGGGCGTCGGCGGCTCCACCGCGTTCTGGGATGTCGCCTCGTTCGGACTGGTCGAGCAGAAGGCCCAGCACCTTTCCTTCGGCGAGTTCAGCTCCAAGTTCGCCGCGGCCACCAACAAGGCTCCGTTCCTGGCCGAATCCAGCATCATCACCGCGGAGCCCGGTTCCCGGCCGGAGCCGCGGGCCGAGGCCGGCGTGGACGTGTACGCCTGGGCGCAGAATGAAACCTCCACCGGTGTTGCCGCTCCGGTGCAGCGTGTGGAAGGTGCCGACGACGGCGCCCTGGTTCTCATCGACGCCACCTCGGCCGCCGGTGGGCTGGCCGTAAACGTCACCCAGAGCGATGTCTACTACTTCGCGCCGCAGAAGAACTTCGCGTCCGACGGCGGCCTCTGGCTGGGCGTCTTCTCCCCCGCCGCGCTGGAGCGCGCGGCCAAGATCGGCGCCACCGGCCGCTGGATTCCGGACTTCCTGAACTTGGAAACCGCGATCGACAATTCGTTGAAGAACCAGACCTACAACACGCCCGCGCTGGCCACTCTGGTGACGCTCGATGCGCAGATCCAGTGGCTGAACGGCAACGGCGGCCTGGACTTCGCCTCCGGCCGCACCGCCGATTCGGCCGGGCGGGTGTACCAGTGGGCCGAGGCCTCCGCGGTGGCGACGCCGTATGTGGTCAACCCGGAGCACCGCTCGAACGTCATCGCCACCGTTGACTTCGACGAGTCGGTTGACGCCGCGGCGGTGGCCAAGGTGCTGCGCGCGAACGGCGTGGTGGATGTGGAGCCGTACCGCAAGCTTGGCCGGAACCAGTTGCGCATCGCCACCTTCGTTGCGGTCGATCCGGAAGACGTCAGCGCCTTGCTGGCCTGCATCGACTACGTGGTGGACCGCCTGCAGGGCTAGGTTCCGCACCGTACTTTGACAAGGTCCGGCTTCCCGAACCCGGGGCGCCGGACCTTACGCTTTTGATCTGGGCTGCCCCGCCGCTTAGACGGTCCGGTCCGGCGCGCCATAGGTAATGCTCAGCTTCCGCCGGGCGGAGCGGTCGAAGCGCAGCCGCATGTGGTGCGCGCGCCAGGCCCATGAGATCCCGACGGCCGCGGCGGCCACACCGGACAGCGCCGCCACCCCGAGTCCCCAGCGCGGGCCGAAGCTATTGGACACCAGGCCGACCAGCGGAGCGCCGAGCGGGGTTCCGCCCATCAGGATGGCCATGTACAAGGACATGACGCGCCCGCGCATCATCGGCTCGGTGGTGGTCTGCACATACGCATTGGCGCTGGTCATGATGGTGATCGCCGCCGCCCCCACCGGCACCAGCGCCAGCCCGAAGAGCCAGACCGTCGGGGCCAGGCCCGCCGCCGTGCAGGCAACGCCGAAGGCCAACGACGCGCCGAAGATGTAGCGCAGCCGCGGCCTGTCCCGGCGCGCACTGAGCAGCGACCCGGTAACCGAACCGGCTGCCATCACCGAGGAGAGCAGGCCGAAGTCACCGGCATGGCCGCCGAATTCGGTGCGTGCCATGGACGCCACGAAAACGGAAAAATTCAGGCCAAAGGTGCCGATGATAAAGATGGCGGCCAGCACTACCACCAGGTCCGGCCGGTCCTTCACGTACCGGAAGCCCTCGATGATCTGGCCGCGGCCCTTGGCCACCTTCTGCCGCGGGTGGAGTTCCTGTCGGCGGATGGCCAACAGCGCCGCGATCATCGCCGCGAAGGTGGCGGTGTTGATCAGGAATACCGGGCCCGGGCCGATGGCTACGGTCAGCACGCCGGCAATGGCCGGACCGATCATCCGGGCCAGGTTAAACGAGGTGCTGTTCAGCGCCACCGCGTTGGGCAGGTAGTCGTCGCGGACCACGTCCGAGACGAATGTCTGCCGGGCCGGCGCATCCACCGCCGTCACCATGCCCAGTGCCAGAGCGAAGGCGTACACATGCCACAGCTGCGCCACGTCGGCTATCACCATCAAGCCCAGCGCCAGGCCCAGCACGGCCATGGAAATCTGCGTGGCCATCAGCAGCTTTTGCCGGTCGAACCGGTCGGCAATCAGCCCGGCCCAAGGGGCCATCAGCAGCTGCGGCCCCATCTGCAGCGCCATCACAATGCCCATGGCGGCGGCGTCCTGCTCGGTGAGGATGTCGTAAACCAGCCAGTCCTGGGCCGTTCGCTGCATCCATGTGCCGATATTCGAGACCAGCGCCCCGAAGAACCAGATCCGGTAATTGAACAGCCGCAAGGAACGAAACATGCTTTACCGCCCCTTCCGGCTGCAGAACCTGCCTCGTCGATCGGTCACGTCAGGACGTGGCTTCGGTGAAATCCCCGGTCGCGTCGATTCCGGCTGACTCCGTCAGGCCTTCGCCAGCCGGAGCATCAGTGGCCACGCCCTCAGGGGCCGCCGCATCCGCTGCATCGTCGTCCACAACTGCAACGGCTTCCGCGGCCTCATCCGCCGCGTCCTCGTCCACAACTGCAACGGCTTCCGCGGCCTCGTCCTGGGCCGCAGACGCAGAGCCTTCGTCCGCCGTGTCAGCAGCGGGAGCCGGCTCGGCGCCGTCCTGCGCCTCGGACCCCGCCGCAGCAGCCTCGGCCGCCTCGGCCGCCTCGGCTTCGGCCGCGGCCGCCACTTCTTCAGGTCGCACCCGGTCCGCCCACGGCACCCATTCGGGAGCCAGCAGCGATTTCTCGGACGGGAGCAGGCCCACTTCGCAGACCGTGGCCTCCTTGCCGCGCGGTACTCGGGCCAACGTGGCATACCACTGCCAGCCCGCGTAGCCCGCCAGCTTCGCCTCGAACCGATGGGTGACCAGGCGGTCGCCGTCGGCATAGCTCCCGACATGCGCACCGATTTGTTCGGACGGGGCGATCTCCAGCACGCCCTCCCGAGCGCGGTCCACCGCGGCGGCCAGGATGAGGTCCAGCTTGGCGGTACGGCGGGCAGGACGACGACGGGGCGCAGCCTCGGCCTCGGGTCCACCGGCGACGGGCTGCTCCACGGGCGCGGTTTCAGCGCCGGAGTCGATCAGGTTTTCAGTCATCAAGTCCGCTTAGGCGTCCAGGTCATCGGCCACTCGGCGGAGCACCGCGGCAACCTTGGAGGCGTGGGAGCGTTCCGGATAGCGGCCCCTGCGCAGCCCGTTGGAGATGCCGTCCAGCAGCTTGATCAGGTCTTCGGTGATCACGGCCATGTCCTCGGCCGGCTTGCGCGTGGCGCGCACCACCGAGGGAGCCGCGTCGAGGATGCGGGCGGACAGTGCGGACGGGCCGCGGCGGCCGTCGGCGATGCCGTACTCCATCCGGGTACCCGCCTTCACGTCCTTGACGCCGGCCGGCAGCGCAGAAGCATGCAGGAACACTTCCTGGCCGTCTTCGCTGGCCAGGAACCCGAAGCCTTTTTCCGTGTCGAACCACTTGACTTTGCCGATGGGCACTTTGCTTACCTCGTTCTGCGTAATGTGCGGCGGTACCGCCCGCTGCTGCGTTCTTACCATGTGCCCCGCCGGCAGTACACCGGCCGCGGGCGCGGCCGCGGCGTGGCGGGGAAAGTCTGTCTCTAGATTAGCTTGTTCCGCCGACGGCGGAGTCAGGTCCGCGGCCGTTTCCGCTCCCGGCGTGCGTGCGGGATTGGGCCGCGGCACGGCCGGGAGTTAATCTGGTGCCATGTCCGGAACCGTCCCCGCCCAGAATGTGCCCCGCCCCGCCGAGTCGGGTGCGCTGCACCGTGTGCTGGTCTTTTCGGCCGTCGTCCTCCTGCTGGCAGGGCTGGGCAGCCTGGGCGTTATTCTGGCCGGCGCCATGACCGCGACCCCGGTGTGGACCGGCTTCATGGGGCTGGCATGGTTCTGCTTTCCTATCGCCTTCGTGCTGATGGTGCTGCTGATGGCCGGCAGCATCCGGCGCCGACGCAGCAGCTAGCTGCACCGACGGAGCCGGTGAAGGCGGGCCGAGCCCGGGCGGCGTCGGCCGCAGTGCTGCGGGGTAACGTTAATCCGGTGTCCTCCATCCGCGCCCTGGCCGGCCAGCTGGCCGCCCGCAGCGACGCCGAGCTGCGTCAGTTGTTCAGCGCCCGGCCGGACCTCTGCCTGCCGCCCGTACCGGACTTTTCCGCCCTAGCCGCCCGGGCCTGTACGCGGATCAGCCTCCAGCGGGTGCTGGAAAACCTCTCCCGGCCTGAGCTGGAGGTGCTTGAAGCAGTGGTGCTCAGCACCGATGTTGATGCCGGTCGCACCGCCGACGCCGGCTCCCTGCGGCCCCTGCTCGTGCCGCCGGCGGGCACAGCCGTCCGGCAGGACCTGGACCCGTATCTGGCCCGCCTGCAGGAACTCGCCCTGCTGGTGCGCGCGGACCTGCCCTCGTCTGGTGACAATGCCTTTCCATCCGACCACGGCGGGGACCTCGCGCTGCCCCCGGCCTACCTTGCGGTGGCCAGCCTGGCCGAAGCCCTGGGACCGTATCCGGCCGGCCTGGGCCGCAGCTACGCCACCTTGGCCGCCTCCAGCCCGGTGGCCGCGGACCATCTGGTCCGCACGGTCCGACTGCTGAACGAGGCCGGCTATGAGCTGCCGGCCAACGTCCCCGAACCAGATGGAGACGAACGCGCCGGCACAGCGGCAGCCCGTGCGGCCGCCGCCCTCGACGACTGGCTGACCGACCCGCGCACCTGGCCGGCACTGATGGCGCAAGCACCGGATCATACCGACGAGCTGCTCGGAAAGTTCCGCCGTTCCCCGCTCGGCGCACTGCCGCACCCGCTCGCCGATACGGGCCCCCGCGAGGCCACGTCACCGATCGATTGGCTGGCAGCGCACGGGCTGCTGGTTCCCATCGACGCCTCGCACGTGGAACTCCCCTGGCCGGCCGGACTGGCGGTCCGGGGCGGTGCACTGACCGATCCGTGGCACACCCTGCCGCCCGCGATAGCTGCCGGACAGGTCCGGAATTCGTTGCGCGACAACGCGGCCTTCTCCGCCGCGGCCGAGACGCTGCGGCTGGTGGCCGAGCTGCTGGACCAGGTCCGGCGGGGCCCGGTCGCTACGCTGCGCGCAGGCGGTGTGGGCGTCCGCGAGGTCCGGCGGCTGGCGGACGCACTGCGGATCGAACCGGACGAGACCAGCTGGCTGCTGGAGCTCGCAGCCGCCGCCGGACTGCTCATCCTGGACGTCGACACTTCCCGCTGGGTGGTCCACGCCGACGCCCTGTTCGGTTCCCTATCGCGCCAGGACCAGTGGCTGCTGCTGGTATCGGCCTGGCTGCAGCTGGACCGCGCGCCCTCGCTGGTGGGTGGCAGGACGCCGTCGGACACCGCCATTAACGCGTTGGCCGCCGAAGCGTCCCGTCCCGACGCGCCGGCCGTCCGGCGCCGCGTGCTGGAGGCGCTGGAAGAACTGTGCACGCCGGCGGGTTCGGCCGGCGGCCCCGACGGACCGGACGCCGGCCCGGACGCCGGAGCAACCGGTAGCAGCCCGGCTCCCTCGCCGGACGCGGTCACCGCCTACTTGGTCTGGCGCCGGCCGCGCCAGCAGCGGCGGTTTGAGCGGCTGGTGCCGGGCATCCTTGCCGAGGCGGCACGGCTGGGGCTCTTGGGGTCCGGCGCACTGACCGGGTTGGGACGCGCCCTGGCGCAGGACAGGCTCGCCGAAGCCGCCGGGCTGTTGGCCGATCAACTGCCGGAACCGCTGGTCGAATTCGTGCTGCAAGCGGACCTGACGGCGGTGGCACCCGGCTATCTGGCGCCGGACATTGCCGCCGAGCTGTCCCTGCTGTCCACCGCCGAAGGCCAAGGCCCGGCCACCATTTACCGGTTCTCGGCGGACAGCATCCGGCATGCGCTGGACGCCGGGCGCGACGCGGCCGGGATCCTCGGCTTCCTGGCCCGCCACTCGGCCACCGGCGTGCCGCAGCCGCTGGAGTATCTGGTGGAGGACACCGCGTCCCGGCACGGTGCGCTGCGGCTCGGCGCGGCCGCCAGCTTCCTGCGCAGCGACGATGAGGACACGCTGACGGACCTGCTCGCCGACCCACGCACCGCTCGCCTGGGCCTGCGCCGGCTGGCCCCCACGGTGGCGGTTTCGCGCGCCGCGGCCCGCGATCTGCTCGCCTCGCTGCGCCAGTTTGGCTACGCGCCTGCGCCGGAGGCCGACGACGGCGTGGCGCTGGGCGGCGCGGCGGGCATCGGCGGCGGTTCCCGCGGCAACGGCAGCGGCGGTTTCGCTGCGGACGGCACCCCAGCGAACGGTGCCGCGACGGCGAAAGCCGGCCGGGCGCCGTCGTCGTTCCCGGTGAAGACCAATCCATGGGAGCTCACCGCCGAGGCGACCGACGCCCAACTCGCGGCGTTGCGGAGCACCGGGACCCCGGCCGGTCCGGCCGCCGAGGCGGGGCCGCTGCTGACGCTGGAGACGCTGCGGACCGCCATCCGGTTGAAGCAGCGGGTTCGGATCGGAATTGTGGATCCGGACGGCAACCACCGGCGGCAAGTGATGCTGCCGCTGTCCGTCAGCGGCGGCCGGCTCCGCGTGTTCGACCCCGACCGCGACAGCGAGCGCACCGTCTCCATCCACCGGGTGATGGACATTGAACTACTGGAGGGCAGCTGAATGGCCGACGGACCCCTGATCGTCCAGAGTGACAAGACCATCCTGCTGGAGGTGGACCATGAGCAGGCGAACGAGGCCCGGCATGCCATCGCCGCGTTCGCCGAGCTGGAGCGCGCGCCGGAGCATATGCATTCCTACCGGATCACTCCGCTGGGACTGTGGAACGCCCGCGCCGCCGGGCTGGATGCCGAACAGGTGCTGGACACGCTGCTGAACTACTCGCGCTTCCCGGTGCCGCACGCGCTGTTGGTGGACATCGAGGGGACCATGTCCCGGTACGGGCGGCTGCGGCTGGAGAAGGACCCGCAGCATGGCCTGGTGCTGCGCACCACCGACTACCCGGTCCTCGAAGAAGTCATGCACGCCAAGAAGATCCAACCGCTGCTGGGGCCGCGGATCGACGCCGAGACCACCGTGGTGCATTCGTCGCAGCGCGGGCAGCTCAAGCAACTGCTGCTCAAGCTCGGCTGGCCCGCGGAGGACCTGGCCGGCTACGTCGACGGCAGGCCGCATCCGATCGCGCTGGCCGAATCCGCGGAGCCGGGCGGCTGGCAAATGCGGCCGTACCAGCGGCTGGCCGTGGAGAACTTCTGGGCCGGCGGATCCGGCGTCGTGGTGCTGCCTTGCGGGGCCGGCAAAACGCTGGTGGGCGCGGCCGCCATGGCCACCAGTTCCACCACCACGCTGATCCTGGTGACCAACACCGTCTCCGCCCGGCAGTGGAAGGACGAGCTGGTCCGGCGGACGTCGCTGACCGCCGAGGAGGTGGGTGAATATTCGGGCTCGGTCAAGGAGGTCCGGCCGGTCACCATCGCCACCTACCAGGTGCTGACCATGCGCCGCGGCGGACTGTACCCGCACCTTGAGCTGCTGGATGCCAACGACTGGGGCCTGATCATTTACGACGAGGTGCATCTGCTGCCGGCCCCGATGTTCCGGATGACGGCCGACCTGCAGGCGCGGCGGCGGCTGGGGCTGACCGCCACGCTGGTGCGCGAGGACGGCCGCGAGGGCGAAGTGTTCTCGCTGATCGGGCCCAAGCGCTACGACGCCCCGTGGAAGGACATCGAGGCGCAGGGCTACATCGCTCCGGCCGACTGTGTGGAAGTCCGGGTGGATCTGCCGCGGGACGAGCGGGTGGCGTACGCGATGGCCGACGACGGCGACAAGTACCGGCTGTGCGCGACGTCCCCAACCAAAACGCCGGTGGTGGATGCGCTGGTGAAGGCGCACGAGGGCGAACAGCTGCTGGTGATCGGACAGTACATCGACCAGCTGGACGAGATCGCCGAGCATCTGGACGCGCCGGTGATCAAGGGCGGCACTTCGGTCAAGGAACGGCAGCGGCTGTTCGGTGCGTTCCGCCGCGGGGAGCTGCAGACGCTGGTGGTCTCGAAGGTGGCCAACTTCTCCATCGACCTACCCGAAGCCACCGTGGCCATCCAGGTGTCCGGGTCGTTCGGTTCCCGGCAAGAGGAAGCCCAGCGACTGGGCCGGCTGCTGCGGCCCAAGGCGGACGGCCGGTCCGCGCGGTTCTACACCGTGGTGGCGCGGGACACGCTGGACCAGGACTTCGCCGCCAAGCGGCAGCGTTTCCTGGCCGAGCAGGGCTACGCGTACACCATCAAGGATGCCAAGGACGTGCTGCAGGGGTAACGTCCCCGGCACACCCGCAGGCCCTGCAGCGCGACGGCGCTCCGACTGGCTCCGCGCCGCCAGCATACATTCAGCAAACTCCCAGAAACCGGGAGCACACTGGGAACGTGAAAAAGCCTGAGCCCGAAGCCAAACTGCTGGTTGTCGACGACGAGCCGAACATCCGGGAACTGCTGTCAACTTCGCTGCGGTTCGCCGGGTTTGAGGTAGTGGCTGCCGCCAATGGCCGCGAGGCTTTGGACGCTGCCGAAGAACACATGCCCGATTTGGCCGTGCTTGATGTCATGCTCCCGGACATGGACGGCTTCACCGTGACCCGCAAGCTCCGTGCCTCCGGCCGCCATTTTCCGGTGGTCTTCCTGACCGCGCGGGACGAGACCGAAGACAAGGTCACCGGCCTGACGGTGGGCGGCGACGACTACGTGACCAAGCCTTTCAGCCTGGACGAAGTGGTGGCCCGCATCCGGGCCGTGCTCCGCCGCACCCGGCCTTTGCTGGAAGACGACGCGGTCATCCAGGTGGACGACTTGGAGCTCGACGACGACGCGCACGAAGTCCGCCGCGGCGGCGAAGTCATCGACCTCTCCCCCACCGAATTCAAGCTGCTGCGCTACCTGATGCTCAACCCGAACCGGGTGCTGTCCAAGGCGCAGATCCTGGACCATGTCTGGGAGTACGACTTCAACGGCGACGCCTCGATCGTCGAGTCCTACATCTCCTACCTACGGCGGAAAATCGACACGAATCCGGACAGGCCGCCGCTGATTCAGACCAAGCGCGGCGTGGGGTACCTGCTGCGTACGGCCGACCGCCGCTGATCGATGCTTGAACGCTGGAGGTCAGCATCCCTGCGGTCGCAGCTGGTCCTGATTATGGGCGTGCTCATGGTCGCCACCCTGACGGTTATTTCGGTGCTGACCCTGACCCTGCTGCATGACACGCTGGTGAAGCGACTCGACGATGATTTGGAGAAGAACGGCCAGTCCATCTCCTCCTTCCTGGTCCGCCAAGCGACCAACCCCACCGAGAGCTCCTTCTCGGAGCGGTACTACGGCGCATTGCTGTCGCGCGACGGCCAGATCAGCATCGACACCAACCCCAGCGGCGACCGCCCTGACCTGCCCGCCATTACTCCGGACGAGGCGGCCGCCGTCCAGGGGAAAGGTTTCTTTGTGCCGGGGACTGAGCGGGACAGCGACGGCTGGCGGGTGTCGCTGACGCCACTGCAAAATCGCGCCGGTTCAGTCGCCATAGCGGTGAGCTACAAGGAGGTGAACGACACCTTCAACCAGGTTTCGGTGAGCACACTTCTGATCGGCGTCTCGTCGACGGTAGCGGCCATCGGCATCGCATGGCTGGCGGTGACCCGGTCCTTCCAGCCCCTGAGCCGGGTGGACAAAACGGCCGCAGCCATTGCCGCCGGGGACCTCTCGCGCCGCGTCGAGGTGGTCAACCCCGCCTCCGAGGTCGGCCGGCTCGCCAGTTCGTTGAATGCCATGCTCGCCCACATCGAAACGGCCTTCGCCTCGCGCACCGCCTCCGAACAGCGGATGCGCCGTTTCGTTCAGGATGCCTCGCACGAGCTACGCACCCCGCTGGTCACCATCCGCGGCTTTTCCGAGCTGTACCGGCACGGGGCGCTGCAGTCGCCGGAAGACGTCGGCGCCGCGATGGGCCGAATCGAAAGCGAAGCCAAGCGCATGGGCCAGTTGGTAGACGACCTGCTGACGCTGGCCCGGGTGGACGAACAGCGTCCCCTCGAAGCCAAACCGCTGGACCTTCTGCTGCTCGGCAACGATGCCGCCCTGGACGCGCGGGCCAGCGCGCCGGACCGGGTGATCACCGTCGTGGGGCTCGACGGCGGTGCGCCGCGTCCGGCCCCGATCCTCGGCGACGAAGCCCGGCTGCGCCAGGTCGTGGCCAACCTGGTCACCAACGCCCTGCGCTACACGCCCGAGGGTTCGCCGCTGGAGATCGCCGTCGGCGTCCAACCGGTGATCGACGACCGGCTGGATTCCGTCCTCGAGATCCGCGACCACGGTCCCGGCATCTCCGAAGACGAGGCGGCGCGGGTGTTCGAGCGCTTCTACCGGGCGGACACTTCACGCCATCGCGAAACCGGCGGGACAGGCTTGGGCCTGGCCATCGTTGCAGCCCTGGTGGCCCAGCATGACGGCACGGTCCGGCTGACGGAGACGCCGGGCGGTGGCGCCACCATGTCCATCAGGATCCCCTACCATCCGCAGGCGGACGAGGACGAGCCCTTCGCCCTCGGCTAATCCACACCGGACCTGACGCATCCGGTTATCCACAACCGGACGCTGGAGCCTCGCGGCAGCTTCCACCGCTGCCTAGCCTGAACGGTGTCGGATAAATACACCACCCGCGGAGGACACCATGGCGGTATTCCAAGTAGACAGCGAGGCCCTCGCCGCCAAGAGCATGGCGGTGCAGGGCACCATCGGGCGGCTGCAGGCGGAGGTGAACACCATGCAGTCCGGACTGCGCGAGTTGGAGTCGCTCTGGACCGGCGCGGCGGCAGCGAACTTCCAGCAGCTCGTGACGGACTGGCGGGCAACCCAGCTGAGGGTGGAGGAATCCCTGGCCAGCATCAACGCGGCGTTATCCCACGCCTCGCAGCAGTACCTGCAGGCGGAGGAAGCCAACGCCCGGATGTTCCTGGCCTGAGCACCGTCCGGCCGGGTGGGGCGCCGCCGCTCAGGCCCGTTCGGTTCAGCCCTGTTCGGGCGTGCCCTGGTGGAAGCGCAGGCGCCACTGCTGGCCGTCCCGCAGCCAGAGCGAACTGCGCAGCGCGGACCCGTCGCGGCGGATACTGCGGTAGGTCAGCAGGATGCTGTTTTCGCCGAGCCGTTCGACGGCGAAGACCTCCAGCGAGGCATCCAGTTCCGGGCTTTCCTGGACTTCGCTGATCATCGCGTCCCGCGTCCACATCCGGCCGGACTCGCCGATCTCCGCGAAGTCAGGGTGCAGCAGCACAGCCAGCCGGCCGAAGTCCGCGCGGACCGCGGGGCTGAGAAGTTCCTGTTCCAACCGGACCACCAGTTCTTCCGGCGAGCCCTCGGCCGACTCGTTGCTGGCAAAGTCCTCCAGTTCGGAGAACAGATCCGGTTCAGGCGTCATTGCCACTGCCTGCTGTGCCCCGTTCCGGGCGGGAACGGGGGCCGCTGCCGGGCGGACCGCCGGACCTGCTCCGGCACGGGCGGCGCCTGACGCAGCTCCCAGGACCGCGCTGCCCGAGGTGCCCGGTCCGCCCGGGAACCCCGGACCCGCCGGCGCACCGGTTCCGTTCTGGAAGGCCAGGGCCACCGCGCGGGCCCGTTCGTCGGCGGCCTCGTTCAGCGGGTGGCCGGCGTGGCCCTTGACCCATTCGAACTCGTAGCTGCGCCCCTTGATCACCGCGTCGATGTCCTTGAGCAAGTCGACGTTCAGCACCGGCTTCCCGTCGGCCTTCTTCCAGCCGCGCCGCTTCCAGCCCGGCATCCACTTGGTCACGCAGTTGATCACG
This sequence comes from Actinomycetota bacterium, assembly GCA_051751385.1. Lineage (GTDB taxonomy): Bacteria > Actinomycetota > Actinomycetes > Actinomycetales > Micrococcaceae > Crystallibacter. The sequence goes on along the minus strand of JBNJKW010000010.1, from coordinate 34,598 downwards.
TACTGGCTGTCGCACAGCACGCGGAGGTGCTCCTTGGGAATGTGCGCGGTTGCCCGGAACAGATCCAGCACGGCCATCAGCTCGCCTTGGTTGTTGGTGCCGTGCGGCCAGCCGCCGGCAGCCCAGGCCGTGTCGTCGATGTACCAAGCCCAGCCGGCCGGTCCGGGGTTGCCGAGGGCTGAGCCGTCGGCGGCAGCAGTGATAGTCATGATTTCCATCTTTTCAGATCCAGCCGACAATCCTGGCCCTAGGCTAGGCAGGTGGCAATACTTATCGATCCTCCGCTCTGGCCCGCCCACGGCACGCACTTCTCGCACCTCGTCTCGGACAGTTCGCTGGCCGAGCTGCACCGCTTCGCCGCGGCCGCCGGGATCCGCGAGCGTGCCTTCGACCGGGACCACTACGACGTGCCGGTTAGCCGTTACCGCGAGCTGGTCGAGTTGGGAGCGGTCGAGGTCAGCGCCGGCGACCTGACGCGCCGGCTGCAGTCCAGCGGACTCCGGGTTCCGGCCCGTCAGCGCCCGGAAAAACTGCGCCGGGTACTGCTGCGGCGGTGGAACGAGTTGCTGCCCGGGCAGGAGGATCTAGGCCGCGAGCTGCTGGAGCGCTGGGCGGAGCCGCACCGCCACTACCACGGCCCCGGCCACCTGCTGGCGGTCTTGGAAGCGCTGGAACAGCTCGCGTGGTCCGTGGACTCCGGGCTCCGGCCGCGCGCAGTGTGGCTGGCGGCCTGGTTCCACGACGCGGTCTACAACGGCCGGGCCGGCCAGGATGAACAGGAGTCCGCGGACCTGGCCGCCGTCAGCCTGCCGCCCGCGGGCATCGGCCCTGACGAGACGGCCGAAGTGGTCCGCATGGTCCTGCTCACGGCGGGACACTCCCCCGGCCCGGAGGACGGATCCGGCGCGTTGTTGTGCGATGCCGATCTGGCCGTCCTCGGCGGAACGCCGGCGGAGTACCGCAGCTATGTCCGCAACGTCCGCCAAGACTATGCCCATGTGGCCGACGCCGACTTCGCCGCCGGGCGCACCGCCGTCGTCCGCCGGCTGCTGGAACTGGACCCGCTGTACCGCACACCTGCAGCGCGGGAGAAGTGGCTGGACAGCGCCAAACGGAACCTCTCCGCGGAGCTGGACGCCTGGCAGCGGGAAGGCCCGTCCTGGCTTCGCGCTGCCGGGGGTTAAAACCGCAAGGCGCGGCTCCCGTGCTGGGAACCGCGCCTCGCGTCAACCGTGGCCTGTTGCCAGGCCGAGGTGTGGCAGGGAAGCTTAGAAGCCGCCCATGCCGCCCATCTCGTCGCCACCCGGCATGGCCGGAGCGGCCTTTTCCGGCTTGTCGGCGACAACGGCTTCGGTGGTCAGGAACAGACCGGCGATGGAGGCCGCGTTCTGCAGGGCAGAGCGGGTCACCTTGACCGGGTCGTTGACGCCGGCAGCCAGCAGGTCCTCGTACACGCCCGTGGCAGCGTTCAGGCCGTGGCCGTCGGCGAGGCCGCGAACCTTGTCGGCCACAACGCCCGGCTCCATGCCGGCGTTGAGGGCGATCTGCTTCAGCGGAGCGTCGATGGCAACCTTGACGATGTTGGCGCCGGTTGCTTCGTCGCCCTCGAGGCTGAGGTTGGCGAATGCCTTGGCGCCGGCCTGGATCAGGGCCACGCCGCCACCGGCGACGATGCCTTCCTCAACGGCAGCCTTCGCGTTGCGGACGGCGTCCTCAATGCGGTGCTTGCGTTCCTTGAGCTCAACCTCGGTTGCGGCACCGGCCTTGATGACTGCCACGCCGCCGGCCAGCTTGGCCAGGCGCTCCTGCAGCTTCTCGCGGTCGTAGTCGGAATCGGAGTTCTCGATCTCGGCACGGATCTGGTTGACCCGGCCGGCGATGGCGTCGGCTTCGCCGGCACCTTCGACGATGGTGGTCTCGTCCTTGGTGACGACCACCTTGCGGGCCTGGCCCAGCAGGTCAAGGGTGGCGTTCTCCAGCTTCAGGCCGACCTCTTCGGCGATGACCTGGCCGCCGGTCAGGATGGCGATGTCGGCCAGCATGGCCTTGCGGCGGTCGCCGAAGCCCGGAGCCTTCACGGCCACGGACTTGAAGGTGCCGCGCATCTTGTTCACGATCAGGGTGGCCAGGGCCTCAGCCTCGACGTCCTCGGCGATGATCAGCAGCGGCTTGCCGGACTGCATAACCTTCTCCAGGATGCCAACCAGGTCCTTCACGTTGGAGATCTTGGAGTTGACGATCAGGATGTACGCATCCTCGAGGACCGTCTCCTGGCGCTCGGCGTCGGTGACGAAGTACGCCGACAGGTAGCCCTTGTCGAAGCGCATGCCCTCGGTGAGCTCCAGCTCCAGGCCGAAGGTGTTGGACTCCTCGACGGTGACGACGCCTTCCTTGCCGACCTTGTCCAAGGCCTCGGCGATCAGCTCACCGATCTGCGGATCTCCGGCGGAGATGGACGCGGTGGCGGCGATCTGTTCCTTGGTCTCGATTTCCTTGGCGGAAGCGATCAGCTCGGCGGTGACAGCGTCAACGGCCTTCTCGATGCCGCGCTTCAGGCTCAGCGGGTCGGCGCCGGCAGCAACGTTGCGCAGGCCTTCCTTGACCAGGGCCTGGGCCAGTACGGTGGCGGTGGTGGTACCGTCACCGGCGACGTCGTCGGTCTTCTTGGCGACTTCCTTGACCAGCTCTGCGCCGATCTTCTCGTACGGGTCGTCCAGCTCGATCTCCTTGGCGATGGAAACACCATCGTTGGTGATCGTGGGAGCGCCCCACTTCTTCTCGAGTACGACGTTGCGGCCACGCGGGCCGAGGGTTACCTTTACGGCGTCGGCGAGGATGTTCAGTCCGCGCTCGAGGCCGCGGCGGGCCTCTTCGTCAAATGCAATGATCTTTGCCATAGCGGCTTACGTCCCTTCTGGACAATAGACACTGGACGCAGCTTTTGACGGCTGCTGGCCACCTTCGGTGCCCGCGACGGACGGCTTACGACGACGGCGATTTCGGTACGCCGCGCCGCTCACCTCACTTCTGGTGGCGGATTTCACCCCCCACGGGATTTCTTAGCAGTCGGCCCGCGAGAGTGCTAACTCAATAATTAGCACTCGACGGTGTCGAGTGCAAGCTGTTGAGCGGACCGATGGGTCTGCTTCGCGGAGGGCGAATCACCCTGATCGACCCCGGGCAAACAATCAGGGTGGACCCCCATGGATACGGTTGGGGCCTCGCGCGTAGATTGAGGGTAAGAGAAACCAGCTTTTAGCAGCCCGGCAACGGGCAAGGTCGGAGAACCATGTCTGAATCAGGCGACGAGAAGAACGCCAACCCCACCGAACCCTTGGGAACCGGAACCAACCCGACTAGGCCAATCGGGCAGCCGCCGCTCGGCGGCCCCGCCGGACAGCCCGCGGGCCAGCAGCCGTACGGCGCTTCGGGACCACAGCAAGGCACTCCCGGCCAGCAGCCGTACGGCGCTTCCGACGCTTCCGGCGCTTCCGGCGCTTCCGGCGCTTCCGGCGAGCCATCCTCGCCGTATCCGCCCCAGCCGGGTCAGCCCTACGGCCAACCCGGCCCGCAATACGGTCAGCCGGGCCAGCCGGGTCAATACGCACAGCCAGGTCAGCCGGGTCAGCCCTACGGCCAGCAGCAGTATTACGGGACTCCGCAGGGTTACTACTACCCGGAGCAGAAGTCGCGTCTGATCGGCGGCCTCCTAGGCATCCTGCTGGGAGGCCTGGGTGTCCACCGCTTCTACCTTGGCCACATCGGCATTGGCGTGCTGCAGATCGTGGTCACGTTCCTGACCTTCGGCGTCGGCGCCGTCTGGGGCTTCATTGAAGGCATCATGATCCTGGTCGGGGCGGAACCGTTCAAGCGCGACGCCCGCGGCGTGCCGCTGAAGGAGTAACCCGCCCGTCCACGCAACAAAGTCGCGGCGCAGCGCCCAGCCGCCGCAGCGCGACCCATCCGCTGCACAGCCATCCGTGCGCAGCCAGCCCGGCGAAAAGGGCGGTGGAGGCACCCGAGCCTCCACCGCCGTCGTCATTAAGGTCCCGCTAAGGAGCGACCCGGACTTCTTCGGCCTGCGGACCCTTCTGGCCCTGGCCGATCTCGAACTCCACGCGCTGCCCTTCATCCAGGGAACGGTAACCGTCCATTTGAATCGCGGACCAGTGGACAAATACATCGGAATTTTCTTCGTCCACGGTAATGAAGCCGTAGCCCTTTTCCGCATTGAACCATTTGACGGTTCCCAGCGCCATAGTGTTCTCCATACTCAGTAGTTCCGCCTCTGCCGCAGACGGTTCAGCGGCAGGGTGGTCTCACCCTATCTACGCATGGAGCGGAAAGTGACCTTAGGCACACTTAATGTTATTGAGGCGTAACCGAAATCCTCAGAACCAGGTGCGGCCGCCTAGCGGTAGCCGGGGCCGAGCGCCACGGTGACGTATTGCGAGACGTCGCCGTTTTCCTGCAGGTCAGTGATGCCGAGCAGTTCCCCGAGGGCCTGGGCGTTGGCCTCCTGGCCCGGGTTGTAGAAGATCACCGATCCGGCCAGCGGTGCGCCGCCCCAGTTGTCCACCACCGCTATGGTCCAGCCGTCTGCCTGCACGGTCTGCGACACCGTGCCGGCCAGCCCGGACACCCCCGCACCGTTGAGGATCATCACCGGATCCTGCTTGTTGACCGCGGCGGCCTCTTCGGTGGGCTCATCAGTGGGCTCTTCGGTCGCTTCTTCGGTGGGCTCCGGCGTGGCCTCGTCGCTCGGCTCCTTCGTGGCTTCCGCTTCCGCGCTTTCGGTTTCCCGCTCCGTTGCCGACGGCGATGCCGAGGCGGTAGCGGCGGGCGTGCTGCTTGCTCCGGCGACGGGGCTCGAAGGTCCGCCGGTCCCCAGCAGCGGCAGCACGAAGAAGGATAAGGCTCCGACCGCCAGCGCCAAGACAGCGGCCAGAATGATCAGGCCCAGGCCGTTGGACTTCGGCGTCGCCATGCGGGCGCGATGCACACCGTGGCGGTCTGAAGTTTCAGGGACCTGGTCGAACTCATCCCGGGGGTACTTGGTCATCGCGGTGCTGCATCCTTGGTGGTGGAGTATCGGGAACCGGCCTCCCGGGCGGTCCCGGAATCAGGCGTCGGTGCCCAGCCGGCGAGCAGTGCGCGCGCGCTGGCGGGACGTACGTAGTCTACGCAATCTCTTCACCAGCATCGGATCGTGCGCCAGCGCATCCTCGGTGTCGATCAGCGCATTGAGGATCTGGTAGTAGTGCGTGGCGGACATGTCGAACAGTTCGCGGATGGCCTGTTCCTTGGCGCCGGCGTATTTCCACCACTGCCGTTCCAGCGCCAGCATCCGCTGGTCGCGCTCGCTCAGCGGGCTGGCATCGTCAACCTCGGCCTCAAGTGAAAACGCACTGGCCTCGGCCGAACCTGCCATAACACACCTGCTCTTCCTAGTACTTGCCGACGGCAATCAATACCTTCTCCATAATAAGGGCGAACCACAGGCCTGTCATTCACTCGCCTGCGCGGGCCTGATTGCCGGGCGGCGGGCAATATCCGCAAAGATAGAACGGTGAACTACGACGACGGTGCCCTCTTTCCGCTGCCTGCCCACCCGCCTGCCGCGGACTTTCGCGCCCCGTATCCGTTCGCCGCGCCGCAGGAGCTTGCGGGCGTGATCCACCCCGAGTGGGCCGAGGTGCTGGCGCCGGCCGAACCGATGCTCTGGGACCTTGCCGCCTACCTGGACGGCGCGCGCGCCGCGGGCAAGACCCTGCTGCCCGCGCCGGGGAACGTGTTGCGGGCGTTCCAGCGGCCCCTGTCCAAGGTCAAGGTGCTGATCGTCGGCCAGGATCCCTACCCCACGCCGGGGCATTCCATCGGGTTGTCGTTCGCGGTGGAACGGCACGTCCGGCCGTTGCCGCGCAGCCTGGCCAACATCTACAAGGAACTGCAGATGGACCTGGGCTGCCGGCCACCGCAGCACGGGGACTTGAGCGCCTGGAGTGACCAGGGCGTGCTGCTGCTCAACCGCTGCCTGACCGTGGAAGCAGGCAAGGCTGGGTCGCACCGAAACAAGGGGTGGGAGCAGATCACCGAACTGGCGGTTCGGGCGCTGGCCCAGCGCGGCGGCCCGCTGGTGGCACTGCTCTGGGGCCGGGAAGCCCAGCAACTGGCGCCGGTGCTTGAACATGTGCCGCGGATCGAGACCGCGCACCCCAGCCCCTTGTCTGCATCCCGTGGGTTCTTCGGCTCGCGGCCGTTCAGCCGGGTCAACGAACTGCTGGCCGCCCAGCACGCCGAGCCCGTGGCGTGGGCGCTGCGCTGAGGCGGCAGCGGAGCCATCGCCGAGCCGGTTCCACCGCCATGTACGTGCTGCCGCTTAGGCTTCGGCGCCGGCCTGTGTGAACCGGGTCGGGCCTGCAGCACTGGCTCCCGGTTCGCTGACCAATACGCCCCCCCGGCGCACGGATGACTGCAAGGGTGTCCACGTTTTGCGCCGACGTTCGGCGTCGCCGCAGGTCAGGAGCTCGCGCCTCGCCAAGACGTGGACAGTTCCTGCTGAACATGGACAGCAAGCGCAGAACGTGGAGAGGGCCGGCCGTAGGTGAACGGCAGCTGCCCGATGCTCCGTGACCAGCGGCCGCGCTTCCCGACAAATATGACCTTTCATGCCTGCAAATTGGGAATCGCTTGCCCGTGAGTTAGGTTTGCCTAAGTAGCAGTTTCCCTTTGTCAGGAGTAGAACCCCTATGCAGACGCAACAGGCAGCCCCCACACGCCCCGGACGGAGCGGGCGGCCGCCACGGGTGCAGACCAACCTCCAGGTGACCCGTACGGAGTGGCTTTCGAAGCACATGGTCCGCGTGTTTGCCAGCGGGGACGCCTTTGATTCGTTTGCCGAGAGGTATGCAGCGAAGGAGGCGACGGACCCGTACATCAAGATTTTCTTCCTGGATCCGTCCTTGGACGTGGAGCTACCGGTCAATGTGGCGGAACTCAAAGAAACGCTGCCGGCCGACAAGCTGCCCGTCACCCGCACCTACACAGTGCGACGGGTGGACCGCGAGACGCGCGAAGTCGTGGTCGATTTTGTGGTCCACGGCGACGAAGGCCTCGCCGGACCGTGGGCTGCGCAGGCCAAGCCGGGCGATTGGATGATGTTCACTGGCCCCGGTGGCGCCTATCGTCCCGATCCCGCCGCCGACTGGTACCTACTTGCCGGCGACGATTCAGCGCTCCCCGCCATTGCGGCCGCCATCGAAGCCTTGGCTCCCGACGCCCGCGGCCATGCCTTTCTGGAAGTGGATTCCGAGGACGATGTCCAGGAACTGGAAAGCCCTGCCGGCTTGCAAATCCACTGGTTGTTCCGCCATGGCCAGACGCCCGGGACCGCAACCATGCTGCGTGACGCTATCTCCGCCTTGGAATGGCCCGAGGGCCGGGTGGATGCATTCGTCCATGGCGAGCGCGGCGAGGTGAAGTCGCTGCGCGACGTACTGTTCAAGGACCACGGGCTGTCCCGCGATCAGGTCTCGATCTCCGGCTACTGGGCCTACGGCCGGGCCGAAGACGCTTTCCAAGCGGAGAAGCGCACCCCTGTGGGGCAAATCTTCCCGGAGAACGAACAGGCCTGATCCGACCCGCACCGGCGGTCTCCGCCGCCCTTCCCCAAGGACCCCAGGCCTGATCCGACCCGCCCCGACGAGCGTACTTACCTCGGCGTCCTCAGCGGCGCCGGGCCCGCCGGTTTTCGTTCGAGCCCAGCCCCTTGGTGAACGGCCGGGCCAGGTTGTCGCCGAGCACGGTACCGCCGGCGATGGCCAGGATCACCGTGAGTGCACCGAACAGCCCCAGGATGCCATTGAACGGCGCCTCCGAGTTGACGGTCAGCTCGAAGATGGACCGGAACACGGACAGCCCGGGCAGCAGGAACAGCACGGCCGGCACCGCCACCACCAGCTGCGGCGAGCCCATCCGCAGGCCCACGATGCGCCCCAGGAAACCGATCACCACGGCGCCGACGGCCGGACCGATCCGGTCCCCGATCCCCGCCCACACCACGAAGTCGTAGATCAACAGCCCGGCCAGCCCGACGGCGGCCGTGGGCAGCAGCATGTTCAGCTTGGTCTGCTCGGTCATGCTGAGAGCAATGGTTGCCACGACGAGCAGCAGCGCCCGCACCACGTAGGGGTACTGGCCTTGGCCCTCCACGAAAACTTCGGGCAGGCTGACGCCGAGCATCGAGCCGCCTACCAGCCCCACGGCGACGCCGGCGGCAATCGCTGCGAAGGTAAAGAAGGCCGAGAGATAACGCCCCGACGCGGTGACCGGGAAGCCGTTAATGGCATCCTGCGTGGCAGAGACCAGCCGGCCGGTCGGCAGGAGGAACAGGATGCCGCCGGCGATCACCAGCGACGGGCTCATCGGCACGTGCAGAGCCCAGAACAGCAGCGCCATGACGGTGGCCAGGCAGGCGCCGATGCCGGTGATGAAGAAGTCCGGCATCCGCCATTTGCTCAGCTTCCGCCCCACCAAACCCATCAGCACGGTGGAGATGCCACCCACGAGGGCCGCGAAGACGCTGCCGCCGAGGAAGGCAATGATGAAGCCGGAGAACACGCCGCCAGCCGCGATGGCCATCCAGCGCGGGAAGGGCTTGGGACGCGAGGTAATCTCCTGCAGCCGCTCCTTGGCTTCGCTGCGGCCCACCCCGCCGTTGACGATGTCGGTGACCAGTTCGTGGACCAGGGACAGGCCGGCGTAGTTGTTGGTCCAGGACCGCACCACCCGCATCACGGTGATGGGAATCGTGTCCGGTTTGGCGTAGTTGATCACCACTGACTGGTTGGTGATGTCCACGTCGATGTCGCTGAGCCCGAAGGCCGCGGTGACAGCGATGATGCTGGTTTCCACCTCCAGCGCGCCGGCACCGTAGCGGAACATGGTTTCTGCTACATCCAGGGCAAAGTCCAACGTAATCCGCGCGGAGGCATCGATTCCGGCGGCCTGGATCATCGGGTTGGCGTACGGACTGCCAGCCAGCCGCTCCACAATGCTCATCGGCGCGGTGGGCGGCGCCTCGCCCTGTACCAGCTTGCGCAGCATCCGGCGCGCCGCCACATTGGAACGCGATGCCGCCGCTGAGGCACGCAACGGTGCGGTTCCGGTCGGAACGGGCTTGACCTGCTTGGCCACCGGTCGGTCCGTCGGGCGCGGCACGGGAGGATGGGTGGGCTGTGGCCCGGCGGTGGAGCCGGTGCGCCCAGTGGCCGCGGACCGGCCGGTTCCGGGGTCGGGAGCAGGAACGTTCTTCGGCTTGATGATCGGCAGCATTCCCGCCTGCGGAGTCATGGGCGACATGGATTCCTCGTCTGGGTCCTTGTCCTGCACTCCCACTCCGTTCTGCGTCATCGCCACCGTGACGGCGGCGTCGTTGATCCCGGTTAAATCCTTGCACACCGATACGGGGAGAACACTCCCGAAGAGGCAGAGAGCCGCGTCACCCCTCGCTGATTTCTCCGCTCACGACGTCGAGGCTGAACTCCCGCTTTCGGCCCACCACCGCGGTACTCACGGAGGCGGCGTTCACCGGGGCTGCAGAACAGGTGAAGGCAAGGGTGAAACGGCGGGCAGCGACGTCGGCGGTGGTCACCGTGTGGACGGGATGGAAGTAGTGCACCTCCCCTCCCGGCCCGAGTTGCTGCGGCGGAAAATCCCCGGCGTTGTCGAACGCGCCGGACAGCTGCACACTCAAGTAATCCGGTCCCAAAACCCGCGCCCGTCCGGCAAAAAAGAGCCTATCCCCGGGGCGATAGCCCGGCTCCGGCGGCCATTCGTCCGAACTGACGATGGCGTGCAGCACCATGTCGAAGCGCAACGGATAGTCTCTGGCCACCGGCAGCGGGCCGGTCTCGGGCCGCGGCCGGCCGGTGCCTTCGTCGGCCTTTCGCGTCACCGCTCCGCGGGGCCATGCCGTCCGCAGCATGCCGGGATCGGCAGTGGCATAGGCAAGTTCGCGGCCACCCTGCCGCTCGTACAGCACGCCAATCCGTCCGTCGGCCAGCCGCACCGCGGCCGGTCCGCTGGCTCCGCTGCCCCAGATGGTGAGTTTGTGCGGCCAGGATTCGCCGTCGTCCCGCGACAGGCTGAGCACCACGTTCCGGTTCAGCACGGCATCCTGGCAGTTGGCAGCCAGCAGCCAGTGGCCGCTCACCGGTGAGGCCAGCCCGCCCAGGGCCGGCAGGCCGTCGAAGCGGATCAACGAGCCGGCGCTGCCGGGATCGGGCAGCTCCTCGACCGGCCGCAGCGGCCCATAGCTGTGCCCGCCGTCGTCGGAGACCGCCGCCCGCCGGATGGGAGCGGCGCCAATCTGCAGCAGCACCCGCCCGTCAGCCAAACAGGCCGCAGCGCCCGAGTCCCGTTCCGGCATTTCCAGTGCCGGGGAGGCCGGCGGCACCTCGAAGGCCTCGGAGACCCGCGGCACCTCCGAGACCATCGGAGATGCGGCCGGCACATCCAGCGGCTCCCCGACGGTCCAGCTCTCGCCGTGGTCGTCGCTGTAGCCGGACGCTGCCCCCGACCGCCCGTCGCTGGCCGTCACGGCGAACTGCACCAGCAACCGTCCGGCGAATGGCCCGGCATGCAGCCCGGTCCCTGGGCCGGCGCCGGCCAGTCCGGTCACGGTGTCCGAGGCCGATCGCGGGGTGACTGTCCGGTGCTGCCAGGTGGCGCCGTCGTCGTCGGATGAGATCAGTTCGAAGCGACGGTCCACGGCTGCGGGAGCAACCGGGCCAGCGCTGCTGGCCTTGTCCCGGGCCACGAAGGCCATGAGGATCTGCCCGGTCGCGGCGTCGGACAGCAGGCCGGGCCGGCCGGGCGCCTGCCCGGCTTGGCCCGCCCAGACCACCTGTTGCGGCTCCCAGTTGGCTCCGCCGTCGAAACTGCGGCGCAGCAGTAGGTCACCGGAGCGGCGTGCTCCGGCCTCCCCGTCCAGGCCGGCATAGGCGGCCATCACGCTGCCGGATGGGGCGACGGCGAGCGCCGGGGCCCGGTAGCGGCGGTAGCCACCCACGCCCCGAACGGCGAGGACCTGTTCCATTCCTCCACCGTACCGGCCATGGGGTCCGGAGGGCAGGGGCTGTCGGAATCGCCCGGCCGAGGCAAAGGGCGCCGCGACACGCCGGGCGAATCCGGTTGCCCAGCGTAACCATCAGTCAGGATGTGAACTGAAGCACATGTTGCAGTTCTTCCTCACACCCCGTCTTTGAAAGGACGCCCAACGATGAGTTGGTTGGACCGATCGCGTACGATCGCCCCTCCGGGCTTTAACCGCTGGCTGATTCCGCCGGCGGCCCTGGCCGTGCATCTGTGCATTGGCCAGGCCTACGCCACCAGCGTGTACAAGAACGCCCTGGTGGCCCACTTTGACGTGAGCTTGACCGAGATCGGCATCATCTTCTCCATTGCCATGGTGATGCTGGGACTGTCCGCCGCGGTGATGGGCACCTGGGTGGACCGCAACGGTCCGCGCATGGCCATGTTCACCTCGGCGCTCTTCTGGAGTTCCGGCTTCCTGGTCGGTTCGCTGGGCATCTTCACCGGTCAGCTCTGGCTGGTTTATCTGGGCTACGGCGTGATCGGCGGCATTGGCCTGGGCATCGGCTACATCTCCCCGGTTTCCACGTTGATCAAATGGTTCCCCGACCGCCCCGGTCTGGCCACCGGCATGGCGATCATGGGCTTTGGCGGCGGCGCGCTGATCGCGAGCCCGGTGTCCACCGCGCTGCTGCAGTTCTACGACCCCAGTTTCGACGGGACACCGGGCTGGGTGGCCAGCGGCGACGCCGTCGGCAAGCTGTTCCTGACCCTGGCCGTGGTGTACCTGGCCTACATGCTGTTCGGCGCCTTCACGATCAAGGTTCCGGCGGCCGACTGGAAGCCGGAAGGCTTCGACGCCTCCAAGGTCAAGGCCAAGGCCTTGGTCACCACTGCAAATGTCTCGGCGAAAAATTCCATCAAGACCCGCCAGTTCTGGCTGGTCTGGATCGCCCTGTTCTGCAACGTCACGGCAGGCATCGGCATCCTGGAGCAGGCCTCCCCGATGATCCAGGACTTCTTCCGCCAGCCCGACGGCGTTTCGCTGGTGTCGGCGGGCGTCGCCGCCGGTTTCGTGGGGCTGCTCTCGATTGCGAACATGGGCGGCCGGTTTGTCTGGTCCACCACCTCCGACTACCTGGGCCGCAAGAACAACTACATGCTGTACCTGGGCGTCGGCGCCGCCCTGTATGTGGTGCTCGCCCTGTTTGGCTACACCTCCACCGGGCTGTACGTGCTGCTGGCGGCCGTCATCATCAGCTTCTACGGCGGCGGTTTCGCCACCGTTCCGGCTTACCTGCGCGACCTGTTCGGCACCTTCCAAGTGGGCGCCATCCACGGCCGGCTGCTCACGGCTTGGTCCGCCGCAGGCATTGCCGGACCGCTGATCGTCAACGCCTTCCTGGACGCCCAGGGCAAGCCCGGCGAACTCACGGCGCAGGCCTACCAGCCGGCGCTGCTGACCATGGTGGGCCTGCTGGTCATCGGCTTCATTGCCAACCTGATGGTCAAGCCGGTGGACAGCAAATTCCACGAAGCCCCGGCCAGAGAAGCCGGCGAAACCGCGATGGCAGGAAAGGAGGCCTGACATGAAGAAAGCACAAGTAGCCCTCGGCTGGGTGCTGGTCGGCATCCCGCTGCTCTACGGCATCACCCAGACCCTGATGAAGGTCCCGGCGCTCTTCGGCTGATCCTTCGAACCGCTTGGCCGGCCGCCCCGGTAAAGCGAGACGCATTGCAGGCCGGGCTCTCTGGAGCCGGGCCTGCTGCGTTGAGGGGCTGCCTGGGCCGGGCCGCGCTGCCTTGACACTAGACCGGTCCGCCGTAGCGTTGAAAGTGCCATGGAGTGGTTCAGCGCCGAGGGGTTCGAGCTGGCGCGGCAAGTGCTGCAGCGCGGCATCGCCGCGGTGTTCCTGATCGCCTTCGCATCCGCCGTGGCCCAGTTCCCCGCCCTGTTGGGCGAACACGGGCTGCTCCCGGTACCGCGCCTGCTGGAGCGGAGCACGCCGCGCGGCTTCACCCTCTTCCGCTGGGGCTACACCGACGGAAGGCTGCGCGCCGTGGCGGGCACCGGCGTCGTTATTTCAGCACTGCTGGTGGCCGGGCTACCGCAACGGGGACCGCCGTGGCTGCCGATGATCGCGTTCCTGGCCCTGTGGTTCCTGTACATGTCCATCGTAAATGTGGGCCAGACGTTCTACGGCTTCGGCTGGGAGACGCTGCTGCTCGAGGCCGGCTTCCTGGCCGCCTTCCTGGGCTCCGACCGGGTGGCGCCGCCGGCTCCGGTGCTGTGGCTGTTCATCTGGCTGGTGTTCCGGCTGGAGTTCGGCGCCGGCATGATCAAGATGCGCGGCGACCAGGTCTGGCGGGACCTGACCGCCCTGTACTACCACCACGAAACCCAGCCGATGCCCAATCCGGCCAGCTGGTTCTTCCACCACCTGCCCAAACCGCTGCACAAGGTGGAGGTGGCCGGCAACCACTTCGCCCAGCTGGTGGTGCCGTTCTTCCTGTTTTTCCCGCAGCCGGTGGGCAGCATCGCGGCCGCGGTGGTGATCATTACGCAGCTGTGGCTGGTGGCCTCCGGCAACTTCGCCTGGCTGAACACGTTGACCATCCTGCTGGCCTTCTCCGCGGTGTCCGATGCTGCGGTGCAGGCCATCCTGCCGGTTGGCGACTTCACTCCGCAGTATCAGCCGGAGCCGGTGTGGTTCACCGTGCTGGTGCTCGCGGTCAGCGCCCTGCTGGTGTATCTGAGCTACTGGCCGCTGAAGAACCTGTTCGCCAAGCGCCAGCTGATGAACGCAAGCTTTAATAACTGGCACCTGGCCAACGCGTACGGCGCGTTCGGGTCCATCACCCGGCAACGTTATGAAGTGGTGGTGGAAGGGTCAGCGGACGGCATCCACTGGCAAGAGTACGGCTTCAAGGGCAAGCCCGGGGACCCGCGGCGGATGCCGCGGCAGTTCGCCCCGTATCACTTAAGACTCGACTGGCTGATGTGGTTTCTGGCCTTGGGCTCCCCCGGCGCAAGCTGGTTTATCCCGCTGCTGCGGCGGCTGCTGGAGGCCGACAGGGCCACGCTGAAGCTGCTGCGGCGCGATCCGTTCAACGGGGAACCGCCGCTCCTGGTGCGTGCGACGCTGTACCACTACCGCTTTTCCACTTGGGCGGAGAGACGGCGGACCGGGCAGTGGTGGATCCGGAGCGAGTCGGGCCAACTGGTGCCCCCGCTCTCCCGGCCGCGCACGGCGGAATAACCGGGCCCTGTCCGTGGTTCCCGCTAGTAACCACAAGATGCATTTGCATGCACCCCTCAACGCAGACGAAAGGCGGCCACGGCGTGGCGCAAACAATCGAACTCGGCCTGGACACCTTCGGGGACGTCACCACCGGCGCGGACGGAAAGCTCCTGCCGCATGACCAGGTGATCCGTAACGTCATCGCCGAAGCCAAACTGGCCGACGAGGTGGGCCTGGACTTCATCGGCATTGGCGAACACCACCGGGAAGACTTCGCCGTATCCGCACCGGACGTGGTGCTGGCCGCGATCGCCGGCCAGACGAGCCGAATCCGTCTGGGCTCCGCCGTCACCGTGCTCAGCTCGGACGATCCCGTCCGCGTCTTCCAGCGCTTCTCCACCCTGGACGCCGCTTCCAACGGTCGCGCCGAGGTAATCCTGGGCCGCGGCTCCTTCACCGAGTCCTTCCCGCTGTTCGGCCTGGACCTGGCCGACTACGACGTCCTCTTCGATGAGAAGCTTCAGCTCTTCACCGAACTGCTCAAAGAAGAACCTGTCACCTGGGCCGGCCGCACCCGGCCCCGGCTGGACAACAAGCGCATCTATCCGCCCACGGTCTCCGGCAGCCTGAAGACCTGGATCGCCGTCGGCGGCACGCCGCAGTCGGTGGTCCGCGCCGCCCACTACGGGCTGCCGCTGATGCTGGCCATCATCGGCGGCGCACCGATGAACTTCGCGCCCTTCACCGACCTCTACCAGCGCGCGCTGGACCAGTTCGGAAAGCCCGCGCTGCCCATCGGCGCGCACTCGCCCGGCTACGTCGCGGACACGGACGAAGAGGCCCGCGAGGAGATGTGGCTGCCGTATGCCGACATGCAGGAGCGGATCGGCCGCGAGCGCGGCTGGAGCCGGATGACCCGTGCCCAGTTCGAAGCCGAGGCGGGCCCGGACGGCGCCCTGTTCGTCGGCTCGCCGCAGACCGTGGCCGCCAAGATCGTCAAGGTGGCCAAGGGCCTAGGCCTCTCCCGCTGGGACATGAAGTACAGCCTGGGCACGCTCCCGCACGAGAAGCTGATGAAGTCCATCGAGCTCTACGGCACCAAGGTGGCCCCGCTGGTGCGGGAGCAGCTGGCGCAGTAGGCCACCGCCACTTCGGAGAGAGGCGACGCAGCTCCGCTTAAAGCACGACGTCGGCGGGAGGCTTTCGTGGGAAAGCCTCCCGCCGCCGTCGTACTCGCCTTGCGCCGAGCTCAGACTCTTGCGGGACGACGCAGGCCGAGCTCCTCGGTGGGCACCTTGTAGGTTTTCCGTGCGGCCAGGGCCGCCGGGCCTGAGTCGGGGCGGTTTTCCCGGGCCCGAGCCTGCCTCGGATCTAAATTTCCCCTGCCCGTATTCCCCAGCCGCCTCAGGGGTGCCGCGAGTTCAGGTGAACGGTTTACCCTGAGGTGTGCGCATTTTCATGAAACCATTCATCGCAGCGATCCTGCTGCTGACCCTGGCCTTTGCCGGGCTGTCACCGGCCTCGGCCGCAACCCGGACCGCCACGGATCCTTTCGTGGCAGAAGTGCTCCGGTTGACCAACCTGTACCGCGCGCAGAACGGGTTGTCGAAAGTGGTCTGGAACCAGAATGCCGGCAATGTTGCGCAGCAGTGGTCAGAGGAACTGAATACGCGGATCGACAAGAACAACCTGGATCTGGAGAAGATCCACCGCTCCGGTTACGGCAGCAAGGACATTCCTCCCGGGTTCGATTGGTACACCGAGAACATCGCCATCAACCACTCCGCCCGGCACGTGGTGGACTGGTGGATGGACTCCCCTGCCCACCGCGCCGGTTTGCTCAGTCCCAATGCGACAGACATCGGCATCGGCTACACGAAGACCACACACAAAGAGTGGTACGGCATGACAGTGGCGGTGGCCAATATCGCCGGCTACGCATCTACAAGGGCCAAACTGCCGCCGCATCCGGGCATGGTCAGGGCGAGCTTCCAGCACGGGGATATCGCGGCCGTCGATTCCGGCGGCAACCTATATGTCTACGACTCGGCCAAGGGCCATGACCTCTACAAGCGCCGGTACGTCGCCAGCGGGTTCAAGGGCGTGGCACAAGTGGAGGTAGCCGATTGGAACGCCGACGGCGTGCTGGACGTGTTGGCCCGTTGGAAGGCCGGCAAGCTGACGGTGCACTATGGCAAGCCGGCCGGCGGATTGGAGAAAGCGGCCACCGTCGGCTCCTCCGGTTGGGGCAACTACGATGTCACCGCCACCCAGTGGAAACAGGCGGACACGTATCCGACGCTGCTGGCCCGCAACACGGTTACCGGCCGGCTGTACCACTACACAAACCCGGCCGGGCTCAAGCACGGCAGCCGCACAAATCTGGGGACCGGGTGGAAGTCTTTGTCGATCTTCACCGCCGATATTGACGGCGACGCGAAGATGGACGTCGTCGCCAAGACCACCCTGGGGCAACTCAAGCTGTACCGCTCCAATGGCGCCGGCAAGTTCGTTTCCGAGTCACGGCGGATCATCGGGTCCTCAGGCTGGAACGCGATGAAACACCTGTCGATGATCCAGAACCATCTCGGCGACGGAAAATCCGGGCTGTTGGCCCGGGACACCCGCGGCAATCTGTATCACTACCCGATTTTGGTCAACAAGCTGGGCAAGCGGGCCACCATTGGCGCCGGCGGCTGGGAGACGCTGACCATCGGGAGTTGACGTACGCCCACGACGGCGTCCGTGGACACCTCCCCTAGCCGTGCGCGTGCCTGCTCTCATCCGGCGCGTGCACATGGGTATCGCCGACTAGTTCCACCAGCCCTTCAACCGCCGCGGACAAAGACAAATCGGGAGTCCGGGCGATGAAGGGCAGCAGCACGCGGTTCTCCTTCTCGATGTGCAGGGCGAACACGCGGGACATCGACGAGGCAACGGTGGCAGCCTCGATTCCCGCGGCGCCTCGGAGCTCATCCAGCAGCGCGGCAAGGTCTTGGTGGTCGGCCGTCAGTGCCTCAACCAGCAGTCGGGCTTCCTCCCTCGCTCCGGCCGGCCCATATAGCTGGGCCTCTTCCGCCGCCGCGTGCGGCAGCATTTCCCGCTCACCCCACTCCAGCAGGATGCCGTGCGCGTTATAGGCGGTATCTTCGTCACCGATGTCGATGGCGCGCGTAAGCTCCGCCGTCGTCGCCTGCACACGCGCCACGAGTTCGGTGTGATGGCGCACCATCGCCTCCACAGCCACGTTCTCTGCCTCAACATTGGTCTCGGTCACCATGCGCTCCTGCGGTTGAGGGGTGCCCGCCACTCGACAGGCTGGGTTCGTCCATTGTCGGCGTCGACCACCAGACTGTCGAGGGTCCGGCCGCCGCGGGCGGGCAGCCGTCCGATTGTCGACCACGCCGGAGCACCGGCCTGTGCAATGACCACCGGTCGATGGCGCTGCCGCTCTAGTCGTCGCCCTGGCTCAACGGGTGCAACTGCCGGTGCCGGCGCCAGAGCAGTGCTGCGGCAACGATGTAGCAGACCGGCCACCAAATCATCACCCATCGGTAGGCTGCCTCGCCACCGGCAAGGGCGATGGCCCAACTGCCCAGCGCCACGGCGAGCGCCAGGTAGAGGTAAATCTTCGTCTGGTGCAGCCAAACGTAGGGCAGGAAGTGGGCGCCGCCGATCGCCGCGAAGACGGCCGGTACCAGCGCGGGATTCTGTATGTACATCATGATCACCGCCGGCATCGCGACGATCTGCACCATGGCCAACTGCACCGAGAGGGAGCGCAAGGGGTGGTCCCGGGGCATGGGCGCGGTACCCAGCCGACGTTCGAGGGCGAAGGCAAGCGGCAGGGCGACGCCCCCTTGGAAGACGGCTACCAGAACGGCGACCTCAAGCGACAGGAAGAAGGAAAGCACAGCAGCGATGGATAGGGTGATGCCGAAAGCGATGAGCCAGGGCGCACCCTGGGCTGCTGTTCCGGATGCAGTGCTCCGGGCTTCGTTCACCGTCCATTCGCGGGTTAATTGTTCATTCACGGAAATAGTCAAGATTCCTCGTGGATAAAAGACAAGGAAGGGACCGGAAGTTCATCTTTGTTACGGCGTTCACCGTTTAGGATCCTTTTATGCCTCCTCAATGGACCTTCCTGATCGCTATCCATGCCGTAGCAGCGTCGTATTCGATCTTGTTCGGCGCCTTTCAGTTGTTGCGCCGCACCAAGGGCGGGTCCGTCCACCGCACTATTGGCCGCATCTGGGTGTTCGCCATGTACGTTATGACGCTCACATCGTTCGGCATTCAAACCCTGAATGGTGGATTCACCTGGCTGCACGGACTCGCGGTGTTTACTTTCTTCACGGTCTCCGTCGGTTTATGGGCTGCACGAAAGAAGAAGATCCAGGCACACCGTTCGTTCATGAGGGGTAGTTATTTCGGCGTGCTGGGAGCTTTCATCGGCGTCGTTGTCGTCCCGGAGCGCCGGATCCCGCAAATGGCAATCCATGATCTGGCTGGCTTGTCTCTCTGGATAACGGCGATCCTCCTGACGGCGTTTTTCACCGTCCTCGGATTTTCACGCCTTCTGGCCGAAACAAAAGACGTGATGAACAAACCGTCTGCGCCTAGCAACGTCGTCGGCTAAACCGTGCGTAGTTAACTGCAGCGGCGAATCAGGTACTCCGATCGAGAAGAGTCATCCTTGAGGAATGATGGCGTAAAAGATGATCCAGTTCATTGCGAGGTTGAATCCCGCATGGGCAGTTACGGCGCCGGCTAAGGATCCCGTCAGCATCCGGAAGCCGTAGAACGCCAGCGAGGCGAGAAACATGGCCGAAACCCAGAAAAGCGCGGGCAGCGGCAGGAATGCCCAGGCTCCAGCCACGAACACGAGGCCGAAGTGTGCGAGGTGGGTGAGCGCGAACGCTGCCGCGTCGATAATTGCTGCGCGTCTGTCGCCGAGGCCCGCAGCAATACTCTCGTGAGCGACGCCGCGATACAGCAGCTCCTCCCCGATCGGGCTGAAGAGCATCCCGATCACCGCGAAGATGATGAAGTAGATAAGGCGGTCTTCGTCGGACGGCGACGCCGGCACGTCCGAGTACGAGCGGGCGATATAAGCGAACGGGTGGGAGAGCGTGTGGCCCCACAGTGCGGCGGCTGCGGCGTGGACCGTGAGTGCCATTGCGACTCCGGCAATCAACGCCGGCACTAGCCAACGCCACCGTGACGGTCGCACCAAACCAATGCGCGTGCGCCCTTCGCGTGTGAGCATTATCAGCGGCAGCGCGATCATCGCCACGAACACCAAACTCACAACCTGATAGCTGCCGGTAACGTTCGCTTGCAGAACAAGGGTTACTCGCACGACCCCAAACAGGACAAGCAGCAGGATTCCGGTACGCAGGTTCAAAGCGAGGAGCGGGCGGAATGGCGCACGGACGGCTAGGTTCACAAGCGCGAGTGTAGGCGAAGGAGAGGAAGGCCCGGCTCAAGCTGGCGAACCATCCGCGCCACGTGTCGCCCGCGGATTCGGCTGTCCGAGGACGAACTCGGCCCATGGCCGAGCAGTTGCCCGAATCTGCGTCGAACGCTTGGCGCTGGCTCCTGTGCCCCGAGCAACTCGCGGCAACGAACGACTGAGAGAAAGCCCCGTGAGCGCGCAATCCCGGGGCGCTGGCACGGCCCTGCCTGCCCCGGTGCGCTCGGTTGGCATGGCAGGATCAAGTGCGGCCGAGCACTGAAGCCGTCCGGCATCCGAGCCGGACACACACGGGGGATCATGAACACGCTTATTAACCGCCTGGGCCGGCCGCTGGCCGCCATCGCCACTACCGCGGCCCTGCTGCTCGGGGGCTTCTCCGCCGCGACTCCAGTCGAAGCCGCAAGCCCAAAGGGGACCACCAGCGCTTCCTCGGTACTGAACACCCTCCCGGTCAAGGGCAAGGCCGCCAAGACCGGCTATGCGCGGGCTAAGTTCGGCAACGGATGGAAGGACCCGGACCGTAACGGCTGTGACGCCCGCAATGACATCCTCAAGCGCGACCTGACTGAGGACCGTTTCAAGCCCGGCACCCGCAATTGCGTCATCGCCTCCGGGACTCTGAAAGACCCCTACACGGGCAAGACCATCAGACACGTCCGCGGCGGCAACAAAGTGGACATCGACCATGTCGTCGCCCTCGGCCAGGCATGGGTGTCTGGTGCCCAGAAGCTTTCTACCGCCCAGCGCACCGCGTTCGCCAACGACCCGCTGAACCTGCGGGCGGTGGACGCCTCCGCCAACCGTGCCAAGGGCGACCGGGAGGCCAGCGCCTGGCTGCCGAAAAACAAGGCCTTCAGGTGCACCTACGTAGCCACCCAGATCGCTGTGAAGAAAAAGTACGCCCTGTCGGTTACCTCCGCCGAAAAGGCTGCCATGAAGCGGGTTCTCGCCGCATGCCCCGGCCAGAAGGTCGTGAAGGTCACCGCCATCAAGCCCGCCGGCAAAGCCTCGACGCCCAAGACTCCGGCCAAAAGCACCACCCCGGCCAAGACCGTCAAGGGCGTGCATCCTGGCGCCTTCTGTGCCGCAGCGGTCAAGGGGAACAAGGGCATAAGCGCCAAAGGCAAGACCTACACTTGCAAGGCTTCGTCCACGGACAGGCGCCTGCGCTGGCGGGTCTGATCGCCCGCAAAAAAGTCCCTCCAGCCTTCCTGTTCCACGCGAGTCAGTGGTGTGTTCCCGAAAGGGCGGATGTCGGCGGCCTGCACGGCTACCAGGAGTCGCTCTCCCGTTGTCAGGTTTTCGCAAATGACGGCAGCAACGACGGTGCGGCGGATCAGCTGAAGGTTTTCACTCATGGTCGTCCAGGTGTCCGGACACCCCTGTTCCTCTTCACCCGAACGGGGAGGAGCCGCCGTGGCCATTTCCGACCGCGACGGGCTCTCCTTCGGCTTGTACCTAGTTTCTGTAGGACTTGCTCGAAATTATGGCGTAGCCCTCGATGTGGGCCTCCCTGATGCACCTCTTCAGGTCATGGAGCATCCCCTCGGCTGCCACCTTTGTATCCAGCTCGGACCACACCTTGCGCGTCTTGCCATCCACGGTGGAGGCGTGGATGCCGTAACCCTTCAAGCCGTCCTTCGTTTCGCCTGTGAACTCCGCCTTGAGTTCGATGACATGGGCGAGATTCAGCAGAGCACCATTCTTCATTTCAATGAGAATCATGCTTTATTGTGACCCTTCGGTTGTAGTTTTGGCGGCCTTTCTTCCACTTACCATGTGTCCGAAAAAGGCTGAAGGCTCCACAAAAAAGGGGGCAGCATGAGACGAGCCTGGCACGAACCGGCTGGAGCTGTCGGACCGCGGAAACGGCGAGCAGTCTGGCGTTCCTCGGATGGCGATCTCCCAACGTCGCCGGTCAGATCGACGTCCTCCCATGCAAGGCCAGATTTTGGCAGTAGCTACGGGTGCCTTCCTTATTGACCTTGGGGAAGCCGACGAAACTGAAACTGCCGCGCCGGCAGCAACCTGTCAGAACTGGATCCCGACATCCCGGAGCCAGGGACGGCATGGCCTTCGGCTACGATCTATTCCGAGGGCAGGCCCGGGATCCGGACCTGCCCTTGCGTGGGCGCCGCACCTATCCGGCCGGCCCGTGGCTTAAGCCGCACCCAGCCCATTCCAGTTCTCTGTTTCAACATTCCAGCCAAGAAGGAACATATGGCGGTATCATCGCGCGTCCAATGGGTCGATGCAGCAAAAGGGGTGGCCATACTGCTGGTGGCACTGCATCACTCGGTCATTTTGCTTAACCAGATGGACCTCATCGCGGGCCCCTGGGTACAGCTGAACAGGACGTTGCAGGTATTCCGGATGCCGCTGTTCTTCGCCGCTTCAGGTCTGTTTGCGGCATCGGTCATCGCCCGCCCGTGGAAGGTCCTTTGGTCCAGCAGGCTAAGCCTGCTGGCCTGGGTATTCCTGCTATGGTCCGTCATCCGGTTCCTGTACTTCACCGTCCTACCGATGGAGCCCCGGCCGCAGGAAACGGACCTCCTGCGCCTGCTGACAGCCCCGCTGCTGCCGACGTCCGGGCTCTGGTTTGTCCACGCGCTGCTCTTCTTTTTCATCGCTGCCAAGTTGATGCATGGCAGGGTGGGACTACCGCCTCCAGCTGCTGGCATCGGCCGCCGTTTCGGTTCTGTTCCTGTCGATTCCCTCCTGGAACATCAGCTGGAACGGCATGGGCAAGTATTTCTTCTTCTTCCTGGCT
Organism: Actinomycetota bacterium; assembly: GCA_051751385.1. GTDB lineage: Bacteria > Actinomycetota > Actinomycetes > Actinomycetales > Micrococcaceae > Crystallibacter. Next base: position 12,013 of record JBNJKW010000010.1, on the reverse strand, counting down.
GGATGTTATCTGCGAGACCTCGCTTTTGGCTGGGTCCGGAAACGAAACTGGGGGCGGACTGTGCTGGTCGGGGCGCTGTTCATCGCCGGGGCGGGCGCGCTGGCCGTCTTTGATCTGACCCGGTTCGGTCCGGCCGCGTTCCTGGTGCGCGTGGTGGCTGTTGCTTTCGGGTTCTTGCTTGCGGCCTGGGTCGTGTCGCTGCCAGGCGGCAGTGTTCTAGAGTATCTGGGCCGGAACACGCTGCCGATCTACGTCGCGCACGTCATCGTCATTGCGTTCCTGACAACATTGCTCAGCCTTGCCGGAGATCTCCCTGTCGGCGTGCGGCTTATCCTTCCGCTGCTGGTCGCGGTCGGTGCTGTGTGTCTCCCGCTTGGCCTCATGCTCGTTTTCCGCCGGCCGTTCCTGCGGTACGCGTACGAAGCGCCGGAATGGTTCTCCGGTCCCGTGCCCGCAAAAGTCCTCACGCGCACGGGACCGCGTTCGGGCTAGGCACCCCCTCCCCGGGCCGGAAGACCGCGGGCGGCCAGGCAGAACTGCGCGCCGAACTCCCCGGGTTCACCGTACGGCTCGCAGCAATTCGGATGGAGGGCCAGCAGCCGGAGAACCTAGGTGCCTCGCGTCCGGAGCGCAGCGCCGCCTTAGCCGGGACGGCGTTGCGCCAAGCGCCTGCCCGCAGGCTTCAGGATGCCCGCCTCAACCAGACGCTCCACCGCACGGTAGATGCTGAGCGCAGCGCGCGCGGATCCCGTCAGCCCCTTCTCACTCTCCCAGCCCTTGCGGATGCCAGCGAGCCTTCTGGGATCTGGCCAGAACATTCGTCGAAGCCGTCGAGGCTCATCTGAAAGAAACCGAAGGGCCGAAACGCCATCTGACCCTGATGCGGTTACTGTCCGGACCACCCCGACTTGGACGAAACCCGGGATGTGCAAGGGCAAAGCTCGACGACGTGGAACGTCGGCTGGATGCAGGGTGGACGAAAAAGCTGATCCTCACGACAAGTCCCTAGTCCGCGGCGGCATCCTGATCGACGACAAGCCGGAGATCAACGGCGCCCACGTCCCTGCGAGGAAGCATCTAATGTTCGACCAGGACTACAACCGGCACATTGAACCCCGCACCGGATGACCGGGGTCACGCTGACGGGAAGCGCTCTACCCGATTCTCGGACTGTCAGTCGCAGTCTGAATCCGTAACAAAGCGCCCTGGAGCCCCGAGGCTTGTGCAAAGCGGGTGGCAGACCCGCTGGAGTCACCGTCCAGACGATGACGGCCTTCTTCAAAGCTGGCAGCGATGCTCGATGAGGTCCGCGCTGCCGGCGAACAGCTCGAGAACACCTGCCGCAACTGGCAGGCTAGTGCCATCCAAACCGAAGGGTCCATCTGAGAGGGCTGCCTCCCGGGATGGGAGGCAGCCCTTTGGTTATCCGTGGGTGACTGTTAGTCGTCCTGGTGGCCGCTCTGCTCGAAGTCGCCGTGCTCGGAATCCTTCTTCACATCAAGCCCGCTCTTGTCCGACTTCCAGTGTGACTTGCCGTCGTGCTTGGCTGCCTTCCATTCGGCAAACCCGGCGTCCTTCACTGCCTTCCAATCGGCCTGACCGTTGGCCTTGGCGGCCTTCCAATTGGCCATGGCTTCAGCCTTGACCGCCTTCCAGCTGTGATCCGGCTTCACCGGCTCAGGAGCCGGTTCTTCGGGCACAGGCTCTTCCTCTACCGGTTCAGGAGCCGGTTCCTCCTCGATGGGGTCCTCGTCACCGGGTTCCGGGACAGCGGGCTCATCGACTGGAGCATCACCCTCAGTCGGTTGGTCGGCTGGCTGCTCGCCCTCGACCGGTTCTTCAACAGGCTCCTCGTTCTCAGCGGGCTCTTCCTCGGCTGGAGGTTCATTTCCAGGGGCCTGCTCATCGGCTGGCTCTTCCGCAGGTGCTTGGCCCTCGCCATCTGCAACAACCGGATTGGCCTGCACGACCGTCTCCGGGGTGATGAACACGCTCTCGGCATTGATGGTCGCAAGTGATTCCTGGGTGTCCTGCGCTTCGACAGGCGAAACTGCCGAAGCGGCTCCGGCACCTCCGGCAGTTACCAATCCAGTGACCGCTACTGCTGCAGCCATCCGGCGGGCCCTGGACCTCGTAATCGATGACATCGTGTTGCTCCAATCATTAGCGAATGTTGCAACTTAACCGTTACAGCAGGCGCTGGTGGTCCTGCAACGATTTGCGCGATTTCGGTGTGGAGCGCTTCTGAACAGGCATTGGGGGTGGCCAAACCAGTCCGAATGAGCCAAACTCCAGGCTCGCTGGAGCGGCTCCGCTGCCTTCATCCTTCACGGGCATGAACTTCGAATACCAGCGGCCTACCGTTACCACTCCCGCCCAGGAGCCTACTGAGAAGACACCTTCGTGGACGTGGCCGGACCGGAAGTCGAGCATGGTTTGCAATGCCGTCACTGGTCGCGGCCCTGCCTCAGTAGATCATCGATGGCCTCCTGCAAGGCGACTTGCGAGGGCTAGTATCCACCTATGAAAATCACCGAGACGCAGCTTGCCGAGATCCTGCGTGCCGGCCGGAAGATCGCCTTCGACGCGGCGTGGACCACGGACCCCGGAGCTGGCAGGCCCCGGTAAGATGCCGGACCTTACTTGGTTGTCCAGATGGGTGCACCCCCTGTTCGCGGCGCTCCCTCACGGCTTCGAGCAGTTTCTTCTCTGCAATGGCTTTGGTCCGGCCGGCGCGCTCGACGGTGACGGTCTCACCGTCGAATTCGCCGACCCTGCAACAGACCCGCCACAGTCCGGTCCCCTCGTCCTTCTTCGCCTTCGGCGTCGTCCAGTCCCCCTGAGCCAGCTTGGTGCGCCCCATTAGGCGGACACCGAGTGGTTCACGCGGTACCAGGCAGCGATGGCGGTGCCTCATACCAGACAACGCACCCACGAAAACTGCGTGCAAAGCGTGTGTTCGATGCGGGCCGACGCATGAGAAAACCCCTCCTGACATGCGTTTTGACTAGTCAGAGAGGGGTTTGTGGAGCCCCCTGCCGGATTCGAACCGGCGACCCCCTGTTTACAAGACAGGTGCTCTGGCCAACTGAGCTAAGGAGGCGAGCTGGCCGACGGGCCAGCGTGCCGGACAAAACCGGCTAGATAAGGGTAGCCCAGGCGGCGGCTCCGCGTGAAACTCGGAAGCCGCCGCCTGCTCGCCGCGCCGGGGACCGGCGCGGCGAAGGGATTAGGCGCGGGCGTCGATGACGTCCTGGGCGAACTGCTGGAAGTCGCCGTCGGTGTTCGGATCCCACTTCTGTCCGTCCACGTAGACCGTCGGCGTGCCGCCCACCTGGTACTCGGAGAAGGTCTGGTTCACGAACTTGGCCCAGGGACGGAATTCGCCGTCGTCGATGCAGGAGGACACATCGGTGGCTCCGGCTGTTTCGGCAATGCTGGTCAGGGTGGCGTTGTCCAAGCCGGCCCCACCCTCGGTCGGCTGCTGGGCGAACAGCTGTGTCACGTAATCGTTGAAGACCTCGGGGTTGGAGTCGGCAACACAGGCCACCGCGTTGGCGGCGCGGGACGAGTAGTTGGTGGTCGACACCCGGTCCAGGAAGGTCGCCACCCGGTACTCGACGGTTGCGTCGCCGGAGGAGGTGAGTTCGGTGAGGTACCCGCCGTACTGGCCTTCAAAGCTCTTGCAGACGGGGCACCCCATGTCCACGTACATCACGATGCTTGCGGGCTCGCCCTTGGGCGCGGCGGCCACGCCGGCCGGCACAATGACGTCGCCTTCGGTGGAGGCGGGCTCGGGGATGTTGGCCACATCCACTTGGACGGGCTCGGTTTCCGCCAGCCCGTTCTGGGTGACGGTGATGCCGCCGAAAGCATTGCCGTGCGCCGGCGCTGCACCGGCGTCCGCAATCTGGCCGCGCTGATTGGTCATCACCACTGCGGCGATCACACCAATGATCACCAGTACGGCGACCACCACCCCGCCCTTGACCAGCAGCGAGTTGCGCTTTTCCCGCTTCTGCTGTGCCTCGCGCATCTCGCGGGCCTTCTCGCGGGCCGCTGCGGTGCGCTCGGCCTTGGTCGGCTTAGGGCTGTTTTGGTGAGCCATGAATCCTCGCGTCTTGTCGGTCTGCTTCGCCCGGGAAGGGCGCATCAGCACCAGTTTAGTTGCAACTTCAACGGTCAGGCGGCATCAGTGGCCGCGTTCACGTTTGTACTTGAGGGAACGATCCGGGGAAGCCACGGGTTTCCATTCCTTATAAAGTCATCTTCAGGACGACTTCACACAAAGGAGAGTCAATTGGAGAAATCCGCCCAGAACGGTAGCGACGCAGAAGGACGCCAGTATGGTGAGTACGACCTGGTCGTCGTCTCCAATCGGCTGCCGGTGGACCACCACATCGAGGAGGACGGGCAGGGAGTGTGGCGCCGGTCGCCCGGCGGGCTGGTCACGGCGTTGGCGCCGGTGATGGCCAAGACCGAGGGCGCCTGGGTGGGCTGGCCCGGTGTCCCGGACCAGCAAGTGGAGCCGTTTGACCACGACAATATGCATCTGGTGCCGGTGGCCCTCAGCGCCGACGACGTTGAACTGTACTACGAAGGCTTTTCCAACGCCACGCTCTGGCCGCTCTACCACGACGTGACCGCCGCGCCGGAATTCCACCGCACGTGGTGGGAGTGCTACAAAACGGTCAACCGGCGTTTCGCCGAAGCCACGGCGGAGATCGCCGCCGAGGGCGCCACCATCTGGGTGCAGGACTACCAACTCCAACTGGTTCCCAAACTGCTGCGCGAGGCGAGGCCGGACCTGCGGATCGGTTTCTTCAACCACATTCCGTTCCCGCCGCTGGAGATCTTCGCCCAGCTTCCATGGCGCCGGCAGGTGATCGACGGCTTGCTTGGCGCCGACCTGCTGGGCTTCCAGCGGCCCAGCGACACGAGCAACTTCCTACGCTGTGTGCGCCGCTTCAGCGGTTTCAATGTGCGCCAGCAACAGGTGCAAGTGGAAAACAGCGACGGCGGTGTCCGCCTCTGCCGGGCCGGAGCCTTCCCGATTTCCATTGATGTGGAGCACATCAGCGAGCTGGCCCACCGGCCGGACGTGATTGCCCGGTCGGAACAGATCCGGCACGAACTGGGCAACCCGGACACGGTGCTGCTCGGCGTGGACCGGCTGGACTACACCAAGGGCATCGGGCACCGGATCAAGGCCTACGGCGAACTGCTCGAAGACGGCAAGGTGGACGTCGAGAACGCGGTGCTGATCCAGGTGGCCTCGCCCAGCCGGGAGCGGGTGGAGTCCTACCGGCTGCTCAGGGAGGAAATCGAAGGGGCCGTCGGCCGGATCAACGGAACCTTCGACACGCTGGAGAACACCGCCATCCGCTACCTGCACCACAGCTACCCGGTGGAGGAGATGGTGGCGCTCTACCTGGCCGCCGACGTGATGCTGGTGACGGCGTTGCGCGACGGGATGAACCTGGTGGCCAAGGAATACGTTGCCTCGCGCAAGGAAGTGGACGGTGCGCTGGTGCTCAGCGAGTTTGCCGGCGCCGCCGACCAGCTCAAGCAGGCGATCCTGGTCAACCCGCATGACATCGACGGGCTCAAGGAGGCCATTCTCCGGGCGGTCAATATGCCGCCGGCCGAGGCCACCCGGCGGATGCGGGCCATGCGCCGGCAGATCCTGCAGAACGACGTGGAGCACTGGTCGCGCTCGTTCCTGAAGGCCCTCGAGAATGCGGGGACACATGACTGAGCGCGGCGCAGACGCCGTCCCGGCGGAACTGCGGGCGGCGCTGGAGGATCTGGCCGGAACGGAGACTTTGCTCGTCGCACTGGATTTCGACGGCGTGCTGGCACCGATCGTGCCGCGGGCCGAGGACGCCCGGCCGCTGCCGGCCTCGGCCGCTGCCGTCGCCGCGCTGGCCGACCTGCCGCGGACGTCCACCGCCTTCATCTCCGGCCGGGCGCTGGCCAGCCTGCGCGCGGTGGCATCCCCGGATCGCCGGACCCTGCTGATCGGCTCCCACGGCGGCGAAGTCTTCACCGGTCCGGACAGCCCGCCGCTGGTGCTGGACGAGCCCCAGCAGCGAGCGCTGACGGCCGCTGCCGCCGTCGTCGAAAAAGTCGTGGCCGCCCACCCGGGCACGCGGCTGGAAGCCAAGCCGGCCGGCGTCGTACTCCATACCCGCACGGCCGCCGACGATGTGGCAGCGGCGGCCACCGAGCAGGCCAGGGCCGCGCTGCAGGAGATTCCCGGGCTGCAGATCAGCGATGGCAAGCGCGTGCTGGAGACGTCGGTGCTCAGTGCGGACAAGGGCCAGGGCATCGGCCTGCTGCGCTCTTTCACCGGCGCCACCGCTGTCTTTTTCGCCGGCGACGACGTCACCGACGAGCACGCCTTCGCCGTCCTGCGCGATGCCGACGTCGGCATCAAGGTGGGGCCGGGCAGCACCGCGGCGCAATACCGGGTGGAATCCCCGCAGTCGTTCGCTGCTGCGCTGGCCCTGCTGGCCGAACTCCGGGCGGCTGCGCTGCAGGTGTAGCGCCGTTCAGCCGGGCCGCCGGGCGGCCGTAGCTCCGTGCGCCGCGGCGTGCACCGGCAAAGTTGCACCGGCCGGCCTGGCACGCGATGCGGCGGCACCGGCTGTTCCTGGGTGCTTCGCGGGTGCTTCGCCGGGCGCTATGACAGTCGTGGCATACTAAGGGGCGTGAGCCGCCTCACACCGTTTGCGCGGCGAGCCGCTTGGAAACTGAATATTCACCCATCACTACGGATCGTCGGGCACGTACCTGCCCGTGAAGGGAAACACTATGGCAACGGTAACGTTCGATCATGCCACGCGTTTGTACCCGGGCACCGAGAAGCCCGCGGTAGACAACCTCAACTTGGAGATTGCCGACGGCGAATTCCTGGTTCTGGTCGGCCCGTCCGGCTGCGGCAAGTCCACTTCGCTGCGGATGCTGGCCGGTCTGGAAGACGTCAACAGCGGGCGGATCCTGATTGGCGACCGGGACGTGACCGACGTACCGCCCAAAGACCGCGACATTGCGATGGTCTTCCAGAACTACGCCCTCTACCCGCACATGTCCGTGGCCGACAACATGGGCTTTGCCCTGAAGATCGCCGGCGTGTCCAAGGAAGAACGTGCCGAGCGGGTACGCGAGGCCGCCAAGCTGCTGGATCTGGAAGAGTACCTGGACCGCAAGCCCAAGGCCCTCTCCGGCGGCCAGCGCCAGCGCGTGGCCATGGGCCGGGCGATCGTGCGCAACCCGCAGGTGTTCCTGATGGACGAACCGCTCTCCAACCTTGACGCCAAGCTGCGCGTGCAGACCCGCACCCAGATCGCGTCACTGACCCGCCGGCTGGCCGTCACCACCGTCTACGTCACCCACGACCAGGTGGAAGCCATGACCATGGGCGACCGCGTTGCCGTGCTCAAGGACGGCGTCCTGCAGCAGGTTGACACTCCGCGCGCCCTCTACGACCGGCCGGCGAACGTGTTCGTGGCAGGCTTCATCGGCTCCCCCGCCATGAACCTGCTGGAACTGCCAGTGACCGACGGCGGTGTCCAATTCGGCGGCATGACCTATCCGGTGCCGCGGGACCTGCTTGGCGAAGCGCACGGCAGCACGGTGACCTTCGGGGTCCGTCCGGAGGATCTGGAGCGGGCCGAGGACAACCAGGGACTTGCGGTGTTCGTGGACGTGGTCGAAGAACTCGGCGCCGATGCCTACGTCTACGGCCACACCGAGTTTGACGGCAAACGTTACGAGATCACCGGTCGGGTCGACGGACGGACCCCGCCGGTGGCCGGCAGCACCGTCTACGTGCGTCCCAAAGAGGGGCATGTGCACCTGTTCGACACGCAGACCGGGCTGCGTCTGGGCGAGCATGCACCCGGCACTCCGGAAGCTTCGGTGGAGGACCTCAACGTCCCGGTGGAGGCCGGAAAGACAGCAGACTAGGTCCACGCCTAGGATGTAGTCACTATGGCTGCTCACTCTGGCACCGGCCCTGTCCGGGGCACCGCGGACACGGCTCTGTCCGGTGAGGCCGCGGCGATCGCTTCCTTGAGCATCACCGCGGCCACCACCGACGAGCGGCTTCTTGACCTGCCCTGGCATCTGGCTTTGGAAGACTGGCCGGCGGAAAACCTGGCGGCGCTGCCCCGCGGGCTGTCGCGGCACGTGGTCCGGTTCGCTCCACTGGGTGCGGGCGTGGTGGCGATCAAGGAGACCGGCGAAGAGGCCGCGCGGCACGAATACCAGATGCTGCGAAAGATGCAGCGGCTGGGCCTTCCCTGTGTGGAACCGGTAGCCGTGATGACCGGACGAATGCGCACCGATGGATCGGCGCTGCAGCCGGTGTTGGTCACCCGCCACCTTCGCTTCTCGCTCCCCTACCGAGCCCTGTTTTCCCAAACGCTGCGACGGGAGACCCTGACCCGCCTGATCGATGCGCAGGCGCTGCTGTTGGTTCGCCTGCACCTGGTTGGTTTCTATTGGGGCGATGTCTCACTGTCCAATACGCTCTTCCGCCGCGACGCCGGCGCGTTTGCTGCCTACTTGGTGGACGCTGAAACCGGCGAACTGCACCCCCAGCTCTCCGACGGCCAGCGGGAGCACGACCTTGAGATCGCCCGGGTGAATATCGCCGGCGAGATGATGGATCTGGTCGAGGGCGGCCTGCTGGAAGACAAAGTGGACCCGGTGGCGACCAGCGAGCGCATCATGGACAGCTACCGAAAGCTCTGGGCAGAGCTGACGGCCGAGGAGTCATTCGACTTGGGCGAGCGGTGGCGGGTCAACGCCCGCATCCGGCGGTTGAACGATCTGGGGTTCGATGTGGAGGAGTTCTCCATCAAGAGCACCGCCGACGGCACCAGCATCCGGCTCCAGCCCAAGGTGGTGGACGCCGGGCACCACCAGCGCCGGCTGCTCCGCCTCACCGGCCTGGACGTCCAGGAGAACCAGGCACGGCGGCTGCTCAACGACCTGGATGCCTACCGCGCGGACCACCAATGGGAGCAGAGCGAAGAAGTCAGCGCGCACAGCTGGGTCCGCCACGTCTTCGAACCGATCGTCAAGGCCATTCCGCGCGAGCTGGCAGGAAAGCTGGAACCGGCCGAAGTGGTCCACGAGGTGCTCGAGCATCGTTGGTATGTCTCGGAAGACCAGGACCGCAACGTGCCGCTGGCCGAGGCCGTGCAATCCTATGTCGATTCGGTGTTGCGCCACCGGCGGGACGAGGCGGCCATCATGCTGAATCCAGATGAGCGGACCGCTGCCGCCTTGGACGCCGCCGAGACTGACGAGGGCTGACTCCCCTTAGGCTTGCTGCTGACCCGCCATCTTGCTGAAGACCGCCACCAGGAAGTCCGACGACGGAGTGAAGGGCCGCAGGTCCCAAGTCGACAACCGCAGGTCCGCGGCCAAGCCGGCGGCGGAAGCATCGGAGAGGAACTCGTCGAAGTCGTAGCCCCGGCCGGCCCCGAACCCGGTCACGAGCCGGCCACCGGGGGCCAGGTGGCCGGCCAGGTTTCGCAACACTTCGCCCGAGGTACCCGGGGCGAGGAAGGTCAGTACGTTTCCGGCGCTGACGATCGCGTCGAACGGCTCGGCGATGCCCTGGGCGGGCAGATCCAGTTCGGCCAGGTCGCCCACCAGCCAGGTACAGTCCGGATGGTCCTTGCGGGCTGCTTCGATCAACTCCGGATCCACGTCGACACCCACCACCGTGTGACCGCGACGGGCCAGCTCGCCGCCCAGCCGTCCCGGGCCGCATCCGGCGTCGAGAATCCGGCTGCCGCGGGGCACCATCGCATCGACCAGCCGGGCTTCACCGTGCAGGTCGGCGCCCTCGGTCCGCATCTGTTCGAAGCGCTGGATGTACCACGCCGAATGTCCCGGGTTCCGGCGCTTCATTTCTTCCCACAGCGTCTCTTTCCTCATGGCACTAGCCTACGCGCGGGGCCAACCGGCAAGGCCTTGCCCGGGTTGAGCAGCCGCTGAGGGTCAAACACATCCTTCAGCCGGCGCTGCAGCTCCAACACCTCTTCGCTCTGCTCGCGCCCCAGCCACCGCACCTTGTACTGCCCCACCCCGTGCTCGCCCGTGATCGTGCCGCCCAGTGCCAGGCCGACGTCGATGGACTCGTCCAGCGCCGCGTTGAGCGCCGGCACCTTGGTCACGTCCCCGGGGCCCACCCAGAAGGTGGGATGCAAGTTGCCGTCCCCGGCGTGCGCCACCACCTTGAGTCCGACTCCGTGCCGTTCGGCGATTTCCTGCAATTGGTGGATGTAGTGCACCAGCTGGGAACGAGGGACCGCCACGTCCTCGCCGACCCGGAAATCGTCGTCCACCTCGGCTCCGCGGCTGTGCCGGCGCAGATCGACCAGCCGGACCGCCTCCGCGGCGTCGGCGGCCTTGATGTCGCCGCCGAGTCCGCTGAGCACCTCGCGGATGATGCCGGCTTCCACTGCGGCCCCATAGCCATCGGTCTGGATCAGCAGCAGCGCCGCGCCCCGGCTACGCAGGCTGGAACCCTGCTCCTTGTCCAGCTGGGCCATGGTGTGCCCGTCCAGCAGCTCCATGATCGCCGGTTGTACCCGCGCGCGGCCCACGGCCAGCACGCCGGCCGCTGCAGCCGCTACATCGGGGAAGAACGCCGCCACCGTTTCCACCGCGGCAGGCAGGTAGCGCAATCGGACCGTCGCTCCCACCACTACGCCCAGCGTTCCCTCCGATCCCACGAACAGTCCGGTCAGATCGTAGCCGGCAACGCCCTTAAAAGTCCGGCGGCCGGTGCGAATCAGGGTTCCGTCGGCAAGCACCACGTCGAGTGCCAGCACAGATTCGCGGGTCACGCCGTACTTCGCGCAGCGCAGCCCGCCGGCGTTCGTGGCGATGTTCCCGCCGATCGTCGAGAGGCGGTAACTGGCCGGGTCCGGGGCGTACATGAGCCCGTACTCGGCCACCGCGGCGTTCAGCTCGGAGTTAATCACTCCAGGCTCCACCCGGGCGATCTCGTCCTCGGGATGGATCTCCAGAATCCGGTCCATGCGTTCCAGATTCAACACCAGGCACCCTTCCGTGGCATGCGCCCCGCCGGATACGCCCGTCCCAGCGCCACGGCATACCACCGGCACCCCGGCCGCGTGGGCTGCGCGCATCACCATCTGCACGTCCTCCACGGTCTGTGCCCGGACGACGGCGATGGGCAGCTGATGGTCGACTACCGGCCCCTGGTCGACGGCGCAGGCGGCCAAGTCTGCCGGTTCGATGCTGACAGTACCGGCTGGCAGCGCATGCAGAAGCCCAGCGAGGAAGGAATCGGTCACGGTCTCAAGGCCTCCAGTGGTAGTTCGATGAGGATCTCCTGCCGGCGGGAACCGGCAGCTACTCTTCGCCTGCCAGAATCAGGCAAACAGTGGAACGGCAGTTCTGTCGAACTGCCGTTCTCCGGGGCCAGCCCGACGCACTCGGATCATGCTGGGCCGCCCATGAATCGGGCATAGCGGCCGATCACCTCGGGCCATCCCTCGGCATAGTCGGCCCGCTGCCGCTGGCCATCGGGCATATTTTCCCAGCCGGAGTGGACCAAAACGATTTCTGTTCGGCCGGCGGCGGCTTCCGCAAAGTCGATGCTCAGTTCACCCGATGTCGCCGGACTCGTGCCCGGGTGCCAGGTCAAGCGCAGGTGACTGTCAGGTACCCAATCCAGGATCTCGCCCCAGACATGGACCTCATCCTCAAGGCTCGTTTCAGTCAGGACCTTGTCTTCGAACTCCACATGGCTGCCTTCACCGGCCACGCTGTGGCTGTCGACCGGCCACCACAGGTGAATGAGGTCGGTGAAACCCTCGAACGCCTCCCTGCTGTCCCGTGCGACCGTCACGCGGCATTGCACCGGGTCCGCGTTGTTGGCTGGTTCAGGCTCCCGTGGGGCGTGGGAGAACAAAGACGTATCCATACGGCCAAGCCTAGTCTGGCTGGGGTGGGTTGGTGG
>JBNJKW010000009.1:0-103175 GCA_051751385.1 Actinomycetota bacterium | reverse complement strand
AAACCAAACCACCCCAGCCCTGTCGCAAGCTTGGCCCGCTGGCGTAGCATGCACGTCATGGGGGACGACGAACTGCTCCGCTACACGGCCGAACTTGCTGCCGACTATCTGCGGTCGCTGCCGGAACGCCCGGTCAAAACGGGAATGGACGTAGCTGAGTTGCGCCGGGAGTTGGTGGGTGAACTGCCGCAGCGGGGCGAGGACCCCCGGAAGGTCATTGAACAGCTTGCCGACGTCGGCGGGCGGGCAGCCGTGGCGATGGCCGGCCCGCGCTATTTCGGCTTCGTGATTGGCGGTGCCCAGCCCGCGGCACTTGCCGCCGACTGGTTGACGTCCACGTGGGACCAGAATGCCGGACTGTATGTGGCTGGCCCGGCCGCATCGGTGGTGGAAGAGGCAGTGGGCCAGTGGCTGCTGGACCTGTTCGGCCTGCCGCCGGACTGCGGCTTCGGGCTGGTCACCGGCTGCCAGATGGCACACTTCACCTGTCTGGCTGCGGCACGGACAGCAGTGCTGGAACGTGCCGGCTGGGACGTGATCAGCGACGGGCTCTTTGGCGCACCGGAGATCGCCGTCGTTGTTGGAGAAGAAGCCCACAGCACCGTGTTGTCGGCCTTGCAGTACCTGGGCCTGGGGCGCCGCCGCATTCACCTGGTGGACACGGACGAGCAGGGCCGGATCACGCTGGAAGCACTCGACGCCGTGCTGGAACGGATCCCCGAGGGTCTGCCGCTGATCGTGAACCTGCAGGCCGGCAACGTGAACACCGGTTCCTTTGATCCCCTCCGGGCGGCGGTGGAACGCGTACGACGGCGGGACGGCGCCTGGGTGCACGTGGACGGAGCCTTCGGGCTGTGGGCCGCCGCGAGCCCAGAGCTCCGGCACCTGCTGGACGGCGTGGAACTTGCGGATTCCTGGGCCACCGACGCGCACAAGTGGCTCAACGTTCCCTACGACTCCGGGATCGCCTTTGTCCGCGACTCCTATGTGCACCAGCGCACCATGTCCCCGCCGCATGCGGCTTACCTTGAGTACGGGCAGGAGCGGGACGAGGTGGCCTGGGTGCCGGAGTTCTCCCGGCGCGCCCGCGGTTTCCCGGCCTACGCCGCGTTGCGGACCCTTGGCCGCGACGGAGTGGCGGACCTCGTAGGCCGCTGCTGCTCGCTGGCCGCACGGATGGCCGGGCAGTTGGCCGGTGGAGACGGTGTCCAGATCCTTAACGACGTGGTGCTCAACCAGGTGCTGGTCCGGTTCACGAGGGAGGACGGCTCCGACCCGGACGAGTTCACCCGTGAAGTAGTCCACCGGGTACAGGAGGACGGAACACTCTGGCTGTCCGGCACTACCTGGCACGCGAGAGCCGCAATGCGGATCAGCGTCAGCAACTGGTCCACCACCGAAGCGGACGCCGACCGAAGCGTGGAGGCCATTTTGCGCTGCGCCCGGTGATGCTGGCCGAGAAGGCCCGGCGCGCCGCCGTCGTACCGGTGGATCCGGAAGGCGGCCGCCGCGCTTGACCCGGCGCATCGCCGTCGTACTCTGAATGCAACGTTCCCACCTGCGCCGATGAGTTGACCTTAGGTAGGCTGGAAGGACACACGCCGCCAGCAAGACGGGAGCGCATCATGAAGATCAGCGTCGGACAGCTCAACCCCAGCGGGGAGATGTCGGAGAACCTTGCGGCGGTTCGCGCGCTTGCGGAAGAGGCCAAGGCAGGCGGCGCGGAACTGATCGTGTTGCCGGAAGAATCGATGTTCACCGTGCGGCATGTGCAGGGTGACTTGGCCGCTGCCGTGGACTCCAATTGGACCACGTTCGTGCAGCAGCTCTCCTTCATCGCCGCCGAGGTCGGTATTGCGATCATCGCCGGAGGATACGAATCCAGCGGCGAGGAGCGGCCATTCAACACGCTGGTGATCGTTAACTCCGCCGGCCGGATTGTAGACACCTACCGCAAGCTGCACCTGTACGACGCGTTCTCCTACCAGGAGTCCAAGCGGATCAAGCCCGGCGACGGCGGCCTGAAAATTGTGCAGCTGGGGGAGCTGAACATCGGCGTGCTCACCTGCTACGACCTGCGCTTCCCCGAGCTGGCGCGGGCGCTGGCCTCGCAGGGCGCGGACCTGCTATGCGTGCCGGCCGCCTGGTTCAAGGGCGACCACAAGATCGAGCACTGGGAAACGCTGCTGCGAGCCCGCGCCATCGAGAACACCTGCTGGGTGGCAGCGGCCGGGACCTCGAGCACCAACACCGTGGGGCATTCGGCGATCCTGGACCCGATGGGGATCCCGGTGGCCTATCTGGACGACGAACCCCGCGGCGTGGTCACCGTTGACGTGACCCGCCGCCGGATCGACGAGGTGCGAGAGTTCTTGCCCGTGCTCAAGAACCGCCGGCTCGCCAGCACGGTGGAGATCGTCCAGGCGCACTGACGCCGCGGGGACGCACAGCTATGCCGGCCACGCGATGTCAGCGCCCGGCAAGCGGTAGTGGACAGTCCCCAGCATCGCCGTTTCCATAGTCTTTTCAAACCGGGGCGCTATTCGCTGCCCATCGCTGGCTCTATCGCCAAGAACCGGTATTTCTACGCCGTCCTGCTGGGCCAAGGGCCACCCATCCCAACCTGCTGCCGGGCGTGGCGGGTGTCGCCGGCGCCATCCGAGGCCAAGGCAAGTGCCGGCTGGACGTGAGAACCTCCGCGGGCACGCATTCGTCAGGTTCGCCGCTGCTGGCCCAGCCCGACGACTTGACCGCTGCAGGTGACGATCTGTCGGCGGTAGCTCGAGATCGGACAGAGCCCCTGCTCGGGCAGGTCCGGGAGCAGATTGAGCCACTGTGGGAGCAGCTTCAGACTGCGATGGGCCAGATCCGGGTCACGCGTTACCCCTAGGGTTTATCCAAGAAGCGGTTGATAAACGTAAAGGAGTTCTCATAGGCAACTAGAGAGGCTCTTCGTGGAAATGACAGCGACGAAAAGACCGCTTGAACGTCAAAGCACCGTCAGCACGAGCATCAGCGCCTCCTCGCGCGGACTCGCTAACCGCAGTGCCACCAGCGGGGACGAGCGTTCCTGGGGCAGGGATTTGCGGTTTCGCTTGCTGCTGACCGACGCCTTGGTGATCGGGGCGTCAGTGGTGCTGGCCCAGATACTCTGGCTGGAACTGCCCGGCCATCACGTCCTGGTTGCTGGACTCGGCATTCCGTACACGGCGGTCACGGCCGTTTTGGGATTTGTCTGGCTGATTGCGCTGGGCACCAATCAGAGCCGCTCTGTGCCCATGCTGGGCTCGGGAACCGACGAGTACCGGCGGGTCATCGAGGCGACGTTCAGCGTGTTCGGCCTCTTCGCTACCTGCGCGATGTTGCTGAAGATCGACCTTGCCCGCGGCCTGCTGGCTGTCGCCCTTCCGCTGGGGCTCTTCGTGCTGCTGGCGACGAGGCACCTTTGGCGCCTATGGCTGCGGGGCCAGCGCTCCCTGGGAGCATACAGCGAGCGGGCCTTGCTGGTGGGGAGGACAGCGGACGTCGCATTCGTAGCGGAGCGCATACTGAAGGCTCCGGATGCAGGCTACCGCTTGGTTGGTGCCGCCATCAGCGCCGCACAGGGGGAGGACGAAGCCTTTAGCCTCTCCATTGGACGTGCGCACACTATTCCGGTCATCGCCGATCCGGACAACATTGTCGAGGCTGTGAACCGGCACAACATCGACGCGGTCATCATCGCCGGCACCGACCAGAGCAGGACGGTGCTGCGGGAGCTTGGCTGGGCTCTTGGCGAGACCGGAACGGTGCTGGTGGTAGCAAGCAAAGTCGGAGACATCTCGGGCCCGCGCATCAACTGGCGGCCAGTGGAGGGTCTTCCCCTGATGCGTATCAGCCTGCCGGCGTTCGAGGGCTCCAAATACATCCTGAAACGCGCTTTCGACGTCTTTATCGCCGGCGTCGGTTTACTGTGCGTCCTACCGCTGATGCTGCTCGTTGCCGTCGCGATCAGGCTGGACAGCGCCGGGCCCGTCTTCTACAAGCAAGAGCGTATCGGATTGAACGGCAAGCCGTTCCGGATCCTGAAGTTTCGGTCCATGTACCAGGACGCGGACAAGGACGTGGCCGGAGTGCTTGATTCAGGAATGCGTGTTTTCTACAAGCCCAAGCGTGATCCGCGGATCACTAAGGTGGGCGCGTTCATCCGGAGGTACTCGCTCGACGAGCTTCCGCAGCTGTGGAACGTCCTGCGAGGGGACATGTCCCTGGTGGGCCCGCGGCCGCAGATAAACGAGGAAGTAGAGCTCTACGACTCGGCCATGAACCGGCGCTTGTTGGTCAAGCCCGGAATCACCGGCCTGTGGCAGGTCAGCGGCCGCAGCGACCTTGACCTAAATGAGAGCGTCCGCCTGGACCTGTACTACACGGAGAACTGGTCGCTGGCCGGGGACTTAACCATCATCATGCGGACTGTCAGGGCCGTCGCGAAGGGCAGTGGAGCTTACTAAGCCCGCCGCCTACTGTGGACGCCGGCTGCTGAGCCGGCCATAGGAGGACTCATGAACCGATCGGCGTCGGATCCATTGACCGTCAGCGTGGTCGTGCCGGTGTTCAACCGGGCGGGGACGGTGGAACGGGCACTCCGCAGCGTGCTGGAGCAGCATCCGGCGGTTCATGAAGTTATCGTTGTGGACGACGGCTCCACCGACGGCACCCCGGATGTGGTGGCCGCCATGGCGGCCGAGGACGGCAGGATCCGTTGCCTGCGCCAAACGAATCAGGGCGCCAGCGCGGCCCGCAACCGCGGGATTGCCGAGGCCACCGGCCAGCTGGTTGCATTCCAGGACAGCGACGACGAGTGGCTCCCCGGGAAGATTGCGCGGCAACTCGAAGCGCGCGAGCATTCGGGCCCCGGATTCGTCTTTTGCCGGCTGGCAATCCATCAGCCAGGAGCACGGACCATGACAGTCCCGTCTCCGCGGCGGACGCCCGGTAAGTATGCACTGCTGTGGGAAAATTTCATTTCCACGCAGACAGTGCTTGTGGACCGGGCCGTCTTGGCGGAAACGCCGGGTTTCGATATCCGCCTGCGCCGACTGCAGGATTGGGACCTCTGGCTGGAGATCCTCAAGCGTCCTTCGGTCCCACTGGTCTTCGTACCCGAAGTGCTGGTTCATGCCTACCGCCAGCCGGACAGCCTCAGCGCGAGCGAGGCCGCGTTCTATGCAGCCATGGAGCACATCATGGGCAAGCATTGGAAGTTGATCGCGAGACATCCCTGGGGTCTTCTCCGGCACTGTTACCGCATTGTTAAAGGACGCGCTCTGCAGCTTGTACCGGCATAGACCACCCGGGCCGCATCGGGTATGAAGAGGACGTTCACTCCTTCGCTGCATTTTCAGGGACCCTAGGGGACAAAGGCACGGTCTGGAACCCTAAGTGCTTACCTTCGGCTGATTCCGAAACCGCGCCGGATATGTCGGCGGAAGGAATGGGGTCGTCCACGTAGTAGTTCTGCCCGTAGTATCCATACCGCTTGGCCTCAAATCCATGGTTCGGGACCCGGTTCAAAATGACGCCGAGGACGCGTGCTCCGACGAGGGAAAGGCTCTGACGGGTTCGTTCCAATTCTTCGATCCGGCTCCGCCCGGCGCTCACCACCACCAGTGCCCCATCCGCAATGCTGGCCAGGATGGCGGCGTCGGTCACCGGCAGCATCGGTGAGGTATCGATCAGGACAATCGATTTGGTAGCCAACTCCCTGAGCATGTGGGTCATCGCTGCCGAGCCCACCAGTTCGCTGGGGTTTGGCGGGACACGCCCGGCGCCGAGCACCATCAGGTTGGGCTGCGGCCCCCATGGCTGGAGGACGTCGTCCAGTTGGGCGCGTCCGGTCAGCACGTCGGTCACTCCGGCGCCGGGAACCAGGCCGAAGGCCTCGGTGAGGGAGGGGCGGCGTAGGTCGCCATCGACCACGGTCACTTGCTGGCCGGAAGCGGCGATAATACTGGCTAGATTGGCCGTCACCGTGGTCTTGCCTTCATCGGGCAGCGAACTGGTGATCACCATGATGCGCGGTGGCTTGTCTACATCCACGAAGCTGAGATTGGTCCTCAGTTCACGCAGGGCTTCCCCGACTGCGTGTCCGTTCCGGCGGTCCGTGGATGCCCGTCCCAGCTGCGCGATCAGCTTTCCGCCCAAGTCCAGTGTCCGGTCAACCGGAATTGTTGCCAGCACCGGAATACTGAAATTCTCCTCGATGGTCCCTGCCGAGCGGATACGCCTGTCGAAGTGCACTTGGATCAGCACGTAGCACAGCCAAGCGAGCAGGCCGGTGAGTCCGCCGATTGCCACGATGAGGTTGACGTTCGGGAAGACGGGTGCCGTTGGTGTCGAGGCCTCGGACAGCAGATCTATCCGGACCAGGGACTCTTTTCCTTCTGAAGATCCCTGCCCCTCGATCTTTCGTGCTTGTTCCGCCAGCGCCAGCACCCAGGCATCGGCCAACTGTCTGGCCTGGGACGGAGTCCCGGCCTCCGCGGTGACCCGCAGGACGGGAGTGTCTTCCACCGCCTCGACAGAAATCCGCGATACGAGCTTGTCCGGCGTGGTTTCCAGCGCCAGCGCGTCGATCACCTGCTCGGCAACAGGACGGGTGGCGGCGACGACCTCGTAGCCTGCTGCCTTGGACCTGGCGATGCTCTCGGCTGACTGCAGCGATGCCAGGTCCTCACCGGAGCCGACCGCCACATAACCGCTGGACTCAGCAGTGAATACGGGCCGTTGCAGCTGGAGCCAGCCGATGGAACCGAGGATCCCCAGTGCCAGGGCGCACAGCAGGGCGATCCAGTGACGTTTGACGAGTACGCCATAGTCGCGCAACTGAAATGACCCCGGCTGCACTTGATGTGGTTTTGACTCCAGCACTTTTCGTTGCCCCCCATGCGACGCGATGGGTCGCAGTCTATAAGAAACGTTGCACCTTCCGCACGCTTCTCTCTATCGGTCGCACCGGCCGGACAGTAACGTACAAGCCATGAACAAGTTGGGGGACCTGCTTCGCCTTGGCCGGAGGAGCAGTCTGGGGCAGGGCGTCCTGCTGTCCACGGTGGGCAACGTGATGACGCCAGCCGTGGGCCTGGTCACCGCGCCCCTGCTGGCGCAGACACTCGGGGCGGGCGGCCGCGGCGAACTGGCAGCCGCCACTGCCCCATTGATCCTGGCCACCACGGCGGCCGCCTGCGGCCTGCCCGAAGCGGTTACCTACTATGTCGCCCGGGGAGGGCAGAACGTGCGGCGGTTGCTGTCCCGGGCCTGCCTGATGCTGCTGGGCGTCGGTCTGGCCGCCACTCTGCTCGTTGTACTAAGCTCCGGGCCGCTGAGTAACAGCCAGCCCCGCCTGCAGGGCTTGATGGTACTGGCTATCCTTGCGTTGATACCGGCTCTGTTGCTCGGTGCCGTCCGCGCCGCCGCTGCCGGGTACCACGCGTGGGCTCTTGTCGGGTTGGAGCGACTGACCGGGGCGGTGCTGCGGCTCGGAGTGATCGTGGCGCTGGCCCTCACCAACAGTCTGACGCTGGAATCAGCTACGGCGACCATCGCCATCACCCACTTTGCCGGTATAGGGATATACCTGTTTCTTCCGGCCGTGATTCGCCGGCGTTCCCCCGCGCCGACTGCCCGGGCGGCGGACGGCCTCTTCGGATACGGCATGGTCATCTGGCCGGGAGCGGTGCTGGGCATCCTGCTGGCTCGTGTCGACCAGATGCTCATGATGCCGCTGGCCGGAGCGGTGGAACTGGGCATCTACGCGGTGGCGGTGACCATCAGCGAGCTTGCGCTGATCTTCAACGCTGCGGTACGAGACGTGATATTCGCCGCCGAATCCTCGCGTCCAGACCAGGCTCGGATGCTTTCGGCGGCCAGGATCTCGACCATGATTACCGTGGCGATATCGCTGGTAATTGCGCTCGCTGCCGCCTGGGCTGTGCCGGAGTTCTTCGGTCCGGATTTCGCACCCGCCGTCCCGGTCATCTGGCTCCTGCTGCTCGGCACAGTGTTGGGCAACCCGGGCTCCGTGGCCGGCGCGGGACTGAACGCCCGGGGGCGTCCGGGTCTGCGCAGTTGGTCCATTGCCCTGGCCCTGGGCGCCAGCCTCGCGGCCTTGACTCTGTTGGCACCCCCGCTGGGAGCAATCGGGGCCGCATTGGCCACATTGATCGGCAACATAGTTTCAGGTGGCCTGAACATCGTCTGGATGCGTAAGTACTTCGGGGTTCCGGCAGGCGGTTTTGCCGGTATCCGCAGCGCGGACCTCCACGTTATCGCGGGTATGCTGGCCCGAGGCAAGAACAGATCCGCGGCTCCCGCTCCGACCGGGCCGCACGGGATGCCTTAGGTTGAGCCAATGGGGGTTTCGGTGGGGGAAAGCGGAGGGAGTGCGCCCGTGGGCGGGCGGGTTCGCCGGTCACCCGCTTTTCGCCTGGCGGCAGCTCTAGTCACCGTGGTGTTTCTCAGTGGGTTCATCAACCTCATGCCGCTGGGAAGCCAGCTTTACGCGGCCACTGTGGCTATTGATGTTTCGGTCCTGGCGCTGGCTGGTCTGGCCATACTCCAAGCGGTCCAGCGGCGGGGCGGCATTCGCTTCAGCCCGTGGATGCTGGCCTTCGTCCTGCTGGGCCTCACCTACCTCACACTGATGCTGCATGGCGAGGAACCGCTGTTCGACAAAGTACTGGACTTTCGCAGCCAGGTTTTGTACATCGTTGCCGGTGTCGCCATTGCCATGGTCCTGACGAACCGCGGCGAGCAGCAACGGCTGATGGACCTTGTACTGCGGTTCGGCGTCTTTATCTCTGCCGTAGGCATCTGCCAGTTTTTGTTTCGCGAAGTTCTGCCAGACTGGCTGCTGTACTCGCGGGACACTGTCCTTTTCCGCTACCACGGTACGGACATCACCCGTTCCACTGGCTTACTGGGAAATACCATTGTCTACGCCAATGTGCTGCTGCTGCTGCTGGCCTTGCACCTGAGCCGGCTGGCATGCTGCTTCAGTTGGAGCCGGCTGGCATCGGCCGCCGTGGTCTTTCTAGCAATTCTGACGACCTTCTCCAGGATGGCCATTGCCGGTGCCGTTGTCATCGCCATCTGCCTCATGCTGCCGGCGCTGTTCCGTACTCTGCCGCGGATTTCCGTGTCCAACCCAGCCAAGACGATTGCGCTCACGGCGGTAGCGCCGCTGATTGTCCTGATCGCGTTACTGTGTGTGTTCACGTCCAGGGTCTGGACGCGTAGCATCGGAGAATCATTTTTGGTGCGGGAGCTTTTCCTGATGGAGAACGCATCTGTCCGCGAGTCCACGGACATCCACAACGAGTTCATCTCAATAGCGCTTGATATCCTAGCGGCCAGCCCTGCGCTGGGTGCCGGGCTCCATTCGCAAAGTGCCGACTCAATCAATGCCGAAAGTTCTCCGGTGATCCTGGATGGAGCCATCTGGCAGATACTGGGTGAAGGCGGCCTGCTGCTATTCACGGCTTACGCGGTGCTGGTCCTGCTCTGTCTGGCCACCATGTTCAAAAGCTGGAGATCCGGCTCAACTAATGACGGCGCGGCGCTCGGTTTGCTGGTCTTCTCCCTGTATGAATTCGGGTTTGCCTCTGTCTACAACTCGGCGTTCTTCGGCAAGCCGTCGTTCATTCTCTTCTGGCTCGTCTTCGGCTTAGTTGCAGCCATGCACGCCCTCTCGGAACCCCGCCTGCAGCATCTGCGCCAAAAAACGCTCGGGTGCCGGGCGAGCAATGGGAATCGGTGATCGCCACACCCGGGCCGAGTGCGTTTGTCCGGTTCGATCTCGACCAGCGCCAGCAAGGCCGGTAGCAGACCGACGTTCGATCGTTCATCGTCTTCCGGTCGCCCCCTGGCCGACTCGGCCTGCCCCCGCGAGGCCTCCCGGCCTCCCTCCTATGGGATGATCCGGGCAGGCGTTTCGGTGGCGGCAGCAAGCTTGGCCAAATCCGGGGCGTCATAGGTGGCGAGGAGCTGTGCGTCGTTTCCCCCGGCCTGCACATTGTGCTGTTGCAGGGCCTGTTGCTGCGAGCGGTGGACCAGAGGGAAGTGCCGGCTTCGGGCGGAGACCTGCTTGACCTTGGTGCCAAGGCGCAAGGCGACCACATTCAGCCAGACGTCGTCGGCCCGGGGGCATCGCTGCAGGAAAGCGTCCCCAAGCGCGGCGAGGCTCCGCTGCACGGCGGGTGGATACACGGCTCCGGATACACCGGTGACGAAATTGCGGTGAGAGGGCCGATCGGTCCGGACTGGCTGCCATTGCCCGTAAGGCTTCAGGACACCGCCGGCCAGACCGATCCTGTGCGCCCGGAAGGCCACCACGGCTGGCGGTTGCTGGCTTTCGTAGTCCACTAGCAGAGTGCGCAGCCACCATTTGGGGTAGAGGATGTCATCGTCGCAGGTCACCAGGGGCAGTTCGGGCTTGGAAATCTCCGACACGTACGGGAAGTACTTGGTGTGCGGCCCGAAGCTTCCGTGCGATCCCCGAATTTCCAGTCCTCGCGATTCCAGCCTCCGCAGCGCCCGCGGGAGGGCATGGGCATCCACCGTATCGTCGAGCCAAAGGATGAGGCGGCGTGGGCGCACCTGGCCCCGGCCCACCGATTCGATGGCCAGGTGCGCCTGCTTAAGCCGTTGGCCGTAGGATGTCAGACACACAACGGCGTCGCCGTCGCCAAGCACCGTGGCCCGGCTGCACCGGTTCCGCAGCCGGAGGCGGAAGGCGATCAAGCGGGCAATCCATGACCCGCAACTCTGCAGGAGTCGCCTGGCCGCTCGCATCGGTGTCCACCGCAACTTGCCTTGGGCGTCATGCAGCGAGAAATTCATGCCGCACCTGTCTCAGCAGAGGGGACCGGACCGTTCCTGAGGCGGTTCACACCGATATGCCCCACCGGGTGAGGCGGGAACATTCCTAGGGCGAGTCCACGCAGCACGAAACGGCACGCAGCCAAGTCACCCTGGGCCAGCCGTTTGCCCAGCCGCAGTAGCAGGCGCCATCCCAAGCCGGCATAGGCGGTGCCGCCCATCCGGCGAGCGAGTACCGCCAGCCCCATCATCGAATACAGGTCGATCCAGCGGCTTGCCTTTCCATGCGAGGCGGAAAGCTCATGCCGGACCAAGGCATCGGGAACCACAGCCAGCCGCAGTCCTTGCCGACGGCAGCGCATCCCGTATTCCACGTCTTCCCAGTACATGAAAAATCCTTCATCGAGCATCCCGATCTGCTCCAGAGTGGAGACCGGAACCAGCACGCAGGCAAAGGTGAGGTAATCCGGGTGGTAGCCGGGGCGCACGGCACGCACGGAAGCAGCCAGCGGCCAGAAGCGCTCGCCGGCTGACTGGACCGAGCCATCGGAATTCAGGACGACGGGGGCGAAGAGGCCTGCTCTCGGGTCCTGGCATGCCGCAGCCAGGAGGGCAGGTAGGCACCCCGGCAGCAGCTCGGCGTCGTTGTTAATGACCAGCATGTAGCGGGTTCCGGGCCTGCGGGCCGCCAAGCCAACGTTGATGCCGGCGGCAAAGCCCAGGTTTTGGCGGGACTCGATCAGCCGTACCCTGCCGGGCGGGAACCTGTCCGACAGGCCGCGCAGCAGACCTTCCGACTCGTTGTCTACAAGGATCACCTCACCCGGCCCGCCCGGTCCCAGCAAGGAAGCAATGCACCTCGTCGTGCGTTCGGTGTCCTTCCAGTTCAGAACGACAGCGGTCACGTCCTCAGCAGCGGTAGGCATCCAGTACCTCGTTCACAGTGTCGGCTACCCTGTTCCATGAGTAGCGTGTGGAGTCGAAATCGACGCGGCTATGTGCCCGGCGCAGCATCCCCTGCATCAGCCGCGTCCATTCGGCCGGGTCATTGGCCTCGCGGAGAGCGAGGCCGTAACCATCGCAGATCTCATGAACGCTGGCGCAGCCACGCCAGTACAGCACAGGGGTACCGCAGCTGAGTGACTCCACCGCAGGCAGGCCGAAACCTTCACGAGTGGAGGGGAACAGGGTCGCGACGGCCCCGCGGTACAGCTCAGCCAAATAAGAGTCGGGCACTGAACTGAGAACAGTGGCGCGGCCGGCGACGCCGGCCGCCTGGAAGAGCCGGGTAAACCCGCCAGCTTCCGCGGAGACCACCAGCAACTCCGCTTCGGGGACCCGGGCGAGGGCATGCAGGATCACGTCCACATTCTTGTGCCGCCGGGTGTTGCCGACGTAGAGGA
Source organism: Actinomycetota bacterium (assembly GCA_051751385.1). GTDB lineage: Bacteria > Actinomycetota > Actinomycetes > Actinomycetales > Micrococcaceae > Crystallibacter. The sequence continues at coordinate 90,915 of JBNJKW010000009.1, read as the reverse complement.
AATAGGGGCGGTTGCCTGTATGGGCTTTACCGATGGGGGTGAACACCGGGGAGCAGCCGTTGCCGGTGTTAATGATTTCCACCGACGAGCGACCGAGCCACTTGCGCAGCTCTAAGGCGGATGTGCGCGAGACTGTGAGCACCGTTCCGGCCGACCGAATGCGCGGCTTGATCACTGATTCGTAATAAACGCGGTAGGCCAGCGGCTGTGGGCCTGATCCCCCCAGATGGATCAGATCATGGATGGTGACCACCTGAGGCGCCTTCGTGGCCACAACGTTGAAGCCGGGGGAGTAGACCATCCTCGTCCCGGGCGGCAGCTTCCACCCGTCCAGCAAGCCCTGTACAGAAGCAGGGTTTCGGCTGCCGGGCAGCGCGGTCCACGGCATGGTAAGCCGTCCGGTCACCTCCCGGGCATAGCGGGCAATTCCATGGTTACCGGTGAACCGAGTGTCTACGGCAATCACGTGGCTCCGCCGGAGTCTGCAGAAATGCCGGCATACCGGGCGGTCCAGGCCAGAATGCGGCTCCTGAAGATCTCCTCGGAATAGCTGGCCGCGCGCAGTCTGGCTGCTTCGGCTGAGCCGGAATCGGCCCGGCTGATGGCCTCCTCCAGCTCATCCGGGCGCGTGAAGTCCGTTAACGCGCCCGTGGCGCCGTCGACGACGGTCTCTGCGGTACCGCCGACCCGGTTGGCCAGGACCCGGGCGCCGGCAGCCATTGCCTCCACCGGCATGATGCCGAAGTCCTCCACCGGCGGAAACACGAACATCCGGCACCGCTGGTAGAGGGCATAAAGAAGTTCGTCGGAGACATTGCCGGGAAAATGCACCCGGACCCCCGCACGGTTTGCGTCTTCACGAAGCCGGGCACCGAGCGGGCCGCTGCCGGCCAAAACCACGGGCAACTGCATGCGCGCCCCAACCTCAATAACTCGATGGAGCTGTTTGTAGCCGATAAAGCGTGAGGCGCCGAGGACGAACTCGGCGGGCAGAGCGGCCAGGAGATCCGCGTCCCGGCCGCCCAGCCGATGAGCCCAGTCAGGGACGGCCTGAATACGGCGGACATCGACCGGCGGGTGGATGACTTCGGCATCCAAGTCCCAGACCCGGCGGATCCTATCCCGGATGTAGGCGCTGTTAGCGGCCAGCGCCGCCGATTCGCGGCTGCGGCGCCGGTCGAGCGGTTTCAGCAGCGACGCTGCGGCCTTCAGGATAGGGGCGCTGCCGCGGCTATCCTGCTCCGGCGCCCAGATGTAGCGCGCTGGTGAATGAATGTAGCTGAGCTTGACTGCGTGGCGCGCGGGACCGGCGAAGCGTGCGTGATGGGCAAACAGGTGGGAGCTGACCAGCATCCAGTCGTAGGCCTTGACCGCAGGTAGGGCGCTCCAGGTCCCGGGCATGAAGGGCAGCGCTGCCAGCTTGCTGCGGCGAAGCGGGGTGGCGGCCAACCACGTCTGGTGCACGGTTCGGCCCGGGTATCGGTCCGGAACATCCGTCCACAGGCACTGCAGGTCGGCCTGCGGAAACATTCTGGCCAGCGAGTCCAGCACTTTTTCCGAGCCACCGGTGGCAGCGATCCATTCATGCACGAGTACGCCGGCCATACGGTTGTCCCCCCGGTCCCCATCCCCCAACGGTGTTCCAATTCCCAGCTTACGGAGGCAGTCAAGGGGCGCGGGGCCATCTCTTTGCCGGCCGAAGACGACCCGGCCGAATTCCTGGCATAGACTCGCATCGATTTCAATGTCAGGAGGTGCCGGCCCAGACCATGATCCGGATTTTGGTTGTCTGCACGGGGAATGTCTGCCGTTCGCCTTTGGCCGAACACGTGCTCCGGCACAGGCTGGACGAACTGCGCCCCGGGATGTTCGAGGTCCGCAGCGCGGGTATTCAAGCGTTGGTGGCTGCGCCGATGGATCGGCGGAGCCACGCGTTACTGCACACTCTCGGCGTCGAGTCTCCGGGATTTGCTGCCCGGCAGCTTGAGGACTCCCACTTGGATTCGCCGGACCTGGTGCTGGCGATGACCACCAGGCATCGGGACTCTCTCGTGGCCACGGCGCCTCGGCTGCTTAAACGGACCTTCACCGTCCGGGAACTGGCCCGGATGCTGGCGGCGCTGGCGGCGGATCCGGCGATCCAGGTACCCTACGGCCGCGCCGCCTCCGAGGTCTCGGAACGGTGGCGCCTTCTGCCGCAGCTGGCTTCCCTCAAACGCTACGCGGTACTGGCCTCCGACCCGGCAGCGGACGACGTCGTCGATCCCTATCGGCAGGACGACTCCGTTTTCGAGCGGATGGTGCGGGAACTGATGCCCGCGCTGGACCGGCTGGTCGCTTTCGAGGCAGCGGCGGCTGGAGCCGGCTGAGGTTCCTGACGCCCCAAAGAATGTGCCTGCGCAGCGGGGCTGCGCAGGCACATTCTATGTTGTGGAGCGGCTGGGCTACGGGGTCGGAACCGGATTCTCAGGGCTCGGAACCACGGAGGTTGCGTTCGAAACTGCGACCTCGTTGGTGCCTTGATCGTCCGTGTACGCGATCGTGAGCCTGATCTGCTGGTTCTGCTGGTCGGCCGTCACGATAAACGTGTTGGCGGTCGTGCCATCGCCGGTCGCGCCCGGGATGTCAGACCAGCCGCCGGCGTCACTGCCCTGCTGCCAGGTGTACACGCCGCCCGGCTCCTCCAGCACACTTTCGGCACCGTCACCATCGAACAGCGGAGTGCCGATGTGCAGGACGTCTCCTACGCTCGGAGCCGCCGGTGCGATCGACAGGCCCGTGGGCTCGTCGTTGACGTTGGTGACTGGATCCGTGGCCGCGGAGGCGATCTGCTCGTGTGTGCCTGCGCCGTCGACGTAGGTCACCAGGACACGGACCGGGAATCCTACTTCGGCATCGCCGAGGGTGAATTCGCCCGACTCGTTGGCCTGGGTGGTGATCCAGACGTTGGTGAACGGATCAGTGCCGGCCTCGCTGAGGACCTGCAGCGAGTAAGTCAGCTCCGAATCGATCCCGTCGGCGTCTGTGACACCGGAGGCGTCGGTGGTGAGGGCGCCGTTCTCCGTGATCGGCTCGTCGTGGCTGAGCAAAACCTCGCCCTCGGCCTGGCCGCAGTTGGCAGTGGTACCCAGCGGTAGGCAGATGACTTGATCATTGAACTGCAGCCGCTCGATATTCCTGACCACATTGGCCATCTCCGGGGCCTCCAGTGTGTTGGAGACTTCGAAGATGTTCGGCTCGAGTTCCGTGACGGTGTAGTCATCGGCGACACCCTCAAACACTGCCGTGTCAATGGTGCCTTGCTGGTTCTCCAGGCTGACCACCTCGCGGACGATGTGCAGGTCCTTGGGGTTGATCTGGCCGTTGAAGATCCGGGTGTTGTAAGCAGCCATGCTGTTTTGCGTCTCCACCGGGCCATTCTCCGGACGGTGCTCGATCCGCACGTTCAGCCACGCATCGCCATCGACGAAGTTGCGGCCGTCCCGCGGTTCGATCAGGTCGCTGCCCCGGCCGCCCATGAGGATGTTGTTGTTGACATCCCCGTCGTAGCTAACCGGATCGTCCTGCAGGAACGGCCTGGCGTACACGGGAATCTCCCCGCCGCCGAGCAGCTCGCGCAGCCCGGTGATCCGGTCCAGATGCTCCTGGGTCAGGTCGTGACCGTAGCCGATGGCTCCATTGTCCGGACCGAAGGTCAGATCGATCCCGCCCTGCGAACCGCGGAGGATGTCGTTGCCGTCCCAACCCGAAAGCGCCTCGGTCTGCAGGTACCTATCCTGGATGCTAGTCACATCCTGCGGCATGCCGACGATGAAGCCCATGTCAGCGTTGACCGGCAGCTTGTGGTCCTTGTAGCTCACCCAGTCGAAACCGAGCACGCCTGAGAACCTGTCCGTGCCGGGGCCGGCGACCATGATGTCGTCACCGCCTTCGGCATCAAGGTCGTTGTTCCCGCCGTTGCCGATCAGGATGTCGTGGCCGCCGTGGGACAGGTTCGGGTCATTGAACATGGTGTTGCCCATGTCGCCCTGCACCAGGTCCGCGCCGTTACCGCCTTCGAGCCAGTCGTTGTGCTCGTCGCCGTAGAGGACGTCCGGCCCCGTGGAACCGAGTAGGAAGTCTTCGCCCAAGCCGCCGTGGGCCGTCACACGGTCCTGGCCGCCGAGCATGAAGTCCTTGCCGGATCCGCCGAAGGTCAGGTCGCCGACACCTGGGCCCGGGTTCAGCGCATCGTTGCCGCTTTCGCCCTGGAGCCGGTCGCCGTCACCGAACAGGTCGGTGATGATGTCGTCGCCATCGCCGCCCATCAGGGCATCGACGCCGTCGTCGCCTTCGATCCGGTCATTGCCGCCCTTGCCCCAGATGGAGTCGTCACCGAGACCACCGCGGATGTTGCTGGGCTGGTCGGTGTCCTGGATGACGATATGTTCGGCTCCGGTGTACCTCCAGCCGCCTCCCTGGCTGCCGGTGAGCCCGGCCGCATTCAGGTCCGCCTGCGGACGGTCCAGGTTGAACGTGACCTGCGGCGATGCGAAGACATCGTGCGGGACGCGGTCCGCCGTGGTGTTGCGCAGGACAATCTGGGACAGCGAGTTGCCTTCCAGAGAGTGGAAGAGCGTGTTGCCCAAGTTGCGGGTGAGGTAGTAGAAGCGGTCGCCGTTCTGCAGGTCCTCGAGCTGCTGCTCGAAGACATGGTTGAACGTGGAGCCCAGCATGCCGCCGAAGATGTACGGCTTTTCGGCCATACCGCCCATCCAGAAATCGATCCGGTTTACGCCGGTGTCGGCGGCCGGGGCGTTCATAAACTCTTCGTCCGCAGCCAGCGCCGTGCCGGCGGCTCGCTTGGCAGCCAGCGTCTTAGCGTCCGCTAGGGTCGGGTGGGCGCCGTAGGCGGCGATGAAGTTGACGATCGACTCAGGATTCTTCATGGCCAGTCGGAAATCCTCCCAGCTGGTGTATGGCTCCAGCTGCGAGTCACCGGAAAGCTCGAAGAACTTGGCCCGGGCCGCCTGCAGCGGCGGAACGCCCGTGTCGCGGGCCCGCAGCATGTTGATCGTCGCTAGGTCCAGCGGCAGGCCGAGGAGCTCGTTGCGGAGCGTATCCGTGACGAATTCGTCGATGCCGTTGGCGGTCTGGTTGGCCAGGCCCTTCAGGACGGCGCCGGCCGCCTCGTCATGCGGAATCACGTTCCCGTCCGGGTCCCGTTCAAAGGCCGCCGGGTTCAGGAATGCCTGCAGCAGCGGCATCTCTTGGACCTGGCCGTTGAACTCTCGGGGCACAGTCTGTGTCAGCATCGAGTGGCCGAAGCGGTAAACCACGTGGGCGAACTCGGCCGAAATCGCCGAGTCGATCTGCGGCTGGTACGAGTTCTCGTTCAGGACCACCGGGTCGATGGCCGGCTGGATCCGGCGGGCGAATTCCTCGAACACAAGGTGCTGGTACTGCATCTCGGTCAGGAACCGAGCCGCCTGGAACAGGCGCTCGCCGTAGTCCCAGAAACCGTCCTTCTGGAAGCGTTCGCGCAGCTCGGCTGGCATCTCGTCCTCAAGGATGTCGCGCACCTGCTCGGTGACCCGGTTGTGTTCGGAGTGGAACACGTGGTGCACGGCGGTCAAGCCGATGTTCTCGTTGCCGCGCCCGTCGCCGGTGATGTAGTGGCTGTCCAGGGAAGCGTTGTCGTAGCCGCTGGGATCATCGGTGGGCGTGGCGCCGTGGGCGATGTCGTCCAAGAAGGAGACCCCGGCCCTGAGCGCGTCGGCAGTGGAGACCGGATTGGCCGGATCACCTTCCACCAAGGCGGTCTCGTTGCCGCCGGAGACGGCCAGTTGTGGGAAGCCGTTTGCTCCCGGTATGAAGTGACCGTAAGGGTCGGTGGCCAGCAGCGGTACGTCGAGCACGTCTTTGTCTACCAAATCGATGCCCAGGACGTCACGGGCCTGCTTCTTGACGTCCGCCCAGGTGGCCAAGCCTTCGCCGCCCGCACCGTTCAGCAGCCGGCCGGTGGGCACCGGAACGCCGCCTTCGAGCTTGTACTCGCGCACGAACGCCTGGTGAGAGGCATGCGAGGTGTAGGTCTGGTTCTGGTCCACAAACGGGGTGGTGCGGTTCGTATGCTCGCGACCTTCGCCGTCAGCAATGGTGGCGCGGGAAAGTGTCAGGAAGTTGGTCCTGGATCCTTCCACATACAGCGGGTCGTCTTCGTTAAGCGGGACGACAACGGTGCCGTTGCCGCCTTTCTCCACCAGGTCCAGGCCGTGGTCGAAGAACTGGCCGAAAATCACGAACAGCGATGTGGCCGACGCGGATAGCCCTTCATCCGTGGCGATATCCGGGATGAAGATCTTGGTGCCGCTGAGCAGTGCTTGGATTTCCGCCTGAATCCCTTCGCTGACGGTCGTCGGACCGCCGAGCACGGTGACCCGGTCAGGGTTCAAGCGCTTGAGCTCCTCCACGGTGGTAGCCGGCAGTTTGCCCGACTGCGGGACCAACAACAACGGTGCCTTGCGCTGCCCCGCCACCGGGACAGCCCCCAGCGCGTCGGGGAAATTCATGCCGGTGGCGATGAAGACATCCGAGGTGGCCGGTGCATAGCTGGCCGCCGAGATGGCTGCTGACGTCGCGAACCGGTCGGGACCGGCCAGACGAGTGACGGACCCGCCGTTCGTATAGCTGGCGAGCTGCGACTGGACGGCTGCCGTGACGGTTGGCTCGCCGCCGAGGACCACGATATCCGTGGGGGCCAAACGTTCCAGCTCCGCCTTGACCTCGGCGGGGATGGCGTTGCGTTCCACCAGCAGGACGGGGCTTCCGTCCCGGGCTGCCGGAGCGGCGCCGGAAAGGGAGTCCGGGAAGTTGTCGCCGGTGGCGATGTAGACCTTGGCCAGTCCTTCGGCGAAGACATCCGCGCTGATCGCCGCGGACGTCGCGTACCGGCTGGAACCGGCAATACGGTCAATGGTGGCGCTGGGATGGGCCGCGACCAACTTGTTGAAGACCCCGCCGCTGACGCTGCCTTCCCCGCCGACGACGACGATGCGGGCCGGGTTCAGCCGTGCCAGCTCGTCCGCGGTGGCCTGCGGGAGGCCGGCACGGTTGGTCAGCAGCAGCGGACCCTTGCCGGCCGCGGCCGCCGGACCGGCGGCCAGGGCATCCGGGAAGTTCTCGCCGGTGGCCAGGTAAACCACGGGGACGTCGGCGCCGAAATTGGCAAAACTCAGCTGGGCTGCAGTCGTATACCGGTCGGGGCCGGCAACCCGGCCGACCGCTGAGGGGTCCACCTTTTCGGAGCCCTCCACCCGCTCGGAGACTGCGACGGCGGCGGGATTGTCCGTGGTCTGGTCCACGATCAAGTTGCTGATGGTGCGCGGTTCGGAGTCGTAGACGAAGCCGTCGGTCTGCTCGTAGCTGGTGGTCGCGTCCGGTTCGTCCGGGTTGTAGCCGGGAGCGAACGGCGGAATGGTTTCCGCCTGGCGGTACTGGGCTTCGAGCAGACGCGGGAACGTGGTCAGCGAACTGCCGTAGCCGTCTTGGGCGGGCATCAGGTTGTTCCACCGGCCGTCGACGGTCCGCAGTCCGTACGGCAGCAGCGGCGAGCCCACGCAGGGATCGCCGTCGAGGTCGATGTGGGTCTGGCTTGGGATATCAAACTTCGCGGTCGACTTACACAGCGGCGACGAGTTTGGATTGGCCAGCGTGTCTTCGGCGTGCGCCTCGGAAATTTCGATCTGCTTGATGATGAACTCGAGATCGCCCTGCGAAACGTTGAAGTCCTGGCCCGGCGGTGGTGCAGCCGAGGCGGGGCTGAATGGTAAGAGTATGCCGGACAAGACGACTGCACTCGCCGAGGCGAGGGCGGTGATCTGTTTTCCGGCCGGGCGGCGCGGTTTACTGTGCCGCGGCGATTTGGCCATGATCTTGTCTCCCCAATGTGCCGGTCCGGCTAACGGCCGGGCCCGTATTTGATCCTCATTACAGGCGTGAGCGCGGTCCAGCGTCCTAGCTCAACCGATCAGTGCGCCATGCCGTGGAGACTTCCATTGGGACCTTTGGAAAAGATTGGATCAGGTTAAGTAAGTCCGCCCGGATGAGCGCCTTCCCATGGGAGGGCGGTCATCCGGGCGGGGATACTGCTGCGCCGGGCGCCTTCGTGGAGACGCCGCGACGAGGGTATTTCTAAGCGGTCAGCTGGCGCTTGGAGGAGATCACACCGGTGTCGAAGCCGGCCAGATGCAGGCCGCCGTGGAAGCGGGCGTGCTCGATCTTTACGCAACGGTCCATCACCACGTTCAGACCGGCCTCTTCAGCCTTGGCCGCGACCTCCTCGTGCCAGGAGCCGAGCTGCAGCCAGATGGTCTTAGCACCCACGGCCAGCGTTTCCTCCAGCACGGTGGGCAAGTCGTCGTGCTTGCGAAACACGTCCACAAGGTCCGGGACCTCGGGCAGGTCGGCCAGAGACTTGTAGACCGGCTGGCCCAGGATCTCCTTGGCCACCGGGTTCACGAAGTAGACCTTGTACGGCGAGCTGGACAGCAGGTACGTGGCTACGAAGTAGCTGGCGCGGCTGGGCTTGTCCGAGGCGCCGACGATGGCGATGGACTTGGTGTTGCGCAGGATGTTCAGCCGTTCCGGGGCGGACGGTCCCACCCAGGTGCGTTCTGGTGTCGCGGTCACTTGGCGGCTCCTTCTTCGGCTTCGATCAGTTCTTCCACTGACTCGACCACACGGGTTCCCGGCTCCGTCCGCGCGGCACGCGCGGCCGGGATGGTGCACGACTCGCCGGCGTAGCTGGGCGAGGCGAACTCGGAGGTGTCGAACGTATCGTCCTCATGGTCCCGGCTCGGGCCGTGCTCAGCGCCGGCCTGCTGCGAGAGAGCCAGAGCCTGGTCCAGGTCCCAGAGGATATCGTCCACGTCTTCCAGCCCCACGGAGATGCGGATCAGGTCCTCGGGCACGCCGGCGGCCACCAACTGGTCGGCTGTGAGCTGCTGGTGCGTGGTGGATCCGGGGTGCAGCACCAGGGTGCGTGCGTCGCCGATATTGGCCAGGTGGCTGGCCAGCTGCAGCGATTCGATGAACTTCTGGCCCGCCACACGGCCGCCCTTGACGCCGAAGCTGAACACCGAGCCCACGCCCTTTGGCAGGTACTGCCGGCCGCGCTCGTAGTGCGGGTGCGCGGGCAGGCCGGCGTAGCTGACCCAGGAGACGCGCTCGTCGGCTTCCAGCCACTCGGCCACCTTGCGGGCGTTGGCCAGGTGCTCGTCCATTCGTTGCGCCAGCGTTTCCACGCCCTGCAGCAGCTGGAACGCGGACTGCGCGGACAGCGACGGTCCGATGTCGCGCAGCTGTTCGGAGCGCAGCTTGGTCAGGAAGCCGTACTCGCCGAAGTTGCCCCACCAGGACACATTCCCATAGCTGGCCACCGGCTCGGTCATCTGCGGGAAGTTGCCGTTGCCCCAGTTGAAACGCCCGGATTCGACGACGACGCCGCCCAGTGTGGTGCCGTGCCCGCCCAGGAACTTGGTGGCGGAGTGGATCACAATATCCGCGCCGTGCTCGATCGGCCGGATCAGGTAGGGAGTGCTCAAGGTGGCGTCCACCACGAGGGGGAGGCCGGCGTCGTGCGCCACCGCGGCGAGGCCCGCGAGGTCGGCGATGTCGCCGGACGGGTTGGCCACGATCTCGGTGTAGACGGCCTTGGTGTTCTCGCGGATGGCCGCGGCGAAGTCGGCCGGGTCGGTGGAGTCGACGAATGTGGTCTCCACGCCGAACCGGCGCAGCGTGACGTCCAGCTGGGTGATGGTGCCGCCGTAGAGCTTGGAGGAGGCCACAATGTGGTCGCCCGCGCCGGCCAGCGCCGCGAAGGTGATGAATTCGGCGGCCATGCCGGAGGACGTGGCCACCGCGCCGATGCCGCCCTCCAGCGAGGCGATGCGCTCCTCGAACGCGGCCACCGTGGGGTTGCCGATGCGCGAGTAGATGTTGCCGTACTTCTGCAGCGCGAAAAGGTTCGCGGCGTCGTCGGTGTCCTTGAACACGAACGACGTGCTCTGGTAGATCGGTACGGCCCGGGCGCCGTGTTCGGCGTCGGGCGTGCCGCCGGCGTGCAGGGCACGGGTGCGGAAACCGAATGTGCGTTCAGCCATTAGGCAGCTCCTTCAAAACTTGGGTTCCCGAGGCAATGACGGTCCTGGCGGCGCGCCCGGATGGGGGGCGTCATTCGGATCAAAGATTGCTTGCGCTCTCTCCATCGCTTCTGGCGGTAGCACCTTTCCGGTAGGCCGGATGGTTGCTGCGGTGTCAAAGAGCCAGATCTCTCAACCGCTCGGGATGGTCCCGTCCATTCTCGCAACTTCCGCCGCAGCCGCCAAAATTGTTGAGCCGCGTTGCGTCTTGCCTCGAATTCCCAGTACGACGGCGGTGCTGGCCTGAGGTGGGCCCGGAGCCCACGTCTGCTGCCCGCCGCCCGGTTCGCCGCGCCCACAGGCCCGGGTAAGTTCGTAGACTCCCCGGCACTGGCCCGGGTTGGTTCGCAGACTCCCCCAGCACAGGCCCGGGTTGTTCCCGTAGATTGGGTCCATGGCTGAGCTCACGGCGCTGCAGCGCCTCGCACAGGAACACGGCGTCGGCACTACTTTCCGCGGTTGGGACGGCGCTGAGCAAGCGGTCGGCCCGGCAACGTTGGTTGCTGTCCTCACCGCGCTGGGGATCCCCTGCCAGACCGACGACGATGTCACCGTCTCCCTCCGTGAAGCGGAACTCGCGCCGTTGCAGCGCGCACTGCCGCCCGCCGTCGTCGTCCGCCAAGGAGACGCCACAGAGGTGCCGGTCAATGTGAGCGCGGGCGCGCGCCCGCGGGTCAGCATCTTGTTGGAGGACGGGTCGCGGCGCGACGTCGAGGTGGTGGTCGGCGGGCCGCACGAGGCGGCGGGTGTTCCGCGTGATCGTTTGGCCGCGCTGGTGCCGGATGACCTCCCGCTGGGCTGGCACACGCTCGAGGTGACGGAAGCCGGAACCGGCCAGGCCGGAATAAGACAAGCCGAGACCGGCCAGGCCATGGCGACGTCCGGCAGCCAGGCAGAGTGCGCGCTGGTTGTCACCCCGCAACGGCTCACCACCGCCGACCGGCTTGACCGCAGCTGGGGCTTGATGGCGCAGCTGTACTCCGTACGCTCGCGGTCGTCCTGGGGCATCGGCGATCTTGACGACCTTGCTGTGCTGGCCGAAACGGCCGCCGCCAAGGGCGCCGGGTTCGTCCTGATCAACCCGCTGCACGCGGCGCAGCCCAAGCCACCGGTGGAGCCCTCGCCCTACTTGCCCGCGACGCGCCGCTTCGTCAATCCGATCTACCTGCGGGTCGAGGACGTGCCTGAAGCCCGGAACATCCCGCTGCGGAATGATTTTCACAACGCGAACCTGGACACCGGCATTCTTGACCGTGATCCCGTTTTTGCGGCCAAACTACAGGCGCTGGAGCAGGTCTTCGCGGTACCCCGGTCCGCGGAACGGCAACAGCAGTTCGATGCCTTCCGTGCCCAAGAAGGCGAGGGGTTGGAGCGCTTTGCCCTGTGGTGTGCGCTCGCCGAAACCCTTCCGCCCGGCGCTCCGGAGTGGTCGGATCCGGAGTTCATCGAATCGCAGCGCAGCGCGCTCAAGGACCGGATTGAGTTCCACCAGTGGCTGCAATGGCTGTGTGACGAGCAGCTTGAGGCCGCGCAGCGCCGCGCCCGCGAGGCGGGAATGAACCTCGGGATAGTGCATGACCTCGCGGTCGGCGTCCATCCTACCGGCGCCGACGCCTGGGCTTTGCAGGACGTGCTGGCCGCCGGCATCTCGGTGGGCGCGCCGCCGGACATGTTCAACCAGCAGGGCCAGAACTGGTCCCAGCCCCCGTGGCATCCCGGACGCCTCGCCGAGTCCGGTTATGCCGCCTACCGGGACATGCTGCGGACCATCCTGCGCCACGCCGGCGGCATCCGCGTGGACCACATCCTCGGCCTGTTCCGGCTGTGGTGGATCCCCGTCGGCGGCCCTCCCGGCGAGGGCGCCTATGTGTACTACGACCACGAGGCCCTGATCGGCATCCTCGCCCTAGAGGCCGAACGGGCCGGCGTCGTTGTGATCGGCGAGGATCTCGGTGTCTTCGAACCGGGCGTACAGGACTACCTGGCCGAGCGGGGCATCCTGGGCACCTCCATCCTCTGGTTTGAGTACGACGGCGCCAGCCCCCGCCCGCCGGAGAGCTACCGCCGCGCCTGCCTCACCAGCGTCACCACCCACGACCTGCCACCCACCGCCGGCTACCTTGCCGGCGAGCACGTGGACCTGCGCGAGTCGCTGGGCCTGCTGAACCGGCCGGTGGAGGAGGAGCGCACCCTGGACCGGGCCGCCCAGGAGTCGGTGCTCTCCCTGGTGCGCTCGTGGGTTCCGGCGGCTTCACAGCACGACGGCGGCGCCGGCACCTCCGGCGAGCAGCGCACGGTGGAGGCGCTGCACGCGTTCATCGCCCAGACCCCGTCGGTGCTGCTGGGGGTTGCCCTGACGGACGCCGTGGGGGAGCGGCGGACGCAGAACCAGCCGGGCACCGCGGACGAATACCCCAACTGGCGGATCCCGCTGGCCGGCCCGGACGGAAAGGCGATCCTGCTCGAGGACCTGGCCGCCAACGAGCGGTTCGACTCGCTGGTGCGCGCGCTGCGGGAGCGGTAGGCAGGTCCACACGGGCAAGCCGTAGTGGCGCCGGACGAGTCTCCTACTGCGCCGAGCGGAAAGCTGACCACACCGTGCGGAAGCTGACCGAGCCGAGCGGAAGCTGACCGCACCGTGGCCCCGCCGTTGGCGTGACCTGCCCCGCACCAAAGAACGGGGGCGCTGCTGAACGTGTCCAGTTGTCCACGTTCAGCAGGAACTGTCCATGTCTTGGAGCGGCGTCTGGCGCTGACTAGGACAAACGCAAAAGCTCCCAGCAGAACATGGACAGCCCGGGGTCCTGGCCTGGGGTCTTTACAACCGGGCCAGCAGCGCCTCCCCGGTTTCGGCCCGCCGGTAGAACACTTCGCGGCCGGAACGCATGGTGGCTGCCAAACCGCTCTCGGACATCACCTTCAGATGCTCGTTGACCGTCCCGGCGGCGAGGTCCAAGCAGCGGGCGAGCTGCGTCGTCGTCATTGGCACGTCGAGTTGTGCAAGGATCTGCGCTCGGGTCTTGCCGAGCAGCCGGGCCACCGGGCTGTGCGTTGCCTCGCGGCTGGCTTCCCAGAGCCGGCCGACGCCGCGCGGCGCGTAGGTCAGGGTGGGCACGAACGGCCTCACGTTGAGCACTAACGTGTTGGGCCAGACGAACGCGTTGGGCACCAGCAGCAGTCCGCCGCCGGGCTCGGGCACGTCGTCGGCCTCGCAGCCGCGCATGATCTCCAGACCGGTGGGCGTGGGGCGCACGCTGGGGTGCAGGCTCTTGAAGACCTCGAGGATGCCATCGCGCGCCAGTTGGGCCAGGCGGCTGTCGATATCGGCCAGCAGCAGGGAGCGCAGCCGCGGCCACACCGGCTCGATGGCGGTGCTCCAGTACCACTCGAGGGCGGCGGTGATGCGCGGGATGCCGGCGTCGATGTCCTCCGCGAGCCGCTGCAGTTCCTCGCGGGCGTAGTCGGCCGGGCTCTGGCTCAGCAGGTGGGTGACATCGCGCTGCCACAACTCCGGCGGCACATCGGCGACGGCGGCCAGGCCCTCGGCGAACGTGCCCTGGTACTTCGGGGTGGGGGTGATGGAGTCAGCCAGGAAGCCCTTCGGCGGAACCAGCGCGGTGAGCAGGCGCAGGTGGTCGCGGGCCTGTGGATCGGCCGACTCGGCGATGCGCCGCTTGGTGGCCTCGATCCATGGGCGGTGGATGGGCGTGCCCACCTGCAGGGCGCGCAGGCTGGCGACCGTTTCGCCCAGCGGCGCCGCCTCGAACCGGACCTTGGTCAGGTCCTCACTGCTGAGCGTGATGTGCATGGGAACAGCGTAAGGTCGCCGGCCGTGCCGGTCGAGGATTCGGGGTGGACCGAATCGTGGCTGTTGCTTGCGAGGGCGAGGAACCTGAAGCCATGACTACTTCGACGGATTCCCGACGTCACCTCGACGTTGCTGACAAGACACGCCACAGCGGCCTGTCCTTCACCGCTGCACCCATCCATCCGGCCACGGCAAGCGTTCGGTCGACTATGCCAGTGCCGGCGCGCGAGCCTGCCCGCCCCGGTGCCATCGGTCGGGTCCGGCCCGCGGCAATTGTCGCGTTCCATGCTCTGGCGGCAACTGCTCGGAGGCTCGGCGCCTCGTGGCAAGCCGGCGCCGCCAAAGACGCCCTGATCGAGGAGCATCGCGACAAAGTCCGTTCGCAGATCCACCTCTTCGGCGGCCGCTACTGAAGGCAACTAGATCTGGGGCGTCCTCATACAGAGGCGCGCCCCCGACGTCCCTTGGCTGAGTTGGCAGGCTCTCGTCTGGCGACGAAGCACGTTGTCCACAGTCATAGCGGTCACCTAGCTGTCCGCGACCGCAGCCTGCATGCTCGTCGATATGGACGACGCAATAGCCGGTTACGTTGAACGGCGCGGCGGAACACTCCAGACCAGCGAACTGGTCCGATGCGGCTTTAGTCGTGACCAGATCCAGGCAGCTATCAAGAACGGCGCCATCACCGTGCTCCGCCAAGGAATCGTCGGTACGGATAACGCTGACACCGAGCAACGCGTTGCGGTACTGGCCAACGGACTGATCACCTGCATCTCGGCGGCTCAGGAGCTCGGACTCTGGACGATCAAAGACCCAGATCAACTGCATCTTTGGACGCTCCATAGCCGGCAGCCGGCGTCCACGATCAAGCACCGAGGAGGCTTGGTGAGGCCGCACCGACCGGGGAATTACGTGAGCGTCCTGGACTGCGTACTGCACGCCATTCGGTGCCGGCCTCGACTGGAGGCGCTGGTCATAGCGGAATCGGCAGTGCGCAGGCGGGCCGTCAGCAAAGCCGAACTGCTGGAGTTACTTCCGGGCAAACGGAACGGTATTCGACGAGCAGTCGTTTTAGGCATCGGTGATGACGCCGATTCGCCGCTCGAGATTATCGCCCGTGACCTGTTCCGCTCCGTCGGGCTGCGGGTGGAAACCCAGGTTCCGGTTCCGGGGCTCGGACGGGTGGACATGGTGGTGGAAGGCCGGATCATCATCGAGCTCGACGGGTTCGACTTCCACTGGAACCGGGTGAACTTCAAGAAAGACCGCAAAAGGAACAACGCCGGCATGCTGAGCGGGTTTCCCACCTTGCGGTATGTGTACGAAGATCTTGTCTTCACGCCTCAGAACGTTGTCGCCGAGGTCATGACGATGCTGCGCCGGGTTGCCTGAGTGCCAGAGGTTTTGCCTCCAGAAAGCCATGCAGGCGGCCACGCAGCGGACCAGCTGTCCAAGTTCAGCAGGAACTGTCCATGTTTTGGAGCGGCGTCTTGCGCTGACTAGGGAAAACGCTTAGAGGTCCTCCAAGACATGGACAGCCCGCGGCTTCTGAAGGACCGAGGCCGGCCAAAACTTGAGGAGTGTTGGCCGGCCACGGTGGAACGGGTGGTGGCTGGAGGCAAGCCGCTACCGTGCCTGGCAGATGGCCTGGATCTCCGCGATGCACGGCTCGTTCTGCAGCGACGTGGTGTCTCCCAGCGCCGTCCCCTCGAACAACTGGGTCAGCAGCCGGCGCATGATCTTGCCACTCCGGGTCTTGGGCACGTCCGGCACAAACACGACGTCGCGCGGCTTGGCGATCGGTCCAATCTGCGTGGCCACGTGCTCGCGCAGCGCCGCAACGGCGGCGGCCTGCTCGGCCGTCGCCGTGCCGGCCGCCGCACCCTCCGCCCCGATCAGGGACTTGTCCAGCGGCACCACAAACGCGGTCGCGGCGTGTCCGGTCTTGGCGTCGTACGTCGGGCAGACCCCGGCCTCCACCACGGCCGGATGCGAGACCAGCGCGGACTCGATCTCGATCGTGGACAGCCGGTGGCCGGAGATGTTGATGACGTCGTCGGTCCGGCCCAGGATCCAGGTGTCGCCGTCGGCGTCGAACCGGGCGCCGTCGCCGGCCAGGAACCAGCCCTGCGCCGCGTACTTCTCCCAGTAGGAGCTGAAGTAGCGCTCCGGGTTGCCCCACACGGTCCGGGCCATCGACGGCCCGGTCTTGGTGACCACAATGTTGCCCTGCTGTTCGGCACCCACCCGGGCACCGCCGTCGTCCACAATGTCCGTGGCCAGCCCCGGCAAGGCGCGCGTGGCGCAGCCGGGCTTGAACGAGGCGTCCATCTGGCGCGGCGAGAGGACGGTGGCGCCGGTCTCGGACTGCCACCAGGTGTCCACCATGGGAATGCCCGACGACGGGTCCCCGGCAACCAGCGAATCGCGGCCCACCTGGTTGCGCAGCCAGCGCCACGCCTCCGGGTTCACCGCCTCGCCCACGGTGCCGGCCAGCCGGATGGAGCCCAGGTTGTACTCGGCGGGGATGCCGTCCGGGAACCAGCCCATCAGCGACCGGACCAGCGTGGGCGCGGTGTAGTAGCTGGTCACGCCGTAGCGCTGGATGACCTCGAAGTGCCGGCCGGGGTGCGGGGCGTTCGGCACGCCCTCGTAGATCACCTGAGTGACGCCGTTGCTCAGCGGCCCGTAGATCTCGTAGGTGTGCGCGGTGACCCAGGCCAGGTCCGCGGTGCACCAGTGCACGTCGTCGGCCCGCGCGTCCGGGTCCGGGTTGCTGAACAGGTACGTGTGGCTGAACGAGGCCTGCGTCAGGTACCCGCCGGTGGTGTGGACCAGGCCCTTGGGCTGGCCGGTGGTGCCGGAGGTGTACATGATGAACAGCGGGGTCTCGGCGTCGAACGCCTCCGCCTGGTGCGCCCGCGGCTGGCTCTCGACGACGTCGTGCCACCAGACGTCGCGGCCTTCCACCCAGTTGATGTCCGTGTGGCCGGTCCGGTTGATCACCAGCACGTGCTCGATCGCGTTCTCGCCGGAAACGGCCTCGTCCGCGTTGGCCTTGACCGGGACGGCGGTGCCGCGGCGGTACTGGCCGTCGGTGGTGACCAGCAGCTTGGCGCGCGTGTCCTCCACCCGGAACTTCAGCGCCTCCGCAGAGAAGCCGCCGAACACCAGCGAATGCACGGCGCCGATCCGCGCGCACGCCAGCGTGATAACGATTGTCTCCACCAGCACCGGCAGGTAGATGACCACCCGGTCGCCCTTGCCGATGCCCAGCGCCAGCAGCGCGTTGGCGGCCTGCGAGACCAGTTCCTGCAGCTCGCGGTAGGTCACCGTGCGGCGGTCGCCGGGCTCGCCCTCGAAGTGCAGGGCCACCTTGTCGCCGAGCCCGGCCGCCACGTGCCGGTCGGCGCAGTTGACCGCGGCGTTCAGCCTGCCGCCGTCGAACCAGCGCAGCTCCGGGCCGCGGCGCGCCTCGGTGTCCACCGGGGTGGCCGAGTGCGCGGTGTGCCACGGCTCGGCCCACTGCAGCCGGCTGGCCGCGCGCTCCCAGAACGCAATCCGCTCGGCCTCGGTCTGCGGTTCCGGCCAGGCAGTGACCTGGTCGCGGTACGGCGCCACACCCTCCTCAAGCACGACGGCGGTGCCTCCGGCGGTTGTCCGGCCGGCGGCGGTTTCGGCTACTTCTATGCCCATCTCTTGACTGCCCATTTCTCCGCTACTCCCAGGAGCGCGTCGGTGATTTTGCCGATGATGGCCAGCAGGACGATGGCCAGCAGCAGCCTGTCGGTGCGGCCGTTGTTCTGCGAGTCCGTGAGCAGGAAGCCCAGGCCCATGGAGGAGGCGATCAGTTCCGCCGCCACCAGGAACAGCCAGGCCTGGGCCAGCGCCAGCCGCAGGCCGGAGAACACTGCCGGGACCACGGCCGGCAGCTGCACGGTGGTCAGCAGCTTCACGCCCTTCAGTCCGAACGCGCGGCCGGCCTCCACCAGGTTCTTGTCCACGTGCCGCAGCGCCAGCGAAACCGTGGTGAACACCGGGAAGAACGCGCCGATCAGGATCAGCGTGACCTTGGAGTCCTCGCCGATCTTCATCCACAGGATCAGCAGCGGCACCCACGCCAGCGACGGCACGGCACGCAGCGCGCCGATGGTGGGGGAGAGCAGCACGTCGGCAACCTTGGACAGGCCGATCAGCGCGCCGAAGACCAGGCCCAGGGCGGCGCCGAAGGCGAAACCGAGCAGCACGCGCTGGGTGGAGATGGCCACGTGCTGGGCCAGTTCGCCGCGCTGGATCAGGTCAACTGCAGCCTCGACCACGGCCCCGGGCGCCGGCAGCTGGACGGAGCTGAACAGCCCGGCCGAGGTGCTCCACTGCCACGCAGCCAGCACGGCGGCCGGCAGCAGCAGGCCCAGCAGCAGGCGGACCCAGCCGTTGCCCAGGACCCCGGCGGCGGAGCGACCGCTGGCCGGGGTCCGTTCCGGTGCGGGACCGTCCTGCTGCGGCCGGCCTGCCTCTGCAGTCTTGAGGACGCCGGAGGCTATCAGGCCTTCCTGGCTGGTGGCGTAAACGCTGTTGCCGGATGCGCCAGGGTTGCCGAGGTGCGTCATTAGGATTCCTTGATGGCCGACGGATCGGCCTTCTTCACCAGCGAGTCGTCCAGCAGGGTGGCCAGGGCTTCGTCGATCTCGGCCTGGCTCTTCACGTCACCGGTCTCGACGAACGCCGGGCCGACCTTCTCCAGCACGGCGCGCTGCTTCTCGCCCGGGGCCGCTTCAACGTCCAGGTTGCTGCGCTCGGCGATCACCTTGGTGGCGACCTCAAGGTCCAGGCCGGCGACGTCCGCGAGAATTTGAGCGGTTTCCTCCGGGTTTTCGGCGGCCCAGGCGCGGGCCTTCTCGTAGGCGTTCACCACGGCCTGGGCGAGCTCCGGCTCTTCCTGCAGGAAGGACTCGGTGGCGTTCAGGAAGCCGTAAGTGTTGAAGTCCAGGTTCCGGTAGAACAGCTCGGCGCCGTCCTTTTCGGCACCGGCCATGATCGGATCCAGGCCGGACCAGGCGTCGACCGAGCCCTGCTTCAGTGCGGTCAAACCGTCGGCGTGCTGCAGGTTCTCCACGGTGACGTCGTCAGCGGAGAGGCCGGCGTCTTCCAGCGACTGGAGCAGGAAGAAGTAGGGGTCGGTGCCCTTGGTGGCGGCCACGGACTTGCCCTTGAGGTCCTCGACGGAGTCGATGCCGGAGTCGGGCAGCGTGACCAGTGCGGCCCATTCCGGCTGCGAGTAGAGGCTGATGGCCTTGATCGGGGAACCGTTGGCTCGGGCCAGCAGTGCGGCGGAACCGGCGGTGGATCCGACGTCGACGGCGCCGGAGCGCAGTGCCTCGTTGGCCTTGTTGGAACCGGCCGACTGCAGCCAGTTCACCTCGACGCCGTCATCGGCCAAGGTGGCCTCCAGCCAGCCCTTTTCCTTGATGATCAGGCTCAGCGGGTTGTAGGTGGCGAAGTCGATGTTGAGCACGCCGTCGCCGGTGCCCTCGGCCGCGGTGGCTTCGGAGCTTTCGCCGGCAACGCAGCCGGTCAGGGCCAGCGAGGCGGTGGCGGCGACGGCGGCCGCGGCCAGGACCGAGCGGCGGGAGAGGCGGCGGGCAATAGACATGGTGGTCCCTTCGAACGGTGCGCGGAACAGGAGAAGCTCCGCGGTTACGGGTGGTTTGGGCACGGGCGGCCCGGGAAGTGCAAAAAGGTGTGAGGCGGCCTAGTGGCCGTCGACGCCGAGGCTTTCGAGCAGTGAGCGGCGCATTCGGGCCAGCTCCACGGAGCCGCGGTCCCGCGGGCGGCTGCCGGGAACGTCAACGGTGCGCACAATCGTGGCGCCGTCGTGCTCGCGGCCTTCTTCCTTGCCCAGCAGGATGATCCGGTCCGCCAACTGCAGGGCTTCGTCGACATCATGGGTCACCAGCAGCACGGTGGTGGGTTCGGCCGCGTGGATGTCCAGCAGCAAATCCTGCATCTTGATCCGGGTCAGCGCGTCCAGCGCGCCGAACGGTTCGTCCAGCAGGAGTACCCCCGGGTTGCGGGCCAGAGCGCGGGCCAGCGAGGCCCGCTGCGCCATGCCGCCGGAGACTTCGCGCGGACGGTGCTTGGCGAAGGTGTCCAGGCCCACCAGTTCCAGCAGCCGGGCGACCTTGGACTTGCCCTGTTTGGCGCTGGAAGTCTTGGGCAGGCCGATGGCGACGTTGGCCTGCAGGGTATGCCACGGCAGCAGCCGCGGTTCCTGGAACGCGACGGCGCAGCGGGAATCGATGCCCTGGACCGGGGTGCCGTCGATGTTCACGCTGCCGGCGCTGGGTGCATCGAGGCCGGCGGTGGCGCGCAGCAGGGTGGACTTGCCGCAGCCGGACGGGCCCAAGATGGCCAGCACTTCGCCGGGGCGGACGTCGAAGTTCACGTCACGCAGCACCGTGTGGGCGTTCTCGCCGACGCCGAAGGTACGGTTCAGGCCGCGGAAGGAAACCGCAAGGGCCGAGCCGGAACCGGAAGCGGGTGCAGCGGAGGCGGGAGCCGCGTGGCGGGACGACGACAGTACTGCAGTCATGGGATCACTCCATCGATCCTGGCAGTAGCACCCTACGGTTCAAGCCGTGCGTCCGGCTTCCGCCGGCCGTACCCGTGGCTTGTCACCTCGTTATCACCGGCAGTCTGGGATGGCTTCCGGTGACCAGGGTTGCTGCGGCGTCGTCGATCCAGGTCTCTCGGCCGCTCGGGATGGTCAAGACTAACTAAACGGCACTGCCGGCATCCGCGGCAAACGGCCCGTAACAAAGCGGCGTAACAAAGCACGGCACAAAGATCGGCCCACGCCAACTGCCGAAGCATGCGAATCCGTAGACGCTGGTCGGTGCCGGTGGCAGGATAGCCGCATGAAAATCAACCGTCAGATCATAGTGTTCGACGCCGCCGACCTGGACGCGGAGAGCAGCTTCTGGGCGGGCCTGCTGGACGGTACGGTCAAGGCCGAGGACGACTGGCATACCGTTTCCGTGGGCGGCGAGCCGCTGCTGGCGTTCCAGCTGGCGCCCGACCACACGCCGCCGGAATGGCCCGACGGCGCTCCGCAGCAAATCCATCTGGACCTCTACATAGATGACCTGGCCGAGGCCCATGAACTGGCAACGTCGCTCGGCGCCAAACTACTGAAACCTGCCGACGACGCCGCGGCCGACTCGGGATTCCAGGTCTACGCGGACCCCGCCGGCCACCCGTTCTGCTTCTGCTGGGGCGCCGGGTAACAACTGGCTGAGTCGTTCTCCAGCGCACGGCGCCTGTGCCGCGAGAGGAGGCACCGGCGTCGTACTGCCGCTGTCAGGCGGGCGGATCGGCGGGAATCAGGACCGTGGAGAACAGGCGGCGGTGCCGGCCTTCGCCGGGGCCGTTGGGTACTGCCCTCTGCGCGGCCGCCCGGATGGCCGCGGTGAACTCCGCCAGCTCCTCGTCCGTCATCCAGAGTGCGGTCTGCCGGTAGCCGGCGCCGTCGCGGACGAAATCCGGGGTGTCCCGAGCGGTGTACGCGTCGAAGGCCTCCAACAGTCCGGCCGCGAACGCCATGAAGCCGCGCCGGTGGTCCTCGGCTGTCATGGAAGCCAATTCGTCGTCGTTCACCGAACTCTTGGCGGCGTCCAGCCGATAGGTGCGTTCGGTGGTGCCTCTAACCGGCCGCTCGTGGGCCACCGCCAGCACGCCGGCTTTGGCCAGCGTGCCGATGTGCCGGTAGAGCGTCGCGGTGGGGATATCCGGGAGTTCTGCGGAGATCTCGGCCGTGGTCAGTTCGCGGTCGCCCAGCAGCGACTGCACAATGCGCAGCCGTACCGGGTGCAGGATCAGATCGGCGCTCGGTGAAGGGGACATGACTCAACATTCTCATAGTTGACATTGTTCGCACAACTGATAATAATGATTCTTGGCCGGCGCCGATGCCGGACTCGAACCGACTTACCAACGAGCAATAAACGATCCGGAGGGAGGCGCAATGGCGGCAATACGGGTAGGGAACAACGAGGTTCTGCTGGAGTTGGACCGGATGGAGAAAGTGGCTGGGCTGATCGGGGATCAGACGTTCCCGCTCTCGGCCGTGACCTCGGTGGAGGTCCTGGCGGATGCTTTCGACGGCGTGCACGGGCTGCGTGCTCCCGGCCTGGCGATCCCGGGGCGGACGAGGATCGGAACCTGGCGCGGCCGCGGCAAGACCCTCGCCGTCGCCCGCCAGGGGACTCCGGCCGTCCAGCTGGACCTGTCCGGCCAGAAGTACGCCCGCGTGGTCGTCTCGCTGCCCGACGCCGAGGACGTCGCGGCGCGGATCCGTGCCGCTGCCGGCCTGCCCGCCGAGCAGCAGGTCACCGAGGGAGAAGTCCGCTTCTCTTCCGGAACCGTGCAGCTGGTCGGAACCTGGGCCAAGCCGGCCGGGACGGTCCGCGGAGCCGCGCTGATCCTGCCCGGCTCCGGTCCCGTTGACCGCAACGCCGACCACAAGCGGATGCCGCTGGGCATCAGCCGTGATCTGGCCCGCGAGCTCGCCGACCGTGGCATCGCCTCGCTGCGCTATGACAAGCGAGGCACCGGCGCCTCGGATGGCACCTTCCTGGCGGCCGGCTTCCGGCAGAACACCGACGACGCCGCTGCCGCCCTCCGCTGGATGGTCGCCCAGAGGGCCGGAGACCTGCCGGTGTTCCTGGTCGGCCACAGCGAAGGCGGCTATCACGCAGCTGCCGTGGCGGCCGACCCCGCAACCCGGCTGGACGGCGCCGTGCTGCTCTCCACCTCGGCGCACACCGGCTTCGAGACGGGCCGCTGGCAGACGGCACAGATCGGCGATTCACTGCCGGCGTTCGTGCGAATTCTGTTGAAAGTGCTGCGGAAGGACCTGGTCACCATCCAGGCCAAGTCGGTGGAGAAGATCCGGACCACCACCGAGGACGTGGTGCGGATGCAGGGACGCAAGATCAACGCCCTCTGGCATCGGGAGTTCCTCGACTTCGACCCCGTTCCGTACCTGGAGCGTTTGCAGATACCGGTGCTGGCCATCACCGGCGCCAAGGACGTGCAGGTGGATCCGGAGGATCTGGACATCATTGCGGCCACCGTGCCGGGCCCGGTGACAACGCGCAAGATTGAGGACCTCTCGCACCTGCTGCGCCGGGACCCGAAGGCTCCGACCCTGTCCGACTACAAGCGGCAGATCCGCGAGCCGGTAAACGCCGAACTGCTGGAGCTGGTGGGCAGCTGGGTGGCGGAGCGCGCAGACGCCGCCGCCGCCGAAAAGGCTGGTACGGGCAGCGCATCCTGACCGCCCCGGCCGGAAGATACCGCGGGCCCGCTAGCCCCTGCCCCGCCGCCCGGACCCGCAGACCCGTCCGCTGGCAACGGACCCAGTGAACTGGTACCCCAAACCATCGACTTTGCAGATAACGCCCTTAAAACCGCGCTTGGGTTCTAGCGGTCGTTGCAACACTCGAATTTCTGAGGGGTTGCAGCATGCAGTTATCGAAGTCAGTCGAAAGGGCGGCTGGGAAACGGTCAACGATGGGGGAACGGGACGAGTTCTTCCGGGTTCTTGAACGGGTCGGGAATGTGAAGGACGCTGCAGCCGAACTAGGGCTGCTTCCGGGCACCTGCTACGGCTGGATCAAGAAGCACGGGGACGTGCCGGACGCATTGTGGAAGCAATGGCCCGCGGACCGTCGCGTCTATTCTTCCGAGGACAAACAGCGGTTCCTTCGGGCGGCGGACGCCGGCTTGAGCGTTGTCGCAGCTGCTGCCGCTGCCGGAGTGGATGCCGACAGCGGCTACATCTGGGCGCGCCAAGCAGGGATTCCGAAGCGGACGAAATCCCATCCGGGCAAGGAGGAATTCCACCGGCTGCGCCAGGGCGGAATAACCAGGGCCGAAGCAGCCCAAGCGGTCGGAGCCCATCCCCGAACGGCCCGGCGCTGGGAGAACGATGCAGGCCGCCACGCCGTCAGAGTCCGCATGAATCCTTCAAAGCCACGTTACAAACAAGGCATGACGACCATCGCCGGCCCGGTTCCTGCGGGAGCACGCGGGTCCATCTGCACCCGGTATCTGTCTCTTCAGGAACGCGAGACGATCTATGACCTGCACCGGGCCGGCGAGTCCATGCACAAAATCGCAGCAGCGCTCGGGCGTGCCGTCTCGACCATCAGCCGGGAACTGGCCCGCAATACCGTGCCGGTGCTGGGCTACCTGCCGCACTCGGCCGCCCGGACTGCTGCCGCACGCCGGAAACGGCCAAAGCAGAGCAAGCTGGCACTCAAGGGAAAGCTGCGAAAGTATGTGAAGCGCAAGCTGAAAAAGCGCTGGTCACCGGAACAGATCAGCAAGCGGCTGATCAAGAAGTTCCCCGACGATCCGAAGATGCGAGTGAGTCCCGAGACGATTTACCAGGCGCTCTACCTCCAGGCCCGTGGCGGGCTCAAACGCGAGGTCGTCAAAGCCCTGCGCACCGGACGGGCAAGGCGCAAACCGCGCGCTACCGGTGAAGAGCGTAGGCAGCGCTTCGCTGATCCGATGCTGATGATCTCCGAACGCCCGCCGGAAGTCGAGGATCGTGCCATCCCAGGCCACTGGGAAGGAGACCTGATCACCGGGGCGCTGAACAAGACCGCGATCGCGACCCTGGTCGAACGGACCACCCGCTACGTCGCGCTCGTGCACCTGCCCGCCGATCACGGTGCCATCTCCGTCCGGGACGGTCTCGTCAAGGCCATGGCCGTGCTGCCCGAGCATCTGCGCGGATCCTTGACCTGGGACCAGGGATCCGAAATGGCCGGCCACCGATCCTTCAGCATGGCCACCGATATGGACGTCTACTTCTGCGATCCGGCCAGCCCTTGGCAGCGCGGAACAAACGAGAACACCAACGGCCTGCTCAGACAATATTTTCCCAAAGGCACCGATCTATCCGTTCACAGTCCCAAGGAGCTCAAACGCGTCGCATACGAACTCAACGGCAGGCCACGCAAGACACTCGACTGGGACACCCCCGCCGAACGCCTGCGTGACCTACTATTGACCGCCTAACCACCGGTTGTTGCAACGACCCCTTGAATCCGCCGCGGTTTAAGGGCGTTATCTGCTTCCTCGATTCGGGATGCTGGCGGGAGACCCGCCGGCGAAGGTATCGGTAAGAGGGAACTCATGGGTAGGGTGGCGCCATGGCACACCAGAATGATCCCGAGGTTGTCCGCCGACTGCTGGAAACCCCTGGCCGCTGGGCCGTCGTTGGCCTGTCCACGAACCCGCACCGGGTCGCGATGCGCATCTCCGGATACCTGATGGACCAGCTGGACATGGAGGTGGTCCCGGTTAATCTGAAGGGCGAGGACGTCCACGGCCTGACCGGCTACCGCAAGCTTGCGGATATTCCAGGCGAGATTGACGTGGTGGACTGCTTCGTCAACTCCCAGAAGGTCGGCCCGGTGGTGGACCAGGCCATCGAGGTCGGCGCGAAGGCGGTCTGGCTTCAGCTGGGCGTCGTCGACGAAGCCGCCGCGGAGCGGGCCAAGGCCGCCGGCCTCGACGTCGTCATGGACACCTGCCCCGCCATCGAAGCCCCGCGCTTCGGCCTGTAGCCCGTCAGCTAGCCCGCCGCCCTGCCCACGGACCAGCTGACGACGCTGGGCGCCATTTCCCTATTCGTACATCGCGATGAAGCGGCCAACGACTCCGCCGGCCCGCAGCTTGTCGATGGCGCCCGGGATATCGGCGTGCGTGATGTGGTTCATCGGTGGGTTCAACTGGCCGGTCTTCATGAGTTCGTAGATGCCGGCCAGGTCTTCCTTGGTGCCGGACTTCGAGCCTTTGATGGTGAGCTGGTTGATGATGATCGGGTAGGTGTTGATGGTCGATTCCAGCCGCCCCATGCCGACTTGGACCAGGGTGCCGAACTCGCCGAGGGTCTCAATGGCGGCCGAGGTCGTGGTGCCAAAACCGGCGTAGTCGACGATCAGTTCCAAGTTCTTGTCCTTAAACTCCTCTATCGAGGAGGCGACGCCGGCCAGGCCGATCTCGTCGGCCAATTTCTGCGTCTCGGGGTTGACTTCGGCTCCGTAGACCTCGGCGCCGGACAGCGCCGCGGAGCGCGCGCCGATGTAGCCCAGTCCGCCGAGGCCAATGACGCCGACTTTCATGCCCTCCCTTGCCCCGCCGACAGCCATGATCGCGTGGTAGGCGGTCAGGCCGGCGTCGGTCGCCATCGCGCCGAGGTCGAAGGGCACTTCGTCGGGCAGGGCGACGAGGTTGTCGTCGGTGGCGCGAAGCTTGGCGGCGAAGCCACCGTCCCACTTGCCGTAGCCGAGGGCGTCCCCGTCTGACATCACTGGAGAAAGGCCCACCCGGTCGCCTACTTTCCAATGGCCCATGCCTTCGCCGACCTCGCTGATCACCCCGGCGGACTCATGCCCCATGGTGCGGGGCAGCCCGTGCTGGAACAGCGCCATCCATCCCGGATCATCGAGCGTGGTGACATCCGAGTGGCAGACACCGGACGCCTTGACGTCCACCACCACCTCGCCGGGGCCGGCGTGCGGCTCCGCCACCTCATTGAGCTCCAGCGGCTTGTTCGTACCGGTAAATTGCCATGCCTTCATGATTCGAACCTCCCTGAGCGGCGGGACGGTTTACGCCCCGGACCGGCCGATATCGGCGGCGCAATTTCACCCTAGTCCCGCCGCGGAATGGCCTAAAGGGGCCGTGGATCGGAGCGCATCTTCGGGCTGGAATTCATCCGGCCAGCCTGGCTGTGCGGGGTGCCGGCGGGGAGGTTGCAGAACCAGCGGAAGGCGAGGGGCCGCCGTCGTCGTCATGAACGGCGACTGTAACATTCGGCAGCGGAACGTCATGGCCCGTCACAAGCTTCACAGCGCCGGAACGCGCCCGGCAGACTCTTCACCAAGATCAAGAGTCCCAACGACAAGCTCTGGCTGGTTGGGCGGCAACCCTCTTCCGTAGCGGGGTGCCCCAGATGAGGATCCGGCCGCGCACAGATCAGTGCCCGGCAAGTACGGCCCCCGCCAGGCTGCGTCGTCGACCGTGATGGTTGCTGCTCGACGCAGGCAGGCGGGAGCCCCTGCACGAGGAGGCGCCATGACCGCCGTCGTCGATGAAGAAAACCAGCAGACCCGCCGTTCCCCCTGGACCGGACACGCCACCCGCGAAGAACTCGCGCACTGGCAGCAGATCGCCGAGGGCGTGGCCGCCGTGTTGAGCGCGGATGTACTAGAGCGGGACCGCCGGAACGCGGACCCGCAGGCCGAAGTGGAGCTGCTGCGCAGTTCCGGCCTGTTCAACCTGATAATCCCCAGCGAGTGGGGCGGCGAGGGCGGCCACTGGGAAAGCGCGCTGCACGCCGTGCGCATCCTGGCCCGCACCGATGCCTCGATCGCGCAGATCCTGGCCTACCACTACGCCAACCTCGGCGCCGTGGTCTTCTACGGCAACCCGCAGGTCCAGGAACGCCTGCTCCGCCGCTCGGCCCAGGGCCGCTGGTCCTGGGGCGACTCGGTCAACCCGGTGGACCCGAACCTGGAACTGGTTCCCGACGGCGACGGCTACCGGCTGGACGGCGTCAAGCACTTCTCCACCGGAGCGTCGGTGGGCGACGCGATCCTGGTCAACGCCGCGATCACCGCCGGTCCCGACCAGGGCACGTTCCTGGCCTTGGCGCTGGAACACGACCGGACCGGGATCTCCTTCCTCGGGGACTGGGACGCATTGGGTCAGCGCCTCTCCGCGAGCGGCTCCGTGAAGTACGACGGCGTGCTGGTCACCGCTGCGGACATCATCGGCGAGGTGGGGGAGGAGCCTTTCTCCAGCCTGGTGACGCCGTACATCCAGCTGGCGTTCGGCAACCTCTACCTGGGCATCGCTCAGGGGGCGCTGGAACGCGGACGCCAGATCACCCTGGCGCGCAAGAACTCCTGGTTCCTCAGCAGCGCCGAAACCTATGCCCTGGATCCGCTGACCCAGCGGGTCTACGGGGAACTGGCGTCCCGCGCGGCAGCCGTGGAGGCCTTGGCGGACCGGACGAACGAACGCTTCGACGCCGTCATCGCCGTCGGTGGGGAACTGACGGCCGGAGCACGCGCTGACATCGAGATCGAGATCGCCCGGCTCAAGGTCGTCTCCACCGAGGTGGGCGTGGAGGTGGCCAACCGCATTTTCGAAGTGACAGGTTCCTCCTCCGCGAAAACCGAGGTGGGGCTGGACATCTTCTGGCGCAATGTCCGCACGCACACGCTGCACGACCCGGTGGACTACAAGAAGGTGGAGGTCGGCGCCAACTTCCTGTTGGGCGAAGTCCAGCCGATCTCGCTCTACACCTGATCCGCGCAGGGGCCGTCCCGCGCGGCGCCCCATGCCGCACAGCGCCCCGTCCCGCGCAAAACGCATCGCCCAAAACGCATCGCGCAAAACCCCTTCCGTGCAGAGCTTGATCTGCGCGGCATCCCCACCCGTCCCGACCTCGGCCGTGTACGGCCGAGCCTCCAGGAGCACCACCATGACTGAAACCCTTGATCACGCAACCAATTCCCTCCACGCGAGCCCAGCCTTCCAAGCGGCGGCCGCCAAGTACCGTCCGACCTTCCATCGCATCGCCGCAGGAGCGCTGGACCGCGAATTGGCCCGCGAGCTGCCGTTTGAGCAGATTGGCTGGCTTAAGGACGCCGGCTTTGGCGCCGCCCGGATCCCCGCCGAGCTCGGCGGCGACGGGCTGGACTGGGAGGAGTTCACCGAACTGCTGATCGAGCTGGCCGCCGCGGACAGCAACATTCCGCAGGCGCTGCGGTCGCACATAGCGCTGGTGGAGGAGAACCTGTACCACCACGGCCGCAGCGGGGACCGCCGCAGCTGGCTGCAGCGCTTCGCCTCCGGCCAGCTGGCAGGCAACGCGTGGACCGAACCGGGTGCCGGCGGAACCGCCACGGTGCTCTCCGAATCCGGCGGCAAGCTGGTGCTGAACGGGCGCAAGTTCTACACCACGGGCACCATCTTCGCCGACTGGATCGATGTCACCGCGAAGCGGCCCGACGGCTCGGATGTCTCGGTGATCATCTCCACCAGGACAGCCGGCGTGGAAACGTATGACGACTGGGACGGCTTCGGCCAGCGGCTGACCGGCAGCGGCACCACGGTGTTTACCGACGCCGAGGTGGACCCGGCGAATGTGTCGGCGTTCGCGGACCGCTTCCCTTACCAGACGGCGCTCTACCAGCACATCCTGCTTGTGGCCCTGGCCGGCATCGCGCAGGCGGTCACCACCGACGCCGCCACGAACGTACGGGAGCGCAAGCGGGTGTTCGGCCACGGCAACGCGCCGCTGGTCCGGCACGACGCGCAGATCCTGCAGGTGGTCGGCCACATCAGCGCCAAGGCCTACGCCGCCAAGGCAACCACCCTGAGCGTGGCGCGCAGCCTGGATAGGGTGTTCGCCTCCCGGCAGGAAGGCGCCGACGCCGAAAAGGCGGCCAACATCGCCGTCGAACTGGAATCCGGCCAGGCCCAGATTGTGCTCAGCACGCTGGTGCCGGAGGCGGCCGGCGAGCTGTTCAACACCCTCGGCGCCTCCTCCACCGGCACCGGCAAGTCGCTGGACCGGCACTGGCGCAATGCCCGCACGGTCGCCACGCACAACCCGTTCATCTACAAGTCCCGGATCGTGGGCGATTGGGAAGTCAACGCCACCGAACCCCCCTTCGTCTGGACGATCGGCGAGGCCAATGCCGACGCCGCGCGCCAGCCAAACAGCCCCGCCGCCCGTTCCGCGGCCGTCTAAGAAGAAGGCAAGCCATGTCTGTTTCCAACTCCCAAACCCTCGCGGCCCCGCGAGCCGCCTCCGCAGCCGCGCCCGACGCCGCAGCCGCGCCCGACGCCGGAACCGCGCCGCGGCTCTCCGGCCGGCTGGGCGTGGCCAGCATCGTGCTGATCGTGGTGGCCGCAGCCTCGCCGCTGGGCGTCATCGGCGGAACGGTTCCGCTGGCCATCGCCAGCGGCAACGGCGCCGGTCTCCCGTTCATCTACCTGCTGGCCACCGCAATCCTGCTGTTGTTTGCCGTCGGCTTCACCACCATGACACCGCATGTGCCGTCGGCCGGCGCGTTCTACAGCTACGTGGACAAGGGCCTCGGCCGCCGCGCCGGACTGGGTGCGGCCTTCGTCGCCTTGCTCTCCTACCTGGCGCTGGAAGCCGGCGTCTACGGGCTCTTTGCCCCGGCCGTCGACGAGGTGGTCCGCGCCTACGGCGGCCCCGCGCTGCCCTGGTGGGTGTGGGCCGGCGCCGCGCTGGTTGCCGTGGCCTGGCTGGGCCACCGCAACATCGCGTTGTCCGGCAAGGTGCTGGCCGTGCTGCTGGTGGCCGAAGTGCTGATCGTGCTGGTCCTGGACGCCGCCATCGTCTTTGGAGGCGGCGGGTCCGAGGGTCTCTCCACCGGGTTCATCACCCCGTCCACCGTGCTGTCCGGGGCACCAGGGATCGCGCTGCTGTTCGCCATCCTGAGCTTCATCGGCTTCGAAGCCACCGCCGTTTTCCGGGACGAGGCCCGCGACCCGGACAAGACGATCCCGCGGGCCACCTACGTGGCCCTCCTGGTGGTGGGCGGTTTCTACGCCCTCTCCAGCTGGCTGCTGATCAGCGTCTGGGGCGATGGCGGCATTGTGCAGAAGGCCACGGACGCGCCCGGCACCCTGCTCTCCGAGACCACCGCGCTCTACCTGGGCACGGCCGGCAGCCACATTGTCCAGGTCCTGCTCGCCACCAGCCTGTTCGCGTGCATCCTGTCCTTCCACAACATCAGCTCACGCTATTTCTTCCAGCTGTCGGGGCAGGGCATCTTCCCGGCCAAGCTGGCCAGCACCCACGGGAAGCACCGCTCTCCGCACCGTGCCTCCGGAGCGGCCACCGCCGTGGTGGCCCTGTTCCTGCTGGTCGCCGTGGTGGCCCGCTGGGATCCGGTGGTGCAGTTCTACACCTGGTTCGCCGGCTTCTCCTCGCTGGGCGTGGTGGTGCTGATGACGCTCACCAGTGCCGCCGTGCTGGCCTTCTTCCGCCGGCAGGGAGCACCGGCCCGCAGCTGGAAGCGCTCCGTCGCCCCGGCTCTTGGACTGCTCGGGCTGCTGGGAATCCTGGGCCTGATCCTGCAGAACCTCCCGACCCTGGTCGGCAACAGCGTGCCGCTGGCGATCGCCGTCGTCGTGCTGATCCTGGTCTGCTTCGGGGCTGGAGCAGCGGTGGGATTGAAGCGGCCGCAGGCCACAGCCGGCGCCGCACCGACGTCGTAATTTCTTACCCCGCATGACGCGGGGCATTTCCCTCCCGGCGCCTCCGGGTGTCCAATGGAGGGGTACCCATCCAGAGCGGCCGAGAGACCTGGCTTGTTGACGCCGCAGCAACCCCCTCCGTGCGAGGAAGGTGCTACCGCCAGGACCGATGGAGAAGCTCGATCTCTCGTTGGTTCCGCTAGGGCCACTGCATGCCCGCCGGGACCGGCGCGGGCTCTTCTCATCAGTAAAGGAGCCTGACATGACCGTAAAAGACCCGCAGCGCCACGTCCGCCTCAACGCGTTCGACATGAACTGCGTTGTCCACCAGTCCCCAGGGTTGTGGCGCCATCCGCAGGACCAGGCGGACCGCTACAACGATCTGGAGTACTGGACCCATCTGGCCCAGGTGCTGGAGAAGGGCAAGTTCGACAGCCTCTTCATCGCCGACGTGCTGGGCACCTACGACGTGTTCGGCAGCACGAACGAAATCCCGCTGTCCGCCGGCGCGCAGGTGCCGGTGAACGACCCGATCCTGCTGGTGTCCGCGATGGCCGCCGTGACCAAGAACCTGGGCTTCGGCATCACCGCCGGCACGGCCTACGAGCACCCGTACCCGTTCGCCCGCCGGCTGGCCACGCTGGACCACCTCACCAAGGGCCGCGTGGGCTGGAACGTGGTGACCGGCTACCTGCCCTCCGCGGCGCGGAACATGGGCCAGGAAGACCAGCTGGAACACGACGAGCGCTACAACCACGCGGACGAATACCTCGAAGTGGTCTACAAGCTGCTGGAGGGTTCGTGGGAGGACGACGCCGTGGTCAAGGACCGCGAGTCCGGCGTCTACACCGACCCGAGCAAGGTGCACGAAATCCGCCACGAGGGCCAGCACTTCAAGGTCCCCGGCATCGCCATCACCGAGCCCAGCCCGCAGCGCACCCCGGTGATCTTCCAGGCCGGCGCCTCGGCCCGCGGCATGCGTTTCGCCGCCGAAAACGCCGAGGCCGTCTTCGTGAGCTCCCCGACCAAGGAAATCCTCACCGCCACCGTGGCCAAGATCCGCGACGCCGCCGAGGCCGCCGGCCGGGGCCGCTACGACATCCGGATCTACGCCATGCAGACGGTCATCACGGCAGCCACCACCGAGGAAGCCCAGGCCAAGTACCGGGACTACGCCTCCTACACGGACATCAACGGCTCGCTCGCGCTGCTCTCCGGCTGGACCGGCATCGACATGTCCCAGTTCGACCTGGACGATGTGATCGGCGAGGACGTGAAGTCCAACGCCATCCAGTCCTCGGTGGAGAACTTCAAGAAAGCCTCCGGCGACGCGGACAAGCCGTGGACCATCCGGCAGATGGCGCAGTGGATCGGCGTCGGCGGCTTCGGCCCGGTCACCGTCGGCTCCGGCGCCGAGGTGGCGGACAAGCTGATCGAATGGGTGGACGACACCGACGTGGACGGCTTCAACCTGGCCTACGCCATCACCCCCGGCACGTTCGAGGACGTCGTGGAGTTCGTGGTGCCGGAGCTGCAGGCCCGCGGTTCCTACCCCACCGACTACGCGCCGGGCACGCTGCGCAACAAGCTCTTTGGCCGCGGCGACAAGCTGCCCGAGAACCACAAGGCTGCTGGCTTCCGGCTGCACAACTCCCTGGTCCGCTGACCCCGGCCGGTTGCCTGGATCCATCCGATCCACGGTAACCATTTAAACCACGACGGCGGTGCGCCGCCCCTCATCGGGGCAGCGCACCGCCGTCGAGCTGTTCAGCCCTACATCTTCGCGTAGCGGGCCCGGGCACCCAGATAGAGCCCGTAGCAGATCAGCCCGACGGCCACCACGGCCAAGGCGGCCGGCCCGAGCGGCTGCTCGCGCAGCGCCTTGAGCGCGCCGTCCAGGCCCTTCACGTCCTGCGGGTCGTTCTGCACGGCGGCAACCGCCAGCAGCAGCCCGAGCACAAACAAGGCCAGCCCCTTGCCGACAAAACCGACGATGCCCACCCAAGTCACAGCCGTGCGGACCCGACCGAGGGGAAGCGGCTTGAGGTCGCTCAGGAAGTTCCGGAAGAGGCCCTTGATCGCGTAGTAAATTCCGATTCCGATGATCACCGCGCCGATCAGGAACAGCACGACGGCGCCGCCCGGCCACTGCATCAGCTTGGTGCTGGCATCCTGTGAGCTCTGGCTGCTGTCGCCGCCGGAGCCCAAGGCAAAACTGCCGAAGGAGGCTGCCACCGCTCCATACACGATGGCCAGGCCCACTGACTTCGCCCGGTAGCCCCACTTTTTCTTCTTTTCCCAGCCGTGGCGGCCGAACACCGCTTCGCTAACCTGCCACAGGGCCAAGGCCGCAGCGCCCAGCATGCCCGCCCACAGCAGGATGAGGCCCCCGGGGGTCTGTGCCACACCCGAGGCCGCGCCGCTTTGGTCTGCCTGGCCGGAGCCGCCGAACGCCAGCCGCAGCGCGATCGCGCCGATCAGTACGTGCAGCAGCCCGCTGGCCACGAACCCGGTGCGCGCCACCCGCTCAAACTGCTTGGAATCCGCCACCCGTTCTGTCTTGTCCACAGCCCTGTCGGCTGCCGGCTTGGGTTGCGTGCCGCTGTCTGTCATGGTGCTCCTCTCCTGGGCGGGGCCCCATTCGGCGCTCGACGGCGGCACTTAAGCACCGCCGTCGTTCCCCGTGAAACATCAGTGACACCATCCTGCCACCGAAGTCAGCGCCGTGCACCGGGGCGTGGGGCCACTGAAACGCGCTCGGGCCCTCCTGTCCCGCCCTGTCCGACCAGTGACCGGAACGGGGCGGGGCAGTAGGCTCGTGTCATGGACGCGACCGCGCTGCGTGAATTCTGCCTGTCCCTGCCCGGAGCGTTCGAGGACTTTCCGTTCGGCCCCGAGGCCTCGGTGTTCAAGGTCCGCGCGCCGGGGCGGGCGGCGAAAATGTTCGCGCTCTCGGACCTGCAGGCGCCGCGACTGAGCATCAGCCTCAAGTGCGAACCCGCGCTCGCGCAGCAGTTGCGCGCCGCCCACCCGGAGATCACCGGCGCGTACCACATGAACAAAACGCACTGGAACGGTGTGCGCTGCGACGGCGCGCTGCCCGATGACATGCTGCGCGACATGATCGAGGACTCGTACGACCTGGTGGTGGCGTCGCTGCCGCGCCGGGACCGCGAGTCGCTGGGCTGGATGGGCCTGGCCCGCGGCGACGACGTGCGGCAGGGCTGAGCGGTGCCGGCCAAGGATCTCAGCGGTGCCGCGCTGACGTACGACGGCGAGGGGCTCACCCGGGTGCGCAGCGCCCCGCCGGGATACCGGACCACCGAGGCACGGACTGCTGTCGGCGTCGGGGAGGACGCGTTCCGCCGGCTGGCCGAGGGCCTGATGGGCTGGGAACTGCACCGCCTGGCCGGCTTGCGGGTCGATGCGGCTACGCCCGCGGCCGCCGAAGGCGTGGACGTTGTGCCCGGATTCGGGGTCGGACCGCTGCGGCTGTCCGCACCCTGCCGCGTGGTGTGGACGGAGCAGAGCTCAACCCGGACGGGTTTTGGCTACGGTACGTTGCCGGGACATCCGGAGTCAGGCGAAGAGGGCTTTGTGGCGTTGCTGGAAAAGAACGGGTTGGTGGTCTTCGACCTGTTTGCGTTCAGCCGACACTCCAACTGGTTTTACCGGGCAGGCGGCCCGGTTGCGGAAGCCGCCCAACGGCTGGTCACCCGGCGGTATGTCGCCGCCGCCAAAGCACTGGCCGGCGGCCTGGCCGGGTGATCGGCCAGCTGGCTCCCATGACTCCTGGCATGGAAGCACTCCATCGAGTATTCGA
Organism: Actinomycetota bacterium; assembly: GCA_051751385.1. GTDB lineage: Bacteria > Actinomycetota > Actinomycetes > Actinomycetales > Micrococcaceae > Crystallibacter. Next base: position 55,778 of record JBNJKW010000009.1, on the reverse strand, counting down.
CAGGCGGCCTTCCCGGCGCCGAGAAGGCCGCCTGTTGAGTAGTCGATTTTGCCCATGACAGGATTGAAGGACCCCTAGAGAAAGGCTGAATCCGCGTGATTTTCATTGTGGTCAAGTTCAAGGTCAAGGACGAGCACGCCGACAACTTCCCCGAGCTGGTGCGGGAGTTCACCGAAGCGACCCGGGCCGAGCCGGGCAACCTGTGGTTCGACTGGTCGCGCAGCGTGGAGGACCCGAACGAGTATGTCCTGGTGGAAGCCTTTAAGGATGATGCCGCCGAAGCCCATGTGAAGAGCGCGCACTTCCAGAAGGCCATGCAGGAACAGCCGCAGTATCTGCAGGAGACTCCGCGCATTATCAGCCGCCAGATCGAAGGCGAGGGTTGGGACGAGATGGGCGAAATGTCCGTCGCCTAGCGAATGCAGTGGGTGGGGCAGGCAGCGCCTGCCCCACCCACGTTAAAACAGGCGGCCGCGGCGACTAACCAGGCCGCCGCAGCGACGCGTACCGCGGTAGGGTATGGCCCATGAACGACGGCGAGGTACTGGCCGGCGGTGTCGCCAACGCCGGGTCAATCATCCGAATCGGCGATGAGGTTCGCCGCCCCGCCTCGGCTCAGACCGAACTGGTTTTTGGCCTGCTTGAACATGTCAGGTCCAGGGGCTTCACCGGGGTTCCGGAGCCCTTGGGACGTGATGCACAAGGCAGGGAGCGGCTGCGCTACATTCCGGGAGAAGTGGCCATTCCGCCGTTTCCTCAGTGGTCGCTTTCCCCCGGACTGCTGGCGTCGGTCGCACGCCTGTTGCGCGCATTCCATGACGCCGTTGCCGACTTTGTTCCACCTGCGAACGCCATTTGGAACACTGAACTGGCACATCCCGCGGGCGGGAACATCATCGGGCACAACGACGTGTGTGTGGAGAACGTCGTTGTGCGCGGGGGACGAGCAGCCGCGCTGATCGACTTTGAATTCGCTGCCCCGACCCACCCGCTGCACGATCTCGCGGTCCTGGCGCGGCATTGGGTCCCCCTGGAAACCCCGGAGGACGCGGCGCGCGACGGCCGCCCGGGCCGTGACGTTGCCTCCCGGCTGCGGATCGTGGCGGACGCCTACGGGATTCCCTTCGGCGCGCAGCGCGAGGAGTTCCTGGACCACATCGTTGCGGGCATCCACCGTTCCGGTCCCTTCGTTCTGGCTCGCATCGCGCGCGGAGAGCAGGCCTTCATCGACATGTGGGAACGCAGCGGTGGACACGATCGGATTGCACGGCGCATAGCCTGGATTGGCTCGATCCGATCCGAGTTGGCCGCCGCGCTCAACACTGCCTAGAACCTGCCGTCGGCTGCCCGGCCCGTTTCAGAGAGGGCGCCGGATCTGGCACGCAGAATTTCCTGCGGTCGACGGCTGGATCAGATCACGCAGGGGTGGCATCTGTCCGGTTCTTCGCCACAATGGGGCGCATGGAACAGTTCACGCCGCGCACCGCCATCGTCACCGGTTCCGATTCGGGCATTGGCCGAGCCACCGCCGTCGCCCTTGCCCGGGCCGGAATGGACGTCGGGATCACTTGGCATTCCGACCAGGACGGAGCGGAGGCCACCGCGGAGGAGGTCCGTGCGCTCGGCCGCAGCGCCGCCGTCGTCCAATTGGACACCACGGACCTGCCCGGCTGCGGGGACGTGGTCGATGCGCTCGCGGAGCAGCTCGGCGGGCTGGACGTGTTCGTCAACAACTCCGGTACCGGCGCCATGGAGCCGTTCCTGGACCTGGACTATGAGACGTGGCGGAACGTGGTTGCCACCGATTTGGACGGCGCCTTTGTCTGCATGCAGCGCGCGGCCCGGAAAATGGCGGCAGCCGGCACCGGGGGCCGGATCATCGCCGTGACCAGCGTGCACGAACACCAGCCGATGGTCGGCGCCGCTCCGTATGATGCCGCCAAGCACGGACTGGGCGGCTTGGTGAAGAACATGGCGCTGGAGCTCGGCCGGCACGGCATTACGGTGAACGCCGTCGCGCCGGGCGAGATTGCCACCGCCATGACCGGCAACGAGGACCAGGATCCGCAGGGCATCGACCGGCCCGGCATCCCGCTGGCCCGCCCCGGCGACGCCCGTGAAGTGGCGGCCGTGATCGCCTTCCTGGCGTCCGCGGATGCCGGCTACGTGACGGGCGCGTCCTGGGCCGTGGACGGCGGGATGTTGCAGATGGGGCCGCAAGCCGGGGCAGCCGTCACCGGCCACGATTGGCGCGAGGCATAGCAGGCAGCCCCGGGCTCCCATCGGCGAGCCCTCTTCAGCTGCGTACCAGTTAGCTGGCGGCGGTCCGCTCCGTGGAGCCGCGCACAATCAGCGAGCTCTCCAAGGTGAGCTGGGGCTGCTCGAGGTCGCGGCCTTCGATCAGGCCGCGCAGCTGTTCCCCGGCCTTGAGGCCCAGGCGGGTGGCGGGAAGGTGGACGCTGGTGAGGCCGGGATTACTGGTGGCGGAGTAGGGCAGGTCGTCGAAGCCGGCGACGGCGAGTTCGTCCGGGATCCGCACGCCGGCAACGCGCGCTTGCTGCAGCACGCCGTACGCGTGGGTATCGGTGGCGGAGACGACGGCGGTGACACCCGCTTGCTGCCACTGGGGCCAGACGGCGGCAAACGCCTCGGCCGCCGCGCCGACGTCGATCGTGGTGCTGATCAGGTGGGCCGGGTCCACAGTCATTCCGCGCCCGGCGGCCTCCGACAGGAAGGCCGTTCGGCGGATGGTGAAGGTGGCTGTACCGGTCACGCTGTCCAGGTACGCCACCCGCTGGTGGCCGGAGGCGGCCAGATGCGCCGCGAGTTCGCGGGCGCCGTGGGCCACGTCGAGGTTGACGGACGGCGCATAAGCCTCCAGCCCGGGCGCGTCGAGCAGCACCAGGGGGCCGGTGGTGGAGAGGTCCTCGAGGAACGCGGCATCGGGGGCATCCACCAGCAGACCTGCCGGGCGCAGGGCGAGGAGCCGGCGGATGTCATCGGCGTGGGGAAATTCGCCGGCCTCGGTAACGGAGAGCAGCAGCTGGAAGTCCGCGCCGAGGGACTCTCGGACGCCGGCAACGACCTTGGCGAAGAACGGGTTGGAAATGTCCGGCGCCACCAGAACCACAATGGAGCTGACTCCCTTGGCCAGCGAACTGCCCACGCTGTCCACCACGTATCCGAGTTCGGCGATGGCCTGGTTGACTCGGGAGATGTTGTCCGCGGACACCCGCCCGCGCGTCTTGCCGTTGGCCACCAGAGAAACCGTCGCCGTGGAGACGCCGGCGCGTGCCGCCACCATCGCCGCAGTCACTCGCCGACCGACGCGCGGCGGGTGCTGGGGAGGGCGGGCGGAATCCATGAGCCCATGATAAGCGTGATCAAGCACCACAAGGCATCAAACGCTTGACGCAAGTTACGTCAAGCGTTTGACGTGAACCGGGAGCGGATGTCAAACTTCCTGTGACCAAATTCCCGCTGCGGCGGGCCCCGATGACGTGGAGAGAAAACATGGACGCCACTTCCGCGACGCCTGGACCGAAAAAGATCATCTTGGACTGCGATCCGGGGCACGACGACGCCGTGGCGCTGCTCCTGGCCCACGGAAACCCGGACATCGAACTGCTCGCCGTGACCACCGTTGTGGGCAACCAGACCCTGGCAAAGGTCACCAAGAACGCTTTGGCCGTGGGGACGATCGCCGGCATCACCGGTGTCCCGTTCGCCGCCGGCTGCGATCGCCCGCTGGTGCGCACCATCGAAACCGCGCCGGACATCCACGGCGAGTCCGGCATGGACGGCCCCGCGCAGCCGGAGTCCACCATTGAACTGGACCCGCGCCACGCCGTTGATCTCATCATCGACACGATCATGGTGCATGAACCCGGCACCGTGACCCTGGTCCCGACCGGCGGCCTGACCAACATCGCGATGGCCGCCCGCAAGGAGCCGCGCATCGTCGAGCGGGTCAAGGAAGTCGTGCTGATGGGCGGCGGCTACCACGTGGGCAACTGGTCCGCCGTGGCCGAATTCAACATCATGATCGACCCCGAGGCCGCCCACATTGTCTTCAACGAGAAGTGGCCCGTGGTCATGGTGGGACTGGACCTCACGCACCAGGCGCTGGCCACCCCCGAAGTCGTCGAGCAGATCGAAGCCGTCGGCACCGGTCCGGCCCGCTTTGTCCGCGAACTGATGGACTTTTTCGCCCAAACCTACAAGGACGCGCAGGGCTTCGACTTCCCGCCGGTCCACGATCCGTGCGCCGTCGCGTACGTCATCGACCCCACGGTGATGACAACCCGCAAGGTCCCGGTCGACATCGAACTGCAGGGCAAGCTGACCCTCGGCATGACCGTCGCTGACTTCCGCGCCCCCGCACCGGCCGACTGCCACACCTCTGTGGCCGTGGATCTTGACCGCACCAAGTTCTGGAACCTGGTTACCGATGCGCTGGTCCGGATCGGCGAGGTAGAGATTGGAACCGCCGCCACCACAACTACGACGGCAGCACCCGCCTCCGCGGCGCCCGAGACCTCCGGGCTGGCAGCGAAATGAGCGCCGTTCTCCAAGAAGCCAAGACAACCCGCGGCGGCACCACCGCCCTGATGGTCGCCCTGCTGACGGCCTGCGTGGCTTTCCAGCTCAATGCCTCCATGCTCAGCCCCGCCCTGGTCACCATGGGGGAGGAACTGCAGACAGACCAGGCCTCGATCGGCCTGTCCCAGACTTGGTTCTTCACCACCGCCGCGCTGTTCTCCCTGTTCCTGCCCCGGCTGAGCGATATTGTCGGCCGCAAGCGGATCCTCGTCGGGATGATGCTGCTGACGGCCGCTGGCTCCGTGATCGCAGCGCTGGCCCCGGACGTTACGTGGCTCTTCGTGGGCCGGATCATCCAGGGCGCCAGCGGCCCCACCGTGCCGCTGTGCCTCATCATGCTTCGCACCGCCGTGCCCAACCCGCGGACCTACGGCACGCTGATGGGCGTCATCCTCGCGGTCAACGGCGGCGTGGCCGGCGTCGATGCCTTCCTCGGCGGCTACATGGCCGAGCACTATGGCTTCCGCAGCATCTTCTGGTTCATGGTGGTCCTCGCCGTGATCGCCGCGGTTCTCGTCGCCGTCCTGACGCCCGAGAGCAAACCGCAGGCCGGGACGCGGATGGACTGGACCGGCGTCGTCTTTATTGTTGTCGCAGTCGGTGCCCTGCTCACCGCGCTGAACGAGGCCGCCAAGCTGGTCGGCGGGTTCTCCAGGGGGACCCTGGTCCTCTCGCTGGTGTTGATCGCCGTGGCCGCCGCCGCGTTCGCCGCCTTCTGGGCCACGGAAAAGCGCGCGAAGCAGCCGATGGTCGAGATTGTCCATCTGCGCCAGCGCTCCACGTGGGCGCCGCTGCTGACCACGGTCCTGACCATGACCGGCATCTTCGCCGTCATCAACGGGATTGTCCCCGCCTACGTACAGGCCGCCGCACCCGGCTTCGGCCTCGGCCCCACCGAAACGGCGCTGCTCATCCTGACCCCCTACGCGCTGCTGGGCTGGGTCTTCGGCCCGATCAGCGGACGGCTCGCCCCGGTAATGGGCTACACCAATGTGCTGCGCATCGGCATGATCGGCAGCATCGTCTCCCTGGTGATCATTGTGCTGTTCGGCCTGAACAGCCTGCCGGTGATGGTCGCCGCCACTGCGCTGCTCGGCATCATGTATGCCGGCACCGCGAACATCATGCTCAACGGGCTCGGCGTGGTGCTCTCGCCCCCGGGCAACCCCGGCTTCCTACCGGGCATGAACGCCGGAGCCTTCAACCTCGGCGCCGGGCTGAGCTTCCTGGTGCTGCCGGCGGTGCTCGTGGGCACTTCGGCGCTGGGCGACCGCGCCTCTTACCTCACGGTGGTGGTGGTCGGCCTGATCATCACGGTCGCGGCCTTCGCCGCCTCGCTGCTGATCCCCAAGCCCGTCGATGCCGAGGTGGAAAAGTGAGTCCGCAAGCCGGACGCATCGTCGTCGTTGGTTCCCTGAACGCGGACCTGACCATCTACACCGAGCGGCTGCCCAACCCCGGCGAAACCCTCCGCGGCGAAGGGTTCGCCGTGAACCCGGGCGGCAAGAGCGCCAACCAAGCCGTGGCCGCTGGCCGCCTCGGCGGCAACGTCGCCCTGATCGGCGCCGTGGGCGAGGACTCCAACGGGGACATGCTGCTGGCCTCCGTTGCAGGGGGCGGAGTGGACGTTTCCCGCGTGCGCCGCACAGCTGACGTCGAGACCGGCGTCGCCGTCATTACCGTTGACGCAGCGGGGGAGAACAGCATCGTCATTTCCCCTGGCGCTAACGGCACCGTAGTTCCGCATGACGTAGTCGCAGCCAGGGACGTTTTCGATGGCGCCGCCGTGGTTTGCCTCTGCCTCGAGGTCGGCCTGGACGCCGTGGAGGCGGCAGCAAGATCGGGGCACGACGCCGGAGCAACAGTGCTGCTCAACCTCTCGCCTTACGCGCCCGTGCCGCAAAGCCTGGCCGAACTCACCGACGTCCTGCTGGTCAACGCGCACGAGGCTTCCCAGTTCCTCGGCGGCGCCGAAATGCCCGGCGCCAATGCCGCCGTTGCCGACTGGGAGCAGGTGCGCTTGAAGTTTGCGGCGCAGGGGCTGGACCGCGCCGTGGTCACCCTGGGCGCCAACGGCTCCATCGTGCTGGACTCGCATGCTGAGGAGGGGCGCCAGATCACCCGGATCGCCCCCACCAAGGTTGACGCCGTGGACACCACCGGCGCCGGCGACGCCTTCACCGGGGCCCTGGCGGCACGGCTTGCCGCAGGGGAGACCCTGGCCGAGGCGGCGGCGTTCGCTTCGGTCGCTGCTGCTCTAGCTGCCACGAAGAAGGGAACCCAGGCCGCGTATCCGCGACTGGCGGACGTGGAGCGTCTGCGGCCTGGCGCCTGACGTCCAGAGGCCGAACACGACCTACAAACGAACGGCGCGGTGCACCGGAAGGTGCGCCGCGCCGTCGTAGGTGAGATATTCGCGTCCTGCCGGGTCTCCATGCGGCCGTGAGCGGCCTTAGTCGACCACCGTTGCCGGGGACGGCCTGGCCTTAGTCGAACACCGTTTTACGCCGCTTCAGACCAAGAACTTGTCCGCGGTCAGCGGCAGGTCCCGGACGCGGATGCCCGTGGCGTTGTAGGCCGCATTGGCCACTGCCGCGGCCGCCCCGACGATGCCGATCTCGCCGATCCCGCGTGCCCCGAGCGGGCCGGCATGCTCGTCGACCTCCTCCAGCCAGAAAGCTTCCAGCTGCCGGATGTCCGCATTGGACGGCACGTGGTACTCGGCGAAGTCGTGATTCACGATCATCCCGAACCGCTCGTCCATCACGCTCTGCTCGTGCAATGCCATGCCGATGCCCATGGTCATGCCGCCCAGGAACTGGGAGCGGGCGGTGCGCGGATTGATGATCCGGCCGGCAGAATAGACCCCCAGCATCCGAGACACCCGGATCTCACCGGTGTCCGCGTGCACCTGGACCTCGGCGAACTGGGCGCCGAAGGAATGCAGCGAGTAGTTTTTGCCGGCCGGATTCTTTTCGCCGTCGCCCTCCGAAGTGTCCTCGGCGGAGGGAAATGCGCCGTGCTCCTTGCGGAACATTTGGGCCGCGCCGATGATGGCCGAGCCCCAGCTGGCCGTTCCGGTGGAGCCGCCGGCAACGGTGGCCACCGGCAGGTCCGTGTCGCCGATCTGCAGCCGCACCTGTTCCGGGCCGCACTCGAGCGCCTCGGCGGCGATTTGGGTCAGCGCCGTCCAAGCACCGGTGCCCAGGTCCACGGCACCGATCTGCACCTCGTAGAAGCCGTCGGCCGTGAACCGAATCCGAGCGGTGTTCGCCGGCTGCCGCCGCGCCGGGTAGGTGGAGGCAGCCACGCCGATCCCGGTCCGCCAGCCGTCCACCAGCACCGTTCCCGGTTGCGGGTTGCGCCGTTCCCAGCCGAACCGGCGGGCGCCCTCGCGCAGGCAGGCCAACAGGTGCCTGCTGGCGAACGGTTTGCCGGTTTCCGGATCAATGGCCGGTTCGTTCCGCGCGCGCAGCTCGATCGGGTCGATCCCGCATGCCTCCGCCAGTTCGTCCATAGCCACTTCCAGGCCGAAGGAGCCCGGGCACTCACCCGGCGCCCGCATCCAGGACGGGACCGGAACATCCAGTGACGCCAGCCGGTGGGTGGTGCGCCGGTGGTCGGCCGCGTACATCATCCGCGATATCCCCGCGGTCTGCTCGGCGAATTCCTTGATCGCCGACGTCTGCTCCACCACGTCGTGCGTCAGCACGGAAATCCGCCCATCCGGGCTGGCGCCCAGCTGCAGCCGCTGGATAGTCGGCGTGCGGTAGCCAGCCAGGAAGAACATCTGTTGCCGGGTCAGCGCGTACTTCACCGGCCGGCCGCCGGTGACTTTCGCGGCCAGCGCGGTCAGCACCACGTGCGCATGCGGCAGCCCCTTGGAGCCGAACCCACCGCCCACATGCGGCGCCACCACGCGGATCTGCTCCACCTCCACGTCGAAGAGCGGCGCCAGCGTCTTGCGCGCGTTGTGCACCGCCTGGGTGGAGTCGAACACCAGCAACCGGTCGCCGTCCCACTGCCCCACTGTGGTGTGTGGTTCCATCGGATTGTTGTGCTCGGCCGGGGTTGTGTAGGTGCGGTCAACAACGACGGCGGCGCTCGCCAAGGCGGCGTCCGGATCTCCCGTCTGGGTGTCGGTCTCGAGCCCGGCGTTAATCTTCTCCGGTTTGTAGAGGTCCTCGTGGTCCGCACGCAGCGCCGCGTGGTGCGGCTCTCGGTGGTACTGAACGCGCACGTGGGCCGCCGCTTCGCGCGCGGTCTCAGGTGAATCGGCTACGACGGCCGCGACGAACTGCCCGCGGAAGCCCACTTCGTCGGACTGCAGCACGGCCAGTTCCTTGTCTTCGGTGCTGGCCAGCCGGGGAGCGTTCAGGTGCGTGAGCACCGCCACCACGCCGTCCATCGTTTCGGCCGCGGCGGTGTCGATGGCCGTGATCCGGCCGAGGGCAACAGTGGATTGCACGGCGTACAGGTACGTGGGGTTCTCCGCCGGGTGCTCGTAGGCGTAGGGGGCCAGGCCGAGAACCTTGGCCCGGCCGTCGACCCGCTCCAGATCCAGTCCGGTGGCCGCGGGCTGCTGAACGCTCATGGCCGGTCCTCTCCGCCGGAAACCGGGCTCCCCGTCCGGCCGCCGCTGCCGTCGCCGGCCCGGCTGTCACCCTGGTCCACTCCGCACAGTTCCCGCAGCACGGACACCACGGTGTTGCGGACCATCGGCACCTTGAACGCGTTGTCCGGCAGCGGCACCGCATGCTGCAGTTCGGCGTCAATGGCCCGGCGGAACTTCTCCTCGGTGGCCGGCTGACCGCGCAGTGCCTCCTCGGCGAACGTGGCCCGCCACGGTTTATGCGCTACTCCGCCCAAGGCAAGCCGTACTTCGGCGACGGTCGGCGGGGAAGCCGGAGCATCGCCGTCGTCCGTCTCAGTGGGCTCTTCCAGCCGCAGCACGGCGGCCACGGACACCAGGGCGAAGGCGTAGGACGCCCGGTCGCGCACCTTCCGGAAGGCCGAGCGTGTCCCCTCCGGCAGCGGAGGCAGCACCACCGCCGTGATCAGCTCACCGTGTTCCAGCACCGTGTCGCGCTGCGGCTGATCTCCGGGGAGCCGGTGGAAGGAATGCAGGCCAACGGTGCGGTTGCCCGACGGGCCCAAGATCTCCACCCGGGCATTCAGCGCCGCCATTGCCACCGCCATGTCCGAGGGGTGCACGGCCACGCAGTCGATCGAGGCGCCGAGGATGGCGTGGTAGCGGGTGTAGCCCTCCAGCGCCGAGCAGCCGGAGCCGGGGTTGCGCTTGTTGCACGGAGTGGTGACGTCCTGGAAGTAGACGCAGCGGGTGCGCTGGAGCAGGTTGCCGCCGGTGGTCGCCGCATTGCGCAACTGCCCCGAAGCACCGGAGAGCAGCGACTGCGAGAGCACCGGGTAGCGCTGCCGAACCAGCGGGTGGGCGGCGAGGTCGCTGTTCGGGACGGTCGCGCCCAGACGCAGGCCGCCGTCGTCGGTTTTTTCGATCTTGTCCAGCGGCAGGTGTGAGATATCCACCAGTTGCCCGGGCGCGGCGACGCCCAGCTTCATGTGGTCCACCAGATTGGTTCCGCCGGCCAGGAACGCGGCGGCTGGATTGCCGGCGACGGCGGCGACCGCCTCGGGCGGGCTGGCAGCGCGGGCGTAATCGAAGGGCTTCATCCGGGCTGCCCCGTTCCGCCGGCGGGGCCGATTGTTCCGTTGCCGGGCTGCGGAATGGCCGATTCGGTCGCCGGACGGCCCTGGCGGCCGCCGACCTGCTCGCCTTCCAGAGCCTGGCGAATCGCGGCCACGATGTTCACGTAAGCCCCGCAGCGGCACAGGTTTCCACTCATCCGCTCGCGGATCTCGTCGTCGGGCAGTTTGGGGGACTGTGTGGCGGATCCGCTCATCGTCCCTTCTGGACCGCCGTCCAAGGCCCCCACCGACGCGGATCCATCTGCGCGGCTGGGGGTGACGTAGCTGGGATCGCCGCGGGCGGCTTCGTCCAACATGCCGACGGCCGAACAGATCTGCCCCGGGGTGCAGTAGCCGCACTGGAAGCCGTCCTGGTCCAAAAACGCCTGCTGGACCGGATGCAGCTCGCCCTCGGAGGCCAGACCGGCGGCCGTGACCACGCTCGCCCCGTCCTGGGCCACCGCGAAGACCAGGCAGGAGTTGATCCGCCGGCCGTTGAGCAGCACCGTGCAGGCACCGCACTGGCCGTGATCGCAGCCCTTCTTCGGCGAGAAGATGCCCAGCCGGTCGCGCAGGGCGTCGAGCAGCGTGGTGCGCGTGTCCAGCGTGACCGTGGCGGCGCGGCCGTCCACCTGCAGTGAGATTTCGGCGTCCATCGGCTACCTCCGGCATCCGAGTCCTGCATCAGAATCCTGCTGTCCACCGGCATCGACTATTCAGTACGCGGCGTTTCCAGTTCCGAGAAGGCCGCCTGTTGAATAGTCGTTTGGGATGCAGGCTTTGCTTTGCTGGCAACTTATAAGAGTCCATCCCGTGCCACAACCCCTCGCCCGTCCGCGAGGCCATCCCTGTGAAGATCAGGTCAACGCCAATGGATGTGGATAACACAAGCGGCCCGTGCACGATGCGCCAAGAATGAAGGAATGCGCTACCCGAAGGAATTGCCCAGAGCATTGTCCGAGTCATCGTTCCTATGGAGGGAAGGAATTGCGTCCGGACTCAGCGAGAAGCAATTGAGGAATGCAACCGTGCTGCGGCCCAGCCGCGGGATCAGGATCCCGTACGGCCAGGACCTCGGACTGGCAGATCAGGTTCGGGCCGTCTTGCTGGTAACTCACGGCTCAGTCTTGTCCCATTTCACCGCGGCCAGACTGTGGGACTTTCCCCTTCCACCATGGGCCGACGGCGACGAATCCATCCACGTAACGCGGCCCAGACACCTCAATGAGCCGCGCCGCCGGGGAGTTGTGGGACACCGGGCCAGCATTGCGGCCGGCGAGATCGCCGAACTGGATGGCGTCCCGTTGACCTCCCGACTCAAGACGTGGCTCGATCTCGCCTGCATGCTGCCCGTCGCGGAGCTGGTGATCATCGGCGACCACTTGGTCCGTTTTCCGCGCGCAGCTTTTGAAGCCAGGGACGCGCCGTTCGCGACAGCCGCCGACCTGGCGGAGGTCATCAAGGCACACAAGGGGAAACGCGGCGTAGCCAAAGCGACCGAGGCTGTCGGACTCGTCCGTGTGGGCGCTGATTCTGCACCGGAAACACGGCTGCGGCTGGCATTGGTCGATGCGGGGCTGCCGGAACCCAGCCTGAACGAACCGATCGTGGACGATTGGGGAAGGAGTTGGCACTCCCCGGACATGCAGTACAAGGACTACAAGCTGGCGATTGAATATGAAGGCGACCACCACCGGACGTCCGAGCAGTTGGTCCGCGATATTCGGCGTGGCGAGCAGACGGAAGCAATCGGATGGCTGGAACGGCGGATTTCTAAAGTGGACATGCACGGGGACGCGCAGGCTGCCGTCGCGAAGATCCGGACGGCGCTGCGGTCCCGAGGGTGGCGGCCCGGAGCAGGCCGGTTGGAAACCAAAAGTCAGTAGGCGCCCTTTTCACGGTTGAAAAGGGCGCCTGCTGAATAGTCGATGGCGGAGAGGGGCTACGCGAAGTACTTCGGCAGCGTTCCCTCGTGAGCTTCCTTCAGTTCGGCCAGCGGCACGGAGAATTCGCTCTGGAAGTCCAGCGCTCCGTTCTCGGTATCCACCACGCCGATGCGCATGAACGGGAAGCCCCGCGCGCCGCACATGTCCTTGAAGCGGACCTCTTCGCTGCGGGCCACCGATACGACGGCGCGTGCCTGGGACTCGCTGAACAGCAGCGTGAACAGGTCCACGCCGTCGCGCTCACAGACCTCGCCCAAGCCGATCCGGGCACCGACGCCGAAGCGCAGGGCCATCTCGGACAGCGCGGCGGCCAGTCCGCCTTCGGAGATGTCATGCGCGGCGTCGATCATCCCGTCGCGCGACGCGTTGATCAGCAGTTCGCCCAGCAGCTTCTCCGCGGCCAGGTCCACAGCCGGGGGCATGCCGCCCAGGTGTCCGCGAAGGTTGGCCCATTCGGAGCCGTCCAACTCGTCGCGGGTGGTGCCCATCAGGTAGATCGCCTGACCGTCCTCGCGCCAGCCCGACGGCGTGCGGCGGGCGACGTCGTCGAACCGGCCGAGCATGGCCACGACCGGCGTCGGGTGGATCGGGGTGGAGCCGGTCTGGTTGTAGAGCGAGACGTTGCCGCCGGTGACCGGGACGCCCAGCTCCATGCAGCCGTCGGAGAGGCCGCGGATTGCCTCGGCCAGCTGCCACATGACGTCCGGATCTTCGGGGGAGCCGAAGTTCAGGCAGTCGGACACGGCCATCGGCACGGCACCCGTGGTGGCGACGTTCCGGTAGGACTCCGCCAAGGCCAACTGCGCACCCTGGTAGGGATCCAGGTAGGTGTAGCGGCCGTTCGCGTCGGTGGCCAGGGCGACCCCGAGGCCGGTCTGCTCGTCAACGCGGACCACGCCGGCGTCGTCGGGCATGGCCAGTGCGGTGTTGCCGCCTACGTAGCGGTCGTACTGGTTGGTCACCCAGTCCTTCGAGCACATGTTCGGCGAGGCCATCAGTTCCAGCACGGCTGCCTTCAGGTCCTCGGCGCTGGCGGGGAGGTCGGCGCCGGCGGCGGAGGTTCGGAAGCTGTCTGCCTGCAGCTGGTCCTGCCATTCCGGGCGGGCGTAGGGACGGTTGTAGACCGGACCGTCGTGGGCCACGGTGCGCGGGTCGACGTCGACAATGGTTTCGCCGTCCCACTTGATCACCAGGCGGCCGGTGTCGGTGACCTCGCCGAGCCAGGAGTATTCCACGGCCCACTTGGCCATGACCGCCTCGAAGGCTTCGACGTTCTCGGGCGAGACCACGGCCATCATGCGTTCCTGCGACTCGGACATCAGGATTTCGCCCGGGGTCAGGGTCGGGTCGCGCAGCAGCACCGAGGTCAGCTCAACGTCCATGCCGCCGTCGCCGTTGGAGGCCAGTTCCGAGGTGGCGCAGGAAATGCCGGCCGCGCCAAGGTCCTGAATGCCTTCCACCAGGGAGTCCTTGAACAGTTCCAGGCAGCACTCGATCAGCACCTTCTCCGCGAACGGGTCGCCGACCTGGACCGCGGGCCGCTTGGAGGGCTTGGTCTCGTCGAAGGACTCCGAGGACAGGATGGAGGCACCGCCGATGCCGTCGCCGCCGGTGCGGGCGCCGAACAGCACCACCTTGTTGCCCTTGCCAGAGGCGTTGGCCAGCCGGATGTCCTCGTGGCGCATGACGCCCACGGCCAGCGCGTTCACCAGCGGGTTGCCCTGGTAGACGGAGTCGAAGACGACCTCGCCGCCGATGTTCGGCAGCCCCAGCGAGTTGCCGTAGCCGCCGATGCCGGCGACCGCACCGTGAACCACACGGGCGGTGTCCGGGTGGTCGATGGCGCCGAAACGCAGCGGGTCCATCACTGCCACCGGGCGTGCGCCCATGGAAATGATGTCGCGCACAATGCCGCCGATGCCGGTTGCGGCGCCCTGATAGGGCTCCACCATGGTCGGGGAGTTGTGCGACTCGATCTTGAAGGTCACGGCCCAGCCGTCGCCCAGATCGGTCACGCCGGCGTTCTCGCCGATGCCCACCAGCATGTGCTTCTTCATGTCCTCGGTGACCTTGTCGCCGAACTGGCGCAGGTGGACCTTTGACGACTTGTAGGAGCAGTGCTCGGACCACATCACCGAGTACATAGCCAGCTCGGCGGCGGTGGGACGGCGGCCCAGCACCTTGACGACCTCGTCGAATTCGTTGCGCTTCAGGCCCAGCTCGGCCCAGGGCAATTCCGTGTCCGGCGTCTGCGCGGCGTGCTCCACGGTGTCGATGTTGAACTGGCGCCCCTCGACGCGTTCGACCGCGTCGGCCGCCTGGCCGAAGCTCTGGACGTGTTCATTGCGGACCTCGGCGGGAGTCTCCAGCCGGGTGGCGGCCCTGGTCTGATTGGTCTCGGTCATTACTTGGCACCTGCAACAATCTTCGTCAAAACTGAGGTGAAAATCCCCAACCCGTCGGTGCCGCCGCGCAGTGCGACGTCGCCGAAAGCGGAGGAATCGGGGCCGAAGCCGGCTTCCACGGCGTGCTCGGGGTGCGGCATCAGGCCCACCACGTTGCCGGCAGCATTGCTGATGCCGGCAATGTCGCGCCGCGAGCCGTTCGGGTTTACGTCCACGTAGCGGAACACCACGCGGTTCTCCGCTTCCAGCTCGTCCAGTGTCTTCTCGTCCGCGACGTACTGGCCGTCCTGGTTCTTCAGCGGGACCACGATCTCCGCGCCGGCTTCATACTGGCTGGTCCAGGCGGTGGCGTTGTTCTCCACCCGGAGCCGCTGGTCGCGGCAGAGGAAGTGCAGGTGGTTGTTCTTGATCATCGAGCCCGGCAGCAGGTGCGCCTCGGTCAGCACCTGGAAGCCGTTGCAGATGCCCAGCACCGGCAGGCCGCCCTTGGAGCCGTCGACGATCTGGTCCATCAGCGGCGCGAAGCGGGAGATGGCGCCGGCGCGCAGGTAATCGCCGTAGGAGAAGCCGCCGGGGATGATCACGCCGTCCACGTCCTGCAGGTCATGGTCGCCGTGCCACAGGCTGACCGCGGTGCCGCCGGCAATCCGGACTGCGCGGGCCGCATCGCGGTCGTCCAGCGTGCCGGGGAAGGTGACGACGCCGATGCGCGCACCGGAGAGGCCGGCGTCGGGCGCGGGGGAGAAGTCGCCGATCAGGGGAGTCTCGGTCATTATTCGCCGGCCCCGATGGTCGCCTCGGTGATGACCTCCACCCGCGTGACGTCTTCGATCACGGGGTTCGAGAGCAGCGTGGTGGCGGCATGGCGGGCCTGATCCAGGATCTCCTGGGTGACCTCGCCGTCGACCACCAGTTCGAAGCGCTTGCCCTGGCGGACCTCGCTGAACCCGGTCTGGCCCAGGCGGTTCAATGCGCCGACAATGGCTTTGCCCTGCGGATCAAGGATTTCGGGCTTGGGCATGACATCAACAACGATCCGGGGCATCCGGTCACTCCTGTGCTTGGATTGTGCTCTTCAAACGAAGCGAGGCGCGCGGAATCCAGTGCAGTATCAGTCCAACAATCGGTGCCGTCTCACGCTGACCAGCGCTCCGCGAGCTTGCGGGATCCATTCTACCGGCATCCGGAGGCGCGAATTTTACGGGACGACGACGGCGCAAGCGGCCAACACCGTGCCGTTGTTCCGCCGGACTCGTAGCATGAATGTCATGACGGACAAGCCGCAGTCCATGCTGCTGCCCATCCTGGCCACCGTCGTGCTGGCCGGTCTCGGGCGGATGGTGATCCAGAAGATCCGGGAGGACCGGCGGGCGGCTGGAGCCGCGCGCGAGGACCTCGGCAAAAAGGTGAGCGAAGTCATGCGCGGCCGCCGCTGACAGGGCACCCGGGCCTTATCGACCACCCAGAGGCCCTAGTCGACCACCCAGATGTCGAGCCGGACCTGGGCGGGGAGTCTGGTGCCGCTGCCGACCAGGATCCGGGATGACAGCCAGCTCCACTCCGGTCCGCCCGCCAGGGCGCGGGGCGAGCAGCGGAAGTAGATGCGCTCCGGCGGAACGGGCTCATTGCGCACCAGTGCGGCGATGTCTTCGGACGAACCGGTGCGGATGCCGAAGTTGCTGATGTAAATGCGTTCGCCGGAGTTGGTCTCGATGGCGTATTTTGCTTCGAGCTCGGTCATGGTGGATGACCGCAGCAGCTGGAAGTCGGCGCCGCCGGCCAGCACCCGGCCGTTGAGCTTGGGCCCGGAAACGGTGCCGCCGGTGATCGGAATGATGCGCCGGATGCCCTCAGCGGTTTCGCCGACTTCGATCGGCTCGGCTACTTCTACGGCAATGCTGGCCAGGAACGTCAAGCCCGGGGCGGACGGTACTGCCTGCGGAGCGGCAGTCGCCGCGGCGGAGGGCGCTTGAGGCTGGAGATCGGCAGCCGCGGCGACGGAAGCGTCGGCGGCCCCGGACGGTTGCGTGATCATGAACCGAGACTATCCCGCCTACTATTCAGCACCCGCCCTTTCAGTGTTGAGTAAGGGCGGGTGCTGGATAGTGGAGACAGGGGAAGAAGGGAGCAGGCTGAAGTGGATTGCAGGGGGTGGACCTCGCCGGCTAGGCCTCCCCGGCTCGGCTGCCGAGCAGGGCTTGCATGCTGTTCCACTCCGAGATCTTGCAGCCGTCGGTCAGGGAGAATTGCTTGTCCACCTCGCGGCCGCTGATCGTGCCGGTGACCCGGGCCTGTTGGGGACCGCCGTATTGCTGGGTGCAGATGCGGTTGCGGTCGGGCAGTTCGAAGAAGACCTTCTCTCCGTGTTTGCTCAGGGCCGCGCACGCAGCCTCGGCGTCGCGGACCGTGGACCCGTCGGCGGGCTGATTATCCCGGCACACCAGCGTCCGTTCGACCCGGGCATCGCTGCCCGCGGAGGTCAGCACGATGGTCAGATCGGCATCCATGGCGGTTCCTTCCTGGGTGTTCGGCGGGGCGGGCTCCGAGGTGCCGGGGGTGCCGGGGGAGCCGGTCCCGGGGGAGGCGGGGGCCGTGATTCCGGGCGAGGGCGCCGGCTGGTCGCCCGGGCCGCAGGCCGCGAGCGACGGCACGGCGAGCAGGCCGATGATGAGCGCGGCGGTTCGAAGCCCTCTGGCCCGCCGCGGGGCCGAACGTCTTGATCTGACCGCCATGATCATTCCTCCGCTCTCATGTTCCCAGTGTCCTAGGCCCCATCAAAGGTGCTTCGCGAAATTTATGTTCGCCCGTCGTCGACGTGCTTCCCGAAACTCACGTCCACCCCGCCGTCGAACAAATCCAGCGCCGCCAGCAACCTGCCCCGCAGCACCTGCGCTTCGGCGGCAAATGCCCGCTGGGCCGCCACATACTGCGCCCGGCCTTCGGTGGTCTCGATCCGCACCGGCTCGTAGCCCCATCCGGACAGGTCGTAGGGGGAGGCCTTCATGTCCAGTTCGCGGATCCGCCAGGACAGCTCGAAGCAGTCCATCACCAGCTCGCTGGGCAGCGCGGGCGCCAGCTTGTACGCCCACTTGTAGAGGTCCATGTTGGCGTGCAGGCAGCCGGGCTGTTCCAGCTGCCGTTGGTTTTCACGCGTGGGCCGCAACGTGTTCAGCGGAACGGCCTGCGGCGTATAGAACCGGAAGGCGTCAAAGTGCGAGCAGTTGATCCGGCTGCCCTTCACTACGTCGTCCGTTCCCTCGGCGCCCAGCCGCAGCTCCAGATAGTCGTGGCGGACGCCGTTGAGCCGCGATTTGTATGCCATGGCCCACTCGTGCAGCCCGAAGCAGCCGAACCGCGCCGGCCGCGCCGCGGCACGGGCCAGGATCTCCCGCGAAAACGCCACCGCGGTTCCCCGCGCCGCCAGGAAAGCCTCCGCGTCGAAGGTGACGGCACCGCCGTCGTGCTCCCATCCTGCCGAGCGGCACTGGGCCGCAGTCAGTTCACGGTAGAACTTCCAGCCGAGGCGCTCGCCGGCTTCGGCGCCGGTCAGCACCACGCCCGCTCCCGGATGCCAGCGCAGCAGCTGGCCCGGCTTGAGGCTGTAGTAGGTGAACAGGAAGTCTTCCACCGGGTGTTTCAGCCCGGCGGAGCGGCGCTGCAGGTACGGCTCGGTGAAGCGCGAGGCGCGCTCGGCGTGGGCCCGGGCGCGCGGCAGCCATTGCTCCGGTTCAAGAACCCGGGGCCGGTCAAGGAGGGCCTGCTGCGCCATGGCTCCATTGTCCCAGCAGCGGCGGCAGTTTGGCACCGGCTGAAGGGCTACCGCTTATAGCACTGCCGGCTGCGGCCGGAAAGCCCCGGCGGGACTATTCGCCAAGGCGCACCCAAAAAAGCTGAAACAGTTCTTTCAGATCGGCCATTGCTGTACTTTTAGTTTCACAGGTGCACCAAATGTGGCTGTTGTCACAGTTGGGGGAGGGTGCCGGCCTCGCACGCCGGTACCTCCACTATCCTGCGCGGCCGTTCACCGCGCGGGGTACAGCATTCGGTTGCGCCTGGGGTCGGACCAAAGCGGTCGGGCTCACCGGATGAAAGGCTACACCTCTCATGACCAAGCAAAGCAGCAGCTTTGTGCGCCGGCAGGGAATGCGATCTGCCGCAGCACTCGCACTGGGGATACCGCTAATTCTCTCCGGGCTGGCCGGCCCGGCGGCGGCCGCACCCGCCAATCTTCCGCGCACCATCACGTCGAACCCGGATGGGCAGCAGGCCATCTACGAGGACGGCCGCTACATTGTGATGCTGGATTCCGCTCCGCTGGCGACCTATGAAGGTGGTGTGGCAGGCATTGGGGCCACCAAGCCCGCCAAAGGCGAGAAGCTGAACGACGGCACCGCCCACGCCAAGAAGTACCGCGCGCACCTGGCCAACAAGCAGGACGACGTCGCTGCCTCCGAAGGCGTGAAAATCCAGAAGAGCTTCACGACGGCGGTGAACGGCTTCGTGGCCGAGCTGACCGGACTGCAGGCGGCGGAGCTGGCCAAGAACCCCGGCGTCGTGGCAGTGGCTCCGGACGAGCAGCACCGGCCCGACTACTCCAGCACCGACTATCTGGACCTGCCCGGCCGCGACGGCGTCTGGGCCGAGCAATACGGCGGGGCGAAGAATGCCGGCAAGGGCACCGTGGTCGGCGTGATCGACACCGGCTACTACCCGGAGAGCGATTTCCTGGCCGGCGAGGAGGTCAAGCCGCTGCGCGGCAAGGCCAAGGTCGGCGAACCGTACCTGACCGCCGACGGCAAGATCGCCATGCTCAAAGCAGACGGCAGCACGTTCCTGGGCGAGTGCCAGCCGGGCCAGGAAGGCTCCGGCTTCGACGGCACCGAATGCAACTCCAAGGTGCTCAGCGCCCGCTATTACGCCGACGACTTCCTGCGGACCGTACCGGCGCCAAGCCGGCACCCGAAGGAGTCCATCTCCCCGCTGGACATCGCCAGCCACGGCACCCACACCGCCAGCACCGCCGCCGGAAACAGCGGCGTGACGCAGGAGGTGGCCGGCCGCGACTTCGGCACCGGCAACGGCGTGGCGCCTGCCGCCAAGGTCGCCGTCTACAAGATCTGCTGGGAGGACAACGACGAGGCCACCGGCGGCTGCTACACCTCCGCCTCGGTGGACGCGATCGAACAGGCCATCCTGGACGGCGTGGACGTGCTCAACTACTCCATCTCCGGCAACAACAACTCGGTGCTGGACCCGGTGTCGGTGGCGTTCCTGAGCGCCGCCGAGGTGGGCATCTTCGTTTCCGCCTCCGCCGGCAACGCCGGCCCGGGCCCCGCCACCGTCAACCACAGCGCGCCGTGGGTGACCACGGTTGCCGCCAGCACGTTCTCTAACGAACTGCAGGGCACGGTGGAACTTTCCGACGGTACCAAGTACCGCGGCACGTCCATCATGAACCGCGAGGTCCCGCAGACCAGCCTGGTCCTGTCCGCCGAGGCCGGCGCGGCAGGCGCCACCGCCGACGAGGCGAGGCTGTGCTACCCGGGCAAGCTCGATCCGGCCAAGGTTGAAGGCAAGATCGTGGTCTGCGACCGCGGCATGAACCCCCGGGCGGACAAGTCCGTGGCGGTGAAGCAGGCCGGCGGCGTCGGCATGGTATTGGTCAACGTGGTCCCCGGATCGCTCGATCTGGACCTGCACGCGGTGCCCACCGTCCATATCGCCGACCCGTCCATCAAGGACAACGTGGCTGCCGATCCGGCGCTGACCGCCGCGCTGCGCAACAAGGACACCACCGGCTTGGCGCAGAGCCCGGTCCCGCAGGTCGCCGCGTTCTCCTCGCGCGGTCCGTCCACGGCGGTGGACTCGAACCTGCTCAAGCCGGACGTCGCCGCCCCGGGCGTGAACGTCCTGGCCGGAGTTTCCCCCGTCCTCGGTGGCGAGACCAACGGCTTCATGTCGGGAACCTCGATGGCCGCCCCGCACGTGGCCGGTCTCGGCGCGCTGCTGCTGGCCGAGAACCCCCAGTGGTCCCCGGCCACGGTGAAATCGGCGATGATGACCACCGCCGGCGATCTGGTGAACGAGGACGGCTCGGTGAACGAAGACCGCTTCGCCACCGGCGCCGGCCACGTGGATACCGCCCGGATGGGCGACCCGGGCCTGGCCTACGACGCCGACGTCAAGGACTGGCTGGGCTTCATCCAGGGCACCGGCCTGGACCTGGGGCTGAAGAAGAAGGACACGGTGCAGTCCAAGGACGTCAACGTGCCATCCTTCGCCCTCGGCAAGCTGGCCGGCACGGTCACGGTAGAGCGCACGCTGACCGCACTGGAACCGGGCTCCTACACCGTGGATGTGGACCTGCCCGGTGTGGCCGTGAAGGTCTCGCCGAAGAAGCTGACCTTCGCGAAGGCCGGCCAGGAACGCGAGTTCAAGGTCACCTTCAAGAACGTGAATGCCCCGCTGGATGAGTTCGCCATGGGCAAGCTGGTCTGGACGGAAGAGGGCCGCGGAGGCCATCAGGTTTCTTCACCCATCGCCGTCCGGCCGGTCACTGCGGTGGCTCCGGCCAGCGTGGCGTTTACTTCCGACGCCGGCGACGGCACCGGCTCGTTCAAGGTCACCTCGGGCACCAACTCGCCCATCGACCTGGCGGTCGAGGGCCTGGCCAAGGCCAACGCCACCGAACTGGAGAAGGTCCCCGGCCAGCCGGCCGTGATCGGTTCCAACGGCAGCACCGGCTTCGCCCCGCAGGCCGTACCGGCAGGCGCCACGTTGGCGCAGTTCGCCATCAATGCGGCAGACGCTGGAGCGGATTGGGATCTGCACGTGCTCACTCCAGCCGGAACGGTAATCTCTGCCGCCACCGCGTCGGCAAGCGAGTCACTGGTGATCAACAATCCGACACCGGGCACCTACTATGCGATCGCGCACCTGTACTCCAGCCCGGACGGCAAGGCCAGCAAGGGAACCATCAACACGGTGGCGCTCAGCGGTGATGCCGGCAACCTGACCGTCAGCCCGGATCCGCTGAAGCTGCGCAACGGCAAGACCGGCACGGTGCAGGCCGCCTGGTCCAGCTTGGAGCCCGGTAGCTGGGTGGGCCTGGTGAAGTTCAGTGACGGCGCCTCCACGGCGGTGACCGTCAATGTCTCCGGCGACGGCACCATGTCGCAGGCGCCGGCAGCTGAAGGCGGCGCGGTGATTGTCGACGGCGGCGCCGCCCAGCAACCGGAGCAGCGTTCCGGCCGGTAGCGCCGGCGGGTTCGCAACGGGAACTCAGAGCATGAAGAAGGCGGCCGGTGGCTAACCACCGGCCGCCTTCGCTGTCCGTGCGGGCACATCCGCCCTTTCCGGGCCTTCAGCCCCGGTCTTGGCCGCCGGCTTCCCGCGCCGCCGTGATCAGGGCGTGCATCGTGGCATTCAGTTCGCGCAACTGCTCGCGCTCCAGACCCAGCCGCGAGAGCATGGTGCCCGGCACGGCCAGTGCTTGCTCGCGCAGCGCAACGCCGGCATCGGTCAGGCCCACGGCCAGCGCCCGCTCGTTGCCTTCCATCCGCTCCCGGGTCACCAGGCCGGCCTGCTCCAGCCGCTTGAGCATGGGGGAGAGCGTGGCCGGGTCCTGTTGCAGCGCCTCGGACAGATCCTTGACCATCCGCGGGCTCTGCTCCCACAGCGCCAGCATCACCAGATACTGCGGGTGCGTGATGCCCAGCTTCTCGAGCACGGGCTTATAGGAAGCCACCACGCTGCGTGAGGCCACCGACAGCGCGAAACACAGCTGGTGCTCCAGCAGCAGGTCTTCCGTTGTTCCCGCTGTCACGGTCATCACTCCCGGTCAGTTAGTGCGCTAATTGTTCGTCCCCTATTATGGGTAGGAACGCCCGCGGAGTCCACCGGGCACCGGAAGAAGGAACACGCACATGACCGAGAAGAAGTCCCGCGTCAACGCGTTCATGCGGGCGACCGGCAAGTTCCGCTGGGTCTTCGGCCCGGCGCAGAAGAGCGGCGTCGACCATCCCATGACCGAAGAGAACAAGGCCCTGCTCAAGCAGCGCGAGGCGGAAGCATCGCAGTGGGAAACGGTCACCCGGGCCGACGGCAGCACCTACATCGTGCCCAAGAAGCGGTCCTAAAAGCCCGGCGGCCCACGGCCTGCCCACGGCTGCTGTTCTTCTCCCCAAAACCCTGTTATTCCGTACCGCTCCTCGTTACACTGATGCCACGGATTCTTCTGAGCAAGAGGTGATTCTGATGGCTGGGAATTCGCGTTTCATGGACCGATTCATGCGAGCCACGGAGAAGGCGGCAAAAGTGTGGGGCCCGGCGGACCGGATCGATTCGGATTCCCCGGTTGTCCACCGGCACGACGCCTCGGAGAAGGCGTCGGAGGAACAACTGTCGCAGATCGAAGTGGAGCGGGAACCCGGGCACTCATACGCCTACCGCCGGCCGCGCAAGGACTGACGCGGATTTAGCGCCCGGCGCCCTCCGTTCCCGTCCAGAAATCAGCAGGCGCCCTTCCCAAGACTAGGAACGGCGCCTGCTGATCGGTCGATCCGGGTGTCAGGTGAACCCGGTTAACTGGCGGGAGGCCGCAGGTCAGCGGCCGGTGCCGCCGTACACCGTGGCTTCCTCGTCGGTGTCCAGGTCGAACGCGGCATGCACCGCGCGGACGGCGGTGTCCAGCAGATCGGCGTGCGTGACAATCGAGATGCGGATCTCGGAGGTGGAGATCATGTCCACGTTCACGCCGGCCTTGTGCAGCGCTTCGAAGAACTTGTAGGAGACGCCCGGGTTGGAGCGCATGCCGGCGCCGATCAGCGAGAGCTTGCCAACGTTCTCGTTGTAGAGGATGCCCTCGAAGCCCACCACGTCCTGGGCCGCATTGAGCGCGTTCAGGGCCTCCTTGCCTTCCACCATGGGCAGCGTGAAGGAGATGTCCGTCTTGCCGGTGCCGCGGGTGGAGATGTTCTGCACGATCATGTCGATGTTCGAGTGCGCGCCGGCCACGATGCCGAAGATTTCCGCGGCCTTGCCGGGGATATCCGGCACGCCCAGGATAGTAACCTTGGCTTCGGAGCGGTCGTGGGCAACGCCGGAGATGATGGGCTGTTCCATGGGTTCTCCCTCTTGAATCTTGATCTTGTCGTCGGGGCTGGGCAGCACCCAGGTTCCTTCGTTGGTGCTGAAGGATGAACGCACATGCAGCTTCACACCGAAGCGACGGGCGTACTCGACGCAGCGCAGGTGCAAGATCTTGGAGCCGGAGGCAGCCATCTCCAGCATCTCCTCACTGGAGATGGTATCGATCTTCTTGGCACTGTGCACCACCCGCGGATCAGCGGTGTACACGCCGTCCACGTCCGTGTAGATCTCGCAGACATCGGCGCCCAGGGCCGCCGCCAGCGCCACCGCGGTGGTGTCGGAGCCGCCGCGACCCAGCGTGGTGATGTCGTTGCTCTCCTGGCTGATGCCCTGAAAGCCGGCCACAATGGCGATCTCGCCCTTTTCAATGGTGGTCAGCACCCGGTGCGGCGAAACGTCGATGATCCGCGCCCTGCCGTGGATGGCATCGGTCACCATGCCGGCCTGGCTGCCGGTGAAGGACTGAGCCCTGGAGCCGAATTCCTGGATCGCCATGGCCAGCAGGGACATGGAGATGCGTTCACCGGCGGAGAGCAGCATGTCCATTTCGCGGGCGCTGCGGTTCGAGGAGACTTGGTTGGCCAGGTCAAGCAGTTCGTCGGTGGTATCCCCCATGGCGGACACGACAACCACCACTTGGTTGCCGGCGGCCTGGGTATCGACCACGCGTTGGGCCACGCGCTTGATCCCCTCGGCGTCCGAGACTGAGGAACCGCCAAACTTCTGCACTATCAGGCTCATGTGGGCTCTAAACAACTCCTGGGTTGGGGCCCGGACCGTGCCGCGCGAGCGGCGGCCGGGCTCATGGATCGCTGCCGCGGGCCCTGGCTGCGGACACGGCGCGGCAAGGGCAATTCTAACGCCGGATCACGTTCACGGAGAATGTGGCCAGCCAGTGTGACTGGCCATGGTCATAACGACGCCGGTGCCTCACCGAAGCGCCGCGAGGCACCGGCGTGGCTGTCTCCCACCATCGGCTACGCAGATACGGCCCATTTCAGCTCTCAAAAGGGGCGGTATCTGCGCAGTCGATCAGGGAACGTCGGTCCGACTGGGGGGTTTAGCGGGTGCCGATCTGGTCTTCCCCGTTGCCGAGTACGGCGTGCAGGAACGCCTGCGTCCGTTCGTGCTGCGGGTTCGTGAACATGACCTCGGGCGTGGCCTCTTCAACGGTCCGAGCGACTAGGGTCCGCCGTACACCGCGACCGGAAGCGGTTCGGTGGTCGTCAAAAGGCGCCAAGCGCTCGGTGGTCGACCAAAGGCGCTTGCGCCTGCGTGGAGACCAACCGGCCGTGGCGTAGCCTTGCTACATTCGCCACATGGTCAATCTGCTCGGAAGGCTCGCCCTGCCTGGAGCGATACTTCGTTATGCGGACATCCCCGGCGGTGGTCCGGCGGTTGTTTTCCTTCATGGTGCCGGCGCCGACCATGTCATGTTCGAGGCGCAGGCGGCTGCCCTTACTGAGCGTGGACAGCGGGTGGTGCTGCTTGACCTTCGCGGCCAGGGGCAGTCCCAACCCAATGCAGTGCCGCTTTCCGCGGAGTTGTTGGTTAAGGACGTGGAGACGCTCATCGCCGAGCTGGGGCTTGAGCGCCCCGTACTCGCGGGCCACTCGCTCGGCGGCAATATCGCCCAGCAACTGGTCCGGAGGAATCCCGGCAAGTATGCGGGCCTGATCGTGATGGACTCCACCTGGAACGCTGGGCCGCTCACGTCCGGCGAACGGTTCCTGCTGCGGCTGGCGGGCCCCGCGCTGGCGCTCATTCCGGCTCGCCAGCTGCCGAAGGTCATGGCCAAGGCCTCCGCCGTGACCGACGCCGGGAGGGCCGATGCGGAACGCGCATTCGCGCAGGTCACCAAACGCGGGTTCATTAACGTGTGGCGTGCCACCGTGCAGTTCGTCGCCCCAGACGCCGGTTACCGTACGCCCATTCCCTTGCTCTTGATACGCGGCGCGGAAGACAAGACCGGCAATATCGCCACGGCGATGCCAGCGTGGGCAGCTGCCGAGAACGTGGCCGAGCACGTCATCCACGATGCCGGTCATCTCGTCACGCAGGATGCGCCGGCCGCCGTCACGGAGGTCATCATCAAGTTCTTGGCCGGCGAAACGCTTTGAGCCGGCGATCTGACCAGGTCTAGCTCTAACGACCCGTGGCATCAGGTCAGGATGCGGCGGCCTTCGAACGCGCGGCCCAGGGTAACTTCGTCCGCGTATTCCAGGTCCCCGCCCACGGGCAATCCGGAGGCCAGCCGGCTCACGGGGATGCCGATGGCCTTGAGCATGCGCGCCAAATAGGTGGCGGTGGCTTCGCCTTCCAGGTTGGGATCGGTGGCGATAATGATTTCTTCGATCTGCTTGTCCGAAAGCCGGTTCAGCAGTTCCTTGATGCGAAGCTGCTCCGGGCCGACGCCGCCGATCGGGTTAATCGCGCCGCCGAGCACATGGTAGCGGCCCCTGAAGGAACGGGTCCGCTCGATGGCGATGACGTCCTTGGACTCTTCCACCACACAGATGGCCGTCGGATCCCGCCGTGGGTCGCGGCAGATGTTGCAGGTGTCCTGTTCGGAGACGTTCCCGCAGATGGAGCAGAACTTCACCCGTTCCTTGACGTTGGTCACGGCATCAACGAGCCGCTTCATGTCGGCCGGATCGGCGTCCAAAATATGGAACGCGATGCGCTGGGCCGACTTCGGGCCGATTCCAGGCAAGCGGCCGAGCTCGTCGATCAACTCCTGGACAGCACCTTCGTACACTGAACCTTCATTCTCCGCGTGCGGTCAGGAACCGTCGTGGTTTAGTTCTTCAATCAGGCGTCCGCCGAGCAACCGTTCGATGGCTGCGCGGCCGACAAGCCCGGAGTCCTCGATCGACTCGTCGTCGTCGCTGGGGATGTCCTCGACGTATTTCAAGTTTAGGTCACGGCCGGACGGGGACGGCGTTGCCGGGGTTGCCGTTGCCTGCGTGGCCTTCGCTTGGTCCAGCAGTTGCTGGTAGCGGCTGCGTTTCTGGCCGGGCACCTGCCGGTCCGGCGTCGTCTCCCATTCCTCGGCGGGCGGTTCGTCGTTGGCATAGGGAACGTCGTCGTAGGGCGAGGCCGGGGCCGACGGCGCTGGGGCGCTCTGGTCTGGAAGCTGTGCGCCCGGGGACTGCACGTTGGGCTGGGCAGCTCCGATGGGAGAGGGAGCTTCGGCTCCCGTTGCGGAATGATCCGGGGCAGACTTCACGGCGACTGCAGCAGGGGCACCGGCGACAGTAGCGGAAGAGGCCGAAGACATCCGCTCGGCCAGCTGGGCAAACACCGGCTTCTCCCCGGGCAGGGCAGGGGGCCGCTGGCCGTTGCCGGAAGCGCTGTTCGGTGAATCGGCCGACGGCGCAGAGGCCGCAGTGGTCCCGGACATGCCGCTGGGTGCCGACGCACCCGAGGCCGCCGAGAGGCCGGAGGTCGCTGACATGCCGGTGGCCGCTGACATGCCTGTGGCCGCGGTAGCGGCCGTAGGCCCGGACATGCCGCTGGGGGCGGAGTGGCCGGAAGCTGCCGAAGCAGCGGATGCGGCGGATGGTGCGGATCCAGTTGAGGAAGCGGACATCGGCGACGGAGCCGTCATTCCCGATCCCGCGGATGGACTTGATACGCCGGACGGTGCCGAGAGGCCGGAGGTTGCCGAGACTGCAGACGGTGCCGAGATTGCAGGCGAGCCTGAAGCCACCGAAAATCCGGAAGGCGCCGATTCGGGGGTGGGCGTGAGGCCGATCGGTGGAACTGGCGGCGCGGCGGCCGGTACAGGATTCGGCGGAGTGCTGTGCGCCGTGGGCTCCGGGACGGGCGCGGGCGCGTTTAGCGTAGCGGTGTTGGCGGACCACCCACCGTCTGCCGGCTGCTGCCGGCTAGTTGGTACTTTTGGGCTGGACTCACCCGCTGTCACCGACGCATCTTCAACGGTCAGGATCCGCAGGTCCATGCCGAGCACCTGCTGGATGGCCTGCCGCAGGTTCTCCGCGTGGTCGCCGTTGCCGAAGTTGGTTGCGGAACCCTGGTTCTTGAATCCGAGCGTAAGCGCTGAGCTGTCGAGACTGAGCGGCGACGCATTGGCGCTGACATTCATCCACGTCACCTTGCGGATGCCGCTGAGGGTACTCAGGATCTCCGGCCAGGCACGGCGGATCATCTCGATCTGGCCGGATGCCTGCGGGGCAACTTGGTCCTGCCGCGGGGGTGGCACCGGTGCCGGTGCTGCGGCCGGTTCCGGACGGAAGGGCTGCTGCTGGGCGGCCGTTGGTGCTGTGGCTGGTTCCGGACGGGAGGACTGCTGCTGGGCGGCGGGTGCTTCCTGAGCCGGACGCTGCGGCGCGGGCTGCTGAACCGGGGGCTGCCCCTGGGCTTGCGGCTGCCGCTGGTTGGGCGCTTCGGCGGCGTGCGGCAGCCCAGGCTGCTGGGCTGCCGGCGTCGTGGCCGGGTTCACCGGCCCTTGAGCGGGAGCCGGGGCGGTGCGCTTCTCCGGTGCGGGGGCCGGTTCCGGCATGGCGCCCCAGGATCCGCCCCAGTCGGCCGACGTGTCAGTCGCAGCAGTGGCCGCGGTTTCTTGCGGACCGGCGGCGTTGGCCGGTCGCCTCACGCCAGCGTCCTGCCGGCCGGCGTCCTGCGGGTTTCCGAAAACGGACGACGGAACGGTGGGGCCGGGTTCGGCGGGCGCCGCGGAGCCGGCGGGCATGGCCGCGGCAGCTGCCGGCGCCACAGGTGCCGGGGTAGCAGGCATCTGCGCAGCAGACGCAGCGGCACCGGATGCACCGGCGATGTCTGAATTCGGGGTTTCGGAGGCTCCCGAAGCCATAGGTGCCGTGCGGCCGGAAGCGGCGGGAGCTCCGCCGTCGTGCTGTTGGGCAGGCTGAGCAGCGGGCCGGGCATGGGTGGCCGCAGCGGCGCCTTGCTGGTCCTCGCGCGGCCAATCGGCGGTGCTCACCCGCGGGGGAGTGATGCGCTCGGCATCCTGGCGCGGCGCTTCAGCCGAGGCCGCCGCCGGGGCCGGGGTTTGCGCCTTGTGGGCGTTGGCTCCGCGGAGCGCGGCGCGGGCAGCCGCCGGACCGGAAAGCTGAGGTTCAGCGGCAGCGTGGGCGACGGGCGCCTGGCCGTTGTCGATGGGCGCGGACACCGGGGCTCCGCCGTAGCTGAGCCGGCGCTCGATCCGGTCCACCCGGGCCGCGATGCCCTGCTCGCCCTGGTCGGCGGAAGGCAGCAGGATCCGTGCGCAGAGCAGTTCCAGATGCAGGCGCGGCGAGGTGGCGCCGGTCATCTCGGTCAGTGCCTGGTTGGTGATGTCGGCGGCGCGGGAGAGTTCGGCGGCGCCCAGCTGGTTGGCCTGGGTCTGCATCCGGGCGATCTGGTCCTCCGGGACGCCGCGCAGGATGGCGTGGGCGCTCTCCGGCATGGCCCGCACAATGATCAGGTCGCGGAAGCGCTCCAGCAGGTCCTCGACGAAGCGGCGCGGGTCGTGGCCGGTCTGCACCACGCGGTCCACGGCGCTGAACACCGTGGAGGCGTCCGCTGCCGCGAAGGCGTCGACGACGTCGTCCAGCAGCGAAGCGTGGGTGTAGCCGAGCAGGGACACGGCCAGTTCGTAGTCCAGGCCGCTGGGACCGGCTCCGGCCATCAGCTGGTCCAGCACGGACAGCGAGTCGCGGACGGAACCGCCGCCGGCCCGGATCACCAGCGAGAGGACACCCGGGGCCACCGGCACGTTCTCCTGCCGACAGAGCAGCTCCAGGTACTGCATCAGCGGTTCCGGCGGGACCAGCCGGAACGGGTAGTGGTGGGTGCGCGAGCGGATGGTGCCGATGACCTTGTCCGGCTCCGTGGTGGCGAAGATGAACTTGATGTGCTCCGGCGGCTCTTCAACGATCTTCAGCAGCGCGTTGAAACCGGCGGACGTGACCATGTGGGCCTCGTCGATGATGAAGATCTTGTAGCGGTCGCGCACCGGGGCGAAGGTGGCCCGTTCACGCAGGTCGCGGGCGTCGTCCACACCGCCGTGAGACGCGGCGTCGATCTCGATGACGTCCAGGCTGCCGGGACCTCCGCGGCCCAGTTCAACGCAGGAATCGCACTTGCCGCACGGAGTGGGCGTGGGGCCTTGAGCGCAGTTCAGGCAGCGGGCCAGGATGCGGGCGGAGGTGGTTTTGCCGCAGCCGCGCGGGCCGGAGAACAAGTAGGCGTGGTTGACGCGGTTCTTTTGCAGCGCCGCCATCAGCGGATCGGTGACGTGTTCCTGCCCGATAACGTCCGCGAATGTGTCCGGGCGGTAGCGACGGTAAAGGGCTGTACTCACGATGAAACCCTATCGGTTGAAACTGGGCCCGTGCACGCCGGAGCGCTCGGGCTGGGGATAGGTAGCAGGCGGGGGTTAAGTAAAGACCCCTCATGCACCTGACAGAGCCCGCTTACCCTTGCTACCTTCCGGTCCTGGGGGAGTTCACAGGATGACACCGCATGAGGGGCCGACGAACAGTCTACCCGACTCCGGACGGCGTCCCGAAATCCCCGGCGGCGCTGCCGGCGGACTCCCACCAGCGCAGCACGCGGGCGCAGCGGAGGGTGGCCCAGCGGCTGATGTCCTCGGGCGTCCAGCGGAACCACATCCGGCCCGGGTACGGCCGGTAGCCGCCCCAGTTGCCCGGGCTGCGCCGGTGGGAGGCGATCGCCTCGACGGCCATCGACATCCGGTCATCCTTCGGGCAGTTCTCGGCGCGGAAGTACTCCAGCCCGCGTAGGATGTCGAAGTGCCACTGCGGCGGGAACCGGAACTGGGCCAGCGTTGGATGGGCGACGCCGCCGGTGCGGTGCGAGCGGTAGAGCGAGTGCATCAGCAGGAACTCGCGGCCGCGGGCCTCGGCGGCAGCCACCGGGAGCGGGCCGGCGCTGTGCCGGTAGGCGGCCAGCGCCTCCAACGTGCTGATGGTGGTGTGGAAGGAGCCGTGCTTGTCCGGCGAGGTGTGCGGCTCGCAGTTCCAGCCGCCGTCGTCGAGTTCTTCGGCCAGCAGCCAGGCCACCGCGTCGTCGATCCGGGAGTCGCCGTCGAGCCGCTGACCCAGCTCGGAGCCGACCAGCACGGTCATTGCGGTGGCGCAGTTCTCGGCCCGCTTCGGATGCCGATCAAAGCTGAGCCCGCCGTCGAAGTACGCCGCGCCGTCCAGCAGTCGCAGGCATCCGGAAACTGCCTGCGGGTGCCCCGGCGGCAGGCCGAGCCAGTGCAGCAGCAGCAAGGTGAACATGGTGGACGTCCACTTCGGGTTGTAGAGCCCGCCGTCCCAACCGCCGTCCGGATCCTGCGTCTGGAGCAGCAGCGCACCCCAACCGCTGACCGGGATTTGGGCCTGCGCTTTGGCCACTTCAAAGTCCGGTGCATCGCAGAGATCGCGCAAGGTTTGGAACCGGATGGACGGGTCGCCGGCCAGCAGCCAGTCCACTATGCGCGCCGATGGAACGCTGCCTTCTACGGGCTCCGAATGGGTGGCCACGGCGCATCATTCCCCTCGGATGAAGACTTCCCCCGAGCCCTTCACCTCTTCTATGGCGACATTTTGCCACTGCCGGATTCAGGCTTCCAGAGCGGACCGTCCGATTCGTCCGGCCGGCGTGGAATTCGTTCCGGCGGGCCCCGCCATGGCTGTTTCGGCGGCTGCGGATTGTGCCCGGGGCTCTCCGTCCGAAGCCTCAAGATGGACGATTCCACACCCGCGGATGCCGTCCACAGCTAGATGCCCCGTGCCCGCTGCCCTCCTGCTCGATTCGGCAGATCGGACCGGTTTCGGGTACTCTGGTATCTGCTCTTGTGAGCAAACAGCTGGAGGATTCGCCTAGCGGCCTATGGCGCACGCCTGGAACGCGTGTTGGGTTCACGCCCTCGGGGGTTCAAATCCCCCATCCTCCGCCAAGAACAGCGGCTCCGATCTGCATTGCAGGCCGGAGCCGCTTTCTTTTAATGACCACGGCGGTGCTCTGCTCTGCGTCGGCTGCTTCGATCAGAACCTGTTGCGAGCGCGGGACTGTTTGGTATCGGCGTCAATGACGATGGCAATGGCGGCCAGGAGCACCGCGGCGACGCACCACAGCCATGCCGGCAAATTGGTGGGAAAGCCGGTCTGCCAGCCGCCCAAGACCATCCCTCCTGCCAGCGCAGCGGCGAGAAACAGGACGCCGTCTACGCGAAGGTTCGGGCTCTTGGTCAGCCATACCATCACCATGGCCACGACTCCGGCCCCTGCAGCGCAATACGTGAGCCACGGGATTGCTGCATCGCCGGAGAGCAAGACCATCGCCCCGCACAGCAGTTGAAGCACGATCATTATCGGAGGTGCTGCCCGTCGAACGGAGGCGTATGTCTTTAGGTTCATGGATCAAGCTCCTGAGGGGTCGGGGGCGCTAAAGCAGGATCGATACCGGTGCGATCAGCAGGTTGGGAAGACGATGTGAATTTACCAGCTCACTAGACTCTGCCATTGAGGGCCGAAAGGAGAGGTACGGTCACCCGTTCGGCAGCGATGAATGCGCGAAAAAGCGTGCGCGGGGCGGTGGCTGGTACGGCCCCGCGTTAACGGGCCTGCTGCTGGAGCCGGGCGATGCGGCGGCGGGCAGCGGCTTCGCTGGGACCGGTCTTACTCAGGCCCAGCCGGACGACGCCGAGCACGATCTTGGTCGCCGGCTTGATCAGGATCCGCAGCGGCAGCGGAGTGCTTGGCCGCAGCCCCAGCAGTCGGCGCTGATCTTCGGGCAGGGTTTCGACGGCGGCGGCGAACAGGATGCTGTAGCCCAGCCGTTGGGAGCGGGGCAGCGGCGGATGCCGGACGAACTCTACTGTTTCCTGCATGGCAGCCGAGGCGGTGAGTTCCGGCCGGTAGCTGTCCAGCTGACCGCGCAGTTCGGCGAAGGTGCGGGGCGGGTCAGCAATCTGCATGAGTTCGCCGGCCTTGGCCCATTCGGCGACGTAACGGTCGGGACCGCCGGGCAACCGCCTGCCGTAGGTGAGATAGGAAGTCACAAAAGCATCGGTGAAGGTCAGGTGCACCCAGCGCAGCAGATGCGGATCGTTCGCGTAGTACGGTCGTCGCTCGCCGACCGAGTCGATGTACGTGCCGCGGACACGTTCGTGCAACTGCAGCACCAAGTCGCAGGCAGACTTGGCCGCGGCGGTGTCGCCGTAGGTCACGGTGAAGATCCACCGGATGGTGTTGGCCAGCCTGGCCAGCGGAGCAGCGCGATACGCGGAGAAGTCATCAACACCGGCCAGCGCCCCAGGGTGCAGCGTCTGGGTGAGCAGCGAGCGGATGCCCGCCACCAGGGTGGTCATCGAGCGGTGGACTGTCCAGACCGTGGAATCCGGCGCGAAGTAACCTGCATCGTCGCCGTTTTCCAGCTCCAGTTCCCACTGCGGGACCGTGTTGCTCTGACCGGAAAACGTGCCGCGCAGTTCGTCGCGCCAGCGGATCAGGATGTTGCCCACACAGCAATTATGGGCGAGCGGCCGGGGGTTGTGTACGGGGGAACCGGGTCTCCACGCGTTCGCTGGCGCTCACTTGGGCGACCACCGTTGGCGATCACTGGGGTGGGTGGGTGGGTGGGTGCAGAAAAGTGTTGTGTGCAAATGCGAGTTTGCACACAACATTTTCAGGAGGGACACCCTCACCCGACGGCGAGCGGCCGCACCTCGGCGTGCCCCTACTTCTTGGCGAGGAGTTCCGGGTAGTACTTCTCGGTCACGTCCGGGTGGGCGCGCAGCCGTCCCTTGAGCATGTTGGCGCCGAAGCTGGAGAGCATCGGGTTGGTCGGGTCGTCGGTTCGGCCGCGGGATTCGGACTTGAGCTCGTCCGGCAGCGGGACCGGATCGATCACGGCGTCCAGCCGAGGCGACCAGAAGAACGGCACGGAGTAGCGGTCCACGCCGGGCGGCGGAGCCTGCACGCGGTGAATGGTGGCGGTGATGTAGCCGTCGGTGGCAACCTCCAGCATTTCGCCCAGGTTCACCACCAAGGCGCCCTCGATCGGCTCCACCGGCAGCCATTCCTCGGATTCCGGCGGCCGGACCTCCAGGCCGCCGACCATGTCCTGCAGCAGCAGGGTGACGAAACCGTAGTCCGCGTGGACGCCCACGCCCTGGTCGCCGGCTTCCTCCACGACGCCGCCCACGTAGTGCACCAGCTTGCCCATCCAGTGCGGAGTGTCGGCGAAAGGCTCGTCGAAGTAGTCCTCCGGCAGGCCCAGCCCGACGCCGATGGCGGCCAGCAAATCGTGGCCCACCGAGGACATGAGCTCGGCCCAGGCCATCGCCTTCTCGCGCAGGTCCGGCTGCACAGCGTCCGGCCACTGGTTCGGGCCGCGGAGCAGCCAGTACTTTTGGTCTTCGGGGTAGTCGGTGACCGGCTCGCTCTCCGGCGAGTAGTCCAGCTGCTCGCGGGCATCGGCCCGGCCTTGGGTCCGCTCGGTGCCCATCCGTGTGTAGCCGCGGAAGTGCGGCGAATTCCGGTTGTCCAGCTTGAGCCGCTCGTCCAGCGGCAGCTCGAAGAATCGCTTGATCGCGTCGAAGAGCTCGGCCACCTGGCCGTCGGCCGCGCCGTAGCCGACGATCTGGAAGAAACCGACGCGGTGCGCGGCGTCGCGCAGTTGGTCGATGAAGTCCGGATTGAAGCTGCCGTCCGCCAGCCGGGCGGTGCTCATGTCGAGGACAGGAATGGATCCCTGGAAAGCGTTCATGCTGGCAGGCTAGCACCGGGTCCGCTGTCAATTGTTACGGACGTTACGATTTACTGCGGCGGCAAGGTTTTCCTTGACGTGCGGGGAAAACCGGCGTGCAATACGCCCCGCCACGGCACGCTTCGGTGCTCCTGGGGCCGGCACGGGACAGCTCAGGCAGCCGCGCCCCGGTCCATAGCCGGCACGCCCCGCGCGGCCCGGGGCCTACAACGTCTGTGCGATCGCCGCCCAGGTCCGCAGGAAGGCGGCGCCGGCCTCCTCGTGCACAGCCTTCGGGAAGCCCAGGTGGGCCGCGGTCAGCACCGGATACGGCTTCTGCGGCACTCCCTCCGCCGGCCGCACATCCACGTGCAGCACGGCGTGGCCGTTGTGGTGCAGCAGGTCGGACATGGCATAGTCCGTGCGCGAATCGCCCATGGTCCGCCAGGCGTGCGGCACTACGCCGTCGGCGGCCAGCATTTCCAGCGCCCGCTGCGCGCCCAGGTCCTTGCCCAGCTGCACCGATTCAATGTCCGTGGCGATGATGTTCGGATCCACCCGGTAGTCAATCCGGTCGTCGCTGTCCGGCAGGTGCTGATCCAGCCGGGTGGCACCCATGTTGAACCTGCCCATCAAAGTCAGGACCTCGGCGTCGAACTTTTCCTGGACCCGGCGGTACTCCCGGTTCTCCGTGCCCACCACCTGTTCCACGGACACCATGGCCTTCTTGGTTTCGTCGAAAAACATGAGGCTGGAGTAGCCCGAGCTGACCAGCTTGCGCACTTCGGCGGCGAACTCCTGCGGCGGCGCCAGCGAATGGTCCACGTGGATGGTGCCGGGGCCGTCCTCGGTGAAGCTGAACCAGACGGCGCCCTTCTCGCAGACCGCGTAGCAGCGCACCCCTGCCGGCATCCCGGCGGCCAGCATCGGCGCCATCACCTGCTCGCGGATGAAATGGTCCGAGCGCCCGGTGTTGAACACGATCGGCCAGCCCCGCTTGGCCATCACCAGCAGCGAGTGGATGATCTCGGGCGGTACCGTGCGGGTCACCGGCGAGGAGACCGGGCCGTCGACGTCCAGCAGCAGCCCGATGGGTGGCTGCTCGGGGCGGGCGGGGGCACCGGCTGTCAGGGTCATGATCCCAGTATGGTCGCCTGCCGGGACGGTTGGCACCCCTCCAGTTTTTCCCAAGCCAGCCGGGCGAGGATGGGAATCTCACATCCAGGGGGAATGGAAGCGGTACCGCAGTGACAACGCTCATGGGGAATAGCGCGGTCGCATCGGAACCGGAGGGCAGCGCGAGCCTGCCGTCCGGTCTCTCGCGCCGTGTGTTTGGAGTACTTGTTGGAGCCGGCGCGGCCGGCGTGGTGGGCGGCGCCGGCCTGCTCACGGCCAGCCATCAGCGGGCAAGCGGCATGGCGCCGGGCGGCGTGAAAACGTCCTTCGGGAGCGTCCGGCTGGTGTCAGCGGAGCGCCAACATCGGTTGGCGTACGACGGCGGTGTTCCCGCCTCGGGCGCCGTGTCCTCCGCTGCGGCGGGGTCGGCTGCGGCCGGCGCTGCACCGGGCGGGTCAGGGCACGCGGGGCACGGCGCCATCGTGGCGACGGCGCCGCAGCCGGCGAACATGACCTGGGGCGACCACCTGCTGGTGGAGCTTGAGGTACAGAACGCTTCGGACGGCGACGTGCTGTTCGCGCCCGGACAGCTCCGGCTGAAGGTCGGCGACGGCGGGCCGACGGTGACCAACCGGGACTCGGGGGAGGCCGTGGCGCTGGCGCCCCGGAGTACCGAACGCTTCTGGATCAGCTTCCTGGTGCCGGCGGACGCGCAAAGTTTCTCCGCGGAGTTCACCGACCCGTGGCTACACGCCGCGCCGCTGCAGCTTCAGGTGCCCCGAGTGGCGCTCAGGCCCGGCTGGCTGGACGAAGGCGGCCATCATGACTGAACAAGGTCCGGAGCCGGACCACGGCTCCGCGGAGACAGCCAGCGTGGAGCGCTGGAAGTTCCTCAAATACGGGGCCGCCGCCGGGCTCGGCGCGCTGGCCCTGGGCGGACTGGGCGGTGCGGCACCGGCTCAGGCAACGGCGGCTGGGCTGAGGCTCCCCGCCCAGTCCGTCGCCACCGGAACCCGGCCCTCCGCCGTCGTGCCCATCCCGGGTGTGCTGGACCTGTACATCAACGAGGGCTACCTGAAGATGGTGGACGACTCGCTGGTCTACCACCGCGGCTTCGGCGACCGGCCCACCGGGCTGCGCGACGCGTCGCCCAGCCTGGCCGTAGTGCCCAAGGTGTTCACCGCGGACGGCCGGCTGGTGGAATCGCGGACCTATCCGCTGGGTGCCGCGCTGCCGCCGCGCGGCACGCCGCTGCCGTACGGCCCGGACCCGGCGAACCCCGGGCAGTACTTCATCCGGCGCAACCACTGGGCCAGCTACTTCCCGTCGCGCACCATCATCGCCGAGGTCGGCTCGACGCTGCGCTTCCGGGTTCACAACCGGCTGGCCAAGGACCACGAATTCCTCCTGCACGACGTCGGACCCGACCACGCGGACGCCGGGACCGGTCCGATTGCGCCGGGGGAGAGCGCCCTGCTGGAGCTGCCCTGCCCGCCGGCCGGCACGTACATCTACACGGATCCGAC
Organism: Actinomycetota bacterium; assembly: GCA_051751385.1. Taxonomy (GTDB): domain Bacteria; phylum Actinomycetota; class Actinomycetes; order Actinomycetales; family Micrococcaceae; genus Crystallibacter. Next base: position 18,605 of record JBNJKW010000009.1, on the reverse strand, counting down.
CAACGCTCCCGTTGAGCGGACGCTCGGGCTATTCGGCGCGCTGGTGGTGATGGACCCGGTGCACCAGTGGGACATCACGCCCGGCAGGGCCAGCTTCGAGCGGCAGTGGGTGTGGATCTGCCACGCGGTGGAGTCGAACTGGGCGGCGATCGAGGCCGCCGGCCGTACCGTTGACCCGCTGCAGACCAAGGCGGTGCCGCGGTACTTCACGCTCAACGGCCGCAGCGGCTACGAGTCGCTGGCGATGACCCGGAACGAGGCGCTGAACCTGGCCAGCGACGAGGAAACCCTGGTCTCCGGGTATCCGCGGCAGCTCGATGTGCGCCAGTTCGGCGAAGGCACTACCGCCGGAACCCTGCGCGGCGGCCAGCTGGTCCGGCTGATCAACCCCGGGATCGTTTATCACCAGATCCACTTCCACGGGAACCACCTCTGGACCGTGCGGCGGAACAACTACCACTGGCCGCGGCACGAGGGGTACGTGGACAAGGAGGGCCACGTGGTGCTGCAGCAGTGGGAGGACGTGGTGGAACTGAAGCCGATGGACCGCAAGGACTGCATCATCCCGGTCAAACGGCCGCCGGATGCCCTGGACCCGGTCTGGTATGCCCGGACCACGGACTGGGAGTACCCGATGCACTGCCATGCCGAACCGTCGCAAACCGCCGCGGGCGGCATGTATCCGGGCGGCCTGGTGGCGCACTGGAACCTGAAGGCACCGATTCCCGGGGAGGGAGCATGAGCAACGTGGGAGTGCCCTTGCGCTCGGACAACAGCAAACGTGAGGCGGACCGGAAGAAGCGGGAAGCCGAAGCGAAGAAGAAAAAGGAAGCGGAGGCCCGCACGAAAAAGGAGGCGGAGCCACCCCGCAAGCGCGTGGAGAAGGAGCGCAAGGGGCTGGAAGCCGAGCGGAAACGTGATGCGGCGGCCCGCAAGCGCGAGGAGGACCGGAAAAAGCGCAAGAAGAAGGACGACGACGACCGCAAGGGCGGGGGCGGGACCAAGCCCACCGCGACGCCGAAGCCCACCGCGACGCCGAAGCCCACCGCGACGCCGAAGCCCACCGCGACGCCGAAGCCCACCGCGACGCCGAAGCCAACCGCAACGCCGCGGCCTACCGCGACGGCGGTGCCCACGGCTGAACCGACCGCCTCGCCCACCGGCCATCCCACCGGCGGGCCGACACAGGAGCCGACGAACGAGCCTACGGAGGGACCGACGTCGTCCCCCACAGCGGAACCGACGCAACAGCCCACCCAGCAGCCGACGCCCAGTCCCCGTCCCACCGATGACGACGACCGCCCGCGGCACAGATTCCGCAGCCAAGTTGACTTCAGCTCCGACCAACTGGACCTGGACCGCCCGGTCACGGAGTTCCGGCAGACCCCGCACTCTTCCGTCTACCTGGAGGTCTTCAACCGGGACCTGCGGTTCGACGACGGCGCGGAGTTCGAAATGTGGAGCTTCGATTCGCCCCAGTCCGGCCGCGGCTTCCCCGGGCCGCTGATCCGGCCGTTGGAAGGGGAAATCTTCCACGCCACGGTGCATCCGTCGATGGGGCCGCACACCATCCACTGGCACGGACTGGAGCCTGACCCGCGCAACGACGGCGTCGGGCACACCTCGTTCGAGATCGGCGGCACCTACACGTACCAGTGGGCGCCGGAGCCCGGACGTCCGGGAGACCCCAACTACGGTGCGGCCGGCACCTACTTCTACCACTGCCACGTCAACACCCCGCTACACGCGCAGATGGGGATGTTCGGTCCGGTGATCGTGGATCCGGTGGTCCACCCCGACTATCCGGTGACGCCCGGCGCGCGGCGGGCGTTCGTTGACGGGCCGGAGTACGACATCGACACCGAGTCCATGCTGATCCCGTACTCGCTGGATCCGCGCTGGCATGAAATGCACCATGCGGCCGGGCTCTCCGGCGAGGATGTGGGATTGAACCGGTTCGAGCCCAAGCACTTCTACCTGATGGGCGGCGAGCTGATCCGCCGGCGCTCCGGCGACAACCGGGTGTGGAGCCTGTCGGCGCTGCGGGCCAACGTGGCCGGAGGTGAGAAGAAGCCGACTTTGCTGCGGATCCTGAACGCCAACTACCTGCCCAACCACATGCACTTTACGACGGCGGATGGAGAACCCGTGCGGATGGCGGAGCTGATCGCCCATGACGGTCGGCCGTTCCGGGACACCTCCGTACCGGGTGCGCCGTCGCCTACCTGCCGGGAGGCCGGCTATCCGCTGCTGACCGACGTGCTGGCCTTCGGCGCCGCCGAGCGGTTCGACGTCATGCTGCATCCGCCGGAGCCGGGGGAGTACCGGCTGCGGGTTGAATGGGAGGACTGGATTACCGGCGAGATCCTGGGCGTCCGGGAGGTACCGATCACCGCGGCGTGAAGACGTGGGCCGCGACGGGCATGACTGTGGCGCTCGCCGGCCGGGCGAATCGGGCAGGAGCGGCGTACTGACCACTCCGCCGTCCGTAACCATTTGGCCACGGTCGGCGGCTCCCAGCGGTTTGCGTTTCATTCAGCGCCGGAGTTCCTTAGGCTGGGTCCGTGATCTTCAAAGCCGTCGGCGACCATCGTCCCTATCCCGAACATGGCCACGTCAGCCCCAAGGATTGGGCCGGCGTGGCGCCTCGCCAGGTGCGCCTGGACGAGCTGATCACCACCAAGTCCACGCTGGACCTGGATGCCCTGCTGGCCGAGGACTCTACGTTCTTCGGCGACCTCTTCCCGCATGTGGTGCAGTGGAAGGGCAACCTCTATCTGGAAGACGGGCTGCACCGCGCGGTCCGCACGGCACTCCACCAGAGGGCCGTCCTGCACGCCCGGGTCTTGGTGGTCGATGACTGATACCAGCCTCCCGCAGCCACCCAAACGCCAGCCCAAGCAGCCCTTGGAGTGGCAGGGCCAACGTGTCATCACCGAAGACGATCTGGACGTTGCCTTCGAGGACGACGGCAATGTGGAGAAGCCGCACATTTACCACCGCCGGATCCTGCACGGTGTGGTGCTGGTGCTGCTGGTGGGGCTGGTCATTGCCGCGGTGCTCACGGCCATGGCCGTGGCCCGCGGAGACCTGAAGATTCCCGGCTGGGGCCCGCCGCCACCGCCCGTGCCCATCACCTGCCCGGCCGGCACCTACGACTATCCGGACAACGGTTCCTTCCGGCTTAACGTCTACAACGGCACGCAGCAGGAGGGTCTGGGCAGCAAGGTGGCCGCCCAACTGGCCGACCGTGGCTACGACATCGGCTCCGTGGGCAACAAGACGTTGAGCTTCTACGGCATGAGCGCCGTCGTCGTTTCCGGCAAGGCCGGCGAGGCCAACGCCTTCAACCTGCAGCGCAACATCCCGGACACCGAGTACGTGGGCGACGACCGCACCGACGACAGCGTGGACGTGGTGGTGGGAGCCGGCTACAAGGAACTGGTCCCCGCCAACCGGGTGGACCAGACGCCCGGCCTGCTCAGCTGCCCGCGGCTCTCGCCCGCCCCCACCGAACCGGCTGAGTAGCGACCGGAACGCCAAGTCCTTAGGCGCGGACGGCGCGGCCGCCGTTCCGGCCATGCGCAAAGAAGTACAGCAGCGTGGCCAGCACCATGACCACGGCCAGCATCAGGTACATCCCCGGGTAATCGAGTACCGGAATGAGCGCACCCAGCACAATGGGCCCGAACCCGGAGCCGATGTCCAGCATCAGGAAGAACGTGGAGGTCGCCGTGCCTATTCGCATGGACGGTGAAACCTTGACCGCGATCGCCTGGGCGCTGGACATGACGGTGCCGAAGCCGATGCCACTGAAGATCGCCGAGCCGATGATGGTCAACAGGGTGGGCTCCGGAATCAGCAGCAGCAGGCCCAGTACGAAGGAGACCAGCGTGGGGTACATGACGCTGTTGTCGCCGCGGCGGTCCTGGATCCGGCCGGCAAACAATCGGGAGACCAACACCGCTCCGGCGTAGACCATGAAGAACACGCTGGCCGCGGAGGTGGACCCCCGGGTCTCCGCATAGGAGGCCAGGAAGGTCAGGATGCCGGAGTAGGAGGCTCCCGCCAGCAGGATCACGCAGGAGATCGGCAGCGCGGCCGTCTCGAAGATGTCGCTCAAGGTCATCCGGAACCTGCCGGGGCGCTTGGCGGCCGGCAGCTCCGGCACCCGCAGGAACAGGGCCACCACCAGGGCCGCAACGGACGCCGCGGCGCAGAAGTAGAACATGGCGTTGTAGTTGCCCTGCCCGGCCAGCAGCACACCCACAAAGGGGCCCACCGCCGTCGACAGCGTGGTGGACAAGCCAAAGTATCCGGTGCCCTCGCCGCGCCGGGTGTGCGGAATCAGGGTCTGCGCGGACGCAGCCACGGCGGTGGTGCCGGCGCCGAAGGCCATGCCGTGCACTGTCCGGAGCACCAGCAGCCAGGCCAGTGAATCGGTGGGGATGTAGAGCAGCGAGGCGGCCACGAAGATGGCCATCGTCACCAGGATCATCTTCCGCCGGCCCACCAGATCCAGCAGCCGTCCGGCGAAGATTCGGGCGATGACCGAACCGAGCACGAACGCGCTTGCGGCGAAACCGGCGGCGGTGTCCGAGGCCTGGAACCGGTTCGCGGCGTAGAGCGCCATGGTGGTCATCAGCAAGTAGAAGACCATGGAGATGAAGAGGTTGACGACGATCGCCAGAATGAAGTTCTTCGTCCAGAGTTTCGTCGGTTGCTGATCCATCCCGCTATCAGTCCTCTCCACAGTCGGGCCGCACGGGCCGTTGCCAATAGGTGCACGTGCAACCATGCGGAAGCGGTCCGCGATGGTGCAGTCAGGGTGCTCCGCCGCCGTCGCTTCGGGGCACAGCGGACGCCACAATCAAGGGGAAGCGGACCACCGCGGGACAGCCGGACTGCAGGACAGGCCGGACAAGCGGTCACCGGGTATAAATGGGTCCGTGGCAAAATCCTCATCTATGAGGACTGCCAAGCCTTCTTACTCTACCGCCGGTTGTCGCGCCGCCGGAGCGGGAGACATTATGAGCTTCGGCACCGGAGACGGCGCCCGGGCTTCGGCACCTGCTCACGGCCACCCGACTCGACCCCCGGACTTGGAACGTACAACCGGGGCGTGCGTCCGGCCACCCTTCAAGAACCTGTCGTCTCGGGAGTAGCATGTCGGCCATACGCCGCCAGCGGATCCGGCGGCGGTCGAAGGACCCGACGCCGCCAGCTGACCCGGCGGCTGACGAGCGAGGAGAAGGCGATGGGCGAGGCAACCGCGGAAGCGCCGTCAGCAGAATTGCTGGTGGACCTGATTATCTCCCTGGACGGGTATGCCTCGGCCGAGGGCTGGCCCGGCTGGTGGGGTTTGGAGGGGCCGGAATACCTGGCCTGGCTCGATCAGGAGGCGCAGAAGGACTACACCATCCTGATGGGGGCGAACACCTATCGAGTGATGTCCGAGTTGTCGGAGGAAGCCGCGGCACAAGACTCCGGCTTTTCCACCGAGGAAGAGGCCAGCCTGACCGGCCTTGCCGCCGTGCCCAAGGTGGTGTTTTCCTCCACCCTGCAGGAGCCGCTGGCCTGGCCGAACACGGAGCTGGTCGCCGGGGACGCAGCCGAGGCCGTCCGGGAGATGAAACGGACCAGGACGGGGACCCTGAGCACGCTCGGCAGCCTCAGCCTCAGCCGGTCGCTGCTGACCGCGGGCCTGGTGGACCGGTTCCGGCTGGTCGTCTTCCCGGTGATCACCGGCAAAACGGGGTCCGAGTGGATCTACGACGGCTATCCCGACGTCGCACTGGAGATGGTGGACAGCAGGACGTTCGACGGCCGGCTCCAGCTGCTCGAGTATGTCCCCACCCTGCTCGACGGGCCGCTGACCCGCGGACCGCAGTGAGCCAACAGCAAACCGGCAGGCCGTTCGAAAACGCCCTGCCGGTGCCGGTGCCGCTCAGTTAGTTCAGTTGCAGCCGTCCGGGCCGCACACCGCTCCGTCGGCCGACGTCGACTGCGGCAGCACGGTCAGGGGGCTGCGCTCGTTCCACGCCTGCCGGATGGCCTGCGCGAACGCCTCGGCCGGCTGCGCGCCGGAGATCCCGTACTTGCGGTCCAGCACAAAGAACGGCACCCCGTTGACGCCCAGCGCGCGGGCCTCGGCAATGTCGGCGCGTACCTCCGCGGCAAAACGGTCGTTCGCCAGCGTCTCGCGGATCTCTTCTTCGGGCATCCCCAGTACGACGCCGGTGCTCACCAGATACTCCGTGTCGCCGATGTCCTTGCCCTGCTCGAAATGGCCGGACAGCAGGGCGTCCTTCGCCTCGTCCATCAGCCCGTGTTCCTTGGCCAGGTGCAGGAAGCGGTGCGCGGTGAAGCTGTTGGCCACCACCACCTTGTCGAAGTCGTAGTCCAGCCCCTCGCCCGCGGCCTGCGCGGTCACGTGGCCGAACATCTGCTTGACCTGGTCCTGCGGCATGCCCTTGATCCGGGACAGGTACTCGGTCTCGGTGCCGTCGTAGTGTTCCGGCAGCGTGGGATCCAGCTGGTAGCTGCGCCACTCGACGTCGATCTGGTCCTTGTGTTCGAAGCCCTCCAGGGCCGTCTCGAAGCGGCGCTTGCCAATGAAGCACCAGGGGCACGCGATGTCTGACCAGATCTCAATCTTCATGGACACGTCAACATAATCTGCTCGTCAACTATTCCGCGCATCCAGCTCGCGCACACGGGCCCTATCTGATAGCAGCGTTTTACCGGGCTTGCGGGATTCGGATGAGCTTCTTGTTCACGAACTCGTCCATGCCGAAGCGGGCCAGTTCACGGCCCACACCTGAACGCTTAACGCCGCCGAAGGGCAGGTCCGGCTGGGTCCCCGTGGGGCTGTTGATCCACACCATGCCCGTGTCGAGCCGGTCCGCGACGCGCTTGGCCTTCTCGACATCGGCGCTGAAGACCGAACCACCCAGGCCATAGGCCGAGCTGTTGGCGAGTTCGACTGCCTCTTCTGCGTCCTTCACCTTGTAGACCACCGCCACGGGCCCGAAGATCTCCTCGCTGTAGGCGCGCATCCCGGGCACGACTCCGGTGAGCACCGTGGGAGACACATAGGCACCGGAGCCATCGGGGCGAGTGCCGCCGGTGCGGACTTCGGCACCTTTGGCTACCGCATCCTTAACCTGCTCCATCACTCCGCGGGCGGCGGCCTCGGATGACAGCGGTCCAAGCCGGGTCCCTGGCGCCGAGGGGTCACCAGGAACGATGGCTGCCATCTTCGCGGTGAACTTGTCCACGAACTCGTCGTAGTGGTCTTCCAAAACAATGAAGCGCTTGGAGGCAGTGCAGGCCTGCCCGGCATTGCCCATGCGTCCGGCGACGGCCGCCTTGACCGTGGTGTCCATGTTCTCGCCATCGAGCACGATGAACGGGTCGGACCCGCCAAGTTCCAGCACGACCTTCTTGAGGTTCCGGCCGGCTATCTCGGCGACGGCGGACCCTGCGCGCTCGGAGCCGGTCAGTGAAACGCCCTGCACGCGGGGGTCGGCGATGATCTCCGCGACCTGTTCATTGCTCGCGAAGATATTGACGTAGACGCCTTCGGGGAGGCCGGCGTCGCGGAACAGGGCCTCCATGGCGAGCGCTGACTCGGGGCAGCTCGGTGCGTGCTTCAGGAGCACGGTGTTGCCCAGCATCAGGTTGGGGGCGGCCAGCCGGGCCACCTGATAGTACGGGTAGTTCCACGGCATGATGCCCAGCAGGGCGCCGATGGGTTCGGTGCGGACCACGGCCTCGCCGCCGCCGCGTACGGTGAGGTGCTCGTCCTGCATGAAGGATTCGCCCTTGGTGGCGTAGTACGCGTAGATGTCAGCGACGAGGTCCACCTCGCCCAGCGCCTCGCGGGTCGGTTTGCCCATCTCGCGGGTGATGATGGCGGCCAGTTCTTCACGGCGCGCGGTGTAGAGGTCCGCCGTCTTCTGCAGAGTCGCGGCGCGCTGGCCTGCCGGCAAGGCACGCCATGCCTGATAGGCCTGATGGGCGCTTGCAACAGCGCTTTCAATGTCTGAGGCCGTTGCTTGCGGATACTGATTGACCATCTCCCCGGTGGCGGGGTTGGTAACGCTGTAAGCAGTCATCGTTCCAACCTACAGGTGCACGGACGGCAGGCAGTCCCGGTTGTGGGGACTCACAGGTCGATCCCGCGCAGATTGAATGCATGCACATGGCGCGGTACGTGGGCAGGGGCCTCCCTGGTCCCTCACCTCGTTAGAGTCTCCTGGAGAGGTGCTCCGCCCAAAACGAGGCGCTGCCGATGCCCTTCATCCCGTGTTGTCCAGCAGGTAGGGTGTGCTCACCGACTTGAGCACCAGGAGGAGGCCATGCCAGCCAACGCATCGGCCGGTGCCGGGCACGTGGTGCTGCTCGGCGACTCTGTCTTCGACAACGCTGCATACGTTGCCGGCGGCCCCGACGTCGTGACGCAGGTTCGAGGGCTGCTGCCGAGGGGGTGGCACGCCACCCTCCTGGCCGTCGATGGCGACGTCATCTCCGGCGTCGCCGGGCAACTCAGGTCGCTTCCGCGGAACGCGACGCATCTGGTGATCAGCGTCGGGGGAAATGACGCCCTGGGCTTCGCATACTTGCTCAATGAACCGGTCCGATCGGCGGCTCAAGCCTTCGCCAAGTTCGCCGACGCACAGGACGGGTTCGCGGCCGCCTACGCGGCAATGCTGGAAGCGGTGGCAGCAAGAGGTCTGCCAGCGGCCGCTTGCACCATCTACGACACGCCTCCCTCTGCTCCAGATCAGCGCATCATCAGGTCCGCAGCTGCCTTGTTCAATGACCGCATCACCCGGGAGGTCTTCACCCGCGGTATGTCGCTGGTGGACCTCAGGCTGGTCTGCTCGGAGGACGGCGACTATGCCAACCCGATTGAGCCCTCCGTGCAAGGCGGCCACAAGATCGCGGGGGCCATCCGTGCTTTCCTGTTCCCGGCGAACGTTGCCCCTCGGTCGATGGTGATCGGAGCCTGAAGCGCCCGCGGTTCCCCGGTCGGGGAGATTGCTTGGGCGGCCGGCCCACATTCGCGCCGGCTACCGGAGAGGCTCCGTCGAGGCTGCGCCGCTACTGGTCGGCAGACGTGCGTGCGGACCCGGCGGCCACGGGCACGTCGGTTTCATCCACCAGTTCCGCGCGGCGGCGCCCGGCACCCTTGACGCCGAAGCGGTAGGCCAGGAACAGCAGCCCGATCCACGCGCAGCCCACCACGAGCGCCACCCGGGTGTCCGGCATGATGCCCAGCAGCACCACGATGAACACCATGAACGCCAAGGCTAGATAGGACGCGACCGGCCAGAACGGCACCGGAAATTCCGACGTCGGCAGCCCCTTCCGTGCGATCTCCCGCTTCATCGCGATGTGCGAGAGCAGGATCATCAGCCACACCCAGACGGTGGCGAAGGTGGCGATCGATGCGACGATCAAGAACAGGGACTCCGGCAGGAGCGCATTGAGCACGACGCCGGCCAGCAGCACCGCGGCCATCATCGCCACAGTCATCCACGGCACTCCGTGACGGGAGATCTTCGCGAAGGCCTTGGGCGCGTGGCCCTGCTCGGCCAGCCCGTACATCATCCGCCCGGCACCGAAGGTGTCCGAGTTGATGGCGGAAATGGCGGCGGTGATCACCACGGCGTTGAGGATGTGCGCGGCCGCGGGGATGCCCAGCATGTCGAAGATCTGCACGAACGGGCTGGTGGAACCGTCGATCCGGTCCCACGGCGAGATCATCATCAGCACGGCCAGCGTGCAGACGTAGAAGAGCAGGATCCGCAGCGGCACGGTGTTGATCGCGCCCGGGATCGCCTTCTTCGGGTTCTCCGCCTCGCCGGCCGTGATGCCGATGGTCTCGATCCCGCCGAAGGCGAACATCACAATCGAGAAGGAGGCCAGCAGCCCCCAGAACCCGTTGGCGAAGAATCCGCCAGACCCCAGCATGGTTTCCAGCCCGGGGTTGGCCCCCGCTGGCAGCCCGAAACCGAAGATGATGATCGCCGCTCCGCCGAGGATCATGGCGATGATCGCCACCACCTTGACCAGCGAGAGCCAGAACTCAGTCTCGCCGAAGACCTTGACCTTGACCAGGTTGATCGCGGCAATGAAGAAGACGACGGCGAGGATCCAGATCCAGCGCGGCACGTCGGGGAACCAGAAGCCCATGTAGATGCCGAACGCGGTGACGTCGGCGATCGCCACGATGGCCATCTCGAAGGCGAAGGTCCAGCCGGTGATGAAACCAGCGAACGGCCCCAAATAGCGGCTGGCGTACTGGCCGAACGATCCGGAGACCGGGTGCCGCACCGCCATCTCGCCCAGCGCCCGCATCACCAGGAACACGGCCGCGCCGCCAATTGCATACGCCAGCAGAACGGCCGGTCCCGCGGCCTGGATGGCTGCGGCCGAACCGTAGAACAGGCCGGTGCCGATGGCGGAGCCGAGGGCCATGAAGCGGATGTGGCGGACAGTCAGGCCCCGCGCGAGCGCAGAAGCAAATTGCGGCATGGAAAAACAACCTAGCTGGAGGGGGCGTGGCAGGCGCTGAAAATGCGGCCAATCAATTCTACGCCCGCCCGTCTACTCCAAATAACGACGGCGGTGCCTGCGTCCCAGCGCTCCGCTACCGCCCACGGTGCGAGTGTAAAAAACCTCTTGACCTCTCCCGAGGACAGGACTAATCTACAACCAAATGGTTGTAGATCAAGTCAGTGACCTCGAGTTGGACCGCTTGTTCCAGGCGCTCGCCGACGCCACCCGCCGCGACATCGTGGCGAGGGTGCTCACCGGGGAGTTCTCTGTGTCGGGGCTGGCAGCGGGGTATGAGATGAGTTTCGCCGCCGTGCAGAAACACGTCGCGGTATTGGAGCGGGCTTCCCTGGTGGTTAAAGAGAAGCACGGTAGGGAGCAGATGGTGCGGCCTCATCCTGAAGGAGTGCGGAGAGTTCGTCGACTGCTCGATGAATACGAGATGCTCTGGCGGCAACGGGTTGACCGGATCCAGGACATTCTCGCCGACGGATAGGAAGGCACCATCATGCCGGTTATCGACACCAAACAGGACCTTGACGGTCTGAAATTCACCCTCGTGGCGGAGTTCGACGCACCCGTCGAGCGCGTGTGGCAGATCTGGGAAGATCCGCGCCAGTTGGAGCGCTGGTGGGGGCCGCCCGAGTGGCCCGCCACCTTCAGCAAGCACGAGTTCACTCCCGGCGGCAAGGCCAGCTACTACATGACCGGGCCGGACGGCGAGACAGCCGGCGGCTGGTGGAAGTTCACCTCCATCGAGGCCCCGAACAAGCTGGTGTTTGAGGACGGGTTTGCCGACGACGACGGCGAGCCGGTGGCGGACATGGGCACCACGTACGCCACGGTCACGCTGGAATCCGTCGACGGGCGCACCCGGATGACCACCGAGTCGCGGTTTGAGTCCGCCGATCAGTTGCAGAAGATGCTCGAGATGGGCATGGTCGAGGGCATGCAAAGCGCAATGGGCCAGATCGACGCCATTCTGGCCGAGACCGCATCCGTCTGAGCACGGCATCTCTAAGCGGAAGGAGCACCACAACGTGTCACTAGTGCCGGCCGATCGGCCTGTCATTATGGCCCTGCCGACGGCGGACCGCCGGGCCTCGTTCGACTTCTACACGGCGCTTGGCCTGCGCGTATTCGGCGAGCCCGCCGGCGACGACATCCCCGAGCCGCTGCAGTTCGATGTGAACGCCGGCCTGCGGCTGATGTTCGTGCCGCCCGGCGGCTTCGGCTGGGTCACCAACAACCGGCCCACCGCCACCGGCGACCAGACCGAATGCCTGCTGGGCCTGCCGGTCGCCTCGCCGGAAGACGTGGACAAGCTGATCGGCACGGCCAGGCAAGCCGGCGGCAAGATCGTCATGGAGCCCGCTCAGCAGCCCTGGGGCTACTCCGCGGTCTTCGCCGACCCCGACGACCACCTCTGGCAGGTCAATGCCGGGTAGCAAGTACAGTTTCGTCCGCCTCCCATCCGGCCCCTTCCGCGTCAGCGGCGGGGGCCGGTTGCGTGGTGGTGAACCGACGGCGGTACTCGCTGGGCGTGATGCCCAGCTGGCGGGCGAAAACGCGGCGGAGGGTCTCGTCGCTGCCGAATCCGCTTTGCTGCGCCGCCGCCGTGATACTGCAGCCGTCCAGCAGTAGCTGCTGCGCACGGTCCAGCCGGACCCGTTCCACCCAACGGGCCGGCGTGGTGTTCAGTTCGGCTTGGAACAGCCGCGTCAGGTGACGGGGGCTTACCGCGGCTGCCGCCGCCATGGCAGGAAGGCTGTACTCGGCCGTCGGATCAGCCAGGACGGAGGCGGTGAGGGTCTTCAGCACGCTGTTGCGGGATGGGGGCGCCGGGAGCGCGGAGAACTGCGACTGCCCGCCGGGGCGCTGCATGAAGACGACCAGTTCACGGGCAATCCTGCGGGCCGCTGCCTGCCCGTGATCGTCCTCCACCAGCGACAGGGCCATATCGATGCCAGCGCTGATGCCGGCGGAGGTGATGTACCGGCCGTCGTGTACGTGAATGACGTCCGGCTCCACTTGCACCTTGGGGTAGCGGAGGGCAAGGGTCTCGGCATGCCGCCAGTGGGTGGTGGCCCTGCGGCCGTCAAGCAAACCCAGGTCGGCGAGCACGAAGGCGCCGGTGCAGACGGAGGCGATCCGCCCCGCGCCCTCGGCGAGCAAGGCAACAGAGGTGAGCAGTCCGTCGTCGAGCGGGTGCTGTGCGAGCGGGTCCCCGCCGGCAACCACCACCGTTCCGAGTGGCCCCGCGTCGGCCGCCGCCGTGGTGCCGGACAGGGTAAGTCCGGAGGAGGTGGTGACCGTGCCACCGGATGGGGAGATCAGGACGGGTTCATACGGGTGGCCAGCCAGCACCGCCTGGTGCAGCACCTCGCCGGGGCCGGTCACGTCGAGCATGGTCACACCGTCGAAAACGATCACGCCCACCCGGTGCGTCATGGCCGAATTGGTGGTTTTCGTGGCTGAAGAGACATGGCACTAGCGTACGCGACCGGGCGAGAATGGAAGGAACAGAACCGAGAGAAAGGGTTACACCATGGCTGAATCAATTGCCGGCGTGCAGATTCCGGACAGCGCCCTCGCCCGTGAGGCCACCGAGCTGGTCCGCGAGGCAGCGTCCCCGCTGATCTTCGACCACTCCCGCCGTGTGTTCGTCTTCGGCTCGCTGCGCGGACGTGAGCAGGGCTTGGAATTCGACCCGGAGTTGCTCTATGTCGGGGCCATGTTCCACGACCTGGGCCTGACCGAGCGCTTCCGCCGCACGGACCAGCGCTTCGAGATCGACGGCGCCGACGAGGCACGACGCTTCCTGCATGCCCATGGCATCACCGGGGAGTCCGCCGAGCGGGTCTGGAACGCCATCGCCCTGCACACCACCCCCGAGATCCCGCTACACATGGCGCCAGAGGTCGCCTTGGTCACCCGCGGTGTCGAACTGGACGTGTTGGGCATCGGCTACGACGCCGTCACCGACGAACAGCGCGCCGCCGTGATTGCCGCGCACCCGCGACCCGACTTCAAGAACCAGATCCTCGCCGCCTTCACCGAAGGCATCAAGGACCGCCCGGAAACCGCTTTCGGCAACGTGAAGGCTGACGTTCTGGCCCACTTCGTGCCCGGCTTCCAGCGCGGGGATTTCGTCGAGGTCATAAAGAACAACGACTGGTCGGAGTAGGCACCGTGGCGGCTGCCCGGCGCCCCGGCAGTCGCCAACAGACTACGATTCAGACATGGACGACCGGATCACCCTGCGTTTCCTGGCCTCGCCGACCGATGTCTCGGAGGACGGGACCACGGTGCAGGCCGGCCGCGTGCTGGAGTGGATCGACAAGGCGGGCTACGCCTGCGCCACCGGGTACAGCGGGAGCTACTGCGTCACCGCGTACGTCGGCAACGTGCACTTCACCCGGCCGATCCGCAACGGTGACCTGATCGAAGTCGACGCCAGGATTGTCCATACCGGCCGCTCCAGCATGCAGGTGGTGGTCACGGTCGACGCGGCCGACGTCCGCGAACGCGAGTTCCGGCCCGCGATGGACTGCATCCTGGTGTTCGTGGCGATGGGCGAGGACCGCCGCCCGAAACCGATCCCACAGTGGTCGCCGACGGACGATGAATCGGCGCGGCTGGCCGAGGGAGCTGCCGGCCGGATAGCCGCGCGGGCGGAGATCCGGGACGCCATGCGCTCGCAGGCCTACACGGATGCGGGCACCACGCCGAAGGAGCATTTCAGGTTCCTGGCCGCGCCCTCGGACGTGAACTGGGGCGGGAATGCGCACGGCGGCATCGTAATGCGCTGGATCGACGAGGTGGCGCGGGCTTGCGCCATGTCTTGGTGCGGCCGGGACGCGGTGGCCGTTTACTCCGGCGGCATTCACTTCCTCAACCCCGTCCACATCGGCGATCTGGTGGAGGCGGAGGCGCGGCTCATCCACACCGGCCCGCACAGCATGCACATAGCCGTCCACGTCCGCGCCCGCGACCCGCGCGGCGGGGAGTGGCGGCCCACCACCCAGTGCATGACCATCTTCGTCACCCGCACGGACGCCGGCCATGCCGCAGAAGTTCCCCAGCTGATGCTGCGCACCGACGAGGACCGCCGGCTGGATGCCCACGCCCTGGACCTGATGCGACGCCGGGCCGAACTGCCGCCGCTGCAGTTCGCCGTGCAGCGGACATACTAGGCACTGCCCAGCAGGCACAGCACATGGGGGCGGTGGCGGCAGGTCTGCGGCCTATGGCCGTTTTCCTCCGGTGCGTCATCGCCCATGATCCGCGTCCCGCTGGGCCGGCATGAAGAAACCCAGGCCACGGTCTGCTGTGACCCGATCAGCTGGTTCCAGCGCGCACGCCTGATCTCCAACCCTTCCGCCTTCATCCTCGGCAAACCCGGACTGGGTAAGTCCACGCTGGTCCGCCGGATGTTTCTGGGCCTGTCCGCCCAAGGCATCCACCCGCTGGTCCTCGGGGACCTGAAGGGTGAGCACGTCAAAGCCGTGAAAGCCCTGGGCGGGCAGGTCATCAAGCTCGGCCGTGGTGTCGGGTACCTGAACATCCTCGATGCCGGCCAGGCCGTCGAGGTCGCCGGACTCCTTGAGGCACTGAAGGCCCGCGGCTTCGTGGAACGCTCGGGCATGGTGATCTGCGGCGGTCTGCCGGCCTCGGAGATGCCGCTGCTGACTTCCGCGATTCCCCTCTCCCGACAGGAGCAGCAGAAGCTCATCTCCTGGCAGGACCCGCCCGTCTGGGACTCACGCGGACTCGATGTCGACCCCCCGGGCCGGGGCAAGTTCCTGATCAAGGTCGGCGGCCGGCCGGGCATCCCCGTCCGGATCGGCCTGACCTCCATCGAAAAGAACGACGGCCTGAACGACACCGACACCCGCTGGCACCCACCCGCGGAACCTCCCCTGGGACCGGTGGCTGCCCGGTTGCCCGGCGAAGGAGGACGTGCGTGAGTGCTCCGAACCGTAAGGGAATGGGCCTGGGGGATGCCCTGCTGGTCTGGGCGGCCATTGCTTTCATCGTGGTGTTCGGCGGAGGCACCTACGCGGCCGCCCATCTTGGCTCGTGGATGGCCGGCATCGAGGCCCCGCCTGCCCACCCTATTGATCTGATTACCGGGCTGGCCAAGGGCCGCGTGCCCTGGCCAGTCCAATCCACTCTCGCCGCTTTCTTCCTGGCCGGCCTGATCCTCCTGCTGGCTGTCGTCGTGTTGGTGGCCTGGCTGAAGGGCGCGTCCAAGCGCGCCCGCGTCGATAAGGCCGCCCGCTACCTGGGCCGGGGGAAGTCGCTGGCCGCGTTCTCCGAAAAGGGAGCGCAGGCCAAGGCCGAACGGCTCGGGGTGAAGGACAACCCCGGTATCGTCGTGGGCCAGGTCGTCTCCACCGGCCGGAAATTCATCCAGTCCTGGGAAGACCTCAGCCTCGATATCTGGGGACCACGAACAGGTAAGTCGACCTCCCGGGTGATGCCCGCAATCCTGAACGCACCAGGGGCTGTGGTTTCGACGTCGAACAAGCGCGACGTCGTGGACGGCACCCGTGGCGTCCGAGAGGCCACGGCCCCGGTGTGGGTTTTCGATCCGCAGAAAATCGCCCAAGAGGAACCTCACTGGTGGTGGAACCCGCTCTCCTACGTCACGGACGAAGAGAAGGCCTACAAGCTCACCCAGCACTTCTCGGTCGGTTCGCGGGTCCCGGGTTCCAAGCCGGACGCCTACTTCGACCCCAAAGCCGAAGACATTCTCTCCTCGTACTTCCTCGCGGCCGCATTGGGCGGGCTGCCCATCACCCAGGTGTACCTGTGGGTGACGGAGCAGGTAAACCGCCAACCCATCAACATCCTCAAAACACATGACTACGAGCTGCAGTACAAAGGCCTGGAGTCCACGCTGGAACTGGCAGACAAACAGCGCGACGGCATCTTCGGCACGGCCGAGAAAATGATTCAGTGCCTCAAGTCCAGGAACACGCTGCGGTGGGTCGCCCCGACCGGCGGCGCGAGCGTGGCTACCGATAGGCGCCGTCAGTTCAACCCGCACGCGTTCGCTGCCTCACAGGAGACGATCTACATCCTCTCCAAGGAAGGGGCCGGCTCGGCCGCCCCGCTCACCACGGCACTGACCGTGGCCATCGCCGAGGCCATGGAAGAACGCGCCGAGCGCAGCGGCGGACGCCTGCCCAAGCCTGCACTGTTCGCCCTCGACGAGCTGGCCAACGTCGTCCGCTGGGCCGGGCTGCCCGACCAGTTCAGCCACTACGGCTCCAAGGGCCTGATCGTCATGGGCATCCTGCAATCCTGGTCCCAGGGCGTCGAACTCTGGGGCGAGGCGAACATGCGCAAAATCTGGTCCGCCGCGAACGTCAAGGTCTACGGCGGCGGCGTGGCCGAAGAAGGATTCCTCCGGGCACTCTCGGATCTGATCGGTGACTACAGCTACATCAATGTCTCTGTCTCTTCCGGCAAGTCCGGGTCCAGCCGCTCCCGGCAGGAGGGCAAGGAACGCATTTTCGATGTCTCCAACCTCGCTGAACTCGACCGCGGCCGCGCGGTGGTCCTCGCTTCGGGCGCACCGGCAACGCTGGTGCGCACACTGCCCTGGTACACGGGCCCGCACAAGGAAGCCGTGGAAGCGTCCATCCAGAAGTACAGCCCGCAGCCCGAAGTTGAGCCCGTCCCGGCCTCGGCCGCGCCGAACGCTAATCCCTGGGTCACGAAGTAAGGAAGCACCTCCCTCATGGAAGATGACTTCGGAATATTCGATACCGACACCCCCACCCCCGCTACCAGCCAGGGCGGGGACGGAAAGGCCGGGCAGACACCGGAGCTCGTCTACGGCTCGGCCGAAGAATTCCTGCACGAGCAGCTCCTGCCCACCTACGTCCGCAGCATCACCGGAAAATCCGCAAAATGGTGCATCGAATGGTACTTCCACCCCGAAGCAGTCTCACGTGTCGCGGCCATGTGGCGTTCCTGGGAGCACCTACGCCTGGACGCTGCCACCGGCATGAGCGTCTGGTGGCGGGACCACACAGATCACCACATGAGAGTCCTCCTGGACCCACAAGGACCGTTCTACAACTGCGACATGAAAGAACACCGCGACCCCGAACACCTGGAACCGAAAAAAGCACCCGAGGGCTGGTTCCCAGACGTGCGGACGCAGCCTGTCAGAGAGTCCGCAAACCGCAAGACGTTCAAAGTCCCAAGCCCGGCTCCATGGGGGGTTCGCGAGCGATTGTCAGAATCCCCAAATAGGACCCGGATTCTGACAGCCCTTAAGAGGCCCGTCAGATGTAGCACTTGAGCTACCTACGCGGGCGCTTTTCATCCTTGGCAGGCACCACCGCCCCACCGAACAATCCGGTGGAGCTGATCACGGGGTTGTTCAAGGCGAGATTCCCTGACCAGTGCAGTCAACTAAGGTGGCCGGCGCCCTAGCAGCCTTGCTGCTGGCCGTGGTTGTCCTGCTCGTGGGCCTGTCGGTGAAACGGTCGGGGAAGAAAGCACGCGTGGACAAAGCCGCCCGGCACCTGGGGCGGGGGACATCCCTCGCGGCGTTCTCCGAACGGTTCCACAGCCGCGGCACAGCGCCTTGGCGTCACCGACAGTCCGGGCATCGTCGTGGGATCCGTTGTTTCAACAGGCCAGACGTTCTACCAGTCCTGGGAAGATCTGAGCCTAGATATGGGAACCGCGGACTGGCAAGTCCTCATCCCGGATCATTCCGACCATCCTGGATGCCTCCGGCGCGAAGCCACCGTCGGCGAGATCATCGGCCGCGTCAAGCTGGTCAACGACGACGGCCCCGGCCTGCTGCGCCTGGACGAGCAGCTCCGCTCCAGCAAGGCTGACGAAGACAGCTAACGTCTGAGGCTCCACACCTCAACCACAGCTCAAAGGACGACGTCGGTGCTCAACTGGGCATCGACGTCGTCCTCTCTCAGCTAGCAGCAATCCGTTTCCCACCACACGCTGCTCGGTCGCGTCGATCGGGCAGCGTGCGGTGGGGTTTGATCAGTGCT
>JBNJKW010000008.1:0-125859 GCA_051751385.1 Actinomycetota bacterium | reverse complement strand
TTCGGCGTAATAGTCCGCGTTCGCTTTCGACTCAAACAAGCCCTCCGGCAGCCAGCACCCTTCGGGCAGGTTCGGCAGCACCGCGAACTCCGCCGGGACCGGCCCCACCCCCGGCGGCCGGTTTAGTTCGTCATCCAGATCCCGGGCCGCGAAGTCCTCCCGGTAGGCCCGGTTGCCCTGGTCAAGATCCTCGTCCGGGGCCGGCGGGACCTCCAGGCCGGCGTACGGGTCGGGGCCGGGCTCGAACACCGGCTCCGCCCACCGCTCCGGCTCCGGCTCAGGTTCCTTGCGGGCCGGTTTCATCCCGGCCAGAATCTGCGCGATCGCCGCCTCACGCTCCTGCTGCGTAGGCAACCGCCGGCCCTCCCCAGAAACCGATCCCCGCTGCTCCGTGCCGTCCATAACCCAACTCAACCAGCCGGGTACGACACTTTGGGAAAGCGCCCGCCGGAGCGCTCCATAGTCAGCTGGCAGAGCGTTGACGGCAGTGCGAGGCCCCGGCCTCTTCGACCGGCGCCCCGACTCGTGGCCCCCACTACAGCGATGGTGCGGATG
The DNA here is from genome assembly GCA_051751385.1 of Actinomycetota bacterium. Lineage (GTDB taxonomy): Bacteria > Actinomycetota > Actinomycetes > Actinomycetales > Micrococcaceae > Crystallibacter. Next base: position 125,304 of record JBNJKW010000008.1, on the reverse strand, counting down.
GCCCGCGGTGGGCGTGACGGTGAGGATGGCCCGCGGTAGCGTGACGGTCCGGAAGGCCCGAGGTGGTGCTTTGCCAGTAGGTGCGCAAGGCGTGCGACAGGCCCCAGGCAAGCGCCCAACGTGCGCCAAGCGTGCGCCGGGCGAATTCCTAGCGCCGTTTGGTTGGGGCGGCCAGAGTCAGCAGGGGTACTTCGCGCTCGGCCTTGGTGAGCGAGCCGTGCTGGCCGACCACCGACATCGCGGTTTCCGGAACCCGCCGGGTGTCGTAGAAGGCGACGGGTTCGCGGGCTGCCACCATCAGGTCGCCGATGCGCGGCAGGACTCGGGGGTCGACTTGGCCGAAGAAACCGCGGTTGATGGCTTCTTCGCGGGTGATTATCCAGGCCTGATTGCCGTAGGTCGCCCGCCAGGCTCCGGCCGTCTGTTCGCGGTGCGCGGCAGTGGCATCGGGCTCAAAATAGAGGTGGACCAGCCGGGGCTCCCCCGCCGTGTGCCGGACGCCGGCTACCAGCGCCGGATCGGCCGAGTAGTCGAACCGGAACTCTTCGGCCACGTCCAGCATGCCGTGGTCGGCGGTCAGCAGCAGCAGCGTATCCGCCGGCAGCTGACGGGCCAGCCGGCGCATGTCCGAATCGAGTTCTTCCAGCTCGCTGCCCCACTGGGCCGAGGCGGCGCCAAACCGGTGGCCGGCCTTGTCCAGTTCGTTGAAGTACAGGTAAACCAGAGCTCGATCGGTGGCCGCCAGGGCTTCGGCCGCCGCGAGCGTGCGGGCATGGCTGGTTGCACCCGCCCGGAACGAACTGCCGCGCAGCGCCGCCCGGGTCATCCCGGACTCCGCGAACCGGGGCAGGCTGACGGTGGTGACCGGCAGGTGTTCCGCCACCTGTTCAAACACCGTGGGATTCGGCTGCCAGACATGCGGATCAACCCCGGCGTCCCAGCCGCCGAGCTGGTTGACCACCTTGTCCTGGTCCGGGTCCAGCACGTCATAGCCGACCATGCCGTGCAGGCCCGGCGCCAGGCCGGTCCCCAGGCTGGCGAGGGACGCCGCCGTCGTCGATGGAAAGGCACTGCCGAGGGTGCGGGAGTTCTCCATGGCCTGGCGCAGGAATGGCGCGTGTCCGCCGCGCTGTTTCAGCAGCGCCTTGCCGAGCCCGTCCACCATGACCACGCAGACGCGCTTGGCCTGCGGCAGTTGCAGGACATTGCTAAAGCCATCGGCGCCCACGGCCGCGGCGGCACTGGTCATCACCTCGGCGAGGGAGTTGCGGCCGTAGCCCGGGGCGGCCGGAAGCGGTTCGTGTGTCAGGGTCACGCAGCGTCAGTCCCGCAGATCAGCGGCCGTGGTGGCCGCGGACCAAACGGTTGCCGATGCGCGGGCGCGGCTGCACCGGCCCCGGCGCAGCAGCGGGTTCGGGGTGGCTGGTGCTGACCTTGCGCAGCGCCCGGGCAAAATCCTTGGCGTTCTGCACGGCTTGCAGCCCGTCCGCCTCCGCGCTGACGCGGAGCACGATGTCTTCCTGGACGATGTTGCCGGTGTAGCCGTGGTCTGCATCGCACTGCGGATCGCCGCAGCCGGCCGGTCCCATGTCCAGGCGCTGGCCGCCGGACCAGGCGATGGCCAGGGTCAACTCGCGGGCTTGGTCGGCGGAGGTGTAGTTCTGCGGCTGGGCGTAGACGTAGCTGAGCACCACCGAACGAATCTGGCTGACCGGAACGGACTCGGTGGAAATCTGCGCCACCATCTGCTCGCCCTCGTCGTCCAGCTGCTGGTCATCCACGTGGGTAATCACCAGCATGTCCTCGGTGAGGACCAGCACGGTGATGTGCCGATGCACCTCGTTGCGGTCGAAGTGCGTCTCCAGGTGGACCAAATGGGACAGCGGTTCGCGCTGATCCAGGGCGTCGTGGACCACGTCGGAAACCAGCAGCGGGTAAAAGCCTGCCCGGTTGAGGGCGTCGTCGAGACTGCGGCGTTCTGCCGTCGATAGGTGGCTCATACCTTCCATATTCCCCTACCCCGCTGCCAGATGGCCAACCCGGGGTCAATCGCGCATGGCGCGCCGCGCGCTGTCCGTTCGGTGCGCGTGGTTGCCGAGCCTGACTTCGGCGTTCAGAACGGCCAGGCCGCGGTCGGAGAGCTGGACCGGATTGAGCTCCAGCAGCGCCACCTCAGGATGCTCATCCTTGAGTTGTGCGACCCGGGCAATCAGGTCCTCCAGCGCCGGAACATCCACGGCCGGCAGGCCTTGGTAGCCGAAGAGCTTGACCGCGGCGCGCGGTCCGCGGACCAGGTCCGCCACGTCCACGGTGGTGAGCGGCGGGATCCGGTGCGACCAGTCCCCCAGCAGGTTCACGGCGTCGCCGGCGAGCCCGAATGACACCACCGGGCCAAGGAGCGGATCTTCGATCGCGCGGATGGTGCAGGCCTGGCCCGCGGGCACCATCGACTGGACCTCCAGCGGAATGTCGCCGAACTGGGCCAGGCTGGCCCGCATGTGCGCAATGTTGGCCCGCAGCGTGGTTGCATCGGTGATATTCAGCCGGACGCCTCCCAGGTCCAGCCGCTGCCGCAGCCGCGCATCGGTGGTCTTCAACGCCACGGGCCAGCCGAGCCGTTCGGCGGCCGCCACCGCCTCGTCGTCGTTGGTGAATCCGGCGGACTCCTGCACGGTGATGCCGTAGCAGCCCAACAGCCGTGCGGTCTGCGCGCGGGTGGGTGTGAGCAGATCAGTCCCGGTCACGCCGGCGAGCAGGGCGTCGATCTGTTGCTGGGACGCGGCCGGGTCGGTGCCGGCCGGTTCGGTGTACTCGCCTTTGTCCCGGGCCTTCCATTCGGCATAGCGGACCACGGCTGCCAGCGCGTCCACGGCGCTGCCGGGGCTGGCAAAACACGGCAGCGCCCGCTGGAGTCCGCCCGCCGCGGGTTCCGGACCGGCGCCGGATTCATCGCCGGTTGCCAGCAGGCCGTCGGATCGTTCCGCCAGATCGAGCACGCCGGTAAAGGAGGCAACCACCGGTTTGCCCGCCTCTTCGGCGCACTCGCGCAGCACTTCCGCCAGCACTGAGGTCCGAATTCCGGTGGCTGGGAGGAGGGTGACGACGGCGGCGTGCACCTCTGGTGCCGACAGCGCCTGCCGCACGCGCTGGCGAAGCACCGGCAGCGCTTTGGACTGCCCGGTGTTCAGGTCCATCCCGGTTTCCAGCCGAACCACGTCCAGCTGGTGGGCCTTGGCGGCGTCGGCCACCACGTTGCCCAGTGCCAAGGAGTTGCTGAAGACGGCTAGATTGGCTCCGGCCGGGAGCGGCTGGCTGACCAGGATCTGCGCCACGTCCATCAGCTCTTCGTTGGTTTCCACGCGGATCACGCCGGACTGGCGGAACATCGCGTCCAGCGCGCCCATCGGCGCCTGGGTGGTCCGCACCGCGTGGCCCGGCGGAAGCTGCAGTCCCATCACGTCGGACTTAGCCACGATGACGGGCTTGCTGAGCGAGAGCCGCCGGGCGATCCGGGAAAATTTACGCGGGTTCCCGATGGATTCCAGGTACAGCCCCACCGCCTTGGTGGCCGCGTCGTCTTCCCAGTACTGCATCACGTCGTTGCCGGAAACGTCGGCCCGGTTGCCGCCGGACACCATGGAGGACAGGCCCAGCCCGCGCCGGCTGGCGGCGGTGTAGAGCAGCACACCGATCGCTGCCGACTGGCTGAACAGTCCCAGCGGTCCACGGGGCGGCATCGCGGGTGCCATGGACGCATTCAGCGAGACCGCCGGATCGGTATTCAGCAGTCCCAGCGAACCGGGGCCGATCACGCGCATGCCGTGGGCGCGGGCGTGGCGGACCAGTTCGCGCTGCCGCTGCAGTCCTTCGTTGCCGGCCTGGGAGAAACCGTCGCTGGCCACCAAAATCCCCTTGACCCCGGCGGCAGCACATTCGCGTGCCACCTTGATCACTTCTTCGTAGGGGACGGCGACGACGGCGAGTTCCACCGGCTCCGGGACCTCGGCGATGGTCCCGTAGGAGATCATGCCGTTCAGTTCAAAGGCCTGCGGGTTGATGGCGTAGACGGGGCCGGTGAATTTGGATTCGATGATGTTCTCCAGCAGCGAGTAGCCCACGCTGCCCCAGTCCCGGCTGGCGCCGATCACCGCCACGGATCCGGGCGCGAGCAAGGCCGCAACGCTCTTGGCCTCGGCCCGGTGTTCGCGGGCCGCCATGACGGCGCGGGACCGTTCGGTCGGGTCAAGGTCGAACTCCAAGGCGACCACACCGTCGTCGAAATGGCGCCGTACTTCATAGCCTGCGTCGTTGAAGACGGTGATCATCTTCCGGTTCTCCGGCAGCACCTCGGCGGAAAACTTGCTGATGCCGTTTTCCCGGGCCGCCGCCGCCAGATGCTCCAGCAGAATGGATCCCAGTCCGCGCCCCTGGTGGGTGTCCGAAATGTTGAAGGCAACCTCGGCCTCGGCCGGATCATCGAGCCGGTCGTAGCGGCCGATCCCGATGATCTCGTCGCCGATGGTGGTCACAAAGGCCACCCGGTTGACATAGTCGACGTTGGTGAAGCGGGCCAGTTCGCGCGCGCTCAGCTTGGCCTTAAAGGTGAAAAAGCGCAGGTAGATGGAGCTTTCCGATTGCCCCAGGTGGAAGGCCTGCAGCGCCTCGGCGTCGGCCGGGACTATCGGTCGCAGGTGCGCCGTCCCGCCGTCGCGCAGCACGACATCCGCTTCCCAATAATCCGGGTAATCCGGGGAATCAGCCTCTTGCGCCATAAACTCACTGTATCCGCAACTTTTAACTAAGGACCGAAGCACTACCCATGCCCCGTCGCCAGACTCCAGCCCCCGAAGAGGACTTCACGGAGAACATCGTCGATATTGACGTGACCTCCGAGATGGAAGGCTCCTTCCTCGAATACGCCTACTCGGTCATCTACTCGCGTGCCCTGCCCGATGCCCGCGACGGGTTGAAGCCGGTGCAGCGCCGCATTCTGTACATGATGTCCCAGATGGGGCTGCGGCCGGACCGGGGGCATGTGAAGTCCGCCCGCGTGGTCGGCGAAGTGATGGGCAAGCTCCACCCGCACGGCGACGCCGCCATTTACGACGCGATGGTACGCATGGCGCAGTCGTTCTCGCTGCGGATGCCGCTGATCGACGGGCACGGCAACTTCGGCTCGCTCGACGACGGTCCGGCGGCCCCGCGGTACACCGAGGCGCGGCTGGCGGCCCCGGCGCTGGCGCTGACGGACCATCTGGACGAAGACGTGGTGGACTTCGTTCCCAACTACGACAACCAGCTGATGCAGCCGGAGGTACTCCCGGCCGCGTTCCCCAACCTGCTGGTCAACGGGTCCTCCGGCATCGCTGTGGGCATGGCCACCAACATGGCTCCGCACAACCTGGGCGAAGTGATCGCCGCGGCCCAGCACCTGATCGCCCATCCGGAGGCCACGCTCGAGGACATCATCCGGTTCGTCCCCGGCCCGGACCTGCCATCGGGCGGCAAGATCGTCGGGTTGGACGGTATCCGGGACGCGTACGCCACCGGCCGCGGCTCGTTCAAGACCCGCGCCAAGGTGGAGGTTGAAAAGCTCACCGCCCGCCGCACCGGCCTGGTGGTCACGGAACTGCCCTACGGCGTCGGTCCGGAGAAGGTGATCGAGAAGATCAAGGACGCGGTCACGTCCAAGAAGCTGCAGGGCATCAGCGACATCGTGGACCTGACCGACCGGCAGCACGGCCTGCGCCTGGTCATTGAGCTGAAGAACGGCTTCAACCCCAACGCCGTGCTCGCCCAGCTGTACCGCTATTCGCCGATGGAAGATTCCTTCGGCATCAACAACGTCACGCTGGTGGACGGGCAGCCGCGCACGCTGGGCCTGCTGGAGCTGCTGCAGGTCTACGTGGACCACCGCATCGGCGTGGTCCGCCGGCGCACCGCGTTCCGGCTGGGCAAGAAGAAGGACCGGCTGCATCTGGTCGAAGGCCTGCTGATAGCCATCGTGGACATCGACGAGGTCATCCAGATCATCCGGTCCTCGGACGAGGCCGCCGCCGCCCGCGAACGGCTGATGGCCATCTACGACCTGTCCGAGATCCAGGCCAACCACATCCTGGAACTGCGGCTCCGCCAGCTGACCAAGTACTCGCGGATCGAGCTGGAGAAGGAACAGGACGAACTCCGCCGCGAGATTGCCGAGCTGGAGGAGATCCTGGGCAACGAGTCCACGCTGCGCCAGCTGGTCTCCACCGAGCTGGGCGAGGTATCCGCGCTCTACGCCACGCCGCGGCGGACGGTGCTGCTCGAATCGGAGGCCGCTGCCCCGCTTCGCGGCACGGCACTGCCGGCCCCCGCCGCCGCGGGCACGAACGCCAAGGCGGCGCTGCCGCTGCAGATTGCCGACGACCCGTGCTGGGTGCTGCTTTCCGCGTCCGGGCAGCTGGCCCGCACGGTGGACCAGGAGCCCCTAGCGGACGGCCAGCGGATCCGGCACGATGCGCTGCTGTCCGTGGTGAAGACCACGGCGCGGGCCGAGATCGGAGCCGTCACCTCTCTGGGCCGGATGATGCGGCTTCCGGTGCTGGACATGCCGGTGCTGGCCGGGGCGGCCGGCTCCCCCAATCTGGCCGGCGGCGTTCCAGTGAAGGAGTTCATCACGCTGGCGAAGGGCGAATCCCTGGTGGCGTTGGCTCCGCTGGACAAGGTGCTGGCCATCGGCACGGCCCAGGGCGTGGCCAAGCGCGTCACCCCGGACTACCCGCTGAACCGCGAGGACTGGGAGATCATCACGCTCAAGCCCAAGGACTACATTGTGGGCCTGAGCGTGCCCGCCGACGACGACGAACTGGTCTTCATCACGCGGCAGGCACAGCTGCTGCACTTCCCGGCCTCCACGATCCGGGCCCAGGGACGCACCGCCGGCGGTGTGGCTGGGATCAAACTGGCCGCCGAGGACTCGGTAGCGTTCTTCGGCTCGGTTGCGGCTTCGGATGCGGCCGCCGTCGTCGTCACCGTTGCTTCCACTCAGGGTGCCCTGCCCGGCACCTCCCCCGGATCCGTCAAGGTCACCCCGTTCACCGAGTACCCGGCGAAGGGCCGGGCCACCGGCGGCGTCCGGGTGCACCGCTTCCTGAAGGGCGAAGACGTGCTCTCGCTGGCGTGGGCCGGGCACGGTCCCGCGAAGGCCAGTTCCTCCAACGGGGCCTCGCGGGCGTTGCCCACCGAATATGGCCGCCGCGATGGTTCCGGCATACCGCTGTCCCAGTCGGTGGACGCCGTCGGCCCGTCCTTGTCCGGCCCGTCCTTGTCCGATCCCTCCTTGTCTGATCCGTCCTTGCCGCAGCAGGGGCCGGAAGACTCGTAGGCTGGCAGCATGCCGATCACTCCCGACACCAAAGACTGGACCTGGGTCACCGAACGGCCCTGTCCCGAATGCGGCTTCGATCCGGCCGGCATCACGCCGGACCGGATCGGCCCGGCGCTGCTGGCATCCGTGCCGCGCTGGCAGGCCGCCTTGGCGGAGCCGGGGGTGGGCATCCGCCCGGACAGCAGCACCTGGTCCGTCCTGGAGTACGCGGCCCACGTGCGCGATCTCTGCCGGGTGTTCGAAACCCGGCTGCGGCTGATGCTGGGCCAGGACAATCCCGACTTCCCGGACTGGGACCAGGATGCCGCGGCGGTGGAGGGACAGTACGCCAGCCTGGATCCGCGCGCCGTGGCCCAGGAGCTGGCTGCTGCGGCAGCCGATGCGGCGGCCACTTTCAATGTGGTGACCCCGGCCGAGTGGGACCGCAGCGGCACGCGCAGCAACGGCTCGGTTTTCACGGTCACCACCCTGGGCAGCTACTTCCTGCACGATGTCACGCACCACCTGCACGACGTCGGGGCGTAGCTGCCGCCGGGTCAGGTCAGCGGCAGTTCATAGTCCAGGTAGCGCTTGGTCGGCAGGTAGCCCATCCGGGTGTAGAGGGCCAGCGCCCCGCTGGGGTTCTCGGTGTCCACGCCCAGCCCGGCATGTGCCATGCCGCCGGCCCGGAACCGGCGCATGGCTTCGGCCAGCAGCGACTGGGCAAGCCCGCGGCCGCGCCACGGCCTGCGGACGCCCAGCAGGTTGGTGAAGCCTTCGTCGTAGCCTGACTGGATTTTGTACTGAGGATCAAAGCTGGCCACCTGGTACGCCACCGTCTCGCCGGAGGCGGCCTCCACCACCGACATGCTCCATTCCGGCCTGGTCTCCGGGTGCTGCACCAGGGTCTTCCACCGGCGCTCGTCCCTTGGCTCGCTGCCCCAGTGGTCCGCGAACGCCTCGTTGTGGGCGAGCCGCACGGCGTCGCTGTCGCCCGGGTCCAGATCCACAAACACGAAGCCCGGCGGCAGCGGCGCGTCCGGAATCTCCTCCAGCGGCCGGGTCATTTCGGTGAAGTAGCGCACCACCTTGGCCCCCACCGCGGCCATCAGCGCGTTGTGCGCCGGATCTTGTTCCTCGGTGCTGCTCCGCAGGACGCCGCCGGTGATGCCGGCCGCGCTGAACCGGCGGCGCTGGCAGTCGGCCTGCCACGCGTAAAGCGCCCTGCCGACGCCGCGGCGGCGCCAGTCGGGATCCACCCCGCCCCAGGTGTGGGCGACGGGTGAGCCGGCGTTGGCGTAGACCCTGCCCACGGCACGCACCGTCCCGTCGGCGTCCCACCCGATCGCGGTGCACTCGGCCGGGTTGTTGGCAGGGTCGTCGAATGCCTCCGCCAAATCCGCCTTCGTCTTGGTCCAGACCGGTTTGTCCACCGCGGCCATCCGATGAATCAACTGGTGCCAGCCATCGAGGTCCGCTTCCGTCATGGCCCGCCACTGCAGGCCTCCGCCGGGAGCGGCCGGGAGATCGGAATTCGTCATTGCCTCAGCCTAAGGCAGCGGCGTACCTGCCGGTAGACATCCGCAACCGATGCTCGCAGCACGCAGCCTGGCGCTCGTCATGGGTCACCATGACCACTGCTTTCCCCGCGAGGGCCCGCCGCAGATCCAGCAGCAGGGCGTCCGCCGCCTCGCGGTCCAAATGGGCGGTCGGTTCGTCCAGCAGCACCACGTCCGCATCGGCCAGCAGCGCCCTGGCCACAGCCAACCGCTGCCGCTGGCCGCCGGAGAGGAAGTGCCCGCCCGGACCGATCCGCGTATCGAGGCCGTCCGGGAGCCCGGCCAGGAATCCGCCGAGTCCCACGGCGGCCAGCGCCGAGTGCATCTGCTCCTCACTGGTAGCCTCTTCAGGCCGCCGAGCCAGCAGCAAGTTGGCCCGCACCGTCGAGTTGAACAGGTGCGCCTCCTGCGGCATCCAGGCGATGGCTGACCGCGGCGCATCGCTGGCCGCGCCGTTGACCAGGTACTGGCCGGACGCCAGCGGCAGGAAGCCCAGCAGCACGCCCAGCAGGGTGGACTTTCCGCTGCCCGACGGCCCGGTCACGGCGAGCCATTGCCCACGCTCCACCCGCAGGTCCACTCCGGCGAAGGCGTCCTGCGCCGCGTCGGGATAGCGGTAGGACGCGTCCCGCAGCTCCAGCGTTTCAACGGCAGGCCCGGCTGCCACGTCGTCGGCCGGGATCGCCGTGCTGCCCAGATCCGGCAGCACCCGCGCACCGGCGGCGCGCCAGGCACCCCACTGCTGCACCGCGGTGTTGACCGCCATGAACGGCTCCACCAGCGCCAACTGCATGAGGACGACGACGGCGGCCACCCCCGGCGCGGTGCCGCCGGCTGCTCCAATCATCACCACCGCGGCCAGCGAACAGGCCAGCGCGGTCAGTCCGTGGCCCAGTCCTTGGGCCCAGGCGCTGCGCTGCACTGCCGCCGTCGCCTGCCGGTCCAACCGGCGGGCCCGCTGCAGCAGCGGCCGGGCGGCCGTGTTGGCGGCCAGATCCGGAGCGGCTGCCAGCAACCGCGTCACGGCGTTCAGCGACCTGCCCTTGAGCTGCACGTTGGTGGCCTGCGCGTGGCGGTCCGCCCAGCGCGTCACGGCCGGCGCCAGCACCACGCAGACTGCCGAGAGCAGCAGCTGCCAGCCGAGGGCCGCGGGCATCAGCAGTGCGGTGGCCACGCAGGAGGCTGCGGCCACCAGCAGGCCCACCAGCGGGGCGAAGACGGCCCGCGGCGCGACATCGCGCAGTTCGTCCACATCTCCGACCAGCCGTTCCAAGGCGCCGCCGCCGCGGGCCAGCCGCCGCCAGGCTGCCGGCCGCTGCAGCAGTCCGTTCCACAGCCGGATCCGCAGCCGGTCGGTGCTTTCGAAGACCGCGTCGTGCAGCTTTAGCCGTTCTTGGTACCGCAGCACCGAGCGTCCGATGCCGAAGAACCGGACTCCGACGATGGAAGTCATCAGGTGCAGGATCGGGGGCTGCTCGCTGGCGTAGACAATCAGCCAGCCGGACAGACCGGCCAGCGAGACGGCGAAGAGTGCCGCGCCCAGGCCAAAGCACAGCGCGGCCAGGAACCCCGGGCTCCACGGCCGCAGCAGGGCTGCTTGCCGCCACAGGCCGGGTCCGGCGGCGGGGACGTCCTCGTCCGGCGCGTCCGTCCGGCCGCCCGGCGCCCCGGCCGCAGCATCGGTGGGGTCGGTGTCCGGCTCCGCTGCCGCGGCCACAATCTGGCCAGACGGTGGAGCGGCGGGGGCTGCTTCCCCGCGGGACGGGACCACCGGCACCACATGGTCGGCGAGCGCCGCCGTGTCCGGGTCATGGGCCACCAGCACGGTGGTCACGCGGCCGCGAAGTCCGGCCAGCGCCGCCTCAATGGCGCGTGCACTCTCCTCGTCCACATGGGCCGTGGGTTCATCGGCGAGCAACACATCCACACCAGGGACGTGTTCGATCCGGGCCAGCGCCCGCGCCACGGCCACCCGGCGCAGCTCGCCGGGGCTGAGGTCGCCGGTGTCAGCGTCCGCGAGGCCGGCAGCGTTCACGCGGGACAGCGCCGCCGTCGCTGCGGACCGGCCGGCCGGTCCTGTCAGCCCCGCATACAGTGCCACCTCTTCGACAGCCGTCGCTTCCGAGGGAACCGGGTGTTGCGGAATCCAGGCAATCCGGCCGCGGTGGATGCCGGACACTTCCCCGGCCAGCCGGATGCCCGCGCCGTCGCGGCGCAGCCCGGCCAGCACTTCCAGCACGGTGCTCTTGCCGCCGCCGCTTGGTCCGGACAGGGCGGTGATGCGGCCCGCCGGCGCGGTGAAATCCAGCCCGTCCACTACTTGCCCGCGCCCGGGGTACCCGGCGGACAGCCCCGACACCCGCACGTCCGGCGCTCCCCCGCCCGCCGCAGGGGCGGGCCCGGCGGCGGGCACCGGACCGGGCGCGGGCACCGGACCGGCGGCGGGCACCAGTGGCCGGCCGGCCGGTGCGTCCAGCACGGCCTTGCTGCGCTTGAGGGACTCCATTCCGTCTTCGCTCGCGTGGTGCGCCGAGCCGAGGTCGCGCAGCGGCTGGAAACAGTCCGGGGCCAGGATCAGCGCCAGCAGCCCGGCTTCCAGTTCCATCCCGCCGTAAACGAGCCGGATGCCCACGAACACGGCCACCACGGCCACGGAGATGGTGGCGATTAGTTCCAGCGCCAGCGAGGAGAGGAAGGCCACCCGCAACGTTGCCATGGTCCGTTCGCGGTAGGCGCTGGCAACGTCGCGCAGCGCCCTGGTCTGTGCCGCCGCCCGGCCCAGGCCGACCAGGACCGGGAGCCCGCGGGCCAATTCCAGCAGGTGGTCGGAAAGCCGGTCCAAGGCCGCCGCCGCTTGTTCCGTCCGGTCTTCGGTGTGCTTGCCAATCAGGATCATGAAGACTGGCACCAACGGCAGCGTGAGCACCACGATCAGCGCGCTCACCCAGTCCGCGGTCAGAATCCGCAGCCCCACCAGCAGCGGCACCACGGCACAGGTCACCAGTGCCGGCAGGTACTTGGTGTAATAGTCGTCCAAATTGTCCAGGCCCCGGGTGGCCAGCACGCCCAGGGCGCCGTCACCGGTGGAGTGCGCTCCGTTAGAGGTGGCACCTCCGTCTGCCAGGATCCGTGCGGCGAGGCGGGCCCGCAGGTCCTCCTTGACTCCGGCGGCGGCCCGCTGTGCCGCCACATCCTGGCCCCAGGCCGCCGCCGATCGCAGCAGGGCGCCGATGACGCCTGGCAGCAGCACGCCGTCCCAGCTAAAGGTCCCGGCGGCCAGGCCGGCCACCCCGGCGGCCACCGCTGACGCGAGCAGCACCAGCCCGGCGGCTTTGACCGCCGCGGCCAGCCCGAGCAGGTACAGCGCGCGCTTGCCGGCGGCGCCCACCGGCAGGATGGGTTTCACTGTGCTTCCCTCACTGTGCGTCCTTTACTGTGCAACGACGGCGTGTGCGGCGGGGATCGCTGACGAGCTCACCCGTTTGCGGAACACCCAGTAGGTGTAGCCCTGGTAGACCAACACGGCCGGGATGCCGAACAGCGCCACCACGCTCATCACGCCCAGCGTGTAGTCGGAGGACGAGGCGGATTCCACCGTCAGACTGAAGGCCTCGTCGAGAGTGGAAGGCAGCACCGTGGGAAACACCGCGGTGAAGATCGTCACGGTCCCGGCGACCAGGAAGATGCCGAGCCCCGTGAAGGAGAGCCCGTCCCGGCCGGCCTTGGCCAGCAGCCAGGCGGCCACCGCGCCGAGGGCGGCCAGCAACAGCGTCGCCACCGTGACGGCCTTGCCGTGGCGCAGCACCAACACGGCGGCCCAGGCGGCCATCGGCAGCAGCGCCACCGGCAGCCAGCGCAGCACCAGTGCCTTGGCCCGCAACCGGACCTCGCCGTCGGTCTTCAAGGCCAGGAATGCTGCCGCGTGCACCAGGCTAAAGCCCACCACGGCCAGCCCGCCGAGCACGGCATAGCCGTTGAACCAGGCGAACGGTCCGCCCACCCGGTCGCCGTTGGCGTTGAGCGGCAGGCCGGTGGTGGTCAGGCCGAGCATGGCCCCGACACCGAACGCCGCGACCAACGAGCCCAGCGCTATTGCCCAGTCCCAGCGCGCCCGCCACCGGTCCGTGTCCACCTTGCCGCGGTATTCGATGCCGACGGCGCGGAAGATCAGGGCCAGCAGCACGAGCACCAGCGGGAGGTACAGGCCGGAGAACAGGGCGGCGTACCACTCGGGGAAAGCCGCAAACGTGGCGGCGCCCGCGGTGACCAGCCAGACTTCGTTGCCGTCCCAGACCGGGCCGATGGTGTTCAGCAGCACGCGGCGTTCGGTGTTGTTTCGGGCAAAGCCGCGCATCATCATGCCGACGCCGAGGTCGAAGCCTTCCAGGAACAGGTAGCCGGTCCAGAAGAAGGCGATGACGATGAACCAGACAGTGGGCAGGGTTTCCATGAGTCGTCCTTATCGTTCCGTAGGAGCCGGTTCAGTAGGCGAAGGCGAGCACATCATCGGCGCCGCTGTCCTTGCCGCGGCCGCCGGTGCCGTCGCCGCCGCCGTCCGGGCCGCCGTCGTCGTCCTTCTCCGCGCCTACCGCGGACGATCCGTGCAGCAGTTCAGGCATCGCCGAGGGCACACCGCCGCGGCAGTAGGTCGCGAGTAGCTTCACTTCCACCACCAGCAACGCGCCGTAAACCAGCGTGAAGGCGCTCAGCGAGAAGATCAGCTCCCCCAGCGAGACGCCCGGCGAGACCGCGGCGGCGGTGAACATGAAGACGTTGTCGATGCCGTCGGGATCCGGGTTGGGGGCGACAACGAATGGCTGGCGGCCCATTTCCGTGAAGATCCAGCCGGCCGAATTCGCGCCGAATGGTGCCAGGATGCCGAACACGGCCAGCCGCATCAGCCACTTCGATTCGGGCACGGTTCCCTTGCGTACCACCCACAGGGCGGCGACGGCGGCGGCCGCTGCCAGCATGCCGAAGGTGATCATCATCCGGAAGCCCCAGTAGGTGACCTCCATGACCGGCACGTAGTCGATTTCCGTGCCGGCGCGCTCGCCGTAGATCGGGTTGTCGGGCAGGTGGGTTCCGAAGCGCTCCTGGTACTCGGGCAGCAGGGTGTTGATGCCGCGGATGTCGGTGTCGAAGTCGCCGTTGGCCATGAACGAGAGCAACCCCGGCAGCTCGACGACGGCCACCATGTCGTCGCAATCCTTGGATCCCAGGTTGCCAACCGACAGGATGGAGAACCCGGTGCCGTCGTGGCAGGCCGCCTCCGCCGCCGCCATCTTCATCGGCTGCTGCTGGAACATCAGTTTGGCCTGCAGGTCACCGGTGAGGGAGACGCCGGCGAAGGAGACGACGGCGACGACGGCTCCGATCCGCAGCGAGCGGAGCCAGACCTTGTGGTCGGCCGCGTCCCGGCCGCGGGCTGGATCCGAACCGACGACCACCATGCCGTCCGGGCCGACGGTGTCGATGCCGTCGCGGCGGCGCTTCCACAGGTGGTACCAGCTGATGCCCAGCAGGAAGCCGCCGGCAACCGAGAGTGCGCCGAAGATCGTGTGCGGGAAGGCCACCAGCAGGGTGTTGTTCGTCAGCACGGCCCAGACGTCCACCATGACCGGCCGACCGTCGATCATTTCGACCCCGACCGGATGCTGCATCCAGGAGTTGGCGGCCAGGATGAAGTAGGCCGAAGCGACGGTGGCCAGCGAGGCACACCAGATGCTGAGCAGGTGCACGGCCTTGGGCAGCCGGCCCCAGCCGAAAATCCACAGGCCCAGGAAAATGGACTCCACGAAGAACGCCAGCAGGGCTTCCATGGCCAGCGGGGCGCCAAAGACGTCGCCGACGAAGCGGCTGTACTCGCTCCAGGCCATGCCGAACTGGAACTCCTGGACCAGGCCGGTGGCCACGCCCATGATGAAGTTGATCAGGAACAACTTGCCCCAGAACTTGGTCATCCGCAGGTACTGGTCCTTGCCGGTGCGATACCAAGCCGTGTGCATGATCGCCACCAGCAGCCCCAGACCAATGGTCAAGGGCACCATCAGGAAGTGATAGACGGTGGTGATGCCGAACTGCCACCGCGCGATTTCCAGTGCTTCCAACCCGTGCCTCCCGGACTGACGTGCTCCCCCGGACGCATCCGGGCCATTTCTACAACCTGTAGAACTTCAATCTTCTACGTACTGTAGAACATTTGCCCGAAAGGCGGTAAATTAGAGACCAAGAGCACGGTCGCGGGAAGGTTCCGCAGGCCGGCGATGCGACGTTAAGAGACGAAAAGGAACCAAATGGCTACTCTCGGAGATCTGGAACGGGCAGTCATGGACGTGCTGTGGTCCCAGAACGCCGCCGATCCCGACGAAACCGGGCTGACGGCCAACGAACTGCGCGACCTGCTGGCACAGACCACCGCCGACGGAGCGGACGGCAAGGAACTGGCCGTCACGACGGTTCTGACAGTGCTGTCCCGGCTGGAGAAAAAGGGACTTGTCCAGCGCGGCCGGGATATCCGCCCGCACCGCTACCGGGCCGTCACCAGCCGCGAAGAGCACACCGTGGAGCTGATGCATGAGGTCTTGGGCTTGGCGCCGGACCGCGAGGCCGTCCTGGCCCGCTTCATCGGCACGGTCACCGAGCAAGAGGCCGAAGCACTGCGCAAGATCCTCTCCGCCGACTAAAGCCGCATGTTCCTGGCCTCCTACCTGCTGGCCGCCTTGGCGGTAATTCTGGCGTGGCCGGCTCCGATCATGCTCTCGCGGGCACGCTGGACTGCCCGCAGCCCCGAGACGGCACTGGTGCTGTGGCAGGCCATCGCCTTGGCGGGCGGGTTGTCCATGATCGGCGCCATGCTGACGTGGGGGCTGGAACCGCTGGGGGAAAACCTGCTCGAGGGCCTGCGTGGCCTGACCGGCCTGCTACTGGACGACAGCCCCGATGCCGGGCTGGACCTGATTCACGTGTTTGCCCTCAGCGCGGCCCTGCTGCTGACCGTCCACTTGGTCTTCACCTTGCTGCTGACTTACTACAAGATCCGCAAACAGCGCGGCCGCCACCGCGACCTGCTGAACTTGCTCAGTTCCCCGTCCGCAGACTCCCCGCGGACCCTGGTGATCAATCATCCGGCACCGGTCGCCTACTGCCTGCCGGGCGGCGGCGGCTCAGTCACGGTGCTCTCGAACGGGCTGCTCGAGTTACTCTCCCCCGACGAGCTGCAGGCCGTGATGACGCACGAAAAGGCGCATCTGGACCAGCGCCACGACCTGCTTTTGTGGGCCTTCGCCGCCTGGCGGTCAGCCCTGCCGTGGCTCCCCACATCGAAGCTGGCCAGGACGGCGGTGAACGAACTGACCGAGATGCTCGCTGACGACCACGCATTGAAGACCTCGGACCGGGAGACGCTCGTGCGGGCGATCGCCGTCGTCGCGGCCGGCGAGCGGCCGCAGGCGGGGGCAGGAGTGGCGGCCGCCGGCGTCGGCGACCCGGCCAAGGCGTTGCTCGGCGCGGCAGAGACGGATTCCTTTGTCACCGCGCACCGGCTGCGGCGGCTGCTCTCGCCCGTACCGGGCCTCGGCCGCCCCGCGCAATCGGCGGTGCTGCTGGGTTCGGCGTTGCTGCTGGCGGTGCCGACCGTACTGCTGGTGGCGCCCGGTCTGGCCGCTTAGGCGTCGATCCGTTCACGGTCCAGCATGGAGGCTCCGGCGACAATGAACTCTTTGCGCGGTGCCACATCCGATCCCATCAACAGGTCGAAGGACCGTTCGGCGGCTTCGGCATCCTCGATCCGCACCCTGCGCAGCGTCCGGTGCCTCGGCTCCATGGTGGTTTCGGCCAATTGGTCGGCGTCCATCTCGCCCAGCCCCTTGTAGCGCTGGATGGGTTCCTTGTACTTCCTACCGTCCTGCTCCAAGGTGGCGAGCAGCTTGTGCAGCTCGTTTTCCGAATAGGTGTACACCACTTCATTGGCTTTGGATCCGGCGTTGACGATCTCCACCCGGTGCAGCGGCGGCACCGCAGCGTAGACCCGGCCGGCATCCACCAGCGGCCGCATATAGCGGAAGAAGAGCGTCAACAGCAGCGTGCGGATGTGCGCGCCGTCGACGTCGGCGTCGGTCATCAGGACGACCTTGCCGTAGCGGGCGGCATCCAACTGGAAACTGCGGCCGGATCCGGCCCCCACCACCTGGATGATGGCGGCGCATTCGGCGTTGTTCAGCATGTCTCCCACGGAGGCCTTCTGAACGTTGAGGATCTTGCCGCGGATCGGCAGCAGCGCCTGATGGTCCGAGGAACGAGCCAGCCGGGCGGTGCCCAGAGCGCTGTCGCCCTCAACGATGAACAGCTCGGACCGTTCGACCTCGTTGGTGCGGCAGTCGATCAGTTTTGCGGGCATGGTGGATGTCTCCAGCGCATTCTTCCGCCGCTGCGTCTCCTTGTGGACGCGGGCCGAGATGCGGGATTTCATCTCGCTGACTACCTTCTCCAGCAGCAGGGCGGACTGCGCCTTGTCCCCCCGGTTCGACGAACCGAGCTTCGCTGCCAGCTCCTTCTCCACCACCCGCGACACGATGGCCCGCACGGCCGAGGTGCCGAGGATCTCCTTGGTCTGGCCTTCGAACTGCGGCTCGGCCAGACGGACGGTGAGCACAGCGGTCAGGCCTGCGAAGACGTCGTCCTTCTCGATCTTGTCGTTGCCCGCCTTGAGCTTGCGGGCGTTGGCCTCAATCACCTTGCGGAAGGTCTTCAACAGCGCCTGTTCGAAACCGCTCTGGTGCGTGCCGCCCTTGGGCGTGGCGATGATGTTCACGAACGAACGCACCGTGGTGTCATAGCCGATGCCCCAGCGCAGGGCCACGTCTACCTCGCAGTCGCGGTCGACCTCGGTGATTTTGCTGTGGCCGTTTTCGTCGAGCACCGGAACGGTTTCCTTGAACTTGCCCGAACCGTGGAAGCGCCAGACATCGGTGACGGCACTGTCGTTGGCCAGGTAGTCGACAAATTCGGCGATGCCGCCGTCGTGGTGGAACACCTCTTCGAACGGACCGTTTTCGCCAGGGGTACCGGGCATCTTGCGCTCGTCGCGCAGCGTGATCTTCAGCCCGGGAACCAGGAAGGAGGTCTGCCGGGCCCTGTTCTGCAGCTCTTCGTAGGAAAACTTCGCGTCCGGGGTGAAGATCTGCCGGTCTCCCCAATACCGGATGCGCGTGCCGGTCACCCCGCGCTTGGCGGTCCCCACCACCTCCAGCTTGGAACCGGTGACGAACGGCTCAAAGGTGGACTCCGGGCTCGGCCCCCTGGCCGGATCGATGAATTTGCCGGGTTCGCCGCGCCGGAAGGACATTCCGTAGGTCTTGCCGCCGCGGTCCACCTGGACATCCAGCCGGGAGGACAGCGCGTTGACCACGCTGGCGCCCACTCCGTGCAGACCACCGGAGGCGGTGTAGGAGCCGCCGCCGAACTTTCCGCCGGCATGCAGCTTGGTGAACACCACTTCGACACCGCTGAGACCGGTCTTTGGCTCGACGTCGACCGGGATGCCGCGGCCGTCGTCGTGTATCTCCACGGACCCGTCCGGGTGCAGGGTGATCTTGATGCTCTGCCCGTAGCCTGCCAGGGCCTCGTCCACCGAGTTGTCGATGATTTCCCAGAGGCAGTGCATCAATCCGCGGGAATCGGTTGAACCGATGTACATGCCCGGCCGTTTGCGGACGGCTTCCAGTCCTTCCAAGACGGAAAGATGGCGTGCTGTGTACTCAGACTTCGTTGGCGCCACGTGTAAAGGTGCTCCTTGGCAAGACAGAACTGCGGTTCCTAGCCGCGGCCCGCCGCGAATAACGGACCGTTACTAGGCTAATCCCCTTTGCCTTCGCGCTGGTGCACCGCGCCGAACCGAGCTGCTGCATGTGACGTAGCTCCCTGCTGTTACCCACATGTGATACGCGGTCAGCGAAAGTGACCTAAAGATGCGAAGTTTTGCGGGGTTTGGATGGTTGTATGGATAGACGCACTCGTAAGGAGGTCATCATGACAACAGCAATAGCCCCCCGTGAACTGACCGCAATGGACCGTTGCGACCGTTGTGGCGCTCAGGCCTATGTACGGGTGGTCCTGGCCTCCTCTGGCGGCGAACTCCTCTTCTGCGGGCACCATGCCCGGCAGCACGAGCCGCAGCTTCGCTCGAAAGCCTCGGAGTGGCAGGACGAAACCGGCCGCCTGACCGAAAAGGCCGGCGCCAGCGCCTCATAGGCCCTGCCGCCGGAATAGCTGCCGGCGCAGCCTCACCGCGCGCGGCAAGGCCTGACAGGCACCCACGTTAAAGGGCGCCGTTCCCCCCAAGGGAACGGCGCCCTTTACTTGTCCGACGGACCGGCGGTTCCCGACAGCGGCACACCGCGCCTTGTTCTGCTGCGCCATCACCGATGATGGGTTCACGGCAGCAGGGCCGGTCCCCCTCTCGGGGAGCCGGCCCTGCTGCTGCGTTGTGGGAGTTGTGGGATCAGTCCAGGTAGTCGCGCAGTACCTGCGACCGCGACGGGTGCCGCAGCTTGGACATGGTCTTCGATTCGATCTGGCGGATGCGCTCACGCGTAACGCCGTAGACCTTGCCGATTTCGTCTAAAGTCTTCGGCTGACCGTCGGTCAGGCCGAAGCGCATGGCCACCACGCCGGCTTCGCGCTCGGACAGCGTGTCCAGCACCGAGTGGAGCTGCTCCTGCAGCAAGGTGAAGCTGACCGCGTCGGCGGGAACTACAGCTTCGGAGTCTTCGATCAAGTCGCCGAACTCCGAGTCGCCGTCTTCGCCCAGCGGCGTGTGCAGCGAAATCGGCTCGCGGCCGTACTTCTGGACCTCGACGACCTTTTCGGGGGTCATGTCCAGTTCCTTGGCCAGCTCTTCGGGCGTAGGCTCGCGGCCCAGGTCCTGGAGCATTTGGCGCTGCACGCGGGCCAGCTTGTTGATGACTTCCACCATGTGCACCGGGATGCGGATGGTGCGGGCCTGGTCCGCCATGGCGCGGGTGATGGCCTGACGGATCCACCAGGTTGCATAGGTGGAGAACTTGAAGCCCTTGGTGTAGTCGAACTTCTCGACCGCGCGGATGAGGCCCAGGTTTCCTTCCTGGATCAGGTCCAGGAACAGCATGCCGCGGCCGGTGTAGCGCTTGGCCAGCGAGACCACCAGGCGCAGGTTGGCTTCGAGCAGGTGGTTCTTGGCTCGCTTGCCGTCGTGGACAATCTGCTCCAGGTCGCGGCGCAACCGGGTGTCCATGGTGCCGTCGTCCTTGGCCAGCTTCTCTTCGGCGAAGAGACCCGCCTCGATCCTCAGCGCGAGGTCGACTTCCTGCTCAGCGTTGAGCAGTGCGACCTTGCCGATCTGCTTCAGGTAGTCCTTGACGGGGTCCGCGGTAGCGCCGGCGGAGACTACCTGCTGGGCCGGGGCGTCGTCGTCGTCGGCATCGGAGTAGACGAAGCCGGAACCGGTTTCGCCTTCCTTGCCCTTCTTGGCACCGGCTTCCTCGGTGGCTTCGACATCTTCGTCCGCGGGATCCGTCTCTACTTCCGAATCTTCGTCGACTTCTTCCGTGGCCGGTTCGGCGGTGCCCGCTTCCTTCTTGGCGGCAGCACCCGGCTTCCGGCCGCGCCGCTTGGGAGCGGCTTCTGCCGCTGCCGCTGACTGGGCGCCGGTGCGCTTGGCAGTCGCGGACTTCTTCGGAGCGGAGGCAGCAGTCTCCTCATCGGGAGCTGCAACAGTCTTCTTGTCCGGTGACACAGATAACCTTTCGTACGGCGGTCTGTGACGCTACCTGCGGGCAACACCACTATGACCCTGTCAAGTCCGTGTTTGATTTCAAACCGAGTCACGGACGCAGGGTCTGCATGGCATAACCTGATCCGCGGCTGCGGTATTCCCGAAGGAAGTACCGCTGTTTGAAACACGAACCCAACCGGGTCTCGGTTCCCATTGTCTCACGATTCAGTCCACCGGAAGAACCGGAATTGGCGCCGCTTGCGGCCCGGCTACGCGGCCAAATGCCTGCGGCCGGGCCAAGCCGTCTCCCGCCGGCGTGCCCACATCGGCAGCATCCCGCTGCCCGCCAGTTCCCGGACCAGCTCGGCGAGCCGGTATCCGGGCCGTTCGCGCAGGCACGCTTCGGCGCGCTGGTGGGCATGCGAGCCGCGGCCCCTGGCCCACTCGATCCAGGCGTGCACCGTACCGGCCGCGGCGCGCGAGTGGCCGGCCCCCACCGCATGTAGCTGCCCGAGTATTTGCGCTGTGGCATCCACGCGCTCCCAGTCCGGTGCCTGGCGCGAGTCACCGACCAGGATCTTCGACCAGTCCCGGGCAGCCACAGGATCGTCGGTCTCCGGCAACGGCTCGCATTCCGTCGCGGCATCTGTCCGCGGACCGGGGTCATTGAGGAGGCCTGCAGCGCTGGCCCACAGGAATGCGGCCTCGAGGCCGCCGCAGGCGAAGATGGCGATGGCGTCCCGTACCGCGTTCTCGGTCAGGCTCGCGAGCAGGAAGGCCTGTGCCTGGGCTGTCATGCCTCCCGTCTGGTGCGCGGTCAAGGAATCCTCCCACCGGCGGAGGGTAAAGAAGTAGAAAGACGGAGACGTCCAGCTTCCGGCAAGTCCATCGGCCAACTGGTCTGCCTCCCGCTGCAGGGGCGTCGGCGGACGGGAGGCCGGGATTGCGGGACCGGATGCAGTATCTCCGGCAGAGGCAGCCGGAATACTCCCGGATGCAGGGTGTTCTTCGCGGGAGGGTGCCGGCGCTAAACCGGCTGCCGCCTCCGCCGCCGAGGCGGCATACGTACTGCCGTAGTAGACGAGTTCGGCATTCAAGGCGCTGTCCTGGATCTGCGACACCGGACGCCCTGGCAACGGACAGCAGGTGGTGTCGGTGCAGTACAGTTCGCGCCAATGCTTGATGCCAACCGTCCAGCCGCTTCGCACCGGCAGCCCAACGGCATCCAGGGAACGGCCGAGGGCGGCAACGAGTTCGGCATGTGGCGGCCGGTTCGGCGTGCGCCACGAATGGTCGGTGTAGAGGATCAACAGCGAGGAGTCTGCCTCCTCATCGGAACGCAGGTAGTCAGCCGCGGTGTCGGCGAACAGGTCCAGGTGGCAGTTGTCCCCGTTTCCGGGAAGGTCCAGGCGCAGGGTCGCGCCGAGGCGGCCGCCGGAGAGGGACAAGAGCACCACGCTGTCGGAGGGCAGGAATCCCAGCGTGTGCGGCACAAAGCTCAGGACATCGACGGACTGTCGGGCCGTGAATCGCTTCTTCTCCATGCCAGGAGCTTGCCGCCCCAGCAGCCACCGCGGCTAGGCAACGGACGGATCCTGTGGACAGCGTGTGCCACAGCGGGTCGTGTGGAGGGAAGCTTGTTAGCCGCGCCGGCTTCTGCCGTTCTCCCTGCGTTCCCGGATCCGCTCGCGCCGCCTGCGTCGCTCCCGTGCCAGCGCGTCCCGCAGCGGCGGCACAATGACTCCGCCGTGGGACATCCGCGTCCGCACGCGTTTGCGCACGGTCAAAATAGCCAGCGTGCCGCCGATCAGGAAGAGGAATTGGAGGCTGAAGGCCAGCTTGAACGAGTCCAGCGCATACAGCTCGCCCTGCGAGAAACCGTTGGCCAGCAACGCATCCAGGACAACGCCCATGCCGAACATCACCAGCAGGGCAGAAATGAAGCCGCCGACGTTCACTATGCCGGTGGCCGTGCCGGCTCGGCTGAGCGGATTGAACGTCCGCGCGAAATCGAACCCGATCATGGATCCTGGGCCTCCGACGGACACCGCCATCACCAGCAGCAGAAGCAGCCAGAACGGTGCAGGGCCGGGATAAAGCAGCACACACAGCCATGCCACCGACATTGTTCCAATGATCAGCAGGACCATGGTGGAGCGTCTCAAAGGATGCCGGCCCACCCAGCCACCCAGTAACGGACCCGCAACGAAGGATGTCAGCACCGCGACCGTCATCAGCACCGATGCTGCGGCTGGCGCCAGACCCTGGGCGGAGACGAGGAACGGGTAGCCCCACATCAGCATGAAGACATTAGCGGGGAACTGGACCGTGAAATGAGTCCACAGCCCCAGCCTGGTGCCCGGTTCCCGCCAGGCATCGGCCAGGGATGCCCCGGTCTGGCGCAGGGTCGGCGGCAACGGCTTCTTCTGTTGCGCCGGCTCATTGCGGACCACGGCGAGCGCCAGCACGAAGGCCAGCGCGGACATCGCGGCCACGGAGAGGAACGCCGGCGTCCAGCCGGCAAGGTTCAGGATCGCCACGAAAGGGATGACGCTGATCAATTGGCCGATTTGGCCCAGCTGGCCGGTGAGCTGGGTCAGCAGCGGAATGCGCTTCGCACTGAACCAGCTGGGCAGCAGCCTCAGCACCGACACAAAGGTCATGGCGTCGCCGGCTCCCACGAGGATGCGGCCTCCCAATCCTTCCGGAACGGAGGACGCAAAGGCCAGTGCGGTTTGCCCGGCCAACATCAGCAGGGCTCCACCGGCCACCATCACCCGTGGCCCGTACTTGTCCACCATCAGGCCGACGGGGATCTGCAGCCCTGCATACACCACCAACTGGACCACGGTGAAGGTCGACAGCGCGGCGGCAGTCGCGTCGAAGCGTTCGGTGGCCTGCAGGCCGGCTACACCGAAAGACGTGCGCTGGGTGATCGCGACCAGATAGGCGAAGATTCCGCTTCCCCACACCCACCATGCACGCCGCGAATCCATTGCTCCATTATTGCCCGCTTCCCGCGGCGCAGGACTAATCGGAGGTTCCGGGCTTGGCGGAAGGCCCCTCGCCTCCGTCGTTGTCGACGGCGGGCTGCGTGGCGAGGAATGCTTCTACCGCGGCGCCGAGTTCGTCGGCATCGGGAAGCTCTTCGTTGTCCTTGACCAGCAGGGAACGTCGCTCTTCGTGCCCGGCATATTCGTCGTAGCGCTCTTCGAGCCGGACGACGACGCGCTGGACGTCGGCGGAGTCCTGTACCTGCCGGTCAATCTGTCCTTCAACGTCGCGCCCGTTCTCGCGCAGCCGGTCAGTCGGGAGCATCAGCGAGGTAGCGGCGCCAAGGTATTCCAAGGCGGCGACGGCGGCGGGCGGGTATTGGGCGTCGGCCAGATAGTGCGGCACATGGATGGAATAGCCCACGACGGCCCGGCCGGCCTCGGCCAGCCGCACTTCCAGCAGCGGCCCGATGCCCGCCTGCAATTCCGCTTGGGGCTTCCAGGTGGTGATGCCGTTGATCAGGTCCTGCCGGGAACCGTGGACGGTGACACCAATCGGCCGAGTGTGCGGCACCGGCATGGGCAACGACTGGACCCATGCCACCAGTCGCGTCTGGAGTCGGTTTGCCAGCCAGACGACCGCACCGGAGAAACGGTCCCATTGGTAGTCGGGTTCGGGACCGGTCAACAGCAGGAACGGCGTGCCGAGTCCGTCGACCAGCCGGTAGAGCTCGATGGCGGGTGCTTCATAGTCAGTGAAGTGATCCCCCGCGAAGGTGATTTTGGGCCGCCTGCTGCGGTAGTCCACCAACTGGTCGGCATCGAAGGCGGCAACCAGCTGGGCATCAAGCTCGTCGAGCAATTCGTCGCCGATCTGCTCCACGACGTGACCAGCTTCGGCTGCCCCGGTGAACCCCATAATGAGGTCCAGACCGCGCAGCGCGGGTGAGTCGAACAACTCAGCGTTGGTCGACATCAGCGATCGTGGATCCAACAATTTTCCCTCCGTTCCGGCATCATCTTCCCTGCCGTGCATGGCCCTTAGTTATGCCAGCGCCGGGGCTGGCCGAAAAATTCCGCAGCTGCGGACCGCGACAAGGCGTCTGGAACAGCGCTTCCGTGCGGGAGAGACTACGATCGACAGGTGCAGGCCCTGTTCCGGCGAACGCCTGGTGGGGTTTTTTCTGCTGGAACTAACTGTAAACACAACGGTATGCAACCGGTGAGCGACGGCCACACCCGTTCCGCGCTGGCCGGCTGAAGGATAAGTTAGGACAGATCTGCGTGATCCCCACGACCGAGCTTAAGCTCAGCGCCATTGCCAAGGATGTCAGAAAAGCCAAGTCCGAGGCCCTCGTCATCGCGGTCGGGCAGGGCGGCAACGGCCCGGTCCTGCTGGAGAATCCGTTGTCAGCCAAGTCTGCGCAAGCTTTGGCGGATGCCCTGCCGTTGCTCGGCGTCACCGGCGCGGCCGACGAAGTCCACCGGCTGCCGGGGTTGCCGGAGTCAGGCACGGATGTGCTGGTGTTGGCCGGCGTCGGAAAGCTGCCGCCCGGCAATGCTGTGACCATCGAGACCCTGCGCCGTGCCGCCGGCTCGGCGGTGCGCCAATTGGCGGGGGTCCAGTCGGTGGCCTTGGGCTTGCCGGCGGCCACGGTGGCTGAAGCCGCGGCTGTGGCCGAAGGCGCCGCGCTCGGCGCCTATGCCTTCAATGAACACCGCAGCCGCGAAAACGATGGCCGCCGCCCGGTCGCTGAAGCGACGGTGCTCACGCCGGTTGCCGGCGACAAGCAGCTGGCCAAGGCGCTCAAGCGGGCCTCCGTGCTGGGCCGGGCGGTCAATGCAACGCGCTCCCTGGTCAACCAGCCGCCGAGCCACCTCTACCCAGAGTCGTTCGCCGAGGCAGCGGCACAGATGGCCAAGGGCCTGCCGATCAAGGTCACCGTCATGGACGAGGACAAACTGGAGAAGGACGGCTACGGCGGCTTGACCGGCGTCGGCAAGGGTTCGACGCGGCCGCCGCGTTTGGTCAAGGTCGAATATGCCCCGGTCCGGGCCAAGGCGAAGCTCGCCTTCGTTGGCAAGGGCATCACCTTCGACTCCGGCGGCCTGTCGCTCAAGCCCGCTGCGGGCATGATGACCATGAAGTGCGATATGGCGGGTGCCGCCGTCGTTCTTAATGCTGTTTTGGCGATCGCCGAGTTGGGCTTGCCGGTGAAGGCCACCGCGTGGCTGTGCCTGGCGGAAAACATGCCCTCGGGCACCGCGTCCCGTCCCTCCGACGTACTAACCATGTACGGCGGCAAGACGGTGGAAGTACTCAACACCGACGCCGAGGGCCGGCTGGTCATGGCCGACGGGCTGGCGGCGGCCAGTGAGGAACACCCCGACGTGTTGCTGGACGTCGCTACCTTGACCGGCGCGCAGATGGTTGCGCTGGGAAGCCGGGTGGGCGCGGTCATGGGCGAAGAAGGCGTGCGGGACGCCGTGAAGGCTGCCGCGGACCGGGCGGGGGAACTGTTCTGGCCGATGCCGCTGCCGGAGGAACTGCGCTCCGGCCTGGATTCCCAGGTGGCAGACCTGTCCAACATGGGCGAGAAGTACGGCGGGATGCTGACGGCCGCGATCTTCCTGCGTGAATTCGTGGGCGAAACCGCCGGCGTGCGCATCCCGTGGGCGCACTTGGATATTGCCGGCCCGGCTTTTAATGAAGGCTCGCCGCATGGCTACACCCCGAAGGAGGGCACCGGCGTCGCAGTCCGCACACTGGTGGCCTATGCGGAGGATGTAGTCGCCCGCAGCGCCTGAGGCCCGTACGCCTCGCCACCTTTCGGCGTGAATCCGCCCACAATTGGGCCCTGTGGTGCTGTCACCAAGTAGATGATGGTATGCGGGACCGCTAAGGTGAAACTCAAACCAACTTCGATCTTCAAACCCCAATCAACTCATCGACGTGTCACCACACGTTACGAACACGCGAGGGAGCGTTCACGTGGCCGATTCGGCAACAGCGCAAGAATTCGACATCCTGGTCCTCGGCGCCGGCAGCGGCGGTTATGCCGCGGCCCTGCGCGCCGTGCAGCTGGGCTTCAGCGTTGGCCTGGTGGAGAAGGCCAAGCTCGGCGGCACCTGCCTGCACAACGGCTGCATCCCCACCAAGGCCCTGCTGCACTCGGCCGAGCTGGCCGACCACGCCAAGGACGCTTCGAAGTACGGCGTGAACCTGAGCATGGACTCGATCGACATGGCCGCCGTCAACGCTTACAAGGACGGCATCATTGCGGGCAAGTTCAAGGGCCTCACCGGCCTGATCAAGTCCAAGGGCATCACCGTCATCGAGGGTGAAGGCAAGCTCGTCGGCACGGACACCGTCGAGGTCGGCGGCACCGCCTACAAGGGCAAGAACATCGTTCTGGCCACCGGCTCCTACTCGAAGACGCTCCCCGGCCTCGAAATCGGCGGCAAGGTCATCACCTCCGACCACGCCCTGCAAATGGATACCCTGCCCAAGAGCGCCGTGATCCTCGGCGGCGGCGTGATCGGCGTCGAGTTCGCTTCCGTGTGGAAGTCCTTCGGCGTGGAAGTCACCATCGTTGAGGGCCTGCCCTCGCTGGTCCCCAATGAGGACCCGGCCATCATCAAGCAGCTGGAGCGCGCGTTCAAGAAGCGCGGCATCAAGTTCAACACCGGCGTGTTCTTCGACAAGGTGGAGCAGAACGACGACGGCGTGGTGGTTACGCTGGCCGACGGCAAGACGTTCGAGGCCGACCTGCTGCTGGTTGCAGTGGGCCGCGGGCCGAGCACCGCCGGGCTGGGCTTCGAGGAAGCCGGCGTCACGGTTGACCGTGGCTTCGTGATCACCAACGAGCGCCTGCACACCGGCGTCGGCAACATCTACGCCGTAGGCGACATCGTCCCGGGCGTCCAGCTGGCACACCGCGGATTCCAGCAAGGCATCTTCGTGGCCGAGGAAATCGCCGGCAACAAGCCGGCCGTGATCGAGGACATCAACGTTCCGAAGGTCACCTACTGCGATCCGGAGATCGCCTCCGTCGGCCTGAACCAGCCGCAGGCCGAAGAGAAGTTCGGCAAGGAAAACGTGGAGACGGTCGAGTACAACCTGGCCGGCAACGGCAAGAGCTCCATCCTGGGCACCAGCGGCATCATCAAGATGGTCCGCGAGAAGGACGGCCCCATCGTGGGCATGCACATGATCGGCGGCCGCATCGGCGAGCAGATCGGCGAAGCGCAGCTGATCGTCAGCTGGGAAGCGTACCCGGAAGATGTTGCGTCGCTCCTCCACGCGCACCCGACCCAGAACGAGGCGCTCGGCGAAGCTGCCATGGCCCTGGCCGGCCGTCCGCTGCACGGATAACAGGCTTCCCCCTAGTGCACCCGTCCTCACCGGACGGGTGCACTAGGCTCAAGAATAAGACTCGATGTACCGGCCAGGCCGGAAAATAGACTCAAAGGAGAACGGGGACGACATGTCTGAAACCGTGAACTTGCCCGCCCTCGGTGAAAGCGTTACCGAAGGCACTGTGACCCGCTGGCTGAAGCAGGTCGGCGACCGCGTCGAAGTCGACGAACCGCTGCTCGAGGTTTCCACCGACAAGGTCGACACCGAAATCCCCTCTCCCGTAGCCGGTGTGATTGAAGAGATCCTGGTGGCCGAGGACGAGACCGCCGACGTCGGAGCCCCGCTGGTGCGCATCGGCGACGGTTCCGGTTCCGGCCAGGCAGCTGAAGAGGCTCCCGCCGAAGAAGCCCCGGCAGAAGAGGCGCAGCAGGAGGCGCCTGCGCAGGAAGCACCGCAGCAGGAGCAGCCCCAGCAGGAAGCCCCTGCCGAGGAAGCCCCGGCCGCCGGTTCCGGCGAAGGCACCGAGGTCACTCTCCCGGCCCTGGGCGAGAGCGTCACCGAAGGTACGGTCACCCGCTGGCTGAAGCAGGTCGGCGACACGGTCGAGGTCGATGAGCCGCTGCTCGAGGTCTCCACCGACAAGGTCGACACCGAGATCCCGTCCCCCGTGGCCGGCACGGTCCAGGAGATCAAGGTCGCGGAGGACGAGACCGCCGAGGTCGGTTCCGTGCTGGCCATCATCGGCACCGGTGCCGGTCCCGCCAAGGCAGAGCCGAAGGAAGCCGAGCCGGTGGCCGCCGCGCCGGCCCAGGAGCGCGAGGCCCCGGTACAGGAGCCCGCCCAGGCCGAACGGCCCGCAGCTGAAGCACCGAAGGCCCAAGCACCCAAGGCTGAAGCGCCGAAGGCCGAGGCGGCTGCCGCAGAAGCTCCGGAGGCAGCGCCGGCCCCGGCTTCCGCAGCCTCCGACACCGGCTACGTCACGCCGCTGGTCCGCAAACTGGCCAACCAGCACAAGGTGGACCTGTCCACCGTCAAGGGCACCGGCGTGGGCGGACGCATCCGCAAGCAGGACGTGCTGGAAGCAGCCGAATCCGCCGCCAAGCCGGCCGCTCCCGCAGCAGCCTCCGCAGGCGCTCCGGCCCAGGCAGCGGCCTCGACCAAGCGCGGCACCGTGGAGAAGGCTCCGCGGATCCGCCAGGTCATTGCCCGCCGGATGCGCGAATCGCTGGACGTCTCCACGCAGCTCACCCAGGTCCACGAGATCGACATGACCAAGGTGGTCAAGCTTCGCGAACGCGCCAAGAAGTCCTTCCAGGATCAGAACGGCGTCAAGCTGACCTACCTGCCCTTCATCGCCAAGGCCGTTGCGGAGGCGCTCAAGCAGCACCCGAAGCTGAACGCAGAGTACGACGAGGACAAGCAGCAGATCACCTACCACGACGCCGAGCACCTGGCGATTGCGGTGGATACCGACAAGGGTCTGCTGGTACCGGTCATCAACGACGCAGGCAACCTCAACCTTGCCGGCCTGGCGGGCAAGATCGCCGACGTCGCGGCCCGCACCCGGAGCAACAAGATCGGTCCGGATGAGCTCTCCGGCGGCACGTTCTCCATCACCAACATTGGCAGTGTCGGGGCCCTGTTCGACACCCCGATCATCAACCAGCCGCAGGTGGGTATCCTCGGGACCGGCAGCATCGTCAAGCGCGCCGTTGTGGTCCAGGATGAGAACGGCGACGATTCGATCGCGATCCGCTCGATGATGTACCTCTCGCTGACCTACGACCACCGTTTGGTCGACGGCGCGGATGCCGGCCGTTTCCTGCAGACGCTGCGGGCACGCTTGGAAGCCGGGCAGTTCGAGGCAGACCTGGGCCTCTAGCCCGGTCGTCCGGCACGACGCACGAAACGGCGGCGGGCTGCGTTCACTCTTGGACGCAGCCCGCCGCTGTTTTCGTCTCCGTTCCCACTGCTACTACACCAAGTAGAAATATTCGGCTTGACGCGGCATGCCGCGGATTGACGGCCGCTACCGGCCGCTAAGCTGGGCGCATGGACATCCTTTACAACATTCTCGTCTTCCTGCACATTGTCGGTGCGGCCATGATCGTCGGCATCTGGATCGGCAACATGAAGAAGCCCACCGTCCACCCGCGCCAGTTCGACGGCGCCGCCCTGCAGGTCATCACCGGCGTCATTATGATGGGCCTGATTCCGGCCATTCCGGTGCTCGCCGATGACGCGAACTATGTGAAGCTGACCATCAAGCTTGTCATCGGTCTCGTTGTGGGCGTCCTCGCGTTCATCGGCCGCCGCAAGTACAAGGCCGGCCAACCGATTTCGGCCGGTCTGGCCCATTCCGTCGGCGGCCTGGCGCTCCTGAACGTTGCCCTCGCCACCTTGTGGAACTGACCCTCTGAAGCTCCTGACGCTGCGGCCGGCCCCGGACTCCGGGGCCGGCCGCAGCGGCTTAACCCGGCGCCACCGGACAGGCCGTGGCAACTCCCCTAGTATGAAAAGGACGGCACCGGCCGCATCGGCCGGACCGGCATGGAACGCAACAGAGAACTTCAACCAAGGAGGACACATGGCTGCAACACGTTCTGCCAGCACCGAATGGAAGGGCGATCTCGCCAGCGGCAGTGGCCAGACGACGTTCGAATCGTCCGGAATCGGCACCTACGACGTCACGTGGAAGGCACGCACTGAGCAGTCGGAAGGCAAGACCAGCCCCGAGGAACTGATCGCGGCGGCGCATGCCTCCTGCTACTCGATGGCGTTCAGCAACATTCTCAAGCAAGCCGGCCACACGGCCGAAAGCATCAAGACGACTGCCGAGGTGGATTTCGATACCTCGGACGGTGCGCAGATCAGCGAAGTCCGCCTGACCGTCCGTGCCACGGTGCCCGGCATCAGCGAGGACGACTTCCAGTCCAGTGCGCAGGCTGCCAAGGAAGGCTGCCCGGTGTCCAAGGCGCTGGCCTCGGTGCCCAGCATCACCCTGGATGCGGCGCTCGATTCCTGAGCCCGCGCCCGCCCGGGCCTGACGGAGCACGGCAGAACCCCGCAGCCGCCGGCTGCGGGGTTCTGTGTTGCCTGCTTCGATTAGCCGTCCTGCGGCCGCGGCGGCAGCGGTCCGGGGCGCAGCACGGGGTAGCCGGCGCGGGACGGCGGCTGGTCGGTCGGCAGTTCGCCCAGCATCTCCTTGAGAATCCCCACACCGTGCTCCAACTGCGGGTCCTCCCCCGCACCGTGCGCGTGCGGCGGGAACGGCACCTCGATGTCCGGTTCCACGCCGTAGTTCTCCACGCCCCAGCCCACGCCCTGCGTGAACCAGAACGCATACCGCGGCTGCGTCACCCCGGTGCCGTCGGCCAGCGCAAACTTCGCATCGATGCCGACCACGCCACCCCAGGTCCGCGTCCCGATGACGGGGCCGATGCCGCGCAGCTTGCTCACCTGGGTGATGATGTCGCCGTCGGAACCGGCATATTCATCCGTGAGGACGACGACGGGACCCCGCGGCGCGTGTGCGGGATAGGTGCCCGGCTGCTCGCCGCGCGCGAGGTTCCAGGCGTTGACTTTGCGGCCGATCAGTTCGGCCACCAGCTGCGAGGTATGACCGCCCCGGTTGCGCCGGACATCGATGATGAGGGCATCCTTGGCCGTCTCCACGTCCAAATCACGGTGCAGTTGGGCCCAGCCGCGGGCCACCATGTCCGGAATGTGAAGATAGCCGAAGCGCCCGTTCGATGCGTCGCGGACATTGCGGCGGTTGCCGGCGACCCAGTTCTGGTACCGGAGCCGCTCCTCGTCACGGATCGGGATCACCGCAATCCGCCGCTGCAGGCCGGCTTCCGGGCTGCCGGTGCCGTTGACGATGGTCAGTTCAACCGTCTTGCCGGCGGCGCCCACCAGCAGCGGCGCCGGGCCGGCGAGCGGATCCACCGGGATTCCGTCCACCGCCGCGATCACGTCGCCCGGCTGGACGGCGGCGCCCGGAGCGGTCAGCGGAGACAGCGCCAGCGGATCCGACGATTCCCCGGCCAGGATCTTATGCACGGCCCAACCGGCGTCGGTCCGTACCAGATCGGCGCCCAGCAATCCCTGCTTGCCGGCGCCGGGCTCGGTGACCGGTGCGGGCATGACGTAGGCGTGCGAGGTGCCGAGTTCGCCGTGCAGCTCCCAGAGCAAGTCGACCAGGTCGTCGTGGGAACCGAGTCGTTCCACCAGCGGCCGGTAGCGGTCGTAGACCCCCTGCCAGTCCAGGCCCGCCATGTCCTCGGCCCAGTAGAAGTCGCGCTGCAGCCGCCAGGCCTCCTCGAAGGCCTGGCCCCAGACCTTCAGCGGCTCCAGCGTGAGCCGGATCCGGCTCAGGTCCACCTGCACGCTCTCCGGCGAGTCGTCGTCCACTTTTGCGGTGGCGGGCACGGCCTTGACCTGCGATTTGTGCACGTACACCAGCCGCTTGCGGTCCTGCGACATTTCGTAGGCATCCAGCGCCGGCACCAGCACGGACACCTCACGGCGGGAGAGGTCGAACCGCTCCAGCCGCTGGGATTGCTCCGTATCCTCTGCTGAAGCGCGCCCTTCTCCGGTGACACCGGCGGGATCATTGGCCAGCCACAGCAATGCACCGTCCACCGCGGTGAGGCGTGTGTAGCGGCCCTGCTGGACCGGGACCGGGATGATCCGTTCGGCCAGCCGTTCGGCGTCCACGGCGATCTCCGCGGCGGCAGGCTTGGTCTTGTCCCCGTCCGGCGAGCCGTCTTGATCCTTCTCCCCTGCCGGCGGCGCATCCGGCAACGTGCCGTGCACCGAGGGACCGAACGGCGAGGGAGTGGCGGCGGCCAGGGCCACCAGGAACGGCTTGGTTGATGCCGGGAAGCCCAAATCGAAGCTGTGGGTGGAATAGACCGGGTCGAAGCTCCGCTCGGAGAGGAAGGCGGCGAACTTGCCATCAGGGGTGAAGGCGGGGCCGTGGTCGCGGAAGCGTCCGTCGGTGACGTCGATGATGCTGCCCGTGCCGTCTGCCCGGACCAGCCGGAGCCGGGTGCGCGTGCCCTCCGCCGTCACCGGCTCGGCCCACAGGATCCAGCGCGAATCGGGCGAGAAGGCCAGTTCGTTGACTGCCCCGTGGTCGGTGCCGGCGAGCCGGCGCAGCTCCCCGCTTTCCGCGTTTAGTACCAGCAACTGTCCGTATTCGGTGGCCACCGCCGCCAACGTGCCGTCCGGGCTGGCGGCGAGCGCGCTCACCCGGTCCGGGCCGGGCAGTTCCACCCGGCGCAACCGCTGTGGGGCCAATGCTGCGGCCGAGCGCGCGTCCGCTTCCTGGACGTTCGCTCCACTGCCGCCCTGCTTTCCGCCGGAGCGCACTTCCACAATGGGTTGGGATTGGGTCGGATTGACGACGGCGGAGGCCGAGACCGGGCGCGGCAAGCCGACCGGTTCCGGTTCAGCAGGTGCCGCGCTGGTTTCGGTAGGCGCAGGCGTCTCCAACTGGGGAAGCTGTTCGAAAACCTGGCGGATGTACAGGGCTTCTTCGCCCCCGTGGTCGGCGACGTAGACCACCCGCGAGTCACCCATCGGTCGCGCCAGCCGGGCCCGGACGCCAGGCGTGGACTCGACGACGCGCGAAGGACCGTCCCGGTGGGTCAGCCAATGCACTGTGCCGTGCGCCTCGATGACGGACGCGGTTCCCTTCGGATTCGGCACGGCCGACGCCAAGTGCTGGGCCACATTGAGAGGGCGGCTGCGGCGGCCGGTCGAGGCCGACCCCAACGTGAGGTGCAGCCGGCGCGGTTCCGCCTCGAGGGATTCGAGCAGCCACAGCTCGCCGGCGGACTCGAAGACCACCCGGGCGCCGTCCGTTGAAGCGTGGCGGACGTAAAACCCGTCATGATCGGTGTGCCTGCGCAGGTCCGCGCCGTCCGGCCGCACCGAATACAGGTTGCCGTAACCTTCATGGTCGCTGAGAAACGCTATCCGGTCTCCGACCCACATCGGATCGGCCAGGTTCCCGTCCAGCTCAGCAGCGAGGCGCTCGAATTCGCCGCCTCCATCGCGGTCAATCCACAGCTTTCCGGCCGTGCCGCCCCGGTAACGCTTCCACCAGGCCGGTTCACGCGAGAGCACGCTGCCGACCACCACGGGGCGCTCGTCGCCAAGCTCCGGCCCAAACGCGACGGACTCGACCGGGCCAAAGGGCAACACGCGGGTACCGGAGCCGTCCAGCGGCACCGCGTAGGCCCAGGTGTGGCGCGATTCTTCACGCTGGAACGAGCTGGTCACCAAGGCTTCCCCCTGGGGTGTGAATCCTTTGACCCGCGTCGAGGCATGCCCCCAGTAGGTCAGCTGGCGGAAGCCGCCGCCGTCGACCGAGGCGGTCACGGCCTCCGGCGCGCTGGCCTGCACCACGCCCCAGACCAGATTCTGACCGTCGGGCGAAAATCTGGGGTTCTTTGCCGGCAATTGAAGTGACGAAACCCGCCACGCCCTGCCCCCGGCAAGCGGGCCCACCCACACATCGTCCTCGGCGACGAACGTGACGAGATCGGCGTGCACGTGCGGGTAGCGGAAGTAGCTGGATAAAGTCATGCCTCGATCTTAGTCACGGCCAGCAGCAGCCCTCGGGTCATCGGGGCGCGGCGTTTCATGGACCGCTTGGATGAGCCAACCGGCGTCCTGGCGTACCAGTTCCAGCTGAATCCGCTGCATGCTGGGTTCGGTATGGTCCTGCACCACGCTGCCATCGGCCCTTACCTGGCGGAACGGCTTCGTGATGACCGTCGCAGCCACGCTGGCCGGCTGGCCTGGGGATTTCGCCGCCGGGTCGACCGTGAGCTCCTTCACCGTGGTCTCGAAGTCCTCCAGCCAATCGCCGGCGTCGGTCAGCGCCGCGATAATGTCCTGGTCGGTGTCCATGACGGCGGTTCCGGGAGCATTGACCCGCTGGAGCAGCGTGGCATCCCGGGTTCGCAAGGCTTCGGCGCGCAGCCAGGCCAGAGCGGGCACGGCCGCGGCCGCATCTTCGCCATGCAGCGCTTCCTCGAGGTCCGCTGGCATGGTCCGTGCTTCCGGCGGTGCCGGTGGCCGTCCTTCACGCTGCGCCGCGGTAACCTGCTGCACGGACTGCCCGCGGCCGGATACCTGCGACAACTCCCGGGCACTTTGCGGAGCAGAGATGCTCACCGCTACGAGAGTCACTCCCGCTGCCGCGGCCACGGCTGTCAGCGCGAGCACTGCCCTGCCCCACCGGCCGGCTGCGGGCCGGGCGGTGACGCCGGCGGGCTGACGCCGTTCACGGCCGCCGGTGCCACGCTCCGGCAGCCGCGGCGGCAGCGGTGACCGTGTGCGGATCCGCGGCCGGGACCGCAACCCGGGCAGCGGCGCCGGCGGCTTTCCACCCAGCCGGCCTGCCCGTCTTCCCGCCCTCTCGCGCCGGGTCAACAGTTGGCTGGCCACCGAGGGATGTGCCGACTCCGTCAGGTCCAGCGCCTCGGGGCGCGCTGTCCGGATCACGCGCCGGGCGAACTCTGCCGCGGACGGGCGTTCGTCCGCGCGCTCCGCCAGTCCTTCTTCCAGGAGGTCAACCAGCTCGTCCGGCACGTCGGGCACCAACGCACCCAACGGCGGGCGGTGCGCAGTGGGGCCGGGCACCCGTCCGGTCAGCGCGAACCAGCCGATGGCGGCCAGCGCGTAAACGTCCGCTTCGGGGTCCAGCCCGCTCTCGGCCGTCCCCCGGCGCGGTGCCCTGAATCCGGGCGTGCCTGCCGCAGCCGGCCGTTCGCTGCCCAACGCACGTGCAACCCCCAGATCGGCCAGCAGCGGCTTGCCCACTGCCGTGAACAGCACGTTGCCGGGCGACACATCACCGTGGACCACTCCGTTCCCGTGCAGGTAGTCGAGGGCACTGGCCGCCGGAGTCAATATGGTTACCGCTTCCCCCACCGCCAAGGGTCCCCGGGCGGCGACGAGTGCCGCCAGCGAACCGCCGGCGGCATACTCCAGCAGCAGCCCCGGACCTCGGTCGGTTGCCACCCGACCATGCGCTTGCAGCAGATGCTCGTGCCGCCCGCCCGCTAACAAGGCCGATTCGCGGTCCGCCGCCGCAACCGCTGCCTCCGCCTGTGGCCTGTTACTGACCACCGCCCAGGGCGCAGGCTTGCCTGCCTCGGCGCCCGGCCCATGCAGTGCCGCGCGCCGGGTCAAGGGCGGTGCACCGGCGTCGTCGCTGTTGGCAGGAGAGCTGCCCGGGTCCGAGAACACCTTCAAGGCATACTCGGTACCTGTCGCCGTTTCCCGGACCAGCCACACCGATGCCGATGCACCGCTACCGAGCCACCGCTGCACGGTGAAACCCGGGGCCGCAGGACGCGGCGGTTCCTGCCCGGCGGTGGCCGCGCCGCCTGTCCGCTCATCGTCGCCCATGCACTACTTCTACTCCGTTCCGCTACCGCGCGCTGGAGTTATCCACAGCCAGCTCCGTTACACAAATAGAACTGTCGGACGTCGAAGCGTAGGCTTGCGGAATGGCTCTTGAGTTTTCGCGGGTGGGATTTGACCCCGACTACGTCGACTATGAAGACGGCTGGGCGCTGCAACGCCGGCTGCACGCTGAAGTGGTGGCGGGTTCCGCCCCCAGCACGGTGCTGTTGCTCGAACACAGCCCCGTGTACACGGCCGGAAAGCGGACGGAAGAACACGAACGTCCGCTGGACGGCACCCCCGTGGTCAGCGTGGACCGCGGCGGCAAGCTGACCTGGCACGGCCCCGGCCAGTTGGTGGGTTATCCGATCGTGGCCCTTCCCGACCCCACCAAGGTGGCCGACTACGTCGACATCCTGGAGCAGGTCCTGATCAACGTGCTCGCCGATTACGGTGTGACCGGCACCCGGATCGAAGGCCGCTCCGGTGTGTGGATCGACGCCGACGAACGCGGCCCTGCCCGCAAGATCGCCGCCATCGGCATCCGGGTCAATCACCGCGTGACCATGCACGGCTTCGCCCTCAACTGCCGCAATGATCTCGCCCCCTACAGCCAGATCATTGCCTGCGGCATCACCGATGCCGGCACCACCTCTATCCAGGCCGAAACCGGGCTGGACGTCGCTCCGGCCGACATCGCCGACCGGGTGGAGGCCGAACTCCGCTTGTTCGAAACCTCCCTGGTCAAGGCCGATATCCCCGGCCCCGCGGCCACCGACACCGACCCTGGCCACCGCCAGACCGAAGGAGCCCTGCTGTGACGCTCGCCCCCGAAGGACGCCGCCTGCTGCGCGTCGAGGCCCGCAATGCCGCAACCCCCGTGGAGCGCAAGCCGGACTGGATCAAAGCCAAGGTCAACATGGGCCCCGAGTACGTGGGCATGAAGAACCTGGTCAAAAAGGAAGGGCTGCACACGGTCTGCGAAGAGGCCGGCTGTCCCAACATTTTCGAGTGCTGGGAAGACCGCGAGGCGACGTTCCTGATCGGCGGCTCCGAGTGCACCCGGCGTTGCGATTTCTGCCAGATCGACACCGGCAAGCCCTCGCCGCTTGATGTCCTGGAGCCCACCAAGGTAGCCCAGTCGGTCCAGCAGATGAACCTGCGGTACGCCACCGTCACTGGTGTGGCGCGCGACGACCTGGCCGACGAGGGCGTGTGGCTCTACGCCGAAACCATCCGGAAGATCCACGAACTGAACCCGGGCACCGGCGTCGAAATCCTGATCCCGGACTTTTCCGGCAAGCCCGAGCACATCACCGCGATCTGCGAGGCCAAGCCGGAGGTGTTCGCGCACAATCTGGAGACCGTGCCGCGGATCTTCAAGCGCATCCGCCCGGCGTTCCGCTACGACCGCTCGCTGGACGTGCTAACCCAGGGCCGCGACCAGGGCATGGTGACCAAGTCCAACCTGATGCTGGGGATGGGCGAAACGCGCGAAGAGATCTCCGCAGCGCTGCGCGACCTGCACGCCGCCGGCTGCGACCTGATCACCATCAACCAGTACCTGCGCCCGACCGAGCGCCATCACCCGGTGGAGCGCTGGGTCAAGCCCGAGGAATTCGTTGAACTGAGCCAGGAGGCCGAGGAGATCGGCTTCCTGGGTGTGATGAGCGGACCGCTGGTGCGCTCGTCCTACCGGGCCAGCCGCCTGTGGGCCACCGCCATGCGCAAGAAGGGCCTGGAGCTTCCGCCCGAACTGGCGCACATCGGCGAATCCGGCAGCACCCGCCAGGAAGCTGCCACGCTGGTTGCTTCCCGCTAACTGAACCGGCCGGAACCACGGTCCGGAGGCCGCCAGGCTGCCGGGCCGTTGCCGTGTCCTGGCGCCGCGCGCGAGCGACCCGTCCGTCACGATAGAATTGACCATTATGGCCAACCGCACCGATTCCGATGCCCCGAAACGGGGTCTCTTCTCACGCAAGCCCAAGGCTGAGAAGCCGTCCAAAGCCAACAAGCAGCCCGGCCGGCTGAAGCAGATCGGCCAGGTCTTCCAAATGACCCGGCGCAATGACCCGAACGTTGTCTGGTTCATGCTGCTGGCCTTCCTCGGCATCGTTGCCGTGGGCCTGGCCGTCGGCCTGCTGATCAACAACTGGATCACGCTGCTGATCATCTCCATCCCGCTGGGCGTGCTGGCTGCCACCTTCATCCTGTCGCGCCGCGCCGAACGTGCGGCGTTCTCGCAGATTGAAGGTCAGCCGGGTGCATCCGGAGCGGCGCTGAGCGTACTGCGCCGCGGCTGGATTCTGCAGGATCAGCCGGTGGCCGTGAATCCGCGGACCCAGGACGCGGTGTTCCGCGCCGTGGGCCGCCCCGGCATTGTGCTGGTCACCGAAGGTCCCTCGCACCGGGTGCGCCAGTTGGTTGAGTCGGAACGGCGCAGGCTGCGCCGCATCCTGCCCAACGTCAAGATCCATGTGATCGAGACCGGCCGCGGCGAGGGCCAGGTGGAGCTGAGCAAGGTGGCCAAGACCGTGCAAAAGCTCAAGAAGGAACTGACCAAGCAGGAGGTCAGCGCCGTGGACAAGCGGCTGCAGGCCCTGGGCAGCAGCAAGCTGCCGATCCCGAAGGGCGTGGACCCGTTCAAGGCCCGCCCGGACCGCAAGGCCATGCGCGGACGCTGATCCTTTCCCCCTAGACATACGCGAAGGGCTGCCGGTTGTGAACCGGCAGCCCTTCGCGTATCTCAGAAGTCGTCAGTGGTGCGCGCCCTTACAGCGTCAGCGGCGGACCAGGATGGTGCCCATGGCACGGTCGTGCAGGCCGCGCTGGTCGGCGTCGAAAATCGCCGCCGGGATAACCAGGCACAACAGGATGGTGCGGACCACCGCGGGCAGCAAACCCGGAGCGGCGCCGTTGAGTTTGCGCACCTGGATGCCGAGCAACCGGTGGCCGAAGCTGTAGCCCAGGGTTCCCACCAGCAGCAACTGCTCGACGGCGAACACGGCCAGGATGGCCAGCTGGCCGCCGCCCAGGAACGCGTTGGCGATCGCGTAGCAGAGCAGCCAGTCGATCAGCAGCGCCACGAACCGGCGACCCGGCCGGGCTATCGAGCCACTGCCGGATTGGGGTAGCCCAAGCCGCTGGCCGGGCCACTGCTGCATGTTGGACTGCGGAGGGCCTTCAAGCCAGGAACCAATATCGCGTCTGCTTACCACTCCTCAAGTTTACCGGTCATCGAGGACGCTGGTTCCCGAGGCCGACGGGCCTCCCCTCCCAGCTGGCAAAGCGCCAAGGCCGCTGACGCTAAACTTGCAGTGCACATCGATTTAAGTAACCTGCCCGAAACAATTGCGACACTGACGGGAAATTCCCTGCTTCTACTGTTGTAACTGTTGCCGGCCCCGTACAGCGGAGGCAGGTTCCCCCAGAATGCGTAAGGAGCATGACCCGATGTTCAAGAATGCGGACGAGGTCCTCACATACATCGCCGACGAAGACGTCAAGTTCGTCGATATCCGTTTCACCGACCTGCCCGGCGTCCAGCAGCACTTCAATGTGCCGGCGAAAACCGTTGACGCCGACTTCTTCGTGAACGGGCAGCTCTTCGACGGCTCCTCGATCCGCGGTTTCCAGGGCATCGCCGAATCCGACATGCAGCTGATCCCGGATGTCACCACCGCATTCATCGATCCCTTCCGGGTGGAGAAGACGCTGGCCCTGAACTTCTCTATCGTGAACCCGCGAACCGGTGACCCGTACCACCGCGACCCGCGCGGCGTGTCCGAGCGTGCCGAGGCGTACCTCGCTTCCACCGGCATCGCCGACACCGCCTTCTTCGCCCCGGAAGCCGAATTCTTCATTTTCGACGACGTCCGTTACCAGTCCAGCCCCGAGCATTCCTTCTACAGGGTGGACTCGGTCGAGGCCCACTGGAACTCCGGCAAGAGGGAAGAGGGCGGCAACCAGGGCTACAAGACCCCGGTCAAGGGCGGCTACTTCCCGGTTGCCCCCACCGACAAGCAGGCCGACCTGCGCGACGCGATCTGCGTGGAACTGGACGCCGTCGGCCTCGAGGTGGAACGCTCCCACCACGAAGTAGGCTCCGCCGGCCAGGCCGAGATCAACTACAGGTTCAGCAGCATGACGCACGCCGCCGACGACCTGCTGAAG
Source organism: Actinomycetota bacterium (assembly GCA_051751385.1). Lineage (GTDB taxonomy): Bacteria > Actinomycetota > Actinomycetes > Actinomycetales > Micrococcaceae > Crystallibacter. The sequence goes on along the minus strand of JBNJKW010000008.1, from coordinate 84,692 downwards.
TTCAAGTACATCGTCAAGAATGTGGCCGATGCCTGGGGCAAGTCCGCCACCTTCATGCCCAAGCCCGTCTTCGGCGACAACGGCTCGGGCATGCACTGCCACCAGTCGCTGTGGACCGGCGGACAGCCCCTGTTCTACGACGAGAAGGGCTACGCCGGCCTGTCCGACACCGCACGCTGGTACATCGGCGGCCTGCTCAAGCATGCTTCCGCCGTGCTCGCGTTCACCAACCCCACCGTGAACTCCTACCGCCGGCTGGTCAAGGGCTTCGAGGCCCCGGTGAACATGGTCTACTCGCAGGGCAACCGCTCGGCCGGCATCCGCATCCCGATCACCGGCTCCAACCCCAAAGCCAAGCGCATCGAGTTCCGCGCTCCGGACCCCAGCTCCAACCCGTACCTGGCCTTCGCCGCCCAGCTGATGGCGGGCCTGGACGGCATCAAGAACCGCATCGAGCCGGCCGACCCGATCGATAAGGACTTGTACGAGCTGCCCGCCGAGGAAGCCAAGGACATCCAGAAGGCTCCGGGTTCGCTGGAGGAAGCGCTCGAGGCACTGGAGGCGGACAACGAGTTCCTGCAGGCCGGCGGTGTCTTCACCCAGGACCTGATCGACACTTGGATCGCTTACAAGCGCGAAGAGGAAATCGCGCCGCTGGCCGCCCGCCCGAACCCCTACGAGTTCGAGCTCTACTACGGCTGCTAGCTAGAATTCAGGGCTAAACCACGGTTGGTCCGCAGAGAGTCCGCACGAGCTGTGAACACTTCGGTGACAGCAGCACGTGCGGACTCTTCTTTGTCCGGGACCATGTGACCGTAGGTGTCCAGCGTCGTCTTCACAGAGCTGTGCCGCAGGCACCGTTGCAGCTCCACCGCGAGCTACGCCCCCGGGCGTAGGCATGATCTCTCCCCAAAGTTTTTTCCAAATCGGCTTTGCTGTGCCCTGTCAGATGAAACGTATAGGGTGCGGCTTGCAAGCATCATCACACCAACAGGAAGGTTGCCGGCCATGGCAGAAGAAGTGAAGACAATTAAGGAATTGCAGCGGCAGGCCAAGGCCGCAGTGCTAGAGGCCATTATTGAGGCTGCCCCCGGCGCCAACGACCGCGGAGTACAAGCGGTGGAAAGCATTGCACGGGCGTTCGCTGCTGTAGCCGAAGCGCAACCCCGGAAGGGCGATTTGTCTGATTGACGGAGGCAAACAGTCGCAAGACCCCCATCTAGCCTGCGCGGCGGTTGGGGGTCTTCCTATCGCTGGATGCAGACGATTCACAGGCGGTTGGCTAATCTGTCGTGGCTACTAAAATGAGATGTATTCTTGCCCTAAATGCCGTACGCGTACGATGCACTCGGTCGAATACATTCCTGGTACCAAGATGGCTTCCGGCAGCAAGATAAACGATATTAACCAGTCCGCCGTCTGCCAGCGGTGCGGCAACCTGGTCAACCTCGTGCCGTGACACGGGAGGGGCTTGCCCTATTACGCGTTAAAATCAAGCGGTTTTGGTCACAGGCCCTGAACTGGCTCAGGGGTCTTCGTCTAGCTGCGTCTCCCGTGGCCGATTCGATTAACCCCCATCCATATGTAAGACTACTTAGCATCCTGTTGCCGGTCGGTGCGTCCGGCAATGAACAACAGGGTCTCGGGTGGCCACCACATTTTCCCCCATCTGTGGTGGCCACCTTCTTCCATGGCCCGGCACGGTGCCCCTGAGCGGCACCGCACCGGTTTCAGCACGCTACTGGAGCGAGGTTCTCAACTACTGCCAGCAGCCCCGACAGAGTTCGAGCTCTATTACGGTTGCTAGCTCAAGCACGCGCTAGAGGCGCGGCCGCTCCGGCGTCCGCACGATCATGAGTTCCTTGAAGCGGCCCGCTATTGCCCCGGCAGATAGTGGGCCGCTTTCGTGCGTCGACCCGCTAGCGGCCCAAGGCCTTGCGGAATATTGCCACCACACCGACGAACATCAGCGCGGTGAGCGTGAGCACCAACGAATAAGCGACGCCGATGCGCAGTATCACCAGAAGCACCAGGAACAGGGTGAGCGCTATGATCAGCGCGCTCTTCACCGGTCGCGGGGTACGGCCGCTGAGTGTGGATCCTCCGTTGCCACCCATACGCAACATTTTGTCACGCCCGGGCCCTCAAGTCGCGGGCGGCCGACACGTGCGAAGGGCCTAGAGGCGCGTTTCGGTGACGGCCGTCAGCAGGAACACCGAGTCCTCGGAGGCTTTCACCGAGTGCCGCTCCTGCGGGATCACGGCCAGCTGGTTCTGATTGACCGCCATGCGTCCGGACGCGGAGACAACGGTCACCGATCCTTCAAGGACCAGCAGGGTGCCGGCGAGAGGAGCATTGTGCTCCCCCAGTTCGGCCCCGGCTTTCAGGGCGAGCACGGTCTGGCGCAACGGGCCGTCCTGCGCCACCAAGACGGCGCTGCGTCCGTGCGGCGATCCGACCGCCACCGCCAGGTGTTCGCGTCCAACCGCATCGATGTCGGTCATCTGGGAGTCTCCTTCGCTTGGCTTCCGGCATCAGCCTAACCCGGTCCCCTGCCGGCAGCCATCGAAGCGCACGGAAGGGCCCGACGGCGATGCCTCCCGCGGTGGGACGGTCCCCGCCGTCGGCCGCTCGGAGCGCCTTGGCTGGGGCGATCAGGTGCCGTAACCGTAGAAGTAGCGCTCAAAGATGGCCCGGGCGCGGCGGGTCAAGCGCAGATAGTCTTCCTCGATGGCCGCCGCATTCCCCGGCTCGTATCCGCACCAGCGTGCCACCGCTTCCAGGTCCCGCCGCGAGGCGGGCAGCTGGTCGGAATTCTTGCCGGCCCAGATGACATTGGCCGAACGTATCCGGGTGGCCAAGCTCCAACTGCGGCCGAGCGTGGCGGCGTCGTCTTCGGGCAGCAGCCCGGCGGCAGCGATCGCGGAGAGCGCCTCCAGGGTGTTGGTGGTACGCAGCTCCGGACGCTCGTGGGCGTGTTGCAGCTGCAGCAGCTGGACCAGCCATTCCACGTCGCTGAGCCCGCCGCGGCCCAGCTTCAGATGCCGGGCCGGATCGGCGCCGCGCGGCAGCCGCTCGGACTCCACCCGCGCCTTGATCCGGCGGATCTCGCGGACTTGGTCGCCGGCCAGGTCCGCCGGGTAGCGGATCGGATTTACCAATGCGATGAAGTCTTCAGCGAGGGAGTCGTCTCCGGCCATCGGGCGGGCGCGCAGCAAGGCTTGTGCCTCCCAGATTAGCGACCAGCGCTGGTAATACTCGCGGTACGAATCCAGCGACCGCACCAACGGCCCGTTCTTGCCTTCAGGGCGCAGGGCCGCATCCACCTCCAGCACCCGTTCGGCCAGTACCGGCGGAGTACAAGGCTGCTTCAGCAACGAAGAAATCCGGGCCACGATGCGCTCCGCCTGCTGCTGGGCCTGACCGGGGTCTGCGCCCGGCAACGGCCGGTGCACGTACATCACGTCGGCATCCGAGCCATAGCTGATTTCGCGTCCGCCCTGGCGACCCATGGCAACCACAAGCAGCGCCGTCAACCGCTCCTCGGACGCCAGCACGGAAGTTTCCGCCACGTGCAGTCCGCCGAGCACCGCGGCACGGTCGGCATCGGCCAAGGCCGCGCCGACTTGGCTCTGCTCCAGCAGCCCGGATGAGTCGGCGAGCGCGATGCGCAGCGTTTCCCGGCGGCGGATCAGCCGGATCAGCCGGATCGCCTCTTCCGGCACCGGGTGGCGGGACATCTTGGACTGGATCTCCTGCCACTGGGCGTCGAAGCCCAGGGGCACCAGGTCCTTGTCCGTGCCCAGCCACGCCGTCGATTCCGGTGACACCTCCAGCAGGTCCGTAATGAAGCGGCTGCTGGAGAGCACATGGCACAGCCGTTCGGCGGCGGAGCTCGAGTCGCGCAGCATGCCCAGGTACCAGTGAGAGTCCCCCAGCCGTTCACTCAACCGCCGGAAGCCCAGCAGGCCGGCATCGGGGTCCACCCCGGAAGCGATCCATTCCAGCAGCACCGGGAGCAGCTGGCGCTGCAGCGCTGCCTTCCGGCGAACCCCGGCGGTCAGCGCCTCGATATGGCGCATGGCGCCGCCCGGATCATGGTAGCCCAGGGCGGCCAGCCGTCCCTGGGCCGCCTCGGGGCTCAGCCGCACCTCGTCCAGGCTTAGGTTGGACGCGGCGGCCAGCAGCGGCCGGTAGAAGATTTGCTCATGCAGCGCCCGCACCCGGCGCTTGGTCTGCTGCCACTTCTCCAGCAGCTCTGTCGGTGCCGGGCGCCGTTCCAGCAGCGCGCCCTGCGCGGCCTTGGCCAGCACTCGCTGGGCCTGCTCCGCGGCGGGCATCAGATGGGTCCGGCGCAGATGCACGAGTTGGATCCGGTGCTCCAGGACACGGAGGAACCGGTATGCCTCATCAAATTCACGGGCGTCCGCCCGGGAGATGTAGCCGGCCACGCTCAAGGCCCCGATGGCGGAGGTGGTGTCACGCTGGCGGATGGATTCGTCAACGCGGGCGTGGACCAGCTGGAGCAGCTGGACCGTGAACTCGACGTCGCGGAGTCCGCCGCGCCCCAGCTTGATCTGCCGGCCGCGCTCATGGGCCGGGATGTTCTCCGTGACCCGGCGGCGCATGGATTGCACCGACTCGACAAATCCTTCGCGCTCCGACGAGGACCACACCAGCGGTGCGACCGCTTCCTCATACCGGCGGCCCAGCCCGGCGTCTCCGGCCACCGCCCGGGCCTTCAACAACGCCTGGAACTCCCAGCTCTGGGCCCAGCGCCGGTAGTACGTCAGATGCGAATCCAGGGTCCGCACCAGCGGCCCGTCTTTGCCCTCCGGCCGCAGATTGGCGTCCACTTCCCAGAGCCCGGGCTCCGGCCCGGGGGACGAAATCGCGCGGGCGGTTCCGGTGGCCAGGGCCGCGCCAATGGCGGCGGCATCGCCGTCGTCGATTCCCTCGGCCTCGACGACGTACACCACATCGACGTCGGAAATATAATTCAGCTCGCCGGCGCCGCACTTGCCCATGCCGATGATGGCCAGTTTCACCGCCGCAACGTCGTCGGCGGCGTAGCGTTCCGCCACCTCGGCCCGGGCCACCGCCAGCCCGGCCTCCAGCGCTGCCGCGGCCAGGTCGGCCAGCTCCCGGCCGACCGCCGGCATGAAATCGACCGGTGAGGCTGCGCAGAGATCGCGGATGGCGAGTTCCGCCAGATGCCGGCGGTACATGCTCCGCAGCTCGATGTAGGCATCCTTGCCGGCGAGGGAGGCGACCGGTTGTTCGGACAGCGGATCCGCCCTGACGGCCTGCAGCATTGAACTGCGCAGCCTGGACGCCGGCACGCTGCCCGGTTCCGGGCCGATATCCGTGTCCAGGACGTCCAGGTGCTCCGGCCGGCGGAGCAGGAATTCGCCCAGTGCATCCGAGGCCCCGAGCAGCCGGAACAGGGCCTCGCTGCCGTCTCCACCCGTGTTGATGACGTCAACCAGAGAAGGGTTCCTCCCCAGCAGCCGGACCAGGGAGACCAGCGCCTGGTCCGGGTCCGCGCTGACGGCGAACCCTGCGTCCAACCGCTCCTCGCTGATGCCGGACAGTTCCTTGGCCTGCAGGAAACGGGTACTGCGCTCCAGGTCGTGAAAACCTCGGGCGATCAAACGCCGGGTGGTGAGCACTTTCTTTCGTCCTAGAGGATTCCGATGTTGCGCTTCAGCTCGTGCGGGGTGACCTGCAGCCGGTAGTCGTGCCACTCGGCCCGCTTGTTCCGCAGGAAGATCTCGTACACCTGCTCGCCCAGGATGCCGGCGACCAGCTCCGACTCTTCCATCACCCGGATGGCGTCGTGCAGGCTGGACGGCAGCGGATCAAGGCCCAGGGCCCGCCGCTCGGCGGTGCTCAGGCTCCAGACGTCGTCCTCGGCCGCCGGCGGCAGCTCGTAGCCTTCCTCGATCCCCTTCAGGCCTGCCCCGAGCAGCACCGCGTAGGACAGGTACGGGTTGGCGGCCGAGTCAATGCCGCGGTATTCGACGCGGGCGGACTGGCCCTTGTTCGGCTTGTACAGCGGAACCCGCAGCAGGGCGGACCGGTTGTTGTGGCCCCAGGAAATGTAGCTGGGGGCCTCTCCCCCGCCCCACAGCCGCTTGTACGAATTGACGAACTGGTTGGTGACGGCGGTGAACTCCGGGGCGTGGTGCAGGATCCCGGCCATGAACTGGCGGGCCGTCTTGGACAGCTGGAATTCGGCGCCGGCTTCGAAGAACGCGTTCGAGTCGCCCTCAAACAATGAAAAGTGGGTGTGCATGCCGGAGCCGGGGTGATCGGAGAAAGGCTTCGGCATGAAGGTCGCATAGATGCCCTCCATCAGCGCCACCTCCTTGACCACTGTGCGGAAGGTCATGATGTTGTCCGCGGTCTGCAGGGCGTCGGCGTAGCGGAGATCGATTTCGTTCTGCCCGGGACCGTCCTCATGATGGCTGAACTCCACCGAGATGCCGACGTTTTCCAGCATGGTCACGGCGGTGCGGCGGAAGTCCTGTGCCACGCCGCCGGGCACATGGTCGAAGTAGCCCGCCCGGTCCACGGGCACCGGAATTCCGTCGGGGCCCAACTCGTCGGACTTGAGCAGATAGAACTCGATTTCCGGATGGGTGTAGCAGGTGAAGCCCATCTCCGCCGCCTTGCTCAGCGTCCGCTTCAGCACGTTGCGCGGATCCGCGCTGGAGGGCTCGCCGTCAGGCGTGAGCACATCGCAGAACATCCGCGAGGTCTGCTCCGCTTCACCCCGCCAAGGCAAAATCTGGAAGGTGGTGGGATCCGGCTGAACCAGCATGTCCGACTCGAAGACCCGGGCCAGGCCCTCGATCGAGGATCCGTCGAAGCCGAGCCCTTCTTCGAAGGCGCCTTCCACCTCAGCAGGAGCCAGCGCCACGGACTTCAGCGACCCGACGATGTCCGTGAACCAGAGCCGGACAAACCGCACGTCGCGCTCTTCGATGGTACGGAGGACGAATTCCTGCTGACGGTCCATGGGCTGCCTTTCACTGTGTCCGCGCCCGGCATCTGAAGCCGCTTGCCAGAGCCTGCCTTGTACTTCCCCTTAGCCTACTGGCAGCACCGCCGAAGTATCCGCCCCTGTAACGCGGCCGCGCACAAGTGGAGCAGCGGTCGTCTGAGGATTAGGCTCTGTCACATGCCCACTTCACAGCCTTCCGGCGCAGAGCAGCCGGCTCCCTACGGCACGCCGGCGGCGTCTTCGGCGTCGCGCCCGGCCCGCCGCACCCGCATCCACCACCTGCAACAGGCCAAGGACGAGGGCCGCCGCTTCGCGATGCTGACGGCCTACGACCAGTACACCGCGGAGATTTTCGATGCGGCCGGTATAGAGGTGCTGTTGATCGGCGACTCGGCGTCCAACAACGTGCTGGGCAACGAGACGTCGCTGCCGATCACGGTGGACGAACTGCTGCCGCTCTGCCGGGCGGTCGCCCGTACGGCCCGCAGTGCCTTCGTCGTTGCCGACCTGCCCTTCGGCAGCTATGAGGTCTCGCCGGCGCAGGCGGTGGAGACCGGCGTGCGCTTCCTGAAGGAAACGGGCGTGCACGCGGTGAAGATGGAGGGCGGCGCGTACTACGCGGACACCGTCCGGGCCCTGGTGCAGGCCGGCGTGCCGGTGATGGCTCATATCGGCTTCACTCCGCAGAGCGAGCATGCGCTGGGCGGCTACCGGGTGCAGGGCCGCGGCGACGACGCCGGGCGGCTGATTGACGACGCGCTGGCGCTGGAAGCGGCCGGGGCGTTTGCGGTGCTGATGGAGATGGTCCCGGCCGAGGCGGCAGCCAAGGTGGACCAAGCCCTGCACGTTCCCACGATCGGGATCGGCGCCGGTCCGTCAACCACCGGGCAGGTTCTTGTCTGGCAGGACATGGTCGGTCTGCGCGGCGGCAAGATGGCCAGGTTCGTCAAGCAGTATGCGGACGTGCGCAGCATTATTTCCGACGCCGCTGCCGCCTTCCGCGCGGACGTCCAGGACGGCGCGTTCCCCGGCCCGGAGCACTCCTTTTAGACCTGCGGTACTCAGTCCGGGCACGGGTTACCCCGCCGCAGAAACGTCCGGTGTGGTCAGTCGTCGTCCTCGGCGTCCCACGCCTCGTTGCGCTGCTGCACCTTTTCCAATGCGTGCTCGGCTTCTTCGCGGGTCGCGTAAGGGCCGATCAGTTGGGTCCAGTCGGACTGGGCGCCCACTTCCACCTGGTGGGTGACGACGTTGTACCAGAAATCCGCCATGCCGGCCTCCTTAAGTTGACGGCGCCGTTGCAGGGTAGCCGTCTGCCGGCGTCTGACCGCCCGGGCACCGCTACAGCACCTATATGATCGATACTATGCCCCACAACGCAGCAACAGCACCCGTCGGAACCCTCGTTCAAGGCACCGTCAGCCCCACTTTGCCGGTCCCCTCCTCGATCGAACGGCCCGAGTACGCGTGGAAACCGGCGCCGGCCAAATTCACCGGCTCCGAGGTCAAGACACCGGAGACCATCGAGAAAATCCGCACCGCCGGCCGCATTGCTGCACAGGCCATCGTGGAGGTCGGCAAGCACATTGAACCGGGCGTCAGCACCGACCAATTGGACCGGATCGGACATGAGTTCTTGCTGGACCATCACGCGTATCCGTCCTGCCTGGGCTACCGCGGTTTCCCGAAGTCGATCTGCTCCTCGATCAATGAAGTGATTTGCCACGGGATCCCGGATTCCACCGTGGTGCAGGACGGCGACATCATCAACATCGACATCACCGCCTATCTGGACGGCGTCCACGGGGACACCAACCACACCTTCCTGGTCGGCGATGTCGATGAGGAGTCGCGCCTGCTGGTCGAGCGCACGCAGGAGTCACTGCGCCGCGGCATCAAGGCGGTTGCGCCGGGCCGCGAAATCAACGTCATCGGCCGGACCATCGAGTCCTTCGCCAAGCGTTTCGGCTACGGCGTGGTCCGCGACTTCACCGGCCACGGTGTCGGCGAAGCGTTCCACACCGGACTGATCATCCCGCATTACGACGCCGCACCCGCCTACAGCCGGCTGATCGAGCCGGGCATGGTCTTCACCATCGAGCCGATGCTGACCTTGGGCACCATCGAGTGGGAGATGTGGGACGACAACTGGACGGTTGTCACCAAAGACCGCAAACGGACCGCCCAGTTCGAGCACACCCTGCTGGTCACCGACTCCGGCGCGGAAATCCTGACCCTGCCCTAGTCCGACACGTCCGGCGCAGCGGGTAGGCTACCGATAGTCCGGCGCCGCACGCCGGATACAAGCGCACACGGAGGTGGCATGGCGACCCAGGACGGTAAGGACGGCAAGGCAGCCAAACTGGCAGCACGCTCGGCGATCGGCATCGATATCGGCGGAACCGGCATCAAGGGCGGCATCGTCGACCTCAAAAAGGGAAACCTGGTCGGCGACCGCATCCGATACGACACCCCCCATCCGTCCACTCCGGCGGCGGTGGCCGACGTCGTCGCCCGCATCGTCACTGAACTCGGTGCGCGCCCGGAGGGTCCGGGGCCGGACCGCCCGGTGGGCGTCACGTTCCCGGCCATCATCCGCCACGGCGTCGCTCGGTCGGCCGCCAACGTTGACCCCAGCTGGATCGGCACCGACGTTGACTTGCTGCTCACCTACAAGATGTCCCGTCCCGTTCAGGTCATCAACGACGCGGACGCGGCCGGGCTGGCCGAGGCCCGCTATGGTGCCGGGTCCGGCGTGAAGGGCACCCTCCTGGTCATCACCTTGGGCACCGGAATCGGGTCCGCGTTCATCTTCGACGGCAAGCTGGTGCCCAACGCCGAATTGGGGCATCTGGAGCTGGACGGGCACGACGCCGAGTCGAAGGCCTCCGCCGCGGCCCGCGAACGCGAAGGTCTGGACTGGGAGGCGTACGCGGAGCGCCTGCAACGCTACTTTTCGCACGTGGAGTTCTTGTTCTCGCCGGAGCTGTTCGTCATCGGCGGCGGTATTTCGAAACGGAGCGAGGACTTCCTGCCCCTGCTTCAGCTGGCCACGCCGATCATCCCGGCCCAGCTGCGCAACAACGCCGGCATCGTCGGGGCAGCGCTGCAGTCGGCCATCCACTTCGGTTTCGCCAAGTAAAACAGTTGGTGCCGGTGGCGGCCTCGGCTTCCCCTCCGCAGCCGCCACCGGAGTCTAAGTGCGCTATTGCGCGGTCAGCGGCCGTTGCCGGCCTTCCGGCCCCTGCTGGCCGTTTTGCTGCGCATCGCGGCGCAGCTGGTCGATGGCGGACTCGAAATCCTCCAGCGACTCGTAGCCCTGGTACACGCTGGCGAAGCGCAGGAAGGCTATCAGGTCCAGTTTCTTCAGCGGGCCGAGGATCGCCAGCCCCACTTCGTGGGCGTCGATTTCCGCCGCGCCGCTGGCCCGGACCGATTCTTCGACTTCCTGCGCCAGCATGGCCAGGTCGTCTTCCGTCACCGGCCGGCCTTGGCAGGCCTTGCGCACGCCGTTGACCACTTTGGTGCGGCTGAACGGCTCGCTGACGCCCGAGCGCTTGATCACGCTGAGGCTGGTGGTCTCCACCGTCGTGAACCGACGCCCGCAGGCCGGACACTGCCGGCGCCGGCGGATCGCCGAGCCGTCATCGGTCAGCCGGCTGTCCACCACCCGGGAATCGGAGTTGCGGCAGAACGGACAATACACGCAACACTCCTTCCATCGGGAACAACAACAAATTCATCCTAGAACTATATCTAGGTGAATTACAAGACTGTGATTACTACATGTTGGGGTTTGGCCGTTCAGGCGAACCGGATGGCGACGGCGTCGCCGTGCGCCGGGAGGTCTTCGGCCCGGGACAGCGCGCCGATGTGTCCGCTGACCTCCCGCAGCGCTCCGCTGCCATAATTGATCACCTGGACCGCACGCAGGAAGGTGGTCACATTGAGGCCGCTGGCGAACGTGGCGGTGCCGCTGGTGGGCAGCACATGGTTGGAGCCGGCGCAGTAGTCGCCCAGGCTCACCGGGCTGTAGTCGCCCACGAAGATCGCCCCGGCGTTGCGGATCCGGGCGGCTACCGCGGCTGCGTCGGCGGTCTGGATTTCCAGGTGCTCGGCGGCGTAGGCGTCGCAGACGGCGATGCCCTGTTCCAGCCCGTCCACCAGGATGGTGCCCGACTGCGGTCCGGACAGCGCCTGGCGAACACGCTCGGAGTGCTTGGTCCCGGCGATCTGCCGGCCGAGCTCCGCACGCACGGCCTGCGCCAGTTCTTCCGACGCGGTGACCAGGACGGAGGCCGCGTGCGGGTCGTGCTCGGCCTGGCTGATCAGGTCGGCGGCCACGAAGGCCGGATTGGCGGTCTCGTCGGCCAGGATGGCGATCTCGGTGGTGCCCGCTTCCGCGTCGATGCCCACCACGCTCTTGACCAGCCGCTTGGCCGTGGCCACGAAAACGTTGCCGGGTCCGGTGACCACGTCCACGGGCTCCAGTGCCGGGCCGTGGCCGTTGGCGGGCACACCATAGGCGAATGCGGCAACCGCCTGTGCGCCGCCGATGGCGTAGACCTCATCGATGCCCAGCAGCTTTGCGGCGGCCAGGATGGTGGGGTGCGGCAGCGAACCGAAGTCCTTTTGCGGCGGCGAGGCCAGCGCGATGGAAGCCACGCCCGCCGCCTGTGCCGGCACCACGTTCATGACCACGGAGGATGGATATACGGCCAGCCCGCCGGGAACATACAGCCCCACGCGGTTGACCGGGATCCACTTGTGCGTCACCACCGCCCCGTCGCTGATGTCGACGTCGGTGTCCCCCGGCTTCTGCGCCTCAGCGAACCGCCGGGCACGCACGATGGACTCCTCAAGCGCGGCCCGGACCTGCGGGTCCAGCTGGTCCAAGGCTTCATCGAGCGCCGCGACCGGCACGCGCGGGTGAAGCTGCTCCACGCCGTCGAACCTGCGTGCGAGCTCGGCCAAGGCGGCGAACCCGTCCGCGCGCACCTTGCCGATGATCTCCTCGACGGCGCCGGTGGCGGCGTCGAACGTGGTTTCCGCGCGTGGCATGGCGGCTTTCAGCTCGGCGGTGCCGGGGCTGCGGCCGCGCAGGTCCAGTGTGGGGAAATCGCTAAAGGTGTTGGCTGCAGAAGTCACCCACCCATTCTACTGACCCCTCGCCCCCGGATGGTCAGGCGTCGAGGCAGGCCGGCCCCAGCAGCACCTTGAGGTCGCCGAACAGCGAGGGGTTCGGATTGACCCGCAGGTCCACCCCCAGCTTCATCACCTCGACCTTGCGGGAGCTGTTCAGCCGCACTTGCACCTCGGTGGTGCCAGGATGCGTGCGCAGCACGTCCCCCAGTGCGGTGACCACCGACTCGGTTGCCTTGAAGCTCGCCATCGAAATCACCACCGGACCGGAGTGCCCGTCGCTGAGGTCGGGCACGGTCAGTTCCTGTGCGTTCAGGGTGACTGCGCCGTCGTCGCGGCGCTGCAGCCGGCCCCGGACCACCACGATCAGGTCTTCCGCCAGCACGGTCGCGATCGGCGCATAGGCCTGGCCGAAGAACATCACCTCCATGGAGCCGCCGAGGTCCTCGACTTCGGCCCGGGCGTAGGCGTTGCCGCTGTTCTTGGCGATGCGGCGCTGCAGCGACGTGATCATGCCCGCGATGGTGATGATCTGTCCGTCCGGCGGGCCGTCCTCGCCGATCAGCGAGGTGATCGACATGTCCGCGTGCTGGCTCAGGATCCCGTCCAGTCCCTGCAGCGGGTGGTCGGAGACATACAGGCCCAGCATGTCGCGCTCGAATGCGAGCTTGTCCTTCTTGTCCCACTCGGGCAGGTCCGGCACATCAACCGCGAGTCCCCCGGCGGTTTCGCCGCCGTCGTCGAACGCGCTGAACAGATCGAACTGGTTGGCGGCCTCGTTGCGCTTGAGCACGATGACCGAGTCCACCGCTTCTTCGTGGATCATCGCCAGCGCGCGTCGCGGATGGCCCAGCGAGTCAAACGCGCCGGCCTTGATCAGCGACTCGATGGTGCGCTTGTTGCAGACCACGGCCGGCACCTTCTGCAGGAAGTCGCTGAAGCTGGCGAAGTTGCCCTTCTCGTCGCGGGAGCCCACCATGGCGTGCACCACGTTGGCGCCGACGTTGCGGATGGCGCCCATGCCGAAGCGGATGTCCTTGCCCACCGGGGTGAAGTTCAGCGCAGATTCGTTCACATCCGGCGGCAGCACGGTGATGCCCATGTGGCGGCATTCGTTCAGGTACAGCGCCAGTTTGTCCTTGTCGTCCCCCACCGAGGTGAGCAGCGCGGCCATGTACTCGGCCGGATAATGCGCCTTCAGGTAGGCCGTCCAATAGGAGACCAGGCCGTAGGCGGCCGAGTGCGCCTTATTGAACGCGTAGTCGGAGAATGGCAGCAGGATGTCCCACAGTGCCTTGATGGCTGCCTCGGAGTAGCCGCGGTCCACCATGCCCTGGTGGAAGCCGGCGTACTGCTTGTCCAGCTCGGACTTCTTCTTCTTGCCCATCGCGCGGCGCAGGATGTCCGCTTGGCCCAGCGAGAAGCCGGCCACCTTCTGGGCAATCGCCATCACCTGCTCCTGGTACACGATCAGGCCGTAGGTGGTGTCCAGAATGTCCCGCAGCGGTTCTTCCAACTCCGCGTGGATCGGGGTGATCTCCTGGAGACCGGTCTTGCGCAGGGCATAGTTGGTGTGCGAGTTGGCGCCCATCGGACCCGGCCGGTACAAGGCGATCACGGCGGAGATGTCTTCGAAGTTGTCCGGCCGCATCATCTTCAGCAGCGACCGCATCGGGCCGCCGTCGAGCTGGAAGACGCCCAGGGTGTCGCCGCGGGCGAGCAGTTCGTAGGACGCGCGGTCGTCAAGGTCCAGCTTTTCGAGATCCAGGTCCACGTCCTGGTTCATCTTGATGTTCTCGATGGCGTCCGTGATGATCGTCAGGTTCCTCAGGCCGAGGAAGTCCATCTTGATCAGGCCGAGGCCTTCACAGGTGGGATAGTCGAACTGCGTAATGACCTGGCCGTCCTGCTCCCGGCGCATGATCGGGATGATGTCGATCAGCGGATCCGAGGACATGATCACGCCGGCCGCGTGCACACCCCACTGGCGCTTCAGCCCTTCCAGACCCAGCGCGGTTTCGAAGACCTTGGCGGAATCCGCGTCGGACTTGAGCAGTTCGCGCATCTCCTCGGCCTCGCCGTAGCGCTTGGCGCTGGGATCGTGCACTTCCTTCAGGGTCAGACCCTTGCCCATGACGTCCGGCGGCATGGCCTTGGTCAGCCGCTCGCCGGTGGAGAACGGATAGCCCATCACGCGGGATGAGTCCTTCAACGCCTGCTTGGCCTTGATCGTGCCGTAGGTGACGATCATCGCCACACGGTCGTCACCGTACTTCTCGGTGACGTACTTGATCACCTCCGGGCGGCGCCGGTCATCGAAGTCCACGTCGAAGTCAGGCATCGAGACGCGGTCCGGGTTCAGGAAGCGCTCGAAGATCAGGCCGTGCTTGAGCGGGTTCAGGTCGGTGATGCGCATCGCGTAGGCCACCATCGAGCCGGCACCGGAACCGCGGCCCGGGCCAACGCGGATGCCGTGGTCCTTGGACCAGTTGATGAAGTCGGCCACCACCAGGAAGTAGCCGGGGAAGCCCATTTGCAGGATGATGCCGATCTCATATTCGGCCTGCTTGCGCACATCGTCGGGAATCCCGCCCGGGAACCGGTACTGCAGTCCCTTCTCGACTTCCTTGACGAACCAGGATTCCTCGTTCTCACCCTCCGGCACCGGGAACCGCGGCATGTAGGAGGCCTTGGTGTTGAACTCCACGTTGCAGCGCTCGGCGATCAACAGGGTGTTGTCGCACGCTTCGGGAACATCGCGGAAAATTGCCCGCATCTCCGCCGGGGACTTCAGATAGAACTCGTCCGCATCGAACTTGAACCGCTTCGGGTCGGCCAGCGAAGAACCGGACTGCACGCACAGCAGCGCCGCATGCGACTTGGCATCCTCGGCGTGCGTGTAGTGCAGGTCGTTGGTGGCCACGAACGGGAGCCCGAGTTCGCGCGCCAGCTTCCGCAGGTCGGCCTGCACGTTGCGCTCGATGTCCAGTCCGTGGTCCATCAGCTCGCAGAAGAAATTCTCCTTGCCGAAGATGTCCCGGAAATCGGAGGCGGCCTGCTTGGCCTCGTTGTAGAGGCCCAGCCGCAGCTTGGTCTGGACTTCGCCGGACGGACAGCCGGTGGTGGCAATCAGGCCCTTGCCATAGGTCTGCAGCAGATCGCGGTCCATCCGGGGCTTGTACAGATAGCCTTCCAGCGAGGCCAGCGACGAGGCACGGAAGAGGTTGTGCATGCCTTCGGTGGTCTCGGCCCACATGGTCATGTGCGTGTAGGCGCCGGCGCCGGAGACGTCGTTGCGTCCGCCGTCGCCCCAGCGCACGCGCGTCTTGTCCGCCCTGGCGGTGCCGGGAGTCAGGTACGCTTCGACGCCGACAATGGGTTTGACCCCGGCGTTGCGGGCCTTGTTCCAGAAATCGAAGGCACCGAAGACGAACCCATGGTCCGTCGTCGCCACCGCGTTCATGCCCAGTTCCTCCGTGTGGCTGAACAAGTCGGTCAGCCGCGCGGCACCGTCGAGCATCGAGTACTCGGTGTGGTTGTGAAGATGGACGAAGGAATCGTTGCCGGTCTTGGAAGAAGTCACTGCTGCCACCGTTTCATTCTAGGTGTCGGAGCCAGCCAGTCCGGGCTACACGCGGTGTTCGGCCAGGGCCAGCAGCGCGTAAGCCAGGTCCTGCGGGTACTCGCTTTCGTATTCAACCCACTCCCCGTTGCCGGGGTGGTGGAACCCAAGCTTTTTGGCATGCAGCCACTGCCGGGTCAGGCCCAGCGCCGCGGCAAGTTTAGGGTCGGCACCGTAGGTCAGGTCGCCGGCGCAGGGATGCCGGAGCGCCGAGAAGTGCACGCGGATCTGGTGGGTCCGGCCGGTCTCCAGGTGCACTTCGACCAAGGAGGCCTTGCCGAACGCCTCGATGACCTCATAGTGGGTCAGCGAATGGCGGCCGTCTTCCACCACGGCGAACCGCCAGTCGTAGCCAGGGTGCCGGCCGATCGGCGCATCGATCGTGCCCTCCAGCGGATCCGGCAGCCCCTGCACGAGTGCGTGGTAGACCTTCTCCACCGTGCGGTCCTTGAACGCCCGCTTCAGCAAGGTGTAGCCGTGCTCGGTCTTGGCCACCACCATCACCCCGGAGGTTCCCACATCCAGGCGGTGGACGATCCCGGCACGCTCGGCGGCACCCGACGTCGAAATCCGGTAGCCGCGCGCGGCCAGGGCCCCCACTACGGTGGGTCCAACCCAACCGGGCGACGGATGCGCTGCCACGCCCACCGGTTTGTCGATGACGACGAAATCGTCCTCGTCTCCGAGAATCTTCAAATCCTCAACCTCTTCCACCACGACGGCGAGCGGATCCCGCTGCTCCGGTACGGCAATGCGCAGGCTTCCCCGGTCCGGAAGCTTTGCCGATTTGGCGATGGCCCGGCCATCCAGTTCGACGCATTTGCCGCCGAAAAGGGCCGCGGCGGCCGAGCGGGATACTCCCAGCAGCGAGGCGACAACGGTGTCTGCCCGTTCACCGGCCGTCCTGCCGTCCAGCTCGACGACCCTGACGTCTTCAGTCACCGCTCTCCCCTGCCGGCTTGCCCCCATCGAGCGGCTTGCCGTCCCCCTTCGAGGTGCGGTCCCCTGCCTTGGCGCTCTGCCGGGTGCCGTCCATGCCAATGCCCATGAAAGTCAGCACGCACCAAAGGATGACCGCGCCGACGACGGCGGAGTCGGCGATGTTGAAGATCGCAAAGTTAGGGAAGGCGATGAAATCCACCACGTGCCCGACGCCGAAAGCGGGTTCGCGGAACAGCCGGTCGGTCAGGTTGCCCAGCGCGCCGCCCAGCAGGAAGCCGAGCGCCACGGACCACCACAGGGAACGGACCTTGCGGGCGTAGACCAGGATTGCAATGGCGACGGCCGACATCACGATGGTAAACACCCAGGTGTAGTCCTGGCCGATGGAGAAGGCGGCCCCCGAGTTGCGGATGAAATGCCAGTGCAGCAGCGGCGGCAGCACCGGGGTGATCTGCCCCTCGGTCATGGTGGACACGACCCACCACTTAGTCAGTTGGTCAAAGGCATAGGCAAAGGCCGCGCAGCCTGCCAGCAGCAGGATAAACCGGCCTCTGCCCTTGCGTTGTCCGGCCGCCGCATCGTCGTTGGATTGATCAGCTGCCGATGGAGTTTCTGGCATGTCTCTCTCGTCTTCAGTGCCGTCCGGGGCACCGGTGCGGTGTACAAAGGCAATGGCCGGCGGCAGGATGATCCCGGCGCCGGCCATGGGGAACCCTGTGGAACAGGGGCCGTCAGTTACCTTCCGCGCTTACGCGTCGGCGCTGTCCTTGACTTCGGGGGCAGCGAAGGAGCCGCGGGCTTCCAGATCGCGCAGCTGGCCTTCGATGTAGGCCTTCAGCCGGGCGCGGTAGTCGCGCTCGAATCCACGCAGCTGCTCGAGCTTGCGCTCCAGCACGGCCTTCTGCTGCTCGAGGTTGCCCAGGGTCTTGCGGCTCTTTTCTTCGGCGTCATTGACCAGGCTGCTGGCTTCCAGCTGTGCCTCGGCGATGATCTTGTCCCGCTGCTCCACGCCGGCGGTGACGTACTCGTCGTGGAGCTTCTGGGCCATGGCCAGCACGCCTGCCGCGGACTCGGCGGTAGCGGAGCGGTCGGCCTCGGGAGCCACGGCTGCGGCGGGTGCCGGCTTCGGCTCTTCCTTCGGCTTGGGCTCGACCTTCGGTTCTTCCTTGACCTGCTCGCGGACCTGTTCGGTCTTCGGGGCGGCCGAAACCGGAGCCGGCACGGAGGCCTCCGGAGCCTGGCCCGACGTGGCTTCAGCCAGCTTCTTGCGAAGTTCGTCGTTCTCCTGGTTCAGCCGGCGGAGTTCAACGACGATCTCATCGAGAAAGTCGTCGACCTCATCCTGGTCATAGCCTTCGCGGAACTTAGTCGGCTGGAACCTCTTGTTGACAACGTCTTCTGGCGTCAAAGCCATCTGGTCACCTCATACTGGTTCGTGTGGGTCATGAATGTAACGTGCTGGATTCATGACAACGGTAGCGAATATTCCCCGTGCAAGGACATCCGCCAGCTATATCTGAATCAGAATATATCGTTTCGGAGACGAACACTAACGCGCCCCCGGTCAGGCCAAACCCGCCACAATCGCCATGGCGATCGTCACGGCAAGGAACAGCACCAGGAAGGCAAGGTCAAGCGCGAATCCGCCGATCCGCAGCGGCGGAACGATCCTGCGCAGACCCTTCAGCGGCGGGTCGGTCACGGTGTAAATAACGGAAGCCGCGACCAGGGCGATGCCGCGCGGCCTCCAGCGCCGGGCGAAGGCTTGCACGACTTCAAAAACGATGCGCACGATCAAGCCCAGCTGGAACAACATCAAGATCAGGTAAAGCAGGACGAAAATGATGGACACGCCGGTTCCACGATTCCTAGCGCTAGAAGGATTTGACGGGCGGCACGCCTTACGGAAAGTGCGGCAGGCTAGCTCTGGTTAAAGAAACTGGCCTGCTGGTCGCTGGACTTGCGGTCCTCACCCAGCACTTCCACGCTCGACGGCGAGAGCAGGAAAACCTTATTGGTAACCCGTTCAATGCTACCGTGCAGGCCGAAGACCAGGCCGGCTGAAAAGTCGACCAGGCGCTTGGCTTCCGCTTCGCCCATGTCGGTGACGTTCATGATCACCGGGATGCCGTCGCGGAAACTCTCGCCAATAATCTTGGCGTCGTTATAGGAGCGCGGGTGCACGGTGGTGATTTGGTGCAGCACGGTGGCGTCCTCGCGGGCGGACGGTGCACGCTTGATCGGCGTCACCGGTGCCCGGTATTCCTCAGCAGCCGGCTTCACCGGTGCCGCCGCAGGCTCCGGGCGGCGCTCCTGTCGGGGCTGGTCCACGGGCTGCTCCTCATCTCGAGCGGCGGTGTCCGCCTGCTCGGGTTCGTAGTGCTCGTCACCATCGGCGAGCCCAAGATAAATCATTGTCTTGCGCAGTGTGCCTGCCATGGTAGCTCCCATCCTGTCTTCAGCGCTGCTGTCTGCCTTGCGCGGCCCCCGGTCATGAACAGGGGTGCCGGCAAAGAGCCTGCCTAGGCAAAACGCTACCGCACGGCCGGTCGCGGTCCGAGGACATCGGATCCGACGCGGAGGTGTGTCGCGCCCGCGGCGACCGCCGGTTCGAGATCCTGGCTCATCCCTGCCGAGACCATGCCGGCCCCGGGATGCTCTTCCTGGAGCCGATGCGAGAGCTCCGCCAGCCGGCCGAAGGCCCGGGCCGGGTCTGCACCCAACGGCGCGACCGCCATCAGCCCGGCCGGAGACAACCCCTCCGTTTCCTGGAGGGTATCGGCCAGCGCCCGGATCTCCCCGGGCCGGGCACCGCCGCGGGCCGCTGTTCCGGCTGCTTTCGGCAAATCCGACTCGTCAAGGTCCACCTGGATCAGGCAGCCAAGAGCCGCACGGGGCTCGAGGCCGGCAGCCTGCCGCCGTTCCTGCTCGGCCGCCATGGCCTTGCCCAGCGCCTGGATCAGTTGCGGCCGGTCCACGGAATGGAGCAGATCAGCGTATTTGACCACCGATTTGGCCTTGTTTGTCTGCAGTTGCCCGATGAAATGCCAACGCAGCCCGCGGCCGGCAAGCTCTGCCGCCTTCGCGGCGGCTTCCTGATCGCGGTTCTCCCCGACGTCGGTCACGCCCAGGTCATGCAGCAGCGCTACGTCGGAGGCCGGGAAGAACTTCGTCACCACAATCAGTTCCGGTTCCGCCGGGCGCCCGGCGGCGGCCCGGGTGATCCGCTCCCGGACGCGTTCCAGGTTCGCCGCAAGTTCGGCCTTCCGGGAGTTGGTGCTCATGCGTCCTTCCAGACCAGGCCGGCGAACCGGCCGGTGCGTTGATCACGCCGGTAGGAGTACAACCGGCTTTCCTCACGGGTGCAGCCATGCACCCGGTGCGCTTCCACGCCGAGTCCGGCCAGCAGCGCGGTGGCCCCGGCGGCAAGATCGAGTGCCGGGGTGTCCCAGGCGGTCCTCGATGCCAGCTCGGGAATCCGGGCGATGGCGTCGGCCTGCATCTGCTCGGGAACCTCGTAGCAGGCTCCGCAGATGGACGGCCCGATCCATGCCTGCAGCCCGCCGGCTCCCGCGTCCCGGAGCCCGGCGACGGCGTTGGCCAGCACGCCGTCCAGCAGGCCGCGGCGGCCGGCATGTGCCACCGCGGTGGCGGCTTCGCCGTCGGGCCGCGTCCCCACCAGCACCACCGGCAGGCAGTCCGCGACCATCACGGCCAGCGGCACCGCGCCGTCGGGGCTCACCAGGGCATCGGCCGTCACGGCCGGCTGCGTCGAACCCGGGACGTCGGCCGCCACGACGGCGGCCTCGGCCGAATGCACCTGGTTCATGAACCGCAGCGAACCGGTCGGTACCGGCAGGGCGCCCTCCAGCGAGATACGCCGCCGGTGCACGGCGACGGCGTCGTCCCCCACGTGGAGGCCCAGGTTGCCGGCCGACCGGTCGGTGAACGCGGCCCACACGCCGGTGTGGACCTGCTGCTTCCACCAGAACACTGCCGGACCCTCCCTGGACTGGTTACTTCAAGAAATCCGGAACGTCCAGGTCGTCGACCCGGCCCGCGCTCAGGTCCGGCTCCACGATGGCCGGAAGATCCATGTCGAAACCGGCATCGACCGGAACGGGCGCAGACTGCGCAACCCTGCCGCCGAAGCCATGCTCCGTCGATTCGGAAACCGGCACGGAGGGCTGCGCGGCAGGCACGGCGGGGGCACCCGCCGGCACCACGGCCGGCTTCTGGGCCGGGGCCGCGGACGTGACATCCACCTGGTCGAAGCCGGCGGCGATGACGGTGACCCGGGCTTCGTCGCCGAGGGCGTCGTCAATGACGGCGCCGAAGATGATGTTCGCCTCGGGGTGCGCGACTTCCTGCACCAGCCGGGCGGCCTCGTTGATTTCAAACAGGCCAAGATCAGATCCGCCCTGGATCGAGAGCAGCACACCGTGCGCGCCGTCGATGGAAGCCTCCAGGAGCGGCGAGGCGATGGCCAGCTCGGCGGCCTTGACTGCACGGTCCTCGCCGCGTGCGGAGCCGATGCCCATCAGCGCCGAACCGGCCCCCTGCATCACGGACTTCACGTCGGCGAAGTCGAGGTTGATCAGGCCGGGCGTGGTAATCAGGTCGGTAATGCCCTGGACGCCGGAGAGCAGCACCTGGTCGGCGGACCGGAAGGCATCCAGCATGGAGACGTTGCGGTCGCTGATGGACAGCAGGCGGTCGTTCGGGATCACGATCAGGGTGTCGACTTCGTCGCGCAGCGTTTCGATGCCGGTTTCGGCCTGGTTCGACCGGCGGCGGCCCTCGAACGTGAACGGCCGGGTGACCACGCCGATGGTCAGCGCACCAAGCGAACGGGCGATCCGGGCCACCACCGGCGCACCGCCGGTACCGGTACCGCCGCCTTCGCCGGCCGTCACGAAGACCATGTCCGCCCCGCGCAGGACTTCCTCAATCTCTTCGGCATGGTCGTCGGCGGCCCTGCGGCCCACCTCCGGGTCTGCTCCGGCGCCGAGCCCGCGGGTGAGCTCACGTCCGACGTCGAGCTTGACGTCGGCGTCGCTCATCAACAGTGCCTGAGCATCGGTATTGATCGCGATGAACTCCACGCCGCGGAGCCCCACCTCGATCATCCGGTTGACGGCATTCACGCCACCGCCGCCGATGCCGACGACTTTGATGACGGCCAAGTAATTCTGCGGTGCTGCCACGTCCTGTGTCCCTTGCTCGAGTCTGTGCACTGATCAGTTCTGCCGAAGCGGGCGGGTCCCCGGTCCGGTAGTTTCACCTGAACCTTAACCTTCAGCTTGAAGCTTAGAGTTATGTCAAGTAGTTCCTATCCGAGACGCTAGACGGAAGGCCGGGCCGGCACAATGACCCGGCTCCGCGTGTCGCGCGATCGGCGGCCGTTGCATTTCGCTGCCGCGCCCGGCGGGCCTCAACGGGTCACCGGACGCGTGGGGGTGCTCACATCGATGACGCTGGCCTTGCCCTTCACGCCCTTCGCCTCCAGCAGCGCCTGCAGCACGGTGGCTTTGAGCTCCTGCTGCCCGGCGTTCCCCCACAGCACCTTCTGCCCGTTGGCCAGCTGGAGTTCCACCGAGTCCACCGACCGGGCCGAGGCGTGGTCGAGCTGTTTCAGCACCTCCGGCTGCAGCGCGCCGAGCACGCCGGTGATCGATGCGAAAACATCGGGATCCTCGGCCGCCTTGGCGCCGTCGATCAACGGCAGTTTGGCCTCGCTGCGCTTGCGGACCGAGGCCAGCGCCTTCCCCGATTCGTCGATCAGCACGAATTTCTTGCCGTCCTTCAACACGGCTACGGGGGTGCGCTCGATGATCCGCACATGCAGCTCGGAGGGCGGTTTGGCGACGACTTCCACCGACTCGACCGCCGGAAAGTGGTCCACCTGGGCGGCCACTTCCCGTTCGCCAACTCGTGCCAGCGGGATTCCCTTCAACGGCTCCAACGCCTCACTCAGCGTGGCGGAGTCCGTCAGGTCGGCGCCCTCGACGGTGATGGTCTTCACCGCCAGCGCCGGGGACAGGAAGATGACAGACATCAAGACGGCAATGAGCACGACGACGGTGCCCGCCGCGATCAGCAGCCGGCGCCGGGTCTTGCGCCGGGGCGGTTCGGGGAAACTGACCACCGTGGTGTCCGGTTCCGCGGCGTCTGACGGTTGGGACGGACCGGGCCGCAAGCCTCGCCAACGCGCCAACAGGTCCGCGGCCGCGCCCCTTCGGGGCGTCGATGCGGGTACGGATTTTCCGGCGGCGGATTTTCCTGCGGCCGACGCCGGTGCCGCGGTGCCGTGCGGACGAATGCCGGCAGCAGGCCTGGTTGACCGGGCCTGTTTGGGAATTTCCGCGGTCCCGGACGTAGCGGCCTGGCCGGATGCCGGCGCCGGCAGTGCCGTCACTCTTCCGGAGTTGAGCCGTACCCCGGCACCCGCGCCGGCCGCCGTCGGACTGTCGGGGCCGGGCTGCCGCTCCGTGGCATCCGGTGCCGGCGCCGCGTCCTCCGGCCGTCCGGCCGGGGTGCCAGGGCGCGCGGGTGTGCGTGGCTTGCGCGGACTCATTGCACGGCGGTGGAGGCCCGCTCCAAGGCCTCGACCAGGACGGGGCCGTATTGGGTCACGTCGCCGGCGCCGACGGTCAGCACGATGTCGCCGGGCTGCGCGCGGGCGACGATGTCCGCCACGGCGCGGGCCGGGTCCGGCGCATAGCTGCCCGAGGGCAACCGGTTGGTGATCAGTTCGCTGGTGACGCCCGGGATCGGATCTTCACGCGCGGGATAGATATCCAGGATGGCGGCCGAATCGGCCAGCTGCAGCGCGTGGGCAAAATCCGCGGCGAACTCCCGGGTGCGCGAAAACAGGTGCGGTTGGAAGAGCACATGCACCGCATGCCCGGCCGCAACCTTGCGTGCGGCGGTCAGGGCCGCGTGGACCTCGGTGGGATGGTGCGCGTAGTCATCGAACACGCGGACCCCGGCTGCCGCGCCCTTGGCTTCGAACCGCCTGGCTGCCCCGGTGAAGCCGGCCAGCCCCTCGGCTGCGGTGGCGGGATCGATGCCCTGGGTGACGGCGACGGCGAGGGCCGCAGCCGCATTGCGGATGTTGTGCTCGCCCGGCACCTGGAGCCGCAGCGTGCAGCTGCCGCCCGGATAGTCGATCCGGCTGGCGCTTCCGGAGCCGGCGAACTCGCTCTCAACGATGCGCAGCTCGGCGTCCGCCGCGTAACCGTAGCCGAGCACCCGGTATGCTGCGCCGGACGCGGCCACCCGCTCCGCCAGGGCGCGCGCGCCGTCGTCGTCGAGGCAGAGAACCAGCGTGCCGTCGCTGGGAAGCAGCGCCGTGAACTGGTCGAAGGAGGCGTAGACGGCTTCCGCGGACCCGTAGTGGTCCAGGTGGTCGGCCTCCACATTGGTCACCACGATGACCTGCGGCCGGTAGTTCAGGAACGAGGCGTCGGATTCGTCCGCTTCGGCCACAAACAGGTCGCCTTCCCCATGCGCGGCGTTGACGCCCAGCGCCGCCACATCGCCGCCGATGGCGAACGACGGCTCGCACCCGGCGGCCTGCAGCATCACCGTGGCCATGGCCGTGGTGGTCGTCTTGCCGTGCGTGCCGCCGACGGCGATCAGCCGCTTCCCCTCCATGGCGGCGGACAGCGCCACCGAACGGTGCACAATGTTCAGGCCCGCGGCAACGGCAGCCTGCAGCTCGGGGTTCTCCGGCCGGATGGCGGTGGAGACCACCACCGTGTCCGCGCCGCCGACATGGCCCGCCTCATGGCCCACATAGACCGTGGCGCCGAGCGCCTCCAGTTGCCGCAGGACGGCCGAGTCGCGCGCGTCCGAACCGGATACCGGCACGCCGCGGGCCAGCAGGATCCGGGCGATGGCCGACATGCCGGCGCCGCCGAGTCCAATGAAGTGCACCGCACCGAGCTCGCCGAACGGCAGCCGGGCCGTGGTGTGGAAATCAGTGGCTCTCATCGGTGCTCCTCCCCCATCGCCTCGAGGACTAATTGTGCCATTCGTGCGTCCGCATCACGGATCCCCAGGGCGTGCGCCGCCGCCGACATCTGCTGCAGCCGTGCCGGATTCTTCAACAGCGGCACCAGCTCCTCCGTCACCCAGCGCGCGCTGAAGTCCCCGTCCCGGACCAGCACCGCCCCGCCAGCCTCCACGAGGGAGGCTGCGTTCAGGGCCTGTTCGCCGTTCCCGTGCGGCAGCGGCACCAGCACCGACGGCAGGCCGACCGCGGCAACTTCGCACACCGTGGCCGCACCGGCGCGGGCCAACAGCAGATCGGCCGCGGCGTAGACATCCTGCATGCCGTCCACGTACTCCACCTGGTGGTAACCGGGAGAGGTGAGCAACTGCCCCTCGGCATCCCGCAGCGCCTTGTTCCGGCCGGTGATGTGCAGCACTTGGATCCCGGCTGCGGCGAGTTCCGGCAGCGCAGCGGCGATTGTCCGGTTGATGCTGAGCGCACCCGACGAGCCGCCGGTAACGATCAGCGTCGGCTCCTCCGGCGCCAGCCCCAGCCTCCGGCGGGCGGCGCCGCGGGACGCTTCGCGGTCCAAGGCGGCGATTTCCCGCCGCATCGGCATGCCGACCCAGCGGGCTCCGGGCAGTTTGGTGTCCTTGAACGCTACCGCCACCCGCTCGGCCAGCCGGGCCCCTACCCGGTTGGCCAGGCCGGGCCTGGCGTTGGCTTCATGGATCACGATCGGCACCCGGCGCATCTTCGCGGCGATGTACATGGGCGTGCTGACATACCCGCCCACGCCCACCACGACGTCGGCCTTGGCACCATCGATGATGCCCGCGGCCTGGCGAACCGCCCGGGCGAATTTGAACGGCAGCTTCAGCAGGTCAAGCGAGGGCCGGCGCGGCAGCGGCACGCGCCCGATGGTGGCCAGTTCGTAGCCGGCCGCCGGCACCAGGCGGGTCTCCATGCCGGCTGCGGTGCCGACGGCGAGGATGCGGGCGGCGGGGGCTGCCTCGAGCACGGCCCCGGCGATCGCCAGCAGCGGGCTGACGTGCCCCGCCGTGCCGCCGCCGGCCAGGACCACAGAGGGCTCGGAAGTGTTCATGGTGTGGCTGTAATACCTTCTGCTCGGCTTCTGGTGGATGGGTTCAGCGGGTGCCGGCGGACGCATGCTGCCGCAGCCGGCCGATCAGTCCCCCCGGCTTCTTCCGGCCGGCTGCACCGGTCCGGGCAAAGGACAAGAGTACACCGACGGCTGCCAGGGTCACGGTCAGGGCCGAACCGCCGTAGGAGATGAACGGCAGCGGCACTCCGATCACCGGCAGCAGGCCGGTGACCACCGCAATGTTCACGAAGGCCTGGCCGATGATCCAGACCATGATGGATCCGGCGAAGATCCGCACGAACAGGGACTCCTGACGCATCACGGTGCGCACCAGCGCGATGGCCAGGATGCCGAACAGGGCCAGGATGACCATGGTGCCGAGCAGCCCCAGTTCTTCGCCGATGATGGCGAAGATGTAGTCGTTGTGGGCTTCCGGAATCCAGTTGTACTTCTGCCGGCTTTGGCCCAGGCCCAGGCCCCACCAGCCGCCGGAGGCCAGTGCGAAGAGCCCGTTGCAGGACTGCATGTTGAGCCCGGTGGTGGTTTCACAGCCCTGGTCGGTCCACATCAGGATGCGGCCCATCCGGTTGGGGCTGACCACCACCAGCAGCAGCACCAGCGCGGCAGCGCCCAGACCGGCTATGCCAAACAGCTTCAAGGGCGCGCCGGCAAAGAACAATCCGCCGGCAATAATCAGCATCAGGATCATCGCGGTGCCCAGGTCGTTGCCGGCCAGCACCGGTCCGACAATCAGGATGGCGCCGGGCACCACCACCGGAACCACCAAATGCTTCCAGTTGCCCAGCAGCCGCTCCTTGGCCGCCAGAACGGCCGCCATCCAGAGGCACATGCCCAGCTTGGCGACTTCCGAGGGCTGCAGGGACGTCCCGCCCGGCAAGGTGATCCAGTTGCGGTTGCCGCCGACAGTCTCCCCCAGGGGCGTGAATACCAAGAGCAGCAGGACCACCGACAGCGCGAGGCCCGGCCAGGCCAGCCTGCGGTAGGTGGACGGCTTCCATCGGGAGAGGATCAGCATCGCCGTGACGCCGAGGCCGGCGAAGATCGCCTGCCGCATGAACAGGCTGAACGGCGAATCGTCGTCGGCAATGGATTCGACCGCGGACGAGGAGAGCACCATCAGCAGGCCGATGGCGGTCAAGGCGAGGGCTGAGCCGAGGATCAGGTAATAGCTGGCGCCGCTGGACTGCGTTCCCGTGCCTTGGATCCGGTCCAGCAAGATGCTGCCGCGTTCACGGAACCGCCGCAGCCTGGCCGCAGGGGCATCCTTCGTCCCGGCGGTGCCGGATCCGCGGACGGCGGCGGGGACGGACGTCCGGCTTCCGCTGCGGGTGCCGCTGGTGGCCATTACTGCTCCTTGGTCGACGGTGCCTGCCCTTCCCCGAACCGGCGGACGGCTTCCATGAACGCATTGCCGCGGTGCGCGTAGGACGTGAACTGGTCCATCGAGGCGGCAGCCGGGGCCATCAGGACTGTGTCCCCGTCGGCGGCTATGCCGGCTGCAGCTTCCACGGCCGCCGCCATCACGGCCTCGCCGTTGGGGGTGCCCGACGGCGGGATCCTGCCTCCAGTTTCCTCCGGCGGGACGTCGATGACGGGGACATCCGGTGCGTGTCGCTGCAATGAGGCCAGCAGGGCGGAGTTGTCGGTGCCGATCAGCACCACCGCTTTCAGCCTGCGTGCGTGGTCCGCGATCAATTCGTCGTAGTTGACGCCCTTCGACAATCCGCCGGCGATCCACACCACCGAGGAAAAGGACGCCAGCGAGGCCGAAGCAGCGTGCGGATTAGTGGCCTTGGAGTCGTTGACCCAGAGCACCCCGGCCTGCTCCAGGACCTTCTGGATCCGGTGGGAGCCCGGATCGAACCGCCGCAATCCTTCGCGAACCGCGGCCGGCTCCACGCCGTAGGCCAGGACCAGTGCGGCGGCGGCCAGCGCGTTGGCAACCTGATGCCGCGGCGCCAGGTCGCCCAGATCGGCCAGGCTGGCCAATTCGGCCGCGGAGTCGCGGCGCTCCTGGATGTAGGCCCGGTCCACCAGCAGGTGCTCCACCACGCCGACCATGCTCACGGCCGGCATGCCGGTGGTGAAACCGATCGCCCGGCAGCCTTCGACGACGTCGGCCGCTTCGACCATCGCCTCGGTCTCGCGCTGCTCCGCGTTGTAGACGCACGCGATCCTGGTCCGCTCGTAGATCTTGGCCTTGTCGGCCAGGTACGCGGCATAGGACCCGTGCCAGTCCACGTGGTCTTCGGCCACATTGAGCACGACGGAGGCCAGCGGGGACATGGTGTGGGTCCAGTGCAATTGGAAGCTGGATAGTTCGACCGCGATCACGTCGTACCCGATCGGATCGCGCACGGCGTCCAGGATGGGTGTGCCCACGTTGCCGGCAGCGATGGCACGCAGCCCGGCCGCCTGCAGCATGGATTCGGCCATTCCCACCGTGGTGGTCTTGCCATTGGTGCCGGTGATGGCCAGCCATTCGGCCGTGCGCCGCCCGGCGCGTTCGCGCACCCGCCAGGCCAGTTCAACGTCGCCCCAAATGGGGATTCCCGCGGCCGCCGCGGCGGCCAGCAGCGGGGTCTGCGGGCTCCAGCCCGGCGACGTGACCACCAGTTCGGCAGGTTCCCCGCCGACGTCGGGCAATGCGCTGCCCTGCTCGGCTCCGAGCAGGACTTCGCGGGCGCCGACGATCTTCAGGGTGTCGGCCTTGGCCCGGTTTTCCTCCGTGTCGCGGCCGTCGACGACGACCACGGCGGCGCCCAGTTCGATCAGCGTGTCGGCGGCGGAGAATCCGGACAGTCCGATGCCGGCGACCACCACGCGCAGGCCGGTCCAGTCCGCGTCCCAGGATGTCAGCGCATCAAGACGGTTCATGAGCCCAGGACCCATTCTGCATAGAAGATTCCCAGCGCGGCCGCCACGCAGAGCCCCGCGATGATCCAGAAGCGCACCACGACGGTGACTTCGGCCCAGCCCTTGAGCTCGAAGTGGTGCTGCAGCGGGGCCATCTTGAATACCCGTTTGCCGCCGCTGAGCTTGAAGAAGGCCACCTGGATGATCACGGAGAGCGAGATGATGACGAACAGCCCGGCCATGACCACCAGCAGCAACTCGCTGCGGGACAGGATGGCGAACCCAGCAATGGCGCCGCCGATAGCCAGCGAACCCGTGTCGCCCATGAAGATCTTGGCGGGCGAGGTGTTCCACCACAGGAACCCGATCAGCGCACCGACCAGCGCACCGGCGATCAACGCCAGGTCAAGCGGGTCGCGGACTTCATAGCAGGCCTCACCGGGCACCTTGACGGAGCCGCAGCTCTGGTTGAACTGCCAGATGCCCATCAGCATGTAGGCCCCGCAGACCATCACCGATGCGCCGGCCGCGAGCCCGTCCAGCCCGTCGGTCAGGTTCACGCCGTTGGTGGCCGCGGTGACAATGATGTTGGACCAAATGATGAACAGGATGGTACCAAGGACCGTGCCGCCAAAGGCAAGGTCCAGCCAGGGAATGTCGCGGGTGAAGGAGATGTTCAGCGACGCCGGTGTCCGGCCCAGGTTGTCCGGAAAGTTCAGGGCCAGCACGGCAAAAAGGATGCCCACAATGCCCTGGAGCACGATCTTCGCCCAGGCCCGGAGTCCGAGGCTGCGTTGCTTGGAGATCTTGATGAAGTCGTCCAGGAAACCCACCAGGCCCATGCCGGCCATCAGCAGCAGCAGCACGCCGCCGGAGGCGGTGGGTCCCTGGTGCGCGCCCCCATTGATCATCCACATGCCCAAGTGGGTGGCGAAATAAGCCATCACCACGGTGGCCACAATGACCACGCCGCCCATGGTGGGCGTACCGCGCTTGGTGTGGTGCGCCGTCGGGCCGTCGTCGCGGATGAACTGGCCGTAGCCCTTCTTCACCAGCAGCTTGATGAACAAAGGCGTTCCGAGCAGCGACAGGACCAGCGCCAGCGCAGAACCGATCAGCAGGGCTATCACTGCGCCAGGCCTTCCTCTTGGGTTGCGGAACCGCGCGCTGAAGCCGCCGCGGGATCGTCCGACGACGGGTTTCCTAATGCTACCCGGTCGCCCAGGAACCGCAGTCCGGCCCCGTTGGAGGACTTAAACAGCACCAAATCGCCCGGTTCCAGCTGCTCTTCGAGCACGCGGTAGGCCTCATCCGGGGTAGCGACCCACATCGATTCGTCCCCCCACGAGCCTTCCATCACCGCTCCGGTGTGCATGGCCCTGGCGCCAGTGCCGACCACGATCAGGCGCGATATGTTGAGCCGGACCACGATCCGGCCGATCGCGTCATGTTCGTGAACGGTGTCATCGCCCAGTTCCAGCATCTCGCCCAGTACGGCCCAGGTGCGGCGGCCGCGGCCCAGATCGGCCAGCGTGCGCAGCGCCGCCCGCATGGATTCCGGGTTGGCGTTGTAGGCATCGTTGATCACCGTCACGCCGTCCGGACGCTCGGTCCGCTCCATCCGCCAGCGGCTGGCCGGGCCGCGCCCGCTCAGGCCCGCGGCGATGGTTTCAGGGGGTACGCCCAAAGCCCAGGCGGCGCCGGCGGCAGCCAGCAGGTTGGCCACGTGGTGGATGCCGATCAGACCGGACGTGACCGGGTGCTCGCTGCCATCCGGGAAGCACAGCGTGAATTCGGGGTGGCCAGCCTCGTTGATGCCGGCTCCGCGGGCCCTCAGCAGCTGTGCGGTGCTGCCGGCGGGCAGGCTGAAACCGTCGTCGGAGCTGAAGTAGAGCACCTGCGCGCCGGTGCGGGCGGCCATCGCCTTGACCCGTGGATCGTCGGCGTTGAGCACGGCTGTTCCGCCGGCGGGCAGCGCCTCGGCCAGCTCGCCCTTGGCGATGGCAATGTTTTCCACTCCGCCGAATTCCCCGGCGTGGGCGCTGCCGACGCCCAGCACCACGCCGATGCCCGGCTTGACCATGTCGGCCAGGTACTCGATGTGGCCAATACCGGTGGCTCCCATTTCCACCACGAGGTAGCGGGTGTCGAAACCGGCGGCGAAGACCGTCAGCGGAACGCCGACCTCGCCGTTGTACGAGCCGATCGGCGCCACGGTCGGCGCCACCTGGCCCAAGATGCCGGCCAGCAGGTCCTTGGTGGTGGTCTTGCCGGCGCTGCCGGTGATGCCCACGACCTCGAGCCCCGAGGCGGAACGCAGCCGGGCGACGATGGCCGCAGCGATGGCACCCATGGCCAGCACGGCGTCGGCCACGATGATTTGCGGGAAGATCCGGCCCGCGGGATCGGAAACTTCGCGTTCGGTCAACGCGAGGATGGCGCCGGATTCGAAGGCGGTGGCAACGTAGAGGTGGCCGTCCGCGCTCTCGCCCGGCTTGGCCACGAACAGGCCGCCGGGTTCGATCTCGCGGGAATCTGTGGTGGCAGAACTCACGGTGATGTCGGCGGTCTCCCCCGTGCCGTCGACCGGTTCCCCAATGAGCCGTCCGCCCGTTATCGCCGCAATATCGGCTGCAGTTAGTTCAATCATGACGATCTAGGACTCTACCGCGTTCGGGGAGAGCAGTCCGAATCCGTGCCGCTGCAGTGCCTCGCGCAGTTCCACCCGGTCATCGAGGGCCAGGTTCTCCCCGTTGACCTCCTGCCAGACCTCATGTCCGCGGCCGGCAACCAGCACCGTGTCCGACGGCGCAGCCATGGCTACGGCACGTTCGATGGCCTCCGCGCGGGGGAAAATCTCGACGATTTCGGCCGGCAACTGTTCCGTCTCTGCGGCGGCTCGGGCGCCGGCCAGCACATCGGCTCGAATCTGTGCCGCGTCTTCGCCATGCGGGTCATCGTC
The DNA here is from genome assembly GCA_051751385.1 of Actinomycetota bacterium. Lineage (GTDB taxonomy): Bacteria > Actinomycetota > Actinomycetes > Actinomycetales > Micrococcaceae > Crystallibacter. The sequence continues at coordinate 53,034 of JBNJKW010000008.1, read as the reverse complement.
ACTGATGACGACGACGTCGGCCAGCCGGGCGGCGATGGCCCCCATCAGCGGGCGCTTGGTCTGGTCGCGCTCTCCCGTGGCGCCGAACACCACAATCACGCGGGCGCCGGGTTCGGGACGCCGTACCGAGGCCAGAGTCCTCTCCAGCGCGTCCGGATTGTGCGCGAAGTCGACAATGGCGGCCGGGTTCTCACTGATCAGCTGCATCCGCCCGGGCACCTCGACGGTCAGCGGGTCCGCGCTGTCCAGCGCCTCCTGCAGCCGCGCCGGATCGATCCCGGACGCCAGCACCATCACGACGGCCAGCGAGGCGTTGGAAATGTTGAAGGTGCCCGGCAGCCCGGTGTGCAGGCGCAGCACCTCGCCGTCGGGGCCGTGCAGCTCGAACCGGTGTCCCAGTCCTTCGCGGACCACGCTGCGCACGGTCCAGTCGGCGCTGCCGCCGTCCGTGGCCAGCGTTGCCGTCTCGACTCCGGCGCCCTGCGCCCGTGCGGCGAGCCGGCGGCCCCAGTCGTCGTCAACGCAGACCACCGCCCGGCGGGTCCGTTCCGGAGCGAACAGGCGGGCCTTGGTGTCGAAGTACTCGTCCATGCTGCCGTGCAGGTCCAGATGGTCCTGGGTGAGGTTGGTGAAGCCGGCCACGTCAAACCTGACAGCATCCACCCGCCGGTAGGAAATGGCGTGCGAGGAGACTTCCATCGCGGCAGCGTCCAGTCCCCGTTCGCGCATCAGGGCCAACAGCCCGTGCACTTCGGGCGATTCCGGCGTGGTCAAGGCGCTGGGAATCGCCTCGGAGCCTGCTTTGATCTCGATGGTGCCGATCAATCCGCTGCCCAGTCCCAGCGCCGCCAGCAGGGAATTGATGAAGTAGGTGGTGGTGGTCTTGCCGTTGGTCCCGGTCACGCCGAAAAGCGTGGGGGCCGCACCGCCCTCGGGCTGGCTGCGGTAGATCGCCGCTGCCAAGGGTCCCACCAGGGCACGCAGGCCGGCGGATCGCAGCACCGGAAGTCCTGGGGCGTCGTCGGCGGCCAGCCGGGCACCGTCGTCGTCAGTCAACATGGCCGCTGCCCCGGCCGCGGCCGCCTGGGCGGCGAAGCCGGCGCCGTGCCGGCGTGCCCCGGGCAGGCCGATGTACAGGTCCCCCGGCTCCACCGAACGCGAATCGATGGTGATGCCGGTGAAAGCCAGCTCTTCCGCTGCCGGGCCGCCTTCCGGAACCGGAAGGCCGCGGTGCCGCAGCATGCTGCGCAGCTCCGCCAGACGGACCGGCCTGACCGTTGGGGGCCGCAGGGGCGAGGCGGACCGGTGGGGCTGGTCGGCGGTGGAACTCACATATTCTCCAGGTTGGCTCATTCCAGCGGCAGGTCGACCCGTTTGCTGGTGGACGGCGGCACGTTGTACGCATTGAGGACCTGCGTCATGACCTTCTTGAACGTCGGTCCGGCGGTCAGCGTCAGCACGCCGCCCTGCGGCCGCTGGATGGTCGCAACGACGACGAACTCCGGATCCTCCATCGGGGCGATGCCGGCCATCGAAATGGTGTAGCCGCTGAACCCCCCACTGGCGGAGGGCGCTTCAGCGGTCCCGGTCTTGACCCCGATCCGGTAGTCCTCAATATTACCGGCCTTGCCGCTGTGGTACTTCGGGTTGGTCTCCAACATGTCCTGCACTTGGTTGGCGGTCTTCTTGGAGACGGCCCGGCTGCCCTTCGCTACCGGCACCTCATGCTCGGTGCCGTCCGGGTCGATGTAGGCGTCGATGAGCCGCGGCTGCATCAGCACGCCGTTGTTGGCGATGGTGCCGAACGCAACGGCCGTGTGCAGCGCGGTCTGCGCAAGGCCCTGGCCGAACATGACGGTGAATTCCTGCCGCCCGTCCCACGTGTCGGGAGGGGCCAGCAAACCGGGGGTGGCACCGTTGATGCCAATATCGAAGGCCTGGCCTATGCCGAACTTCCGCAGGTAGTCATACCGCTGCTGCCTGGTCAACTGCTGGCTGATCATGGTGGTCCCGGTATTCAGCGACTGGGCAAAGATGCCGGCCGTGGTGCGCGTCAGCGTGCCGTGCGGTGTTGCGTCCTGGAAGGTCTGGCCGTTGACCGTGTACTTGGGCGGGATCGTGTACCGCGACGCCGGGGTGGTGATCCCCTCCTCGATCGCGGCTGCCATGGTGATCATCTTGGTCGTCGAGCCGGGCTCAAAGGCGCGTGTCACCGCCATCGACTGCCGGTCGCCGTCGGGAGTGGCACCGGGGTCATTGGGATCCACCATGGTGGAATCCGCCAGCGCAATCAGCTCGCCGGTCTTGGCATTGAGAACGACGACGGTGCCGTATTCGGCGCCATAGTCCTTGACCGTCTCGGCGATGACTTCCTGCGCATACCACTGGATATCGGTGTTGAGGGTCAGGCGGACACTCTGGCCGTCGACGGCCGGAACCTCTTCATAGGTGCCCACCGGAATGCGGATGCCATCGGCGCCGATTTCATAGGTCCTGGTGCCCGGAGTCCCGGAGAGGACGTCGTTCTGTGACGCCTCGATGCCTTCGAGCGGCACGCCGTCCGAGCGCATGAAGCCGACCACGGAACCGGCGACGGCACCGGCCGGGTAGTTGCGGATGGTGGTCGCGCGGGCGGACAGCCCCGGGAAAGCCAGGTCTTCGATCTTCTGCTGGACTTCCGGGGTGACGGATTTGGCCACATAGTTGAAGGGCTTGTCGCCGGTGACAGCTTTGGTGACGGTCTTCGCGTCCTGGCCCAGGATCCCGGCCAGCTCCGCGATGGCGTCGGCGATCTTGATGTCTTCGGATTCCTGGCTGATCGGATCGAATCTGGTGTAGTCCTCCACCAGCCGCTGGTCCACCACGATGTCGAACCGCTGGACGCTGCGGGCCAGCACCTTGTTATTGGCATCGACAATCTCACCGCGCAGCGCCGGCAGGTCCACGGTGCGAAGGCGCTTGTCCACGGCAGCCTGCGCCATGCCGGCCGTGTCCAATCCCTGCAGCTGGAATAAACGGGCCCCGAGGATCACCAACAGGACCAGCACTATGGCGAGTCCGGCCCGGAGCCGCCGGGTGGCCCTCGCCGTTCGGTCGGGGGGCTGGTGCTTGGCCGTCGGTGCTGCCACAGGTACCTCGTTTGCGTTGCCGGTCAGTTATTGCCCGCTCTGTTGCTTCGGCGCCGGGATGCTGCCGCCGTTGAGCTGCTTCTGGTCGTTCTTCTGTGCTGGTTTCTTCTGTGCTGCTTTCTCTGCGGCCGCAGCCGCAGCCTCGGCCGCGGCCGCGGACTGGGCAGCGGGCTTGGCCGGCTTAGCTGCTGCGGCCTCGCTGCTCTTCTTCCCGGTCTCGGCCTTTGCTGCCGGCTGGTGGCCGGGTTTTTCCGGCTGCGCCACCAAAAGCTCCGGCGCTGCGCCCGGTTCAGCAGCCTTCGGCTTTCCGGCAACTTTCTGGGTTCCCAGATCGATGGAGCCGACCGACGGCGACGGTACCATTCCCAAGTCTGCCGCCTTCGCGGCCAAATTCTGCGGAGCCTGGTTGTTTTCCAGCTGTTGTGTCAGTTTTTCGTTCGCCTGGGCCAGCGACACCTGCTCGTTACGCAGCTCCACCAGCTTGTACTGCCCGCTGGAGACCGAGATGTTCAGCACCAGCACGCTGCCGAGGGCCAGCACCAAGACGGTGAAGCAGAACAGGGCGAACGGCACGCGCTTGCGGGCCGGGCTGGTGGGAACGACAGATAGAGGGGTACGGCGGGGGGCTGGTCTGGGCGAAGCACCGGGACGGCCGGCCGGAGCCGCACTGCCGTGCACGTACTGCTGCTGGTCGGGACGGGCTGCGTGGGCACTAACACTCATGGTGCACTCCTGTTCCGGATCCGTTCTACCGCCCGCAGTTTGGCGGACGCCGCGCGCGGGTTTTCTTCGATTTCTGCTGCCGTGGGTACTTCCGTGCCCTTGGTCAAGGTCTTCAGCTGCGGTTTGTGCTCTTCCAGCTCGACGGGGAATCCACGCGGCGCGGAGGACTTCGCGAGCCGGCCGAACACCGATTTGGTGATCTTGTCCTCAAGCGAGTGGTAGGACATCACGACGATCCGCCCGCCGAGGGCCAGCACGTCGATGGCGGCGGGTAACGCCCGCTCGAGCACGTCCAACTCCTCGTTAACTTCGATGCGCAGTGCCTGGAAAGTGCGTTTCGCCGGATGGCCGCCGGTCCGGGCTGCCGCGGCGGGCACCACCTTGCGGATGGCTTCCACCAGCTCACCCGTGGTGGTCAGCGGGGCGGCGTCCCGTGCGGCAACAATGCTGGAGGCGATGCGCCCGGCAAACTTTTCCTCGCCCCAGCGCCGGATGATGCGTACCAGGTCCGCCTCGGAGTAGGTGTTGACGACGTCCGCGGCCGTCATGCCCCGGCTGGTATCCATCCGCATGTCCAACGGAGCATCGTAGGAGTAGGCAAAGCCGCGGTCCCGCTCGTCCAACTGGAGCGAGGACACGCCCAGGTCGAACAGGGCGCCGTCTATCTGCCCGAAGCCCAGGTCCTCGACCGCGTCGGCGATCTCGTCGTAAACGGCGTGGACCAGATCGGTGCGCTCAGCGAAGGGCCGAAGCCGCTCTCCGGCGAGGGCCAAAGCTTGTTCGTCCCGGTCGATGCCGACCAAATGCAGCTGCGGAAAACGCTGCAGCATGGCCTCCGAGTGTCCGCCCATGCCCAGTGTGGCGTCGACCACGACGGCCCGGCCGCGTTCCTCGATGCCGCGCTCGATGGCAGGAGCGAGCAGGTTGATGCAGCGGTCGCGGAGCACCGGGACGTGGCGCTCCCCTGCTGGCCGCTCGCTGTTCATCCTGGATGTCCTCTTCCTGCTGCTGTCTGCCACGTCCGACGGGCCTGGCCCTGGAGTCTTTAAGGCCGAAGGTCCTTGGACCAGATCCCCATCCGCGCCTGGCCTGCTCCGCCTGGCTCCGGGGAAGTGAGCCAGGTTGAACCTGCCGGGCGGCTGGAGATCTCATCCAAGAACGTCCGTGCCGCGTGTTGGGTTGTGATACCGGGTCAGAAGACTCCGGGCAATACGTCTTCGTCTGTTTCGGAGAAGGCGGTTTCCTGCTCCAAGAGGTAGTTGTCCCAGGCCTGGGCATCCCAGATCTCAGCGCGCGTACCCGCACCGATCACTGCCAGTTCCCTGCCCAGTCCTGCATAGCTTCGAAGTGCCGCCGGGATGGTGACCCGGCCTTGCTTGTCAGGTACCTCGTCAGAGGCTCCGGACAGAAAGACTCGAATGTAGTCGCGGGCTTGGCGGGAAGATATCGGAGCCTTCCGCATCTCCTCGTGTACCCGTTCGAATTCCTTCTGGCTGAAGACGTAGATGCAACGCTCCTGGCCCCTCGTCAGGACGAGACCGTCGGCAAGCTCATCGCGGAACTTTGCGGGAAGTATCAGGCGCCCCTTCTCGTCCAGCCGCGGCGAATGTGTCCCGAGGAACATCGCCACCGCCTTGCCGATTGGAGGAGACCGTCGACCCCCTGCGTCACCACTACCCTCTTATGTCCTCCACATTACTCCACATCACGCCACAGTCAACTGTTTTGGCCCCCTTTTGTAGCGGGAAATGTTCGGTGCCCTTCGCGCTACGGCAAGGGAGTTCAGGGGTGGAGCGAAGTGGAGGGCGTGTGGAGGGGATATAGCCCCGGACGGCGAATGTGTTCGTTCGATCCGGGGAGGCCGGCCGCGCAGGCCCAGTGAGGGGTGAAAACTAGTGAACAGGCGTCACATGGGTCCCTTAAACACGAAAAGACCCGTCATGCGACGGGCCTTACCTTCGTGCTGAGCGGCGCTTAGCTGCCTGGTGGAGCAAAGTGGAGCAGTTCACCGACTACCCGTCGGGGTCCTGCGGTCAGCGGTCTTCGCCGTGATGGCGTTCGTCCCACCGTTCTTCCAGATTGGCCATGAAGCCGCCCTTCGACGAGGAGGCCGGCTTATTTCCGGTTGACCGCGACGACCCCGCACCGGACCGCCGTGTGGTAGCCCAGTAAACACCGGCGCCCATAATGACGAAGCCCAGGACGCCGACGGCAATGATCTGACTGAGAATACCAGTGAGCAAGACCAGAATGCCGGCAATCGCGACGAGGGAACCCACGACGATGTGGCGCGTCGATAATGATCGGCCGCTGGCCGATTCCATGTGGCTGGCAAACTTCGGGTCTTCAGCATGCAGCTGTTGCTCGAGTTGATCCAGCAGCCGCTGCTCATGCTCTGAGAGTGGCATCTGAGCCTCCTTTGTTCCAGTCCCCCGAGGGCTGACTCAGTCGTTCAACGAACCCCGCGGGACAAGAGTTCCTGACACCTACCGGAACCTTTTGACCCCTTCTACTAAGAATAGAGCGCAAACCCGTCAATCGAAAGCTGCGGTGACGTAACTGTGACCCCGCCCACAAGGATTTCACTCGCCGGGCTCCGGCAGCCCCTGCTGGCCGGTTCCCTGGCCGGGCGGCATCGGTCGGCGGGCCCCGGGCTGGAGCAGCGAAGCCGGCAGGATGCCGGCTGCTCCGAACTTCCGATTGACTTCGTCCAAGGCCTGTTCAGCGTTGTGCCAGGTATCCTCATGGCCGTCGAAACTGAGCTGCTGGCCGCCGCGGCCGGCGTCCTCCAACTGCTCCGCGCGGAGCCCGATCAGCCGGACCGGTTGCGGGCGCTCGCCAAGATCCGCCAAGAGTGCTGCGGCTGCTGCCTGGAGCTGCTTCGCACTGTTTGACGGCGCCTGCAGCTTCCGCGACCGGCTCAAGGTGGTGAAGTCGGAGTAGCGCAGCTTCAAGGCGATGGTTCCGGCCCGCAGGCTGCCGGCCCGCAGCCTCGCCGCCGTGCGGTACGCCAGCCGCAACAGTTCACGGTGCAGCAGCTGGTCGTCGTCGACGTCCTTCTCGAAGGTCTCCTCGGCGCCGATGCTCTTCTCCACGCGTTCGGGCGTTACCACCCGATCGTCGATTCCCCAGGCGAGCCGATGGACGTGGTCGCCGGTGGCGCCCAGCACGCGGTGCAGCGCAGCCTGCGGGGTCTGTGCCACATCGGCCACGGTACGGATGCCGAGGCGGGCAAGGACCTCGCCCGTCTTCGCCCCGACACCCCACAAGGCGCCAACCGGCAATGGGTGCAGGAAGGCCAGCGTATCGGCCTCGGGCACCAGCAGCAGCCCATCCGGCTTGGCGTGGGTGGAAGCAATCTTGGCCACGAACTTGGAGGCCGCGATCCCTACCGTCGCAGTCAGCCCCAACTCGTCGGAGATCCTGCGGCGGATCAGCGCCCCAATCTCCCGTGGCTCCCCCAGCCGCCGTCGCGCGCCGGCCACGTCAAGGAAGGCCTCATCGACGCTGAGCGGCTCCACCAGCGGAGTAATCTCCCGGAAGATCGCCATGATCCGTGCCGAGGCCTGCTGGTACTTCGAGTGGCTGGGCTCAATGATCTGCGCTTGTGGACACAGCATGCGCGCCCGCGCCATCGGCATGGCCGAGCGGATGCCGTATTTGCGCGCCTCGTAGGAAGCCGACAGCACCACCGCCCGGCCGGAGGCGGACCCCACGATCACCGGCAGTCCGACAAACTCGGGTCGCTCCAGCAGTTCCACGCCAACAAAGAAGGCATCCATATCCACGTGGAGGATGGTGCAGTTCTGCTGGTCCGGGTAGGTCACAGGACTATCGTAGGCTGGCGGCCGTCGTCCCACGCCGCCATGGCCGCACTGGTGGCCGCGCGCGATTGTCTAGACTGGTCTGCAGACATCAGAACCATCGCGAGGAGCTCCGCCCCATGCCGTACGGCCGAAGAGGAATCCCGCCATGCACGGGCCGACCGGAGGTAGCAGCATGGAGCCATCACTGACCACAACGAGTCCAGCCGAGCAGGACGACTTCCGGCAGGCCGTCGCAGGCATGTTGCAGCAATTCCTGGGCGGGCAGAAGGAACTGTTGCTCGATGCGGCCCCGGACGCCGCGCCATTGGTGGAGGCCATCGCGGACCTCACCGCGGGCGGAAAGCGCCTGCGTGCGTTGCTGGCGTACTGGGGCTGGCGCGGAGCCGGGGGGCCGGCGCTGGCCGAACCGGCCGTGCAGGCCGGAGTCGCGCTGGAACTCTTCCAGGCAGCGGCGCTGATCCACGATGACATCATCGACCGCTCGGATACACGGCGGGGAAACCCGAGCGTGCACCGCCGGTTTGAACAGCAGCATCGCCGCAATGGCTGGTCGCTCGACGCTGAACGCTACGGACAGGCCGCTGCCCTGCTGGCCGGTGATCTCTGCCTGTCCCTCAGCGAGGAGGTCTTTTCCGGCATCGGGGCGGAGTCGGCAGCGGGGACACCGGCCCGCGCCATCTTCAACCGGATGCGTGCCGAGGTTATGGCCGGTCAGTATCTGGACCTGCTGGAGGAAGCTGCCGGCCCTGGCCGTCCGGTTGAAGCCGCCGTGGACCGCGCCTTGCAGATCCTGCGCTACAAGTCGGCCAAATACTCCACAGTCCATCCCCTGAGCGTGGGCGGTGCCCTGGCCGGAGCATCAGTTGGACTGCTCGATGCCTATGAAGCGTTTTCGCTGCCGCTGGGAGAGGCCTTCCAAATCCGGGACGATGTCCTGGGCGTCTTCGGCGATCCTGCCACCACCGGCAAGCCCGCCGGCGACGACCTGCGGGAAGGCAAGCGCACGGTCCTGATCGCACACACGCTTAACCACTGCACGCCGGCAGAACGCGACCGGCTGGAGGCCCAGCTGGGTTCGCCGGAGCTTTCCAACCAGATGGTGGAAGAACTCCGCGGGCTGATCACCAGCAGCGGCGCCCTGGCGGCAGCAGAGCAGATGATTTCCGAACGAACGGCTGCAGTCGATGAAGCACTCGCCACACTGCCCGTGACCGAAGATGTCCGCCACGCACTGGGTCGGCTGGCCGACTCAGCGGTGCGCCGCAGCGCTTAAATTGCGCGGCTGAAAAAGCGCGGCGGGGTCCGCCCGCGAGGCGCGGACGGACCCCTGATTAAGGACAAAGCAGTCGGCCGGCCAGGCGGCCGGCTACCAGCCCAGCGCCTGGGCGCGGCGGCGGATCTCGGTCTTTCGGCCTTCGCGCAGGGCGTCGATGGGCCGGCCGGGCAATGAATCGTCGGCTGTAAAAAGCCAGCGCAACGCTTCCTCATCGCTGAAGCCGGCATCCGATAGGACCGCCAGCGTCCCCTTGAGGCTCTCGAGGACGCCCGACTCGACCAGGAAAGCCGCCGGCACCGAGCGGATCTGGCGCTCCCCCACCTTTGCTGCCAGCAGGGCCCGTTCCTCCAGCAAGCTGCGCACGTCCTTTACAGAGACGTCCAGTCGCTCTGCGACGTCGGGCAGCGGCAGCCAATCGGCAATCAGTTCTTCAAGTTCACTCACGGTATAAGCGTGCCACGCGGACCCAACCGGAGCCATTTCAAAAGCCCGACACGCCGCCTTCATTCTTCATTCACCTGCTACGGCTGTTGTGTTATGCGGCAATAGTGTAGATTCACTTGAGTCACATTTTTAACATTGATAACAAATGGCACACCAGTACCGCTGTGCGGCCCGTTGGGGGACGCTCGCCAGGCCGCAGAACAAGGATGAGGGACATCAATGACCGATCAGCGCCCGATCACGCGCAACGACCGCAGCCAGCCCCGCCGGGTGCTACTGTCCGCGGCAGCCACCGCGGCGATTCCCGCCGTCGTGCTGTCCTCCGCCGCATTGGCCATGCCCGCGCAGGCGGCTGAACTCCCGCCCCGCGCCGCACTGCAGCCTAAGGCAGCGATTCCGGGCGTCACGGTTCCGGCCGCCGCCTTCATTCCCGCCTCCCAGGTCGCCGCCCAGTTGCCCGCCGCGCTGCGGATGCAGGCCACTCCGTCCGCCCACACGGTGCGCGCCGGCGATACAGTCAGTGGCATCGCTGCCCGCTACGGCCTGTCCACGAAGAAGGTGCTCTCCCTGAACGGGCTGAACGCCAACACCGTCATTCATCCCGGCCAGAAGATCAAGCTGGGCGGCTCGGCCGCGGCCAAGTCCTCCGGCGGCACTGCTGCAAAGACCACATCCGGTGCCGGCAACTACACGGTCAAGTCCGGCGATACGCTCTCCGGGATCGCCGCCAAGCACGGCATGAGCCTGGGCGCCGTCCTCTCGGCCAACAGCCTCAAGATCAGCTCGGTCATCTACCCCGGCCAGAAGATCAAGGTCAACGGCGGCTCGTCCTCCGTGTCCAGCGCCTCGATCAAGACCACGGCTAAAGCTTCCATCAGGGTCGGCAAAGCCTCCAGTTCCGGCAACTACACCGTCAGGTCCGGCGATACGCTCTCCGGGATCGCCGCCAAGCACGGCATGAGCCTGAGCGCCGTCCTCTCGGCCAACAACCTCAAAATCAACTCGGTCATCTACCCCGGCCAGAAGATCAAGGTCAACGGCGGTGCGTCCTCCGTGTCCAGCAGCTCGACGAAGCCGAAGGCGAACGCTCCCGCCAAGACCGGCAAGGTCTCCGCCAGCGGCAACTACACGGTCAAGCCCGGCGATACGCTCTCCGGCATCGCCGCCCGCCACGGGATGAGCCTGGGCTCCGTCCTCTCCGCCAACAACCTCAAGGTCACATCCGTGATCTACCCCGGCCAGAAGATCAAGGTAACCGGCGGGTCCGTGTCCAGCGCATCGACGTCATCCCAGGCACCGGCCAAGAGCAATACTGCCGCCGGCTCCGGCAGTTACACCGTGAAGTCCGGGGACACGCTCTCCGGCATTGCCGGCAAGCTCAACGTGACGCTCTCCAGCCTGCTGCAGGCCAGCGGCCTGAAGTCGACGTCGATCATCTACCCCGGCCAGAAGATCGGTGTCCCCGGCAATTCGAGCGCCTCGCAAACCACGACGTCGAACGTCGGCACTGCGTCCGCCGCGCCGCTGGTGCCGAGCACCTTCCTGCACTACACCTACCCCGAAGCCGTGGTGTCCAAGGCGAACGAGAACAAGCGACTGCTGCTCTCCACGCCGCAGCCCAGCCAGGCGCAGATGAAGGACATCATCGCTGAAACCGCCCGCAAGATGGGCGTCGACCCCAAGCTCGCGCTGGCACATGCCTACCAAGAGTCCGGCTTCCAACAGACCGCTGTATCGCCGGCTAACGCCATCGGCGCCATGCAGGTCATCCCGTCCTCGGGCGAGTGGGCCTCGGGTTTGGTGGGCCGCAAGCTCAACCTGCTGGATCCCTATGACAATGCAACCGCCGGTGTGGCGATCATTCGGTCCCTGGTCAGCACCAGCCCGTCCCTGGACATTGCCATCGCGTCCTATTATCAGGGCCAGTACGGTGTGATGACGTACGGCATGTACAAGGACACCAAGGCCTATGTGGCCGCGGTGAAGTCGCATATGAAGAAGTTCTAGCCGGCCACGGCCCTCGCCGCGAAAGGACCCGAACCACGGTGTTGATTCGGGTCCTTTCGCTCATCGGACTAGGATCGTAGAGTGCAGCAACCGGCAACTGATTCACTGGTCGGCGCCCTGATCGACGGACGCTACCGTGTTCTTTCGCGCCTGGCGCGCGGCGGGATGTCCACCGTCTATCTGGCGTCCGACACCCGGCTGGACCGCAATGTCGCCCTCAAGGTGCTCTATCCCTATCTCGCGGAAGACCACAGCTTCCTCGAGCGGTTTGAGCGCGAAGCCAAATCGGCGGCCCGGCTCTCGCACCCCCATGTGGTGGGCGTTTACGATCAAGGCATCGACGGCAATGTTGCCTATCTGGCGATGGAATACGTACGCGGGCACACGCTCCGCGACCTGCTGAACGAATCGGCGCCGCTGACGCCGCGGCACGCGCTGGCCGTGCTGGATCCGGTCATCGAGGGGCTCGCGGCTGCGCACACCGCCGGACTGGTCCACCGCGATATCAAGCCGGAGAACGTCCTGATGTCCGACGACGGACGCATCAAGGTGGGGGACTTCGGCTTGGCGCGCGCGGTCACCACCAGCACCAGCACCGGCACCCTGATCGGCACGGTGGCGTATCTGCCGCCCGAGTTGGTCACCGGCACGGCGGCCGACGAACGCAGCGATGTTTACTCCGTCGGAATCATGCTCTTCGAGATGCTGACCGGACGCCAGCCCTTCACCGGAGACGTACCCATCCAGGTGGCTTTCCAACACGTCAACTCCACCGTCCCGGCGCCGTCCACCCTGGTTCCCGGGCTCGCTGCGGATCTGGACGAACTGGTGCTCTGGTGCACGGGTTCGGACCCGGACCAGCGGCCGGTGGATGCCACTGCCCTGCTCGGCGAACTGCGGCACGTGCACAAGTCGCTCAGCGATGCCCAGCTGGATCTCCAGACCGCGCCGGCCAGCGAAGCCGGGACATCGGCCACCGAGGTCATCGCCTCCGATCCACACCGCACCACGGTGATCTCCCGTCCTACCCAGCACACCCAGATTTTCAGCGCCGGCGAGGCCGCTGCGGCACCGGCGGGCGAGCAACAGCCGCTGTCCGCGCGGGAGTCGAAGAAGCGCCAGCGGGAACTCAGCCGCAGCGCCCGGCGTCCTGAACAGAACCTGCGCCGCGGCAATCCCCGGCGCCGCGGCGTGATCTGGATTGTCGTGCTGGCGATCCTGGCCGCGCTGGTTGCTGCCGCGGGATGGTTCTTCGGCATGGGCCCCGGCGCGCTCGTTTCCGTACCCGACGTCGCCGGAAAACCAGCGGCGGAAGCCCAGAGCATGCTCCAGGAGCAAGGGCTGGAGTACAGGCTGCAAGAAGTCTTCGACGAAAAGGTGGCCAAGGGAATCGCCGTGGGCACGGAGCCGGACGCGCCCATCGAAGTGCGCCGGTTCGAGCATCTGGCGCTCGTGGTCTCGAAGGGGCCGGAACTCTTCGCGGTCCCGCCGCTGGCCGGCATGACCTTGGAGAAGGCCACCGATGCACTCGACGAAGCCAACCTCACCGCCGGCAAGGTCAAGAAGGCCTACGACGAGGACGTCGCCGCGGGAACGGTCCTCAGCCACAAACCTGCCGAAGGCGAACAGCTCAGGCGGGGCACCGCCGTCGAGCTTACCGTTTCGAAGGGGCCAAAGCCTTTTGACGTCCCCCAGGTGATAGGCCAGCCCCAGGGTGATGCCGCAGCCGCCCTGGAAGGTGCGGGGCTGAAGGTGGAGATAGCACCCGAGGCCGTCTTTGACCGAAACGTCCCGGAGGGATCGGTCGCCTCGCAGGCTCCTGCCGAGGGCCAGGTGATCCGCGGCGACACGGTCACGTTGACGCTCTCCAAGGGGCCGCGGATGGTCGAAGTCCCGGACATGGTTGGCATGCAGGTAGACGACGCAGAGCGCCAGCTGAAGGAACTTGGCTTCGAGGTCGAAGTCAACGAGATCCTCGGCGGTTTCTTCGGCACGGTCCGGGCCCAGGATCCGGTCAACGAGTCGGTCCCCGAAGGCTCCGTCATCACGCTGACCGTGGTGTGATTCCGGCGGCCTGGCCGTCCGTCGGCCGGGCCGGAGAACCGGAGAATGGGTCAGGCACCCGTGAGCGGTGGAAGGCCCGGAACCTGTTCGATGGTTCCGGGCCTTCTACTGTGTGCACTGAATGCTCGTTAGAGCCGGGGCAGCTACCGCTGGCGGGAGAGCGCTCCGGCCACCAGGAACGCCATCTCCAGCGACTGCATGTGGTTCAGCCGCGGGTCGCAAACGGACTCGTAGCGGTCCAAAAAGGCGTTCTGGTCGATCGGATCGGCACCGCCGAGGCACTCGGCCACGTCGTCGCCGGTCATTTCCACGTGCAGGCCGCCGGGGAAGGTCCCGAGTTCGTGGTGGACGTCGAAGAAGCCGCGCACTTCGTCGATGACGTCGTCGAAGTTCCGGGTCTTGTAGCCGTTCGGCGAGGTGACGGTGTTTCCATGCATGGGATCGGTCACCCACAGCACCTTGGCGCCGCTGTCCGTTACCCGCTTGACCAGTTCCGGCAGCTTCTGGCGGATATTGCTTGCACCCATGCGGGTGATGAACGTCAGCCGTCCGGGCTCGCGTTCCGGATCCAGTTTGTCGATCAGCCGCAGGGCGTCATCGGCCGAGCTGGTCGGTCCCAGCTTGACCCCGATCGGGTTGCGGACCTTGGACAGGAATTCCACGTGGGCGCCGTCCAGCTGCCGGGTGCGTTCGCCGATCCAGAGGAAATGCCCGGAGGTGTTGTAGGGCAGGCCGGTGCGCGAATCAATGCGCGTCAGGGCCCGCTCATAGTCCAGCACCAGCGCCTCATGGCTGGCGAAGAACTCCACCCGCTTGAGCGCATCGAAGTCGGCTCCGCAAGCGTCCATGAATTTCACCGCGCGGTCGATTTCGCGCGCAAGCGATTCGTAGCGGGAATGTGCCGGATTGGCTGTGAACCCCTTGTTCCAGTGGTGCACCAGCCGCAGGTCGGCGAATCCACCCTGCGTAAAGGCTCGAATCAGGTTCAGCGTGGAGGCCGAGGTGTGGTAAGCCTGCACCATCCGGCCGGCATCGTGGGCGCGGGACTCGGGGGTGAAGTCGAACCCGTTGACCATGTCGCCGCGGTAGGCCGGCAGGGTCACGCCTTCGCGGGTCTCGTCGTTGGACGAACGGGGCTTGGCGAACTGGCCGGCCATCCTGCCCATCTTGATCACGGGCAGCGAGGCGCCGTAGGTGAGCACCACGGCCATCTGCAGAATGGTCTTGACCCGGGCGCTGATCTTGTCAGCTGTGGCTGCGCCGAAAGTCTCGGCACAATCTCCGCCCTGGAGCAGGAAGGCCTTGCCATCGGCGGCCTGGGCCAGACGTTCCCGCAGGACGTCGACTTCGCCGGCGAAGACCAGCGGCGGCAGAGTGTTCAGCTCGGCAACGGCTGAGGCATGGACCGAGGCGTCGTGCCAGCTGGGCTGCTGCACCACCGGCAGCTCGCGCCAGTCATCCAAACCGGGGTAGTTCGCCGCCGTGGGCAGCTGGTCGGGAACGGAAGCAGTAAAGGTTGTATCGGTCACGCCTCAATCGTAGACCGCGGCTCTGCCCGGCTTCATGTGGAGAAGTCATGCTCCGCCTGCCGGCCGTCACATTGCAGCTGGATTAGTGCGGGCTGTCCTGACCGGATCCCGGGGCTGTGCCGCCGCTGTCCGGCAGCCGTGCCGTATCCGCTTGCTGTGCGGCGGCTCCACCGGCTCCTTCATTCCGCCCGGCCACGCCTTCTGATGCCGTGCTTGAAGGGGCGGCGGAAGCGGCTGCGGAGGGTGCGGCGGCTGCGGCGTCGCCGGACGCCGGCCGCGTTGCTCCGGGCTGCCCGTTCCCCGACCCGGCAGGTGCAGGCACCTCGGCGGCAGGCGTCGCTGCGCCGATCACCGTGATGGCACCGGGCGCTTTGGTCTTCGGCGGTTCCGGTTGCTCCGCGGGCAGTCCCACGGCGGCCTGGCGCTGGCTCTCCCCCCGGGCCGGTTTGCGTGCCGACTGCCGCGCCTTGACCGTGCTGGCGTACGAATCGACGTATTCCTGCCCGGAAAGCCGCATGATCTCGTACATGATCTCGTCGGTGACCGAGCGCTGGATGAACCGGTCGTCTTCCAGGCCCTTGTAGCGGGAAAAATCCAGCGGCTTGCCCATGATGATACCCACCCGGCGGATGTTGGGGATCCGCCGGCCGATCGGCTGTACTTTGTCCGTGCCGATCATTGCCACCGGAATGACCGGGACCCCGGTGCTCAGCACCAGCTTCGCCACGCCGGTCTTGCCACGGTACAGTTTGCCGTCCGGCGAGCGGGTGCCTTCCGGGTAGATGCCCAGCAGCCCGCCCTCTTGCAGCGCGTCCTGTCCGGCCAGCAGCGAGGTGGCCGAGGCCGCCCCGCCTGAGCGGTCCATCGGCAGCTGGTTCGTCATCTTGAAGAACGCCGCCGTGAGCTTGCCTTTGATTCCCTTGCCGGTGAAGTATTCGCTCTTGGCCAGGAACACCACCGGCCGGGACACCGCCAGCGGCAGGAAAATCGAATCGGAGAAAGAAAGGTGGTTGCTGGCCAGCACGGCAGGGCCGTTTTCCGGAATGTTGTCCAGGCCCTTGACCCACGGCCGGAAGAGCAGACGAACCACCGGCCCCACGACAATGGTCTTCATAAACCAGTAGAACACGTGTGCCTTTCCATTCCGCCGCCGCAGGCCGCATAACAATTCCGTTTGTGACTCTACTCCAGCTTGGCGTCCGCGTGGCTGCGCCGCGGACAACGCGGAACAGGAAGCGGGCGGCAATCAATGGCCGAACGGCTCCCATAATGACACGATAGTGCCATGACTTCTGCTCTCGACGGGGCTTTCTCCAGCTCCGGGCACGGCCCCCATTCCCGTCTGGGCGTGGTGCTGCTGCATGGCTTCACCGGTTCCCCGCGCAGCATGCGGGGGTGGGCGGAGAGCTTGGCCGATGCCGGATTCGCGGTGCGGCTGCCGTTGCTGCCCGGCCACGGCACCACCTGGCAGGATCTGGGAACGTCTCGCTGGCAAAGCTGGTACGGAGCGGCCGAGCAGGCCTTCGCTGAACTCGCCCGCGAGCGCAGCCAGGTCTTCGTCGCCGGCCTGTCCATGGGCGGCGCCCTCGCGCTGCGGCTGGCTGCGCACCGGCCGGTCTCCGGTGTGCTCCTGGTGAACCCGGGGCTCACCATCGCCGATCCTCGGGCACCGTTCTCCGGACTGATGAAATACGTCCTGAAATCGGTGCCGGCCATTGGCAATGACATCAACATGCCCGGCATCGATGAGGGCGCGTACGACCGCACCCCGGTGGCGGCAGCCCACCAACTGGGCCAGCTCTTCAAGACGGCCGTGGCCGACCTGCCCCGGGTCACCGCTCCGACGCTGGTTTTCCGCTCCGCCGTGGACCACACGGTCCCGGAGTCCTCCATGCGCGTGCTGCGGCGCCGCATCGGCACCCCCCGGCTGGAGGTGGTGCCGCTCGCGGACAGCTACCATGTGGCCACCATGGACCATGACGCCGAGCTGATATACCGACGATCGGCGGAATTCATCCAGACCATAGCGGCCACGTCAGCAACGCATACAGGAGCCACCCGTGCCGGGGCATGATCAGGACCGGGACGACGCCGTCTGGCAGGATCTGGTGGCCCGGCTGGAAGAAACCGACTCCGGGAACCCGGACGGCCCCCCGCCGGAGCAGCCGGCAGCGGAAGGCAGAACTGATCCCAGACGTCTGCGCGATATCTTCGAGCACCGCCTGCCGGAGGTCGGGTCGCCGGGTGCGCCATCCGGCCCCCGGGACTACGTCATCGAGGAACCGGACGACGACGAGGGCTACGTACCCCCGGAGCCCGAACCGTTGGGCGCCGGCGAGCCGCTGCTGGTGCTGGCGTGGATCGGCGCCGTGGGATCGCCGCTGGGCCTGCTGCTGACCGCCATGCTGTGGCGCGGCGCACCCTTGGCTGCGGTGCTGGGAATGGTGGTCCTTTTCGTGGCTTCCGCTGTCTACCTGCTCTTCCGGCTGCCGAAGGAACGCGACGGGCACGACGACGGGGCACGCGTCTGATGCGACCGGCGCCAGCCTCAGCCAGCGGCGGTACGGGCGAGGTCCGCGGCACCGATCATCCCGGCCTTCGGCCCCAAGGCTGCCAGACGGACCTCCGCCAGTGGACGGAACCCCCGTCCGGCCAGATTCCGCTCCAGCGCATGGCGGGCCGGCTGCAGCAGCAGATCGCCCGCTTCACAGAGTCCCCCGCCAATCACGAACAGGCCGGGATCCAGCGCCGCGGCGAGGTTAGCCAGCCCCAGCCCCAGCCATTCGCCGGTCTCTTCCAGCAGCCGGACACTGGCCGGGTCGGCCCGCTTGGCCTGCTCGGTCACCACTGCGCCGGTGATCTCATCCACGATCCCGCCCGCGGCCTTCAGCCATCGCTGGGCCACCGGTGAATTGGCCGCCGCCAGTTCCCGCGCCTCGCGCCCCAAGGCATTGCCCGAGGCATATTGCTCCCAGCAGCCGCGGTTTCCGCACGCGCAGCGATGTCCCCCGGGCATGATGACCTGGTGCCCGAATTCCCCTGCAACACCCCAGCGGCCCCGCTCCAACCGGCCGTCCATCACCATCGCTCCGCCGATGCCCGTGCCCAGGGTGATACACACCAGTCGCGGCTCCCCTGCCCCCGCACCAAACCGGAACTCGCCCCAGGCGGCGGCATCGGCGTCGTTGACTACCGTGACGGGCCGGCGCAGCAGCCGTTCCAGATTGTCCCGCAGCGGTTCGTTCCGCCAGGCCAGGTGCGGGCTGAACAATACGGTGCCACCGGCGAGGTCCATCCAGCCGGCCGCTCCAACTCCCACCGCCACAACATGGTGCTCCGACGCCAAGTCGCGCACCAACGCCGCGATAAGATCTTCCACGTCCCTTGGATCGTTACCCGGGGTTGGGCGGACCAGCTCCGCGATCACCTTCCCGGAACCATCGACGGCTCCGGCCGACACTTTGGTGCCGCCGATATCGATCCCCACCGCGAGTCCGCTGTTCTCCACCTCCCCATCGTAGGCAAGCCGGGCCCGCGTCCCGGGCAGCTGAACCGGGAAGGACCGTTACCGTTTCGTAGGTTACCTGCCGGTAGGCACTGTGATTTAGGTTATAGGCTAAAGGCAACCTCCGTCAGGGAGGCTGAGCAGAGCTGACCACAGCTGAAGTAGTGAGGAGCTAACGTGCGCGAATACAGCGTGCCCGTCTTGGTTGACGTTCCGCGGGATGCCAACATCGCCGACCTGGTGGTTGAGCAGGCGCAGAAGGCATCAAACCCGGCCTTGTTTTCCCGCAAGGATTCGTCCGGGGCCTGGCAGGACATCCGTGCCACCGAATTCCTCGCCGACGTGACCCGGCTGGCCAAGGGTCTCATCTCCAGCGGCGTCCAGCCGGGCCAACGCGTGGGCATCATGGCCCGCACGCGCTACGAATGGTCGCTGGTGGACTTCGCGGTCTGGTTCGCGGGCGCTGTGTCGGTGCCGATCTATGAGACCTCCTCCCCCAGCCAGATCGCGTGGATCCTGGGCGATTCGGGCGCGGTGGCAGTGTTCGCCGAAAGCGCCGCCCATGAAGCCAAGGTCCGCCGGGCCGCCCTCGACGACGGCCTGGAAAACCTGAAGCACGTGTGGCTGCTGGACGAAGAGTCGTTGGATGGCCTGCGCACCGCCGGGAACGATGTATCTGACGCTGAAGTGGAGGAACGCCGCACCGTGGCGGGCCTCGACGACCTGGCCACGATTATTTACACCTCCGGCACCACCGGCCGTCCCAAGGGCTGTGAACTGACCCACGGGAATTTCGTTGAGCTGTCCAAGAACGCCGCGGCGGCGCTGCCGGAAGTGGCCCACGAGGGCGCGCAGACCATCATGTTCCTGCCGCTGGCCCACGTCTTCGCGCGGTTTGTCTCCGTGCTCTGTGTCGCCGCGGGTGCCACCGTGGCGCATACCCCGGACATCAAGAACCTGCTGCCGGATCTGCAAAGCTATCGGCCCACGTTCATCCTGGCCGTTCCGCGCGTCTTCGAGAAGGTCTACAACAGCTCCATGCTCAAGGCGGAGGATGGCGGCAAGGGCAAGATCTTCCACGCCGCCGCCGACACTGCCGTCGCCTGGTCACGGGCCGACGCGGCCGGCAAGGTGCCGCTGACCCTCAAGCTCAAGCACAAGCTCTTCGACAAGCTGGTGTACCACAAGATCCGCGAGGCAATGGGCGGCCGGGTTGAGCATGCCGTCTCCGGCGGCGGTCCGTTGGGTGAACGGCTGGGACATTTCTTCCACGGGATCGGCCTGTTGGTGCTGGAAGGCTACGGGCTCACTGAAACGACGGCTCCGGTCTCCGTCAACACACCCCAATTGGTCAAGATCGGCACGGTCGGAGCCCCGCTGCCCGGCAATGCGGTCAAGATTGCCGACGACGGCGAGATCCTCGCCAAGGGCGTCTGTGTGCTCCGCGGCTACTTCAACCGGCCGGATCTCACCGCCGCGGCGTTCCAAGACGGTTGGTTCCGCACCGGCGACGTCGGCGAACTGGACGCGGACGGTTTTCTGAGCATTACCGGCCGAAAGAAGGAGATTATTGTGACGGCCAGCGGCAAGAACGTTGTCCCGGCACAGCTTGAAGACCAGATCCGTGCCGATGCGCTGGTGTCCCAATGCGTGGTGATCGGCGACAACCGCCCATTCATCTCCGCACTCATCACGCTGGACGAGGAAGCCCTGCCCGGCTGGCTGGACCGCCACGGGCTGCCGGCCAGCACCACCATGGAGCAGGCGGCCAACCACGACGCCGTGAAGACCGCCATCCAGGCGCTGATCGACCAGGCCAACCAGTCAGTCTCGCAGGCGGAGGGGATCAAGTCCTTCCGTGTCATCCCGTCCGACTTCACCGAAGCGTCCGGACACCTGACGCCGTCGCTGAAGATCAAGCGGGCGCAGGTACTGGCCGATTTCGACGAGTATGTGGAGCAGATCTACACCAGCGTCCGACAATAACCGCTCCGGCGCGACGGAAGGGCTGCCGCTGGAAGCGGCAGCCCTTCCGTCATCTGTCAGGCCGTTTGGTGTACCGGCCTGACGGCTACGCCGGGTCGATGACCAGCAGCAGGTCGCCGCCTTGGACCTGTTCGACGGCGGAGACCGCCAGCCGCGCCACGGTCCCCCCGGCCGGAGCAGTGATACCGGCTTCCATCTTCATCGCCTCGATGGTTGCCACCGTGTCGCCGGCCCGAATGGTGTCCCCGGGCTTGACGATCACCGTGACCGCGCCGGCGAACGGGGCCGCCACGTGTCCTGGCTGTCCGGGATCGGCCCTCTCGGCGACCTTGACCTCCGATTCGACGCTGCGGTCGCGCACCGTCACGTTGCGCTGCTGGCCGTTGAGCGTGCAATGCACGGTGCGCATGCCCTTCTCATCCGGCCCGGAGATGGCGCCGAGCATGGCGATCAGGCGGACGCCCTTCTCGAGCGCGATCACATGTTCGGACCCCGGCTGCAGTCCGTAGAGGTAGTCGAGGGTGTCCAGGACAGAGACATCCCCGTACATTTCCCGGGTCTTCTCGAATTCCTTGGCGGGGCCGGCAAAAAGCAGCCGGTTCAGCGTCGCCCGCCGGGTGGCCGGATCCGCGGCCAACGCCGCCGAGTCCTCGGCGGACAGCACCTCGTTGCGGGGCTTGATGTTGCGCCCTTCCAGGGCTTTCGTGCGGAACGGCTCCGGCCAGCCGCCGGGCGGATCACCCAGCTCGCCGGAGAGGAAGCCGATCACGGAGTCCGGAATGTCGAACTTCCGCGGGTCAGCTGCGAACTCTTCCGGGTCAACGTTGGAGCCCACCAGTTGCAGGGCCAGATCGCCCACCACTTTGGACGACGGAGTCACCTTCACCAGCCGGCCCAGGATCTTGTCGGCAGCCGAGTACATATCCTCGATCGCCTCGAACCGTTCTCCGAGCCCCAGCGCGATGGCTTGCTGCCGCAGGTTGGAGAGCTGGCCGCCCGGAATTTCGTGGGAATACACGCGGCCGGTCGGTCCCGGCAGCCCCGACTCAAACGGAGCGTAAACACGGCGGACCGCTTCCCAGTAGGGCTCCAGCGAACCCACCGCAGCCAGGTCCATGCCGGTATCGCGCTCGGTGTGCGCCAGGGCGGCGACCAGCGCCGACATCGACGGCTGGCTGGTGGTGCCGGCCATCGCGGCGCTGGCAGCGTCGACCGCGTCCACACCAGCATCGACGGCAGCCAGCAGCGTGGCCAGCTGCCCGCCGGCAGTGTCGTGGGTGTGCAGGTGCACCGGGAGATCGAACCGGTCACGCAGCGCCGAGACCAACTTGGCTGCCGCCGCCGGACGCAGCAGTCCGGCCATGTCCTTGATCGCCAGGATGTGGGCCCCGGCATCGACAATCCGGTCGGCCAAGCCCAGGTAGTAGTCCAGCGTGTACAGGTCCTCGGCCGGATCCAGCAGATCGCCCGTGTAGCAGAGCGCCACTTCCGCCACGGCCGTTCCGGTCTCCCGCACGGCGCGGATGGCAGGTTCCATCTGCGAGACATCGTTGAGCGCATCGAAAATCCGGAAAATGTCGATGCCGGTGGAAGCAGCTTCCCGAACGAACGCCGTGGTGACCTCCTCCGGGTACGGTGTGTAGCCCACCGTGTTGCGGCCGCGCAGCAGCATCTGCAAGCAGATGTTCGGCATCGCTTGGCGCAGCGCCGCCAACCGCTCCCACGGGTCCTCGCCGAGGAACCGCAACGCCACGTCGTAGGTGGCTCCGCCCCATGCCTCGACCGAGAGCAGCTGCGGCGTCAGGGCCGATACGGCAGGTGCCGCATTAAGCAGGTCCTTGGTGCGTACGCGGGTGGCCAGCAACGATTGATGAGCGTCGCGGAAGGTCGTATCCGTGACCGCCACGGCCGTTTGGGCCCGCAGCTCGGCGGCAAACTTCTCCGGGCCCAGCTGCTGGAGCCGCTGCCGCGAGCCTGCCGCCGGGACGGCGGTCAGGGCGCCGGTCGCATCGAGTGCCTGACGCGCCGGTTCGGGCAGCTTTTCCACCGGTGCGGTGGCCACCGGCAGTTCCCCGTTGGGCTTGTTGACGGTGACATCCGCCAGCCAGGTCAATAGCTTGGTGCCGCGGTCGGCGGAGACACGGGCCTTCAGCAACTCCGGCCGTTCGTCAATGAACGATGTGGCCACATTGCCGGCGAGGAAATCCGGGTCCTCCAGCACGGCCTGCAGGAACGGGATGTTGGTGGAGACGCCGCGGATGCGGAACTCGGCCAGGGCACGCTTGGCGCGGACCGCCGCCGTCGCAAAGTCGCGGCCACGGCAGGTGAGCTTGACCAACATGGAGTCGAAGTGCGGGCTGATCTCGGCGCCGGTGTAGATGGTTCCGCCATCCAACCGGACGCCGGCCCCGCCGGCAGAGCGGTAGGCGGTGATCTTGCCGACGTCGGGCCGGAATCCGTTGGCCGGATCCTCGGTGGTGATCCGGGACTGCATGGCGGAGCCTTTGACGGATACGGTCTGTTGCGACAGACCCAGATCGGCCAAACTTTCACCAGCGGCGATGCGCAGCTGGGACTGCACCAGATCGACGTCGGTGATCTCCTCGGTCACCGTATGCTCCACCTGGATCCGCGGGTTCATCTCAATGAAGACGTGCTGCCCGGCCCGTTCGCCCACGGTGTCCACCAGGAACTCGACCGTGCCGGCGTTGGTGTAGCCGAGCGCCTCGGCGAACTTCACCGCATCCCGGTACAACGCCTGCCGGATGTTCTCGTCCAGGTTGGGTGCCGGGGCGATTTCGATGACCTTCTGGTGCCGGCGCTGAAGCGAGCAATCGCGCTCGAAGAGGTGCATGACGTTGCCCTGCCCGTCGGCCAGGATCTGCACCTCGATGTGGCGCGGACGCAGCACAGCCTGCTCCAGGAAGACGGTAGGGTCGCCGAAGGCGGTGTCGGCTTCGCGCATGGCGGCTGCCAGAGCTTCCGGCAGGTCTTTCGGGCTGTCGACCCGTCGCATGCCGCGCCCGCCGCCGCCGGCCACAGCCTTGACGAAGATCGGGAAGCCGATGTCCTCGGCCTCGGCCAGCAACTTCTCCGGATCGGAGCTGGGATCGGTGGACTTCAGCACCGGAATCCCGGCCTTGCGTGCTGCCTGCAAAGCGCGGACCTTGTGCCCGGCCAGCTCCAGTACGTCGGCCTTCGGACCGACGAACGCTATTCCCGCGCCGGCAGCGGCACGGGCCAGATCGGGATTTTCGGACAAGAACCCGTAGCCGGGGTAGATGGCGTCCGCGCCGGATTCCTTGGCCACCCGAATGATCTCGTTGATGTCGAGATACGCCCGCACGGGATGCCCGGGCTCGCCAATGAGATACGCTTCGTCGGCTTTCTGCCGGTGGATCGAATTGCGGTCCTCATGGGGAAACACGGCCACGGTCTTCGCGCCCAGTTCATAGGCCGCGCGGAAAGCCCTGATGGCGATTTCGCCACGGTTGGCTACCAGGATCTTCGAGAACATTTCACTCCTGCATCATTGCCGGGTCCGGACTGAGGACTTGAGAGACGACCGTCCGGCTCCGAAGCCGGCGGACTCAGTGAGCCAAGTCTCACGGACGGCGCGCAGGACTGGCAAGCCAGTGTTGCACAGATCACCCCCTTGTTGCCGTTCATGGCCGGCATGTTACGGTGCCGCGGCGGCAGCCGAAGAGAAACGCCGCAGGACCGTGCCGATGGCACAGTCTCCTGCGGCGCTCCACCTATGATGGATGGGGTGCCGTGAAGACAACTCCGGCACAGGAGCCCCACGACTCGATACGTTAGGTTTTGGTTTTTACGTGCAAGTAGTGAGCATCAGCAGCCTCAAGGGCGGAGTCGGCAAGACCTCGGTCACGCTGGGCCTGGCCTCTGCGGCGCTGGCAGCGGGAATACCCACCCTGGTCATCGACTTGGATCCGCACGCTGATGCCACCACGGGGCTTGGCGTCAAGCCGTCCGACCAGACCGACATCGGCCGACTGCTTAAGAACGCACGCAAAGCCAGTCTGGCCGAGAACGCCGCCCCGAGCGGATGGGTGGGCGCAGCGGAATCCGGCCCGGCCACGTCGTCGGGCCGAAACGTCCTTGATGTCGCCATCGGTTCGGCCTACTCCGGCATCTACGACCGCCCCGACCTGAGCCGCCGGGACCTGCGCCGGCTTTCCACCGTGCTCTCGCGCGTGAATGGGTACTCACTGGTACTCATAGATTGCCCGCCGTCCCTCAACGGCCTGACCCGGATGGCATGGACTGCCAGCAACCGGGTGCTGCTGGTGGCCGAGCCCAGCCTCTTCTCGGTTGCCGGCACCGAACGCACCATGCGGGCGATCGACCTGTTCCGGGAGGAATTCGCGCCCGACCTCAAAACCGCAGGCGTGGTTGCCAACCGCGTCCGGCCCAGCTCCAACGAGCATAATTACCGGCTAGCGGAAATGAAGACCATGTTCGGCGACCTGCTGCTCTCCCCCACCATCGTGGAGCAGGCGAACTGGCAGCAGATCCAGGGCGCGGCACATTCCGTCCATCAGTGGCCCGGCGAATCGGCCAGGCACGCCGCCTCGCTCTTCGACGACCTGCTCAAGAACATCACTGATTCGGGCCGGATGCGCAGCCGTGCGCTGCGCCGCCAGCCCAGCTGACCAAGCGGCCCCTTCGGCCGTACCGCGGTAAAACCGCACGATCCGACATCAACAGCGGGAGGGGCTCCGAAAACCGGAGCCCCTCCCGCTGTTGTTACGTTGTGCTGAGGTCAGCTGATCTTGCGCGCTGCGCGCCGGCGGCTCAGTTCGTCGTCATGGAACTCGTGCTGCTCTGCGGCGTGTTCACTGGGGAGCTCTGCGAGGCTGCCCTCGACCTCCCGCCACACCCGGCCGACGGCAATGCCGAAGACGCCCTGTCCGCCCTGGACGAGGTCGATGACTTCATCCGCGGAGGTGCACTCGTAAACGCTGGCGCCGTCGCTCATGAGGGTGATCTGGGCCAGGTCTTCCACGCCGCGTTCGCGCAGGTGTTCAACCGCGGTGCGGATCTGCTGCAGCGAGACACCGGTGTCCAGCAGGCGCTTGACCACTTTCAGGACCAGAATGTCCCGGAAGCTGTAGAGGCGCTGGGAGCCGGAGCCCGATGCGCCGCGGACGGCGGGTTCAACCAGTCCGGTACGTGCCCAGTAGTCCAACTGCCGGTAGGTGATGCCGGCTGCCTTGCAGGCTGTGGGGCCGCGGTAACCGGCATCCTCGTCCAGGACGGGCAAGTCTTCGGTGAACAGCAGGCCCTGGGCGCTTGCGGGTATGGCAGCACCGGTCGTTCGAGCGTGCGGCATCTCGCCTGCATCACCTTTAGGACTCACGTGAACCCTCCTTGTCGAAGTTCCCTGTGGGAAAGTGAGCATCGCGGTCAGCCCAGAGGTCTGGTCTCAGTCTGCCCTGAGTTGGCCTGCGGTGCAATGGGAACTGTATGCTTCGACGTTAGAACGGCCGGGGCCGCCGGTCAAAGAGGCTGGCATTTTTGCTGCGGCGTGTCGGATCCGCAGCACGTGGCCCGACCGACCTGAACCCGGGAATTGAGTCCCGCCAGCGCCTATTTTTCGAAGTCCTCGGGCTCCACATCGGCCAGGAATTCGCGGAACTGGCGCAGTTGGCTTTCCGCGTTATCCTGCGCCTCGCCGCCGGATTCCTCGTCGTCGGAAGCTTCGGCGATCTTGACCCCTGCCTCCTCCATCACCTCGTCCGCGCAGTAGATGGGGCAGGGCACCCGCAGCGCCACCGCGATGGCGTCCGAGGCCCGGGAGCTGACAGTAGCGCCGCCGTCGAAAACCAACTCGGCGAAGAAGACAGTGTCTTGGACAGTGACCAGGCGGACTTCGGTGATGCGCCGGCCCAACGCCTCCACGACGTCGTTCAGCAGGTCGTGAGTCATGGGACGCGGCGGCTTGATGCCTTGCTGTGCGAACGCGATAGCGCTGGCCTCCGGGGCGCCGATCCAGATGGGAATATGACGTTCGCCGTCGGTTTCTTTGAGCAGCACCAGCGGCTGGTTCGAGGGAAGCTCGATGCGGACTCCGACTACTTCTAGTTCGAGCATGGCTCCTCCGTTCAGCGCTCCATCTGCGACAGATGCCCATGGACCAGGGCAGTGTGCAGATTCAGGCACAGATCGCTGATTTCCTTGGCGGTTTCCGCTGCACGCGCACGGGAGGCGACGTCGCGGCGGGACGCTAACGGCGCCACGACCCGCTCCACCAGGCCCACTTCGCGGTCCGCCGCGGCCCGGAACGACCGGAGGTGCCGCGGCTCGATTCCGTGGCTGCCCAACTGCATGCAGGCGCGAACCACCTTGAGCGCGTGTTCGTCGAAACGCGTGTCCTGCTCGTGGATCAGACCGTAGGCCAGCAGATCGTCCACCAATTCCGGCGAAGCCCCGCTGACTCGCAGGAGCTCACCCCTCGTCAGCGCCCGGCCCCGGCCGTTCAGTTCAGCGGCAAGCGGGTCGGACACCATCCGGGGCGCCAGGGTCATTCCGCCGGGCAGCGCCTCCGGCCGCTCGCCGCGGTCGATCGCATCCAGATAGTCCTTGATCACCTTGAGCGGCAGGTACTGATCCCGCTGCAGCGCCAGCACAAAACGGAGCCGTTCAACGTCCTGGCCAGTGTATTTCCGGTAGCCGGCCGGCGTCCGCTGGGGGCTGATCAGCCCCTTTTCCTCCAAGAACCGGATCTTAGAGGCGCTGATCTGCGGGAACTCGTCCGTCAGCTGCTGCAACACCTCGCCGATATTGAGGACGCTGCTGCGGTAGCCCTCCCGGGACGACCCGAGGGTGCGCCGCGCTGGCTGGGACGCCGGCACCGGTTAGCCCTGCCCCTTTGCCGCCGTGCCTGCGTAGAAGGTCAGGCGGAACTTGCCGATCTGCACTTCATTGCCGGTCCGCAACTGCAAGCTATCCACCCGGTCGTGGTTGACGTAGGTCCCGTTGAGGCTGCCCGAGTCAACGACCATGAAGCCGTCGCCGGACCGGCGGAATTCGACATGTTTGCGGGAGACCGTCACGTCGTCCAGGAAGATGTCTGCCTCCGGGTGCCGGCCAGCCGTGGTCACGTCCTGGTCCAGCAGGAACCGGGCACCGGCATTAGGGCCGCCGTGCGCTATCAGCAGCGCCGACCCGGCCGGCAATGCCGCCACCGAGGCTTCCTCCTCGGGGCTGAGCAGCGGCTTGGCTGCGTGGGCCCGAGTCTGTGGCGGCAGAAAGATGGATGTGGTTTCCGCATTCGCCTCCGGGTGCCGGCCGTCGCCGTTCCCGTTATTTGCGGCGTTGCGAGTGTCGCCCACCATCAATAGATCCTCCGTAAAAATGTAGCGGCCAACCGGTCCAAGACCGGCTGGCCGTCGATTGGTTCCGGTAGCTCTAGCCTACCTGCTGTTCATACTCCGGGGCACTGAGCAGGGTCTCCAGTGCCCCGGGATCCGACAGCTTGACCTCCAGCAGCCAGCCCTCCCCGTACGGATCGGAATTAATCAGGGCCGGATCAGACTCCAGCGCGTCGTTGACGGACACGACTTCGCCACTCACCGGGGCGTAAATATCACTGACGCTCTTGGTGGATTCCACTTCGCCAACGACCTCGTTGGCGGTGATGGAGGAGCCGGCTTCCGGCATCTGCACATAGACCACGTCGCCGAGGGCGTCTTGGGCAAAGTCGGTGATACCCAGGCGCACAGTGCCCTCGGCATCTGCGGCAGCCACCCACTCATGCTCAGCGGTGTACTTCAGGTCGGCGGGAATATTGCTCATCGGTTGCCTTTCTCGCACCATGGACGTCCAGTTGCTGCAGGCAAGGAACCGAATCCCCGCCATCGCTGAAAGTATAGGCACACAAGGCACTGCACAAGCTAATGGAAAGGCCCGTTGGCCACACCGGACCACCTCAACCTATGCGGCGGCGTCGGAGCCGGTGGAGGTGAGACGTGCGAGGGCATCGGGCTTGAACCCCTTGAACACCAACCACAGGCCCATCCCGAACTCCCAACTGGCCAGGAAAAGTGCGCCGAAACCCGACAGCAGCGACACCGGCCCCCACAGGCCGAACAGCATGCCGGCAGCGCCGGCGATGAGCAAGGGAGCACCGATGAACCCGAGGACGGGGAGTATTCGCGGAGCAGGCGTGACTTGTACATGATCGAACCGAGCAACAACGCATTGAACGCCGGGAGCAGTCCTTGGCCCAGAAGGGTGGTCCAGACGTGCTGGGCCAGCAGTGCTTGGCCGGTAACCAGCGCCTCTGCGCCGGAGCCGGCCTGCCGGAGCGTAACGATCGACAAGAGGGCCACAACCCCCGCAAAGATGGTGCCGGCTTCGAGGATCCGCACTGCAACAAACCCGAGTGCCATGCCCTCGTTTTGCCTCTTTACCACTGGGTACAGCGCGACACCGGTGCCAATGCAGGCGAGGGCGACGACAACCTCAAGGATCCCGCCCAAGACGATTGCTGTGTCCGGGCCCGACCCCATGATGTAGGCAGGGTCGCTCTTCACCTGACCGTAGAGAAACAGCGTCGGGATTGAGACGAAGGTGAGCAGGTAGAGCGCGCCGGCAGCCAGCGAGGTCTTTCGAAGCGAGGTGATCGGAGCTCGTCTCGGTGTCCGTAATTGCGTGGTGGTTTTCATTTCGTCCTCCTGCACCGGGCGATCGTTGCCTGGCTGTCATGGGAACCCAAAGGCGTACGACGTACACCTACTGCGTCGCCAGCCTAAGGCGTACGCTGTACACTTGTCAACGGCGGATTTTACATATGTTGAGAGGTGACGGGATGAGTCAGAAAGCCGAGGGCAGAACCCGAATTCGCCTTAACCGGAGCCGAGTCCTGGAGACCGCCGTAGGCCTCGCGGACACGCTGGGGATCGACGCGCTCAGCATGCGCCGGCTCGCGCAGGAGCTCGATGTGGTCCCGATGGCGCTGTACAAGCACGTCGCGGACAAGGAGGACCTGCTCGACGGGATGGTGGAGGTCCTCATCCGGGAAATCGACCCGCCGGCCGACGGCGCCGATTGGAGGAGTGCAATCCGGCTACGGGTGCTCTCCGCCCGGCAGGCGCTCCAGCGCCATCCGTGGGCCCGGCAGGCGATCGAGTCCCGTGCACGCCCCACGCCGGCCGTGCTGGAGTATCAGGATTCGTTTGCCGGCATATTCCTCGCGGGCGGCTTCACCCCCGACCTCGCCCACCACGTCATGCATGCATTGGGTGGCCGGATGTGGGGGTTCACCCAGGAACTCTTCGATGGGTCAGCTGCCCGCGCGGCGGAAGCACCGCCCGCGCTGACGCCGGAAGCGCAGGCGGCCATGTTCGCCCAGATGCAAGAGCTGTACCCGAACATCGTCACCGTCGCCACCGCGGCGCAGCACGACGACGGCTCGGTCGTCGGCCACGGCTGTGACGATCAGTTTGAGTTCGAGTTCGCGCTGGACCTGCTCCTCGACGGATTCGAGAGACTCCACCGGCAGGGCTGGTCGTCCGCGCAGGTGAGGAAGCAGCAAGATCCGGCCAGCTAGGCCAGGCTTCTTGCTTGATGTTCTGGCCACTCCACGAAAAACGTCCCGCTGCCCTGCTGGGCGGCGGGACGTTCATCATGGCCGAAAAACCACAAAGGGCCGCTAACCAGTATTTCTACTGGCCAGCCGCCCTTTTCTGTCGGGTTGACAGGATTTGAACCTGCGACCCCTTGACCCCCAGTCAAGTGCGCTACCAAGCTGCGCCACAACCCGATGTTCCGCCTTCGTGCATCCGGCGGAACCACCTCAAATACTGTACAGCATTTTTGCACCCGTCATGACCACTCGGCGCCGCCCGGGGCGGCGGCCGCCGGCACGTTATCCGGCGGCCACAGCCAGCTCAGCGCTTGCGGGCCCGCTTCTCCCGAACGCGCATGCTGACTTCGATCGGGGTGCCCTCGAAACCAAAGGTTTCGCGCAGCCGGCGGGTGATGAACCGGCGATAGCCCGGATCCAGGAAGCCGGTGGTGAACAGCACAAACTTCGGCGGGCGCGAGGTCGCCTGGGTGCCGAACAGGATGCGCGGCTGCTTGCCTCCGCGCACCGGGTGCGGGTGGGCGGCCACCAGTTCGCCCAGGAACGCGTTGAGGCGCCCGGTGGGGATGCGCTTGTCCCAGGACTCCAAGGCACGGTCCAGCGCTGGCACCAGCCTGTCCTTGTGCCAGCCGGTCTTGGCCGAAATATTCACCCGAGGGGCCCAGTCTACGTGGGCCAGGTCCTGCTCGATCTCGCGTTCGAGGTACCGGCGGCGGTCGTCGTCCAGCAGGTCCCACTTGTTGAAGGCGAGCACCAGCGCCCGGCCCGAATCGATGGCCAACTGCAGGATGCGCACGTCCTGCTCGCTGAGCACTTCATCCACGGCCAGCAGCACGACGGCGACCTCCGCCTTTTCGAGCGCGGCCTGCGTTCGCAGCGAGGCATAGAAATCGGCGCCCTGCTGCATGTGCACGCGGCGGCGGATGCCCGCCGTGTCAACGAACCGCCAGGTGCGTCCGCCCAGCTCGATCATTTCGTCGACGGGATCACGCGTGGTGCCGGCTATCGAGTCGACCACCACCCGTTCGCTGCCGGCCAGCTTGTTGAGCAGCGACGATTTGCCCACATTCGGGCGGCCGATCAGCGCGACCCTGCGGGGACCGCCGGTGCGCTCCAGTCCCCCGTAGGCGGAAAATTCGGGCAGCACCTCCATGACGGCGTCGAGCATGTCCGCCGCGCCCCGGCCGTGCAGTGCCGACACGGGGTATGGCTCGCCGAAACCAAGGCCCCACAGCGTGGTGGCCTCGGCTTCCTGGGCCATGTCGTCCACCTTGTTGGCCACCAGGATGACCGGCTTTTTCTTCCGGCGCAGCATCTTCACGACCGCTTCGTCGGTGGCGGTGGCGCCCACATTGGCGTCGACGACCAGCAGAACGGCGTCGGCCATGTCCACCGCGATCTCGGCCTGGTCGGCCACGCGGGCGTGGATCCCCCTGGCGTCGTGTTCCCAACCGCCGGTGTCCACAAGCGTGAAGGGGCGTCCGTTCCAGTGGGCGGAGTAGGAGACGCGGTCCCGGGTGACGCCGGGGGTGTCTTCGACCACGGCCTCGCGCCGGCCCAGGATCCTGTTCACCAGCGTCGACTTGCCCACATTGGGCCGGCCCACGATGGCCAGCACCGGTGCGACCCGCTGCGGCTCTTCCTCGGAGATAGGTTCTTCTCCGGCGGCCAGCAGTGCGGCGTCTTCGTCATCAAGTTCGTAGTCCGCCAAGCCGGCGCGCAGCGATGCTGCCCGCAACTCGGCTTCGTCGTCGTCAAGTGCAAGCATGCGCTCGACGACCTGGTCTTCGCCCGCCGGACGGTATTCCTCGTCGGCCGGCCGTTCCGCCGGGGAGGATCCGGGCTGGGTCTCACTCATCGTCTGTTCCTTCTGGGTAGGCTGCAAGCCGGTTGTCGTCGCGGATGTGGGCGGCCGGAAGCCGCTGCCCGGTGAACGCCACGCTGTCCCGGACATGGCCGGACAACTGCTGGCGGATCGCATCGGCTGCAGTGTCAATTGAAACACGCCCGGACGCCGAGGGCAGCCGCCGGTAGGTCTGCGGTGTACCGAACGCGACGTGGAAGACGCGGCCGGGCCGCGGGATGGCGTCACGGCGTTCGCCGCTGATCCGGGTGCCGAGCACCGCCACCGGCACAAGCGGTGAATCCCCCGGCCCGGCGGGCTCAGTGCGCGGCATGCCGCACGACGGCGAGCACCGCTTCCACGGTCTGTTCGAAGTCCAGGTCGGACGAATCGACCGTGAAAACACCGTCCGCGGCCTCGGAGAAATTCACGACCGTCGAATCCTTGGCGTCCCGGACCAGCACCTGCTCGTGCAGGTCGGCGTCGCTCTGGGTTCCGCCCAGTTGGAGGCCGCGCCGGCGCAGCCTTGCCTCTTCGCTGGCGGTCAGCAGCAGCCGCACCTCGGCGTCGGGCGCGACTACCGTAGTGATGTCGCGGCCCTCGGCAACAATCCGGCGGCCCGAATCGGCAATGATCTGCTGCTGGCGGCGGACCAATTCGGCCCGCGCACCCAGCGTGGTGGCCACCGCGCTGACCGATGCGGAGATGGACGGCTCGCGGATCTCGTCGGTGATGTCGGTCGAACCGATCCGCACAAACTCATCGTTCGGGTTGGTGCTGATCTGCAGGTCCACGTCCTTGCAGGCCTGCTCGACCGCAGCCGCATCGACCAGGTCCACACCGGTGTTGACGCAGTACCAGGTCACGGCGCGGTACATGGCGCCGGTGTCCAGATAGGACGCGTGCAGCCGGCGCGCAGTTTCCTTGCTGACGGACGACTTACCGGAGCCCGAGGGCCCGTCGATGGCAACCACCAGGGCCTTGCCCAGCCGGTAACGAGCCATGTCCACTTCCGCCGCGCTCATTGCACAACCTTCCATCCATGTGAGGTGAGATATTCGATCAGTTCGTGGCGCTTGCTGGGCAGCACCGCTATCTCCGCCAGTCCCACCGGCTGGCCGGCCGAGTGCGCCAGGCGGAGGTCTTCCAGGTTGATGCCCACCTCGCCGATTTCGGTCAGCAGGCGGGCGATTTGGCCAGGGGTATCGTCGACCAGCACGGTCAGCCAGGCGAACGCCTGCGGAGGGGCACCGTGCTTGCCGGGTATCCGGGCCTGGCCGGCGTTGCCCTCGCTGATCAGCTGGGCCATATCCAGCCGGGCGCCGTCGGCCTCCGGCTGTTCCAACGTTTTGATCAGCCGTTCCAGGTCTTCGCGGACGCCGTACAGGAGGTCCACCAACCGGGCCGCATTGGCGCCGAGGATCTGCACCCACAGCGCCGGGTCGCTGGCAGCGATCCTGGTCACGTCGCGCAGGCCTTGGCCCGACAGCGACAAGGCATGCGCCGGGGTGTCCTGCAGCCGGCTGGCCAGCAGCGAGGACATGACCTGGGGCAGGTGCGAGATCATCGCCACGGACGTGTCATGTTCGTCCGCGGACATCCGCGAAACCACGGCGCCCAGATCGATGGCCAGCGCGTGCGCGGTCTTCACGGCGCCCGGCAACGACAGTTCCGACGGGCACAGAACCCACGGCATCGACGTGAAGATCTCGCCGCGGGCCGCGACCGGGCCCGATTTCTCGCGGCCGGCCATCGGGTGGGTACCCACATAGCGGCCAAGGTCGGCCTCGGTCAGGTCCGGGTCCTTGGCCAGGGCCTCGAAGATGGACGTCTTGACGCTGGCAATGTCCACGACGACGGCGTCCGGGTAATCGCGCAGCGCCTGGGACACCACGGCGGCGGTAACGTCCGGCGGCGCGGCGACGACCACCAGTTGTGGCTTCACGCGTTCGCCGGCCGGCAGCACGCGCCCGGCGCCGATGTCCTGTGCCACGGCCTGCGCCGACGGCGAGGGATCCGACAGCAGGACGTCGATGCCGCGGGCACGCAGGCCGAGACCAATGCTGGCTCCCAGCAGCCCGGTTCCGATCACCAGGACCGGTCCGGACAGATGGGTAGCCTGCACATGTGCTGGGTTCACCTGCTACATCCCCACCAATGCCAGCAAATGCCCGGCTTCTTGGCGGCCCAGGGCGCGGATGCTGCCTTGGCGCTGGTCGCCCAGCCGGATGGGTCCGAACTGGATCCGGACCAATCGTTCCACCGGGTGGCCGACGGCGTCGAACAAGCGCCGCACCACCCGGTTTTTGCCCGAGTGCAGCACGACTTCCACCAGGACGTGTCCCGGTGTGGAGTCCACCAGCTTGAACGAATCAACCGAGGAAACGCCGTCTTCCAGCTCGATTCCGGCTTTCATCTGCGCCCCGACACCGTGCGCCATTGGCCCGCGGACCTGCACCAGGTACGTCTTGGGGACCTGGTAGGACGGATGGGTGAGGCGGTTGGCCAGTTCGCCGTCGTTGGTCAGCAGCAGCAGACCTTCGGTGGCTTGGTCCAGTCGGCCCACGTGGAACAGCCGCTGGCCCTGCTGGGGCTTGAGGTAGTCGCTGATGCAAGGGCGCCCTTCGGGGTCCTCCATCGTGGAGACAACCCCCTTGGGCTTGTTGAAGACAAGGTAGGTCAGGGTCTCGTCCATCTGCACGCGGATACCGTCCACGTGGATGACCGCGCTGGTTGGGTCCACCCGCACGCCGAGCTCGCGCACGACTACGCCGTCCACTTCAACCCGGCCGGCCTGGATCAGTTCTTCGCACACACGGCGCGAGGCGACTCCGGCCCCGGCGAGGACCTTCTGCAAGCGCACTCCCTCGGGATCGTGCAAGTCGGAGACAGCTCCGGCGCCGGTGCCGGCACGCGAACCACGATCGGGTCGGCTCACCGGGCCCAGATTTTGACCGAACCGCTCCCGGCCGAAGGCCTTGGGTCCGGCGGGGCGCTGCGGCTTCGCACCGCGGGTCTTGCCCGCACCGGCCTTGCCGGCGGCCTTGCTGCCGTACGGCTTGCCGGCGGCCTTGCTGCCGTATGGTTTGCCGGTTCCCGGCTTACCTGCGTCCGACGCCAACGGCTTCCGGCTCCCCTGCCTGCCTGCACCTGGTTCGGCCGGTCCCCTGCGGGCACCAGGCTGGCCGGCGCTCTGACCGAATTCACTGCGGCTCTGGTCCCAGCTGGCACCGGCACCGGGGCGGCCGCCAGTTGGCTTGCCGGAACCGGTCCGGCCAGCGCCGCCGGCACCGCTCCCCTGGCTGGGCCGGCCGCGTCCCTGGGCCGAGCCGCCTTCCGGCCGGCGCTGGCCGTCGTCCGAACGGCGCTGCCGGTCGTCCGAGCGGCGCTGGCCGTCGTCCGAGCGGCGGGCGTCGCCGGGACGCTTTCCGCCGCGGGGATTATTCCGTCCGGAACCGGAACGAGGCGGTTGTGTCATGGTGGATCCTTACCCGTGGAACTGCGTCAATGGTCTGGCGCTGCCGGATGCCGGCAGTCTAGAGCGAAGCGTCGTCGTACTCGGACAGGTTTTCCAGCCCCGGCAGATGCGGGGCGATCTCCGGCAGTTCGCCGATGCTTCCTATACCCAATCTTTCCAGAAAATACGAGGTGGTCCGGTACAGGATGGCTCCGGTCTCCGGATCGGTGCCGGAATCCTCAATCAGCCCGCGTTGAGTCAGCGTCCGCACCACCGAGTCAACGTTGACTCCCCGGATGGCGGAAACCCGGGCCCGGGAGACCGGCTGGCGGTAGGCGATGACTGCGAGTGTCTCCAAGGCAGCCTGGGTCAGCCTGGCGGTCTGTCCTTCCAGCACGAAGCCGGACACCAGCGGAGCGAAATCGCTGCGTGAGAAGATGCGCCAGCCTCCGGCGATGTTGCGCAGTTCGAAGCCTCGCGGCGCAGCCGCGGGCAGCCCGCCCGAGGAGGCACCGCCGTCGTAATCCCGTTGCAGGTCCAGCAGTAGTGTCAGGACAGTGTCCACCGGCAGGGAAAGGGCGGTGGCCAATTCAATCTCCGATGCCGGTTCATCGATGACCATCAGCACGGCTTCCAAGGCAGCGCGGGCGCCGCCGGGCAACTGGTCCACGTCGATCTCCGGCCCGCCCGCTGCGTCCTTGACGGGATCAGTCATGGGTCTCCTCCGTTAGGTCAGCGGCCGTTTCCGGCACCGGGATGTCTTCATATTCTTCGCTGAGGTTCTCGCCGGTCCATTCCACGTCGGGGCCAGTCCAACGTACGGTCAGTTCGCCCAGCGGGGCCGCCTGGTCGAACGCGATAACGGCGTCGCGGAACATCTCCAGCAGCGCCAGGAAGCGGGCGACCACCACCAATGTGCCGTCCGCGTCAGCGGTGAGCGAGCGGAAGGACAGCGGCCCGCCGGCCTGGAGCCGGGCGCCCAGAATGGCTGCCTGCTCCTTCACACTGACCGGCGGCGCGTGCAGGTGCGAGAGCCCGACCTGGGTGGGGGCGGGTTCCTTGGGCTCCAGCGCCTGGGCCGCCAGCGCGGCGAACTCCACCAGCGGTGTGCGCCAGATCAGCTCCGGCAGCAACGCAGCGAAGTGCGGCTCCAGCGAGACCTGCCGCGGAAAGCGGTCAGCTTCCCGGGCCAATCGCTGTCCCAAGAGCGCCGCGATCTCCTTGAAGGCCTTGTACTGGAGCAGCCGGGCAAAGAGCAGGTCACGGGCCTCGAGCAGGGCGATGTCTTCATCATCTTCGACCTCGCCGGTCGGCAACAGCCGGGCGGCCTTGAGGTCCAGCAGAGTGGCTGCGATGACCAGGAACTCGCTGGCTTCGTCCAAGGCTTTGTCGTTGCCGTCGGCCTGCAGGCCTCGAATGTAGGAAATGAACTCGTCGGTGACACGGGAGAGCGCCACTTCCGTGATGTCCATTTCGTGCTTGGAAATCAGTCCCAGCAGCAGATCGAAGGGCCCGCTGAAGTTGTCCAAAGTCACAGCGAATCCGGCCGTCTTCCGGTCGCCAACCGGGCCGTCCGGCACCGTTTCCTGAACTGCCCCAGGACGGCCAGCAGGCATCTCGCCTGCCGGCGTCAGCGTCATCAGGGGGCGCCTCCGCGCGAAATGAGCTCCTTGGCCAACTGGCGGTAGGCGGTTGCTCCGGCGTGGTTGCCGGCATAGCTGGTGATCGGCTCGGCGGCGACGGTGGCGTCGGCGAACTTAATCGTGCGCTTGATCACGGTTTCGAAGACCTTGTCTCCGAACGCCTCAAGCAGGCGGCCGATCACCTCGCGGCTGTGCAGCGTTCGCGGGTCGTACATGGTGGCCAGCACGCCGTCTATCTGCAGTCGCGGATTCAATCGGTCCTGGACCTTCTCGATGGTTTCCACCAGCAGCGCCACCGCCCGCAGCGCAAAAAACTCGCAGATCAGCGGAATGATCACACCGTGGGCGGCGGTCAGCGCGTTGACGGTCAGCAAGCCCAAGGAGGGCTGGCAGTCGATCAGGATGATGTCGTAGTCATCTTCGACTTTGCGCAGCGCGTGCGCCAGGACCTGCTCGCGTGCAACTTCATTGACCAACTGCACCTCCGCGGCGGAGAGGTCGATGTTAGCCGGCAGCAGGTCGATGTTCTCCACGTCGGTGGGCTGGATCGCCTCGCGAATGTCCGTCTTGCGGTCCATCAGCACGTTATAGACGGTCAGGTCCAGCTCATGCGGATTCGTGCCGAGCCCCGCGGACAGCGCGCCCTGCGGGTCGAAATCGACCAGCAGCACCTTGCGGCCGACCTCGGCCAGGGCAGCGCCAAGGTTGATCGTGGACGTGGTCTTACCCACGCCGCCCTTCTGGTTGACCATTGCCACGATCCGCGCGGGACCGTGCGATGCCAAGGCGGGCGGGTCCGGAAACTCGGTCAGCGGCCGGCCGGTGGGACCCAAGACATCCTCGTCCGCTTGCCGCAGAGTGGTTGTCGCGCCTTGTTCGCTGCTCACGTATCAAACCCAGCTTCCATCGTTTCGCTGCCGTACTTCTTCCTGACAAGGTTACAGCGACGGTCCTGTTATCGATCGACAGGACGCTGACGATCGGCGAGCCTTTAGCTTCAAGTAGAGGTCTAAGGTTGAGCTGGGAGCGGTGCGGAAACTCAGGCATTATGCGGCGGCGGGATCCGTCTGCCACAGGCCCATCAAGTTCCCCTCGCTGTCCCGAAAGTATGCGAAGTACCCCATCTCGGGCACGGCGCCCTTGGCCTTGACGGTCGATCCACCAAGATTGCCGATTTTTTCCAAGGCCGCGTCAATGTCATCAACGTCGACGGTGATGATCGGACTGGTCAGCTCGCCTTCGCGGCGGAACATGCCGCCGTTGATGGCCCCAGGTTCGGTTGGCATGCCCTGGTCGTCGGTCGGGGTTGTCCCCAGCGAGGTGTAGTCAATCTCCGGCATCGTGTTGATATCCCACCCAAAGGCCTCGGTGTAAAACTCTTTTGCGCGGTCCTGATCTTCCGCTGGAATTTCGAAATGCACCACACGTCCGGCCATTGCACTCACCTGCATTCTGCGTGAAGGGAAGGTGTGGTGATCCACACCGCATCGACAAAGTTTAGGGTGACACCCTCCTGGCCACTAGTACCCGCCCACCCCTCCGCACCAAACCACCTTTATGTATACAGATACGTACCGGTAATGGGATTCTGACCCGACATCTAGCATTCTTTGCACTTTTGTGTATACATTAGGACGATGGGTATCGAACGGCGCACGCCAGCAACAGCCAGCCCGCCCTTACGGGCCAGCGAACGCGCGTACTGGGCGCTGCGGGAGGACATCGTCGAATGGCGACTGCCTCCGGGTACCGTCCTGGGCGAAGTGGAACAGGCGGCACGGCTGGGCGTCTCCCGCACTCCCCTGCGCGAAGCACTGGGCCGGCTGAACGCCGAAGGGCTGACCGCCCCTCATGCTGGGCGCGGCGTCGTCGTCGCTGCCATCTCGCTGGAGAATGTCACCGAGCTCTTCGAACTGCGCACGGCTCTGGAATGCCAGGCGGCGGCATTGGCCGCCGTACGCGGCGAACCGGCCGGTTTCCGCCAGCTGCAGCAGGAATTCCTTGCCTCCGCGGACGCCATGCGCGGCTCCGCGCCGGACCCCCAGGCATACTACGAGCTGGTCGGCCGGCTGGATGCTGCCGTGGACCAGGCGGCAGGAAACACGTACTTACACCAGGCGATGACCAACCTCCGCGTCCATTTGGTGCGGATTCGACGGCTGGCCCGGGACAATCCGGCCAGGCTGCTGGCCTCCGCCGCCGAGCACGCCAATATCGCCGGCGCCATCGCCGGCGGCGACAGCCAGGTGGCAGCGGCGGCTACCCGGATCCATCTGCACCAGAGCCTGGAACATTTCAAGTCCACCGATCCCAACCATCGACCCGATCTGCCAGCCGAGAGGACAGTTTAATGACCGTCGAGAACCACGTGCGCGTCTACCGCAGCGATGAGAACCTGCCGCGCGAAGACCAGCTTGCCTACAAGATCGCCCGGGTCGCCACCGATCCCGTGGAGGTTTCCGCCGACGTGGCCGAGATGGTGATCAACCGGATCATCGACAACGCTTCGGTGGCCATCGCTTCGTTGAACCGCGGCCCGATCGTCGCCGCGCGTGCCCAGGCGCTGAGCCACCCGGTCTCCGGCGGCGGTAACGGCGCCGGCATCTTCGGCATCGCGGAGAAGACCTCGCCGGAGTGGGCGGCGTGGGCCAACGGCGTGGCCGTGCGCGAACTGGACTACCACGACACGTTCCTGGCCGCTGACTACTCGCACCCGGGCGACAACATCCCGCCGATCCTGGCGGTAGCCCAGCATGCCGGTTCGAACGGCCGCGACCTGCTGCGCGGCATCGCCACCGGCTACGAGATCCAGGTGGACCTGGTCAAGGCCATCTGCCTGCACAAGCACAAGATCGATCACGTGGCCCACCTAGGCCCGTCAGCCGCCGCGGGCATCGGCACGCTGCTGGGCCTGGACGTGGAAACCATCTTCCAGGCCGTGGGCCAGGCGCTGCATACGACGACGGCGACCCGCCAGTCGCGCAAAGGCGAGATTTCCACCTGGAAGGCCCACGCACCGGCTTTCGCGGGCAAGATGGCGGTGGAGGCAGTGGACCGGGCGATGCGCGGGCAGACCTCACCGGTGCCGATCTACGAAGGCGAGGACGGCGTCATCGCCTGGCTGCTGGACGGGCCTGACGCCTCCTACACCGTCCCGCTGCCGGCGCCGGGCGAGGAGAAGCGCGCCATCCTGGACACCTACACCAAGGAGCACTCGGCCGAATACCAGGCGCAGGCCTGGATCGATCTGGCCCGCAAGCTGCACCGGGAGCACCCGGAGGCCACGGACGCCCAGAACGTGAAGTCCGTGCTGATCAAGACCAGCCACCACACGCACTATGTGATCGGCTCCGGTGCCAACGATCCGCAGAAGTACAGCCCGACGGCATCCCGGGAAACACTGGACCATTCGATCCCGTACATCTTTACCGTGGCCCTGCAGGACGGCGCCTGGCACCACGTAGACTCCTACGCCCCGGAGCGGGCGGGCCGACCGGACACCGTGGACCTCTGGCAGAAGGTCAGCACCGAGGAAGACCCGGAGTGGACCCGCCGCTACCATTCGCTGGACATCGCCGAGAAGGCCTTCGGCGGCTCGGTGGAGATCACGCTGGCCGACGGGACCGTCATCACGGACGAGATCGCCGTGGCCGACGCCCACCCGCTGGGTGCCCGCCCGTTCACCCGCGAGCAGTACGTCAACAAGCTGCGCACCCTGGCCGCCGGCATTGTCGACGACGCCGAAATCGACCGGTTCCTGGCCGCCGTCGAACGACTGCCCGAACTGGCCGCCGGCGAGCTGGACCAGCTGAACATCCAGGCCGCCGACGGCGTCATCGACCTCTCCGCAGGTCCCAAGGGGCTGTTCTAAATGCTGTACTCCGCCACCACACCCGAGCAGAAGCGCCGGACGCTGCGCGAGGGATTGGCCTCCGGCAAGCTGCAGCAGTTCCCCGGCGCGTTCAACCCGCTCTCGGCACGGCTGATCCAGGAGAAAGGGTTCGACGGCGTTTACATCTCCGGCGCGGTGCTGGCCAACGACCTGGGGCTGCCGGACATCGGACTGACCACCCTGACCGAAGTCGCCACCCGGGCCGGACAAATTGCGCGGATGACCGATCTGCCCGCCCTGGTGGACGCCGACACCGGCTTCGGCGAGCCGATGAACGTGGCCCGCACCGTGCAGGAACTGGAAAACGCCGGCCTGGCCGGCTGCCACATCGAAGACCAGTTCAACCCCAAACGCTGCGGCCATCTGGATGGCAAGAACGTGGTGGACGTGGAGACCGCCAGCAAACGCATCCGGGCCGCCGCCGACGCCCGCCGGGACCCGAACTTCCTGATCATGGCCCGGACGGACATCCGGGCCGTGGACGGCCTGGCCGCAGCCCAGGACCGCGCCCGCGCACTCGCCGACGCCGGTGCGGACGCCATCTTCCCCGAAGCCATGCGCACCCTGGAGGAATTCGCCGCCATCCGCGACGCCGTGGACGTGCCGGTGCTGGCCAACATGACCGAATTCGGCAAGAGCGAGCTGTTCACCGCCGAAGCACTGGCCTCAGTTGGCGTGAACATGGTCATCTACCCGGTGACCCTGCTGCGCAGCGCGATGGGGGCCGCCGAGCGGACCCTGAACGCGATCAAGGCCGAGGGAACCCAGCAAGCACAGGTCCCGAACATGCTGACGCGTGCGCGTTTGTACGAATTGGTGGATTATGAGGCGTATAACCAATTCGACACCTCTGTATTCAATTTCCAAGTGCCCGGCCGGCACTGACCACCAGACATAGGAGTCGCCATGAGCACGGATGCAACCATTGAAGCACCGCAAATCCACAAAGGGCTGGCCGGCGTAGTCGTCGACACCACGAAGATCTCCAAGGTCAACGCGGAGACCAACTCGCTGCTGTACCGCGGTTACCCGGTCCAGGACCTGGCCGCGCACTGCAGCTTCGAAGAGGTGGCGTATCTGCTGTGGAACTCAGAGTTGCCCGACGCGGGCCAGTTGCGGGACTTTACCGCGGCCGAACGCGGCGGCCGCAAACTGGATCCGGTGGTGAAGTCGGTCATCGATTCACTGCCGGTTGAAGCCCACCCGATGGACGTCTGCCGGACTGCGGCCAGCGTGATCGGAGCCCGCCACCGGCTGGCCGAGGATTCATCGCCGGAGGCGAACATGGCCAAGGCCCTGGAGTTGTTCGCGGCGTTCCCGGCGGTCGTGGCTTACGACCAGCGCAGGCGCCGCGGGCAGGACCTGGTGGAACCGCGCGACGATCTGGGCTACGCGGCGAATTTCCTCTGGATGTCCTTCGGCGAGGAGGCAGCCCCGGAGGTCGTGGACGCGTTCAACGTCTCCATGATCCTGTACGCCGAGCACTCGTTCAACGCCTCCACCTTCACGGCCCGGGTCATCACCTCCACGCTGTCCGACCTGCACTCGGCCGTCACCGGTGCCATCGGGGCGCTGAAAGGCCCGCTGCACGGCGGCGCCAACGAAGCGGTGATGCACACCTTCGAACAAATCGGCATCCGCACCGACGAATCCCGTGAGGAGGCCGCCGCCCGGGCCCGGACCTGGATGGAGCAGGCACTGGCGAACAAGAAGAAGGTGATGGGCTTCGGCCACCGGGTCTACAAGCACGGCGACTCCCGGGTGCCCACCATGAAGGCCGCCCTGGACAAGATGATCGACCATTACGGCCGCCCCGAAATCCTCGGCCTGTACGACGGGCTGGAGCACGCGATGGCCGAGGCGAAGGACATCAAGCCGAACCTGGACTACCCCGCCGGCCCCACCTACCACCTGATGGGGTTCGACACGGAAATGTTCACCCCGCTGTTCGTGGCCAGCCGGATCACCGGCTGGACCGCGCACATCATGGAGCAGTTGGAATCGAACTCGCTGATCCGTCCGCTTAGTGAGTACAACGGACCCGGCCAGCGGGCGCTGGGCCGCTAGAACTGCCAGGCCACCCGGTGGCCGGTGTCGAGATTTTCGACGTCGGCCACCGTCTCATTATCGGGCCGCATCACCACCCGCAGCCGCGGCTGAACCCCGGACAGCGCCAGCGGCAGCCAATGCCCGGCGTCCTGCCACATCAGCCCCAGCGGCAGCCGGTCCACGCGGTGCCACGACGGGGCGATTTCCACCGACTCGGCCGGCACGCCGCTCCAGCGCCGCGCGACGAACAGGGCGGTGTCCATGTTCCACGCCGGCCGAGCCGGGAAGTCGAAGAAAATCCGTCCGGCCCGTTCCAGGTCCCCGGGCGTGACGCGCACCCCGGTCTCTTCCTGCATCTCCCGGCATGCCGCATCGCCGTCGGACTCCCCCGCTTCCAGTTTCCCGCCGACCCCCACGACTTTCCCGACGCCGAAGCCGGTCTTCTTCCGGCCGAGCAGTACGCAGCTATGCCCGGATTCTTCCCTCAGCAGGAAGCACAAGGCGACGGCAACGGTCATGGGAGCGAGTCTAGCCCGGAACGGCCCGCCCGCCCGGGTCCGCAGCCCTAGCCCAGCGCGCGCGGATGCGCCGCGGCGTAGACCTCGCGGAGCGTATCGGCGGTGACCAGTGTGTAGATCTGCGTGGTGGTGACGGACGCGTGGCCCAGCATCTCCTGCACCACGCGGACATCCGCGCCGCCCTCCAGCAGGTGGGTGGCGAAGGAGTGCCGCAGGGTGTGCGGGGAAACGGGCTGCGTGATGCCGGCCTTCTCCGCTGCCGCCTTCAGAATGGTCCAGGCGCTTTGGCGGCTCAGCCGGCCGCCGCGGGCGTTCAGGAACAGGGCGGGTGTACCGAGTCCCTTGGCGGCCAGTGCCGGCCGTCCACGGACCAGGTAGGCGTCGGCCGCCTGGGCAGCATAGGAGCCCAGCGGCACCAGCCGCTCCTTGGAACCCTTGCCGAAAAGACGGACGACGGCGGGGCCGTCGCCCTGCGGCTCGACACTGACATCGTCAACGTCCAGGCCCACCGCTTCGCTGATCCGGGCACCGGTCGCATAGAGAAACTCCAGCAGCGCCCGGTCACGCAGGCCGGTGGGAGTGTCCGATCCGGTGGACTCAAGGATCCGGGTCACATCGGCCACGGAGATGGCCTTCGGCAGGCGTTTGCCGGGCATCGGCGGATGCACATCGGTGGCCGGGTCCGTCTCCGT
The DNA here is from genome assembly GCA_051751385.1 of Actinomycetota bacterium. Taxonomy (GTDB): domain Bacteria; phylum Actinomycetota; class Actinomycetes; order Actinomycetales; family Micrococcaceae; genus Crystallibacter. The sequence goes on along the minus strand of JBNJKW010000008.1, from coordinate 8,841 downwards.
GATGCCTTCAAGCGTCCAAAACTTGTGCAGGCCGCGCACTGCCACAATTGTCCGGGCCGCCGACCTGACGCTCAGGGCGGCAGCGCCGTCGGACCCGTCGGACAGGGCTTGGGCGAATGCCGTGACATCGTGGCGGCTGACCGAGGCCGGCTCGCTGACCGAGCGTTCCTGCAGGAACCTCAGGTAGCGGCCCAAGTCCCTGCGGTAGGCCGCCACCGTGTTCGCTGCCAGTCCGCGTTCCACCGCCATGTGCTGCAGGTAGTCACCTGCGGCAAGGCCCAGCGCCGTCGTGCTGAATTCGTCTCCCTTGGCTGGCGGGGCCTGCACCGGCAACATGGCGGCTCAGTCCCGGCCGGAGTCAGCGGCTCCGCCGGGACGCTGGCTGGGATGCTCCGGCCACGGGGCATCCGCCGGGCGCAGGTTGTTGAAGCCGGTGGCGGCGGCCCGGGAAGCGGCGAGCAGCCCGGCCACGGCCGACGGATTATGCAGCCGGCCTGCCATCACTGCGTCCACGGCGTCGTCCAGATCCACCCAGAGGTGCTCGATCTCGGCTTCCTCTTCGGTGCGCTCATGCCGCTGGCCGGTGGGAACCTCGGAAAGGTCCCTGGCCAGATAGATCCGGATCGCCTCGCTGGAGGAACCCGGCGAATTGAAGAAGTCCACCAGCACGTTCCAGCGGCCGGCCACCAGATCAGCTTCCTCGGCCAGTTCCCGCGCCGCGGCATCCACGAAGTCCTCGCCGTCCATGTCCAGCAGGCCCGCGGGGATCTCCCACAGGGACATCTTCGCGGGCTGCCGGTACTGCTTCAGCAGCAGTACGCGCCCCTCCGGGTCCATCGCGAGGATGGCCACCGCACCGGGGTGCGCAATGTAATCGCGCACCAGCGTGGCGCCGTCGCCCTGGCCCAGGGTGAAGGTATCGCTGACCACGTCCCAGATCCGGCCGCGGTACACCGTGCGGCGTTCGACCAGTGGGCGCGGATCCGGGATATCGGCGAAGGCGTCCGGCTGCACCGGCACGTCAGACTCCGGACTTTGCCGGCGCCTTGGCTTTGCCGTGGTCCAAGGCAGCGGCGATCAGGCCGGCGAACAGCGGATGCGGCCGAGTGGGGCGTGAACTCAGTTCCGGGTGTGCCTGGGTGGAGACGTAGTACGGGTGCACATCGCGGGGCAGCTCAACGAACTCCACCAGCTTGCCGTCCGGCGAGGTGCCGGAGAAGACCATGCCCGCAGCAGCGAGCTGGCCGCGGTATTCGTTGTTGACCTCGTAGCGGTGGCGGTGGCGTTCGCTGACCTTGGTGCTGCCGTAGGTCTCGGCCACCACGGAGCCCGACTGCAGGGCTGCCTCGTACAGCCCCAGGCGCATCGTGCCGCCCAGGTCGCCCTTGCCCTCGACGATGTCCAGCTGCTCGGCCATCGTGGCGATGACCGGGTGCTTGGTGTCCGGATCGAACTCGGTGGATGAAGCACCTTCCAGTCCCACGATGTTGCGGGCGTACTCCATCACCATCGACTGTAGGCCCAGGCACAGGCCCAGGGTGGGGAGCTTACGTTCGCGGGCGAACTTGAGCGCCCCGAGTTTGCCTTCCAGGCCGCGAATGCCGAAGCCGCCCGGCACGCAGATTGCGTGCACGCCGTTGAGTGCAGCCGCAGCGCCTTCGTCGGTGGCGCAGTCGTCGGAGGGAACCCAGCGGATCTTCACGCGCGTCTGGTTGGCGAAACCGCCCGCGCGCAGTGCCTCGGTCACGGAAAGGTAGGCATCGGGCAGGTCGATGTACTTGCCCACCAGCGCGACCTCAACGGTGTGCTCCGGGTTGTGGACGGCCGCCAGCAGCCGGTCCCATTTGGACCAGTCGACGTCCTTGAACTTCAAGCCAAGGTGCTGCACGATGTACGCGTCCAGATTCTGCGAGTGCAGCGTCTTGGGGATGTCGTAAATGCTCGGAGCATCCGGGCAGCCGATGACCGCGTCGATGTCCACGTCGCACATCCGGCCGATCTTTTCCCGCATGGCGGCGGGGACCTCACGGTCGGATCGGATCACAATAGCGTCAGGCTGTATGCCGATCGAACGCAGCGCGGCCACCGAGTGCTGGGTGGGCTTGGTCTTCAGTTCGTGCGACGGACCGATGTAGGGCACCAGGGACACGTGCAGGAAAAATACGTTGCTGCGGCCTACGTCCTGGCGGACCTGGCGGGCCGCTTCGAGGAACGGCTGCGACTCGATGTCGCCCACCGTGCCACCGATCTCGGTGATGATCACATCCGGGGATTTCTTAGCGGCGACCGGCTCGGAAGGCAGGCGCATCCGGCGCTTGATCTCATCCGTGATGTGCGGGATGACCTGCACGGTGTCACCGAGGTATTCGCCCCGGCGCTCCTTGGCGATCACCGTCGAGTACACCTGGCCGGTTGTGACGTTGGCAGAGCCGTCCAGGTTTTCGTCCAGGAACCGCTCGTAGTGTCCAATATCCAGGTCGGTTTCGGAGCCGTCATCCGTCACGAAGACTTCACCGTGCTGGAAGGGATTCATTGTGCCCGGATCCACGTTCAAATATGGATCGAGCTTCTGCATGGTCACGGAAAGGCCGCGTGCACGGAGCAGGTGGCCGAGGCTTGAAGCCGTCAGTCCCTTCCCGAGCGAGGACGCCACGCCGCCGGTGACAAAGATATGTTTGGTCGTCTTGGACGACTTGGAAAACCGGGAATTTGATCGCTGCACCACGGAATTCGAGCCTATCACCTTTCTGGACGCCCTCGGATCTCAAGGCCGCTCCGACCGCTGTCGCGTGTGTTAACACACACCAGTCGGCCAACTTTCCCCCGCCGGCGGCGGGGCTGGTCGTGCCTGCAGCAGATGCTACAGAGCCCTGGCACCGTCAATCAGTTCCTGAGCATGTGCGCGGGCGGATTCGGATTCCTCCTGGCCGGCGAGCATGCGGGCCAATTCGGTCACCCGTTCCTCGCCGTCAAGCAGGCGGACGTCGCTGGCAGTCATCCCGCCGTCATCGCCGCCGGCCGTCTTGATCACACGGATGTGCTGGTCGGCGAACGCCGCCACCTGGGGCAAATGGGTCACCACGATGACCTGCACGAAGCGCCCCAGCATGGCCAGACGGCGGCCGATCTCAACCGCAGCTTTGCCGCCCACACCTGCGTCCACTTCGTCGAACACGAAGGTCGGCACCGGATCAACTTCCGCGAGCACTACCTCGATGGCCAGCATCACGCGGGAGAGTTCGCCGCCGGATGCGCCCTTGCCCAGCGGCCGCGGCGGAGCTCCCCGGTGCGGTTTCAACAGGAACGTGATGACGTCGGCCCCGTGCAGCGTCAAAGCCGGCGCAGGTTCAATCTCGATCACCAGTTCGGCCTCGGCCATGGCCAGCGCCGACAGTTCCGTGCCGACCCGGTGGCCCAGTTCGGCAGCAGCTTCCCGACGCAGCGCCGTGACCTCGGCGGATTGGGTGGCCAGCGCCGCGTCCAGTCCGGCGACTTCCGCCTCCAACCGCTCGATGCGGCTGGAATCGGCGGTCAGGTCTTCCAGCCGGGTGCGGGCTTGCGCGGCCCACTCGAGGACTTCGTCGATGCTGGGCGCGTACTTGCGTACGAGCCGGGCCAAATCGGCGCGGCGCGCTTCGACTTCCTCCAGCCGGCCCGGCCCTTCACCATCCAGTGACGCTCCGTAGCTTGCCAATTCGGCGGCCACGTCGGCGAGGATGATTCCCACTTCGGCCAACCGAGCGGCCGCCCGCCCCAGCTCGGCATCTTCATCCTGGACCTGCTCCAGCGATCGCTTCGCTGCGTCCACCAGGGTGGTTGCGTCCGGCGAGTCGGTAAATTCCTCGGCCACCAGTGCCTGGTGTGCCACAGTGGCAGCCGCCCGCAGTTCCTCGACGTTGGCCAGCTTCACGGCCACGGCCTTCAGCGCGTTGTCTTCGCCAGGCTGCGGGTCCAGCCCGTCGATTTCCTCGAGGGCCAGCTGCAGGGCTTCGGCTTCCCGCAGTCGTTCGCGCGCTTCAGTCCGCAGGGTCTCCAGCTCGGCCTTGGCTTCCTTCCAACGGACGAATGACGCTGCATACCCGGCCAAGGCCTGCGACAGGGCGGCGCCGGCAAACTTGTCCAGCGCTTCGCGCTGTGCCTGTTGGCTCTTGAGCCGCAGCTGGTCTGTTTGGCCGTGAACGGCCACCAGATGACCGCCGATCTCGGCCAGCGTTCCCACCGGAGCTCCGCGTCCGCCTACATGCGCGCGGCTGCGGCCATCGGCATTCACCGTGCGGGCGAGCATCAGTTCGGCTCCGCCGTCGAACTCGTCCATGTCAGCCCCGGCTTCACCCGCACGGGCAAGGGCGGGACTGTCCGCGGCCAGCCGGACCACGGCCTCGGTCACGGCGTTGGCTGCACCGCTGCGTACCGCGCCGGCGTCGGCGCGGGCTCCCAGCAGCAGGCCAAGCGCGGTGACCACCATGGTTTTGCCAGCGCCGGTTTCTCCCGTCACAACGGACAGGCCGGGCCCCAGCCGCAGCGTGGCTTCGGTGATGACGCCGAGGTTGCGGATCCTGATTTCTTCGATCATGTCAGCTCCTCCCGCCGGGCTGGGTATAGTGCGGCTCCACGGTGCGGACCGTCGGCAGGGACGCGGTGGGCGGTTGTTCCTCCGAGGGACTGACGGGGCCGCGCCATCCCGACGTGGGCAGCTCGAATTTGCGTACCAGCCGTTCCGAGAAGGGCGTCCGCCGGGTGCGGGCCAGCCGGACCGGTTTGTCCGAGCGGGTCACCTCGATCCGGGATCCGGGCGGCAGCTCTAGACTGCGGCGCCCGTCGCACCACAGCACTCCATTGGCGTCGCTCCGGCTCAGGATTTCCACCGCCATGATGGAATCCGGCGCAACCACCAGCGGCTTGGCGAACAAGGCATGCGCGCTGATGGGCGTCATCAGCAGAGCTTCCACTTCCGGCCAGACCACCGGCCCGCCGGCCGAAAAGGCATAGGCCGTCGAGCCGGTGGGGGTGGCCATCACCACGCCGTCACAGCCGAAGGAGCTGATCGGCAGGGCATCGACTTCGACGACGACTTCCAGCATCCGCTGCCGATTGCCCTTTTCCACCGCGGCTTCGTTCAGCGCCCAGGTGTGCCCGATCTTGCGTTTGCCCAGCCACACCTGGACATCGATGGTCATGCGCTCTTCGACCGTATATTGGCGGTTGACCACCCAATGGACGGTCTGCGCCAGGTCCGCGCGTTCGCTCTCGGCCAGGAAGCCGACATGTCCCAGGTTGACCCCGAGCAGTGGAACGTCCGATTCCCGGACCAGCTCGGCCGAGCGGAGGATGGTTCCGTCGCCGCCAAGCACCATGCCCAAATCCACCGAGTCGAGACTGACGTCCTCGTCCAGCGTCTCGCAGGGAACGGCCAGGTCTCCGTACGTTTCACGGATGGGCGCTATTTCTTCCCGGCGCATGACCGGAACCAGCCCGGAGGCGTGGAGTTGGGCGCACGTTTCCTGGGCAGCCGCCATGGCGTCTACCCGTCCGGTGTGCGCGAGCACCAGTATCCGCCGGCTCATCGCTCCACTCCAGGTTCCTGCCCTCTCGGTTCGTCAATCTGGTCCGGCGATTGGCTGGACCCATGCGGGAACTTGGCCATCGCTGCGTCCACTTCCCCCTCCAGCACACTACCCGTTCTGCGCTCCGGTTTGCCCGGCGGAACGCTTATCCACAGGAAATATTCAACGTTTCCGTCCTGCCCGGGAAGAGGGCTTGCCGCCAATCCGCGTACCTGCAGGCCCGCTTCGAGGGCCGAGGAGACAACATTCCTCACCGCTCGGAATCGCTCGGCCTCTGAACTAACGACGCCGGTGCGCGCCAGGCTGTCCCGGCCCACCTCAAATTGCGGCTTGACCATCAGCAAGAGATTTCCGCTGGGCCGTGTGGCGTTGGCCAAGGCTTCGACGACCAAGGTCAGCGAGATAAACGACAAATCCGCGACGGTCAGATCCACCGGGCCGCCAATCTCCCGGGCCTGTAGATAGCGGACGTTCATGCCTTCGAACACCCTGACCCTGCCGTCGGTACGGATCTGTTCAACGAGTTGGCCGTGACCCACGTCCACTGCGACCACCTCACGTGCACCGGAGCGGAGCAGGACATCGGTGAATCCGCCGGTGGAGGCTCCGGCGTCGAGGCAGCGCAAACCGGCCGGGTCCACGTCGGGGAAGGCTGCCAGTGCCCCTGCCAGCTTATGTCCGGCCCTGCTGACGTAGTCGGGGCCTGCGTCTCGGGCCACGTCCAGCGGCTCCGCCGGGTCGATGGCTGCCGATGCCTTGGTCAACACAGTTCCGGCGCGGCTGACCCGTCCGGACGCTATGAGTTTGGCTGCATGCGTGCGGGAGCGTGCCAGCCCACGGGCTACTAGCTCCTGGTCGAGTCTGGGCATCGGGTCAATCAGCCTCGGTCTCCAAGTCGGCCAACAAACCGTCGTGGATCCGCTGGTACACCCGTTCGTGCTCGCCGACGGGGAGGTCTGGGATCTGGGTGAGTTCGGCGACGATGCTGTTCACGGACTCGTCGGCGGTCGGCTCGGCGGGGGCGGGCCATTGCGGCGGCGTTTGGCTGCCGCTTTCCCTCGATTCTGGCAGGTCCAAGCTTTCCTCCCTTGCGTCGGCCGGCATACCCAACCGCCAAGAATCAGTGTAGTAGCGACTTTCAGTCCGCAAGCTCAGGCGTGGCCGCCGCGGCTTGGTCCGGGTAGGCATTCCACCACGCCGCGCAGGCCGCCCGCCAAGTGTCCACATCATCCCGGCTGCCGGAGACGCGAAGTCCACCGTTCTCGATGGCGGCGTGCGCGGCACCGCACCGGTACCCCGCCCCGTGCCGGATGACCGCAGGATACGGCAGATATAGTTCGGCCAGGCTGCCCAGCAAGTACCGCGGCCGTTCCGATGAGCGGGCGCCGAGGACTGCTTCGGGCCCATCAACTCCGGTCAGCACAACCGCTGTGTCCATGCCTGCATTGTTTCCGCCCAGGATGTCCGTGTCGAGGCGGTCCCCCACCACCAGTGGACGGTGGGCACCCAAGGCTGCCGCCGCCGTCGTAAAGATGCCTGCTTCCGGTTTCCCTGCGACCAATGGCACCGCTCCGGTGGCCGCCTGTACGGCGGCCACTAGTGCGCCGTTCCCGGGGGCGATGCCGCGCTCCCGGGGAATGGTCATATCCGTATTGGTGGCGATCCAGAACGCGCCGGCGGCGATCGCGAAGGATGCCTCGGCCAGTTCCTTCCACCCCAGCGCCGGGTCGAACCCCTGGATCACGGCCGAGGGCGCTTCGAGGGCAGAACGGACCGGGATGAATCCCTGGGCTGCTGTTTCGTCGGCCAGTGTCTGGCTGCCGGTGACCAATATTTTGGAACCCGCAGGGACGTGCCGGGCAAGCAGTAGCGCGCCGGCTCGTGCCGATCCGAAAACTTGATCGGCAATGGCCGGCGCGCCGAGCTCGCGCAAGTGCGCGGCTACCTGCTCGGACGACCGGGAAGCGTTGTTCGTGATGTAGCCCAGGGCCGTTCCGGTGTCCGCAAGGCGTTCCAACGCCTCTGCAGCTCCTGGGATAGCCTGCTGCCCGGCATAGACGACTCCGTCCAGGTCGGACAGCAGGGCGTCGTAGCCGGAGATCAGCGGCTTACCGGTCATCGTCCCTGCTGGCCGGCGTGTGCGCGGTACTGGGAGCGTCCTTGTCTTCGGCCTCGATGGGAGCTGGGGCATCCATCTCCTCGGTTGGTTCATCCGTCGGAGAGCCGCCCACAGGTGCAGCCTCCCCGTTGGACGACCCGGCGTCGTCGGCATCTGCCGGCTCGGCGTCAGACGGCGATGCCTCGCTGGTCTTCGCCGGCTCGGCTGCGCCGCCATCAACTGGCTCAACGTCGCCGGCATCAGCGCGATCCTGCTCTGGGGTTCGGGAACCCTGCAACGGCCTGCCAATAGGTTCCGGTTCCTCGCCGACCAAGTCGACGATCTCGGGCTCGGCAAAATCACCAACACCCAAGGCATTCTCTGCCACCGCTGCCTGACGCCGCCATTGCTGCGCTTCATCACCACGGCCGGCTGCGTCCAAAGCGTCCGCATATGCGCGGAAGAGTCGCGGGCTATATGAGAATGCTCGGTTCCGGTCCAATTGCGGAATCTCCAGAGCCGCAACCGCAGCATCGAACTGCTGCAAATCGGCCCGCGCGCCGGAAGCCACAATAGCCAGTTCCACTTTGCCCGCTGTATCAAGTGACTCTGCGTCTTCTGAACGGGTCAGGTCCAGCGCTCTGTCCGGGCGTCCGAGTCCACGTTCGCAGTCGGCCATGATGGGCAGATGTTCGTTAGAACCGCTGATCCTTCGGAACGTGCGGAATTCCCTCAGGGCCTCGCCATAGTGGCCGGCCGCGTACGCGGTCAGGCCCACGGCTTCGCGTACCGGAGCCATCCGTCCGCCCCGGCGGCTAGCTGCCAAGGCATGCTGAAAGGCTAGTTCCGGGTCCTGGTCGAGCAACCGTCCAGCCATCACCAAATGCTTGGCCACCCATTCAGCGTTCTTCGACTCCAAGGTCCTCAGCTGTGCGCGGGTAACTCGGTCCAGCTCCGCCCCGGAGACATCCTCGTCAATCTCCGGCGAACGCGGGCGGTCCTCGCGGTTGGCACTGCGCAGGTCACTGGCGTTGTGCTCACGAGGGCCGTCCGTACGACCGTAGGGCCGCTCGCCACGATCCTGACGCGGGCGGTCGCCGAAGTCACGACGCTCCCCACGATCCTGACGCGGTCGATCGCCGAAATCACGACGCTCCCCACGATCCTGACGAGGGCCGT
>JBNJKW010000007.1:0-171418 GCA_051751385.1 Actinomycetota bacterium | reverse complement strand
GGCACCGTCAGTCTTTGTCAAACTGTCCGGCCCGTTCCTCCCGGTTGCCTAGGCCTCCGGTCGGCTTCGCGCTGGCAGCTTCACCGCCCTGCGCGGATATAAACTCTAGCACCGCTCGGGCCGGATGTAAATTCCACTGCCGTTCATCGCTCCGTCACGCGGACGGCCCGGCCGACGGCTTCAGGTACAAGACGCCCAACGGGGGAACCCGCAGAATGGCCGAGGCCGGACTGTCCTTCCAGCCGCCCTCTTCTGCCGTGATGGCACCCAGGTTCGCGACGCCGGATCCGCCGTATTCGGCGGCGTCGGTATTCAGCGTCTCGTCCCAGTCTCCAGCCCACGGCAGCCCCAGCCGGAAGCCTTCATGTGGGGCGCCGGCGAAGTTCGCCACGCAGACCAGTGGGTTGCCCTGCTGGTCCCATCGGATGAAGGACAGCGTGTTGTGCACGCCGTCGTTCTCATCAATCCATTGGAAGCCGGCCGGCTCATTGTCCCGCTCGTACAGCGCCGGCGTGGAGCGGTAGATCCCGTTGAGGTTGCGGACCAGCCGCTGCAGCCCCTTGTGCGGAACGTTTTCGGAGAGCCACCAGTCCAGTCCGTGCTGCTCGGACCATTCGGATTCCTGACCGAATTCGGTACCCATGAAGATCAACTGCTTGCCCGGGTGCGCCCATTGGAAGGCCAGATAGGCGCGCAGGTTGGCCAGCTGCTGCCAGCGGTCGCCGGGCATCTTGCGCAGCATCGATCCCTTGCCGTGCACTACTTCGTCATGGCTGATGGGCAGCAGGAAGTTCTCGGTGTAGGCATAGACCATCGAGAAGGTGGCCTTGCTGTGGTGGTACATCCGGTTGACCGGGTCCTCGGCGATGTACTCGAGGGTGTCGTGCATCCAACCCATGTTCCACTTCAACCCGAACCCGAGGCCACCGGCGCTGGTCGGACGGGTCACGCCGTCGAACGCGGTGGACTCTTCCGCGATCATGACGATGCCCGGCACCCGCTTGTATGCGGTGGCGTTGGCTTCCTGCAGGAAGGAGATGGCCTCCAAGTTCTCGCGGCCACCCTTGACGTTGGGGAACCACTCCCCTTCCTTCCGGGAATAGTCGCGGTACAGCATCGACGCCACCGCATCCACCCGGAGCCCGTCGATGTGGAATTCCTCCAGCCAGTACAGCGCGTTGGCCACCAGGAAGTTGCGCACCTCGCGGCGGCCGAAGTCGAAGATCAGCGTGCCCCAGTCCGGGTGCTCGCCCAACCGCGGGTCGGCGTGCTCGTACAGCGGCTGGCCGTCAAAGCGGGCCAGCGCCCACTCGTCCTTGGGGAAGTGCGCCGGCACCCAGTCCAGGATCACGCCGATGCCGGCCTGGTGCAGTTTGTCCACCAGGTACTTGAAGTCGTCCGGATGCCCGAACCGCGAGGTCGGCGCGTAGTAGGAGGTGACCTGGTAGCCCCACGATCCGCCGAACGGGTGCTCGGCCACCGGCATGAACTCCACGTGCGTGAAGCCCTGCCAGCTGACATATTCGGCCAGCTGGTCGGCCAGTTGCCGGTAGTCCAGCCCCAGCCGCCACGATCCCAGGTGCACCTCATAGACGCTCATCGGCCCGTTGTGCGGGTCGCGGACGGCGCGCCGTTCCATCCACTCCTGGTCGCCAAAGCGGTAATGCGACTCGACCACCCGCGAGCCGGTCAGCGGCGGGACCTCGGTCCAGCGGGCCATCGGGTCGGCCTTTTCGCGCCACTGGCCGTCTTGGCCCAGCAGTTCGTACTTGTACACGGCGCCGGCCTCCACACCGGGAATGAACAGTTCCCACACGCCGGACCCGCCCATCGAACGCATCGCGTGGCGGGCCCCGTCCCAGTGGTTGAAATCGCCCATGACCCGGACTGCGCGGGCATTGGGGGCCCAGACGGCGAAGCTGGCGCCGGCAGTGTCGCCCAGGGCGGAGTTGTAGCGCCGCACCTGGGAGCCCAGCGCGGTCCACAGCGTCTCGTGCCGGCCCTCACCGATCAGGTGCAAGTCGATCTCGCCCAGGCTGGGCAGGTAATGGTACGGGTCATCGACGATGCTGGGGGCACCGCCGTCGTACGCCACCTCGAGCCGGTAGTCCGGGACGTGTCCGGGGTCGTCGGCGGGGAAAACCGCCACCCAGATGCCCTCGTGTTCGTGCTCCATCGGCACCCGCAGCGAGGGCGTGACCACGGTGACGGAGTCGGCCAGCGGCCGCCGAGTGCGGACGGTGACGTGCCCGTGGTCATCCAGATGGGCACCAAGCACCGCGTGCGGCTGGTGGAAGGCGCCGTGCGCGACGGCGGTGAGCACCTCGGGGTCGACCGGAACCGGGGTAGCGTTTCGGCGGCCCGACGACGGGGATCCCGCCGACCGGGACCCCGGCGACGGGTCGGATCCCGCTGCGGCGGGCCGGACGGGCGCGGCGGCCGTCGTGGGCCGGATGCCCGCGGCAGCACCGGCGGCGCCGACTCCGGTGGCAGCCATGTCCCGGCTTCCGAAGGCCCCCGCGCCGGTGCCGGCCAGCGGGGCCAGCGCCTCGCGGACACCGCGGACCGGAACCTTGACCCAGCGCGGACGATTGCGCTGTTCATAGACCACTTCGTAGAGGGCCTTGTCCAGCAGCAGCGCCAGATACAGGGTGGACGAGGTGTCCACCGGGTCGCCGGTCTCTTCGCGGTAGCCGTCCAAAAAGGCGCTGCTGGCCTGCGCCGCCCACTCGTCGGCGGCGGCAGCCGCCGCATCGTCGGGCCCGGCCAGCCGGGCTACCCCCGCGGCGTAGTCGAAGGAGCGCAGCATGCCGACCACGTCGCGCAGCGGCACGTCGTCGGTGCCGCGCTCGCCCATCGGCCGAAGCGGTTCGCCCTCGAAGTCCAGCACCACCCAGCCTCGTTCCGCGGAGTCCAGCACCTGGCCCAGGTGGTAGTCGCCGTGGATCCGCTGCAGCTCGGGTAGCTCGGTCACCTGGTCCAGCCGGTCCAGCAGTTCCTGCACCGCCTCGTCCATCGGGCCCACCGACGCACCGGCCTGCGCCCAACCCCAGCGGATCCGTTCCGCCAGCGCGGCCTTGAACGCGCTGACTTCCTGGGCATCCGCCCGGTGGCTGCCGGCCGCGTCGCGCAGGCTGCGGTGGATCCGTCCGGTCACGGCCCCCAGCTGCCGCGCCTGCGAGCTGAAGTCCGTGCCGTCCAGCGCGGAGCCGGACGCAGTGCGCCACGCATCCTGGCTGTCCGGCAGGAACTCCCGCAGCACGCTCAGGTGGCCGGTATCCCACAGCCGGTCGCTGCCGTCGTCGTCCTGGCCAGGGGTCAGCCAGCCGCCGGTGACCCAGCCGTAAGTGGCCGGAACCTCCCGGCAGCCGGCATCCGTGAGCAGCACGCCCACTTCCACGTCCGGGTTGGCGCCGGCTTCCAGGACCCGGAAGAACTTCACAATCAGCGGGCCATGGGCGGACTGAACCACTACAGAGGTATTGGACTGCTCGCCCAACAGCACCGAGGCCTCCAATTCGGTGGAGAACTCCGGCCACGTATCGAACCCGGCGCCGGCATGCCCGCGGGTGTGCCCATCGCCGGTCACCGCCTGCCGCCGCATCAGTTCCAGCCAGGCGGCGACGAACACCGGATCGTGGGCGCCGTCGTAGATCCAGCGCTCCCCGGTGCCGCTGTTCGCACCGTCATCCCCGCTACCGGCCCAGGCCGCAGCAGCGTCGCCGTCGTCGCCGCCGCTGTCCGCGGGTTCCTGCTCCGCGCGCCCCACCAGCGCAGCGTCGCCGCCGGCCAACGGCTCTCGCCGGTAGCTCAGCGGCACGTTGACCACGTGGACGGCGTTGGCGGTGTGCACGGCCACGATGTGCACCTCCAGCCCCACTTCGCCGGACGGGTCCTGTAGCTGGATGCCGCCCAGCCGGTGCAGCACGAATTCTTGGCCCTTGGCCGGGAACCAGCGCTGCGCGGTCAGCCAGGGGCGCAGCAGTTCGGGAATGCTCGGCGTGAATTTAGGCATGGGTTGTTGCCACCTCGGTTTCTTCAGTCGCGGGTCTGATGACCGGGAGGGTCTCAGTCTGCGGTGATGCCAGGTTGGATGTAATCGCGCGCAAACGCAGCCAGAAGAAGTCGTGGCTGCCCAGCGTCAGGGTGAGTTGGCCAGCCTCGTCAAAGGCCGGGAACGGCGTGCCGCCGAACAGGTCGCGCAACCCGCGGCCGGCGAATTGGGGCAGCTGCAGCGGGGCCGCCACCGGGTGCTGCGAAAGGTTGAAGATGCACAACAGCACTTCTTTCTCCACACCCTCCGGATTGTTCTCCGGCACCTCCCGGAGAAAGGCCAGCACCGATTCCGATTCCACCGGCACGTTCTGGTAGTTGCCCAGGCCGAAGGCCGGGTGGGCCTTGCGCACCGCCAGCATCTGGCGCATCCAGTGCAGCAGCGAGCTGTTGTGCGCCAGTTGCGCCTCAACGTTTACGTAGTTGTAGTGGTACACCAGCGACTGCACCACCGGCAGGTAGAGCTTGCCCGGGTCCGCGGTGGAGAACCCCGCGTTGCGGTCAGGGTTCCACTGCATCGGTGTGCGGGAGGCATCGCGGTCTTCCAGCCAGATGTTGTCGCCCATGCCAATCTCGTCCCCGTAATACAGGAACGGGCTGCCCGGCAGCGAGAGCAGCAGCGCGTGGATGAGTTCGATTTCCGCCCGAGAGTTGTCCAGCAGCGGGGCCAGCCGGCGGCGGATGCCGATGTTGGACCGCATCCGCGAGTCCGGGGCGTACCAGCCGAACATCGCCTCGCGCTCTTCCATGCTGACCATTTCCAGCGTCAGTTCGTCATGGTTGCGCAGGAACGTTGCCCATTGAGCACCCGCCGGGATCGCCGGCGTCTGCTCCATGGTGGCCACGATCGGGCCGGCGTTCTGGTCCCGCAAGGCGTAGTAAAGCCGCGGCATGATCGGGAAGTGGAAGGCCATGTGGCATTCCGGTCGCAGCACGCCGTCGTCGTCCCGCTGGCCGAAGTACTCCACCACCTCGTGCGGCAGCTGGTTCGCTTCGGCGATGATCACGCGGCCCGGGTATTCGGCGTCCACCATGGCGCGCAGCTCCTGCAGGAAGGTATGCGTGGCGGGCAGGTTTTCGCAGTTGGTCCCGTCCTCCTCGAAAAGGTACGGGACGGCGTCCGCCCGGAAACCGTCGATCCCCTGGTCCAGCCAGAACCGCACCACATCGAACACTGCCTCGACCACCTTGCGGTTCTCGAAGTTCAGGTCCGGCTGGTGGCTGAAGAAGCGGTGCCAGTAAAACTGCCGGCGGATCGGGTCGAAGGCCCAGTTGGAGTCTTCGGTGTCCACGAAGATGATCCGCGCGTCCTGGTATTTCTCGTCCGTGTCGGACCAGACGTAGAAATCACCGTACGGGCCGTCCGGGTCGCGCCGGGACTGCTCGAACCAGTCGTGCTTGTCCGAGGTGTGGTTCAGCGGCAGGTCGATGATCACGCGCACACCGCGGGCGTGGGCCTCGGCCACCAGTCGTTTGAAGTCGCCAATGGTGCCGAACTCGTCCAGCACGTCGTAGTAGTCCTCGACGTCGTACCCGCCGTCGCGCAGCGGAGATTTGAAGAACGGCGGAACCCACAGGCAGTCGATCCCCAGCCACTGCAGGTAGTCGAGTTTCTCGATCAGCCCGGAGAAGTCGCCCGACCCGTCCGCGTTGGCATCCGCGAAGCCGCGCACCAGCACCTCATAGAACACGGCCTTGCGGTACCAATGCGGGTCGTGGGCCAGTCCCGGAGCGTGCAGCTGAAACGGGCTGGTCATCAGCGGTTCCTTCGGATGTGCAGGATGTGGGCCGGTTCCACGTGGGCGTCCAGCCGCACGTAATTGTGCTCGCCCCAGCGCCAGCTCTGTCCGGTGAGCAGATCGTCCACCCAGAACGTGCCGTCGTCGTTGTAGTCCTCGTCCCGCAGCCCCAGCGCCGCCAGGTCCAGCGAAACCGTGGATTCGCGCGCGCTGTGCGGGTCCACATTCACCACGACGATGATGGTGTCCCGCCCGCCGATGTGGGATTCGGGCAGGTGCGCCTTGTGTTTGGAGTACACCACCGTGGCCGGATCCGTGCTGCGGTGCACGGTGAGGTTGCCCAGGTCTCCGAGTGCAGGATGGGCCCGCCGGATGGAGTTCAGCCGGGTCAGGTACGGTGCCAGCGAGCGCCCTTCGGCCTCCGCGGCGGCGAAGTCGCGCGCCTTGTACTCGTACTTTTCGTTGTCGATATACTCCTCGGCGCCCGGCCTGGCCACGTGTTCGTACAATTCGTAGCCGGCATATACGCCCCAGAGCGGGCTGGCCGTCGCCGCGAGCACCGCGCGAATCTTGAACGCGGCCGGGCCACCGTACTGCAGGTACTCGGTGAGGATGTCCGGAGTGTTGACAAAGAAGTTGGGCCGGAAGAAGGCCGCGGTCTCGTGGCTGACCTCGGAGAAGTACTCTTCGATCTCTTCCTTGGTGTTGCGCCAGGTGAAGTAGCTGTAGGACTGCTGGAACCCGGCCTGGCCCAGCGCGTGCATCATGGCCGGCCGGGTGAAGGCCTCGGCCAGGAACACCACGTCCGGATGCTCGCGGTTCACCGTGCCGATCAGCCACTCCCAAAACCACACGGGCTTGGTGTGCGGGTTGTCCACCCGGAAGATCTTCACTCCGTGGGAAATCCACAGCTGCACAATCCGCAGGACCTCTTCGGAGAGGCCGCGCGGGTCGTTGTCGAAGTTCAGCGGATAAATGTCCTGGTACTTCTTCGGCGGATTCTCCGCATAGGCAATGGTGCCGTCGGCCCGGGTGGTGAACCACTCGGGATGCTCGGTGGCCCACGGGTGGTCCGGGGCTGCCTGCAGCGCCAGGTCAAGTGCCACTTCCAGGCCGACCGCTTCGGCCGCCGCCACGAAGGCGTCGAACTGCTCGAAGCCGCCCAGATCGGGGTGGATGGCATCGTGTCCGCCGTCCTTGGAGCCGATGGCCCAGGGCGAGCCGGGATCCCCGGGACCGGCGGTCAATGTGTTGTTCGGGCCCTTGCGGTTGACCTCGCCGATCGGGTGGATCGGCGGCAGGTAAATCACGTCAAAGCCCATGGCGGCGACGGCCGGAAGCCGCTCGGCCGCCGTCGTAAAGTCCCCGGAGGTCCACCTGCCGGTCGCCGGGTCGTAGTGCGCGCCCTCCGAGCGCGGGAAGAATTCGTACCAGGCGCCGCGGCCGGCCAGTTCGCGCTCCACCAGGATGGGGTACTGCTTCGAGGGGCTGACCAGGCTGCGGATCGGGTGGCTGCGCACCGCGGCCAGCACCGCCTCCGAGGTACCCGCGGCCAGCCGCTCGTGCACCGACAGGGATTCATCGGCGAGCGCGGCGGCAGCGTGGCGCAGCACCTGCGCGTTCTCTTCCGGCCGCCCGCCTTGCCCGCCGGCCTGTTCCAGCAGCTGCCTGCCTTCGGTCAGCATCAGGTCCACATCGACGCCGGCGGCGATCTTCACCTCGGCGTTGTGCCGCCAGGTGGCGTAGTTGTCTCCCCAGCCTTCAATGTGGAAGGTCCACAAGCCGGTGCCGGTGGGCCGGATCGTGCCGTGCCAGCGGTCGGTGCCGGGGGCCCCGGGGGTCAGCCGGGAGCGCTGGATCGGGTTGCCGTCCGGGTCGAACAGCACCGCGGTGGCGCCGATCTTGTCGTGCCCCTCGCGGAAGACGGTGGCGGCCACCTCAATGTCCTCGCCCGGAATTGCCTTGGCCGGGAAATCGCCACCGCCGACCACGGGCCAAACATCGACCACCGGAATCCGGCCGAATTTCAGGCGCTGCATTGGATGGGACGGGCTTTGCTCCTGCATCGAAGTCGTCACAAGACTAGACGTTAGCGAGAATCCATCCCGATTGCGAAGGATCCCGGCGCCGCGAAGACGGATTGGCGGCCAGTTCGGCGCGCATTAACCTGCCGGTCATCATGGGTGGAAGTATCTGCGCTAACGTAGGCCGGGTGAAGGCAATCCGCAGATTTACCGTCCGCACTGTCCTCCCCGAGAGCATTGCTCCCCTGGCCCGTCTGGCAGGCAACCTGCGCTGGTCCTGGCATCGGCCAACCCAGCAGCTCTTCGAACAATTGGACCCCAAGGCCTGGGCCGAGGTGGGCCAGGATCCGGTGGCCCTGCTGGGTTCCTTTACCCGCGAACGGCTGCGCGAGCTCGCCGCCGACCAGCATGTGGTGACCCGGGTGAGCGAACTGGACGCGGACCTGGAGGAGTACCTCACCGAGGACCGCTGGTACCAGACGCTGGGAGCGGATGCCCCGGCGTCGATCGCTTACTTCTCCCCCGAGTACGGCATCACGCACGTGCTCCCGCAGTACTCCGGCGGTTTGGGCATTCTGGCCGGCGACCATCTGAAGGCCGCGTCCGATCTAGGCGTGCCGCTGGTGGGCGTGGGCGTGCTCTATGCCGCCGGCTACTTCAAGCAGTCGCTAAGCCGCGACGCGTGGCAGCAAGAGACCTACCCCGTGCTGGACCCGGACGGCCTGCCGTTGACCTTGCTGCGCGAGGCGGACGGGCAGCCGGCCCAGGTCACCTTGCCGCTGCCGAACGGGCGCCGACTCGGCGCCTACATCTGGCGCGCCGATGTGGGCCGGGTGCCGCTGCTGCTGCTGGATTCCAACATTCCGGGCAACGATGAGGCCGCGCGCGGCATCACCGACCGGCTCTACGGCGGCGGCGGCGACCACCGGCTGCAACAGGAACTGCTGCTGGGCATGGGCGGGGTGAAGGCGCTGCGCGTCCACCAGCGGCTCACCGGCGCTCCGGCCCCGGAGGTCTTCCACACCAATGAGGGGCACGCCGGTTTCCTGGGCGTCGAACGCATCCAGGAACTGGCAGCCGCCGGCCTGAGCTGGGACGAGGCGTTGGCCGCCGGCCGCGCCAACACCGTCTTCACCACGCACACTCCGGTGCCTGCCGGCATCGACCGGTTCGACAAGGCGCAGATCCAGCACTTCTTCAGTGCCGGGCTCGCCCCGGATGTGCCCACCGCCAAAATCCTGGAACTGGGCGATGAGAATTACGACGGCGGAGACCCGTCCAAGTTCAACATGGCCGTCATGGGCCTGCGGCTGGCGCAGCGGGCCAACGGTGTGGCCAAGCTGCACGGCGTGGTCTCGCGCGGCATGTTCTCCGGGCTCTGGCCGGGCTTCGACCAGCAGGAAGTACCGATCGGCTCGGTGACCAACGGCGTGCACGTGCCCACGTGGGTGGATCCGCGGGTCGCGGAGTTCGCGCGGTCGGCGTTCGGCGACCAAACCGTGATCGACCGCCAGTGGGACCGCGTGTACGACGCCGCCGACGAGGATATCTGGGCGCTGCGCCGGACCCTGCGGACAAACTTGATTGACGATGTCCGCCGCCGGCTGCGTGCCTCATGGAAGAAGCGGGGCGCCGCGGATGCCGAGCTGGCCTGGACCGATTCGGTGCTGGACCCGGACGTGCTGACCATCGGTTTTGCCCGGCGGGTGCCCACCTACAAGCGGCTGACCCTGATGCTGCGCGATCCGGCCCGGCTTAAGGCACTGCTGCTGCATCCCGAACGGCCGGTCCAGTTGGTCATCGCCGGCAAATCCCATCCGGCGGACGAGCAGGGCAAGCGGATGATCCAGGACTTGGTGCGTTTCACCGACGACCCGGAGGTCCGGCACCGGATCGTCTTCCTGCCCAACTACGACATCGCCATGGCCCGCACCCTCTTCCCGGGCTGCGACGTGTGGCTGAACAACCCGCTGCGACCGCTGGAAGCCTGCGGCACCTCCGGCATGAAGGCGGCCATCAACGGCGGCTTGAATCTCTCCGTGTTGGACGGCTGGTGGGACGAAATGTACGACGGCGACAACGGCTGGGCGATTCCGACGGCGAACCCCTCCACCGAAGCCGGGACCGACGACGTCTTCGACCCGGATGAGCGGGACGACATCGAAGCCGCAGCGCTCTACGACTTGGTGGAGCACCACGTGGCGCCGCGCTTTTACGCCGCGGAGATATCCGAAGGCGCCGGAGCCGCCGGCCCGTCCGAGCCGGTTGGGACGGACAACGTACCCCACCAGTGGATCGCCATGATCAAGCACACGCTGGCCAACCTGGGGCCGGCCGTCTCCGCGGAACGGATGCTGCAGGACTATGTGGAGCAGCTCTACCGTCCCGCATCGACGTCCGGGCGCATCGCCCGAGCTGACGATTTCGCCGCGGCGAAGGAACTGGCCGCCTGGACCAGCAGGGTCCGCAATGCCTGGGGCGACGTATCGGTGGAGCACGTGGACTCGATGGGCATCACCGACGAACCGCAAATCGGCGAGTCGCTGACGGTGAATGCCTACGTCCGGCTCGGTCCGCTGGCCCCGGACAGTGTCATCGTCCAAGTGGTCCACGGGCAAGTCACCGAAAACGACGATCTCGCGCAGACTTCCACTGACGACCTGACCGTCGCCGACCAGCTGGGTGACGGCCGCTACCTGTTCACGGGCCCGGTGACCATCGACCGTTCCGGGTCGTTC
The DNA here is from genome assembly GCA_051751385.1 of Actinomycetota bacterium. Classification (GTDB taxonomy): domain Bacteria; phylum Actinomycetota; class Actinomycetes; order Actinomycetales; family Micrococcaceae; genus Crystallibacter. The sequence goes on along the minus strand of JBNJKW010000007.1, from coordinate 160,864 downwards.
GGCTACAGCGTACGGGTGCTGCCCAAGCATGCGTCCCTGGCTAACCAGGCTGAACTCGGCCTGGTGGCCAACGCTTCCAACTGATTCCCGCCCGGCCGGCGCCCTTGACGGTGGCCGGCCGGGGCAGGGTCGAGCCGGCGGCAGGAAAGGTCAGGGCAGGATCCACGTATGCCGGCCCGGCCGATATGCGCCGACCCGGTAGCGGGGTGTCGGGGTCCGATGGTCGGCGTCCGGTGGTCGGGGTACGCCGCCCACTGCCGTAGCTGCCGCTGCCGAAAACTGCACCTTTTGCCACCACAACACCGCCTCTTTTTGTCGCCGGCGCACCTCCCTTGCGCCCCCTGGTACAGGGCCCCTCCGCTGCCATACTTCCGCCGATTCCAGCCGCTTTTTTACCGCAGCAGGGCGCCGAAATTAGGCGGTAAAAGCCGGGAAATCGGCCCCTTCGTCCGCGCTTCTGGGTGGCACGGCCCTTTATTATCAGCATACTGACTAATAGCATGAGGGTGTTCCGCCCGAATGAACCACAAAGGAGGCGAATATGGGCACCGGTACCGCGCAGGGCACCGCACCGCCGCCGGACCATGAGGCGAAGCCTCAGACTCCCCCAGAGGTGAAGAAGGCCTCCTGGAAGTACATCCTCCGCAAGACTTTCCGTGAATTTACCGACGACGACTGTACGGATCTGGCGGCCGGGCTGACGTACTACGGCGTCTTGTCCCTGTTCCCGGGCCTGCTGGCTTTGGTCTCCGTCCTGGGACTGGTCGGACAGGCCGAAGCGACCACCAACGCCATCATGAGCATGGTTGAGAGGGTGGCGCCGGGCGAGGCGGTCAGTGTCATCCGGCAACCGATCGAGCAGTTGGCCAGCTCCCCGGGAGCGGGACTTTTGTTCGTTATCGGCCTGGTGGGTGCCATCTGGTCTGCCTCCGGCTACGTCAACGCTTTCGGCCGGGCCATGAACAGGATCTATGAGGTCGAGGAAGGCCGGCCGTTCTGGAAGCTTCGCCCGGTCATGCTGCTGATCACGATCGTTGTGCTGCTGCTGGCAGTGCTGATGATGCTGATGCTGGTTCTGTCCGGACCTGTCGCACAGACCATCGGTTCCTTCATTGGTCTCGGCGAAGTGGCACTGACCGTTTGGAATATCGTCAAGTGGCCGTTGCTGGTCCTCTTCGCAGTGGTGATGGTCGCAGTGCTGTACTACGCGACGCCCAACGTGAAGCAGCCGAAATTCCGCTGGATCAGCATGGGTGCCCTCATCGCACTGGTGGTGCTGGCTCTGGCAAGCCTCGGCTTTGCCTTCTATGTGGCCAACTTCAGCAACTACAACAGGACCTACGGTGCCATCGGCGGCGTGATCGTGCTGCTCCTGTGGTTCTGGCTGGCCAACCTTGCCCTGCTGTTCGGCGCTGAGTTCGACGCAGAGACCGAGCGCGGCCGACAGCTCCAGGCCGGCATCGCCGCCGAAGAAAACATTCAGCTTCCGGTCCGTGACAGCCGCAAGAGCGACAAAAACGCCGAGAAGGAAGAGGAGGACATCACACGGGGTCGCGAGCTCCGCCACGCCTACGGGCAGGAGGAGGAATCCCGTGAACACACCTGAAAACGTCAGGCCTGACAGGAAGAAACCCTACACAGAAAAGGAATTGCCATGACCACGAATCCAAGTTCCGGCAGTTACGACGAGGGAGTTCCCGTTTACCCGGCCGGCGGCGCGGCAGTCCCGCCGCCCACGACTCCGCCGACCACCGGCCAGCCCAAGAGCGAGACGGCCAAGACCGAGGCCAAGGAAGTAGGACGCGAGGGCGTCGAAGCCGGCCAGCATGTGGCGCAGACGGCCAAGGGCGAGGCACAGCAGGTGGCTCATGAGGCCAAGGAAAAGGCCCGGAACCTGATGTCGGAACTCAGCGACGATGTCTACGGCCAGGCCCATACCCAGCAACAGCGCGTGGCCTCAGGACTGCGGTCGATCGGTGAAGAGCTGAGCTCCATGGCCAGCAACTCCGATCAGTCCGGGACGGCGACCCAATTGGTCAGCCGCGCCGCGGACAGGGCTGACTCCGTGGCTGGCTGGTTGGAAAACCGCGACCCGGGCTCGCTGCTGGACGAGGTCAAGCGCTTTGCCCGCCAGCGTCCCGGTGCTTTCCTGGCCATCGCGGCAGGCGCCGGCGTCCTGGCCGGCAGACTGACCAAGGGCCTCACCGCCGACAGCGGCGGATCCGGCAGCGGCGTAGGAACGGGGCAGCGCATGGGCACGCACCGCGCCACAGCCGGCCCGGTTTACGCCTCACCCGAGGTGGCCGGCGGCTATGAAGCCCAAAGCGCATCGGGCTTTGCAGCACCGGGAGCGCAGACGGGTTCGGCCATCGGGGGCACACCGGCGCAGCCGGAGACCGCCTACCCCGTTGGCGAACCGCCCCTTGGCGGGCGTGGGACCGCAATCCCGGATCGGGACCCCTTTGAAGACGGAGGAACACGATGAGTCATCAGCAGGTGCCCGGTCAGAGTCACCAGCGGGTGCCCGGTCAGGATGCCGCCGAACCGACGCGGGCGGAGATCAAGGCCGAGAATGAGTCCCTCGGCGACCTGCTCAGCCAGGTCAGCAAGGACATTTCCGTGCTGATGCGGCAGGAGTTGGAGCTGGCGAAGGCCGAACTCAAGGAGACCGGTGCACGCGCCGGCAAGGGAGCAGGCATGCTGGGCGGAGCCGGCGTGGCCGGCCATTTCGTCCTCCTGTTCCTCTCCTTGGCCCTTTGGACCTGGATCGCTTATGCCATCGGCTTGGCTTGGTCCGGCCTGATCGTGGCAGTCATCTGGGCCATCATTGCCGCCATCCTCTACTCGGTCGGCCGCAAGCAGCTCAAGACCGTCGAAGGGATGCCACGCACCGCCGAGTCAGTGAAAAAAATTCCGGAAACAATGAAGCCAAGTGAGGAAGCACTATGAGCCAGTCACCTGAAGAAATCCGCGCCGATATCGAACGGACACGCGCGCGGCTGGGCACCGACGTCGACGCCGTGGCGGAGAAAGCTTCGCCGTCGAACATGGTCCACCGGCAGACGGACAAAGTGAAGGACTCTGTGGGCCGGGTCAAGGACAAGGTCATGGGCGCTGCAGACGACGCCGGCAGCAACACGAAGTCCATGATGCAGGACGCCGCCAGCAACACGAAGTCCATGGTGCAGGGCGCTGGCGAAATGGCCAGCGACGCCCCGCACCAAATTGCCCGCAAGGCGGAGGGCAACCCGATGGCGGCTGGGCTGATCGCCTTCGGCGCGGGCTGGTTGTTGTCCTCGCTGTTCCCCGCCAGCCGCGTGGAGCAGCAGGCGGCCGAAAAGGTCAAGGAACAGGCCCAGCCGGTAGTCCAGCAAGTCAAGGACTCTGCCCAGGAGGTGGCCCAGGGCATGAAGGAACCGGCCCAGGAGGCCGCGGCAGACCTGAAGTCCTCGGCCCAGGATTCGATGGACCGGGTCAAGTCCGAAGGCACCTCCGCCGCCCAGGACGTCAAGGAACGGGCACAGGAGGCACGCGGGAATGTGCAGGAGCCGCCGCGGCAGATGTGATCTGAGGTCCTATCCGCCACGGCCCGCGCACGACAGAGCGGTCAGCCGGCGCCGGGAGCCCCTGGGGGCCCCCGGCGCCGGATTCATGTCACGAGCGGTAGATCGAGATGGCGTTGGCGCCGACCATGTCCTTCTCGCCGCTGCGGATCCTGGCCCCGCGCCGTTGATCGTCGATGTGCGAGGTGGTGAAGAGCAACTCGAACGGAATCTTTTCGCCGCGATGCTTGCCGAACTCCTGCAGCGACCGTGGAGCGGGCATCACAATTTTTTGCGGCTGGCGCCCCCCGTTGATGACCACCAGACCGTCAATCACGCCTTGCGGCGACCCCATCAGCAGCTGGACCATGCGGCAGTCGGGGTCGTTCCAGTCATCCGGCGTCATCGGTTCGCCGTCGGCATTGAACCAGAGCAGGTAGGAACTCTCTTCCCGCGCCGGATAGTTGTAGGGCTGGTGTGCCAGGAAGGACCGGCGGATCCGGATCAGCCGGCGGGTGACATCGAACATGCGGTGTTCGCGTTCATCCAACTGCCAGTTGGTCCAGGCCAAGGCGTTGTCCTGGCAGTAAGCGTTGTTGTTCCCTTGTTGGCTGCGCCCGATCTCGTCGCCGGCGCAGATCATCGGCACGCCCAGCGACAGCAGCAAGGTGGCCATCAGGTTCCGCGCCGTCCGTTCGCGCGCATCCAAGATCCGGCCGTCCCCGGTATGCCCCTCGACGCCGTGGTTGTAGCTGCGGTTGTGGTCGTGGCCGTCGCGGTTTTCTTCGCCGTTCGCCTCGTTGTGCTTGCGCTGGTATGACGTCAGGTCGGCCAGCGTGAAACCGTCATGGGCGGTGACGAAATTCAGCGAAGCCAGCGCCGTGCGGCCGGAACCGGCGAACAGCTCGGTGGAGCCGGCCAGGCAACTGGCCAGCCTGGCCACGGTCCCGCCCCGCCCACCGGACGCCGCGGCTGCCTGGTCCGCCAGCCAAAAATCACGGACGGTATCGCGGAAGCGGTCGTTCCAGTCGGTCCAGCCCGGCGGGAAGTGGCCGGTCTGCCAGCCGCCGTCGCCCACGTCCCACGGTTCGGAGACCAGTTTGGCTCCGGACAAAACGGAGTCGGCGCCGACGGCCACCAGGAACGGATGGCGGGGATTGAAGTGGTTCTGGCCATCGCGGCTCAAGGACACGGCCAGATCGAAGCGGAAGCCGTCAATGTGGAACTCTTCCACCCAGTAGCGCAGCGAGTCCAGGGCCAACTGGATCACCCGCGGCTCGTTGAAGTTCATCGTGTTCCCGCAGCCGGTGGTGTCCAGGTAGTTCCCGTGGCCATCGTGCCGGTAGTACACATGGTCCGCCAGACCGCGGAAGGAGTACGTGTCCTGGTCTTTCCCGCCCTCGGCCGTGTGGTTGTAGACCACGTCCAGGATCACCTCGATCCCCACCGAGTGCAGCTTCTTCACCATCGCGCGGAACTCGTCCTGCACGGCCCGCGGCCCCAAGGCTTGGGCGGCCGCCGTGGCATAGCCCGGCCAGAGCGCGAAGAAGCCCAGGGTGTTGTAGCCCCAGTAGTTGGTCAGGCCCAGTTCCTGCAGGTGCGGCTCGTCCAAATGGTAGTGCACCGGCAGCAACTCCAGCGTGGTGATTCCCAGTTCCAGCAGGTAATCGACCATCACCGGATGCGCCAGGCCGGCGTAGGTGCCGCGCAGCTCCTCGGGAATCTCCGGGTGCAGCATGGTCTGGCCCTTCACGTGGCACTCGTAGACCACCGTGTCCCGCCACGGCACGTGCGGGCGGGAGTCGTTTCCCCAGTCGAAGCCGCCGGTGACGTACACCGAATGCAGCACACCGCCGTCGTCGTCAATGGCACGCCCATACGGGTCCAGCAGCAGCTGCCCCGAGGCCGGCAGCGCCTGGCCGTGCGGCCAGAAGGCGTACCGGCTGCCGACGTCCAGTCCCTTGACCGTGCCGTGGTGGACGCCGTCGGTGAAGGCCTTCAGTTCAACGCGCTGCCAGGCGCCACTGGTGTCCTGGAAGTGCACCTCCAAGGCGGCGTGCCCGGGGGCGAACACCGCCACATTCACCGCACCGGGGATCTCCGGCATGCCCGGTGCCGTAGCGCTGACCCCCAGCGGGAAGGCCCGCGAAAGCTGTGGCGGGCGAACCGGCAGTTGGGGGGAAATGCTCTTGGCGTGACGGGCCAAACGGTCCACCTGCTCCTAGCGGGCGCGCTGCCGCGATATTTCGTACAGGCTGATGCCCACGGCCATTGAGGCGTTGAGCGATTCCATCGCCGAATCGATCGGGATGGAGACAATCTGGTCGCAGTTCTCGCGGACCAGCCGGGAGAGGCCCTTGCCCTCGGAACCGACGACCAGGCATACCGGCTCTGTGGCCAGGGACAGGTCAGGCAGCGAAACGTCGCCCTCGCCGTCCAGGCCCAGCACGAAGATGCCCAACTGCTGGAAGGCCTTGAGCGTGTTGGTCAGGTTGTTCGCCTTGGCCACGGGGACGCGAACGGCCGCGCCCGCGCTGGTCTTCCAGGCGGAGGCTGTCATGCCCACGGAACGGCGCTCGGGCACCACCACACCGTGGCCGCTGAAGGCGGACGCGGAGCGGATTATGGCCCCGAGGTTGCGGGGATCGGTAATCCCGTCCAGTGCCACGAACAGCGGGGCGTTGTTGATGTACCCCTTCTTGAACTTGGCCATGGTTTCCTCGGCCAGTTCCAGCGCGTCCTGGTATTCGTACGGCGGGATCTGCAAGACCAGGCCCTGGTGGACGGCGTCGTCGGTCATCCGGTCCAGTTCCGACTTGTGCGATTCCAGCACCGGGATGCCGCGTTCGGCGGCGATCTTCAGCGACTCCTTGACCCGGTCGTCCATCTCGATCCGGACTGCCACGTGCAGCGCCTTGGCCGGCACGTCGGCGCGCAGGGCTTCCACCACGGAATTGCGTCCGGTCACCACCTCGCCGGCGGTCTTGCCGCGGCGGGCGGCGGGGCGCTGGCCGCCCTGGTGTTTGGCGGCTGAGCGTTCGGAGAGCTGCTTGGTGCGGTACGCCTTGTGGTACGGGCGGTCTTCGGCCTTCGGCGTCGGCCCCTTGCCTTCGAGCGCCTTGCGCCCGTGGCCGCCGGTTCCTGTGGTGGGTCCCTTCTTGGACTTGCGCACCGCTCCGGGGCGAGGTTTGTTGGCCATCGAAAACTACCTTTGGTGTTGGGGAAGGGGCGTTCCCGCTCGCGCACACCGGGGGTGGCCGGCTGGCCCGACGGGAACCGTCTGCCTTTAAGGGTACCGCCAACCGTGCGGGCTGCCGTCAGCCGAGGCTCCAGCTCGCGCCCTCGGCCGAGTCCTCCACCACGATTCCGGCCTCGGCCAGAGTGTCGCGGATGGCGTCGGCGCGGGACCAGTCCTTGGCCGCACGGGCCGCGCGCCGCTCCTCCAACTGGGCGCGCACCAGCGTGTCCAGGGCCTGGTGCGCCGCGGTGTCCGCGCCGCCGGAGTGCCAGTGCGGATCCAGCGGGTTGAGGTGCAGCACGTCGGTCATCGCCATGACCTGGTGCAGCGCGCGGGTGGCCGCTTCCTTGTCCTTCGCGTCCAGCGCGGTGTTGCCGGCCCGGACCGTTTCGTGGACCGCGGCCAGTGCCTGCGGCACGTTGAGGTCGTCGTCCATCGCGGCCGCAAAGGCCTCCGGCACACGTTCGGTGACCATCAGTCCGAACTGCCCTTCGCCATAGAGGAACTTCAGCGCCCGCTGCATGAAACCCTCGATCCGCTCCACCGCGGCGGCCGCTTCCACCAGCGAGCCGGGGTTGTAGTCCAGCGCGGACCGGTACTGTGCCTGGCCCAGGTAGTAGCGGACCACCAGCGGCCTGGCGTCCTGGAGCATCTGTGCCGGGGTGATGATGTTGCCGATCGACTTGGACATCTTCTCGCCCTCGAAGGTGACCATCCCGTTGTGCATCCAGAAATTGGCGAACCCGTGACCGGCCGCCCGGGACTGCGCCACTTCGTTCTCGTGGTGCGGGAACCGCAGGTCCAGTCCCCCGCCGTGGATGTCGAATTCGGTACCCAGGTACTTGGTGACCATGGCCGAGCACTCCAGATGCCAGCCCGGCCGGCCGGCGCCCCACGGGCTGGACCAACTGGCGGTCTCCGGCTCCCCTTCCTTGTGCCCCTTCCAGAGCGCGAAGTCGCGCGGATCCTTCTTGCCGCGCGGGCCGGCGTCGGGCGCTGCCTGCATGTCCTCGATCCGCTGGTGCGTCAGCGAGCCGTATTCCGGCCAGGAACGCACGTCGAAGTAGACGTCGCCGGAATCGTCCAGCGCAGGGTAGGCGTGGCCGCGGTCGATCAACTGCTGGATCAGCCGGTGCATCTCCGGAATGTGGCCGGTGGCGCGCGGTTCGTAAGTGGGCCGTTCCACGCCCAGCGCGTCGTAGGCCTTGGCGAACTCCTGCTCATAGCGGTAGGCCAGCGCCCACCAGGGCTCGTTCGGGACCGGCACCATCGGGTCCTCGGCGGCGTCCGGGCGGAAGGAGTCGGCGGACTTGACCAGGATCTTGTCGTCAATATCCGTCACGTTGCGCACGACCGTGACGTTGTAGCCGCTGTAGCGCAGCCAGCGGGTGAGCTGGTCGAACGCGATGGCCGAGCGGATATGGCCCACGTGCGGATCCCCCTGCACCGTGGCGCCGCAGTAATAGAGCCCCACCTTGCCCGGGACCAGCGGGACGAAATCGCGGACTTGCGCGGTGGCGGTGTCATAGAATCTGAGGCTCACCGCTCTAGCGTAGCCGCGCCCGCGGTACCGGTGCGAACCGTTGAGCCCCGTTGCGCAGCGCCCAGCGCGGAGCGCGGGAGCCGGCAACCCCGTCCGGTGCTGGTCCCCTAGCGGACGGAAACAACGACGGCGGTGGCCACCGCCGCGATCCCCTCGCCACGGCCGGTGAACCCCAACCCGTCGCTGGTCGTGGCGGAGACACTGACCGGTGCGCCGGCTGCCTCGCTGAGCACGGCCTCGGATTCGCTCCGGCGCGGTCCGAACTTGGGCCGGTTGCAGACCAGCTGGACCGCAATATTGCCGATCTCAAACCCTGCCTCACGGACAATCCGGGCCGCCTCGGACAGCAGCCGGACACCGGAAGCGCCCGCGTACTCCGGACGGTCGGTGCCGAAGTGCGTACCCAGGTCGCCGACTCCGGCCGCGGAGAACAGCGCGTCGGCGGCCGCGTGGGCAGCTGCGTCGCCGTCGGAATGGCCGGCCAGGCCCTGCTCCCCTTCCCACAGCAGGCCGCCCAGCCACAACGGCTGCGGGTCGGCCGCGGTGGCGAAAGCGTGCACGTCCACACCAATTCCGGTACGGGGGATGGGATACGGGAAGTCGGGCACAATCAGCCTTCCATGATGCGTCGGGGCTGGCGGGCGGCCAGCAGGGCTTCGGCCACGGCCAGGTCCAACTGCGTGGTGATCTTCAGGGCCTGCGCTGAGCCGGGCACCAGCATGACGTCCACCCCGCTGCGTTCCATCAGCAGCGCCTCGTCGGTGATGCCGTCGGCCTCTTTCGGACCCAGGCCGGCCAGGCTTTCGTGCGCATGCGCCAGCGCCGCGGCATCGAACCCCTGCGGCGTTTGTACCGCCCGCAGTAGCGCGCGGTCAATCGTAGCCGCCACTTTCTCCGGCGCGATATCTGCCTCCGCTCCGGTGCTCGGCGTCGCCGTCTTAATGGTGTCCACTACTGCTACCGCAGGAACGACGGCGCGGGCGCCGGCCGCCAGTGCGGCTGCCACCCGTTGGAACACCCCGGGCGGGGTGAGTGCCCGCGCGGCATCGTGCACCAGGACGGCGCTGGCACCTTCCCCCAGCCCGCGCAGCGCCGCGGCGACCGAGGCCGCTCGGGAGGCACCGCCGTCGACCGTTGAAATCACTACCTCCGGATGCTGCGCAGCGAAGCCGGCACACAGCTGCCGCAGCGCGGTATCTCCGGCCGGAACGGCCACGCAGATCCGTGCTGCGACCCCGGCTGCCAGTACGTTCCGGAGTGCGTGCGCGAGGATCGGTTCGCCGGCCAGCGGAACCTGCGCCTTCGGCAGGCCGTAGCCCAGCCGGGTACCGGAGCCCGCCGCCACCACGATCACGCCCACTGATGCCTGTGCTGTGCTCATCCCCCTAGCCTAATCGGGCGGCAAGACCGTCCGCTGAGGATGCAAAAAGCGGCCGGCATCCCGTTGGGGATGCCGGCCGCTTGGAGCACAATCAGGAGGCGAGGACCTCGTCGAGGACCTCTGCTGCCTTGTCTTCGTCGGTCTTCTCTGCCAGCGCGAGTTCGGAAACCAGGATCTGCCGTGCCTTGGCCAGCATCCGCTTCTCGCCTGCGGAGAGGCCGCGATCATGGTCCCGGCGCCACAGGTCGCGGACAACTTCCGCTACCTTGATGACATCGCCGGAGGCCAGCTTCTCCAGGTTCGCCTTGTAGCGGCGGGACCAGTTGGTCGGCTCTTCGGTGAACTCGGCACGGAGCACATCGAACACATGCTCAAGGCCTTCCTTGCCCACTACATCGCGGACCCCGACCAGGTCCACATTCTCCGCCGGAACTTCAATAGTCAGATCGCCCTGGGCAACCCGGAGCTTGAGATACATCTTTTCTTCACCCTTGATGGTGCGCATTTTGATCTCTTCGATCTTTGCGGCACCGTGGTGAGGGTAAACAACCGTCTCGCCGACCTCAAATACCATGTGTAGTATCCCCTTTCCCGACTACTAGTTTACCATGGATAATTCAGCCACTTCCGCGAGTTTGCGGGGCTAACAGCCTGTCTGCGGGCTAAAATGCAGCCCCTGACCCCCTTGACGGATCGTCGATTTGGTGCATTCGGGTGGATTCTTACAAACGTCGAATCCAGCTTTTCACCGGTTTACCGGTAGGCTAGGCGAGGCAAGCTGCCTAGATCTGCAGCACCGCACCTGATTGATACTGAGGAGTTTCTGCCGTGAAGATTGCGCCGAAGAACCGTGTGCAGCGCACCCTTGTAGCAGGCGCCGCCGCGCTCACCCTGCTCGCATCGACTGGATGCGGCGCAATCAATGAACAGGCCACCACCAAGTCCTACTCGGCCAGCGACGGCATTGTGGCCAACGTCGGCCCGATCGGGCTGCGCAACCTGATGGTTGTTGCCGAGAACGAAGACTCTGCCGGCCGCCTCCTCGGCACCGTGGTGAACACCTCCGACTCCCCCGTGCAGCTGAGCCTGACGGGCCCGGGCAGCACCGCCACCGTCACCGTTCCGGCCGATGGGCAGATCCGCTTCGAGGACGAGGCGAACGAGACCACCGTGGACCGTCCCGGAGCCGCTCCCGGCGCCCTGGCCAATGTCACCGTCCGCGTGAACAACGAATCCGCCGACGTACGGGTGCCGGTTCTGGACGGAACGCTGCCGGAGTACAGCAGCTACGTCCCCACCGCCGCACCGACCGAAACCGCCGCGCCGACGGAAACTCCGGCACCGACGGACGAACCCACCGACCAGGCCGGCGCCTGATACCCCAGACAAACAGAAAGGCCGGGCCGCTTCCCTTCCAGGAAGCGGCCCGGCCTTTTGGTTCTCTAGCCGTGCGGGCCTACGGCTCGAACTTGTAACCCAGCCCGCGAACGGTGACCAAGTACCGGGGTGCAGAGGGATCGGGCTCGATCTTGCTGCGCAGCCGCTTGACGTGCACGTCAAGGGTCTTGGTGTCACCCACATAGTCGGAGCCCCAGACCCGGTCGATCAGCTGCCCGCGGGTCAAGACCCGGCCAGAGTTGCGCAGCAGCATCTCCAGCAGTTCAAATTCCTTCAGCGGCAGTGAGATCGGTTGGCCGTCCACGCTGACCACGTGCCGTTCCACATCCATCCGCACCGGGCCGGAGGAAACGGTGTTCGGCACCAACTCCTCCGGTTCGCCCTGACGGCGGAGTACCGCACGCACCCGGGCCACCAGCTCGCGCGAGGAATAGGGCTTGGTGACGTAGTCGTCGGCACCCAATTCGAGTCCTACGACCTTGTCAATCTCCGAGTCCTTCGCGGTGAGCATGATGACCGGGACCGTGGAACGCTGCCGCAGCTGCCGGCATACTTCCGTTCCGGACTGTCCCGGCAGCATCAGGTCCAACAGGACCAAGTCCGCGCCGGCCCGGTCGAACGCCACGATGGCGTCCAGCCCGTTGTCCACCACCTCGACTTCGAAGCCTTCTTTACCCAACAGATAGCTCAACGGATCGCTCAGCGACTCTTCATCTTCGACGACCAGAATGCGGGTCAAGCACCGACTCCTTGTTCATGCGCCACACCGGCGCCCTGCGTACGCGGCGCCACGGATTCAGTGGTGCCGCCGTCTTCCTGCTCCATTTCCGGCAGCCGCACGGTGAAGGTAGAGCCCTGGCCGGGCTGCGACCACACCGATACTTCCCCGCCGTGCTGGGAGATGACGTGTTTGACAATGCTCAGGCCTAGGCCTGTTCCGCCGGTCTGCCGCGAGCGGGCGTCGTCGAGGCGGTAGAAGCGCTCGAAGATCCGGTCTTGCTGGTCGGGGGTGATGCCCGGGCCCTGGTCGGTCACCGAGATGGTCGCCAGGCCTTCCCGCACCCGCAGGCCCACGCCCACCTTGCTTCGTTCCGGCGCGTACCGGATCGCATTGTCGATCAGGTTCCGCAGGGCGGTGGTCAGCAATTCGGCATCACCGAAGACCGGCACGCCAATGTTGCCGCCGACCGAGAGTTCGATGTGGCGGCTTTCCGCGGTGAGCTTGTTGCGGTCTACGGCTTCGGCGACGACGGCGTTCAGGTCCACCTCGGTGCCGCCCTGCACGACGTCCGCACCCTGCAACCGGCTCAGCTCAATAATGTCCTGCACCAGCGCGCCCAGCCTGCGGGCCTCTTTGTGCATGCGGCCGGCGAAGCGCCGCACGGCTTCCGCATCGTCCGCCGCGTCGTCGATGGCTTCGGCCAGCAGCGAGATGGCGCCGACCGGAGTCTTCAGCTCGTGCGAAACGTTGGCCACGAAATCGTTGCGCATCGCCTCGGTCCGCGTAATTTCGGTCCGGTCATCGGCCAGCAGCAGGATGTACTCCTCGCCGATCGGTGCTACCCGCACCTGCACCACGATGGTGCCCTGGCCCAGCGGGCCGCGGGGCAGTTCAAGCTGCCGCTCTTCAATCACGCCGTCGCGGCGCACCCGGGCTGTCAGCTCCAACAGTTCGGAGTGCACCATCGTGTGGCCGCGGACCAGCCCGAAGGCGTAGGCGGCCGGGCTGGCGCGCACCACGCCGTCGATCGCGTCCACCACCACATAGGCGCGGCCGACGACGGAAAGCACCTCGGCGGCGCCGTCCGGCAGTGTAGGCTCGGCAACTTCCTGCAGCCTCCGCCGCTGGCGGTCGCTCAGGCCGAACGCGAGCACACCGAAGCTGCCCAGCGCCAAGCCGATGAGGCCTGCCAGCAAGCCGATAGTCAGTGGATCCACGCCTCTAGCTTAGGCGCAGCCCCGCTCAGCTTTAGGCCCATCCAGTAGTAATCGCCAGTCCGTTCAACTAACGTTCACCTGAGGCGACGTAATAGTTAACCGGCGCCTGACAAGGTGTGATGCGAATGGGATGCTAGGTCCCGTATGCTCACGAACACAAGCGAAAGGACGCCAGTGCGCAAGGTTTTCCAGGCCGAGCTCCATCAAGTCGGAGAACAGTTGGTCGAGATTTCCCGGCTGGTCACCGAGGCTATGCAGAAGGCAACCACTGCGCTCGATACCGTAGACATCGAGCTGGCCCAGGAAGTCATTGCCGCCGACGCCCGGATCGATTTCCTCCAGACGGATCTGGACGAGCGTTCCATCGACATCCTGGCGCTGCAAGGACCGGTCGCTTCCGACCTGCGCATGATCGTGGGCGCGCTGCGGATGAGCGCCTCGCTGGAGCGGATGGGCGACCTCGCCCGGCACATCGCCCAGTTGGTCCGTCTGCGCTACCCGGACGCCGTGATCCCCGAATCGATGCGCGGGACGTTCCGGGAGTTCGCGGTGCAGGACATTGGGATCTCGGAGAAACTGACCGAGCTGCTGGAGACCCGCGATCTGGACCTTGCCGCCCAGATCGATGTGAGCAACTCCCGCGTCAATGAACTGCACGCCGGCGTCTTCAAGGCCATCGCCGATCCAGCTTGGAACTCGTCCGGTCCGACCACTGTGGACGTCTCGCTGGCCAGCCGCTACTTCGAGCGCTTCGCCGACCACGGTGTCTCGGTCTCCCGCAAGGTGACTTACCTGGTGACCGGCGAGTGGCGGCCCAACGGCCAGTCCGTCTAGGGCGGAGACTTAAACCTGAAGGCCGGCACCCCGCGGGGTGCCGGCCTTCAGGTTTAAGTCAGCGGATACTTTTTGCCCTGGTTGGCCACGGCCTGGATAGCTTCGGCGGCGGCGTCGGCGTCCAGGTAGGTGCCGCCCGGCTTGACCGGCTTCAGGTTCTCATCCAGTTCGTACACCAGCGGGATGCCGGTAGGGATGTTCAGCCCGGCGATGTCTTCGTCGCTGATGCCGTCCAGGTGCTTGACCAACGCGCGCAACGAGTTGCCGTGCGCAGCTACCAGCACGGTCTTGCCCGCCGTGAGGTCCACCGAGATGTCCGACTCCCAGTACGGCAGGAATCGCTCCAGCACATCCTTGAGGCACTCGGTCCGCGGCACCTTGTCGCCCAGATCCGCGTAGCGCGGGTCGTTGACCTGCGACCACTCGCTGGCGTCGTCCAAGGCGGGCGGCGGGGTGTCATAGGAGCGGCGCCACATCATGAACTGATCCTCGCCGAATTCGTTGCGGATCTGCGCCTTGTCCTTGCCCTGCAGGGCACCGTAATGGCGTTCGTTCAATCGCCAGCTGCGCTTGACGTCGATCCAGCTGCGGTCGGCGGATTCCAGCGCAATATTGGCGGTGACAATGGCGCGCTTCAGCCTGGAGGTGTACAGAACGTCCGGCAGCAAGTTGTTCTCGACCAGCAGCTCGCCGCCGCGGTGCGCTTCCTTGCGCCCCAGATCGGTCAGCGGGACGTCGACCCAGCCGGTAAAGAGGTTCTTTTCGTTCCAGTCGCTCTGCCCGTGGCGCAACAGGACCAGCGTGTGTTTCGAAGTGGAAGTCATGGCTGCAATCCTAGCGGAGTACCGCCCGGCACCGGCGGCACCGGCGGGACGTTACGCTGACGGACGTGCCGGTGCCCGGAACAAATCCCCGCGTGAGCTTCGGCACAATCGGCCCCGCAGCGTCAGGTGGCGGGTCGCAGTTCCCTTATTCTTTTTTCTCGTGCCCCAAACGCCCGCGACCGCCACCCGGCCGGTCCGCCGACCCATCGGAACCGTCACCCGGGGCACCACCAATCCCAACCGGCTGCGACGGATGGACCGCTGGCTGGCTGGGCCCGAAGGCACCCGGCTGCGCCGGGCCCTGGATCCGCTGGTCATCGACCTGGGCTATGGAGCCGCACCCACCACCGCCGTCGAACTCCACCAGCGCCTCTGCCGGGTGCGCGCCGATATTGAAGTGATCGGCATTGAGATCGAGCCGGCCCGCGTCGCCGTCGCCAAGCCCCTGGAACGTCCCGGCCTGAGCTTCCGCCAGGGCGGGTTTGAAATCCCGGTATCCGGCCGCCGGCCCGCGGTGGTCCGCGCGTTCAACGTGCTGCGGCAGTACCCGGAATCCGAATTCGGCGCAGCGTGGGACACAGTACGCGGCCGGCTGGCAGCCGGCGGGCTGTTCATCGACGGCACTTGCGATGAAATCGGACGCCGGGCCACGTGGATCGCGGTGGCCCCGGAAGGGCCGCTCTCGCTGAGCATCTCGCTGCGCTTCGGCGCGTTCGCCCGGCCGTCGGAGGTGGCCGAGCGGCTGCCCAAGGCCCTCATCCACCACAACATCCCGGGCGAGCCAGTACACCGCTACCTTCAGGCGCTGGACCGGGCCTGGGCGGACGCGGCACCGCTGGCCCCGTTCGGTTACCGGCAGCGCTGGCTGGCCATGTGCAAGTCAATGCACGACGCCGGATGGCCGGTTTTGGATGGACCCTCGCGTTGGCGCCTGGGCGAGGTCACGGTCGCGTGGAAGGCCGTCGCGCCCTCAGCGTGAGGCGGTCGCGGCACTCACCAGGGGTAAGCCGATCCGCCGCCCTTGACCTCGATCAGCGCGGGCTTGACGTCCGCCAGGTAGACGCCTGCCGCGGCCACGGCTGCCAACTGGAAGATCATCCACGTTCCCAATCCGCCGGCGCCCAGAGCGGCCAGCGCGCCCACTGCCGTGGCGGCCACCAGCACGCCAACCCAGAAGCCCTTGGTCTTCTTGAACGCGGCCTGGAAATAGTCGGCCTTGCGGCCCACGCAATCCGCCAGCGCCCAGAGTTCAATAACTAAGGCGATTAGCCCTAGGGCCATGTAGAGCCAGTACTGGATGTCGTAGGCAAGTTGCACGCCTTAAGCCTAACTGGTGGGGGAATGTTTCGGCAGCCTCACACGTCGGCCGCGATGAGGGCCTGGTCAAGGTCCGCCCACAGGTCTACCGGATTCTCGATTCCCACCGACAGCCGCAGCAGGTTCTCCGGCACACTTTCCGGCTCGTTGACATGGCGTCGGCGCCGCTCGATCATCGATTCGACCCCGCCTAGCGACGTTGCTGGCAGCCACAGTTGCAGCGCGTTGATGACCTTGTCCGCGGCGGCGGCACCGCCCTTGACCTGGATGGCGATGATGGAGCCGAAGCCATCCATCTGGGCGGCGGCACGGGCATGCCCCGGATCTTCGGGCAGGCCCGGATACCGCACGGCCTCGATCGCCGGGTGCTGCTGCAATTTGCGGGCCAACTCGCCGGCGGTGGCCTGCGAGCGCTCGATCCGCAGCGCCAAGGTCCGCACACCGCGCAGCGCCAGCCAGGTCTCGAACGGTCCGGCGATGGCCCCGTGCAGCGACCGGTGCACCAGCAGCTTGGAGCGCAGCTCTTCGTTGGAGGTCACGACGGCGCCCAACACCACGTCCGAATGGCCGGCCAGATATTTGGTCACCGAATGCACAACGACGTCGACCCCCGCCGCCAGCGGACGCTGGCCCAACGGGGTGGAAAAGGTATTGTCTGCGACCACCAGCGCGCCGGCCTGGTGCGCGGCACTGGCCAGCGCTTCCACTTCGGCAATCTCGAGCATCGGGTTGGTCGGGCTTTCCAGCCACAGCATGTCCGCGCCGCCCAGCTGCGCCGTTACGGCGGCGGTGTCCGCGATGTCCACCGTGCGCAGCTGCAGGTCGCCCCGCTCGGCCATTTGCTCGGCCATCGCCAGGCTGCCCTGATAGCTATGCCTCGGCATCACCAAGACGCCGCCGGGCGGAATCAGCGACAGCGCCGCCGAGACGGCGGCCAGGCCCGAGGCGAAAACCAGGCCGGGCAGCGCGGCGCCTTCCAGCTCGGCCAAGGTCTCTTCGAACGGGTCCCAGGTGGGGTTGGAGTACCGCCCGTACGCGCGGTCCCCCTGGGCCACGTCGCCGCGGCCGAAGAACGTGGAGGACAGCACCACCGGCGGGTTGACCGGGGCGTCGTGGTCACGGTGCGGCCGTCCGGCAGACACCACCACGGTGTCCGGAGCAAGATGCGCGCCATGCTGAAGGTCGCGGGAGGAGGCGTCGGTCATGACAGCAGATTAGTACCGGCCGCCATCCACACGTTAACTGTGACCGTCCCGCGTGCACCCACGATTCCGGCTAGGCTAATCAGGTGAGTTCCGACCGCCAGCCCGCCACCGCCAGCGGCCTCTTCATCGCATTCGAAGGCGGGGACGGGGCCGGAAAATCAACCCAGGCCAGCGCCGTCGAACGCCGCCTGCGGGCCATGGGCCGCACGGTGCTCCGGACCCGGGAGCCGGGCGGCACGCCGGTTGGCGAAAAGCTGCGCGCATTGGTGCTCGAACATGGCCACGGCGAGATTGATGCCCGCACCGAAGCGTTGATCTTTTCCGCCTCCCGCGCCGCCCATGTCGAACAGGTCATCCGGCCCGCGCTTGAACGCGGCGAGGTGGTGCTGTGCGACCGGTTCATCGACTCCTCGGTGGCGTACCAAGGCGCCGGCCGCGGACTCGGCCTGACGGAAGTCCGGGAGCTAAACCTGTGGGCCACGGAACGGCTGCTGCCGGACCTGACCGTTCTCTTGGACGTCGCCCCGCAGCAGGGCCGCGACCGCCGGACAGCCGGCGACGCTGCCGAAGACCGGCTGGAGTCCGAGCCGGACGACTTCCATTCGCGGATCCGCTCGGCGTTCCTGGAGTTGGCCGGCGCCGCTCCGGAGAAATATCTGGTCCTGGATGCGAGTGCCGGACGCGAAGAGCTCACCGCGGCCATCATGGACCGGGTTCAGGAGCTGATCAGGTGAGCGTCTGGTCTGATTTGCCCGGCCAGAGTGCGGTGATCGAACAGCTCAGCCGCGCGGCGGCCGCCGAACGCCCCGCGCACGCCTGGCTGTTTACCGGCCCTCCCGGCTCCGGCCGCAGCAACGCGGCCAAGGCCTTCGCCGCCGCGCTGCTGTGCGATCAGCAGGATCCGGCCGAGCGCGGCTGCGGAACCTGCCACGCCTGCCGCACGGTGCTGGCCGGCTCCAACGCCGACGCCACCCTGGTGGCCACCGAGAACGTGACCTTCTCCATCCAGGAGATGCGAGAACTGGTCGGCAAGGCGCAGGACAAGCCGTCCTCGGGCCGCTGGCGCGTGATCATCATCGAGGACGCGGACCGAATGACCGAACGCACCACCAACGTGCTGCTCAAGGCCATCGAGGAACCGCCGCCGCGGACCATCTGGATGCTGTGCACTCCCAGCCCGGCGGACGTGCTGGTCACCATCCGCTCGCGCTGCCGCCCGGTCAGCCTGCGCATTCCGCCGGCCGACGACGTCGCGGCGCTGCTGGTCCGCCGGGACGGCGCGGATCCCGAGTTGGCCGGTTTCGCCGCCCGGGTCTCCCAGAGCCACATCGGTGTGGCCCGCCGGCTGGCCGCCGACGCCGACGCGCGCCGTCGACGCGACACGATTGTCCGGCTGCCGCTGCGGCTGCGCGGCGTGGCCGATGCCGTCACCGCCGCCGGCGAGCTGGTGGACATTTCCAATGCCGACGCCGCGGCCGCCTCCGAACAGCGCAACGAATCCGAGCGCGAAGCGTTGCTGATCGCGCTGGGTGCGCCGGAAAAAGGCGCCATGCCGCCGGCCATCCGCAGCCAGCTCAAGCGGCTGGAAGAAGACCAGAAACGCCGCGCCAAGCGCAGCCTCAGCGACTCGCTGGACCGGGTGTTGATCGACCTGAGCACCTTCTTCCGCGACGTGCTCACGTTGCAACTGGGAACGGGCACCGAACTGGTCAACGAATACCTGCACCAGGACCTCATCACCTACGCGGAACGATCCACCCCCGAACAGACGTTGGGCAGAATGGACGCCATCGCCCAGGCCCGGCAGCGCCTGGGCACCAACGTTGCCCCCGTCCTGGCCATGGAAGCCATGGCCGTCAGCCTGCTCTGAGTCCCCACCCGGACTTCCCCGCAGCAACTACCCAGGAGCCGCCCGCATGCCCAGCACCAGCCACAGGCACCCCGCGTCAAAGCTGCGCCATTCCGCTGCGGCGGTGCTGGCCGCCGTCGTCCTTCTGCTAGGCACCGGCTGTGCAGTGATCGCGCCGGAACAGGCGCGCGAGCCCGCGGACCCGGCCCAGGTGACCAACGGCGTGGCCGAAGAGCTGATGCCGTTCTACACGCAGGCCGTTGACTGGAAGTCCTGCGAAAACGGTTTCGAATGCGCCGACATCGACGTGCCGCTGGACTATGCGGACGCCGGCGGCGAGAAAATCAAGATCGCCGCGATCCGGAGCGACGCCGGCGGTTCCGCCCAAGGGTCCATCCTGGTGAATCCGGGCGGCCCCGGAGCCTCCGGCTACGACCTGCTGCGCGACGGCCTGCAGACGATGTTCTCCGAGCGGCTCCGCAGCGACTACGATTTGGTGGGCTTCGACCCGCGCGGGGTTCAGCGGTCCGCTCCGGTCACCTGCCAGACCGATGCCGAACGCGATGAGGCCCGGGAGACGGATTACAACCGCGACTCGGATGCGGATATTGAGCGCGCCATCGACGACGCCGCCAAACTCGCGGCCAAGTGCGCCGAGAAGACCGGTCCGGTGCTGGGCCATGTGGACACGGTCAGCGCGGCAAAAGACATGGACATCCTCCGCGCTGTGGTCGGCGATGAAAAGCTGAATTACCTGGGCTTCTCCTACGGCACGTTCCTAGGCGCCACGTATGCAGGGCTCTTCCCGGAACGGACCGGACGGATGGTGCTCGACGGCGCGATGGATCCCGCACTGAGCAACGAGCAGGTCACGCTGGACCAGGCGGCCGCTTTCGAGGATGCCATCCACGCCTACACCGCGTACTGCCTGGAGAATGCCGACTGCCCGATGAGCGGCAGTGTGGACAACGCCGTCGACCAATTGCGGGATCTGATCCGCTCCGTGGAAGAGAGCCCACTTACCGCGCCGGACGGCCGCCTGGTGCCCGTGGGCACCTTTGTGTCCGGCCTGCTGGTCCCGCTGTACGACGACGCCAATTGGCCGGTCCTGACCCAGGCGCTGACCACCGCGTTCCGGGGCGATCCCAGCAGCATGCTGTTGCTGGCCGACGCCGGCGCCGGACGCGACCAGGACGGCCACTACACCAACAACACCACGGACGCGTTCATGGCGATCAACTGCCTGGACTACCCGATGGTGAGCGATCTGGCCGGCATGCGCCAGGACGCCAAGGAACTGGAGCAGGCCTCCCCCACCATCGGCCGCTACCTGGCATTCGGCGGGGCGAACTGCAGGGACTGGCCGTACGAACCAACGGGTGAACGCGCCCCGATCCATGCCGAGGGCGCCGCCCCCATGCTGGTTATCGGCACCACCGGGGATCCCGCCACCCCCTATGAATGGTCCGAATCGATGGCCGAGCAGCTGCAATCAGCCACGCTGCTGACCTACGAGGGCGAGGGACACACGGCCTACGGGCGCGGGAACACCTGCATCCGCGAGGCCGTGGACAGCTACTTCGCCGACGGGACCATGCCTGCCGAGGGCACCGTCTGTTCCTAGGCCTCAGCGGGCCGGTCCGTTTTGACCGGCCCGCCACGGCTCCCATATAGTTGTTCTTCGTGGATTGAGCCCGGCAACGGTGCGGCGTCCCGCCTCCTTAGCTCAGTCGGTAGAGCGTTTCACTCGTAATGAAAAGGTCGCCAGTTCGATTCTGGCAGGGGGCTCCAGCGAAACCCCGTCACCAGCGATGTGGCGGGGTTTTCTATGTCTAGCGGGCGTGGCCCTCCATCGGATTAGGTGGCATGCTGGCCCAGTAGGCCCATGTGCCCATGGCCTGCCTCTGTGCATCCCAGGAAAGGAACTCCCTGATGCGGCACACCCCCGCCTTCCTGATGACCGATCCGGACGAAGTCAAGCGGCTGATCCGGAACAACCCCTGGGCCACCTTCGTGTCCGCGACAAGCAACGGCTTGGTTGCCTCCCACTACCCCGTGTTGCTCGAGGAAGACCGTGACGAGATCACTCTCGTCAGCCACTTCGGCCGCCCCGACGACACGTTGCATGAGCTTGGCAGCCACGAAATTCTCGTCATCATCCAAGGTCCGCATGATTACGTTTCGCCCAGCTGGTACGCCCCCGGCGATCTCGTGCCCACCTGGAACCACGTCACCGCGCATCTTTACGGAACTCCTGAAATCCTGACCGACGACGAGAACTACGAGGTGCTCACCCGTCTCACCGAGCACTTTGAGCAGCATCACCCTGGCGGCCGGCATCTCAGCGAAGACGAGCAGGGAACCCGCCGCATAGCCAAGGGAACCGTGGGGCTGCGGCTGCTCGTGGAACGCTTTGATGCGAGGGCTAAACTCAGCCAGAACAAGCAGCCCAACATCGTGCAGAACGTTATCGCCCACCTGGAGCAAGACAACCCTGCCCTCGCCCAAGAGATGCGAAGAACGCACACCCCGCCCGCCGGCAGGTGATGTCCGGCCAGAGGTCTGCGTTTCGGTGGCCGTCGCACCTTCGGGAAGAATGGGAAAGCTGCCGCTGCATGCGGCACCGATGGCATCTGTTTGGAAAGAAGGACAATCTTGGATTACCGCCTGATCATCAACCAGGGCAGGGTCGCCGATCGCACCGAAGGTGCCCTGGTCGGGGCGAGGAAGGCCGGACAGGCCTTGGCCGAGCACCTGTCGGTCGAGGCAACCGTTGTCGGTCAGCCGTCGCCGGCGATCCAGGATGACTGGCGGCCGGCCCTTGACCAGGCAGCGGACACTCTGCGCGGGCTCGCCGGCGCGGTCGGCTCGGCCCTGGACGACGGCGAGATACCGCTGTTAATCACCAACACCTGCGCGGCCAGCCTGGCCACCCTGCCTGTGGCAGCGGAAAGGTATCCCGACGCCGTGGTCCTGTGGATTGATGCCCATGGGGACTTCAACACTCCGGACACCACCGAGTCCGGCTACCTGGGCGGGATGGCGCTGGCGGGCGCCTGCGGGCTGTGGGACAGCGGCCACGGCGGCACCGTAGACCCGCGGAAGGTGATCCTCGCCGGTGCACGGGACATCGACTCCGCCGAGATGAACCTGCTTCAGCACACCGGGGTCACCATCCTGTCACCGGAAGATGCCACCCCCGAGGCCGTGTTGGAGCTCGTTGCCGGCCGCCCCATCTGGATGCATGTGGACTGGGACGTGCTCGAGCCCGGGTACATCCCCGCCGCTTACAAAATTCCTTCCGGGCTGCTGCCCCGCCAGGTCGCTGCGATCTTCTCGGCGCTGCCCACCGAGAGCATCCGCGGGGTGGAGCTGGCCGAGTTCGAAGCCGGCGACCCGGACGTTCCCGAAGCGCTGAGCGTCGAGCTCATCGTGGAGACCTTTCAACACCTGCAGCAGCCGCTGGAACTCCAACGCTAGACAGCGGGCGGTTGTTCGGTGGTGACGGTGCCGGCGTCGCCGTCGACGCGGATCTGTTGGCCGCTGGTAATGCGTTGCGTGGCCAACCCCGTGCCGAGCACGGCGGGGATGCCGTATTCCCGGGCGACGATGGAGCTGTGGCTCAAGGGTCCGCCGACGTCGGTGACCACGGCCGAGGCCATCGCGAACAGCGGCGTCCATGCGGGAGTGGTGATGCGGGCGACCAGCACGTCGCCCGGCGCCATCCGGCCGAAGTCCTCCGGCCCCACCAGCACCCGGGCGGGAGCGCTGACCCGGCCGGGACTGGCCCCGATCCCTCTAATGGTGCCGTCAGCCTGCTGGGACCGTGCGGGCATCATTGACCCGAAGGCTCGCTCCATCAGCCTGCTCTCGGGCAGCATCTGCGGAGCGGCGGCTTTGAGCTGGCCCCGCCACAGCATCTTGCGCTCCTCGACGGCGTCTGCCCGGACGGGACGGTCTGCTCCGGTAATGGCTGCCGTCCGTGTGCCCGGCTGCTCCGGAACGATTCCCTGGTTTCCCGGGACTTCCCGGGTCCGTGGTTCGACCAGGCCGAAGTCGACGGCGCTGGCCAGTTCCCGATGGCGCAGCCAGAACACGTCGGCAGGCGCGGCAATCACTCCCGCGTCGACCAGCCGTTGTCCGAACTCCCGCAGCAACCGGCGGATCAGCGGCCAGGCCAGGCCGATGTCGGCCAGGGCGTCCTCGCGGATGGGCGCGGCCTTCTACGCCCACCGCAGCAACCGGAAGAACGCGGCGGCCCTACGGGTCCGTCCGAGCCGGATGGCGATGCGGTTGGTGTGGTCCTCCCTGCGGGCTGCCGACATTCTCTGCCGTTCGTGCGGGTCTTGGCCCTGTCCGCGCAGGTAGAACTTCACCGTTTCCAGCAGCGGGGTAGGATCATCGGCCGGCACCGAATGGATGAAGTCAAGGTTGTAGACCGTATGGCCGAACCGGTCGAGGTGGGCCTGGAGCCGCGGCTGCCACTGCAGCCACAGGGCAGGGTCCATCCCGGCAGGAGGGGACCCGGTGCGCTGGGCGTCGGCCAGCACCGTGGCCGGTGCGCCCAGGAGCGCCGCGGCCAGGCCCGGCACCCCGCGGGACCAGGCTGCGAGGTCGTAGAGCGACTTATCCGCCCGGATGGGTTCGCTGTCATAGCCCAGCAGGAACGTCACGGCGGGAGGATCTTCCTTGCGTCGGACGGCCTTGTTGTAATACGCCCGGAAGGAGATTTCGCTGGTCGCGGCGATGGGAATGATGGACTGCACCGCCGTGTAGTACACGGCGCAAGCGTCCACCAAAGACTGCACGCCCTCAAGCAGTTCCTCTCCGGACAGTTCCCCTACGGGCTTCGCCGACCAGTCCGCAACGATCCGCTCATAGCGGGGGTGGGAGAATTCCCGCCACCCGGTGACCCCCATGTGTGCTTTGCCGCGAACCAGTGCCGCCATCGCGGCCGGTGTCCGGCCCATCATCCGCACCATCGCCCGATTGCGGTAGTAGTAGTAGGCGTAGCCGTTGACGGTGGGCAGCCCAACATCGCCCTCATGAATGACGTTCTTGCCCACCGCCTCGTCCATCAGGACCCTAAGCGACCGTGACACGGAGCCGTCGATCAGCTCGGCGAACAGCGGCGAGAGCGGGTCCGGCAATTGTTCCACGATGCTCGCGCGGAAGTAGAACCCGTTCCGGTAGGGCACGGGCCAGCTGTCCGGGGGGTCGGCCGCGGGCTCAGGCAGCGCCGTAATCGGCCGGGACTGCAGGAAGAAGAACCCGTCGCCGGTTCGTGCCCACTCAATGTCCTGCGGCGCGCCGAAGTGGTCCCCGACCTGTGCACCGTAGCGGGCCAAGGCAGCCGCCGCCGGATCATCCAGTACCTGCTGGCGGCGGCGCTCCTGCGGCACCGGCTGCTCCCGGGTGCCATGTTCCGCGCAGACGGTCATGACGTCCTTATCCTCTGTCCGCCGCGAGAGTACGTGGCCCGTCCCCGCGTCGACGACGATGTTGTCGGGTGTGACCGTCCCGCTGACCACGGATTCGCCCAGCCCCCAGGCCGCACTGATCACGATCTGGTCGCGGCGCCCGTTGGCCGGATTAGCGGTAAACATCACCCCGGCCGCGTCGGCCCCGACCATGCGCTGGACCACCACCGCCAGGCGCACCGATGCCGGCCCGATGCCTTCACGCGCGCGGTAGGCCATGGCGCGGGCGATCCACAGCGAGGCCCAGCAGCCCGTCACCGCCGCGGCCAGGGCCTCCGCTCCGTGCACATTGAGGTAGCTGTCCTGTTGTCCGGCGAAGCTGGCCGAGGCGAGGTCCTCCGCGGTGGCGGAGGAGCGCACCGCCACCGCCGTATCCCCGTTACCCAGGTTCCGGTAGGCGGCGCCAAGTTCGGCGGCGACCTCGTCCGGCATGCTGCCGCCGGTGAACAGGATACGGATCCGCTCCGAGGCCTGCTCGTAGTCCTGCCTCGCCGCCTGCGGTCCCAGCGCGGCCAGTTCCTGGATGCCCGCGGCAAGATGATTGGCGTCCACAAAGGCCGCGTAGGCCGCGGTGTTCAACACAAAACCAGCAGGCACCGGCACGCCGGCCCGAATGAGGCCGCCCAGGCCAACACCCTTGCCACCGACCGCGGCAAGATCCCCTTCTCCCACATCGTCAAAACGGCTGATGTAGGTCATGAGCGTGCGTCCGTTCCGCCCGAAACCGGGCCGTCGACACCGGCACCTGATTGCCAACATCATGGCACGCCCGGACCCCAGGGGCCATGGCGGCGCTGGACTGATGCCCGCTAACGTTGCCCCGCGCCGCCGTGCTTCAGGCCGGCCAGCAGGCGCTCCGCCTCGGCGAGATCGGACAGCACGACGGCGGCGTGGCGTCGCACGTTCTCGACCCCGACTTCATAGCCCTGGGTGCCGCCGAGCCTGGCCATGGCTGCTGCCTGTGCGGTCGCCGCCAGCGAGTTGCCGGCCTTGGAGAGGCTTCGGTGGACCTCGGCCAGGGGCCCGCCCGGGATGTCCAACCCGTCGGTTGGGTGCAGGGACTGCGCTGCCACACAGCAATTGCGCACCCGGGGCAGCAGCCCGGCCATCTGGTTGGCGATCGGCAGCAGTTCGCCATAGAGCCCGTCGTCTTGCACGCCCTCAAGGATCTGATGGTAGCGCTCCAGGGCGCGCCGGAAACGGTCATGCGCGCGACGCCAGATGCCTTTGCCGAGGTCTTTGTCGTCCCGGCGGGCCTGCCGGGCAGCGCCGAAGAGCGCCACGGTCCTAGAGGTACTGCCCGGGACCGACGTGGCGTTCGCCGCTTTGGCCGGCGTTCTCCCCCTCGGCTCCGGGAGCACGGCGCGGTTCACCGTCGTCGCCAATTACGACGCCCGGCGCAATCATGGTGCCGGGCGGCAGCTGGCGCATCTGCATCCGCGCCGCCATCTGTTGATTCATCGCCTGCTGGGCTGCGATGGCGGTCTGGATCCCGTGGAACAGGCCCTCCAGCCAGCCGACCAGCTGTGCCTGGGCAATGCGCAACTCGGCGTCCGAGGGCGTGGAATCGTCGGTGAAGGGCAGATTGATGCGGTGCAGTTCCTCGATCAGCTCCGGCGCCAGTCCGTCCTCGAGCTCCTTGACGGACCGCTCATGGATTCCGGCCAGGCGCGTGCGGGCCGCGTCATCCAGCGGGGCGCTGCGCACCTCTTCCAGCAACTGGCGAACCATGGTGCCGATCCGCATCACCTTGGCCGGTTCGTCAACCAGGTCGGCAAGTTTGGAACCGCGGCTGGACCGCGGAGCTTCGGTGCCGCCATCCTCGGGCTCCGGCTCGCCGCCTTCCTGGCTCTGGCCGGACAAGGCGCCGACGATGACCGGTTCTGCGGGCTGCGGCGTCTGCTCTTCGCTCATGTTTTCATCTTGCCAGAGACAGCCATCCGGCGCAGACCGGATCCCATCCTGTTCCCATGCGGAGTGCCGCGACGTTCCGCCGGGTACCGGAGCCCGGCCCTCTGGGCCCCTCTGGACGCAAGCCGGCCCTGTCCTCGGGGGCTCAAGCCACGCAGGCGCAACCGTGCCCGCACCGGAATGTTGCTGACCAACGCTCCGGTGCGGGCACCGCCGTCGTTTTTTTTGGGTCAGCAGCAGCGGCCCTGCGGGTTGTTCTCCTGCCGGTCCGTCTTGTCCCGCCAAAACTCGCGTTCGCTCATCGGCTCGGTGCCGGGGTGTGCCCGGCGGTGGTGCTCCAGATAGTCCTGGTAGGCGTGCTCGCCCATCACTCCTTTGAAGTACCAGGCGAAGCTCCGCCAGCCGCGCCGCGCCTGGGGCCAGTTAACGCTCGACATCATGTTCCCGTCTGGTCGCCGCCGGCAGTGCGTTCCATTGTTTCTCCAGGTCCTTCTCCGGCCGGGTGGCCAGGAGACCCGCCGGCCCGTACGTTGCGGAGACGACCGCCGGATCCTCGTGCGACGGTTCTCCGCCCAGTCGCCAGGACTTGTAGGTGGCGGCGAGGGCGGTGGCGATGACGATGATGGTCAGGACCACGAAGACGATGGACAGGGTGCCCTGCACCGCGGTGTTGCGGACCACCGCCTCCATTTCCTGCACCGAGTTGGCGTTCCCCAGGCTGGTCTCGCCTGCCGCCAAGGCATTGCGGTTGGCGATGTTGTTGGCCCAGTAGCCGACCTTGACGTCCGGGCTGAAGATCTTCAGGATCGACGCCCAGACGGTGATCACGGTCACGAATGCCAGCGGCAGCGCGATGATCCATAGGTACTTGAACGCCCCGCGCTTGGCTGCGATCGCCAGGCAGACCGCGAGCGCGATGGCCGCCAGCAGCTGGTTGGCGATGCCGAAGAGCGGGAAGAACGTATTGATGC
Organism: Actinomycetota bacterium; assembly: GCA_051751385.1. Taxonomy (GTDB): domain Bacteria; phylum Actinomycetota; class Actinomycetes; order Actinomycetales; family Micrococcaceae; genus Crystallibacter. Next base: position 133,433 of record JBNJKW010000007.1, on the reverse strand, counting down.
CGCCCAATGGATCGGTCACGCCCAGGATCAATATGTACCCCCAGCCGGCCACCATGATGGCCGTGCAGATCCAGACGCCGGGTCGCCAGGACATGTTCTTGAACTTCGGCAGGACGTTGCCGATGGTGTCCTGCAGCATGAAGCGGGCCACCCGGGTTCCGGCGTCGACAGCGGTCAGGATGAACAGCGCCTCGAACATGATGGCGAAGTGGTACCAGAAGCCCATCAATCCAACGCCGCCGATGAGCCCCTGCATGATCTGCGAAAGGCCGACGGCGAGGGTGGGGGCGCCGCCGGTCCGCGAGACGACGGACTCCTCACCGACGTTGCGGGCCAGTTCCGTCAGCATGTCCGGCGTCAGGTTGACTCCGGACAAGCCCAGTGCATTGACGAAGGCCACCGCGCCTTCCACCGTGCCGCCGGTCGCCGCCGCAGAAGAGTTCATCGCGAAGTAGATGCCGCGGTCGATCGAGATGGCCGCGACCAGCGCCATGATCGCTACGAACGACTCCATCAACATTCCGCCGTAGCCGATGATGCGCGTCTGCTTCTCCTTCTGCAGCATCTTTGGCGTGGTGCCGGACGAAATCAGCGCGTGGAACCCCGAGATCGCGCCACACGCGATGGTGACGAACAAGAAGGGGAACAGCGACCCCGGGACAACGGGACCGTCGGAACGGCCGGCGAACTCGCTGAAGGCCGGAACGTTGATCTCCGGCCGGACCAGCACGATGGCCAGCGCCAGCATCAGGATGGTGCCGATCTTCATGAAAGTGGAGAGGTAATCGCGCGGAGCGAGCAACAGCCAGACCGGCAGCACCGCCGCGATGAAGCCATAGATGATGATGCCCCAGGCGATGGTGGTCCGGTCCAGCGTGAAGATCGCTGCACCCCACCCGGTCTCGGCGATCGCACCGCCGCCGACGATGGCGGCGATAAGCAACACGAAGCCGATGATGGAGACTTCGCTGACCTTGCCCGGCCGCAGGAAGCGCAGGTAGACGCCCATGAAGATGGCAATCGGAATGGTCATCGAGACTGAGAAAACGCCCCAGGGCGATTCGCCCAGGGCGTTCACGACCACCAGGGCGAGGATCGCCACGATGATGATCATGATGGTCAGCGTGGCTATCAGGGCAGCGACGCCGCCGACGACGCCGAGTTCCTCGCGGGCCATCTGGCCCAGCGACCGGCCGCCGCGGCGCATCGAGAAGAACAGCACCAGGTAGTCCTGCACGGCGCCCGCCAGGACGACGCCGACGATGATCCACAGTGTGCCGGGTAAGTAACCCATCTGCGCAGCCAGGATGGGCCCGACCAGCGGGCCGGCACCTGCGATCGCGGCGAAGTGGTGGCCGTAGAGCACGCGCCGGTCCGTGACCACATAATCCTTGCCGTCCGCGTTGTACTCGGCCGGCGTTGCGCGCCGGTCGTTGGGCCGGGTCAGCTTGTTCTCGATGTACTTGGAATAGAAGCGGTAGGCAATGAAATACGTACACACCGCGGCGAAGACAAACCAGATCGCGTTGATCGTTTCACCGCGTGAAAATGCGAGGATGCTCCAGCTGACCGCGCCCAGCAGCGCGATGGCGACCCAGACGACGATCTTGGTCGGTGTCCACTTGTATTGCTGGGCCTCAGCGGCCGGATCCAGCGCTACCGGCGGCAGGTTCGGGTCCTGGACCAGCAGATCGGAATCCGGCTCATTTCCGGCTTGCCCGGGCAGGGCCCCGGTGGGTTTCTCGCTCATGATGCTCCCCCTTCATGGAACGCCGATGCTATTAAAGATGCACCGTAGCAGCGCCGCCGTCTACAGGGAACGGAGCCGCCCGATTCAGGAGGTGGTGAGCAGGATCTTGCCGGTGTGAGCGCCCGAATCGAAGTACTCGTGGGCCGCCGCAGCGTCGGCCAAAGCAAAGGTGCGGTGCACCTGCGGCGTGACATCCCCGGAGACCACCAGCGGCCAGACATGCTCGGCAACCGCGCGCATGATGGCTGCTTTTTCCTCCGCCGGGCGGGCCCGCAGCGTGGTGCCGATGACCGCACCGCGTTTGGCCATCAGCTGGCCCAGGTTCAGCTCCGCTTTGGCCCCGCCCTGCAGGCCGATCACGACCAGCCGGCCGGATATGGCAAGGGCGTCCAGGTTCCGCTGCAGGTACTTGGCACCCACGACGTCCAGGATGACGTCGGCGCCGCGGCCCCCGGTAGCCTCCTTGATCCGCTCCACGAAGTCTTCCTCGCGGTAGTTGATCAGCACCTCGGCACCCAGTTCACGCGCGACGTCGAGCTTTTCCTGGCTGCCGGCCGTCACCGCCGGGACCGCTCCGAAGGCATCGACCAGCTGGACCGCCATGGTGCCGATGCCGCCGGACCCGCCGTGGATCAGTACGGTTTCGCCGGCCTGCACGCCTGCGGCCATGAACAGGTTGGAGAAGACCGTGGCCGCCACTTCCGGCAGCGCCGCGGCCGTCACCAAATCCACGCCCCGCGGCACCGGCAGCACCTGGCCCGCGGGGACCGCAACCTGTTCGGCGTAGCCTCCGCCGGCCAGGAGGGCGCACACCTCGTCGCCGATCCGTGGCGCGGTGACGCCGGCACCGACCGCGGACACCCGGCCGGACACTTCCAGGCCCGGGATCTCGGACGCGCCCGGCGGCGGCGGGTAAACGCCGTTGCGCTGCTGCACGTCGGCGCGGTTGACCCCGGCGGCAGCCACATCGATCACTACCTCGCCCTCCGCTGGCTGCGGGGGGTCAGTCTCCCGCAGCCTCAGGACCTCGGGGCCGCCTGCCCCTTCGTAAAAAACCGCTCTCATGCCAGCCTCGCTCACCTAGTCCGGGGCGCAAAAACCTTGAGGGGGCGCGCTTTGCCCGGGTACGCCCCTCCGTGTCAGACTACAAGGTGAGGAAGGTTGTCCGAGCGGCCGAAGGAGCTGGTCTTGAAAACCAGTAGGCGGTAACCCCGTCTCATGGGTTCAAATCCCATACCTTCCGCTTCAACAGCAGGTGTCTTGGCCGTGAGGCCCGGGCACCTGCTGCTTTTGCACGGCACAATGACGTGGCGACCTGTCGGACAACACCGGCGTGTTTTCTGCCTCATCCGCACCGCCGGTATAACCTCGGCTAGGAGCCGTTGCACCAAAAGCCCGAGGAGACCCCGTGCCCAGCCAGTCCGCGCCCGTCCGCCGCCGCCCGCTCAAGGCGGCCGCCGTCGTCGTCCTCTTGGCAGCACTGAGCGGTTGCGGATTGGGCGACGCGCAGGAACCGCCGCGGGATGAATCCGGTGCGGTGACCGAAGCCGCCTCCGCCGGCGCGTACGCCATCAAGGTGGGCGACTGCCTGAACAACCCGCGCGCCGAACGCCTCACCGAGGTGGAGTTTGTGCCGTGCGATCAGCCCCACGAGCTGGAGGCGTTCGCGGCCAGCAACCTGCCGGACGGAGATTATCCCGGCGACGAGGAAGTGGCGGCCAAGGCCGAAGAATTCTGCGTGGCCGAGTTCAAGGCGTTCGCGGGCATCCCCTACGACGACTCCGCGCTGGAGCTGATCCACTTGAACCCCACCGAGGAAAGCTGGAGCGGCGAGCAGGACCGTGAACTGCTCTGCCTGGTGGGCGATAAGGACGCGCCCACCACCGGCACGCTCAAGGACAGCCGCCGCTGATTCCAGTCGGACCCGCTGCCGGCCGGCGCTAAGCCCTGCAGCCTTGCTGCGGTTCGGTCTCGGCCCTTCCTGTCAAGGGTTGGCGAACGTTTCATCCTCTTTGAAGCTGTTCTTTCATAGAAGTATTCCGCTGGTTCTGGCCCTCGGGTAACCTCCCGTTCATCCCTGCCAGCTGAACTGGGGAGCGGTGCTTGCACCGTGCAGCCGTGCCGCAGCCGTTCCCTGGGTGCGCGGATCATCACTTCCACCTTGAGAGATAGGGCCAAATGGCTACTTCATCACCGAAGACCGCGCTGGCCGCGGTCCTGACCGCGGGCCTGGTGGCGGCGCCTTTCGCGGCGTTGCCCGCGCATGCGGCCGATCCGGTCGACCTCAACCTCCTGAGCATCAACGATTTCCACGGGAGGATCGACGCGAACACGGTCAAGTTCGCGGGCACCGTGGAACAACTCCGGGCGCAGAACCCCGAGGGAACGCTTCTCACTTCCGCCGGCGACAACATCGGCGCCTCGGTCTTCGCGTCTTCCACGCAGCAAGACCAGCCGACCATCGATGTACTCAACGCCTTGGAATTGGCGACGACGGCGGTGGGCAACCACGAGTTCGACCGCGGCTTCGCCGACCTGACGGACCGAGTGGCCCCGGCGTCAAAGTACCCCCAGCTGGGCGCCAATGTGTACCGGGCCGGCACCACCGAACCGGCACTGCCCGAGTATGAGCTGGTTCCGGTCAACGGCGTGACCGTCGGCGTGGTCGGCGTGGTCACCGAGGAGACTGCCTCGCTGGTGTCCCCGGGCGGTATCGCAGACCTGGAGTTCGGCGACCCGGTGGACGCCGTCAACCGGGTCGCGGCTCAGCTGACCGACGGCGTCGGCGACGAAGCCGACGTCATCATGGCGTCCTACCATGAGGGCGCCAACACGAACGCTGACCTGGCCAGCGCCGTAGCTGCGAGCGCAGTGTTCAACCGGATTGTCAACGAGACCAGCCCGGACGTGGACGTCATTTTCAACGGCCACACGCATCAGGCCTACAGCTTCGACGCCCCGGTTCCGGGTGCCGACGGCAAGACGCGGCCCGTGGTGCAGACCGGTTCCTACGGCGCGAACATCGGCCAAGTCCAGCTGAGCTACGACGCCGACGCCGACGAGGTACTGGCGCACACCGCCGCCGTCGTGCCGCGGACCGGCACCGCCGATGCGGACCTGGTGTCCGCCTATCCGCGGGTGGCCGAAGTGTCTTCGATTGTCCAGGCCGCGCTGGAAAACGCCGAGGAAGTCGGCGCCCAGCCGGTTGGCTCGGTTACCGGCGACATCACCACCGCCTTCCTGCCCGACGGGCCGGACGCGGATACGGCGCCGGACCGGGACGACCGCGGCTCCGAATCGACGCTGGGCAACCTGGTGGCCGATTCGCTGCTGGCATCCCTCGCCTCCGCCGAACGCGGCGGCGCTGAAATCGGTGTGGTGAATCCCGGCGGGCTGCGCAACGAGCTCTACTACGCGCCCGACGGCACGGTCACCTACGCCGAGGCCAACGGGGTGCTGCCCTTCCTGAACAACCTGTGGACCACCACGCTGACCGGCGACCAGGTCAAGACCCTGCTGGAGCAGCAGTGGCAGCGGACCGCAGCCGGCGAGGTACCCAGCCGCGCCTACCTGCAACTGGGCCTGAGCAAGAACGTCAACTACACCTACGACGCGGCGCTGCCCGAAGGCGAGCGCATCACCGGCGTCTGGGTCAACGGCGAGTCGCTGGACCCGGAACGCGGCTACCGGGTGGGCACCTTCAGCTTCTTGGCCCAGGGCGGCGACAACTTCCACGTCTTCACCAAGGGCGCGGACACCCGCGACTCCGGCCTGGTGGACCGGGACGCTTGGATCGACTACATCCAGGACAACAGCCCGCTCTCCCCGGACTTCGCCCGCCGCACCGTGCAGGTTACCGGGGCACCGGAATCCATCGGCCCCGGCCAGCAGGTCAACGTGACGCTAGCCAAACTGGACCTGACGTCGCTGGGCGCTCCGCTGAACACCGAAGTGTCGCTCGCGTACGTTGACGCGGCCGGCACCAGCACCAAACTGGGTACCTTCCCGGTGGCCGACGGCGGTGCCTCCATCGAATTCACCGCTCCGTCAGCGCTGGACCGCGGCTACTTCGAACTGAGCGCCGCCGCATCCGGAACCACCTTCCGGCTGCCGTCCGCCGTCGAGGCCGGCGGCAGCGCCGGCGGCGACCACGTGGTGATCAACGAGGCCTATCTGTCCGGCGGCAGCGCCGGCGCTGCCTACGCCAACAAGTTCATCGAGCTGTACAACCCGACCGACGCCGAGATCAGCCTGGACGGCTGGTCGCTGCAGTACCGCTCGGCCGGCGGAACCGGAAACCCCACCGGAGTGGCAGCGCTGTCCGGCAACATTGAGGCCGGCGGCCACTACCTGGTGCAGGCAAACTCCAACGGTCCCAACGGCGAGGAGCTGCCGGAACCGGACCTGGTGACCAGCCTGGCCCCGTCCGGGACCAACGGCACCCTGGTGCTGGCCAACCAGGCCGGCGCGCTGGCCGATCTGGGCACCGGTTCGGTGGTCGACCGCAGCACGGTGGTGGACCTGCTGGGCTACGGCACCTCGAACACCTTCGAGACCGAGGCGGCCCAGTCGCCGCGGAACAACACGGACGTGCGGTCGATGAACCGCGCCGACGGAACCGACACCAACAACAACGCGGCGGACTTCAGCCTCAGCGAAGACATCTCCCCGCAGGGTTCCGGCGAGGGCGGCGGCGGTGATCCGGAGCCGGAGGCAGCCACCATCGCCGAAATCCAGGGCACCGGTCCGCAGTCCCCGTTGGCCGGCAAGACCGTGACCACCCGCGGCGTGGTGACCGCCGCCTACGCCACCGGCGGCTTCGACGGCTACTATCTGCAGACCGAAGGAACGGGCGGCGACACCAACACCAGCGACCGGACCGCGTCGGACGCCGTGTTCGTCTACTCCCCCGCGACCGTCGGCGACGTGCAGGTTGGTGACTTCGTGGAGGTTTCCGGCAAGGTCAGCGAGTTCCACGGCCTGACCGAGATCACCGTCGCGGCCGAGGGGCTGGCCGTCCTGAAGGAGGCCGCGGAGGCACCGAAGGCTGCAGCCATCGGCTGGCCGGCCACGGAGGCGGACCGGGAGAAGTTCGAGGGCATGCTGCTCAGCCCCCAGGGCGGCTTCACCGTTACCGACAACTTCGCCCTAAACCAGTACGGCGAGATCGGCCTTGCCGCCGGGGACTCCGCGCTGGTGCAGCCCACAGCCGTCGGAGCTTACGGCTCTGACGCGTTTTGGGCCGAGACCGAGAAGAACGCCGCCCTGGCCGTCACGCTGGACGACGGCTCGAGCGTCAACTACCTGGGCGCGGATGCCAGCAAGGACATCCCGCTGCCCTACCTGTCCGCCGAGGATCCGGTCCGGGTAAATTCCCCGGCCACGTTCGCCACTAACGTGGTGCTGGATTACCGGTTCGATCTCTGGCGTTTCCAGCCGCTGGGCCACCTGACGGTGGAGAACGCGGAAAGCGTCCAGCCGGCGTCGTTCCAGAACACCCGCACCGATGCTCCCGAACAGCTCGGCGGCGTGAAGCTGGCCTCGTTCAACGTGCTGAACTACTTCAGCACCACCGGCGACCAGGTGGCGGGATGCGGTGCGTTCACGGACCGCGACGGCAACCCGATCACGGCCCGCAACTGCGATGCCCGCGGCGCCTGGGACGCGGAGAACCTGGAACGCCAGCAGGACAAGATCGTGGCGGCCATCAATGCGCTGGACGCGGACATCGTGGCGCTGGAGGAGATCGAGAACTCCGCCCAGTTCGGCAAGGACCGCGACGCCGCCCTGGCCGCGCTGACCAAGGCACTGAATGCGGATCTGGGCGACACCCGCCACCACGGCAAGCATTCGGGCAAGGGGCCTCAGCACGGCGGGTGGGACTACGTTCGGTCGCCGGAGGAGCTGCCGGCGCTGGCGGATGAGGACTTCATCCGCACGGCCTTCATCTACAAGAAGGACGAGGTGAAGACGGTCCAGGAGTCGGTGATCCACAACGACACCGAAGCCTTCGCCAACGCGCGCAAGCCGCTGGCCCAGGCGTTCAAGGCCAAAAACGGCGCCTCGGATACCTTCATCGTGATCGCCAACCACTTCAAGTCCAAGGGCTCCGGCCCGAAGTCGGGCGAGAACGCCGACCACGGCCAGGGCGCCTGGAACGCAGCCCGCACCGCACAGGCGCATTCACTGCTGGAGTTCGCGGAGCAGATGCAGGAGAAGTTCCGGACCGGCAAAGTGCTGCTGACCGGCGACTTCAACTCCTACGCGAAGGAAGACCCGATCAAGGTCCTCACCGAGGCCGGTTACGTGGATCAAGGCGCCAAGACCGGCGAGCACAGCTACAATTTCGGCGGCATGGTTGGCTCGTTGGACTACATCTTCGCCTCGCCCGCAGCGGACGCGAAGGTCAAGGGCGCCGACATCTGGAACATCAACTCGGTGGAATCGATCGCGCTGGAATACAGCCGGTACAACTACAACGCCACCAACTTCTACGTCCCGGATCCCTACCGGGCCAGCGACCACGATCCGATCATCGTGGGCCTGGACATGGACAAGGACCGCGGCAACAGCGGCGGTAACAAGCGTTAGTACGCAGACAGAAGAACAGGCCCTCCCCACCCGGGAGGGCCTGTTCTGTTCCCCGGCAATGACGGCGTCAGCGGCGTTGGCCCCCGCTGCCAACGACGGCGGTGCCCGCCTGCGCGGGGCCGGCCAGGCTTCTGTTGTCGGCTGCGTCCAAGATGGCCCCGGCTATCCGGTCGGCATCCTGCAACGTCCGGCCGCCGGTCTCCCCGGATGCACCGGCTTCGGCGGCAATGGACGTTCCCCACTGCACCGAAGACAGCTGCAGTCCGATCACATACAGGTTCTGCACCGGTTGTCCGTTCCGATCCAACGGACGGTACGGCGGCTGCGTCACGTCCAGGCCCGAACCGGTCACCGGCGCTCCGTTGGGTCCAATCATCAGCTTGGGCCTGGCCAGTCCGTCCTCGAACATCCGGCGCAGCAGCGGCGACCGGCTATGGGCCACCCGGTTGGCCGGCATCATCGCCTCCACCAGGTAGGCGGCGCTGTATTCGGCGCCGTCGACCCAGGGCGAGGTGACCCGGAAGCGGCCGGTGTCCGGGTCCACTTGGTAGACAGGCTCGGGGCCCGCAAACTGGACGATGCCGGCCCGCGCCAGCGCAGCCAACTGCTCGATGCGCTGGGCGGGCGGTCCGCTGGCCAACCCCTCGACCAGCGGTTCGAACCAGCCGCGCAGTTCGGCCAGCCAGGATTCCTCGGTGATGCCGCCGTCGGCCACAATCTTCTTGAGCAGCGAGCGGCCGGCGTTCAGGGCCCCGACGGCCATCTTGAGCGGATCATCGGTTCCGCGCGCAGAGCCCTCCGCGTCGGCGTCCAGATAGTCCAGCACCGCCTGCTGATACTCCGCTGGCGAACCGAATTTGCGGCCGCCGAAGGGCTTGGCCAACGCCTCCACGTCCAGCAACCTGTCCTCGCTGACCCGCTCGGCCAGGTACGCCCGAACCCGTGTCAGCAGCGTTCGGTTTCCTGGCTCCAATTTCTCCGCCAGCAATTGGTCGAGCCCTGCCAGCAGCTCCTGCGGCGCCACCTTCAGGCACTCCGGCTCCACCCGCGCCAGGGTGGAGTAATAGGTCCAATAGACGTCGCGGTGCAGCATGGGCCACAGGTCGTGGTCGAAGCCGGGCTGCACACCGGCTTCGGCAAACAGGCGGGCCGCGTGCGTGGTGAAGTGCCGTAGCTCCACGCCCGCCGGGATGTAGCTCTTGATCCTGGCCTTCGCCCGGTAGGGGGTGCCGCGCCGGGACCCGGCCACCAGCCGTGGTTCCTTTCCCGACGGGAGGTAGGTCAGCGGCTCGCTGTCCGTCGCGGGCACGAACCGGCCGCCGCGGCCTTCGGTCACCTGGACCATGAGGTCGAAGAAGTTCAGGCCCATTCCGCGTACCAGCACGGTGCGCCCGGGCGGGAGCCGGCCCCAGTCCACGTCGGCCGGCACATTGGGCGCCAGGTAGTGCAGGCCATGCCGCGCCGCCGCATCCTGGAGCTTCTGCTGCTCCGGGTTCAGCGCAGCGGGAACATGCCCCAGTGCCAGCACCACGGCGTCAGCCGGCAGAGTAGTGCCGTCGCTCAACTCAAGCTGCCACCCGCCGTCGTGCCGTGCCAGGCCGGTGGCTTCCGCCGCATGAACGGTCAGCGAGGCATCCGCTCCGGTTTGGGCGGCCAGGTGCGCGAAGGTCCAGGCCAGGTAGCGCCCATATAGCGCGCGGCTGGGAAAATCGGCCGGTCCCAGCGCCGCCGCTTCCTCGGCGTCGTCCGGCGGCACCTCCGGAATGCTGCCGGCCGCTACCGCGGAGCGCCAGGCCTCGAAAGTCATCCCGGCTACGGGTTCGGGTCCCACATGCTCGGTCCCGGGTGCCGGCACCACGGTGGGAAACAGGCAGGGCGTGTTCATCAGGAACAATCGGGACTGGCCGGGCTGCCAGACATGGCCAGGCCCGGGCGGGAACGGATCCACCAGATGGATCCGCAGCCGGGCTCCGCCGCGTGCCTGCTGGTTGGACAGCAAGCGTTCCAACACGGAGGTGCCCCGCGGGCCGGCACCCACGATCGCTACACGAAAATTGCCCGGATTATCCACGCTTTCTAGCCTACGGCCTGCCGACGGCTGCACCGTGGCGGCCGCCGCACGGGCGGGCTACCGCGCAAGTGAGGGGGCGACCGCGGGGGTTGTCTGCGGTCTGGACAACGGGTGTCATCTCCCCGGCCTGGACCATGGGGCCACACTCCCCGGCCAGGACCACCGGGTCACACTCCCCGCTTGTACAGTGGGCGCCACATTCGCCGAGAAGGGCAAGCATTCCTCGCGCTTGCTGTGGGATGACTCCATGAGCCGCGGATCGGAGCGAAGCAGCGCCAGGTTTGCTTATCAGTGGGAGGACAATGTGGCGCATACTGTCCACGGCGGACACACGTCCTGCGGGCAGTCAACCGGGAGCGCTCCGGCCGGAGGACCACGTACGCAGGGTGGCCACCGCGCGGGCGCCGGCCCGAGGACCATGTGGCTCCGGCTGCCAACTGCTGGCGCGCCGCCGGGGACAACGGGTGCCTGCTGTCCACGGCTAGGGCACCGGGCGGCCGCCGCAGCATGCCTAGGATGGGTGCATGGCCCAAGATCCCGCGCAGGACAGCACGCATTTGCCCGAGGACGACTTCATCTGGCTAGAGGACATCTACGGCGAGAAGCCGCTGGAATGGGTGAAGGGACAGAACCGGCGCACCGAGGACAAGCTGGTGGACGGGCAGTTCACTGCGCTGGAAGCCGGCATTTTGGAGGTCCTGGACGCGGAGGACCGGATCCCCGCCGTCACCAAGCGCGGCAACTTCTACTACAACTTCTGGCGGGACAAGGCGAACCCCCGCGGCCTGCTCCGACGTACTGCGTGGGAGAGCTACCTGACCGACTCGCCCGAGTGGGAGATCCTGCTGGACGTGGATGCGCTGGCCGCGGCCGAGGGCATCGAGTGGGTCTACGCCGGCTCAGCCTTCCTGCGGCCGGCCGACGGCGTCAGTTACCGGCGGGCCATGCTGCGGCTTTCGCCCGACGGCGGCGACGCCGTGCGGCTGCGGGAGTTCGACGTCGAGGACCGCGCCTTCGTCACCGGCGGCTTCGACATCCCGGTGGCCAAGAGCTACGTCTCCTGGCTGGACCAGGACCGGATCCTGCTGGGCACCGACTTCGGCCCCGGCTCGCTGACCACCTCCTCCTACCCGCGGACCAGCCGGATCCTGCAGCGCGGCCAAGCTCCGGCCGCGGCGGAGGAGTACTTCGACGTCCCCGAGGACCACATGCTGGCCCAGGTAGGGCACGACTCCACCCCCGGATTCGAACGCGACGTGGCCGTGGACGTCATCGACTTCTTCAACTACCGCACCTACCTCCGGCGCGACGGCGGTTGGCTGCCCATCGAGGTGCCCACCGACGTGAACGTGGACATCCACCGCCAGTGGCTGCTAATGAGGCCGCAGGGCGACTGGGAGCTCGGCGGTTCGGTCCACCCCGCCGGGTCACTGCTGGCCGCTGATCTGGAGGCCTTCCTGACCGGCGACCGCAGCGTGCACGTGCTGTTCGCCCCGGATGCGGCAACGTCGCTGCAGTCGTGGAGCTGGACGAAGAACTACCTGCTCCTGAATCTGCTGCACGATGTGTCCTCGCAGGTGCGCGTGCTGGATCCGGCGGCCGGCTGGTCCGCCTCGGAGCTGCAGGATTGCCCGCCCTTGCACGCCGTGGATGCCTCGGCGGTGGATGACGAGGATTCCGACGACTACTGGCTGGTGGCCACCGGCTACCTCACGCCGTCCACCCTCTCGCGCGGCACCATCGGCGGGCCGGCAGCGGAAGTCAAGGCTTCGCCGTCGTACTTTGATGCCTCTGCCTACGAGGTCCAGCAGCACTTCGCCACGTCCAAGGACGGCACCCAGGTGCCCTACTTCCAGGTGGCGCCAAAAGACCTCAAGCACGACGGCGGCAATCCTGTGCTGCTCTCGGGTTACGGCGGGTTCGAGGTCGCCAGGACACCCGGCTACAGCGGCACCGTGGGCCGGGCGTGGTTGGAACAGCGCACCGCGGACGGCCGCGGCGGCGTCTACGTGGTGGCCAATATCCGCGGCGGCGGCGAGTACGGTCCGGGCTGGCACCGGGCGGCGCTGCAGGCCAACCGGCACCGGGCCTACGAGGACTTCGCCGCGGTGGCGCAGGACCTGATGGACCGCGGCGTCACCCGGCGGGAGCGGCTGGGCTGCGCCGGCGGATCGAACGGCGGGCTGCTGGTGGGCAACATGCTGACCAGCTACCCACATCTGTTCGGCGCGGTGTCCTGCGGGGTGCCGCTGCTGGACATGGCCCGCTACACCAAGCTCTCCGCCGGCTACTCCTGGATTGCCGAGTACGGGGACCCGGAGGACCCGGCCCAGTGGGAGTTCATCCGCACCTTCTCGCCCTACCACCTGCTCCAGCCGGGCACCGAGTATCCGGATGCGCTGATTTGGACCGCTACCTCGGACGACCGGGTGGGCCCGGTGCAGGCACGGAAAATGGCCGCGCGGATGCTGGAGCTGGGCGTGCAGAACGTCTGGTTCCACGAGGCATTGGAGGGCGGCCACGCCGGCGCCAGCGACAACAAGCAAACCGCCCGGTTGCAGGCACTCTCGCACACCTTCCTGTGGCGGGCGCTGACGGGTTAAGCCGTTCCCGGTTTTGCTCTTGACCCTCGGTTCTGGGTAGTCTTGTGTGGCTAGCAATAGCGTATGGAGACGTGCCAGAGCGGCCGAATGGACTTCACTGCTAATGAAGGGTCGGGGTTAAACTCGACCGGGGGTTCAAATCCCCCCGTCTCCGCGTCAACTCCCCCGGGAAACCGGGGGAGTTTTTGCGTCACCAGGGGTCTTAACGACGCGGGGTCCGAACCAACCGGACAGCGCCTCCTGCAGCCCAGATTGGGTCCCGTCTCCCGTCCACGCCACCTGCCCGTCGGGCCGGATCAACACCGCCGCGGGAGCGCTGACGGCGCCGATCACCGGAAGCTCCCACCCGCCGTCGTACGCGGCATCCACCAACTGCACCCGATCCGCCCACGGCCCCAATTCGATGCTGCCCGGCACGCCGAGGTTGAGCAGCACCGCACGGGCCTGGTGCAGCAGGGTGAACACGCGCCGCGGGCCGTCGGCGGTGACGACGTCGAGATCGGGCATCCGGCGCCCCAGCAACGGGTGCCCCTCGCCGAGGTCGTAGCGGACGTCGAGACCGGAAATGAGCCCGGCCACCTGTCTCCTCGCCTCGTCGATCGCCAACAGGCCGGCCACCGTGTCCGCCAGCGCGCCGATGCGCGGGTCGGCCCGCTGCATGAGCGACTGCGCCATCGTGTACTTCAGCACCCGGGCCCCGGCCGGGTGCCGCTCGGCGTGGTACGTGTCCAGCAGGCTGTCCGGCGCCAGGCCCGTGACCACCTGGGCGAGCTTCCAGCCGAGGTTCACGGCGTCCTGGATACCGAGCCCGATTCCCTGGCCGCCAGACGGAGCATGGATGTGCGCGGCATCGCCGGCCAGCAGCACCCTGCCGCTGCGGTAGGTGGCGGCCTGCCGTGTGGTGTCCGTGAACCGCGAAATCCATCTCGGATTGTGGACCCCGAAGTCGGTGTCATAGATCTCGGTTAGCGCCTTGGCGAGATCGGCCAGGGTGGGCTCGGTTGCCGGTCCGAGTTGCTTTTCGGTCACGATCACCCGCGTGATTCGCCCGTCCTCCATCAGGTGCAGGCCATGGATCCCCACCTCGTCAATGCGCGCGCCCGCTGGCGTCTCCTCGGTCACTTCCACTTCGGCGATCAGGCTGCTCCTCGTCGCATCCCAGCCGGGGAACTCGATGCCGGCCGCCTTCCGGACAACGCTTCGCCCGCCGTCCGCGCCGACCAGGTACTGCGCGTGCATCCGCCCGCCGTCGGCGAGCTGCACGTCCACCCCACTGTGGTGCTGGGCGAAACCCGCCACCTCGAACCCCCGATGGACCGGCACGCCCAGCTCATCGATCCAGCCGGCCAGGATCCGCTCAATATGGTTCTGCCACAGGCCAAGCGTGTAAGCGTGCCGGGTAGGAAAGTCGGACACGTCCAGCTTCGTGTTCCCGAAGAACGCTGTTTGGACGCGCTGCCCCTCGGCGAGGAACCGCTCGGCGATCCCGCGCTGGTCGAGGACCTCGATGGTCCGCGAGTGGAATCCGCCCGCACGCGAGCCCACCAGTTCCGGGGTCGCGCGGCGCTCCACAAGCGCCGCATCCACTCCCGCCAGGGTCAGCTCTGCGGCGAGCATCATCCCGGTCGGGCCGCCCCCGGCAATGATCACATCGGCCATCGCAACCACCGCCTTCCACGCTTTTCCGTGCACCTCTTCCCGGGCACGTCCGAGCCAGTTTGTGGCACGACGGGGGTCTTGCCGCAAGCCCCCTTGTGCCCGCTAGATTGGAAGTGGCAGGGACCAATGGCACGGCCGGGGACTGCGCGTGGCATGCACCCTCGGCGGAACCGCTTAGACGCCCTCGATTGCTTCCAGGCGGCCGGTCCGAACCGCCTCGGTAAAGGCCTGGTAGTCCTTGTCGTTCTGGTCCGCGTAACGCTCGGAGAAGTCGGCGATTGAGGCGTCGAATTTGGCGCTCTTGCCCAGATAGGCGGCGATCGCGATCGGGTCACCCGAACGGGCGTGCGCGCGTGCCAGCGTCCAGCCGCAGGCGTTGGCATAGAACATCAAGCCTCGGGGCTTCATCACTTCCACCACAGCTGAGCCCTTCATGTCCCGCAGCTGGCGCCAGTACAGATACCGGTTGTCCTGGGCGCCCTTGGTCCAGCCCAGGAAGATGTCGCTCGCGGCCTGCATCATCCGCTGCCCCTGCACCACGCGCTCGCCAGGCTGCGGGAACTTGCTCTTCGGCAAGTGGTCCTCGAGCACCGATCGCGTGGCCTCCTTGACCTGAAGAAACAGCGGATCCTGCTGATCGCGCCCTTGGAGCAAGGCGATAAACGCCCGCGTACCGACACTGCCGACGCCCACGACCTTGCGCGCGACGTCGATGATTTCGAATTGTTCAAGCAGGTGACGCCGGTCGTCCGGCAGCGTAGCCCGGTAGGACCGGAGCTGTTCCCGGATCACGTACGCAACCTCATCGCCGGACATCCCATACGCATCCGCCAGGTCCCGAGCGGGAACGACCAGTGGGGGCTGACTAACAATCCGGTAGCTCCCGTCCACGCGTTCGGCGAGTTTGGAGAGTGCATGCAGGCTGTCTCGAGCGTGGGCCTTCGCGAGGCTCTGCCGCGCCGTCTTTCCCATGCGCTTGCTTGCCTTCTGGAGGGCCTTGTCCTTTTGTGTTGCCACGGACAGGTCGATGGCTTCCACCAACTGCTCTTCGGAGAGGCGGGCATACCAAATGTCCAGCGTGCGGATTTGGGCGAACTGGGCCATCGCTTCGCGGTAGGACCGAACCGCAGTGAGTGTCACGTCGCGTGTTTCGTCCTCGCTGAACGCGTTGTTCCGGGCTGCGATGGTAAAGCTCGTGGACAAGCGTTTGACGTCGTACTCGAACGGCCCCGGAAGCGTCTCGTCGAAGTCGTTCAGGTCGAACAGCAGGTTTCGCTCGGGCGAGGCGTACACGCCAAAGTTTGACAGGTGGGCGTCCCCGCACAGTTGGGAGTCCAGGCCGGCGCGCGGCGTGTCCTTCAGGTCGGCGGCCATGATCTTGGCCGCACCCCGGTAGAACGCAAACGGCGAGGCCAGCATCCGGCCGTGACGCACCGGCACAAGGTCCTGGTCCCTGGTCTGGTTCTGTTTCTCGAGGAGTGCTGTCGGATCGGGTCGATCGGCGGCGGGAGCCCAACCCGTGTGGCTGGGGACGGGCGTCTTCTGGCGGCATTCCTTGCCCTTGGCTGCACGTTCCTCGACGCTCAGGTGCTTGACTTTCGTCTCGGCCATGCTCGGCGACCTTCCTTTGATGCTAGGAACCGCCACCATCAGATCAGCACTAGTGGCCTTGAACCGTTTGGGAGCCGCCCAGCCCGACTGTTGTCCCGTCACCAGCCCTGCAGCATCTCGTCCGCGTTGACACTGCGATTGTGGCCCCGGCACGGCCGATCGTCAACGCGCCGCAGCCTTCGCTGATTTACGGGGTTGTGCCTGCGCCGTCGGCGCCCGCTCAAGGTTATGGCGCCGGAGATCATTCCTGATCTTCGATGTCCTGAACGGACCGGGACAACAGGCAGAACTCGTTACCCTCGGGATCGCTGAGAACCACCCAACTGACATCCGAACCCTGGCCAACCTCCGTGCGCCGTGCGCCCAGGGCCAGCAGCCGATCGAGCTCCTGCGCGGTGGACACGCCGTCGGCCCGCAGATCGAGATGCAGCCGGTTCTTGATGGTCTTGCCCTCGGGCACCGGTGCCACGTCGATGGAGGGCCAGCTCCCATCCTCCGGTGCGATGCTGATGAAGCCATCCTCCTCTTCGACAACCTGCCAGCCGAGGACGGCGCACCAGAAGTCGGCCACCACCCGTGGCCGAACCGCATCGATGGCTATCGCAGCTATCCGGCTGGGCATGGCACCACGATAATCCACCGCACCCGGCCATGCACCGGCAGCGCGTTCGCGCCTCCGGCGCCTGGTGCCTGAGAGTCGGTTCAGCCCTTGAGCGCGAGCACGAAGGGCAGCACCGTTTCCGCCCCGGCCAGGCTCAGCGCGCGACCGGCGACGGTGAGTGTCCAGCGGCTGTCGGCGAGGTCATCGACCAGCAGCACGGGGCCTCGGTTCTGCGCCAGCCAAGCTTCACCGCCCTCGGGGACGTGGAACTGGTCCCAGACATCGGCCAACCGGAAGGCGCTGTTGCCGCCGGGGCCGCTGCGGGGGCCGCCGTGCGGAAGAGCGAGTTCGCCGAGGTAGGGCAACTGGCCAATGTCCGAGAGCCCCCGGGCCAGCGACTGCACCAGCAGCGGCCGGCTCCGCGACGGCACGTTCACGATGGCCACCGGCCGCTGCGCCCAACCCCACTGGGCCAGGACCTGCACGCAGGCTTTGAGCATGCCGGCGGGCACCTCCCGGTCCGGAGCGTCCGTGCCAAAGACCTCACGCAACTGCCCGCCCCAGCCCAGATCCGTCAGGCGGGCAAGCGCCCGGCCGCTGCCGTTGGCCTCGGCCGGCGGGATCTTGCCCTTGACCGGGACGCCCAGCTTGTCCATCCCGCTGGGCCACATGGCCCGCGGCTCCAGTTCAACGCCGGCCCGCTGCAGGGCTGCGCCGGCGCTCTCGGTGGCTTCGGCAGCGATGCTGTCCGAGTACCACGGGCCGGCGCAGTTGTCGCAGCGACCGCACGGAGCAGCCGCCGGATCGTCCAGCGCGCTGGCCAGGAATTCCATCCGGCAGCCGGAGGTGTTCTCGTAGTCCAGCATGGCGTTCTGCTCGGCCACCCGGGCCTGCGCAATGCGCCCATAGCGCTCCGCGTCGTAGGACCAGGGCTGGCCGGTTCCCTCCCAGCCGCCGCTGACCTTGCGCACCGCGCCGTCCACGGAGAGGACCTTCAGCAGCAGTTCCAGCGGCGACCGCTTCAGGTTCACGAGCGTCTCCAGCGCGGCCGTGGACAGTACCGTGCCGGGAGCGGCGAGCTCCCGCAGCACCGCGGTGGCGGTGCCCTCGTTGGGCATCGATGCGGTGGCGAAATACTCCCAGATGTCCCGGTCCTCGGTGCCCGGCAGCAGCAGTACGTCGGCGTTGGGCGTACCACGGCCGGCACGCCCCACCTGCTGGTAGTAAGCCACCGGTGAGCTCGGGGCACCCAGATGGACAACGAAGCCCAGGTCCGGCTTATCGAAGCCCATGCCGAGTGCACTGGTAGCCACCAGCGCCTTGACCCGGTTCTCCTTCAGCGCCGCTTCAGCCTGCTCCCGCTCGGCAGGATCGGTGCGGCCGGTGTAGGCGGCCACCTCATGGCCGGCCTCACGCAGCAGCCGGGCCGTATCCTCGGCAGCGGAGACCGTGAGGGCGTAGATGATTCCGCTGCCGGGCAGGTCATTCAGATGGGTGAGCAGCCAGCCGAGCCGGGCACGCGGGCTGGCCAGCCGGAGCACCCCCAGCCGCAGCGAGGCACGGGCGAGCGGCCCCCGGATGGTGAGCACCCCGCCGTCGTGCTCCCCGGTGGAACGCACGCCGAGCTGCTCTTCGATGTCATGGACCACACGCGAATTGGCGGTGGCCGTGGTGGCCAGCACCGGCACCCGGTCCGGGAGCTGCCCGATCAGGTCCCGGATCCGCCGGTAGTCGGGACGGAAATCGTGGCCCCAGTCGGAGATGCAGTGGGCCTCGTCGATCACCAGGAGGCCGGAGCTGCCCACCAGCTGCGGCAGCTGCTCGTCGCGGAAGCGCGGATTGTTCAGCCGCTCGGGCGAGACCAGCAGCACGTCCACGGTGTTAGCGGCCAACTGCTCCTGGATCTGCCCCCACTCCAGCTGGTTGGCGGAGTTGATGGCGGCGGCCCGCACGCCGGCGCGTTCGGCAGCGGCAACCTGGTCGCGCATCAGCGCGAGCAGCGGCGAGACGATCAGCGTGGGACCGGCGCCCCGGCGGCGCAGCAGCAGGCTCGCCACGAAGTAGACCGCCGACTTGCCCCAGCCGGTACGCTGCACCACCAGGGCCCGGCGTCCACCGGAGGCCAGCGCCTCCACGGCTTCGAACTGGCCCTCGTGAAACTCCGCCGCGTCATGGCCCACCAGGGCCCGCAGCAGTGCCGTGGCCTCCTGGCGCAGCGCACCGCCGTCCTGCCCGGCCGCCGCCGTTTCCAGTGTGCCGATGTCCGTCGTCGCCATGTCCGTTGTCCCGTCGATCCGCTCAGCCATGCAGACCAGTATTCCAGCCGCAGCTGACAACCTGTCCCTTTTCCACAGGAGCCCCTTATAAGCTGGTGGGGTGAGCAGCATAGATCTTGGCCTGTCCTTCAAGGCCTACGACGTCCGTGGGATCGTCGGCGAAACCATTACCGCAGCAACCGTCGAGGCGACCGGCGCGGCCTTCGTTGACATGTTGTCCCTGGCCGGGCAGACAGTGCTGGTGGGCGGGGACATGCGCCCGTCCTCGCCGGAGTTCGCTGCCGCGTTCGCCCATGGCGCAGCCGGCAGGGGTGCCAACATCCTGATGCTGGGACTGATCTCCACCGACGAGCTCTACTATGCCTGCGGCTCCCTCGACGCCGCCGGAGTGGTGTTCACCGCTAGCCACAACCCGGCCCAGTACAACGGAATGAAGATGGCCAAGCCCGGCGCCGTACCGGTTTCCTCCGACACCGGCCTGTACGACATCCGCGACCGCGCGCAGAAATACCTGGAAACCGGCATTCCCGACGGCACCGAAACGGGGACCATCACCGAAACCAACGTGCTCTCCGGCTATGCCGGTTACCTGCGCTCCCTGGTGGACCTGACCGGGATCCGCCCGCTGAAGGTGGTGGTCGACGCAGGCAACGGCATGGCCGGAATGACCACTCCCGCCGTGCTCGGCGACAGCCTCCTGCCGTCGCTGCCGCTGGAGATTGTGCCGCTGTACTTCGAGCTGGACGGCACGTTCCCCAACCACCCGGCCAACCCGCTGGAACCGGAAAACCTGGTGGACCTGCAGGCCGCCGTCCGCGAGCACGGGGCTGACATCGGCTTGGCGTTCGACGGCGACGCCGACCGCTGCTTTGTCATCGATGACACCGGGGCCGTTCTCTCCCCCTCGGCGGTCACCGCGCTGGTCGCCCGCCGGGAGATCGCCCGCGCCCAGGCCGCCGGCGAAGATCACCCGGCCGTGATCCACAACCTGATCACCTCCCGCGCCGTACCCGAAGCCATTTCCGCCGCCGGCGGCCGGGCCGTGCGCACCCGGGTGGGCCATTCGTTCATCAAGGCGCACATGGCGGAGGAAAAGGCGGTGTTCGGCGGCGAACATTCCGCGCACTACTACTTCCGTGACTTCTATAACGCCGACACCGGCATGCTGGCCGCCATGCATGTGCTGGCCGCGCTCGGCGAACAGCGGGCGCCGCTGTCCGAGCTGGCCGCCGAATACGACCCCTATCACGCCACCGGTGAACTGAACTCGCAGGTCGAGGACAAGGCCGCCGCCGTCGCCCGCGTGCTGGCCGACTTTGCGCCCGCGCTGGCCGCTGACCCGGCCGCCGGCGGGACCGCCGCCACCGCCGCCACCTGCCCCACCGACTACGCGGGAACAGGAGTGAGCGTGGACCGCCTCGACGGCACCACCGTTATTGCCGACGACGGATCCTGGTGGTTCAACCTGCGCCCCTCCAACACCGAACCGTTCCTGCGCCTGAACGCCGAGGCCACCAACCCGGCACTGCTCAACACCCTCCGCGAACATGTCTTGGCCCGGGTCCGGGAAGCAGCATGAGTGCGTCGTGGCGCGACGGCATTCCGACCGAAGTACTTGCCGATATCGACACTTTGTTCGGCACCGGGCTGGGCGTGGCACAGGAGCAGTTGGCCGAGCACGGAGCGTTCCTGCCCGCGGCGCTGGTCACCACGCGCGACGGCGGGCTGCGCCTGGTGGTGGTTTCGCCCGATGACCTCGACGCGGAGGCAACCGAAGCAGCCGAGGTCAACGTGGACGGCATGATCGAGGATCTGTATGCCACGCTCCGACAGGAACGCGACGACTTCCGCGCCGTCGCGGTGATCAGCGACATCTTCCTGCCCGAAGAGGACGCCGACGCAATCCAGATAGCCGTGGAGCACTCCGCCGGCGTCGCCGTCTCCGCCATCCAGCCCTACCATCACGACGACGATGGCAAGTGGAGCTACCCGGACCCCTTCGTGGACCCGCAGGAACGCCTCGTCTGGCCCGATCAGGAACCCATCGAAGAAACCGGGCCCCCGGCGGGCTAGGCAGGATGCGCGCCCCGCCGTCGTGGTCATGACGGCGCCTGAGGCCACCGCGCCCGCCAACGTGACTGGCGGCACAGCGTCAGCTTTGTCAAGGGCTGACGGCTAAGATTGCAAGCATGCGTATCAATGCCTTCTCCGATGTGTGCCTTCGGGCGCTGATGCTGCTCTCCGCAGCCCCGGACGGAGAATTGATGACCACACAGGCCATTGCCGACGGCGTCGGAACGCCGTACAACCACGTCAGCAAGGCGGTGCTGAAGCTGCGCGGGCTGGGACTCATCGATGCGGTGCGCGGCCGGTCCGGCGGCGTGCGGATCAGCCCTGCCGGACGGACAGCGACGGTGGGCGGCGTGCTGCGCACACTGGATGCCCGCGAGGACCTGGTGGATTGCGAGTCCGCCCATGGCGATTGCCCGTTGAACAACAACTGCGGGCTGCGCGGGGCGCTGCGCCGGGCGCGCGAGGCTTTTTACCGCGAACTCGATTCCGTGGTGGTGTCAGCACTGCCGCACCAGTCACAAATGGAGCCGGTGTTTGTGAGCTTGCTCACCCGCCGCCCGGCCTGATCCGCATCGCCACCGTCAGCCTGTATGGCGTCCCGAAAGCTTGTCGCGGAGCCGGTCCACCATGCCGACGCCGGGGCCAACGGTCTTGTGGAACAGTTCAGAATGCGGCGCACTGGGATGCGGCCGCGTCGGCGCAACCTTCTTGGCGTTCTGAACCTTTTCGGCCAAATCCACGAGCTTGTCCTCGGGAATGTGCGCGCGCAGTTTTGGGAACTGATCCATCTCCTCGTCGTTCGCGTGGTGGCGCAACTTTCCCTCCAGTTCCCTGACCAGTTCCATGAAGGTCGGAGCGGATGAGTCAACGTCTTCCAGCCGCTTCATCAGTTGGACGATTTCCTCATGTTCCTCCTTGTCGTGCTCGACCTCTTCCTTGCCGTTCGGAACATGCTCTTCGATCACGGGATAGACGAGCATCTCCTCGGCCACGGCGTGGCGCATCACCTCGGCGATGACGGTATCGGCCAGGTCGCGGCGCTGGCCGGGATCGGCGGTCTGCTCGATTTGGCTGAGCAGGTCAATCATGTCCTCGTGGTCGGCCGTGAGGATGTCGACGACATCCGCGCCATCAGTATCAGCCATGAAACGCCTCCTAGATAGGTTGTTGCTCCTGAGCTGCAAGTTGGGGCATCAACATACCAATGGCACCGGGCGGAGTCTATGGTCCGGAGCGCCGCTACGGCGCCAGGCACAATCCTTCACAGTGGTCTAGACCGCGGCAAAAACTCAGCCGCGCCTTCCTGCCTGGCGCGGACAGCGGATACCGAGAGGGTTAAAGGATGAGACCCCTGTGTCTCTGCGCAGGGGTCTCATCCGGGGCGTCATGGCGGCCATCGTTATTCGGTCAGGCGAAGCGGGCCTGTAACTGCTGAAGTTCGGCAGCAAGCTCGTCGGGCAGGGAATCACCGAAGCGGGCGTACCACTCCTCGATGCCCTTGAGCTCTTCCTTCCACTCCTGCGGATCCACCTTGACGGCTTCTTCCACCTGCTCCGGAGTCATGTCCAGTCCGGTCAGGTCGATCGACTCGCCGGTCGGGATGTAGCCGATCGGGGTCTCCTTGGCGTCGGCGGTGCCCTCGATGCGCTCGATGGCCCACTTGAGCACGCGGGAGTTCTCCCCGAAGCCCGGCCAGGCGAAGCCGCCGTCGGCCGTGCGGCGGAACCAGTTGACCAGGAACACCTTGGGCAGGCGCTCCGGGTTGGCCTTGCCCTCGATGGTGCCCCAGTGCTTGAGGTAGTCGCCGGCGTTGTAGCCCATGAACGGCAGCATCGCCATCGGGTCGCGGCGGACCACGCCGACGGCGCCGGCCGCGGCCGCCGTGGTTTCCGACGACAGGGTGGAGCCCATGAAGATGCCGTTGGTCCAGGAGCGGGCCTGAGTAACCAACGGAATGGTGGTCTTGCGACGGCCGCCGAAGAGGATCGCATGGATTTCCACACCATCGGGGCTGTAGTAATCCGGTGCCAGCATGTCGATCTGCGAGATCGGGGTGCAGAAGCGCGAGTTCGGGTGGGCGGCGGGACGCCCGGAATCCGGCGTCCAGTCGTTGCCCTCCCAATCGATCAGGTGAGCCGGCACTTCGTCCGTCATGCCCTCCCACCAGACACCGCCGTCGTCGGTCAATGCCACGTTGGTGAAGATGGAGTTGCCCTTGGCGATGGCGCGCATGGCGTTCGGGTTGGTGCTCCAGCCGGTTCCCGGCGCAACACCGAACAGCCCGTACTCCGGGTTCACCCCGCGCAGCTCGCCTTCCTTGCCGATGCGCATCCAGTTAATGTCGTCGCCGAGGGTCTCGGCCTTCCAGCCTTCGATGGTCGGATCCAGCAGCGCCAGGTTAGTCTTGCCGCAGGCGGATGGGAAGGCCGCCGCAATGTTGTAGGACTTGCCCTGCGGACTGGTGAGCTTGAGAATGAGCATGTGCTCGGCCAGCCAGCCCTCGTCACGGGCAATCACCGAGGCGATGCGCAGGGCGTAGCACTTCTTGCCCAGCAGCGCATTGCCGCCGTAGCCCGAACCGTAGGACCAAATGGAGCGCTCCTCCGGGAAGTGCACAATCCACTTTTCCTCGTTGCACGGCCAGGCGACGTCGGTCTCGCCGGGCTCCAGCGGGGCGCCAACCGAGTGCAACGCGGGCACGAAGAAGGCGTCCTCGGCTTCCATCTTGCGCAGCACGTCGGTGCCGATCCGGGCCATGATGCGCATGGAGGCGACCACGTAGGCGGAGTCGGTGATTTCCACACCAAACTGCGGCTGCTCTGCATCCAGCGGACCCATGACGAATGGGATCACGTACATGGTGCGTCCGCGCATGCTGCCGGCGAAGCGTTCCGTGAGGATCGCCTTCATCTTGGCGGGGTCCATCCAGTTGTTGGTGAACCCGGCGTCGGCTTCCTTCTCGGAGCAGATGAAGGTCCGCTCTTCAACGCGGGCCACGTCCTTGGGGTCGGAAGAACCCACGAACGAGTTCGGGAACAGCTCCGGATTCAACCGCTGCAGTGTTCCGGCCTCGACCAGATGGTCGGTCAGACGTGCGTATTCCTCTTCCGAGCCGTCCACCCAATACACAGAGTCGGGCTGCGTCAGCTCGGAAACTTCGGCAACCCAGGCCAGAAGCTTTGCGTGTGTAGTTGGGGCATCCATAAGTGTTTCCTCAAGAACCGGCTGACGCGTGATATCGCCCATGACTCATCCCTTTCCTGGGCCAGTGGTGTGTATCGATGCTATGGGCCAGCGGCTAGACCAGTCGGGGGCCCAACATCCCATCTCGGCGGGGTCGAGTAGGATGAGCCCCGCGATTCCGGGGTTTTTAGTTGTGACCGCCGTCAAATATGTGATTAAGGTCATATAGACCGGTCTAGTTCATAAGCCGTTCCCATGGAGTTGGCCGGGCCTCAGGACCCCTGAGGCCCGGAATTCCGGCCCTGGCCGGGCATCGGCCCCTCGATTTGGCGACCGTCCGGTAAACACGCTACAGTTGTATCCGGCCGCGAGGCCAAGCGCCCATAGCTCAGCTGGATAGAGCGTCTGTCTACGGAACAGAAGGCCGGGGGTTCGAATCCCTCTGGGCGCACCAAATGATGCGGCCCGGTCACCGACCGGGCCGCATTTTTTCTGCCCTCTTTCTTCCGATGTCACACCGGACCAGCCCTGCGGTGTCTTCCTGGCAACCCCAGTTCCGGGGAAACGACAAGGAGGACCACATGGCGCGCATCCCACTGGACCACGAGCCCAGCCTGTTCCTGCGGATCATGACCGGCTACAGCAAGCGCAAGTACGGCAAGGTGCTGGATCCCGGCCTGGCCATGCTGCACAACCGCCGGGTGCTGTTCGCCTGGCTGCGGCACGAAACCGCCGTCGGCAAGTTCCGATCTGTCCCGCCCACGCTGAGTGCGCTGGCCGTGATGGGCGCCTCCGCCGCGGTCGGGTGCAGCTGGTGCATGGACTTTGGCTACTGGGAGTACCACCACCAAGGCGTTGATCCGGCCAAGCTTCGGTCCGTCCCCCAGTGGCGCACGGCCACCGTATACAACCAAGCGGAGCGCGACGTACTTGACTATGCCGAAGCCATGACGGCCACGCCACCGGCCGTCACCGATGAACTTGTGGATAGGCTGAGGCAAAACTTGAGCCCGGCACAGCTGGCCGAACTGACGTACCTGATTGGCGTGGAGAACCAGCGTTCCAGGGTGAATGCCGCCATGGGCCTGACGAGCCAGGGCTTCAAGGAGACATGCAGCATTGGAGGCTGAAGTGACGACGACGGAGTCGAACCTTGACGTGTTCCAGCAGCACCGGGGCCTGCTCTTTGGCGCGGCCTACCGGCTGCTGGGCAGCGCGGCGGACGCCGAAGACGTGGTCCAGGAGGCCTGGCTGCGCTTTGCCGAGGTCCCACTCGAGGAGGTCCGGGAGCCTCGTGCCTACCTGCTGCGGACGGTGACCAACCTGGCGCTAAACCAAATCCGCACGCAGCAGCGACGCCGGGAAGAGTACGTGGGCCCGTGGCTGCCCGAACCGGTCAGCAGCCTGCCGGACACGGCGGCAGCCCCTGCCCCCGACGAAGCCGCGGTGCTGGCCGACGATGTTTCGCTGGCCATGCTGGTGGTCCTGGAGCAGCTCTCGCCGCTGGAGCGCGCCGCGTACATCCTGGGCGAGGTCTTCGGTTATCCGGCGCCGGAAATCGCCAGCACACTGGACCGCTCTCCCGCCGCGGTGCGGCAGTTGATCTCGCGCGCCCGCGCCCATGTGGCCAGCCGGCAGGCCAGGAACCAGGTGGATCCGGCCCTGCACAGGCGGATCACCGAGCAGTTCCTGCGCGCGGCCAGCACCGGGGTGGTCGAGCCGCTGCTGGGTCTGCTGGCACCCGACGTCATCCTCACCAGCGACGGCGGCGGGCAGAAGTCGGCTGCGCTGCGGCCCATTCTGGGGGTGGAGAAGGTGCTTCGCTTCCTGCTCGGCGTCACCAGCAAACCCGACACCCCTTTCCAACTGCACGTGGCCGAGGTCAACGGGCTGGCTGCCCTGGTCGCCGTCGATGCTGACGGCGCGGTGGATACGGTGGCAAGCTTCAGGATCGACGGCGGCCTGGTCCGGGAGATCTACCTGGTGCGGAACCCGGACAAGCTGCGCCGCATCCGCGTCTAGCTTCACGAAATCGACTGCGCAGCTAACGCCCTTTTCGGCTCCGGAAAGGGCGTTAGCTGCGTAGTCGATGGGCGGAAGCTGGGTCAGCGCAGCACCACGAAATTGGTGACCGCCGCGTCGCGTCCGTCCAGCTCGGCCCAGCTCTTGGCATGCTGGAGCACCGTCAGTCCGGACGTCGGGTAATGGGTGGCCATGTCCATCACTGCTTCCTCGTCCGACTCCACCGACGCCAGCCGCATCGCCAGATCCTGCACCGCCGGCATGTGGGCCACCACCAGCAGCGAGGTGATCGTGTCGGGCAGTTGGTTGATCTCGGACAGCACCCGCGCCCCCGGCGAGTCATACAGCTCGTCCGAGAGCATCGGCGTCGGCGCCTTCTCCCCCAGCTCGTTGCACACCCAGGTGCAGGTCTGCCGCGTACGCAGTGCCGAGGAGCACAGGATGAAGTCGGGGATGGAGCCGTGCTCCACCATCCAGCGTCCGATCAGCGGCGCCTCGTCGTGCCCGCGCTTGGCCAGCGGCCGTTCATGGTCCTCCACCCCCAGCGGCCACGCGGCCTTGGCGTGGCGCATGATCATCAGCTTCTTCAGGTGGTGGTCGTTCACACCACGAGTGTAGTAGCCCCCTTGCCACCGCTACGGTGCGGTGCAAGGCTCGGCACATGCCTGAGGAAACACGTGAAGCGGACGTTGTGGTGATTGGGGCCGGCGCGGTCGGCGAGAACGCGGCGGAGCGCACCGCCAGCGGCGGACTCAAAACCCTTCTGGTGGAATCGGAACTGGTGGGCGGCGAATGCTCCTATTGGGCCTGTATGCCGTCCAAGGCCCTGCTGCGTCCCGGCACGCTGCTGCAGGCGGCCCGCAGCGTCCAGGGTGCCGCCCAGGCCGTGACCGGCAGCCTGGACACGGACGCGGTGCTGGCCCGCCGGGATTCGTTCACCTCCAACTGGGACGACTCCTCGCAGGTGAAGTGGGTGGACGGGGCGGGCATCGAATTACTCCGCGGCACCGCCGCGCTCAGCGGTCCGCGGGAAGTGACGGTCACGGACGACGACGGGACGCAGACGCGCATCACCGCGCGCCACGCCGTGGTGCTGGCCACTGGATCCGTCCCGACAGTGCCGCGGGTGGACGGGTTGGAGGGAATTGATTTCTGGGGAACCCGCGAGGCCACTTCTGCGCGGGAGGTCCCGGAGAGCCTGCTGGTGCTGGGCGGCGGCGTCTCCGGCTGCGAGTTGGCCCAGGCCTACGCCCGGCTGGGCACGGACGTCACGCTGGTGGCCCGCGGCGACTTGCTGGCGAAGTTTCCCGAACCAGCCCGGCGGCTGGTGGAAGCCGGCTTGCGCCGCGACGGGGTACGGATCCGCCTGCGCACCGCGACGTCCCGTGCGGACGCGCACGACGGCGGTGTCACCCTCACGCTGACCGCCGCGGATTCGGACGGGGAGACGGGGGCGGCGGACACTGTCACGGCGGCCAGGCTGCTGGTGTCCAGCGGCCGGCATCCGGCCCTGTCCGGGCTGGGGCTCGAAGGACTGGGACTGGACCCGGAGCAGCTCGCGGTGGACGCCAGTGGCCGCGTCGTCGGCCTGGACGGCGGCTGGCTCTATGCGGTGGGAGATGCGGCCGGCAAGGCGCAGCTGACGCACCAGGGCAAATACCAGGCACGCGCCACTGGAGAGGCGATCGCGGCCCGCGCTGCCGGCGAACTGGACGGCGATCCAGAGCCTTGGAGCCGCTATGCCAGCACCGCCGACGACGCGGCGGTGCCCTCAGTGGTTTTCACGGATCCGGAGGTCGCATTCGTCGGCCTGACCGAAGCCCAGGCCAGGGAGCGCGGGCTGAGCATCTCAACCACCGAGCTGCCGATCGCCGTCGCCGGGTCCTCGCTCTACGCCGACGGCTATCAAGGCTGGGCGCAGATGGTGGTGGACGAGGAGCGCAAGGTGATCGTGGGCATGACCTTCGCCGGACCCGGCGTCGGCGAACTGCTGCACGCGGCCACCATCGCCGTCGTCGGCCAAGTCCCTCTGGACCGGCTGTGGCACGCCGTCCCCTCCTACCCCACCATCAGCGAAGTCTGGCTCCGCCTCCTCGAAAAATACGGCCTCTAACCCCCGGCGGCTGGCGCGGCAACGAGTCGTGAGGGACAAAAGCACCCCGGCTCCGGAGGAATCCGGGGCCGGGGTGCGAAGGTAAGAAAAGCTAGATCGAGTACTCCGGCGCAGCCCAGACGACTACTTCCGGATGCTCGTAGAACCGGTAGCCCTGGCCGCGCACGGTGCGCACGGTGTTGGCCAAGCGGCCCAGCTTCGACCGCAGCCGGCGGATGTGCACGTCAATGGTGCGTTCGTTCGGAACTTCCTCGGCGTTCTTCCACAGCCCGGAGAGCAGCTCTTCGCGGCCCACGGTGCGGGTGGCGTTCTCCACCAGGTAGTTGAGCAGCTCGAATTCCTTGAACGTAAGGTTGAGAGTCTCGCCATCCAGGTGCACCTCGCGGCGGGACAGATCGATCAGCACACCGCTGGGCCGGCTGGCATGCGAAGCCTGCTGCGGCTGGCGCTGGATCTCCACCGCCGGTGTGCGCGGACGGCGGCTGACGGTGGGATCGCCAAGGGCCTGGCGGACCACGTCGATGTTCTCGCCCGGCGCGTCGGCCGGGGCCAGGGCTACCGCCCCGTGGGTCTGGGCATCCGCGGCAAGGGACTGCACATAGGCGCGGACCTGGGCAGCCAGCTTGCTCAGCGTGGTTCCCTGGGCAGCGGCGGCTTCCTCGTCGAGGCCCACATAGAGGACGAAACCGCGGGCAACAGTGTCGTTGGACACCGCCTGCGGACCCGGGATTCCATTGGGGGTGACCACGGGAGTCGGTGCCGTGGTCGGATTGGCTGCACCGGCGACGTACTGGCCCGGCACCGCACGCAGCACGCGGTAGGGTTGCTGCTCCCCCTGGTGATGCTGTTGCCCGGCGAACTGCTGGTGCGCTCCGGCGGCCTGACGCTGGGCGGCGGCTGCACGGTTCTGTGCGTTGCGGACGGAGATGTGGACGTATCCGGATGAAACTGACATTAAGAACCTCATGTGTGAATGGCCGTCATCGCGGCGCGAATGCATGGCATGCCCGCACGGGATGTGTTTCTGGCGCCCGCCATTGGACAGTTGAATTGCCTGGATAACTCGAGGGGTGGTGAGTTAGGCCTGCATTCGGCAACAGTCCATCAGTCCGCCGGGAGACACCCCGTAACTGAAGGCTGCGGCTGCAGATGCTGTTGCGTTGTTGTTCACATCCATGAGTTTCCTCGTAACAATGCTTACGTGCAAGTAATATAAGCCTGCTGATCTCACATATTGAGACGAAGCAGCACTTTTGTGCGAGGGATCACACGATCCGCGGTGAATAAATAATCAATCCAAAGTGATCGCTTCAGGCTTCTGGGCGCATAAATATTCACTTCAAAGGCGTTACTGAAGTAGATTGTCGGTGAAACGGCTAGCCAAGGGCTGACTAGGACGAAAACGCTTAACTACGCAACGTGTCCAAAATGTGGACACATCTCGCGTATCCCGTCCCACGCGGGCGCGGGTCGGGCGCCGTCCGCCCGCGCCGCATTTCCGGGGCCGAGGTCAGCCGGCCACGCCGTAGAGCCGGTCGCCGGCGTCGCCGAGTCCAGGCACAATGTACGCCTTTTCATTCAGCCTCTCGTCGATGGAGGCCACCACGATCGAGACATCGGTGTCCTCCAGTTCATCTCGCAGCGCCTGCAGCCCTTCGGGAGCGGCCAACAGGCAGATGCAGGTAACCTCCGCGGCGCCTCGTGCGAAGAGGAACTTGATGGCTTCGCGCAACGTGCCGCCGGTGGCCAGCATCGGATCCAGCACGAACACCTGGCGTCCGGTGAGGTCGGCCGGCAGCCGTTCAGCGTAGGTGATGATATCCAGGGTCTCCTCATTGCGGGCCATGCCCAGGAACCCGACCTCGGCGGTCGGCACCAGCTTGGTCATGCCCTCGAGCATGCCGAGGCCCGCGCGCAGGATCGGCACCACCAGCGGGGTCGGCTTGGTGAAGGCGGTGCCGACGGTCCGGGTTACCGGAGTCTCGATCTCCACCGGCTCGGTGCGGACTTCGCGGGTTGCCTCATAGGCAAGCAGGGTCACCAGCTCTTCGGTGAGTTGGCGGAAGACGGGCGACGAAGTGGTCTTGTCGCGGAGAACGGTGAGTTTGTGGGCAACAAGAGGATGGTCCACTTCGAGTACGCGCATCCTCCAAAACTACCGGCAGCCGGATAGCAGGGACAAACATCGGGCCTGCCAGAATGGTGCCATGGGCCCGATCGATCCGCAGCACCACCACTGGATGGGCCTTGCCCTGGACCAGGCCCGCCTGGCGCTGGACACATTCGATGTCCCGATCGGCGCGGTGGTGGTGGGGCCCGACGGCGAGGTGCTGGGTTCCGGACGCAACGAGCGGGAGGCGCTCCACGACCCCACCGGCCATGCCGAGATGGTGGCCATTAGGGAGGCTGCGCGAAAGCTCGGAACCTGGCGGCTGGACGGCTGCACCTTGGTGGTCACGCTGGAACCGTGCGCCATGTGCGCCGGCGCCATTGTGCTGGCTCGGATCCCCCAGGTTGTCTTCGGCGCCTGGGACGAGAAGGCCGGGGCCGCCGGCAGCGTCTTCGACATCCTGCGGGAACGGCGGCTGAACCACTGGGTGGAGGTCTACCCCGACGTCCGGGCCGCCGAGTCTGCCGCCATGCTGCGCGGCTTCTTTGCGGGCCACCGCGGCGACCTCCCGCTCTGACGAGGCCATCCCGTCGGACCGTTTTGGGGCTCAGGGCCAACAGCGGGTAAAGTTGACGCGTTGGTGACGTGTCCGAGCGGCCGAAGGTGCAACACTCGAAATGTTGTTTGGTGTAACAGCCAACGTGGGTTCAAATCCCACCGTCACCGCCACAGAAAACCCCTGGAAGTCCGGGGGTTTTCTTCATTTCGGGGAGTGCCGCTTGCACGGTCGAACTGAACAGTTCGAATCCCAACCTGACCGCAAAACGAAGACTCCGACTTCCCTAGAAAACACTGGGAATTCTAGGCCGTTTTCTTCGTTGGCGAGCGTCACCGGTGACGCAGCGGTAACAACACTCCTAAGAACTACATGGGCACTTGGCTCCGACCGGCGTCCGGTGACCTTTCGAGTAAGAGTACGGCCCTTCCAGGGGTTTCTGCGGAGTACCAGCATCTTTCATCGTCCCTAGTCAGAGACGCTTTCTGCTGTTTTTCTCTTTTATTGGTTGTCATTGAATCTGCGGAATAGATGCGGGGTTCGGCGACAGTCTCAATCGCTCAGGGTCATAGATCGTTTGCCAAGCATCCTCAAGAAGCTGGTTGTTCGGATCGCAAAGCTGTCTGCTGCTCTGCGACTACCTTGGCCGTGTCGGTGGGAGGACTTGAAATCGTCCCAGCGAGGAATTCCCCGGCGAGACACCCTGCACCGACAACTCACGGTTATCGGCGTCCTGTGCGTGTCGCTGGAGCGTGCCTACCTTGGCCGGGTGAAGGACGTCCCTGGGGCTGGTGCGCGGACCGTCCGGTCAGGGGGTTTGCCGGGGCAGCTGCCGGGCGGGGCGGCTCCGCCCTGCGGGAGCCAGGTTCACCGCATCGGCGATCGCATCCGGGTTCGTTCCGGTATACAGGGCCTCGCCGATGGCGTCGTTCAGGGCCGTCTGCGTCAGTCACCCACTTTTCGTCGGGGCGCCGGCATCAAACTGCCGGTTCAGCAGGTGCGGGGCAACGATGCCCTGCTCGCCCCGGTAAGAGTTGCAGCGTTTCTTCCGCCGGACCTTGCAGACCAGCCGCAGCGAACGCAGCATTCGCCTGACAGCCGCCGCAGATCCGGTCAGGCCAGCCAGCGCCGCCAGCGTGACTGCTCCAGTTCCGGTGTTGGTTCCGGCTCCGGCTCCTCGCCCAAGGCCAGCGCGGCCTCGACGATGTCGTCCGCAGTGAGCGTCATGACGGCCTCACGATCGAGCGCCTCGAAACTTTGTTCCTCGTCCAGCGACAGCCGCAGCGCCTGGCGGTTGAGCGCCTGCTCGAAACAGGGTGCGGGCGAACCGTGCGTTGCCGGAGTCCTCGCCCGCATGGAGCCCGTTGAAGATGCGGCGCAGCATCTGGTCCGCACCCGGCTCCAGCGTGTACTCGTGCTGGGCCAGCATCTGATGGAAGATCGTCTGGAGTTCGTCGACGGAGTAGTCGGGGAACGTGATCTCGCGGGCGAACCGGGAGCGCAGTCCGGGGTTCGAGAGCAGGAAGGACTCCATCAGCCGCGGGTACCCGGCCACGATCACGACCAGGCGGTGGCGGTGGTCCTCCATCCGCTTGAGCAGGACCTCGATCGCCTCGGGGCCGAAGTCCGCCCGGCCGTCCTCCGGGGCCAGCGCGTCGGCCTCATCGATAAACAAGACGCCGTCCAGCGCACGCCGGATCACCCGGTCCGTCTTGATGGCGGTCGCGCCGACATACTGCCCCACCAGGCCCGAACGGTCGACCTCGACCAGATGGCCTTTCTGCAGCAGACCGACCACGCGGTACATCTCGGCCAGGAGCCGCGCCACGGTGGTCTTGCCCGTGCCCGGGTTTCCGAGGAACACCAGATGCTGTGATGTGGCCACCTCCGGCAGGCCGTGCATCTTACGGCGGGCCTGGACCTCGGACAGCGGCCGGGCCGGCCCGGGCCTCGCACCGATGAGATCGCCGACCAGGTCGTCGACGCGCTCCGAACCGTGCAGCTTGAGCTGATCGGCCAGATGGCCGATGGTTTCGCGCAGGTCGTCGAGCGGATTGCGGCTGGCAGCCATGCATTTACTGTAGTACCCGGTTCCCGACCGGGGTGGGGCTGGCCTCAGTAGCATCACCGCCCCCTTTTGGCCGTAGTTCACGCGACACAGGAGTCTCCGTTGGATAATGCGGGCACTGGCCGGAGAACACTGAGGAGATTATCCCTGCCGATCAGCTCCTTCCCTGACGGCTTGGCTCTGTAATACCTTCAGATGTCCAAACAGGGGGAAACCCTGGACGCAGGTCGTGCGTAGTTCGCAAGCTGCCAACCACCTGCCATACAAGTCTCCGTTATGGAGGAGCATGGTTATCCCAGTTCTAGGTCGCATTCCTTCCCTGCTCAGGGCCCAACCCTGCGCACCTCGGCCTGACTGTCTCGCAAGCCGGTCCCTCACCGCGACACACTCGTCGCTCCCCCACTGAGGAAACCCCTTATAGGTACTTGTCTCACCTATTCCCATACCTCGCCCGCAAAACCGTCTCGCTTAGGTGCGTTGCGGCTACAGGTGATCGCAGATTCGGGCGCTATCGGCTGCGCACGGCCGCATTCCACGGAATGAAACCGCATCCGGTTGAATGACGTTGCCCCGGGTCGGCTAAAAGTGCCCAAGGTGCACCTCCAGCCGACCCCGAGGTGAAGCGACAGAACACTTTGGCGAGGAACAGGACAACGAGAGGTATAGGACCATGATGGTTCCCGCCAGGTCAACGACGATGATGACGGTGGCAGCTGGGACGACGAAGGCTGGGCGAAAAACGAGCGTGCCTCCACAGCACATTCACAGTTTCTCCACAGTCGACGGTGGAGCTATGACGAGTAAACTTGAAAGCGCCCACCGTTCCCCATCATCGTGAGGCAGCAACTCCGGCAGCCGGACCCCTCCGCGTAATCCGCGGCGCCGGGTCGGCCGAGCCTTCCCCAAATCATTTCTCTGCCACAACCCCTATGGACGAACAGCAGTCACTAGGGCCGACCGCCGGTCCTGATTCTCGTCGTCCTACTGACCGCCCCGATCCTCACGATTCGCACCTAAAGTCTGCAGCTTCATGGGTTCATTGGCGGAGAGAAGCGTTGCTCACAAATCTGGCCTTTAAGGAGTTTTGTCAGTGAAAAAGCTCGTGGACGACGACCTGCAGGAAGCTCCCCATTCCACAACTGCGACGAATTCTCCAGTTCCCGCTGCACCCGCGGCTCCGGCGGGGAACGGCTCTCCAGTCATGCCGGCCACGGGTGTGGTCGCTGACCTGGAGCGCCGGCTGTCGGGCATTCTCGCATCGGTGGTGAAAAAGGACGACGTTCCTGTTGCCGCCAACTTTTTCCAGGATCTGGGTGCGGACTCGCTGGTCATGGCGCAGTTCTGCGCCCGCGTGCGCAAGGAGCCGGACCTGCCGTCGGTGTCGATCAAGGACATCTACCAGCACAGCACGATCTCGGCGTTGGCCGCTGCCCTAGCGCCGGCGCAAGAGGCACCGGCGCCGCAGATGCAGCTGCAAGTCCGGCTGGCCGAGGTGCTGTCCGGTGTGCTCGGCGGCAAGCCGGTTCCGGTGGATAGTCACTTCTTCCAGGACCTGGGTGCGGACTCGCTGTTGATGGCGCAGTTCTGCGCCCGTGTGCGCAAGCAGCCGGACCTGCCGTCGGTGTCGATCAAGGACATCTACCAGCACAGCACGATCTCGGCGTTGGCCGCTGCCCTGGCGCCGGCGCAAGAGGCACCGGCGCCGCAGATGCAGCTGCAAGTCCGGCTGGCCGAGGTGCTGTCCGGTGTGCTCGGCGGCAAGCCGGTTCCGGTGGATAGTCACTTCTTCCAGGACCTGGGTGCGGACTCGCTGTTGATGGCGCAGTTCTGCGCCCGTGTGCGCAAGCAGCCGGACCTTCCGAAGGTTTCCATGAAGGAGATCTACGGCAATCCGAATATCTCGGCACTCGCCGCGGCCCTGCAGGTTCCCCCGCAGCAGGACAAGCAGGAGGAGCCTTCGCCAGCCGTGGCGTCCGTGCCGGAGACAACGCCGCCGATGGACGCGCGGACGTGGGAGTACACAACGTGTGGCGCTTTGCAGACGCTCGTCTATCTCGTCTACTGCTTGGCTGCCGGCCTTATGACGGTCGTGTGGTACCAGTGGGTGTTCCCGGCGGCAGGGCCTGGCAACCACCAGTGGTTGGAGCAGGGCATGAGCTTCCTGGAAATGTACCTGCGGTCGACGGCCTTCGCAGCGGTAGTGTTCGTGGCCCTGTGCATCCTGCCCATTGCGGCGAAGTGGATCATCGTCGGGCGCTTCCGTCCCCAAGAGATCCGCATTTGGAGCCTCGCCTACTTCCGCTTCTGGCTAGTCAAGACCTTGATGCGCACCTCGCCCCTCCTGCTGATGAACGGTACCCCGCTGACGACCTTTTACCTGCGGGCCATGGGCGCGAAGGTAGGCCGCAACGTCACGATCCTGACCAACAGACTGCCGGTCTGCACCGACTTGCTCACCATCGGGGAGGGGACGGTGATCCGCAAGGACGTGCTCGCCAACGGCTACCGCGCCCACGGCGGCGTCATCCAGCTCGGTGCCGTGACGCTCGGCCGCAATGTCACCATCAGCGAGGGCAGTGTCCTGGACATCGGCTCGTCAATGGGAGACGACTCGCAGTTGGGCCACCGCTCCTCCTTGTACACCGGCCAAGCCGTGCCTGAGGGCGAGCATTGGCACGGTTCCCCGGGCAGGCGTACAGACGTGGACTACAGCAGGGTCGAACGGACACCCTACCGTCCGTGGCGCCGGGGGTTGTTTGCCACGACCCAGCTCATCGCCGCGCTCGGACTGGGCCGCATACTGGTAGGGCAGGCGGTCATCCTGTTCGTTCTGGCGGATCCGAATGTGGCGGCGCTCCTGGAGACGCAGGCTCTGGCGTTCAACAGCTGGGTCTTCTACGGCGACGCTCTTTTCTACGCCGGCTTGACCGTCTTTGGCGGGACGATCGTGGGTCTGCTCCTGATTACGACCGTGCCGCGGGTGCCCCAGCTCGCATTGAAGCCGGACACGGTGTATCCGATGTTCGGGCTGAGGCATGCCGCCGAGCGGGCGGTGGCGAGGATGACCAACAGCCGCATTTTTCCATCGTTGTTCGGCGATAGCTCCTACGTCGTGAACTACGTGCGGGCCCTCGGCTACAAGCAGGGCACGGTCCAGCAGACCGGATCGAACCTGGGCACGATGTTCAAGCACGACAATCCGTTCCTGTCGGAGATCGGCACCGGAAGCATGATCGCCGATGGGGTGTCGTTCATGAACACCGACTATTCGGCGACTTCGTTCAAGCTCAGCCGGACGTCGGTCGGCCGGCGCAACTTCCTGGGCAACTTCGTGCTCTACCCGGCCGAAGCCAAGACCGGGGACAACTGCCTGCTGGCTACCAAGGTCATGGTTCCCATCGAGGGACCGGTCCGCCACGACGTGGGCGTGCTCGGTTCACCACCGTTCGAGATCCCACGCTCGGTCCTGCGGGACGCCGTTCCCGAGGAGAATGCGGACCGCGCCAAATTCCGCCATGACCTCGCAGCCAAGAACAGGCACAATCTGCGTTCGATGGCCCTCTTGATGCTTGTCCGCTGGGTCCTCGCGTCGCTTGCAATACTGGTGTCGTTTGCCGGCCTCGAACTGTCGGACCAATTTGGTTTCCTGGCCCTCAGCGGATCGTTCGTCGTAATGCTCGTTGTTGGCGTGCTGGCCCCCGTCGGCATCCAGCACCTCGTGCTCGGGACCGTGCGGCTGAAGCCTCAGCTCTGCTCCATCTATCACCCCTACTTCTGGTGGCATGAGCGGTACTGGAAGCTGCAGGCCAATAGCCGATACATGTCGATCCTGAACGGGACCCCCTTCAAGCCGCTGGTATGGCGTCTGCTGGGCGTGCGAATTGGCTCCCGGGTGTTCGACGACGGCTGCGCAATCCCCGAGCGGACACTGGTGACGATCGGCTCCCGCTGCACACTGAACGGTGGCACTCTGATCCAGTCCCACTCCCAAGAGGACGGGATGTTCAAATCCGACTACGACGTCATCGGCGATGACATCACGCTCGGCGTCGGCGCACTGGTCCACTACGGTGTAACCATCGAAGACCGCGTCGTCGTCGCCGCCGACTCCTTCGTGATGAAGGGATCAACGCTCACCCAGGGATCCCTGTGGGGTGGCAACCCGGCCGGAGAGGCCCGTGCCGCCACCACGTCCACCACCGCCGCTCTGGAATGGCCTCTTTCATGAGGTCCTTTATTCAGTTGGCCGGCGAAGTAAAGCTCCGGACTGTACTGACCGGACACGTTGATCAATCGTGAGAAGGGCGGCTGGCTGCCGCATGCGGTGTGGGGTCGGTGATGGTTGTAGTGGTGCAGCCAGCCATGTAGCTCCCCACGATGCTCAGCCTCGGAGGTATAGCAGCGTGCCTAGGCTCAGCCGTCGGCCAGGGTGCGGTGGAAGCGCTCGATCTTGCCGTTCGTCTGTGGGCGATACGGGCGCGTGCGCTTGTGCTTGATTTCAAGTTCGGCGCATGCGTCCCGCCACAAGTGTGAGCGGTAGACGCCCCCGTTGTCAGACAGAACCCGCTCGACGGTGATGCCCCGCTGGTTGAACCACTCGACAGCACGAACGAACACCGCTGTGGCAGTTTGGGCGGTTTCGTCATCGTGGATTTCGGCGTAGGCGACGCGGGAATGATCGTCGATGACGGTGTGGACGTAGGCGTAGCCCAGAAGTGGGTCGCTGTGTTTATTGCGCGGCTTGCCGGGTGTCTTGGCGCGGTTCTTCTCGCCTTGTCGGCGGCCGACGTAGCGCCAGCCTCCGCCGTCAGGGATGTTGCCGAGCTTTTTCACATCTACATGGATCGTTTCGACGGATGGGTTCACCGGTAGCACGGTCGACATGCGACAGACGGTTCAAGTGAACCGAAGTGAGGATGCGATGAACCGTCGACGGGGCAATTCCCAAACGGAAAGCCAATTGAACGGGTCCCTCGCGGAGACGCAAACGAAGGGTGATGCAACGGCGACTGGTCTTCGCGCTGATTTTGTTCGGCGGGTGGTGTGGCCGCGAGGATCGGCCTTGCATCGACTGGCCTACCCGGTATCGCTCGACCCATCTCTTGACCGTGGGCCACGAGACCTGGAATCGGGCGGCGACTTCGCTGATCGGCCAACCGTCATCGACGACGAGGCGGGCGACCTTCAGCCGGTGGCGTGGTATGAGAGCAGCGTTTGGGTGTGTCATGAATCCCCTCGGAGACGGAAAGGGGCCAGCCGGATTCGGCTGACCCCTTCAGGTTGTACGTGCAGTTCAGTTGGTTCGAGAGAGTTCGGCGTGTCCGTGCGCACAGTCAAGAGAGACCTCGCTGCGCTCGAGAACAGCGGCGCGCCCGTGTGGTCGCGCCAGGTCCGGGTGCTGGCTACGGATTGGCGGTAGGCGCATCCCTGCCGCCTGTCAGCCTGTCCCCAGCGCAGGCCGTGGCGCTCATGGCGGCCGTGTCCGCTGCACCCGATGCCCCCTACGCCGATCTTGCAGCAGCCGGCGTCCAGAAGATCTTGGACGTCCTCGATCCCAGAACCCGAGCAAGAGCCGACGAGCTGGCCGGCCGCGTCTGGGTCAACGCGATTCCCTCCTCTTCGCGCACAATCAGGTCGTCACTGGAGGAGGCGATGTCCGATCAGCTAGTAATCCGCATCCGCTACACATCGAGAGATGGGACTACGACCAGCCGCGACGTCGACCCGTGCTGTTCGCCTCCACGAACGGCCAGTGGTACCTAGTTGGGTGGTGCCGACTGCGCAACGCAATGGGATGGTTCACCGTGTCGCGCATCGAGCGAGCCAGCGTAACCAAGACGGCTTGCGGCGGCCATACCATCCACGAGGTCGGAGAACCCCCAGCGAACGCCAGACCGGTGCACGGTCGGGCGAGTGAGTCACCCAATCAACCTCTCCGGTCAGTACAACTAGGGATGTCAGTTCGACAGTCATGGGCCTAATCCAAAACGGCAGCCTTGATGAGTTGTTCGAACTCTTCCAGCGTGGTGGGGGCGATCTGTTCCCCTTCCAGGAAGAAGGTGGGGGTACCGGTGACGCCTAGCCCGAGGCCGTCGTTTTTGTCCGCTTCCACCCTGGCGGTGGTACCAGGGTCTGCCACTGCGGCGTCGTACGCAGCCATGTCCAGTCCCAGGTCTTCCGCGTAGCCCCGGAAGGTGCCGACCTGTGACTCCTGGGAATGTGCCCATTGAGTCTGCGTTTCGAACAAGCGGTGGTACATCTCATCGAACTTCTCCTGCTGCGCTGCCGCCTCGACGGCCACAGCCGCAGTCAGCGAGTTGGCGTGGCCCGGAAGGGGAAAATACCGGCTGACGATGGTCAGGTGGTCTCTGTATTTCTCACGCATCTCCTCCACGAAGGGATACGCGGCCAGACAGGATTCACATTCGAAGTCCAGGAACTCCACCAGAACCGCTTTCTCGTCCTTGGCGGTGGACAGGCGGCGGCTGTCTTCGCGCACCACTTTAGCGGTCGCGGCGGCGGCAGTCTGCTCTGCCCCGTCGTTCCGGTTGGTCAAGGCCGTCATGGCCAGAACGGTCAGCACTAGGCCCACTACCAGGACAATGGCGATCTTGTTGGGCGTGCTGATGGAAGTCTTCCCGGGCAAGGTCATTTGCTCCCGTCTGTCTGGTCGGGCGTGCAGCAGGAGCAGGTATCGGACTTCTGCTTGGTGGACAAAGCGAGTGTCTTTCCTCGCTGTGCAGTCGTCTGCACCAGCGTGCCGGCGGCGCCCATTACGGGGACTTCGTCTTCGACATTCAGGTGCATACCCGGAGCGCAGCAGCTGTCCCCGCGCCATGCCTCAAGGCCTTCCTTGACGGCCACCGCCGCGATGACCAATGCGGCGAGGGGATCTGCCCACCACCACCCCATCGTGCTGTTCAGGAGCAGGCCTACGAGCAGCACCGCCGACAGGTACGTGCACAGCAGGGTCTGCTTGGAATCAGCGACCGCCGAACGTGACCCCAGTTCCCGGCCCGCACGGCGCTGTGCCCAGGACAGCACAGGCATGATGGCCAAGCTCAGTGCAGCCAAGACAATACCGATGGTCGAATGGTCGGCTTCGCGTCCAACCAGCAGGGATCGGAGAGCGTCGACGGTGACGAAGGCTGCCAGGGCGAAGAAGGAGAACGCGATGAAGCGCAGCGCCTTCTTTTCCCGTGTTTCCGGATCTAGTCCGGCAAACTGCCAGGCGACAGCCGCGGCAGACGAGACCTCAATCAGGGAATCCAGACCGAAACCGATCAGGGCACTGGAATTAGCGGCAGAGCCGGCGGCAAGGGCGACCACGGCCTCGATGACGTTGTACGTGATGGTCGCTGCGACGAACAGCCGGATGCGCCGAGACAGAACCGCCCTTCGCTCCGGCGAGGCGGTCGCTGCGGCGGCATGGGTGTGAGTAACCATCAGCAGCAGCCTTCCTGTCCACTGTTGGCGCAGGCGTCCGGATCGACTGCCAGCACCGTACCGAGCAGGTCGTGCATGGCATGACCCAGCTTCGCGTCCGCCAGTTCATACCGGGTGCGCCGTCCGTCAGGAACGGCGACCACCAGCCCGCAGCCCCGCAGGCACGCCAGGTGATTGGACATGCTCTGCCTCGACACGCCCACGACGTCAGCCAGATCGGACGGGTAGGCCGGCCCCTCTGATAGGACAAGCAGCGCCTTGGACCGGGTGGGATCGGACAGGGCATGCCCGAACCGCGCCAGGACGGCCGCGTGTGTCAAAACCTTCATAGCCCGACTATACACAGCTTCATGTATTCACGCTTTCATGTACACATGGGTGGCAGCCGGGCCGGCCTTGGCAGCGTCCTGAGCGGCGTTCATGTTTCGATTTCTTCCGCGCCCGGCCTACCGGGCCACAGTATCGGTGAGGCGGGCCGCCGGCCTGCAAACAACAAGCGAGACCCCGCGTTGCAGCGCGACCGGTGCCACTTGGCTCGGATGCGCTGTGCTCGGTGACTGCGCCGCTCTGACCGGTGTCGGTGAATGCTGACCAGGCGGGTGGCCAGCGCCCAGTAGGCGACGCCTGAGAGCTGGAAGCCCTCGGATTCCTGCAGATCTCCCTCGCCGCCAGCGAGAAAATCCCTTGGACCGGAGGCTTCGCCGTCATCTCCTGATGGACAAGTCCGGCGACATGGCCTTCCAGGAAGGGGCTTGATCGGACACCGCGATACCGAGGCCCGGTGTATCAGTCGGGTAGGTGGTTTGCGCGCATCGTCTCGGGGCACCATGTTGCGTCGCATCGCGCGACTGAACCCGGTGACGGCGTTGCGACTCGGCAGGGCCGGAAGGCTGCCCGGTCTGTGTGGTCGACGATTGGCAGCGGTTATTGATCGGTCGGTGATATTGGACGGCGGCAATCTGTGAGTGCAGCTGTAATAGGATCGTGCGTGCATCATCGCTCGAGATCCGACTGTCGCCCCAGATGACGTCGGCGAAAAGGGAGACCACCATGACAGCGAGTTCGATCATCGAGTACATCGACCGGTACGACGGTGATGTACGGCATCGGCTGCTGACCGTGTACGAACTGATCCGGTCGGCCGTGCCCGATGAAGCGGTTGAATCGATCAGCTGGCGTATGCCGACCTTTAAACTCGGCACCGAGCCGTTGTTCTTCTTCACCGGAACAAAGCGCCACATCGGGTTCTATCCGACTTCAGACGCGATCGCGCATTTCTCGACAGAGCTGGCCGCATACGGAACCACCGAGCACGCTATCCAGCTGCGCCATGATGCCCCGCTCCCGACCGATCTCATCCGCAAGATCATCGCGTGGCGGCTACAGCAGTTGCCTTGAGACAGCGTTTGAGTCAGTCGCCTCGGCGCACCGCACCGTTCCGCCGCCGGCCTAGCTGAGTGACTCTTCCCTCAAGACCATCCCTCAACGGGCACTTTCTCGGGTATCCAGCTGCAGTCGAATCTTTCGGCGAGGGAACAGCGAGACAGTTGAGCTTATGGACCAGTTCCCTGAATCATGCCTGCAACGATAATCGCGTTGCGTTCCCCTCCCCCGGGTTCGAGACGCTCCTGTTGCGAGCAGGCAGGCGAACAGTTTTCGCTGATTAGGCGCTGGACGAGGCTTCCTGGTCATCATCAGGCCTCATTTCGACAGAGTCCTGATCGCGCTGGAAAAGGGCGTAGAGCCACCACAGGGATGGGATGACCAAGATGCCTGCGATGATGACCACCACTAGGTTTGCGGCAAGGACACTTTGCGTTGCTGCCGCCTCCGACAAGGTCAGGCCGGGGAGTACTTCCGGGTACTGGGCTACGCCCCATCCCCACAGCAATGCGGTCACTGCCAGCGCGGCAGTCAGGCGAACCGCAAGAAACCTTCGACCGATCAGAAGGATGAGGGATGCGATGCCGCAGCCCGCGGAGACGATTAGGAACGGTAGGGCCGTTCCTGCGACCAGTTCGTGAAACAGTTGCGGCGCGTCGGAGCTCAGCACGAGAAGTTCTGCTGCCGCGAACAAGCCCATGCCCGCCCCTGCCCACAGTGCCCGTTTGCGGAAGGCCGCGGTCAAGCCCGGGTCCCCGTGCCGCCTCGCGTCTTGGGTCAGATATGCCGCCGCCAGATACGCCGTCGTGCCCACCGCCAGTACGCCGCTTGCCATCGACGTCGGATTAATCCAACTGGTGATTGGGTGTCCGCCGGCGATGCCGGGCGGCACGCGACCCGAGGCGAGGGCTCCGGCGACTGTTCCGAGGAAGAACGGCGTGAGGATTGATGAAAGGGCAAAGGCGGCTCCGAAGAGACGTTGCTGCCAGAGCTCAGTGCTGACCTTGCGGAAGGCGAAGGCTGAACCTCGCGCGATGATGCCTAATGCCGCCAAGGTCAGAGGGATGTAGAGGGTGGAGGAGACGGCGGCGAAAACGGAGGGAATCCCGGTCCAGGTGAGGATGATGACGAAGATCAACCAGACATGGTTCGCCTCCCAAATGGGCCCGATGGAATGCTCGATAAGGCTGCGCTGGGGCCGGCCTTCTTCAGCCCGACCGGCGAGAAGGTCCCAAAAACCTCCGCCGAAGTCTGCCCCGCCGAAGAGTGCGTAGGCAGTCAGGCAAATCCACATGGCCAGTAGCATGATTTCTGCCAGAGGCATGGCTACATGATCCTGTAGTTGGTGACGTCGGATTCCTGCGGGGCCAGGGGGACCGGCTTATCCCGTGCCAACCGTCGGAGCACGTAGATGGTGGCGATGGTAAGGAACAGATAGACCACGCAGACCAAAATGAAGCCGTAGACCAGCCCGGGGGCGGGGTTGACGGCGGCGGAAGTGCGCAGGATGCCGAAAACAATCCAGGGCTGGCGTCCGACCTCCGTGACCACCCAGCCGGCTTCGAGGGCCAGGACGGCGAGAAGCCCGGACAGCGCTCCTGCCCGGAGGAACCAGGCAGTGCGCGGGATCTCCTTGTGCCGTTTCCAGGCTATGGCCAGCCACACGGACAACGCCAGCAGGGCAAAACCGGAGCCGACCATGAGCTGGAATGCTATGTGGACGACGTTGACCGGAGGACGTTCGTTCTCGGGGACATCGTTGAGCCCCATGATCTCGGCATTCGGATCGAAGTGGGCCAACAGGGACAGCCCGGAAGGGATTTCGACGGCGAACCGCATTTCGTCTCCGATGACCACGCCGCCCAGATGCAA
Source organism: Actinomycetota bacterium (assembly GCA_051751385.1). Classification (GTDB taxonomy): domain Bacteria; phylum Actinomycetota; class Actinomycetes; order Actinomycetales; family Micrococcaceae; genus Crystallibacter. The sequence continues at coordinate 89,445 of JBNJKW010000007.1, read as the reverse complement.
GGGAGCAGCTCGTTGCGTTTCGAAGATGCCTTCCATGGCAGCCAGCTTCACCGGTTGGTTATCAGCCACGAAGTGGGCGGACCAGTCCCCGACGCCGATCTGGATCGGCGTGATCACCGCGGCGACGGTAAACGGGATGAGGAACCCGAGGCGGTGGTATCTGCCTTTGCGTCCGCGCAGCATGGCGACGGCGTAGACGCTCGCCATGCTGAACCCGGCCACCATGAATGCCGCCAGAATCATGTGCACGGTCTGGGAAGGGGTGGCGGGATTGAACATCGCCGCCCAAGGATCGACGGCGATGATCCGCCCGTTGGCTGTGTCGAAGCCGGTGGGTTGCTGCATCCACGCGTTGGCGGTCACCACGAAGAACGCACTGGCTACACCGGCGACCAGCACGGGAATGGCCGTGAGCATGTGTACCCGGGGCGGAAGGCGGTCCCAAGCGTAGAGGTAAATGCCCAGGAAGATAGCCTCAATGAAGAAGGCGATCCCCTCCAAAGTGAAAGGCAGCCCAATAACTTCGCCGTAGACGCCCATGAGCCCAGGCCACAAAAGGCCCATCTCAAAAGACAGAATAGTTCCGGAGACGGCGCCGACGGCAAAGAGTACGCCCATCACCCGCGCCCATCGCCTCGCGAGCAGCTTGTAATTCGGATCTCCGGTGCGGTGGCCACGCCACTCGGCGAGCAGCGTGATCGCCGGCATTCCAACTCCGAAGCAGGCGATAACGATGTGCCAGCCGAGCGACAGCGCCATCTGCATCCGTGCCGCCGTCAGGTCGACGGCGGTCACTTCCGCGATGAGTTCGACCGGCATGGGAACACCTCCGGCACAGTGCTGAACCAGCCTGCGCTGCTGGACCGGTTGCCGCTAGGGTACGCCCATTTTCAGTGCGCTAACAGGAGCAGCAGATGTCCCTCGCCCGCTGGTCGCTTAGTGGTTAGCCCGCGGCCTGACCCTCGCGGGCTACCTCCTCCAGAATCTTGGCTGTCGGCGATGCCGACATCAGCTGCCCGATCACCTCCGGTTTGTCCCACACCTGGCTGCGCAGCCGTTCCAAAAAGGCGGTCGCGGCATCCCTAGTGTCGAAGTCAAGGAGCACGGCCACGTAGTTCTGGTCGTCGGTTTCCCGGAATACCCGGACAGACCGGGCACCAGACGCCGCGCGGCCTGCGGGATCGCTGTCGAAGACTTTCTTCCATTCAGCGTAGTCCCGGACGGGATAGCCAATTTGCAAGGTGAACATCTTTCGTCCTCTCTGTATCTACATCACCGTGATGCCTCGCAACCGGATCTACGCTCGCGGGTTAGTCGTTGAATGCCGGCGGGTGGGCAAGCATCTCCTGCACTTCGGCCCGGTCCGGAGCGTAGGACCCGGGCCGGCTGACGGTCAGGCCTGAGGTGGCGACGGCCCGGTGGAGGGCCGGCTGGACGTCCGCCCAGCGGGCCTGATGGAACCGGTCGCGTCCCTGGCTGCCGCCGAGCAGGTTGGCGTCCAGCAACCCGGAGAGGAGTCCGGCCATGAAGGAGTCGCCGGCGCCCACGGTGTCGGCGACCTCGACGTTCATCTGGTCCACGACCAGCATGTCGCTGTCCGACCCCAAAGCCGCCCAGGCTCCCCACGGACCACGGGTGATCACCACCATGGCAGGCCCCAAGGCGCGCCAGCGTCGTATGACCGCCTGTAGCGGCTTCCCCGCGTAGAGCCATTCGATGTCCTCATCAGACGCCCTCACCAAGTCCGAGAGCGAGACCAGCTCCTCGATGCGCTGCATCACGGCCTGAGGGGAGTGCATCAGCGCGGGGCGGACATTAGGGTCGTAGGAGACTGTGGCATGGTCCCGGACGGCGCGCACGGTCTGCAGCACTTGGGTGCCACCCGGTTCGAGAGTGGCCGCGATGCTTCCCGTGTGCAGGTGGTTGACGGCGTCGAGGTCCTCCAGTGCAGGAAGTTGCCAGGTCAGGTCGAAGTCGTAGGACGCGCTGCCTGCGGCGTCCAGCGTCGCATAAGCCACCGAGGTGTGCTCGGCTCCGTCGCTGCCATCGTGCAGTCGGGCGCCTGCGGCGCGTGCCCACTGGACGATCCGCTGGCCCCTGTTGTCGCGACCGAACCACGTTCCAACTGTCGAGTCATGGCCCAACCGTGCCAGGCCGCAGCCGACGTTCAGTAGGCTACCCCCTACATGCTCCTCTGACTTTCCGTCATGCCGAACCACGTCGATGAGGGCCTCGCCGAGGGACAGGACCTGGGGAGTTTTCATGGGCTGCCTCCTATATTTTGCTCAGGCGGAGGTGCGCCAGTGGGCGACCCCGAGCTTTTCTTCCATCTCTTCCAGCGGCACGCCCTTGGTCTCCGGCATTACCCTCAGGACCCAGATCAGCTGCCCGATCATGCAGATGAAGAAGAGCGAGAAGGCCCAGCCGCCGCCCAGCAGCACGATCACCGGAGGGAACGCCCACGACGTAATTGCCGCAAACACCCAATGGGTCAGGCTGCCCAGCGACTGGCCGCGGCCGCGGATGCGGTTGGGGAAGATCTCGGAGATGAACACCCAAATCACTGCGCCCTGGCCGAAGGCGTGGGCAGCGATGAACACCAGCAGGCCGACCAGCACGAGGACGCTGGAGGTGGGCGTGAAGACCGGCTCGTAGTAGAACATCACACCGGCGAGGAAGCCAAGGCTGACCAGGTAGCCGATCGACCCGACCAGCATCAGCCGGCGCCGTCCGAACCGATCGATAACCGCCAGCGCAGCCATGGTGGCGATGAGGTTCATCACGCCCACTGCCACCGCCATCAGGAAGGCGGCGTCCGTGGACGCACCCGCCCTGACGAGCACCTCGGGGGCGTAGTACAGGATCGCGTTGATGCCCGACAGTTGATTGAAGGCTGCGATGGCCACGGCCATCAGGATGACCCTGCGGTGCTGGGCCGTGAAGAACGGGACGTTGGGGGCATTCTCGGCTGCAGCCAGCGAGGCGCGGAGCTCACTGATCTCCAAGTCGAATTCGGCCTGGCTGGAGGTCAGCCGGCGCGCGATCTCGCTGCCCCTCTGGTCCTGGCCTGCACTGATCAACCAGCGTGGCGTTTCGGGCACAGTGAACAGCAGGAGCAGGAAGACGATCGCCGGAATCGCCATCACACCGAACATCCAGCGCCAAGCGACATCGGCAGGCAGTGCCGCCCGGATCAGGAAGTTCGACAGATACGCCAGCAAGATGCCCAGCACGATGTTGAACTGGACCAGACCCACCAGACGCCCTCGGTGGGCGGCGGGAGAAATCTCGGCGGTGTAGATCGGGGCGCACACGCTGGCCATGCCGACCCCGACACCGCCGAGGAACCGGAAGATGATGAACGTTATCTGGTCCGTAGCCAGTGCGGAGCCCAGCGCGCCGACCACGAACAGCGCGCCGATCACGAAGAGCATTTTCTTGCGCCCGTACCTGTCCGCCGGTAACCCAGCAGTCAGGGCGCCCAGGATGGTACCGATGAGCGCGGTGGCCACGGTGAATCCGAGGCCCGCAGCGCTGAGGTTGAACTCTTGGGTCAGCGCTACGGTGGTCCCCGAGATTACGGCGGTGTCGAAACCGAAGATCAGGCCGCCGAGCGCGGCGACGATAGCACTGCGAATGACGAGAGGTCGCATGTGATGTCCAAAGGTGAAGAGGCCGTTCCCCCGCGCCCTCGCCCAGGGGCCGACCGGAAGTTATGTTCCAGTCGATCGACGTGCACCTCGAGGCTCCCGGAGTCTCCTCGATCATGACGGGTCTTCGACTTTATGTGAGGGAGCCGGCCCTGAGTCGGTCCTCACCGCGATGGTTCGCTACGCAAACCGCCGGTTGTACCTGCCGTCGGCACTCATTGCGCCGCCGGCCAGGAGGACATGAATCGCGACGAGAACAAAAGCCTGGTCATTCTCGCGCCTGCGACGGGCGATCCGCCCCGCTTCGGTTCTCTAGGGGCATCTTATACCTGAGGGGCTAAGGCGTCTGTATTTCCTCGCGGTTTCTCAAAGCCTCGCGATAGGAGCGGGGACGGCGGGTCCGGGATCTAGAGCGGCCGGTCAGCCACGGTGGGTGCGGTCGGCAGCCAGATTGCAAAGCATCAGGTTCCAGCCGCGGTCGCCAAGGACAACCGTCGCGCGCTTGACCTTGCCGTCCTGATCGAGCCACCGCAGGTGGTCGCCGTCCGCGTCTGCCCGGTAGCCGGACTGGCGGGCTACCCACACACCCTCGGCAACGGCACGTTCCCGGCTGTCGGCCCACCACCACCACCGGCTGACCACGCTCAAGACAGCAATGACGAAACCGAAAAGTCCGATGACCACCCCTGACAGGGGCGGAAGGGCCGGGATAAAGGTGAGCGCGACCGCGCAGGCCATCGCGGTGAGCAGGAGTCCGACCGGATGGTTCCACCTGCGCGGGGCGGGAGTCGGCGGAGTGGGCGCGACGTCGGGGAAGACCCGGACCACGGCGGGCAGTGTATGGGTATGGGCGTAGTTGTCGTAGTAGTACATCGAGTCCATGGAGGTGCTCCTGGCGCGCGAAGGCCAAGGAAAGGTCGTGATAGCCCTGGGATCAGCCAGGATGCCCGGCCCGCGGGTCGGCTCCCCAAAATCGACTCAGCCCCCGCCGTTCCGTGCTGGCGTGGAATAGTTCCTTTTAATTCAAACACTGGCCTAGTCGGTGCTGTCCAGCCTGACCGCTATCTGATTGGTCACACCGGACGCAGACCCTCCGGCGGAGCGAGCCGCGGACCGCCGAGTTGGAACTCTCGCCACCAGGCTGATTCCACCCGCTGCAACGGGCGTAGCCTTGGTCCATAAAAATCCGCGGGTTCAGGAGGTAACACAGTGGCCAATCCAGCGACGACGTTGAAGCCGACCGCTATTGGCCGGGTCGTTTCGGTAACTACCGCCAACGGGGACGAGTACGTGGGCGCGCTGGCTGCTTTCCGCCGGAGCGAGGACGGAGAGGTGTTCCTGGTCTACCTTCAGGGGGTCGGAGGACCCGTTGAAGTCACGGCCGAAGGGTCTGTATCCGTTCATCAACGGGTCTAGCGGGCACAGTCGCGCAGGATGCCCCGCCAGCCGCCAGGGCTGATGGCGTGGCTGCTGCCGATCGTGGCGGCCTCGGCTCTGGCCGTGAACGCCCTGGTCTACGTCCTGGCCACCCCGGAGCCGGCGGTCGGCGGCATGATCGGCGCAATGGTCGGCAACGGCGTCCTGGCGGTCCTGATTGCCATTGCCGTTATCACCGTGCTGCTGGCGCTGGCCGAACGCATTCTGCCGGAGAAGGACAAGGCCCAACTGGCAGCACCGGCCACCCGCTCCGGATGGAGCGTTGATGACCTGGTCCGGGAGCGGCCGGTCCGGGAGATCGCCCGTCCGGAGCCGATCGCCTCGCTGGTGATCCTTGCCGTGATGGCACTGCTGCCCTTCCTGCCGACCTCCTTCTTCTACGCGGGCCACCTCAACGACGGCGGCGGATTCCTGAACCCGGTCCTGTGGGAGGGGTGGATTCCGGCCTACCTCGGCTTCCTGCTGGTGTTCGCGCTGATCGAAACCTGGCGGTTGGTCTCCGGCAGATGGTCGACGGCGATGCTCGCCACGATGATCGTGGCTGACGTTGCCTTCGCCGGCTTCCTGACCATCGCTTTCCTGAGCCAGGACGTGCTCGACCCGGCGCTCTTCACGGGCACCGGAGCTGAGCCGGGCTGGTACCGGGGCGCCGCCGTCGTACTGATCTGGGCGGTGACCGTGTGGGACCAGCTGGCCACCATTAAGGCCTACCGCGAGGCCCGATCGCTTCGCCCGGCAGAACGCCGCTAGCGCACACCCCACCCGCGCCCACAGAGCCGCTGCCTTAGTGCCAGGCAGCGGTCCTGTCAACGTTTTCGGGCCACATCTGACCTTTCACATCGGTCACAAAAGGTAACCCGCGTCACATTTCTGCAGCGATCGCAAAGCGCCCGAAAAAGGGGTTGCGGCACGGCCGTTAAGCCGTACGCTAAGACCACCTCTCCGGGAGCGGCGGCGTAAACCAAACAGCTTCCTCGAGGTAATTCGTCGGCAGGTTGGGAACGGTGGCGTTGGGGGACGTCCGGGGCCTGCTTAGGGGGACGGAGGACCGCAGGTGGACGAAACAATGGCCGATCCGGAGGGCGACGACGCCAACCGGGATGCAGGGACAGCGGCTGCCGGGCAAGCACCGGCAAGGCCTGACCGGGGCGCCGCTCACCTGCGCAGCAAACTGAAACCGTGGTGGCGCCGCCGGAAGGACACGCTGGGGCTCGACGACCTGATGTCGCCTGCTTCCCAACCGGAGCACCGACACGGCACCGCCGCGCGTTTCGCCGGCTGGGCCGGGGCAGTTGCCGTGGTGGCACTCAGCGCCGGCTCGCTGGTCGCGCCGGGGGCGATCGCCTTCTCGGCAGCGACTGATTCCGTCCTCGATTTGTGGGAGGAACTGCCGGCCGAATTGCCGTTGGACACCGCTTTGCCGCAGCACACGGTCCTGCTGGATAAGGACGGCAAGGAGTTCGCCCGCTTCTACAGTGAGAACCGGATCGATGTGGACCTGGACCACGTCTCGGAGACGTTCCGGGACACCCTGCTGTCCACCGAGGATTCCCGGTTCTACGAGCACCATGGCGTGGACCCGATGGGGGTCACCCGCGCCATGGTCACCAACTCCGTGGGCGGCGAGCGCCAAGGCGGCTCCACCATCACCCAGCAGTTGGTGCAGAACATCCTGGTCAACAACGCGCGGGACGAAACCGAGCAGTCGGTAGCCGTGGGCGAAACCTACAACGCCAAAATCCGCGAGGCCAAGTACGCCGTCCGACTGGAACAACGGCTCAACAAGGACCAGATCCTGAACATGTACGTCAACGCCGTCTACTTTGGCCATCGCGCGTACGGAGTCCAGGCGGCGGCCCGGATCTACTTCAACACGACGGCGGACAAGCTCAACCTGCCGCAGTCGGCACTGCTCGTCGGCCTGCTCAAGGGGCCGGTCTACTACGATCCGATGAAATACCCGGACCGCGCGCTTAACCGGCGCAACACCGTGCTGAACGTGCTGCAGCGGCACGGGGCGATCACCCCGGACGAAGCCGCGGCGGCACGGCAGAGCGGGCTGGGCCTAGACCCGGGCTCCGTGCCGTCCGGCTGCGCCGACTCCGATTACCCGTTCTACTGCGACCTGGTCCGGGACGAAATCCTCTCCGATCCGGCTTTCGGCAGGACCCAGGAAGAACGCGCGGACCGGCTCTCCCGCGGCGGCATGACCCTGACCACGGCGATGGACCGCAAGGCGATGGCCGCGGCGCAGAAAGCGGTGAGCAAAGCGATGGGCAACAAGAACCGAGTGGCGCTGGGCACCGCCGTCGTCGAACCCGGCACCGGGCACATTGCCGCAGTGGTGCAGAACCGCGCGTGGGGCGAGGGCAAGGGCAAGACCGAAGTGGTCTTCGCCGACAGCCCCTTCCAGGTGGGTTCGGCGATGAAGCCGCTTGTCCTGGCCACGGCGCTGTCCCAGGGGATCTCGCCGCGGATGAAGCTGCTGGCCAACGGCCCCTACTACTCCGGCTTGGACAACCCGCCGGGCGGTTTCCACAACTACGGCAACAAGAACTACGGCAACATCGATGCCTACCAGGCCGTTCGCGCGTCGGTGAATGTCTACTTCGTGCGGCTGATCGAGCGTACAGGCGTGAAGGAAGTCGCCGAGCTTGCCGAGAAGCTGGGCATCACCACCATCCCCACCAAGAAACTGCACGGCAAGGAGGCGTCGCTGGCACTGGGGGCGTACGAGATTTCGCCGCTGGAGATGGCCAATGCCTACTCCACGTTCGTCAGCGGCGGGGTGCTCTGCCGGCCGGTCACCATTACCGAAGGCATCCGCAGCGACACCGGGGAGAAGATCCCGGTGCCCGAGGCCGGCTGCCACCAGGCCATCGACCCCTCGGTGGCGGCCACGGTAGCCGACGCGCTCAAGGAGCCGTTCAACCCCGCCGGCACGCTGGGCGTCCTGGGCATGCCGAAGGGGCGCAAGGCCGGCGCCAAGACCGGTACCACCAACGACTTCGCCGCCAACTGGATTGTGGGAGTCACTCCGCAGTATGCGACGGCGGTGTGGCTGGGCGACCCGCGCGGCGGCGCGCAGTTCCCGCTGAAGAAGGTGAAAGCCTACGGCAAAACCTTCCATGACCTCACCGGCTCCGAGCTGGCCGGCCCGGTATGGAAGGACACCATGGAGGGCCTTCATAAGGGCCTGCCGGCCGAGCCGATGCCGGAGGCCGATCCGCTGACCAGCAGCGTGGCCGTGTCCCGGTCAATGCCCGATCTCCGCGGGCTGGGTGTCAACGAGGCCATCACGGTGCTGCTGCGCAACAACCTGGTGCCCGTGATCAAACAAAAGACGGCCAAACCGGATCCGCGAATCGGCAAAGACGTGGTGACCAAACAGTCGGCCCCGCCGGGCAGCAGCCTGGCCTTCCGGCAGCAAGTGACCATCACGCTCAGTGCCGGCAGCAACACCGCCATCACGGTCCCCGGACAGCCGTAGGAGTTCCGATGTCCATCTTCGAGAAGCACCCGGCTGTTGCCCTGGCCGCCGGCGCGCTCTGCCTGGCTTCCGTCACCGCCTCCGGGCTGGTGGCACTCCAGCTGTCCGGCATGCCCATGGTCCTTACCCGCGAACCGGCGCCGGCGGTGGCCGAGGCCGCATCACCGGTGGCGATCAGCGCCGTGCTCGCGGACAGCCCGGCGTCAACCTCGTTAACCGCGCTGCTGGAGGAACCGCCCGCACAATGGAAGCCGGCTGGCCCGCTGCAGCCCGGAGTGGCGCTGCCGGTGCCGTATTCGTGCGACATCGGAGCGGCGCCGTCTGTGGCGCTCGCGCGCTCGTTCGAGGTGGGCAAAGTGAGCGTGCAGGTGGTCAGCGCTGCCTACACCGCCGGCCTTGGCGCCGAAGCAATGGACAATCTGCTGGACAACGCGTCCGACTGTGCCGGGAGATCGGTCGACGTCTACGGCGAGGATCTGGACACTCCCGGTGTCCAGGCGCACCGGGACTACACCGCCAAGAGCGGCCGCACCATGCAGGTGGTGACTTTCCGGCGCGGGGACGTGCTGACCTTTGTGGTGGGCAAGGCAGACGCACGGCTGCGGAAGCTGGCTAAGCAACTCGACAAGAAACTGGCTGTCACGCTGGAAGGCGTCTGCGCCGACCAGAAGTCCGACGCCGGCGACGCCGCCCGCTCCCCCTGGTCGACGGACGGCTACAAGCCGTTCACGCGCACCAGCATGGTGGCTATCCGCACTGTTTCACCCCCGCAGGCACCGTCCGACGCCGTTGACCGCGCCCTGCCGATGCCGGCTCCCACGCTGAAGGTCAAGGCTGCCACCCCGGCGGCTAAGCCGAGCTATCCCGTCTGGCCGCTGATGCCCAAGGCCCGGGAGGTGCCCAAGCCGCCCAAGACTCCGGAGGACGAACCCGCTACCTCGGCCAAGGTCAGGGTGCTGGCCGATGACCCCACCGGTCCGGGCTGCGGCTGGAGTTTCACCGGCATGGCCCCGGTGCCTTTCGATGCCGAGGACGCTGCGGCCGCCAATCGGGAACGTATTGGTGCAGCGGAGGAGAAACTGGCCGCCGGCGTCGGGAAATGGCAGCAGAGCGTGCTGGACTATTGGGCCGCCTACGACGAATACCGGACGGAGGTACAGGAGTACAAGGACTATGCCGCCGCCGTGGCGAAGGTGAACAAGGCCTGGGACAAGATCGCGGCGCAGTGGGACGACTACTGGAGCGAGTATGCCGTCTACGAGCAGGCGCTGGCGGAACGCTCGACTTTCTTCACCCGGCAGGACAACGCCCGGGCCGATTATCGCGATGCCCTGGCTGAATGCGAAGCAGACAACCGTGAAGCAGAGCAGGACTACCGCCAAGCGGAGCGGGACTATCAGGACGCCGTGGACGAGGCGGAAGAAGAGGACGAAGACCCGCCGGAGCCGCCCGCAGAGCCTGAGCCCGTGGACTGTGAAGCTGCGATCCAGCCGCCGAGCATCCTGGACTGGGCGGCCCCGGCCGAACCTACTGCACCGGCTACCCCGGCCGATCCCCGCCCGAAGGATCAGCGCTAGGGCCGCAGAGTCCGGACGCCCATGGGTCGGTTCGGATTTAGTTAGAGTGGTGGCATGGTCGATTCCACTGCCACAGCCGCCGTCGAGCACCTGGGTATCGACGGAAGTGCGGTCCCGGACGCGTACTACGTCCGTCTGGACGGCGGCCGCTTCCATTCCACGCTGCATTCCCAGGGTGCGTGGAACGACCACGAACAGCACATGGCCCCGGCTTCCGGCCTGATGGTGCACGAACTCCTGCGCAACCATCCCCGCGCGGAGATGGTGATGAGCCGGATCACCTTCGAGATCCTGGGCATCATCCACGGCGGCGAGTTCGAGATACAGACCCGGGTGCTTCGCCCGGGCCGGACCATCGAACTGCTCGAGGCCACTTTCACGGCCCGGGGCCGCACCGCCATCCGCGCCCAGGCCTGGCGGCTGCTGGCCGGTGACACCGCCGGGGTCGCGGGTCCCGCACATCCGGGCCTGCCGCGGCCGGAGGACTGCCCGCCGGCGCCGATGCAGAGCGTCTGGGACGGCGGCTTCATCCGCGCCACCGAGTTCCGCACCGTCGCTGACCGCGGGCCCGGCAACCGCACGGTGTGGGCGCGTCCGCTGCACCCGCTGGTCCTGGACGAGGACATCCAGCCGCTGGCCCGCTTCGTCAGCATCGTGGACACCGCGAACGGCGTGGCCGTGCGGCAGGACCCGCGCGAGTACATGTTCCCCAACCTGGACCTGACCATCCACTTGTTCCGCCAACCGCACGGCGAATGGACGGGCCTGGACACCCGGGTCACCTTCGGCGCCGGCGGTGTCGGCATGACCGACACCGAACTCTTCGATGAACAGGGCCCGGTGGGCCGCGCGGCGCAAATCCTGACCGTCCGCAAGTTCCCGGCAGCCGCCGGATGAGCCTGCGCATCCTCACCATCGGACGCAAGCACGAGTCGTGGGTGGCGGAGGGAATAGACCGCTACGAAAAGCGGATGAAGAAGCCGTTCGACGTCACCTGGCAGCCCATTCCGCATTCCTCCCGGGAGCATGACGCCGCACGCCGCGAAGAGTCCGAAACCCTGTTGGCCAAGATCGCCGGCAAGCACGCGAACGACTTCGTGATCCTGTTGGACGAGCGCGGCAAGAACATCGACTCCCCCACGCTGGCGCGCACCTTGCAGCAGCCGCTGGACAGCTCCCGCAACGTCACACTGATCATCGGCGGCGCGTACGGCGTGGACGACTCGATCCACCGCCGCGCAGACTTTGTCTGGTCCCTGTCCAAACTGGTCTTTCCGCACCAACTGGTCCGGTTGATCGTCATGGAGCAGCTCTACCGCGCCCAGGAGATTGCCGGCGGACGGCCGTACCACCATGAATGAGCATGGGTAACGCCCTGCGTTTCGGCCGGTCGGCCGTCGTGGCCGCCGCCGTGCTCTGCCTCGCCGCCGGAGCACATACCGCCGCCGGCGGCACCCTGCCGGCCCCCACCGTCGTACTGGCACTGGGCGCCCTCACCTGGCTGCCGGTGATGATCCTGGCCGGGCGGAGGCTGGCGCCGGCAACCATCCTTGCGGTACTGGCCGGCGGACAGTTGGCGCTGCATCAGGCCTTTGAACTGTTCGGAACGGTCCAGTGCGCGCCGTCCCCGGTGGCCGAACACACCGGCCACGCGGGGCATGCCGGGCATGCGGCAGTCGCGCTGGACTGTGTGGCCGCCTCACACACCGGAAATTCGCCGGGCATGCTCGCCGCACACTTGCTGGCAACCGCCCTGACCGCGCTGATGCTGGCCCGCGGCGAGGCCGCGCTGTGGGTGCTGGCCGCCTGGCTGCGTCCGCTGGTCCAGCTGCCCGCCGTCCCCGCGGCCCCTATCGCCGCGTCCTTGCCGCTCGCGGACCAGGGCCCGTTGCCCCTGCACACCGCCTATCTGGTCACGCTCGTGCCGCGGCGCGGACCACCGGTGCCGGTGAATGCCCCGCTTCCGGGCTGACGCCCGGTGAATTCCCACTTCTTCCGGTGCTGTGGCCGCAGCCTGCCCAGCGCCTCCTGAAAGGCACCCTTGTGAAAACCATCCATCGCACTACCCTCCGCGCCGTCCTCGCCGCCGGAGCCACTGCCGGCCTGCTGGCCGTCGGCGCCGGGGCAGCCTCCGCGCATGTCAATGTCACCCCGGAGGACAACGCCGCCGGCGGCAGCTCGGTGCTGACCTTCGCCTTCGCCCACGGCTGCGAGGGCTCGCCGACCAGCAAGATCGCCATCTCGCTGCCGGACCAGCTGGTCGACGCCACGCCCGCCGTGCACCCCGGCTGGGAGGTGGAGAAGGTCAGCGAAACCTTCGACGCGCCGAAGACCCTGGCCAGCGGAGCCACCGTGACCGAGCGGGTCAGCCAGGTTGTCTTCACCGCCAAGGAACCGGTGGCCGACGGGCTGCGCGACACGCTGCAGCTACAGGTGCTGCTGCCCGAGTCCGCCGGCCAGACCCTGGCCTTCCCCGTCCTGCAGACCTGCGAGAAGGGCGAGATCAACTGGGCCGAAATCCCGGCGGAGGGCCAGGACCCGCATGAACTGGAGTCCCCGGCTCCCTCGTTCGTGATCGGCGAAGCCTCCACTGACGGCCATGGAGGGCACGACGGCGGTGCATCCGACGGCGCGCAGGCCGCCGATGCGTCGGGCACCGGGACATCGGGCACCGGGGCGGCGGCGGTGGCCGGCTGGGCCGGGCTCGGTGCCGGCGTGCTGGGGCTGGCGGCCGGCGTGCTGGGGCTGGCGGCCGGCGTCACAGCGCTGGCCCGGACGCGCAAGAAGGGCTGATCCTTCCAGATGCAGGGCCGCCTCCCGCCGGTGGGATGTCCGCTACGGACAGACCACCGGCCGGAGGTGTTTAATGTGAGCATGATGAATCGTTTCCGGCTGAGGCCGGCCGCCGCGGCCCTCTTCGTTGGCTCCGCCTTGCTGCTGACCGGCTGCGGCCAATCGGGGCAGGGAGCGGGCACCTCGCCGGCATCCGCCGGCCCAGCGGGCAGCGCACCGCCGTCGTCCTCGGCACCGGAACCGGCGCCGGCGCCGGAAACCGAAAGCGCCACGGGAAGCGAAAGCGCCTCCGCATCGCCGGAGGCCGGCAGCAGCGTCGCCGACGGTTCCTGCAGCGCCGGCCAGCTGTCCGCCGCCATCGAAACCGAACCCGGCGGCGGCGCCGCCGGCAGCGTCTACCGCACGCTGGTGCTCACCAACACGGGCGACAAGTCCTGCACGTTGGCCGGCTACCCGGGTGTCTCCTACGTCGATGCCAAGGGCAAGCAAGTGGGAGCCGCGGCCGACCGGGACCCGGACGCCAAAACGGTCACCCTCACGGTGGCACCGGGTGGCACCGCCGCGGCCCAGCTGCGCCAGACGAACGCGCAGAACTACGGTGAAGAATGCGGGCTCACAGACGTGGCGGGCGTTAAGGTCTACCCGCCGAACCGCAAGGATTCGCTGATCGCCGAGCAGGAGACCGTCGGCTGTTCGGATGATTCGGTGGTGCTGATGACGGTGGGCACGTTCCAGGCCCCGTAACCGCCGATTCCGCCGACGCGGAACTGCACGCCGTCGGCGCCGGGCGTTAAGCTCAAACCATCGGTATGACGACCTCTGTGCTCGAACGCTTCAGCCCGGCCACCCGCGAGTGGTTCGCCGGCGCGTTCAGCGCGCCCACCGACGCGCAGACCGGCGCCTGGAACGCCATCTCCGCCGGTTCCCACGCCTTGGTGGTGGCGCCGACCGGTTCCGGCAAGACGCTGGCGGCCTTCCTCTGGGCGCTGGACACCTTCATCTCCACCGCGGAGGCCGAACCGGCGCTTCCGCTGGATGTCCCGGAGCCGGCGCCGAAGCGGGGACGGGGCCGGCAGGAACCCCGCGGCACCCGCGTGCTCTACATTTCCCCGCTGAAGGCGCTGGGCGTGGACGTGGAACGGAACCTGCGCGCGCCGCTGATCGGCATCACCCAGACCGCCAAACGGCTCGACTTGCCCGCCCCGTCCATCACCGTGGGCGTGCGATCCGGCGACACCCCGGCCAACGAGCGCCGCCGGCTGCTCACGCATCCGCCGGACATCCTGATCACCACCCCGGAATCGCTGTTCCTGATGCTGACGTCCAAGGCACGGGAGACCCTTGCCTCGGTGGACACGGTGATCATCGACGAAGTACATGCCGTGGCCGGGACCAAACGCGGCGCACACCTGGCCCTCACGCTGGAACGGCTGGACGCGGTGTCGACGCGGCCGGCCCAGCGGATCGGCCTCTCCGCCACGGTGGAGCCGCTGGATACCGTGGCCCGCTTCCTGGGCGGCAACGCGCCGGTGGAGATTGTCGCCCCGCCCGCCAAGAAGTCGTGGGACCTCACGGTAACCGTCCCGGTGGAGGACATGACGGCGCTGGCCTCGCCCAGCCAGGAAGAACTGGGCCCGGGCGCGCAGCCTGCGTCCATCTGGCCGCATGTCGAAGAGAAGATCGTTGACCTGATCGCCGAGAACCAGTCCACCATCGTCTTCGCCAACTCCCGCCGGCTGGCCGAACGGCTCACGGCGCGATTCAACGAAATCTGGGCCGAACGTCAGGCCCTGACCCTGGCCAGCGACGATGTCTGGGACGCTGCACCCGGTGCCGGCGCCGATTCGGGTGCCGGTTCGGGTGCCGGTGCAGGCCTCGGTGCTGGCGCCGATTCGGGTGCTGCCGGAATCCTGACCAAGCCGCCGGCGCAGATCATGGCGCAGGCCGGGTCGATGTCCGGCGCGGACACGGTACTGGCCCGCGCCCATCACGGCTCGGTCAGCAAGGAGGCCCGCGCCGAGATCGAAGATGACCTCAAGTCCGGCCGGCTGCGCTGCGTGGTGGCTACCTCTAGCCTGGAACTGGGTATCGACATGGGCGCCGTGGACCTGGTGGTGCAGGTGGAATCCCCCCAGTCGGTCGCGAGCGGCCTGCAGCGGGTGGGCCGAGCCGGGCACCAGGTCGGCGAAACCTCCCAGGGCGTACTGTTCCCCAAACATCGGCAGGACCTGGTCAACACCACCGTCACGGTGGAGCGGATGCTCGCCGGTCGGATCGAGCCGCTGTTCATCCCCGCCAACCCGCTGGACATCCTCGCCCAGCAGACCGTGGCGGCCACCGCGCTCGGTGCCGTCGATGTGGAGGAATGGTTCGACGTCGTGCGCAAATCCGCGCCCTTCGCCACGCTGCCGCGCTCCGCCTACGAGGCCACGCTGGACCTGCTGGCCGGGCGCTACCCCAGCGACGAGTTCGCCGAACTGCGGCCGCGCATTGTCTGGGACCGGCTGGCCGGGACCATCACCGGCCGCCCGGGCGCGCAGCGGCTGGCGGTGACTTCCGGCGGAACCATTCCGGACCGCGGGCTGTTCGGCGTCTACCTGGTGGGCTCCGAGGACGAGAAGAACCGCGGCGGCCGGCGGGTCGGCGAGCTGGACGAGGAGATGGTCTACGAGTCCCGGGTGGGCGACGTCTTCGCGTTGGGCGCCACCAGCTGGCGGATCGAGGACATCACCTACGACCGGGTGCTGGTCTCGCCGGCCTTCGGGCAGCCGGGCAAGCTGCCGTTCTGGAAGGGTGACTCGCTGGGCCGGCCGGTGGAACTCGGGCGGGCGCTGGGCCGCTTTGTCCGGGAACTGTCCGTCACCGCGGAGGAACCGGCGCGCGAGCGGCTGGCCGGCGCCGGGCTGGACGAATGGGCCGCGGGGAACCTGCTGGCCTATCTAACCGAACAGCAGCAGGCTACCAACGACGTGCCCAACGACCGCACGCTGGTAGTGGAGCGGTTCCACGACGAGCTCGGCGACTGGCGGGTGGTGCTGCACAGCCCGTTCGGCATGCCGGTCCACGCACCGTGGGCGCTGGCCGTCGGCGCGCGGCTGCATCAGCGCTACGGCCTGGACGGCTCCGCGATGGCCGCCGATGACGGCATTGTGCTCCGCGTGCCGATGATGGAGGACGAGCCGCCCGGTGCCGAGCTGTTCCTCTTCGATCCCGAGGAACTGGATCAGATTGTCACCGCGGAGGTGGGCGGTTCGGCGCTTTTCGCCTCGCGCTTCCGCGAATGCGCCGCCCGTGCGCTGCTGCTGCCGCGGCAGAACCCGGGGAAGCGCAGCCCGCTCTGGCAGCAGCGCCAGCGCTCGGCTCAGCTGCTGGATGTGGCGCGCAAGTATCCAACGTTTCCGATCATCCTGGAGACGGTGCGCGAGTGTCTGCAGGATGTCTACGACCTGCCCGCGCTCAAGGACATTGCCGCCGGCATTGAACGCCGCGAGCTCCGCCTGGTGGAGACCACCACGCAGCAGCCCTCGCCGTTCGCGCGTTCGCTGCTCTTCGGCTACGTCGCGAGCTTCCTCTACGAGGGCGATTCCCCGCTGGCCGAACGCCGGGCCGCCGCGCTCTCCCTGGACCCGGGCCTGCTCAACGACCTGTTGGGCCGCGCCGAACTGCGCGAACTCCTCGACGAGGGCATCATCGCCCAGACCGAACAGGAACTGCAGCGGCTTACCGAGGACCGGAAGGTCAAGGGCGCGGAAGGCATCGCTGACTTGCTGCGTCTACTGGGACCGCTCACGACGGCGGAGATCGCCGCCCGCGTCCAGTCTCCTGACGCGGTGGACGGGTCTCTACTCGGCGCTGGCGCGCCTCCATCGACCACCGGCGATAGCGAAGCGGTGGTCGCGCCTCCATCGACCACCGATGTTGAACCCCTGCTGGCCGAACTGGCCAGGGCCAACCGAGCCCTGAAGGTGGGCGTCGCCGGCGTCGAACGCTGGGCCGCAGTGGAAGACGCCGCCCGGCTCCGCGATGCCCTCGGCGTCCCGCTGCCGGTGGGAGTGCCGCTGGCTTTCATCGAGCCCGTGGCCGACCCACTCGGCGACCTGGTCAGCCGCTACGCCCGCACCCACGGGCCGTTCACCGCCTCCGAGTGCGCCCGCCGGCTGGGGCTGGGCCCTGCCGTCGTGCATACCGCACTGCAGCGCCTGCTCAAGGACGGCCGCGTGGTGGAAGGCGAATTCCGCCCCGGCGGCGCGCCAAATGCTGACGACGGCGGCGCCCCGGTCGGCGGGGACCGGGCGCCGACCGGCACGCCGGACCAGCGCCAGACCGAGTGGTGCGACGTCGAGGTGCTGCGCAAGATCCGCCGCCGGTCGCTGGCGGCCCTGCGCAGGGAAGTCGAACCGGTGGACCCTGCCACATACGGCCGGTTCCTCCCGGCCTGGCAGAACGTCGGGGCCAAGCTGCGCGGACTGGACGGCGTGGTCACGGTGGTGGACCAACTCTCCGGGGTCCCCATCCCGGCGTCGGCGTGGGAACCGCTCATCCTGGGCTCGCGCGTGTCCGACTACGCGCCGGCCATGCTGGACGAGCTGACCGCCACCGGCGAAATCCTGATCGCCGGCGCGGGCTCGATGCCCGGCAACGACGGCTGGATCAGCCTGCATCTGGCCGACACCGCGCCGTTGACGCTGAATCCCCAGTCCGATTTCGAGCCCAGCGTGCTGCAGTATGAACTGCTGAGCGCGCTCTCCGGCGCCGGCGGCTACGGCGGCGCCTACTTCTTCCGGCAGCTCTCCGATGTGCTGGCGGCCAGCGGCACCCAGCCGGGGGACGACGCCGTCGTCAACGCCCTGTGGGACCTGCTCTGGGCCGGCCGGATCACCAACGACACGTTCGCCCCGGTGCGCACGCTGCTGGCCGGCGGCACCACGGCCCACCGGCAGCGCAACGCGCCGCCGCGGGTCCGGTCCGCACGGCTGGGACGGATCGGACGCATGCACGGACTCAGCGGTGCCGGCCTCCGTCCGGGCACCGGGGCGGCCGGATCCGGAGCAGGTCGGCCCCGGACCGCACCGCCGAACGCTGCCGGCCGCTGGTCCCTGCTGCCGGCCCCGGAGGCCGATCCCACGGTGCGGGCACACGCCACCGCCGAGCTGCTGCTGGACCGCTACGGCGTGGTCACGCGGGGCTCGGTTGCCGCCGAATCGGTGCCCGGCGGCTTCGGCCTGATGTACAAGGTGCTGGGCAAGCTGGAGGAGACCGGCCGCTGCCGCCGCGGCTACTTCATCGAACACCTGGGGGCGGCCCAGTTTGCCGTCTCCCCCACGGTTGACCGGCTGCGTTCCTTCAGCCGCGATGCGCAGCTGGGCGAGCAGCCGCCGTCGGCCGTGGCGTTGGCCGCGACCGATCCGGCCAATCCCTACGGTGCGGCCTTGGCGTGGCCGGCGCAGGAGTCCGGCCATCGGCCGGGGCGCAAGGCGGGCGCCCTGGTGGTGTTGGTGGACGGCGAGCTGGCACTGTATTCCGAACGCGGGGGCAAGACGCTGCTGGCCTTCACCGAGGACGAGGAGTTGCTGGCCATGTGCGGCCGGGCCTTGGTTCAGGTGATCCGGCGCGGCGCCGCGGACAAGATGGCCGTCGAGAAGGTCAACGGCGGGCCCATCCTGGACACGCCGCTGGCCCGTGCGCTGATGGATGCCGGCTTCTATTCCACCCCGCGGGGACTGAGGTTCCGTGCCTGAAGGAGACACCGTCTGGCGTGCCGCCCGGCGCTTGCACACGGCACTGGCCGGGCAAGAGCTCACCGGCAGCGACTTCCGGGTGCCGCGCTACGCCACGCTGGACCTGTCCGGGCAGACCGTGGACGAAGTCCACTCCCGCGGCAAGCACCTGCTGATGCGGATCGGCGCGCTGACCGTGCACTCGCACCTGGGCATGGACGGCAGCTGGCAGGTCTACCAGCCCGGCGAGCGCTGGCGCAAACCCGCCTTCCAGGCCCGCCTCATCCTTTCCACCAGCACGACGACGGCGGTCGGCTTCGCGCTGGCCGCGCTGGACGTGGTGCCGCGCGCCGACGAGGACAAGCTGGTGGGGCACCTGGGCCCGGACCTGCTCGGGCCGGACTGGGACGCCGACGAAGCCCTGCGGCGGCTGCGCCAGGAACCCGACCGTCCGATCGGGCTGGCCCTGCTCGACCAGCGCAATCTCGCCGGGATCGGCAACGTCTACCGCTGCGAGGTCTGTTTCATTGCCCGCGTGCACCCGTCCACCCCGGTGGGCCAAGTGCCGGATCTCCCGGCCATGGTGTTGAAGTCCAAGCAACTGCTGGAGGTCAACAAAGATCGCGGCAGCCGCAGCACCACCGCGTCGCCCGCCCGCCGCGAATCGTTCTGGGTCTACGGGCGGGCCGGCCGGCCGTGCGGACGCTGCGGCACGCCGATTGCCCACGACCTGCAAGGCAATACCGACGCCGACCAGCGCGACGTCTACTTCTGCCCGCACTGCCAGCCGCTTGCTTCCTGACTGCGGTGGGCGGCACCCTTAGGTCCCTTCCCCCGAGCTCGTGGATCTGCCTGCGCTCAAGGATCTACTCCCCCGCTCGTGGATCTACCCCACCGTCCAACATTGCCCCGCTCGCGCGGCCTGTGATGGGCCTTCCGCGCTGTCCCTGCGTAGGCCGCGCAATACGAACCGTAATATGGTGACGACAAGAAACGAAGGGGGCCCATGAGCTGGCTGCAGACGATTCCGGCCGTGCTGGCGGCCATCGTCCTCGTCTTCGGACCCGGCCTGCTGTGGGGCGCCGTACTCGGTTTACGCCGGCTGTCCCTGGTGGCACTGGCCGGCCCGTTTGGCGTCACTGCCATCGTGCTGGCCGCCGAACTAAGCCGCCTGATCGGCCTGCGATGGGAATGGCCCCAACTGCTGGCCGTCACCGTGCTGGTCGCCGGCATCCTCTGGCTGCTCCGCCGCAGCTTCGGGCACCGCCTGCACCGGGATCCGGAGACGCCGAACGTCCCGGCGCCCTGGCGCTCGGTCGCGCTGGCCTGGGCGGTCTCGGCCGTGCCGCTGGCCGCAGTGATGATCTTTATCTTCGGTGCCCCGGATAACATCGCGCAGTCGCACGACAATATCTTCCATCTCAACGCGCTGCGCTACATTTCCGACTCCGGCAACGCCTCCTCCCTGACCCTGGGCTACCTGGGCACTACCGACCGCGGCGTTTTCTACCCGGCGGGCTGGCACGACGTCGTCTCGCTGGTGATGATCACCGCCGGTCTGCAGCCGGCGGCCGCCATCAACATCACCAATCTGGTGCTGATCACCGGCATCTGGAGCACCGGCTGCCTATTCATGGTCAGCCGCATCACCGGCGAGCGCACCATGCCGCTGCTGGTCGCGGCGGTGGTCTCGCTCTCCTACAGCAGCTTCCCCTACTTGCTGCTGGAATTCGGCGTGGTCTATCCGTTCATGCTCTCCATCGCCATGCTTCCGGCCGCCTTGGGCGTGGTGTTCCAACTGCTCCGCTTGGGCGTGCACACCCGCGTTTCCACCGAAGGCAACGTGCTGCTGCTGATCGGGCTGCTGCCGGGGATGGCGCTGTCCCATCCCGCCACCATCATGGGGCTGCTGGCGCTCTCCGTGCCGCCGGTCGTCGCGGCCGCCTACCCGGCACTGCGTGCCACAGAACAACGACGGCGGCTGCGCGCCTGGCTAGGCACCGGAGCCTTTCTGATGGTCCTGGTGGCGCTGTGGATCACCCTCCGTCCTGCCCGCAGCAGCAGCACCAACTGGGACAACATGGGCAATGCCGCGGCGGCCCTGGGCGAGGTAGTGCTGCATTCGCCGCTCGAGCGTCCCATCTCCATCCTGGCGACCGTCTTGACCATCGTGGGCGCCGCCGTCGTCTTCAATCTGCGCAAAAACCGCTTTGCGCTGGGCATGTACGCCGTGGGCGCCGCCCTGTACGTGATCGGCAACTGGCAGGCGATGCCCGGGCTGCGCTGGTGGGTGGCCGGCATCTGGTACAACGATTTCTTCCGCATCAGCGCCATGCTTCCGGTGGCCGGACTGCTGATTGCGTCCATCGGCGGCGTCGCGCTGGCCGGGACGGCGCGCTCCTTCTTCCGCGCCTCGCTGGCACGCCGCGAGAAGAAGCAGCCCGCGTGGATCCGCCCCGCCGGCACCGGCGTGCTGGTGGTCATCAGCCTCGCGGTGGTACCGCTGTTTGCGGTGCAACGCGGCATCTCCGAGGCCGCCGCCAAGTACCGGTTTACGGACAAGTCGCAGTTGCTCACCGTCGATGAACTCGCGCTGATCAAGCGGCTGCCGGACCGGGTCCCCGAAGATGCGGTGATCGTCGGCGATCCGCTGACCGGAGCCTCGCTTTCCTACGCCTATACCGGGCGTCGCGCACTGGTCCCCTCGGGAACCACGTCCCCCAGCGTGGACGGCAAGCTCATCATGGACAAGCTGGACGAGATGCGGTCCGATCCGGCGGTCTGCGCGGCTGTCAAGGCACAAAACGTGCAGTTCGTGCTGGACTTCGGCAACCGCTCCGTCCATCCCGGCGAAAAATCTTCGGTACCGGGCCTGCAGGAGCTGACCGAGGCCAACGGTTTCAAACTGGCGGACTCCGAAGGCGACGCGAAGCTCTATCAAATCACCGGCTGTCCCTGAACAGCGCCGGTCCGGGTGGCGGTCAACCGGTACCCTTGATGGGTGATGGAATCCCCGCTCCCGGTGCGCGACGGCGTCAATGCCACCCGCTTGCGCCTGCCCGGCGAGGGCCCGTGGGAAACGGCGATGGACTACATGCTGCACCGCTGGGGCCACGTCGACCCGGACGGCATCATGGACCGGTTCGACCGCGGCGAGATCGTGGGCGAAGGCGGTGCCGTGCTCAGCCGGACCACTCCGCTGGATGCCCACACCTTCATTTGGTATTACCGCAGCTTGCCCCGCGAGAAGCGGCTGCCGGTGGAGATCAATATCCTGCACCAGGACGAGAACATCCTGGTGGTGGACAAGCCCCACTTCCTGCCCACCACCCCCGGCGGCACGTACATCCAGGAGTCGGCGCTGGTCCGGCTGCGCCGCCAACTGGATATCCCTGACCTAATTCCCATGCACCGGCTGGACCGCCTCACCGCCGGGGTGCTGCTCTTCTCCACCAACCCCGCCACCCGCGGCAAATACCAGGTGCTCTTCGAAAAGCGACAGGTGCAGAAGGAATACGAGGCCATCGCGCCGGTGGATCCGCAACTTCGGTTCCCGCAGACCGTGCGGAACCGCATGACCAAGTCCCGCACCTTCCTGCTGGCCCAGGTGGTCGACGGCGAACCCAACACTGAGACGTGGATCGAATTACTGGAACGGCGCGGAGGGATGGGCCGCTACAAACTGGAACCGCATACCGGAAAGACCCACCAGTTGCGCGTGCATCTGGCCTCGCTGGGCATCGGCATCCTGCACGACCCCTTCTACCCGGTGCTGCTGGACCAGGCCCCCGACGACTTCGAGCGGCCGCTGCAGCTGTTGGCCCGCGGGATCTCCTTCGCCGACCCAATTAGCGGGGAACCGGTGGAATACCGCAGCCGGCTGGACTTGTCCGAGTGGGCAGGCCAAAGCGTCGCCGGCGTGACGGACGCAGGCGACGCCTCGAGGCAAGGAATGCCGGGTTAGGCTCTGGCATTCCGCCCGCGGACAAGCAGCAGGCCCAGGGCAATCATGACCACGCCCAAAACCAGATGGAGCCAGTTGGCGGCCGTGTTCACCGGCACGAAGTTGGCTGCGCTCTCCTGGTCGATGAACAGGCCGTACAGCCAGATGACCAGATAGATCGCGCCGCCCCAGATGAAGTAGTTCCGGGCAGTCGGGACACTTCGGGCCAAGACGATACCTGCGATGCCATACAACAGATGGACGATGTTGTGCAGGATGGACACTTGGAACACACCCAGCAGCATTGCTTCGGAATGATGGCCGGCGAATGCCATCTGACCATAGTTCGAGGTTACGCCCGGGATGAATCCCAGGATTGCCACCAAAACAAGAATGGCACCAAAAACAAGCGCCGCCCGCTGGACCGGGGTCCTGCCGGTCAGCTGGGTCTTGACGTTACGTGCAGCAGCCATGGCGATCTTCCCGTCTGGCGCCGTCGGGCAGCCTGGGCCTTTCGGCGCCGGTAGATGTGGCTCTTGACAGGAACAACGATACAATAAGGCTGCTTAGGAGTTAAGAGTTTTCTGTCATTGCCGTCGCGGCTCAGCCCAGTTCCAAAGTCGCACCCGGCACCCCAGTGCCATCGAGCGGTGGCAAGGTGACGACGGCCAGCGGTTCCCGTCTACCCTCAACATGGAATGCCAGCGTTCGTGCGGCGGGTTGAGGGGCTCCTTCGAACACGACACTGACAATATCCTCCAGGTCACGGTCTCCGGTGACCTCGTACAGCTGCGGGAAGGAGCGGCCGCTGTCGTCCAACGCGGTCATCTGCGAGCGGCCCAGCAGCCAGGGAACCAGTGGATCTTCACCGCGGAAGCGCGCGATGATCCGATTGGGCAGCAATTCCACAATGGTCAGCGTGAGGAACCGCTCGGCATCCCAGCGACAGTGCACGTTGCACAAAATGGTCACGGCGCCGGACGAACCAGGCGGCTCGACACGCATACGAAAACAGCTCCCCGACGTCGCCTATCAGGCGCGACCTTCGGCGCCTGCTCCCAATCCTAAGCAAACTGTGCATCCAGGCAGAAATGTTTCACCAGGGGCGGGCAGGTCTGGTCGACGATTCGGGCCCGGCTTCGAGATGGCCGGATGCGGCGGCACCTCTAGGATCGACGCCGGCGACTCCCGCGACTGAGGCGCGCAGACGCCGCCCAAGCAGCCAGCCAGCCGAGCTCAACAACAGCATCAAGCAGGTAGATCCTGCTGATTCGCCCCGGCCCAGCGGTAAATATGTCGACGGCAGCAAAACTGGCCGCGGAGCCCATGCCAATCCGGCGTGCGGCGGCAATACCGTCGTCAGTTTTTGCGCCACGGATCTGCGCATACCCTGCGGTGATCATCAGCCCGCCCACGGCTTTGACCAGCCACGGCTCCGCCTTGGGGCCGGTCACCGCCTCAAAGCTGCGGTAGTGCAGCAGCGGCCAGGCACCAAATACCAAATTAAACACGCCGTGCGCCGCGGCCAGCCTCGACGGAAGCATGTGGCCACCTTTCATCGACGGAAAGGACGTGCAGCCATTGTGCCGAAGGGGCATCCGGAAAACCACCCTTGCCGCAGAGCAACTCCGGCCAACCTGGGTTTTTGCCCTCCTAAGGTGCAGATCCAAGAGTCATAAGGTTGCTTATGAAATACAGGACCCTTAACTTGGTATGCACCCGGCCCGGACGTGGGCCAACCCAGACGGATGAGTTGGCAGCAGCGCGGCGGGCCAATTTTACCGCGGAGGTCGCCGCAGATGTTCTTCCACAAACAGGAGCTCCAGTACAAGGCCGAACCGAACCAGCCGGACGCCGTCTACGCCCGAAAACTGCAGGAGGTGCTAGGTGGCCAGTACGGTGAAATTACTGTCGCCATGCAGTACAGCTTCCAAGCCTGGAACATCCATATTCCCGGCAAGTACAAGGACCTGCTTTACGGCATCGCCGCGGAGGAGTTCGGCCATGTGGAAATGCTGGCCAAAATGATCGCGCAGCTACTGGAGAAAGCCCCCCTCGGTATCACCGATGAGGCGGTGCAGTCCGATCCCACGATCGCCGCCGTGATGGGCGGGAGCGACGTCCAGCAAGCCATCGTCGCCGGCGCGGGAGCCCGTCCGGTGGACAGCAACGGAAACCCCTGGTCCGGAAGCTACGTCACCGCCAGCGGCAACCTGCTGGCAGATTTCACCTCCAACGCCAATGCCGAAATGCAGGGCCGGCTGCAGGTGGCGCGGCTCTACCACATGACCGGTGACCACGGCGTGCGCGATCTGCTCTCCTTCCTGCTCGCCCGGGACACCATGCACCAGAACCAGTGGATCGCCGCGGCACGGGAACTGCAGGAGGAGGGCGCCGAGACACTGCCGGTGCCGAGCAACTTCCCGCTCTCAAAGGAGAACCGGGACGTGGCCTACCAGTACCAGAACTTCTCCGACGGCGCCGCTGCGGCGCAAGGTTCCTGGGCCAGCGGGGCTTCCCCGGACGGCAAGGGCGGGTTCACCTACCACGACGGCCCCACCACCACCGCCCCGATGCCGAAGCCGACCCACCCGGACGCACGCTTCTACGGGACCACGGAGCTTCCCAATCTGGTTGAGAAGACTGCCGGGGCGGTCCAGGACAAGCTGCGCAAGGAATAGCACGCGACTCACCCCCACGGCCGGCAGCGCCGCGGGGGTGCTCTCATCCCGAAAGGCATATATGTTTCACCGCAACGTCGCCGAAAACATCCACCGCATCGCCCATGCCGATGTGAACCTCTACATCGTCGAGGACGGCGACGGGATCATGCTGGTCGACGCCGGGCTGCCGGCCATGTGGAAGATGACCGGGGCAGCTATCCGGGAACTGGGCCGTTCGCCCCGCGACATCACGGCCTTGGTGCTGACCCACGCACATTTCGATCATCTGGGTTTCGCCGCCCGGCTGCAGCATGACCTCGATGTTCCGGTGTACTGCCACCCGGGCGACTATTACATCGCCGCCCACCCGTACCGGTACAAACACGAAAAAAGCCGTTTGGTCTACCCGCTCAAATACCCAAGGTGCGTTCCCATCCTGGGCCGGATGACCGCCGCCGGTGCGCTCATGGTCAAGGGAATCACGGATCTGCGGCCGCTCGACGGCGGGGCTGCGGCGTCGCTGCCCGGCTCACCGGTGGTGGTGCCGAGTCCCGGACATACTGCCGGCCATTGCGCGCTGCATTTCCCCGAGCGCGACACCGTCATCAGCGGCGATGCGCTGGTGACGCTCGATCCCTACACCGGTGCCCGCGGGCCGCAGATCGTGTCGGCCGCGGCCACTGCGAACACCCGGCAAGCACTCGATTCGCTCGAGGCCTTGGCGCAAACGGAGGCACGAATCGTGCTGCCGGGCCACGGGGAGCCGTTCGGCGACGGCATTGCTTCGGCGGTACAGCAAGCCATCGACCGCGGACCGTCCTGATGGGCGGAAACTGATGGTCGGAAGCGAACCGTCGCCGGCGGAAGACAACACGGAATCCGTGGTCAGCGTGGAGGGTGACGATCTGTTTGGCCTGATTGCCGCGCTCACCGAAAGCCGCTGGCAGCCCTCCCAGGGAAAGTTCCGGCCGGCTGTTGCCTACCGCGGACATACTTCGGCGGCCCGC
This sequence comes from Actinomycetota bacterium, assembly GCA_051751385.1. GTDB lineage: Bacteria > Actinomycetota > Actinomycetes > Actinomycetales > Micrococcaceae > Crystallibacter. Next base: position 63,168 of record JBNJKW010000007.1, on the reverse strand, counting down.
AAGCTCACCACCGGGTTGGTGCGGCTGAGCGGGGAGTCCGAAACGACTGTGGAACGGCACATCCTGCGCAACTTCCGCAAGTACGCCCACCGGGACACCTCACCCGGGGATTCGGATTGGAATTGGCTGAGCGTTGCCCAGCACCACGGTCTGCCGACCCGTCTGCTGGACTGGTCGCATTCACCCTACGTGGCCTTGCACTTCGCCACCCGGGACATCACCGGGTATGACGAGGACGGTGCCGTCTGGTGCGTCGACTACGCCGCCACCCACCGGCTGTTGCCCGATGAGCTGCGGACGGCAGTCGAGTCGCTGGGCGGCGGCCTGTTTACCACCGAGGTTCTCTCACGCGAGGCCTACACTCTGGATGAGTTTGACCGCTTCACTGACGGAGACGGTCGCAGCGTGCCGTTGTTCTTCGAACCCCCGTCGCTGGACGAGCGGATTGTTAACCAGGCGGCGATCTTCTCCACCATGTCCAATTCATCGGCCGGGCTGGACGAGTGGCTGGTCCAGCACCCCGGGATCTACCGGAAAGTCATCATCCCGGCGAAGCTCAAGTGGCGCATCCGCGACCACCTTGACCAGGCCAACGTCAATGAGCGGGTGCTCTTTCCGGGTTTGGACGGTCTAGCCCTGTGGCTGCGCCGCTACTACGGACCTCGGGAAAGGGGCTAGGCGTCCAATTCGGCGTGCACCCGGCGGAAGGTCTCTGCCAGCCCGGCAGAGAACAGCACAAATTCGACCACCTGCACACCGCCGTCGTACTTCAGGACCTGGCCAATCCCGCGGCGGGCGACCGTCTCCGCATCCCAGCCGTACACGCCGGCGCCGATCGCTGGGAAGGCCAGCGTCTCGGCGTGCAATTCGTCGGCTACCCGCAGCGATTCCCGGAAGCATCCGGCCAGCACTTCCGGGTCGGTCTGTCCGGCGCGTCGATTGGGTCCCACCGTGTGGATCACCCATTTGGCCGGCAAGAAGTACCCCTCGGTGGCGGCCGCCTGGCCGGGCGGCAGACCGTCCGGCCACTCGGTGGCGCGCAGTCGGCGGCACGCTTCAAGCAGTTGCGGGCCTGCCGCCGCGTGGATGGCACCGTCCACGCCGCCACCGCCCAGCAGGCTGGAGTTGGCGGCGTTCACTATGGCGTCCACCTGGCGGTGGGTGATGTCGCCTTCGAGGATCCGGATCTCCACGTTTGCCAGTCTGCCACCGGGTGGCAATTCCCGATAGATTGGGCGGATGGAGATTCCCGAGGGGCCGCTGCAATGGGTGTACTATCCCATGACGCTGCTGCTGGTCATTCTCGACGCCGCGGTGCCGGCTTCTCCATCGGAATTCATGGTGATCGGGGGCGGCACCCTGCTGGCCAACGGCGAACTGATCCTGCCGCTGGTGTTCCTGGCCGTGATGCTGGGCAGCTGGCTGGGCGACCTGCTGCTGTTCCTGCTCTTCCAGCGCGGCATCAACACCTGGCTCAATCGCTATAGCTGGGGCCGGAGGATCGACCGGGCCGTGACCCTGGCGCTGAACAAAGCCGGCGAATCCTCTACGTATGCTGCAGTGGTGGCGGCCCGCTTCATCCCGGGCGGCCGGACGGCGGCAGTGGCAGCCTCCGGGCTGGCGGATGTGCCGTTCAAGCCGTTCCTGCTCGCCTCGGCCGCCGGTTCCGCACTGTGGGCCACGTGGATGATCGGATTGGGCTTCGCCGCGGGGCGGGTGTCCGTGTTCCCGTTTTGGGTCAACGTCCTGATCGGCACCGGCGTGGGCATTGTGGTGGGCTCAGTGATCGCCATGGTGATCGGCTTCCGGCGACGCTATAGCGGCCGCCGCGCGCTCCTGGTCCGAGAGGCCGGGACACTCCCGGTCCGTGAGGCCGCCGCCAACCCTGTCCCCGATCTAGGAGCCGAGTGAAACCGGAAACTGACCTGGTCCAGCCCAAAGCCGCGAAGCCCTTAGCCGGCAGCATCCGTGCCGTGCTGGCGACGGATCTGGCCAGGCAATGCGTAGTGACCGCCTCGCTGCTGCTCTGCCTGTTGGCCGCAATGAACGGCGCCGGCTTGCTGGGCGGGACCGGAATCAAAGACGCCGCTTCCGGCGCCTTTGCCCCCGATTTCACCCTGCTGGCGCTGGAGTCGCGGGCCTTCGGCATCTGGGGCGTGATCTATCTGGGCCTGCTCGGCTACACCATCTTCCAGTGGTGGCCCGCCGACCGCGCGTCACAGCGGCAGCGCACCATCGGTTGGGCGGTGGCAGCCTCGATGCTACTCAACGCCGCCTGGATCCTGGCCGCCCAGGCGGGCAACGTCGGCCTGACTCTGGTCCTGATACTGGTGCTGCTGGCCGCACTGATCTGGGTCATCGACGGTCTGACCCGCTACCCCTCCCCCTACCGGGTGGACGCGCTGCTGGTGGACGGGCCGTTGGGACTCTACGCCGGCTGGGTCCTGCTGGCTGCTGCCCTGAATGCCAGCAGTTGGCTGACCGTCCGCGGAGTCGACTGGTTAGGTTGGGGTGCCGAGCTCTGGGCCGTCATCGCGGTGGCCCTTGTGTCGTTGGCCGGGGCGGTGCTGGCGATGACCGGCCGCGGCCGGATCTCTACCGTTCTGGCCCTATCCTGGGGGCTGGGCTGGTTGGCCTACGACCGCTTTTTGGGCGAGCCGCAGTCCCCTGCGGTGGCGATGGCCGCCGGCTTCGGACTGTTCTTCGTGCTGGTCTGCGGCATCTCCCGCCATTTCCAGGTGGGCCACGCAGAACGCCGCGCGCTGCGGCGCGGTGAACCGCTGGACTGACCAAGCAGAGCAACCAACGACGGCGGACGGCCGGGTTCCGCAAGCGACGGCCGGGTCCTGCGGGGGACGGCCGGGTCCCTGAGGGCGACGTCAAGGGTTCGGCGGGTGACGGCCGGGTCCGTGCGGGGACGTTGCCCCCCTGGACGGTCTCAGCCGACGGGCCCCCATTTGCCGCGCGAGCGCCGCAGCACTGCGAGCCTGGCCGTGGTGGCAACTTCTTCAACGGCATGCCGCATATTGGCCCCGGCTTGCAGCGCCTGGCGGTTTTCGACGGCGTAGCGGTTGGCGTCAACGGTGAACCGGACGGTGATCCGCGGGACGCCGGCGACCACGTCTAACTGGTTGGCCTCCACGATGTGCGCCGATCCAACGGCCGCCACCGCCGCCTCCATCACCGCTTCCGGTTGGTTTCCGGGCCGCAGGCCGGTGATGTTCAACTGGGCGCGGAAGGAGGGCATCCCTCAACTCTAGCCGCGTCGCCGCCGCCTGGTCCCGGCAGCCGTCAGCGTCGTCACGGCTGCCGTTCGGAGCGAGTCAGTGCGAACCGAGTTGGATCAGAAGCACGCCGGCGCCGATGAGCACGATGCCGGCAGCCATCATCTTGGTCAGCGGTTCGTCGAAGATGAACTTGCCGATCAGTGCGGTCAGGGCAACCCCACAGGCGGTCCAGATGCCGTAGGCCATCCCTAGTCCCAGCCCTTCACGCAGCGCCAGCGACAGGCAGGTAAAGGCAATAAAGTAGCCGGCTGCCACGGCCGCGAGCCATGCCTTGTGCCCGTCGATGCTGGCCCGCAGCGAGAGGGTCGCGGCCACCTCCACCAGGATCGCGATGCCTAGGAAGACCCATCCCATCACGTTGCGGCCTGCTCGGCGGTACGCGCCGCGGCCCGGCTCGCTCCCCATTGCACCAGCAGTACTCCGGCGACGGCCAGCGCCATGCCGGCCAGCATCACGGTAGTGAGCGGTTCGTGGAAGAGGACAGCGGCCAGGACCGCCGTCAGGGCAACGCCCAGCGCACCCCAGATCCCGTAGGCCACCCCGACCGGCACTCCCGCCCGCAGAACGGCGGCGAGGAAGGCAAACGACGTCAGGTAACCGACGACGACCACAACATACAGAGCCGGGGCGTCCAATGCTGCCTTCAGCGACAGCGACGCCGCCACCTCACACACGATCGCCCCGGCGAGGAGCAGCCATTTCTTCATGTATCAACCTCCCCCACCAGCAGAACAGGTTCACGGCCCGGCGCACAATCCGGGCTCGCGGCCGGGTGGGAGACCACCGGTGTGTTGGAGCATGAAGCCTAGCGGCGGTGGATGGACTTGTAGCTGAGGTAGGCGTTGAGCCCTTCAATCCCGTACTCGGTGCCCAGGCCGGAGTCGTGCCGGCCGCCGAACGGGGCGGAGTGGTTGGAGGCGAAGAAGTTGAGGCCCACCGAGCCCGTATCCATCCGGTCGGCAACCGCGAGCGCGGCGTCCTGGTCCCGGCCGAACACGATGCCGCCGAGGCCGAACTCGGTGTTGTTCGCCAGAGCCACTGCGTCGTCCACGTCCGTGTACTTCAACACGGAAATGACCGGCCCGAAGACCTCCTCGCGGGAAATCCGCATCTGGGGCGTGACTTCGGCGAAGACCGTGGGCTGCACGAAGTAGCCGCCTTCGAGCCCGCCGCCGAGCCGCGCCGCCCGTCCGCCGGTGGTGGCGCGGGCGCCTTCGGACGTGGCCGAGTCCAGGTAATCCAGCACGGTCCGGTACTGCGACTCGGTGGCCGCCGGTCCGAAAACGGTGGCCGGATCCAGCGGGTCGCCCTGTACCCCGGCTGCGATGGTCGCGGTCACCATGTCCACCACCTGGTCGTACAGCGGGGCCGGGGCCAGAATCCGGGTGGAGATGTAGCAGGTCTGTCCGGTGTTGCGCATGCAGGAGCGCACCAGCACCTTGGACATTTCGTCCAGGTCGGCGTCCTCGAGCACCACGGCGCTGGACTTACCGCCCAGTTCCAGCGTGACCGGCCGCAGCAATTCCCCGCACGCCGCCGCGATCTTGCGGCCCACCGGGGTGGATCCGGTGAAGGCCACCTTGTCCACGCCGGGGTGCTTCACCAAGATGTCGCCCAGCCGCCCGGACCCGGTGACCAGGTTGACCACCCCGGCCGGGACGCCCGCGGCGGCCACGGCATCCACGATCAACCGGAAGGACAGCGGCGTGGGCGACGCCGGCTTCATCACCACCGTGCAGCCGGCCAGCAGCGCGGGCGCCAGCTTGATCACCATCAGGTTGATCGGAAAGTTCCAGGGCGCAATCAGCCCGCACACCCCTACCGGGTCGCGGCGCACCACCGACTCGCCGCCACCGCGCGGGAACGGGCGCACGTCCTCGCGTTCCAGATATTCGGCGAGCGAGGCGAAGTAGCGGAAGATGCTGGCCGCATTGGCCGCGGCCCCGGAGGATTCGGAGACCGGGGAACCGTTCTCGCGGGTATTGGTCAGGGACAACGCCTCGGCCCGCTTTTCCACCTCGTCCGCGATCCGCAGCAGATACGCCGCGCGCTCGGAGGGCGCCAGCTTGGGCCACGGGCCGGCGTCGAAGGCCCGTCGGGCGGAGGCCACCGCGGCGTCGACGTCCTCGACAGTCCCGTCCGGCACCGATCCCCATACCTGTCCGGTGGCCGGGTCGGTCACCGGGTTGCGGCCGCTCCCCCGGGCCGGAACCCAGGCGCCGTCAACAAACACGTCGTCTACATGGGTGTAGGGCAAGTCCATGGCCTCGCGGGCGGCCAGCGCAGGGGCTGTGGCTGGCACGGCGGCCGTTTCGGCCGCGGCGGACGACGCCGGGGCTCCCCCGGCTGCCGTCGGTGCGGTGTGCGGTGTGGTGGTCATCGGATGACTCCCGTCTTCAGCAGCGCCCTGGACCGTTCCAGGTCTGCGGTTCCCATCGCCAGGGCGGCCTCGGTGATCAGCTCCGGGATGATCTCCTCGCCCAACCGGTCCGTGTAGACGGCCGGCGACATCCCGAACCAGGACGATGCCACCGCAATGCCGGCATGGTCGAACCGCCACAGCCGGTCCGCGTCACGGACCAGCGCGTCCTCCAGCGAGTAAGCCACGTGCCGGGTGTCGTGGCCGTCAATGATCTCGCAGACACGGTCAATAAACTCCGGAGAGTAGCCCAGACCGGGCAGCACCCTGCGGGCCACCTTGCAGCCCTCGGCCTCGTGCTCGAACCGGATGGCGGCCTTGCGCCAGTCGCCGGTGAACCCTTCGGAGAGGATCCGTTCCTCGTCCACGTGCGCCCAGCCGGTGTCATGGAGCACCAGGGCGACCCGGACCATTTCCGCGTCGGCTTCCGGATAGGCCCGGCACAGCCGCTCGGCAAAGGCCAGCGAAATCGGCAGGTGGATGTCGTTGGCCCGGGTGCGGGTCTCCGGCACCACTGCCTGCCAGAGCGGGTCCAGTCCGTCAACGGCGGCGGGGGTTAGGGAAATGGGGGTGGCGTCTATCGTTCCGGTGGCCGGCAGCGGCCGGACCGGGTGGGCGGCGGCAAAAGCCACGGCGCGCGGGTCGTCGGCCGGGTCGGCCTGGCCTCCGACCCACGCGGGGGTCGTGCCGCGGGCCTCCGGGGTCTGCGTCTCGGGGGTGCTCATGGGTGGGTCTCCTAGGGGTGCGGCGGTGCCGGGCAGGCTTCTCAGCCGTCCGTCGCAATGGTCTTGAGGACGACGGCGGGGTCCGCTGCGGCGTCGGCGGGGATGTTCTGGCCCTTGGCCAGGGCGTTCTTGACCGCCATGAAGTCCAGCGGCGCGTTGACGCAGTCGGCGGCGATGATCTGCCCGCCGCGGTAGTACAGCACGGAGAACTTGCCGCGCTCATCGTCGCGGCGGACCACGGTCTGGTCGTAGCCGAGCGTGAGCCCGGCGATCTGCAGTTTCAGGTCCGCCTGATTGGACCAGAACCAGGGGATGCCCGCATAGTCCTCGCGCCGGCCCATCAGCGAGTACGCGGCGACCTTGGCGTGTTCAATCGCGTTGTTCACGCTCTCCAACCGGATCCGTTCGCCCTCCGGCGAGCCCGGCAGCGGATTCGGCATGTTCGCCACGTCGCCCACCGCTACCGTGGTTCCATCGGAGGCGAGCGCGTGCCGGTCCACCACAATGCCGTTGTCCACCTCCAAGCCGAGCTGTTCGGCCAGTTCGGTGTTCGGCACCACGCCGATGCCCACCAGCACCAGCTGGGCGGGCACCACGGTGCCGTCCTCCAGCACGACGCCGGATACCCGGCCGCCGGCGTCGGCAGCGGCGAGTTCCTGGATCCGGGCATTGAGCCGGATGTCCAGGCCGCGTCCGCGGTGTGCGGTGAGGAAGTACTCGCTGGTCTCTTCACCCACGGCCCGGCCGATCAGCCGCGGCCCGTATTCCAGCACGGTGACGTTCTTGCCCATCTTGTGCAGGCTGGACGCCGCCTCCAAGCCGATGAAGCCGCCGCCGATCACCACGGCGTCCTGGACGCCGTCCAGCTGAGCCTTGAGCGCCAGCGCGTCGTCGGCGTTACGCAGATAGACCACGCCGTCCAGGTCCGCTCCGGGCACCTGCAGCCGGCGGGCCCGGGCACCCACGGTCAGCGCCAGCCGGCGGAACCGGAACTCCGCGCCGGACGCCGCGTGGGCCACGCCCGAGCCGTCGGCCTCCTTGTCGATCCGCTCGATCCGTTCGCCCTTGACCAGGGTCACGTTGTGGTCTTCCCAGTACTGGTTGGACCGGAAGATCAGCGATTCGCTTTCCACCGTGCCCTGCAGGAACTCCTTGGACAGGGCCGGACGCTGGTAGGGCCGGTGGTCTTCCTCGCCCAGCAGCGTGATGTGCTCGTCGAAGCCCAGCGCCCGCAGCGATACGGCCAACTGGACCCCGGACTGGCTGGCGCCGATGATCAGCAGCCCCGTGCGAACGGCGCCGTCGGCCGTCTCGGCGGGCACCGCCGTCGTTGTGGTGGTGGTATCCATGGTTCTACACCTGGGTTTCCGGGGTGGTGACGTAAATGTCCTGGCCCTCGCAGAGCTTGAGCTGGCAGGACAGCCGCGAATTGTCCTCGCGGTCCACGGCCGTGCCGTAGAGCATTTCGTCTTCCATTTCTTCCATGTCCGGAAGCTGGTCAAGGGTGTCCTCGCGGACGAAGACGTGGCAGGTGGCGCAGGATAGCGAGCCGCCGCATTCGGCGACGATCCCCGGCACGCCGTTGCGCACCGCGGTTTCCATGACCGAGTCGCCGGGATTGCCTTCGACGTCGCGGACGGCGCCTTCAGCGTCGGTGAAATGAACCGTAGGCATGGGTTCTCCTTCGGGTTGCAGTGCCTAGATGAACTGGCGGCCGCCGTCGACCACCATGGTTTGACCGGAGATGTAGGAGCTGTCCGGCCCGGCCAGGAAGAGCGCCGCGCCCACAATGTCCTCGGGCTGGCTGGCGCGCTTGAGCGCGCCGCGGTCCACGCCATAGTTCTCGGCGTTCTCCATCAGCCCGTAGCTGGCCTCGGTGAGGGTAAAGCCCGGCGCGATCGCGTTGACGGTGATGTTGCGCCGGCCCAGCTCCTTGGCCAACACCCGGGTCATCGCCACCACGCCGCCCTTGGACGCTACGTAATGCAGCCACTGCTCCGAGCCGGAGTAGATGGTGGCGGAGGACAGGTTGATGACGCGGCCGCCGTCGGGCAGGTACGGGCTCGCGGCGCGGGTCACCAGCCAGGGACCCTTGAGGTTCACGTTCATCACCAGATCCCATTCGGCCGGGTCGATCTCCTCGAACGGGGTGCGGGTCACCGTGGCGTAGATGGCGGCGTTATTAAGCACGACGTCGATGCTCCCCTGCCCGAAGTCGGCGCACCTTTGGGCGAGGGCCTCGGTGGAGGCGACGTCGGTGACGTCGGCTTCGAAGGCCTCGGCCTCCGCTCCGGCTTCGCGGACCAGCGCCGCGGTCTTCTCGGCGCCGGCCAGGTTGGTGTCAGCCGCCGCCACCCGGTAGCCGCGGGACGCGAAGCCCAGGGCGAAGGCCCGGCCGAGTCCGCCGGCGGCGCCGGTGATCAGTACCGTCCGCGTGCCGGAGGCCGCGGTGGGGGTCCCGCCGTCGGGAGTGGCTGCGGGGTTCAGTGGGGGCTGTGTCATGGTCTAACTTTCGTGTTGGGAGGTGCCGGGCCGGGGCCCCGAGGAGGGGCTCGCCCGACCCGGCACTGGGAGCGCCTGTTCAGTGGCGCCGGTGCTCAGACGTGGCTGTGGCTGTGCGCCCCGGGGCCTTCGACGGTGGTTCCGGCGGGTTCCTGGTCGTCCAGGATCTGCACGGTTCCCTTGGTGCCGTCCACCCGCAACAGTTGGCCGGTCTTGATGGTGGTGGACGCCGAGCCGGTGCCGGTCACCGCCGGCAGCCCGTATTCGCGGCAGACAATCGCGGCGTGGCTCATCATGCCGCCGATGTCCGTGACGGTGGCCTTGATCTTGCCGAAGATCGGCCCCCAGGACGGCGCCGTCACCGTGGCGACCAGGATCTCGCCCTGCTGCACCTCCGCGAGCTGGTCGGAATCGTGGACCACCCGTGCGTAGCCTTCCACCACGCCCGGGGACGCGGCCATGCCGCGCAGCCCGCCGCCTTCGACTTCCTCGCCCGCGCCCAGCCACTGCTGGACCTGCTCAGTGGTGATGCCCCAGAGCATCCGGGTGAACGGTTCGGTGATGATTTCCGGCGGAGTGTTCAGCGCCGGCGCCGGCCGGGCGGTCTTGAGCGCGTTCACAATTCCGCGGCGGCGTTCGATTTCCTCCGGCCAGTAGGTGGGGCCGATCGGTTCGGCGCCGACGCCCCAGCCGGTGACCAGGTCGAAGAGCGCGTCGCGGACCTCGTTGCGGTTCAGGTAGAGCAGGTCTTCCGGCTCGGTCCAGAAGCCCTCGGCGTGCATCATCCGGGAGAGCTCGCGGATCTTGCGCCAGAACACGCCCATGGTCCAGTGCTCAATGTAAAAGTTGTGGTTCTCCACGTACGGGTAGGCGGTGGCGGCCAGCTGGCGCTTGGCGTCGAACACCGCCTGGGCCTCGCCCTCGAGCAGTTCGCGGTATTCCTCCACGATCCGCTCCTTCTCCGCCACCAGCTCGGCGACCGGGCGCATGATCTGCTGCCCTTCGTCGAGCCGGCGGATGTAGTCGGCGATGTAGCCCAGCGGGATTTCCTGGTGCTCGTTCCAGTACTTGTCGTGCCCGTAGAAGCCGTTGCCCACGGTGAAGTTGAACCATGGGTCCTTGGCCTCCTCGTACCGGGCGATCCACTGCTCGCCGACCGCGGAGGCGCGGACCGAGGCCAGGGTGGCCTCGACGTCGTCGGTGTTGGCGAAGGCGGACTGGATGCCCAGCTCCACCGCCAACTTGGCCAAGTGCTTGAGCTCGTCGTCCGGGCGGAACAGCTCCATGTCCACGCCCTGGACCATGGTGGCGATCGACTGGTCCGGGATGTTCGGGAACACTTCCTTGCAGAAGTTGAAGAAGTCCAGGTAGGCGATGTAGCCCAGGTTCAGGAACTCGAAGTGGTACTGCCAGTTCTGGTAGGCCAGCTGGATCAGCCGGTCGTAGTTCTCCAGCAGCACCTCCGAGCCGTCCATCGCCTTGCCGGTGGTGATGTCGTCCATCGGGACCATGTCCGGCAGCTTCTTGAACGAGATGGTCTCCATCTCGTTAATGGTGCCGCGGACCTTCACGTGCCACTGCTTGAGCAGTTCCTCCCAGTTCTGGAAGTAGTGGCCCACCCGCTGCTCGAACTCCGGGACGCGGGCGGCGATCTGGTCCTCCGGGACCGGGATCGGGGACATGTACAGGTAGCCCAGATGCACGCGGAACTCGATGCCGTTGGCGTTCGGGATCATCAGGTGCCGGGCGTTGTACTGGCCCAGGCATTTGACCGCGAACTCACCGCCGATCGTCTCGAACGGCTTGAAGACGGTGGGCCAGTGCTGGCTGTCGCAGAACCAGAACTTGGCGTCTTCCTGTTCCTTGAGCTTGTCCTGGAACACCAGATAGTAGGGGTAGATCTTCTCCCAGCCCTCGGCGCCGGCGGGCACCGGCAGTTCGGAGGGCTTCGGGAACGACTTCATGGACATGGCGGTCCTTTCAGTGGCGGCTCTGCTCTGAGCCTTCAGTGGGGTTCGGTGGAACGGTGGAACCTTGCAGGTGAAGCAGTGGAAACGGTGGAACGGGTGGTGCAGTGGAACGGTCAGCTGGAGGCTTTCATCAGCGAGGCGGTGATGCTGCCCAGGCTGAAGCCTGACGTGCCGGCGGGGTTTCCGGACGCGGGGTTTCCGGACGTGTCCAAGGCCTTGGCCGAGGGGATGCCGGCACCGAGCACCGAGGCGTAGCCGCCGGACCCCGGCGCTACCGCGGAGGATGCGGATTTCTTGGCGGAGTGCACTGTTTCCGGGCGGGACTGCAGCAGCAGCAGGTTCTCGCCGACGGGCAGGTCGTGGTCCAGTGCCCACTCGATGTCCTGCGGGCACTTGTAGTGCTTCTCCGCCCGCTTGGCCATCTGTGCGACGGCTTTCAGCTCGTCGTCGGTCAGGCAGAGGCGGGAGCGCCGTTCGGCGTCGACTTCCCGCTCGACCAGGCTGCGGGCTGAGGCATCCGGCACCAGTTCGGCATGCTTGTCGCCGATGTGTTCCGCTACCGAGACCAGCGTGACCTTGTCCAGCACAATGTTGTCCGGCGTGACCTGCCCGGAGACCACCATTTCGCCGACCCCGTAGGACGCGTCAATGGTGATCTTGGAGCGGTCCCCGTTGGCCGGATCCAGCGTCATGGCGACGCCTGAGACCTTGGCATTGACCATCTTCTGCACCACCACGGCCATGGACAGGCCCTCGTCCGGGATGTTGTTCTTCAGCCGGTAGATGATGGCGCGGGAGGTGTACAGCGATGCCCAGCACTGACGGATGTGCTCGCCCACTGCAGCGAATCCCTCCAGCCATAGGTAGGTGTCCTGCTGGCCAGCGAAGGATGCGTCCGGCAGGTCCTCGGCGGTGGCCGAGGAGCGGACGGCCACCGGCACCGGCGCATCGAAGCGGGACATCAGGTCCTCGTACGCCTCGATCGTCTGGCCGCGCATGTCGGCGGGAACCGGCCGGGAGCAGATGTCTTCGCGGATGGCGGCGGACACCGCGTCCACTTGGGCAATGTCTTCGGCGTCGAGGCCGGCCAGCAGTTGGTTGATGTGGCCGGTGATGCCGGCTTCCTGCATGAAGCGGTCGAACTGGGAGGTGGTGACGACGAAGCCCGGGGGCACCGGCATGCCGGCCGAGGTCATGGTGACCAGGGATGCACCCTTGCCGCCGAGATTCTCGAGCTTGGGTTCGACGCCGCCGTCGAAAAACTGGATGAATTCATTGCTGTGCATGGTGTTCAGGCCTCCCAGCTAACGGGAACGGTTTCGGGGACGCGGAAGGAGATGTTCTCGCGGAACTCGATGCCCTCCGGGCTCTCCAGCTTGAGGTTGGGTGCCAGCCGCGCCACTTCTTCGAGTGCGATCTTGGCCTGCAGTTTGGCCAGCATGTTGCCCAGGCAGTAATGGATGCCGAAGCCGAAGGACAGGTGCTCGCGGGCGTTGCCGCGGGAGATGTCGAACTCCTCGCCGTCCTCGAAACGGGCGGCGTCGCGGTTGGCGGCGCCCATCAGCAGCAGCAGCTCGCCGCCCTCGGGGATCTTGACCCCGCCCACTTCGGTGTCCTTGAGCGCCTTCCGGCGCCAGCCGACGATCGAGCCGGAGAAACGCAGCACTTCGTCGATGGCGGCCGGGATCTTCTTGGGTTCCTCCACCAGTTGCTGCCACTGTTCCGGACGGGCCAGCAGCACGCGCAGCGAGTTGGCGATCAGCGTGGTGGTGGTCTCGTGCCCGGCGAACAGCAGGGAGTACAGGATCGAGGCGATCTCGTGATCGCTAATCTCGGCGCCGTCTTGCTGGGCCTTGACCAGGTCGGCGGTCAGGTTGTCGCCGCCTTCTTCATGGGCCACGCGGACCAGGCGCAGGCACTCCTGCCAGTACTCCACCAGGTTGTGGGCGTGCGGGATCTGCTCTTCGTCGCTCAGGTCGCCCCAGGTCATGGCCGCGCGGGAATCGGACCAGCGCTTGAACGTGTCCACCTGGGAGACGTCGGCGCCAATCAGGGTCAGGATGGTGACCGTCGGGACGGTGTAGGCCAGGTCCTTGACCAGTTCGCCGCGGTGCTCCGGGCGGGCCAGCATCGCCTCCAGTTGGTCCACCACGTTCTGCCGGATGAACGGTTCCAGCGCCTTGTAGCGGCGCGGGGTGAAGGCCTTCTGGGCCACAGCACGGATCCGGGTGTGCTCCGGCGGCCGGCGGGCGGACAGCCCCGAGTAGGCCGTGAAGCCTCCGTCTTCCATGATCTTGGTGGCCTGCGGGCCCCGCTTGCGCACGGGGGCCTGGGCGTTCTCGCTGGAAAAGGTTTCCCAGTCGTCGAAAACGGCTTTGATGTCGTCGTAGCGGGAGAGGACGTAGTAGCCGACCCGCTCATCGAACATGACGGGCTGTTCGTTCCGCAGCTCGGCATACGCCGGGAACGGGTCCTTCATCTGGAACGGCTCGTAGCCGTGGTGCCCGGCAGGGGCCTCGGCACCGTGGCCAAACGGACAAGCAGCCGTTTCGGTTGAGGATGACATCTGGAACTCCTTGGGGTCGGCTACCGCGGCAGCCGTTTCCGGCTCCAGCGGGTTGATCTGACTCCAGTGTTGCCTACGTCACCCTGTGACGCACATCTATCGCTTCCACTGAGTGGAAACGAATAGTGCTTAGCGTTTCTTGCTTGCCTAGCCCGATGGGCCGAGCTGTTGCGCCGTCGTCGTCCCGAGCGGTTCAGGTTTTTCGCGCGGCATGGCTGCCCAACAGCGATTCGAGCGGGATATGCGCGGTGGCCCGCTCGATCTGCGCCGAAACCCCGCGCAAGGCCGGGAGATGTCGGGTCATCGTCCCGGCCTGGGATGTCAGCAGCACCAGCCCCAGGCCGGCACCAATCCTGCCGGTATGGAAGACCGGCACGGCGATGGAGCAGGAGCCCAGCCGGACTTCCTCGAGCGTGGTGGCATAACCTTGCTCGCGGATCTGGTCCAGTTCCTCGGCCAGCCGCCCGGGAACAATGTGGGTGTGGGCGGTGGATCGCTCCAGCTGCCGGTTCAGATACGCGGTGCGGACCCATTCCTCTTCATACGCCAGGATGACCTTGCCGACGGCGGTGGCGTGCATCGGCAGCCGTCCCCCGACCCTGGAGGCACGCGGGACGCGCTTGGTGCCGTAGATGCGCTCGATGTAAAGCACCTCGTGGCCCTCCCGGACGGCCAGCTGCGAGGTTTCTCCGGTGAGCGAGAACAGATCCTGCACAAACGGCCGCGCGGCGTCGCGTAGTTGGCGGCCGGCGTTTTGCGCCAGCTCCCACAGGCGAATGCCCAATTGATACCGGCCGTTGGCCCCGCGGGAGAGGAAGCCCCAGTCGGTCAGTTCGGCAACCAGCCGGTGCGTGGTGCTCAGCGGCAGACCCGAGCCTTCGGAAATCTGGGTCAGGCTCAGGGCGGTCCGGGATTGTTCAAAGGCTTCCAGAATGGCCAGCACGCGGGACGTGACCGAACGTCCCGACTCGCGGCTACCGCCGGCCATTGCTGCCTCCCACATTCCGCAGGCGGACCCGCGGAGCCGGGCACCGCCGTCGTCATTCCCTCCGGGCTCCACCGCCGGCGCCCTAGCGGCAGCCGGCCGACACCGAGTCTAGCGCCCCAGCAGCAGCCGGCGCTCACCGAGTCTAGCGCCCCAGCAGCACCTGGCGCTGTGGCCACAGCGTCGCCGATTCCAGCGCGGACAGCGCCCGGGCCATGGCCTCGGCTTCCTCGGTGAACAGGTGCCCCAGCACGCGCTGGCTGCAGAGCCGCAGGGCCTGGCCGCGGTCCAGCCCGAACCACTCCATCACCGTGTCCAGGCCGTGCGGGCTGAGCCGCCAGGTCTTGTCCGCGTCCTTGACGATCGCGTCCTCGATGGAGAGCGCTTCCTTGCGCGAATCGTGCCCGTCGATGATCTCCAGGACGCGTGGAATGAGCTCCGCCTCGTGGCCGGCATCCTGCAGGATTCCCGCCGCCAGGCGGGCACCTTCCTTCTCATGCAGCAGCACCAGATCGGGCCGGCCGCCGCCGGGGGCAATAGCAGACAGCACCTCGTCCGGAGGCACCTGGGACCAGCCGATGTCGTGCAGCATGATCGCCGGAAGCACGACGCCGGCGTCGGCCTCCGGATGTGCGGCCAGCATGGCTTGGGCCAGGCCGAACGCGTACAGCGTGTGCGCGTCGTTGTCCCGGACGGTCAGGAGCGGCGCGGCCTGCTCCCAGATCCGCGCCAGATGCCCATCCAGCATCAGCACTCCGTCGGGTTCAGCCTCGATGGCGGCGGTGACGTCGTGGCCGAACAGGTTGCCGGAAGGCTGCAGCTTGGTCATGCTCCACAGCATGCCGGGCCGGGCCGCGCCGGGCAACCGCCGGTTTCCGCTGGGCGGAAGGGTTGGTTGGTGCGGGCGGGCGTCAGGATCGCGCTGGCGGAAGCGGCCGCGGCGGGCGGGGACGCGGACGGCGTCGTCAGGCGCGGCGGGGGCGGGGTCGTCCGGGGCGGAAGACGGCGTCGTCGGAAGGGGTCACGATCGCGCTGGTGGAAGGCGGCGTCGTCGGAAGGTGCCGCGGCGGCAGGCGGCCGCGCGGTACCGTCGAGGCGGCACCCCAGACGGGAACTGTCCACGTTTTACCGGATGCTTAAGCATCATGCCTAGTCAGAGGCCGGTAGCTTGCCCGAAACGTGGACAGTTATAGCTGAACATGGACAGTTCTTGACTGAGGGAACCCCGGCCAGGACAGCGGCGCCTGCCTCACAACGGGCCCGGCCTGCTCACCGCCGCAGCCGCGGTCAGTCTCGCTCCCACGTCTTGCCGGGGCCCGCCGACATCGTCGCAGGTCAGGACGGTATTGGCCGGCCGAAACGTAGGACGTTAGACCGACAGATGGGAGCGAACGCCGTAGCTTGCCCCGACCGGCGGACGTGCCGGCCGCGCGCTAGCCGGTATTCCGCAGGCCGGCGGCAATGCCGTTGACGGTGATCAGCATGGCCCGCTGCAGCGCCTCGTCCGGCTCCGATGCCCGGATGCGGCGCAGCAACTCCACCTGCATGTAGGAGATCGGGTCCAGGTACTGGTCGCGGACATCCAGCGAGCGCTGCAGCACCGGCTGGTTGTCAAGCAGCTGGTTTTCGCCGGTGAGCATCCGGATTTCTGCCACTGTGAGTTCGTACTCGGCACGGATGTCGTCGAACAGGTGCCGCAGCTCGGCGGGAACCAGCGTGGAGACGTAGTGCGCGGCGATTTCCAGATCGGTCTTGGCCAGTGTCATTTCGACGTTCGAGATGAAGGACTGGAAGTAGTGCCAGTTGCTGATCATCTCGCGCAGCAACGGCTGGAGCCCGGCGGCCCGTGCTGCGCGCAGACCGCTGCCCACGCCGTACCAACCGGGAACGATCTGCCGCGACTGGGTCCAGCCGAACACCCAGGTGATGGCCCGCAGCTTGCCGAACCCCGGACCGGCGGCGGGGCCAGCCTCCGGGCGGTCCACCGGACGCGAACCGAATTTCACTGCACTCAGCTGCTCGACCGGCGTCGACGCGCGGAAATACGCCGGCAGATCCGGATGCTCCACGAGTGAGCGGTACCGTCCATAGGCCGCGCCGGAGATCTCCTCCATCGTCGCGTGGTACCGGCCGCGCTCGGCCTCGGACGTCCTCGGTTCCTGGTGCAGCGCGGACGCCTGCAGCACGGCCGCCAGCGCCAGCTCCAGGTTTTCCCGGGCCAGCTCCGGCAGCGTGTACTTGTCCGAAATGACTTCGCCCTGCTCGGTGAACTTGATCTCGCCGGCCAGCGCGCCGTTGGGCTGGGCCAGGATCGCGTCGTAGGTCGGCCCGCCGCCACGCCCCACCGAGCCGCCACGGCCGTGGAAGAATCGCAGCCGCACGCCGTGCCGGGCCGCCACATCCCGCAGCACCAGTTGAGCCTTGTGGATCTCCCACTGGCTGGTGGCCACGCCGGCTTCCATGTTGGAGTCCGAGTAGCCGAACATGACTTCCTGCAGGTCCCCGCGCAGTTGCACGATCCGGCGATACTGCGGATCCGAGAGCAGATCGTCCAGAATCTGGCCGCCGCTGCGTAAGGCTTCCACACTTTCCAGCAGCGGCGCGAACCCGATCAGTGCCTCCGGCTCGGCCCCGCTCAGGTCAAGCAGGCCAGCCTCGCGCGCCAGCACCACCGCCGCCAGCACGTCGTCGGCGCCGCGCACCCGGGACACGATGTACGTTTCCACGGCGTCCGGGCCGTACTGGCGCAGCGCGTCGGCAATCGCCTGGAACACCTCCAGGGTGCGCGCGCGTTTCTTTTTCAACGACGACGGCGGTGCCAGCGGCCCGGGTGAGAGAAGCAACGAGGAGAGCAGTTGCTGCCGCGGACCGGGCCCCAGCTCCAGGTAATCTGCCGGCGGGGCTGCCTCCACCGCCGCCGCTGCAGGTGTGGCCGCCGAGGCCGGTGCGCCCACCGATGCCGGGGATCTCGAAGCTCCCGCCGCCGAAGCCGGTGCGCCAACCGGTGCCGGCGCTCCCGCCGCCGAAGCCGGCGCACCCGCAGGCATCCCGGCCGGCACACGTTCCGCGTCCCGGGCCGCCAGCAGCGCGGCGACGGCCTTGTGGTGCTTGCCCGCGTTGTCCCGGAAATCCAAGGTGGCCAGATGCAGTCCGATGGTGGACACCGCCCGGCGCACCGCGGCCAGCGAACCGTCCGCCACCAGCGAGGCGGTATGCGCGCGCAGCGACTGCTCGATCAACGCCAGGTCGGCCAGCACCTCCGCCGTCGAGCTGTAGTCGCGTCCTGGTTCGTGCGGGAGCCGGCGCTGGATCCGGGCGCTGGTGTTGAGCAGCTTCGCCTTGATGCAGGTCAGCTTCAACCGGTAGGGCTCGTTCGCGTTCAGCTCGCGCACCCGCGGGTCAAGACCCGGCAGGTTCGCCAGGTCTTCGGCCACGGAGTCCAGCAGCTCGCCGGTGGCGGCCACGATCGTCGTCGAGTTGGAGAGCACCGCGGTCAGGGTGTCCACAAAGCCGATGTTGATCCGCACCGCGTGCTGGTTCTGCAGCTGGAAGACCTCATGAGTCACGTCCACGGTCACATGCGGGTTGCCGTCCCGGTCGCCGCCGATCCACGAGCCGAAACGCAGCGGGGCACCGTCGTCGGGCAGTGTCACGCCGTGCTCGGAGAGCAGTTCGGCCAGGTCCCCCATCAGTTCCGGCATGGTGTTGGTGAGGATGTTGCCCAGATAGTAGGCCGCGTTGCGCGCCTCATCCACCGGGCTGGGCCGTACGTGCCGCAACTCGTCCGTCTGCCACATCTGGTCGATGATTTCGGCCAGCCGCCGGTCCTGCCGCCGCCGCGCCGTGCTGCCCTCCGCCGTCGTCGTGGAGAGGAGATCGGAGATGGCCCGCAGTTTGTCCAGAACGGTCCGGCGCGACGCCTCGGTGGGATGGGCGGTGAAAACCGGCCGGACGTCCAGTTGGTTGACCGCGCGCTGCAGCGCTTCCGGTCCGGCTTCATCGGCGATCTGCGCGACGGTGCGCAGCAGTTGCCCGTCCTCCTCCGGCCGGACGCGCAATTGGCGCACGCGGTGCACCTGTTCGGCGGCGTTGGCCAGATGGAAGTAGAAGGCGAACGCCCGCGCCAGGTCGATGGCTTCGTCCACGCCCAGGCCGGCGAGCAATTCGCGGACCTGGTCGATCACGTCGCGGGCGGTCCACGGCCCGGTCACCTCACCCTCGCCGCGCGCCGCTTCCTTGGATTCCTTGGTCAGCAGCCGCACCTGTTCCACCAGATCCAGCAGGTCCGGCCCATGCTGGCGCACCAGCGATTCGCCCAGCAGCGTACTCACCCGGCGCACGTCGGCGCGCAGGCTCGCGTCGAGGTCCCGATCGCGGGCGGCGTGGGGCATGGGCCATGTCCTTTCGCGTACAGGGTTTGCCGGTTTGTGCCGGCACGGCGGATTCCGCAGGGTGGGCGCGGCATCCCCTCAAGCGTACGACGGCGGCGGCCCTCCGTCCGCGGGCCGGTCGCCTCCCGGATCCGCTGGCTTAGGTGACCCGCGTCGTTTGGAGCTGGAGGCCGCCGCCTCAGATACCCCGCCAGCCCGAGGGAGCCTGCCGCCTCAGATACCCCGCCAGCCCGAGGGAGCCTGCCGCCTCAGATACCCGTCGGCCTGAGGTAGCCTGCCGCCCGGACCTGTCCGGCCGCCTCGGATGGGCCGCCAAGGTAGCCTGCCGCCCCGGACCTGTCCGGCCTACTTCGGTGCCATCCGGATGGCACCGTCCAGCCGGATGGTCTCGCCGTTGAGCATGCTGTTGGCCACGATGTGCGCGGCAAGTTCAGCGTATTCCCCGGGCCGGCCCAGCCGGGACGGGTGCGGCACCTGATGGCCCAGCGATTCCTGCGCCTGCTGCGGCAGTCCGGCCATCATCGGGGTCTCGAAGATCCCGGGAGCAATGGTGACCACGCGGATCAGCGAGCGCGCCAGTTCCCGGGCCAGCGGCAGCGTCATGGCCGCCACCCCGCCCTTGGAGGCGGCGTAGGCAGGTTGGCCAATCTGGCCGTCGAAGGCCGCCACCGAGGCAGTGTTAATGATGACTCCCCGTTCCGGGCCGCCCAGCTCGGTTTCCACCGGTTCGGTCGCCGCCATCGCGGCGGCCGCCAGCCGGATCACGTTGAACGTGCCGATGAGGTTGATCTGGACCACCTTGGTGAACGCTTCCAGCGGCAGCACGCCGTCGCGTCCCAGCACCTTGCCAGGCGTGCCGACGCCGGCGCAGTTCACCAGGATGCGCAGCGGCCCCAGCGCCGCCGCCCGATCCACCGCCGCCTGCACCTGGTCCTCAACGGTCACATCGGCGGGCGCAAACACGGCCCGCTCCCCCAGTTCGGAGGCGAACTCCTGCCCCTTCGAACCGGGCAGATCCATCAGCACCACTGACGCGCCGGCAGCATGCAGCCGGCGGGCCGTCGCCGCTCCCAGTCCTGATGCTCCGCCGGTAATCAGAGCTACGGCTCCGGAAACCTCCACTGAGTCCTCCTCGTCCTCTGTACGTTTTCTCCACCGTGAGCACACGGCAGCAAGGCACCCCCCAGCCTAGTGTGGCCAGGAGCACACCGCCTTTCACCGGCGGGGCCGGCGGGGTCTGCGGGCAGGCGGGGCCCGTGGGGCCGGCGGGACCGCGAGCAGGCGGGGCCCGCAGGCCGCCGGGCCCCGCCAGGCAGAATGTCCGGCCTGCTCGAGCAGCCATCCGCCGTTAGGCTAGTGCCCATGCGCACCCTGCCCGGCGGCGGAGCCCTCCGCCCGCCCAACCCGACGCTAGCGGCGGGCCGCGCGGACGAGGCAGCGATCGCCGTCGTTCGCCATTTCGGCCACCGTTTGCTGGGGCTGCCCTTCACGCTGCTGGGCGCCGTCCGCCGGCCCTCGCCCGGCTGGACCGGACCGTGGCACTACTGGTGGCAGGCGCACTTCTTGGACTGCCTGGTGGATACCGGCCAGCGGGAGCTGCGCCGGGAACAGCATTACGACGGCGGCACCGGACCGAGCGCGGGGCGCCTGGCTGCCCGGCTGCTGCGTACCATCCGATGGCGCAATGGCTTCCGCTTCCCCAATTCCTACTACGACGACATGGCCTGGCTGGCCCTGGCCACGCAGCGGCTGGATGCGCTGGCGGCCGACGCGAACAAGCCGCGCTTTCGGCCCAGGGCCGCTGCCCGCCGGTTACTGGCCCAGCTGGAAATGGCCCACACCTCGGATCTGGGCGGCGGTCTGTTCTGGAGCGCCGCGCGGGATTTCAAGAACACGCCCGCAACCGCGCCGGCCGCGTTGTACTTGGCCCGTTCGGGCGACACCGGCCAGGCGGCGCGGCTGCTGGACTGGCTGGATGCCGAACTCTACGCACCGGAGCGGCGGCTGTATCTGGACGGCGTGCGCGTCGCCGGCGGGAAGCCAGTACTGGTTTCGGACATCTATACCTACAACCAAGGACCGGTGCTGGCGGCGCTGCTGGAAGTGGGCCGGGACGCCGATCAGCAGCGCGCGGCCGATCTGGTGCACGGAATTGCGGCCGGCCTGGTGCAGCAGCCCGAAGTCACCGAGGAAGAGGGACGGAAACTCGTCCTGCGCACGCACGGCGGCGGCGACGGCGGACTGTTCACCGGGATCCTCGCCCGCTACCTCGCTGTGGCCGCCCGGTCCGACAAGCTGCCCGGCGAAGTCCGCCAGCTGGCCGCGCGAATGGTCGCGGACACCGCGGAAAGCTTTTGGGCCGGGCGGGCCATCGAGAACCACCGCAGCTGGGAGGTCCTGGTCTTCCCCACCGACCCCGCCGCGCTGGCCGCCTCGAAGCCGGAGCCCGGCACCGGCGTCGAACTTTCCACCCAATTGCAGGCGTGGATGACCCTGGAGGCAGCCGCGACGCTGGCCGGTTGAGGCAGCCGCCACGCCGGCCGGTAGAACCCAGCAGCACCCCGCCGGCGGAGAGGTCAGGACGGCATTTTTTGCTGCGGATACGGTGTTTCGTGCCGCGCCAACATCTCCACGAAGCCGGCGATCCTGCGCTGCCGGCCGGCGTCGGTCTTCAGCTGGCCCAGCCGGTGGATCAGGGCAAAGCGGTTCTGCGAGGTCAGCACGTCGAACATCGCCTGCGCCTCCGGGACGGCGGCGATCGCCGCGGCCAGGTCCGCAGGAACCTGCGCCGTGGCCGGGCCAGCGTAGGCCTTCTCCCAGCGGCCGTCGGCCTGTGCAGCAGCCACCGCCGCCCGGCCGGCGTCGTGCATCTTGCCGGCCTGCTCCAATCTTTCGATATAGGCGACGTTGCGCTGCGACCAAATGCTGCGCTTGCCGCGCGGGGTGAACCGCTGGAAAACGCTTTCGGCATCACGGCGGCGCGACTGCCCATCGATCCAGCCGAAGCACAGGGCCTCTTCCAAGGCTCCGGCGTAGTCCAGTTCCGTCACCGTGCCACCCTTCTTGTGCAGGATCAGCCAGACCCCGGCCGACGCGGCGTGGTGTTCCTCCAGCCAGGCCCGCCAGGCGGCGGCGTCGGGCAACAGCAATTCCGGAAGTTCTGCAGCCATGCCCTTATGCCAGCACGGCGGGGCCGCGGCGTCTAGTAGTTTCTGAAGTATCCTCGTTGCCGACCTGAAGGAGAATGCCGTGCTGCGCGTGCGCCCCGTTGTGTTCACGTCCCGGATCGAGCCGTGGCGGGAGCTGCTGACCGCCGCCGGGCTGGTGTGTGCGGCCGACGACGGCGGGGCTTGGCTGGAGTTTGATGCCGCCTCCGGCCGGTTGGGGCTGCACCGGGTCGATGCCGGCGACCCCGCGGACGGCGGCGTGCAACTGGGCTTCGAGGTCCGCGACCTCGACGAGTGCGCCCGCCGCACCGCAGCCTACGGGACCCGGGCGGCGATCGAGGACGCCGACTACGGCCGCACCGCCAGGATCACGGCGCCGTCGGGCTTCAGTTTCTTGGCCGACCCCGCCTCGCCCTCCTTCGGCAACCATCCCGGGCCAGAACAGCCGGATCCGGCGCTGGCCGTGATGCCGGTCTGGGCGACGCCAGATGTCCCGGGCGCAGTTGCCGCCCTCCGCGGCATCGGCGCGCACCCCCGGTTCGGCGGCGCAGGCGTATGGGCGGACTTCGCGGCGAAGAACGGCGGGCTGGTTGCGGTGCGGCACGGCGCAGTGGAGCAGCTGGAACTTTCCTTTGAGTACGACGACGACCTCACCGCCCTGCGCGACCGCCTCACCGCAGCGGGAATCACCGGCTCCGTGGCGGACGAGGACGCCGGACAGACCCTGTTGGTGGAGCATCCGGACGGCGTGGGTCGGACCATGCCAGGGCGGCTGCGCTTCACAGTCCGGCCGGATGCCTCGTCCAGACCCGCTGACTGACTCGCCGGGTCGGGCCCGGCCCGGCCCGCCGCTGGTGGACGGCACCATAATGCAGGCCGGGCCGCCGCTCAAGGCGCGGCACAGTAATGCGAGCCGGACGCGCCGTGCCGGGCGGCTGGCGTGACTGGCATCGGAGCAGTGCTGTAGAACAAGTACATGAGCGTACGCACCCCCGACCCGTATCCCGGCTGGCTTTCCAACGAGGATCTGCACGAGGCCCGGCAACGCCTGCCAATGCTCTACGTGGAGGCAGTGCCGGTGCGACTGGACTCGCTGGGCTACGTGACGGAGATCGGTTTGCTGCTGCAGGCTTCCGACCAAGGCGAGATGGTGCGCACCTTCGTATCCGGACGGGTGATGTACCGCGAGACGGTCCGCGCGGCCCTGCTGCGCCACTTGGAAAAGGATCTGGGACCGCTGGCTTTTCCGCAGCTGCCGGCCAGCCCGGTGCCGTTTACCGTGGCGGAGTATTTCCCGTCGCCGTCCGAGACCGGGCTGACCGATGACCGACAGCACGCCGTGGCCCTGGCCTACGTCATCCCGGTTACCGGAGAATGTAACCCCCGCCAGGACGCACTTGAGCTGAGCTGGATGACGCCGGACGATGCTCTCAGCCAAGCGGTCCAGTCCGAGTTCGTCGGCGGCCGCGGCAATCTCCTGCGCCAGGCGCTGGCACACGCAGGCTGGTGCCGTTGACAACCGGACCGCCCGTAGGGCGGCGCTCCTATCTGGGCAGCGTCCAGGTGTACATCTGGGCGGCCAGGTCCCGGGACTGCTCTTGGTGCTGGTCCTGACTGCGCAGCCGCTTCAGCGTCACCGGCCGCCGGCTGCGCCGGTTGGCAAGATCCATCAGGATCATGCCCGCGACGCGCAGCAGAACGGTTAGGTGGCTCCGGCTGCGGAACTGTTCGGGATGAACGGGGGCGTGCGTCGGCACTTGGCCGCGGCGGGCTTCGGGGGCAAGGATGATGCTCATGGCAGGCTTCAACTTTCACAGAACGTCGGGCTGTGCTTTGGTCCGCTTCCCGGAGGCTTAACGACGATGCGGTTCCGGGAGCTTTTCGATGTCTTAGACGCTATCGGCGATCGCGGTCGTCTTCGGTCCTCAATCCCGCTCCGATTACCCGTTTTTTAAGCCCTCGGCATCCGATTTCAGCACCATCAGCGGACCGTCCCACTCGCGCGACAAGACTCACGCCGAGATGCCAGTCACGATCCATCGTTTCATCATGGCGCCTCGCGGGACACCACAGCGGGCCTCCCAGCCGAAAGGTAACGATTTCATATACTGTTCTGACGATCGCGAGCGTGACTAAGGAATTACCCATGACGGAACAGCAGGCCGAGACATTCATCCACCATGTCAAGGCCGAAAGCGTAGGCGCCGGTGCCCGGTTCCTGACGCGCTCCGGAGAGCATTCCGCCCCCGTGGCGGACACCGCCGTCGTACCCGATGATTTCGGCACTCCGGCGATGGTGGTGGCTACGTTGGAAGACGGCAGCCGGGTGCGCATCGCCCACGGCTCGCGCATTCGCATTGCTTCCTCCCGCAGGCCCGCCCAGCTGCCCGGCGCGCTGGCGCAGGATGACCTGGAGCTGATTCCCGCAGAGGAGGGCACGCCCGAAGCCGTGGTCGTGGCGGTGGCCCGGGCGCATGGCCGCAATGCCGGAGTGCAGCGGCTAGCCGCCCGCTTGAGCCGCGGGCTCAATGCCAAAGCCGGCAGCCATTTGCAGGACGTGCGGGACCTCGCGCACACGCTGTTCGTGGAACTGGACGACCCCGAGCGCGCGCTCACGGTGTGCCGACTGATCATCGACCAGCCCTTCGACGGGAACTTCGGCCGGTGGAAATGGATCCAGTCGGCGCTGGCCATGGCCGCCTATATCCTGCGCGAATCAGGCGGCGAAGAGGACCACGCGGAGGCGCTGCGGCTGGCCGAAGCGTTGCGCGCTCCGGACGACGCCGATGAGGATCCCTTCCGCGCGAAGATCAACGCCGAGGTCCGCCAGCGCCAGCTGAACGAACCGAACCTCTATGACAAGGAAATCCACCGGGCGATGGCTGCTGCCGACCGTGCGGCGGAGCGCGAATGGCGCGAGCTGCGGCTGACCGCGCTGTTGTACCTGCGCACGCACGGTGGGTCGGAGACTTTGGAACCGGTCGAATTGGACCGCCGGATCAGCAACGAATTGGTGGCCATCCGCGCCCTGGACGTCCAGCAACGTAACTTCTAACGCCCCGGCTCCGGGCTCTGGCCACTACCTGCGGCCCGGGAGTAGAGTCGGCCGCATGACGGAGAGCGGAGTTGCAACGGAGCCTGGTTCAGTCAGCGTCCACATCAACGCGGATGCCCGCCAGGTATGGATTATGCTGCGCGAGCCTAAACGTATCGCCCAGTGGCATGGCTGGGAGATGGCCGGATTGGACGAGGAGATCCGCGAGATCTACTTCAACGACGCCACCGAAGCCGAAGACCACAAACGGCTCACCATGGGCGACAGCGACGCCTTCTTCCTGGAGCCAGTGGGCGACGGCGTGCGGCTCACACTTCAGCGCGGCCCGGAGTCCGGCGAACAGTCCGACGAATGGTGGGAGGACGTCAGCGAAGGCTGGCTGACCTTTCTACAGCAGCTGCGATTCGCCTTGGAACGGCACCCCAATGACTACCGCCAGACCACCTACCTCGGCGCAGACTCCATCCCGTCGGGCGGCCTGCTCTCCAGCCTGGGCTTGAACAACCTGCCCGAGGCGGGCGAAACGTACAGCGCATCTCTTGCCACCGGGGAAGAGGTCTCCGGAAAGGTGTGGTTCCGCTCGGACCGCCAGCTGGGGTTGACCGTTGATTCATATGCCGACCATGGCGGCGGCCTGCTGATTGTTGCAGAAACTCCATCGCACCCGGATGGCAGGCCCGAGGGCGGCAGCCAGGTGCTGATCAGCTGCTACGGGCTCGGCGCCAGGCGGTTGGCCGAGATCCGGGACGGCTGGGAGGCCTGGCGCAACAGCGCGCTGCCCGACGCCGACCCGCTAGTGCTCGGCAGCACCGCGGGAACCGTCGCCGAATAGATCCCCTCGCCGGCGTCCGCCACGCCACACTCCCATAGCCTTTCGTCGCCCGCCGCACGCACGCGCCCTGCGGTGCACCGGGTAGGGCAAAATGGTGGGGTGCCCCAGTCTGACTTTTCCTTCCGCGTCGGCAACCGCCTCGCCAACACCGCCAGCCCCTCCCCTGTCCGGATGGAGGAGAACGGCGGCGGGTTCCAGGGCCGCACCGGCACCATCACCACCCCGCACGGCGAGATCCAGACCCCGGCGTTCATCGCCGTCGGCACCAAAGCCACGGTCAAAGCGGTGCTGCCCGAGTCCATGAAGGACCTCGGCGCGCAGGCGCTGCTGGCCAACGCGTACCACCTCTACCTGCAGCCCGGCGCAGCGGTGCTCGATGCGGCCGGCGGCTTGGGCAAGTTCATGAACTGGGAGGGCCCCACCTTCACGGACTCCGGCGGCTTCCAGGTGATGAGCCTGGGCTCCGGGTTCAAAAAGGTCATCAACATGGACGCCGCGGCGGCCAACACCGGCTCGGATGACCAGGTGGCACCCGGCAAGGAGCGGCTGGCCCATGTGGACGACGACGGCGTCTGGTTCAAGTCGCATCTCAACGGCGACAAGCACCGCTTCACGCCGGAGATCTCCATGCAGGTGCAGCACCAGCTGGGCGCGGACATCATGTTCGCCTTCGACGAGCTGACCACGTTGATGAACTCGCGCGGCTACCAGGAGGAGTCGCTGGAGCGCACCCGGCTGTGGGCCGAACGCTGCGTCACGGAGCACGAGCGGCTCACCGAGGAGCGCTCGCACCGGCCGTACCAGGCGCTGTTCGGCGTGATCCAGGGCGCCCAGTACGAAGACCTGCGGCGCAAGGCCTGCCGCGACCTTGGTGCGATGAACTTTGACGGCTTCGGCATCGGCGGCGCGTTGGAGAAGGAAAACCTGGGCACCATCGTGCGCTGGTGCACCGAGGAGCTTCCCGAGGACAAGCCACGGCACTTGCTCGGCATCTCCGAACCGGACGACATCTTCACCGCGATCGAGAACGGCGCGGACACCTTCGACTGCGTCTCCCCCACGCGTGTGGCCCGCAACTCTGCGTTCTACACCCCGGACGGCCGCAAGAACCTGTCCAACCGCCGGTTCAAACTGGACTTCACGCCCTTGGTGGACGGCTGTGACTGCTACACGTGCGCCAACTACACCCGCGCCTACATCCACCACCTGTTCAAGGCGAACGAGATGGTCAGCCACACGCTGATCTCCATCCACAACGAACGCTTCACCGTGAAGCTGGTCGACGATGCCCGGCTGGCCATTGACGACGGCTCCTTCTTCGACTTCAAGGCAGAAGTGCTGGGCCGCTACTACGCGTGACCCCGGCGGCAAGAACCCCATAGGCGGAAGGCCGCCGTCGTATCCAAAGATAACGACGGCGGCCTTCCGCGCTGGTGCGTCCGCTTAGGCGGCAAGCACGACGTCGGCCTGCTCGTCCTGCGCCAGGGACGCCAGGATTTTCAGCTGGCATTCGGCCTGCTGCGGATCGGCATGCTCGGGCAGGAACCCGGAAACCGCACACGCCTGCAGGTGCCACAGGACTGCTCCGTCCACCGAGGCATGCTGCAGATCGATGGTCACTTCCAGGCCCGCCGCCAAAGAATTTGCCCGCTTCGCGAGAGCGTACACGGCCAGGACGTTGCGCTCGTCAACCCGCCCGCGCACGTCAATATGCGCCGATGAGCATTCCAAGTCGACGCGCACCGTCACTCCCAGCTTCCCGCTCATCGGGATCCCGCTTTCGAGTCCGCCGAGGCGCGGACAGCGGCAGCCGGAACCCGACGCCGGCGACGTGCAGCGCGGGATTTTCCTTCCAACGCCCAGGACTTATGGAATCGGCTGCGCTGCTCCTGGGGGACCAACTGCAGAAAGACCGGATGGCCGAAGACCTGCTGCCTGGCCTCCTGGCAGAACGGCAGGACACGCAGCCGGCGGCGGTGCGCCTCGGCCAGCGCCCGGCGCACCAAGGCCTCGCCGAGTTCCAGTCCACGGTGCCAACGGTCTTCTTCGATCTCGAGGAGCCACATTTCGCCGTCTTGGATCTTGTACTTCAGCGAGGCCGCCACTTCACCATCAACGTAGGCATCGAACCGTGATGCGCCGTAATTGTCGCGTATAACCTGCATGCCTTCTCCTCATCCATGCGCAGCCCGGCAGTGCTGCGCATGGCGATGCCAGCCCACCTGCTGCGAAACCATGGCTCCAGCGGGCCGGAGCCACAACAGTAACCGTGCTTACGATGTAAGCAAAGCATGCTTAGTATCGTTCTGCAAAGTCGCCGGGTGAATTTCAGCTGACCGGAGGAACAACTTCTACAGAACGGAATAGGCCGCCATCAGGTGAGCTGGCTATCCAGCCTGTCCAGCAGGGCATCAAGCGCTGCGTCGAATTCCTGGTTGGAACGGTCTTCCGACAACAGCTCCTGCAATTCCTGCAGGAGCGGGTATTCGGTCAGGTCCGCCTGACGGGTGGGCGATGGATCGGAGTCCTCCACCGGCCCGATGTCGGCGCCGAGGGCAGCCACCTCCAGCAACAAGTGGCCGATCAGGAAACTGCTGAAGGCCCGGTAGGCTTCGACCGCCTGCTCGTTGCTGAACCCCGCATTGGTCATCGCCCTGAGGAACGACTCCACCCAGCGCAGGCTCCGCAACGGCGGGCGGACCCACGGAGCCTCGGCGGGCCGCGTGGCAATCAGCGGGAAGACTTGTGGATGCTTCACGGCCATCCGGCGCAGACCATGGGCCAGCCGGAGAAGGTAGTCCTGCCAACCATGGCGCGGCTCCACATACACCTCGGGATCGCTGTACAACTCGTCGATCACGGACTCCACGATGCCGTCAAGCAGGTCCTCTCGCGACGGCACGTAGCGGTACAGCGACATGGCTTCCACGTCCAGCTCGGCACCCAGGCGCCGCATGCTCAATTGGCGGACCCCATGCTCCTCGATGAACACTGCACCGGCCTCGAGAATCCGCTGTCGGTCCAGTCTCGGCCGGTCGCCACCGGGATGGTCCCCGTCTGGCGATGCGGACGTTCCGGACTCGACCATTGAGCACTCCCCTCCTGCGATTGCGCACCAGCCTACGCGCCGGGATTCTCGCTGTCCTCTCACCATCCGTGGCCGAGAGGCCTTCCCCCGTTCGAATCCCGCACCGGCAGTGCGTGTTTTCCGCTGCAGGCCGCGGTTTTTGCGCTGTTGGAGAAGGTTCGGAAAATTCCCGGCAAAGTGCCTGATTTGGGGTGCCAAGTGCGGACCTTACACTGTAAGCTAGCGAATCCGGGACTCGTTCCTTCATTCGAGGGGTGAGAGGTCCGGCTAGGGCAGAGGACCTTCGTTCTGGCCAGATAGGAAGTTAGCAAAATGGAAGAACACCTGAAGGACGTTTGGACCGCTTCGGCAGCAGTCGAGGGGTTGCAGGTAGAGATGGACCAGGCTGAAACGAATCTGGACGTTGCCATTGATGTAGCCCTGAAGGCCGGAGCCGCACCGGAGGAAATCCTCGTGACAGCGAACTTGTCGCCGTCAGAACTCAGCGAGCGCGTCCCGACCCTGTCCATCGACGATCAGGCTGCGATCGAGGATCAGGTTGCGGAGGAATCCGAAGCCAGCGCATTGTAGGACGGTTCACGCTTCTTCACCCAGCCGATCACTGCTGTGGTGACCGGGACGAAGAGGAACTCCACCAGGGTCTTGTAGACGAAGCCGGCCAATACGTAGTTGACGAACGTCGGGACGTCGTTGATGCCGATAATCGAGGCCGCAATCGAGCAGAAGATCAGTGTGTCGGCGAATTCCCCAACCCCGGTGGAGCCCATCAGGCGCGCCCATAAGCGGCGTTCGCCCCAGCGTTCCTTCATCCGCACCAGCACCCAGGAATTCAGCGTCTGACCCACGAGGAAGCCCAGCAGGCTGGCGAGCACAATCAGCGGCACCGGGCCGAGCGCTCCCTCCAGGGCCTGCTGTTTCATCCGGCCGAAGTCGTCGTCAAAGCCGGGAAGTCCGATGATGACCCAGTAGCAAAGCGAGGCGAAGACCGACAGGGCGAAGGTGGTGATGATGGCCTTGCGTGCCACCTTGAAGCCGTACACTTCGCTGATCACGTCGCCCAAAATGTAGGCCAGCGGGAAGAGGAAAAATCCGCCGTCGGTAATAATCGGCCCGATGACCACACCCTTGGCGGCGCCGATGTTGGACAGAATCAGCACCACGGCCATGACGGCGAGCATGATGCCAAAGTAGGGGCTGCCGATCGAGGCGAAGCGGGCATGCGTGCGGGATTGCAGTTCAGTCATTGTGGTGGTTCACCCTTATAGAAGTGGTTCGCGCAACGCTTCGCACCGTCTGGTGCCTGACGAAACGTCCGCTGTATTAGCACTAATGGGTCCGTCTGCCACCCGGACCGCCATCCATTCTCCCACGGCCCGGCAGTTCCGCGGCTGCCCAACTATTCTTGCTCTATGAGCCAGGAACCGGAGCTCGACGAGTTCGAGCACAGCAACCCGCGCCACCGGGTGACGTTCGGGTTCGGGGCCTTTGTGCTGGGCTTCCTGGTGGCAATCTCTGTTTTCGCACTGGGCGCACTGCTGCTCACCCTGGTCGGCGGCCCGGTCAACGGCCACCAGCTGGCGTCGGCAGCACTCCTGGCACTGGTCGTCGGACTGTATGCCGGCGGCGTCGGACTGGTGGTCGGGGCGCCGATCGCGTTTGTGCTGGGCATGTTGCTCCGGCCGGTGGCCAACCAGTGGCTGCACGTACTGGCATTCTTCCTGGTGATGACCACCGCTTCCTTCCTGATCCTGGTCTCGCTCTCCAGCGGCGACCCGCTCGGCACGCTGGAACTTGCGGCGCTGATCGGCCTGGCCGCCGCGATCGGCCGGCTCAGTGTGTGGAAAATGATGGATATCCGCTGACCTGGCCCCGCCCCTGGCCACGGAGCGTTCGCCCTGAGGTGAGCACCGCCGTCGTTATTAGGAACCGCGGGTGGACGGGTGGAAAATGGGCGCATGTCTGTTTCCACCACCGAAACCACCAGGCCCGCCATTACGCTGACCATCGCCGGCTCCGAAGCCACCGGCGGCGCAGGCGCGCAGGCCGACCTGAAGACCTTCCAAGCGCTGGGCACGTACGGCATCACCGCCTTGACCTGCATCGTCTCCTTCGATCCGAAGGACAACTGGAACCACCGCTTTGTCCCGGTGGATGCCGGCGTCATCGCCGACCAGTTGGAAGCCATCCAGACCTGCTATGAAGGCTCGCTGAGGACGGTCAAGCTGGGCATGCTCGGTTCGCCACTCACGATCGACACGGTCGCCGCGGCGCTGAAGAACCAGCAGTGGGACCACGTGGTGCTGGACCCCGTGCTGATCTGCAAGGGGCAGGAGCCCGGCCACGCGCTGGACACCGACCAGGCGCTCAAGGCCCGGATGCTGCCGTTGGCCACCTTCGTTACGCCGAACCATTTCGAAGCCGAGTCCCTGGCCGGCATCACGATCAACGACGTCGAGGACCTGAAGTCGGCCGCGAGGATCATCCACGAAGCCTCCGGCGCGGCCGTGCTGGCCAAGGGCGGCGTGCGGTTGGCGGGCGCGGACGCGGTGGACGTGTTCTACGACGGCGATACCCTGGAGGTTCTCTCCGCACCGAAGGTCGGCGAGGTGGCCGTGTCCGGCGCCGGCTGCTCCCTGGCCGCCGCGGTGACCGCCGAGCTGGCCAAGGGCGCCACCCCGCTGGAGGCTGCAAGGACCGCCAAGGCCTTCGTGACCGAGGGCATCAAGGCCAGGGTTTCCTCCAACGCCCCGTTCGACGCCCTGTGGCAGGGCGGCGCCACGCTTTCCTGATCCGGCCAATCTCCAGACGGCGGCGGCCCGGGCGGATTCCCGGGGACGCCGCCGTCGCCGTGTTCCGGCAGCCCGGGCATGCTCGGCGCTTGGCTTAAATGCCCGACGGCGGCGCCCACCCCGAGTAGCTCGCAAGCCCCCGTGGGGTGGGCACCGCCGTCGTCAGCGGTGGAAGGATCAGACCGTCTGGACTGCGACCTCAGCGTCCAGGCGCGGCAGCCGCGGGAACCAGGGGTCTTCGCCCGGGGTGCCGACGTTAACCACCATGAACGTGCGGTGGGAGGTTCCGGCATTGAAGTCCTCGTCGATGCCGGCGGCATCGAAGGCGCCCATCGGGCCGGCGTGCAGGCCCACGGCACGGACGGCCATGATGAAGTAACCGGCCTGCAGCCAGGCGTTGTTCTTGGCCACCTCGGCGCGCATTTCGGCGTTGTCGTCGAACATTTCCTTGCGCTCGGGAGCGTGCGGGAAGAACGTCTCGAAGTGCTCGTGCCAGTCGGTGTCGTAGCTGAGCACGGCGACCATCGGAGCCGTCAGCGTCTTGGCGCGGTTGCCTTCCGCCATGCGGGCGCCCAGCTTTTCGCGGGCCTCGGCGGAGCGGACCCAGGTGATGCGCAGCGGCTGGTTGTTCATCAAGGTCGGGCCCATTTTGGCCAGCTCGTAGATGGCGGCGAGCTGCTCGTCGGTGACCGGCTCGGTGGAGAAGGTGTTCGCGGTGCGGGCCTCCAGGAACAGCTGGTTAGCGGCCTCCCGGTCCACGGACAGCTGGTTCTGCAGGTTGACGTTAGCGGTTTCGACGCTCATTGGACTCCTCAGGTTGGGGGTGGGGTTCTACATCGTTGAACGCCGCGGCCACGTGCCCAAATTTCGCCCCCTGACGTGACCTTCGCTACACGGACGCAGAGCGCGGGCGGCTGGGGCCTTGGCTGCTGTCCACGTCCAGCCCGGGAACGGGCCTTCAGGCGCTGTCCATGTTCAGCCGAATCTGTCCATTTTTTGCGGGCGCGCACGGCGCTGACCTGCGGAAACTTTTTCAGGCCGCGCAAGACGTGGACAGCGCCGAGGGGCCGTGCACCGGAGCGGTCCGGGCGCCGGTGACAGCCGGGCTCCGGTGAGGGGCGCCGGTGACAGCCGGGACCGGACCACCGGCACGGGCCCTGTCCCCGCGCCGGTGACCGCCGGGCTCGCGCCGTCGCCCGGGCCCTGACCCGGGCCAAACATTGCCCCTGCGCCAGACCTGTCGGCGCCACCCGTGCGGAGCGCTGCGGCCCATGGAAAGCACGGCCGCCCGCCACTAGGGTGGAGCGCAACAGGAAGGCGGTGCCCGTTGGGCAAGAGCATGCAGGCGATGACGTACTCCCGTTACGGCGGTCCGGAGGTGCTGGAGCACTCAGAAGTCCCGCGGCCGAAGGTAGCCCCGGGAACGGTGCTGATTCGGGTGAAAGCCGCAAGCGTGAACCCGGTGGACTGGAAGGTGATGTCCGGCGGGTTGGACTGGATGCTGGACGTCCACTTCCCGGTGATCCCCGGCTGGGACGTTGCCGGCGTGGTGGAGCAACTCGGACCGGATACGCCTGAATTCTCGCCCGGCGATGAAGTGTATGCGTACGGCCGCCGGGACACGGTGGCCGGCGGAACGTATACGGAGTTCGTAGCCCTGCCGGTCTCCATGGTGACGCGGAAGCCGAAAGCGTTGAGCTGGGAACAAGCCGCCGGCCTGCCGCTCACTGGCATGGTGGCGCAGCGGACCCTGGATGCTTTGGCCCCGTCCACCGGCGAAACCCTCCTGATCCACAACGGATCCGGCGGGGTCGGACGCATCGCCATCCAACTCGCCGTCGAGCGGGGCTTGCGGGTCATCGCCACGGCCTCGGAGAAGCATCACCAGCGGCTGCGGGAACTCGGCGCAGAGCCGCTGGAGTACGGCGCCGGTTTGGTGCACCGTGTCCGCGGTCTTGCACCGCAGGGCGCGGACACGGTGGCCGACTTCGTAGGCGGCGTCTTGGACGACACGCTGGCCGTGCTGCGCAAAGGCGGACGGCACGCTTCCATCGCCGACCCGGCCGTGACGGAACACGGCGGCCGCTACATCTGGGTGCGCCCGGACGGATCCGAGCTCGCACGGTTGAGCGAACTGGCCGACGCCGGCAAGCTCACCGTGGATATCGACCGCACCTTTCCGATGGACCAGGCCGCGGACGCCATGCGGCGCAGCCAGCAAGGCCGCACCGCCGGGAAGATCGTGCTGACGCCGTTCACGGGAGACGCGGGAGACACCGACTAAGGGCAACGCGCGCAGAAGGCAGCAGGTGGATCAGGGTGACCGAACAGTTTTCAACCGTCGACGAATACATCGTGTCCTTCCCGGAGGACGTCAAGATCATTCTGGGGGAAATCCGGCAGACCATTCACAACGCCGTACCGGGGTCCGAAGAGAAGATCAGTTACGGCATGCCGACCATCATGTTCGAGGGGCACTACCTCGTTTACTTCGCGGCATGGAAGCACCACGTCTCGCTCTACCCACTGCCCCAAGCCGACGCTGCCCTGGAACATGACATGGAACCATATGCCGGAGCCAAGGGGACGCTGAAGTTTCCGCTGGGAAAACCAATTCCCTACGACCTCATCAGGCGCGTCGTCATAGCTTTGGCCCGTCAGCGGGGCGCATTTGACGCTTAGTCCGCGGATGGGCCGGGAGAGGCGTGCCTTCAGCCGTTGACGGGCCGCCGGATCTTTAGTCCTTCTTATCCCCCAGGGCCTTCGGCTGCAGCTCGGCCAGCAATTCCTTGAGCCGCGCGTCGGTCAGGTAGGTCATCCCGGTGAGGACGTCCGTGATCCGGCGCCGGTCCGCGGGCTTGAACCGCGTGCTGTCCAGAATGTCGGAGACCCACAGCCCGTCCATGGCCAGCCGGACGATGATCCCCAGGATGCCCACCGGCTCGCGCGGGTCCAGGTCCTGCCGGTCCAGCCGCTGGTTGAGGTAGATCAGAGATTCGGCCAGGTTCGGTTGCCTGATCGCCGTGGACAGCAAGCCGGCCTGGTTGCGATCGTTGTTTGCCCGTGCGTCGGAGAACGCCGCGATGTAGGCCCGTTCCTCCGCGCCCAGCGGCTCCGGATCGGCGTCGGCCCGCTCGCCCAGCTCGTGCACCAAAGCCATGATGATGGATTCGACATCGCGCTCGACCTCGTCGATCGGCGCCCCAGGTTCAAACATGCTGCCCTCCTGTTCTTCCCGGCGGGTTTGCCGCCTCAGCCAGTCTATCCACAGCCGCCACGCCGGCGGCGGCCCCTCAATTTCCTTGCCGGCGGAGGCGTCCGGGACCGGATCCTAGTCAACTATTACGACGCCGGAGCGTGTCTTACGTGCCTCGCGTCACCTTCTTTCCCGCCGCAGTCAGTCTGTACAGGCAACTAATTGAGGGGCCGAAGGAGCAACATGGCCGCAACGAGCGTCACCCGGCAGCGGGCAGATGCGGCGTGGATCGTCGTCGTCCTTGCGGGCGTCACCGCCGCCATGCACATCTGGAAGCTGCCGACCGCCATTCCCGTCATCCAGCACGAGCTCGGCATGACCTTGGTGCAGGCGGGCATCCTGCTGGGCGTGGTGCAGGTGGCCGGTATGGCGGGCGGCCTGGCCGTCTCGCTGCTGGCGGAAATGATCGGCGCGCGGCGTTGCCTGCTGATCGGGCTCTGGCTGCTCATTGCCGGTTCGGTCATCGGCGGCTTCGCCGACTCCGCCGTCGTGCTGATGGCCTGCCGGGCCTTGGAAGGCGCCGGCTTCCTGCTGACCACGGTGGTGGCGCCCGGCCTGATCCGCACCAACACCCCGATCGCGCGAGTGAATATGGCAGTCGGCTTTTGGAGCGCCTACCAAGGCTTTGCCACCTTCACCGGGCTGGTGGCGAGCGCACTGATCCTGCAAGCCACCAACTGGCACGTCTGGTGGTGGCTCATGGCCGCGCTGACCCTGATGCCCATCCCGCTGGTGCTGAAGTTCGTGCCGCAGGACCCACCGCGCGACGGCTCCGGCCTGCCCGCAGCCGCCCGCCGGATTGGCCGCACCGTCCGGTCTCCCAAACCCTGGATCGCCGGCGTGGTGTTCGGCTGCTATACCGTCCAGTGGATGGCCGTTGTCGGCTTCCTGCCCACCATCTACCACCAGAACGGCGTCACCGGCCTCTGGGCCGGCATCCTCTCCGCGGTGGTCGGCGGCCTCAATGCCGTGGGCGCCATCGGCACCGCTCCCCTGCTGCAGCGCGGCGTCCCGCCCCGGCTGCTGCTCATCCCCACCTTCATCCTGATGGGCACGACGACGGTGCTCACCTTCGCCATCGACTGGTCCGCGGTGCCCGGCGGCATGGCCATCCAGTTCGCCTGCGTGGCCGTGTTCTCCATGGTGGGCGCGGTGATCCCGTCCACGCTCACGCGGATGGCCGTGGACTTGGCACCGCCGGACGGTTCGACCCCGGCCGCGATGGGCCTGATGCAGCAGATCTTCAACGTCGGCAACTTCACCGGCCCGGCCATCGTGGCCTGGCTGGCCACCGTCACCGGCGGCTGGCAGTCCACCTGGTGGATGACCTGCACGTTCGCCCTGCTCGGGATCTGCCTGAGCCTCTACCTGAGCGAGAAGCGGCTGGGCCTCAACTTCGCCCACCGGTAGGGTCCGCGCGTGCGGCCGGGCTGGGCAGGGGCCGGCGGGCGCGGGCTCGCCGGGGTCGGCGGGGGCCGGGCCGGGCCTTAACTTCGCCCACCCGTAGGGTCCGCGCGTGCTGCCGGGCTGGGCGGGGGCCGGCGTGCGCGGGCTCGGCAGGGGCCGGCGTGCGCCTGGCCACCGGCGTGCGCTTGACCACCGGCGTGTTCGCTCCCGCGTATCGGACTAACTGCCCATCTTTGGCGACCGCTAAAGCGCGCTGACTAGGCGAAACGCCAAGAGCCGTCGCCAAGACGTGGGAGCGAAAAGCGCGGCCCCCGGCCACTCCCCGCGAAGCTCGGCCGTGCCGCCGTCGAAGTCTTGCCCTTGATCCGGCCGAGGAGGAAGGTGGAATTACGGCAACCGGCACACACCTTTCCCCTAGGAGTGATCAGTGATGACCGACGCGGCCAAATACCCAGACCAGCCCCTGACCAATCGGCAGGGCCACAAGGTCTACGACAACCAGAACACCCGAACCATCGGCGCCCGCGGCCCGGCCACTCTTGAGAACTACCAGTTCCTGGAGAAGATAAGCCACTTCGACCGCGAGCGCGTGCCGGAAAGGGTGGTGCACGCCCGCGGCACCACGGCCTTCGGCTACTTCGAGGCCTACGGCAAGTGGGGCGACCAGCCGATCGCCAACTTCACCCGCGCCAAGCTGTTCCAGGAAGCGAGTAAGCGCTCCGACGTCGCCATCCGCTTCTCTACCGTGGCCGGCGGCCGCGATTCCTCCGAGGTGGCCCGCGACCCACGCGGTTTCGCGGTCAAGATCTACACCGAGGACGGCAACTGGGACCTGGTGGGCAACAACCTGGGCGTCTTTTTCATCCGCGACGCGCTCAAGTTCCCCGACTTCATCCACTCGCAGAAACCGGACCCGGTGAACTTCCAGGCGTCCGTGCCGAACCGGGCGATGGACTTCTTCAGCCAGTCGCCCGAGTCCATGCACATGGTGATGCTGGTCTTCAGCCCGCGCGGTATCCCGGCCGACTATCGGCACATGCAGGGCTTCGGCGTGAACACGTACAAGTGGGTCAACGCCGCAGGCGAGACGGTGTTGGTCAAGTACCACTGGTTGCCCAAGCAGGGCGTGAAGTCGCTAACCGCCGCGGACGCGGCGAACGTGCAGGCTCACACCCTGGGCTCGCATACCAAGGACCTCCACGATGCCATCGAGGCCGGCAACTTCCCCGAGTGGGAACTGCAGGTGCAGATGATGTCCGACGACGAGCACCCCGAACTCGACTTCGACCCGCTGGACGACACCAAGGTGTGGCCGGAAGAGCAGTTCCCGCCTCAGGCCGTCGGCCGGATAGTGCTGGACCGCAACGCCCAGAACTTCTTCGCCGAGAGCGAGCAGATCGCATTCGGCACCGGCGTGCTGGTGGACGGCCTGGACTTCTCCGACGACAAGATGCTGGTGGGCCGCACGTTCTCCTACAGCGATACGCAGCGGCACCGGGTGGGCCCCAACTACCTGCAGCTGCCGGTCAACAGCCCCAAGGCTCCGGTGGCCACCAACCAGCGGGACGGGCAGATGGCCTACATCGTGGACACCGCCCCGGGCCAGAACCTGCATGTGAACTACGAACCGAGCATCACTGGCGGCGTGCAGGAGGCGGCCAAGGACGAGGGCTACCACCACGCTTTCGGCCCGGAGATCAGTGGACGGCTGACCCGCGAACGGATCGAGCGCACCAACGACTACCTGCAGGCCGGCCAACGGTTCTACCTGCAGCAGGACTGGGAGCGCGAGGACCTGATCACCAATCTGACGGACGCGCTGTCCCAGAGCGACCGGCCTGTTCAGGAACGCATGCTCTGGCACCTTTACATGATCGCCGATGAGCTCGGCGAGCGCGTGGGCAACGGCATCGGCATCACGCTGGACGAGGTGAAGGACCTGGGGCCGCTGGCCA
Source organism: Actinomycetota bacterium (assembly GCA_051751385.1). Classification (GTDB taxonomy): domain Bacteria; phylum Actinomycetota; class Actinomycetes; order Actinomycetales; family Micrococcaceae; genus Crystallibacter. The sequence continues at coordinate 24,774 of JBNJKW010000007.1, read as the reverse complement.
GCCAAAACCTCTCCGAAGCGGAGCAGGCGTGGATGGCGAACATGGGCAAGAACGGACCGCGCGACGTCTCCGGGCTGACCATGACGCATTGCGTGCCCAACGAGCGGGTGAAGGTGGACCGCTAGTTCCGGCACCAAAAGCAGAACAACGACGGCGGGGCTCACCCGCCGTCGTTGTCCTGCCCTGCGAAGCCGCCACGGAAGGCGAGCCAGCCGCGTCTGCGCATGCAACAGGCCCGGATGGATTGTTTCCGTCCGGGCCTGTTGCGTTGCCAGCTGCAGTTAGCCGGCGATGACCTGCGGTGCGCCGAGCTGCTTGAGACCCTCCACGCCGAACTCCAGGCCGTAGCCGGACTGCTTGGCACCGCCGAACGGCACCCGGGGATCAATCGCGCCGTGCTTGTTGATCCAGACCGTGCCGGCCTCGATTCGGGCCGCGACCTCGCGGGCGGCGGCCGGGTCGGAGGACCAGACCGAGGCGCCCAGGCCGACCTTGAGTCCGTTGGCCATGGCCACAGCCTCGTCCACGGTGGAGTACTTGATGATCGGCAGCGCCGGACCGAACTGTTCCTCGGCCACCAGCGGGTTGTCGTTGTCGATGTCCGCCACCAGCGTGGCCGGGTAGAAGTAGCCGGCCTGGCCCTCCTCCGGGTTGCCGCCGGTGAGCACGCGGGCGCCCGAATCCTTCGCCGCCTGCACCAGTTTCGCGACGATGTCGTACTGGGCCTTGTTCTGCAGCGGGCCCAGCACGTTGTTCTCGTCCAGCCCGACGCCCATCGGCATCTGCTCGGCGACCTCGGTAAGCGCGGCGCACACGTCGTCGTAAATGTCCTCGTGCACGTACAAGCGCTTCAGCGCGGCGCAGGTCTGGCCGGTGTTGATGAACGCGCCCCAGAACAGGTCCTGCGCGGCGGCCTTCGGGTCGGTGTCCGGCAGCACGATGCCGGCGTCGTTGCCACCCAATTCCAGGGTCAGGCGCTTCACCGTGTCCGCGGAGGAGCGGATGATCGCCTTGCCGGTGGCGGTCGAACCGGTGAACATGACCTTGTCGATGTCCGCGTGCGCAGAGAGCGCCTCACCCACCTCGCGGCCGCCCGGAACCACGTGCAGCACGTCCGCCGGCAGCACGGTGTTGAGCACCTCGGCCAGCGCCAGCACGGACAACGGCGTGTACTCGGAGGGCTTCATCACCACGGTGTTGCCCATCCGCAGCGCCGGAGCCAGCTGCCAGATGCTGATCATCATCGGCCAGTTCCACGGCCCGATCGCGCCCACCACGCCCAGCGGCCGGTAGTGCAGCTCGGCGTGGTTGCCGTCTTCCTCCACCAACGTTTCCGGCTCCAGCTCGAAGGCGGCGGTGGCGCGCAGCCAGCCCGCACAGGCGCCGACTTCGAACCGGGCGTTCGGCCCGTTCAGCGGCTTGCCCTGCTCGCGCGAGAGCAGCTCGGCCAGCGCCTCGGCGTTCGCCTCCACCGCATCCGCGGCCAGGTTCAGGTACTTGCTGCGCTCGGCATGGCCACGCCCGGCCCACTCCGGCTGCACCCGGCGGGCGGCCTCGACCGCGGCGTCCAGCTCGGCGACGCCCGGCTCGGCCACCCGGCCGACCAGCTCACCGGTGGCCGGATCCTTGATCTCCCGCCCGCCCTCGGCCGGCTGGATTGCTGCGAGCAACTCGGCAGCTGAAGCGAAAGTACCTTCGACGGTGGTCTCGGCGGTCATGGTTTTTCCTCCCGTATGACGACAACTGGCTCCAGCTTGCCCTAGACCCGCCGGGGCCCCTTAGACTTTGCGCGCCGAGGACTTGACGCTGAGCGCACAGCTTCCGACAATCCGTCCATTTCGCCCCTCGCCAAGGCCCGGCATCGGCGGTACCGTCTGGAGCATGCGAATTGCGGTGGTCGGAGCCAGCGGAAATGTGGGAACAGCACTTTTGCGGCGGCTGCATGCAGCGCGGCGCGAGCGTGGGGATGACCTGGAAATCGTCGGGATTGCCCGGCGACTGCCGGATGCCGCTCAGGAACCGTACGACGGCGTCACCTGGGTTTCGGTGGACGTCGCCTCAGGGGATGCCCGGCAAAGACTCGCCCAAGCTTTCAAGGCGTGCGACGCCGTCGTCCATTTGGCTTGGGTGCTGCAGCCGAACCATGACGAAGAGGAGATGCGCCGGGTGAACGTGGACGGCACCTCGCATGTGCTCGCCGCTGCCGTCGACGCCGGCGTCGGGCACGTGGTGTGTGCCTCGTCGGTCGGCGCCTACAGCCCAGGGCCCAAGGACACTCGTATCCGTGAGGACTGGCCTGCCCGCGGCATTGCCAGTTCACACTACAGCCGGTTCAAGGGCGAGCAGGAAGAGTTGCTGGACCAGTTTGCTGACGACCATCCGGAAATCAAGGTGGCACGGTTGCGGCCAGGCCTGATCTTCCAGGCCCAGGCCGGCAGCCAGATCGGCCGCTACTTTGTGGGACCGTGGATCCCGAAGTTCTTTGTCAACCGCCTGCGGCTGCCGCTGTTTCCCTTTCCCAAAGAGTTCGTGTTTCAGGCGCTGCACGCGGACGACGTGGCGGACGCTTACTGGCGCGTGCTGGATCAGGGCGCCAGGGGCGCCTTCAACGTGGCTGCCGAGCCGGTGATCACCCCGGGACTCCTTGCTTCCCTGTTCGGTGCCCGCCGCTGGCTGCCCGTCCCCGTGCCGCTGGTCAGGCTGTTGGTGGGCGCGGCTTGGTCGGTTCGGCTGCTGGCCAGCGACCCGGGTTGGGTGGACATGGCCCGCGCAGCGCCGGTCATGGACACCAGCCGCGCAAGGGCGGAACTCGGCTGGAACCCCCGGGTCGATTCGCTATCAGCAATCCGCGAGGTCCTCAGGGGGATGGCCGCAGCCGGAGGCGTACCGGAATCGCCGGCGATGCGCCCGCGGAGCCGCTGGACCGGTGCGGAACCGCGGACCGGCGCGTAGTCTGGGCTCACGGGCCGCGCTCAGTGAGCCGTGCGTCCCGGCCCGGTCCCAGAACGACCACTCGAGAAGGAGGACCTGATGGACCCCAGCGAGAATCCTGCCCCGGAGCACCCGGACGATGTGGAAAACGAAGCCTCGGACCAGCCTGCTGGTTCGGGCGACACCGAGGGCGAAGTCCATGAGGCCCACATACCGGTCCACGGCGACGAGAAGCTCGCCGACGATCTGGTCAAGAAGGCCTACGGCGACAAGGACGACGACGGCCGAGGCGATGCGCCGAACGCCCCCTTCCCCTAGACCCCAAACGTAACCGCCCATCACCCACCGTATGAAAGGAGCGCCCTGTGAAAGGGAAACTCATGTTCGGCACCGGCTTGGCCCTTGGATTCGTCTTGGGTTCGAAGTCCGGACGGTCAGCCTACGATTCACTCAAGGCCAAGAGCGGAGAACTCTGGCACAATCCCAACGTGCAGGAAAAGGTCCACGGAGCCACCGACGTGGTCAAAGGCAAGGCTCCGGAAGTCGCTGACCACCTAACCGAGGCAGCGCGGAAGGCCGGAGCAGTGGCGGCCGCCAAGTTGCCCGGAAGGCATGGGAAGAACGACGGCGGGGCCTCCACCGGTCCAACGACAACCGCCGGCGACACCGACTCGGATCCCGCCCGCAGCGATCAGGCGGGACAGGACTGGACCGATGAGGGTGGCGCCATGCCGGGTGGTCCGGCGACCAGCGGCAGCGAAGACCTGCGTCCGCCGGGATCTGGAATCTGACTCTCGGAACGCAGCCGACGGCCTGAGCTGCCAAGCAACCGATGGAAGGACCTTGCATGACTGAAAGCAACCAGGACAACGAGCCGGGTGACCAAACGGGCACCTCAGCAGATGGGGATGCCCCCGAAGATAAGCAGCCGGGTACGGAGTCCGCGAAGCCTCGGGACAAAGGCACAGAGGACATGAGCGCGCCGCCCGGGCCGGCAGAAGAAAAGGACCGGCAAACCCCGGACGACCGCGGCCTGACGACGGATACCAGTCCCAGCGATTGAGCGGCACCCAGGCAACCGTTGCGGCAGCAAAGTCGCCGCAGCGGTTGCCTGCTGGGTGGCTGCGTGTGCCATCCGGGCTAGGCCTTTCGCCGTCATCGCTGGGCGGTAACGCCGCAGTAACGCCGGCAGTATTAGACCGATGCAACGCCCCGCAAACGGTGGCGCGTCCCTCATATCGCGAGGTGCTCGGAACGGCCAACGAGAGTAAAACCGTGGGGAAAACTATAGCGGCCTGCCGTGACAGCGCTGGCGGCTGTGCGGACTTGGTTTCCCGCCCCGGCGGTGGCGGCAAAGTGGGAGAAGCTCGGTGTTCGAGTACAAGCTGACGCCGCAGCTGTCGGTTTCCTTCCAGAGATATCGCTACCCTGACCACGGAATTGTCCATGTCGCCCCTCCCAGTCTGGGCGCCCTGCCGTTTTGTGACGGACCCGAAGGCCTGACAGTCCCATCGCCGGACGGAGAAGCCATGTGGATCGGCTTGCTGAGGCGGGCCAGCCACGCCAGGCCCCTCCTCGTCGGGCTGGTGGCCACCGGGCCTGATGGACGGCAATTGGACGCGATAAGCGGCGCGGTCGCGGAGGGAACCAACCCGTTGGCCTGGCTCTGGGTGCCAGCGACCCGGCAACTGCTGGGCATTTCCCATCACGACGGCGGCTGGTGGTCTCTGGCCCGCGAAGCGGCGCTCGCGGGAGCGCCGTCTTGTGTGTCCCTAACGCTGCTAACCCGGCCCGAGCGCCATGGGCCCGCCGCTGCAGTCGCCTTGCCAATCCAGCTGACCGACCCCGCTGCCTTCGAACGCATCTGCCGGAGACGCGTACCCCCGCTGCAGCCGGACTCCGCGGGCGGCGACCGGCTGCTTCCGTGACATCGGGTCGGGCCCTCACGTCGGGCCCTCACGCCCGGTGCTGAGCATCGCCGCCGCTCCAGCTGCATCCGGAGGACGCCTGCCGGGCTCGCTGAATGCTGGCTGGGCAACGGGAACGTCGGGTTAGTCCGCCCGGACCACCGGCAACTCTGCCCACTCCGTGGTGTAGCGCGGTGAGGAGAACTCGCGCTTCATTGACCACGCCGCCGGCGCCGCCAGCCCGCCCTGACCTAGCCCGATGGCGGCTTCGCCGAATTTGGACCGGACGGCACCCAGCAAATCGCCGATGTTCCGCTGGTCCAGGTCGCTGACGAACGGGTCGAAGGCCTCCTGGCCGGCCGCCGGTTCCAGTCCGGACAGCAGCACTCCGGCGCGGACATAGTGCGCGCCGGGTATGAGGCAGCCGCGCATCGCAGCCACCGCGGCCTTGGTCAGTTGGATCGGATCCTGCGTGGGCGCCGGCAGGTGGACGCTGGCGGCGGGAAACGAGGCCTCTCCGCCGGCGAACCTGCTGGTCCCGGCCGTCACCGTCAGCACCGAGGCGCGCAGCCCCTCGGCAGCCATCCGCGCCGCGCCGCGCTGGGCGTAGACAGCCATCACCTGGTCCATCTCCTCCAGCGTGGTCACCGGAGTGGAGAAGCTGCGCGAGAACATGATCTGCTGCTTGTCGGCCCGTTCCTCGGTATGCGGAATGCAGGCTGTCCCGTTCAGTTCCAACACGGTCCGCTGCAGCACCACGGAGAACTTCTTGCGGATCGCCTGTGGATCGGCGGCCTTCAAATCGGCGATCGACTCGATTCCGATGGCGTTCAGCCGTTTCCCGGTCCGCCCGCCCACGCCCCACAGGCCGGTCACAGGAACACGCGACTGGATCCATTCGATGTCCGACGCCGGCATAGAACCAAGCGAGCAGACACCGGCCATCTGCGGATTCCGCTTGGCAATGTGATTGGCGAACTTCGCCAGTGTCTTGGTCCCTGCCACGCCCACGGAAACCGGAACGCCCACCTGCCGTGCGACGGCGGCCCGGATCCGGCCCGCAGCCTCCCGCAGCTGCCGCTCATCCCCCGGCAGGCCCAGGAACGACTCGTCGATCGAGTAGACCTCCTGCCAGGCCCCGAACCGGCCCAGCACTTCCATCACCCGCGCGCTCAGATCCCCGTACAGCTCGTAATTGCTGGATTTCGCCACCAGCCCCCAAGCCTTGGCACGCGGCGCCACCTGGAACCACGGCGTCCCGGTCTGCAGCCCCAGCTCCTTGGCCTCCTCGGAGCGCGCCACCACACAGCCGTCGTTGTTGGACAGTACGACGACGGGGCGCCCCTCAAGCGAAGGATCGAACACCCGCTCGCAAGAGACATAGAAATTGTTGACGTCCACCAGCGCGATGCGTTCCTGCAGCTGCGCTGTCGCTGCCGCGTGTCCTTCGCTAGACATGGTGCAGGCAGCGCGTGGCAACGCCCCAAATGGTCAGGTCGCCCAGTTCGCCCACTTCGGTGGGGACACCGCCGTCGTCGGTTTGCAGGCGCACACCGTCCGCGGCCAGATGCAGGCGCCGCACCACCAACTCGCCGTCCAGCACCGCGATCACCACCGACCCATCGCGGGGCTCAAGCGACCGGTCCACAATCAGCTCATCCCCCTCACAGATCCCGGCGGCTGCCATCGAGTTTCCGGCCACGCGCATCACAAAGGTACTGGTGCGGTCCTTTATAAGGTGCCGGTTCAGGTCGATGCCGCCATGGAAATAGTCCCGCGCCGGTGACGGAAAGCCGCGGGCATCTTCGGGCGTCCCGCTGCCCAGTTCCGGGCCGGCCGACGCCCCGGAGGTCCGCTCCAAACCGAACATGACCAAGCCCCCATCTTCGAACAAAGCTTCGAAGACCAGATTAGCACCACGGGAGCCCCGCAGCCTGTGCCAACTCCGCTCACACAGGCCGCCGCGGCAAGCTGACCCACTCCCTTGGGCCTGACTCGGACGCGCTGCTCGGTCGACTTGACCTCCACAGGCGGGGGACAGCCCGGGTTATCCACTTAGATCGAAGCCTCGTTCTACCCCGAGCTTGCGCTGCGTAGCGTTGAAGTATGGCAGCGGAACCGTTGGACGAGGCACAGGAGCCGGAGGAACACTCCGGCTCCGCCGCCACGCCCAATGAGGTGCCTGAAGCTCTCCATGGCGCCGAGCCGGAGGCCGGGCTTGGCGCCGAACCGGCCTCCGGTCCCGACCTGACCGCACCAGCTCAATTTGCAGCCAATCCTGCCACGGCGGAGGACGGCAGCCCAGCAGATCCTGCCGCCTGTGGACCTGCCCCCGGCGCCGGCGAAGCTCCTGACGGCTCCGGCCCGGACGGTGATATCGGGGCAGGGATGGGGCCGGTGCGGGAGTTGTGGGAGGAGGACTGGCGGGAGCTGGAACCGGCGGAACTGGCCGGGCTGCTCGCCGGCACCGACCCCGATACCCTGGACGACTGGTCCGTACTCGAATACCTCAAAGCCGTCCGCAAGCACGAGGCCTGGACCCAGTCCCGCCGCACCCGCGGCATGCACCGGATCGCCGTGCTCCGGCCCGCCACCGGCGCCGATGCCGGGGCGCCGGACGGGATCTCCCGGCACGCCGGCCAGGAACTCGCGCCCATCCTCGCCGTGCCGCGCCGGCAGGCGGCCGCGGAACTGGCCGACGCGCACCAGATCGCCAGCCACCTGCCCGCCACCCTCGCCGCCCTGGACCGCGGCGCCATCGACCTGCCCCGCGCCGCGGCGATCGCCCGCAAAGGCGCCGACCTGCCGCCGGAGACCCTGGCCGATTACGAGAACACGGTCCTGCCCGGCGCCGGGGCCATCACCCTCGAATCCGTCCAGGCCCGCGCCCGCACCGCCCGCGACCGGCTGCACCCGCAACCCCTCGAGACCCGGCACCGGGAGGCGATGGAACGGCGCACCGTCCAATACCTCCCGCAGGACGACGGCATGGCCGAACTGTTCATCCGCACCTCCGCGGACAAAGCCCTGCTCGCCTACAACCTGATGCAGGCCCACGCCAGGAAACTGCAGACCGCCGAGGAGACCCGCACCCTCGGCCAGCTCCGCGCCGACGTCTTCACCGACATGCTCCTGCGCTACCCCGCCCACGCCTACCAACCCGCCACCACCACCCCCGGCAGCGGCACTGCCCCCGCGGCGGCCACACCCGGGGAAACCTGGGCCACGACCGAACGCGAAACTGACCCCAAGGAAACTGCCGCAGGGGAAACTGCCCCCGGTGACACGGCGACCGGGAGCGCGGCCTCCGGCCAGGGCGCCTGCACCTGTGGCGGCGCGAACACCACCGCCTCCGTTGCCGTCACCGCCCCATTGGAAACCCTGCTCCGGCTCGCCGAGAAACCCGGCGAACTCACCGGCTACGGCCTCATCCCGCCGGAGATGACCCGCAACCTCACCGCGCTGGCCAGATCATGGCTGATCGTGCTCACCGACGACTACGGCCACGCCATCGCCGCCGCCAAAGACCTGCGGACCCCGCCCGCATGGCTCAAACGCCTCGTCCGGTTACGCGACCGGCACTGCCGCGAATTCGGCTGCACCGTCCCCGCCGACCAATGCGAGATCGACCACACCATCGCCTGGGAAGACGGCGGCAAAACCGTCCTCGAAAACCTCAGCGCCCGCTGCAAACCCGGCCACAAAACCAAACACCACGGCGGCGGCACCGTCACCCAGGACAACGACGGCACCCTGCACTTCACCACCCGCTCCGGCCACACCCACACCACCACCCCCGACCAAGGCTGGGCACTCACCTACCCCACGGCGCAAGAGCAGCCCGATACTCCGCCCGGGAACGGGCAGGGCGAACCACCCTGCGACGAAACCCCTCCGCCCTTCTGAGGAAGCAGTCAGTAAGTCACGCGGCGCTTTGGATGATGCTCTGTACGTGCTTGATGCTCATACGGACGGTGATGGGTAGTTCAGCCCAGTACTCTGCCTCATTGGCCAGTTCGTCGAGCAGGCTCTGAATTTCCTCTGCACTCATTCCCACCTTGTGCCCGGCGATGATCACCCCACCGAGGTCCTGGGCGGCGTCGTCGAAAGTCATGTAGGCGTCCCTGATACCTTCCTTGGCTTGCTCGTGCAGATATGCCTCCAGTCGCGGTCCTCCCTCCCGAAACAACCGCGCAAGCTCTTCGCGCCGCTTTTCGAAGTTTTCCCTGCTGTCATTCATGACCCGCTCCTCGACTCCTGATATTGACAGGGGCAAAGTTACGCCCCACGCCGACCCGCTGCCGGCGCTATCCCCATGTGTAGGCATCGTCGACATGAGTCAGCTCGACTCAGCTTTTTCCGAGTTTGGAATAATCTACTGCTGAAGCCGTTAATATGAGTCGAAGGCACTCAAGTCCACAGGAGGATCATCAATGCCACTGTTCTTCGGACCCGCATCTGGCAACGGATCATTCGACGAGTTCCTGGTCCGCTACCTGCAGGGCCAGCGCGCGGCGCAGTCCCGCCGCACGGTCGACCTCACCCGGCTGCTCAGCCGCCGCACCCATGAAGTGCTGGCCCAGGCCGCCGCATTTGCCGCTGGACTCGGCCACACGGAAGTGGATGCGCTGCACATTCTGCGCGTGATGGCCGAGCAGGAACCGGCTGCCGGCCAGATCAAGCTCACCGGCGCCGATCCGCAGGACATCGTCCGCGCCGCCGAGCAGAGCCTGCCGGAAAAGGCCGACCCGATCAGCGAGGCGCCGTCCCTGACCCCCTCGGCCCAGCGCGCCCTGCTGGATGCGCACCAGGTGGCCCGGGCGTTTGGCTCCACCTACATTGACCCGGAGCATCTGTTCGCCGCGTTCGTCCTGAACCAGGAAACCGCGGCCGGCCACATCCTGGCCGGCACCGGCGTCACCCCGCAGGCGCTGCAGCAGGCCAACGCGGCGGAAGCAGCCCAGGCCCAGGCCAACCCGGCCGGCAGCGCCGCAACCATGCAGGAACAAAACTCCAACTCCTCGACACCCATGCTGGACCAGTTCGGCCTTGACCTGACCGCCCGGGCCCGTGAGAACCAACTGGACCCGGTGATCGGCCGCGGCGACGAGATCGCGCAAACCATCGAGATCCTGGCCCGCCGCACCAAGAACAACCCGGTCCTGATCGGCGAGGCCGGCGTCGGCAAGACCGCCATCGCGGAAGGACTGGCCCAGGCGATCGTGGACGGCGACGTTCCGGAGCAGTTGCGCGGCAAGCGTGTGGTGTCGCTGGATCTGCCCGGCATGCTGGCCGGCACCAAATACCGCGGCGACTTCGAGGAACGGCTGACCAAGACCTTGGACGAGATCAGTGCCGCCAGCGGTGAGTTGATCGTCTTCATTGACGAACTGCACACCGTGGTCGGCGCCGGAGGTGGCGGCGAGGGCGGCATGGACGCCGGCAACATGCTCAAGCCCCGGCTGGCCCGCGGCGAGCTGCACCTGGTCGGCGCCACCACGCTGGGCGAATACCGCAAGGTGGAAAAGGATCCGGCCCTGGAGCGCCGGTTCCAGCCGGTGATGGTGGGCGAGCCCTCGATCGAGGACGCCGTGCAAATCCTGGCCGGGCTGAAGGACCGCTACGAGGAACACCACCAGGTGACCTACACCGACGGAGCCATCCGCGCCGCCGTCGAGATGTCCTCGCGCTACATCACCGACCGCTTCCTCCCGGACAAGGCGATCGACCTGATCGACCAAGCCGGCGCCCGGCTGAGCCTGCGCCGCGGCCCCCGTGTCGATGTGGAGGCATTGCGCGGACAGCTGGCGGAGCTTGAGTCGGCCAAGAACGCGGCTGTTGCGGAGGAACGCTACGAGGATGCGTCCTCGCTGCGTGATGGAATCGAGGAGCTGAAGGCCAAGATCGATTCCGCGACCGAGCCAGCCACCCACGCCCCGAAGGACAACGACGTCGGGGCGCGCCTCGACGTCGTACCCTCCGATGTGGTGGGCGAGGCGGAGATTGCCGAAATCATTGCCCGCGCCACCGGCATTCCGGCCGCCCGGCTGACCCAGGGCGACCGGCAGCGGTTGGCCCGTTTGGAGGAGGACCTGCATGCCCGGGTGATCGGGCAGGACGATGCGGTGACCGCCATCGCCAAGTCGGTGCGGCGCAACCGCACCGGCATGGGCGACGAGGGCCGGCCCGTCGGCAGCTTCCTGTTCCTGGGTCCCACCGGTGTGGGCAAGACCGAGCTGGCCAAGGCTCTGGCGGAGTCGCTGTTCGGTGACGAGAACGCCATGGTCCGCTTCGACATGAGCGAATACGGCGAGCGCCACACCGTCTCGCGGCTTGTCGGCGCCCCTCCGGGCTACGTAGGTTACGGCGAGGCCGGCCAGCTGACCGAGCGGGTCCGCCGGCACCCGTACTCGGTGGTGCTGCTTGATGAGGTGGAGAAGGCGCACCCTGACGTGTTCAATCTGCTGCTGCAGGTGCTCGACGACGGACGCCTCACCGATGGGCAGGGCCGCACCGTGGACTTTCGCAACACCGTGGTGATCATGACCTCCAACCTCGGGTCGGAATTCCTGGCCAGCAAGAGCGGGGCGTTGGGCTTCACGTCCAATAACGGCGTGGACGGTTTCGCCTCCGAGCAGGACCTGCGCGCCCGGGTGATGGGCCGGCTGCGCGAGGCCATGCGGCCGGAGTTCCTGAACCGGATCGACGAGATTGTGCTGTTCCGCAAGCTGGAGAAGGAACAGCTGCGCTCCATCGTGCGGCTGCAGCTGCGCCGGTCCGAGGCACGGCTGGCCGCGCAGGGCATCTCGCTGGCCGTGGACGAGGACGCAGTGGACTGGATCGCCGAGGCCGGCTACGAACCGGAGTACGGAGCCCGGCCGCTGCGCCGCGTGATCCAGCGCGAGCTGGACGACCGGATTGCGGACCTGCTGGTGGCCGAGGCGGTGGCCGACGGCGGTCGGATCCGTGTGGCCGCCGGCGACGGCGGCCTGCACGTGACCGTCGACAGCTTGGCCGCTGCCGCGTAGCCAACCTGCCGCGCAGCCAACCCGTGCCGGGGGCGGCGTAGCCAAACCGTACAGTGGGGCGCGTAGCCGGGCCGTACAGTGGTGCGCGTGGCTGGGCCGGGTCGTGGAGCGCGCAGCCAGGCCGGTCCGGGGAAAGATCCGGGCGGGGCATTCCACGCGTGGGAGGGATGCCCCGCCGTTCGCATCACGCGAGCGACAGTACGAAGGACACGACGAACCCGGCAGCCGTGCTGAGAGCGACCGCGGGTCCGCCATGTTCGTAGGCCTCGGGCATCAGCGTGTCGGCCAGCGAGGCGATCACCGCCCCGGCCGCGAATGCCAGTGGCAACGAGATGGTTTCCGGATCACTGCCGGACAAGGGCCCCGCGCCGATCACGACCGCGGCTACGAGCAGAACCCCGCATACCGTCCAAAGGCCGATGACGGCCACCGCGGACATGCCTTGGCTGCGCATGGAGGAGGCCCCGACCAGCGCCTCGGGCAGGTTGGAAACGAAGATCGCAACCAGCAGGGCCAGCCCGCCGGTTCCCTCACCCAAGGCCACGCCCAACGCAAAGTTCTCCGGCACGCCGTCGAGCGTCACCGCGGCCAGCAGAGCCAGTCCGGCAGCGCCTCGAGTGGTGGCTGCCGTCGGAGCACGGTCGCTCGCCGCCGCATCGGTATCCAGCTTCGCACTGCCCCGGTACTCATTCGCGGGGGTTGACCCGGTCCCGGGCTGTGCCCAGCGGTCCAGCAGCGTGCTCAGCGCCGTGAACACCGCGGCTCCTACAAACAGACCCGCCGCAGCCCGCCAAATACCGCCTCGCTCGTAGGAGTCCTCGAAGAGTTCGAACGACAGCGCGGTGATCAGCGCGCCGGCCGCAAAAGAGAGCAGGATCGCCAGTACACGTTTGGGCAGCTCGAGCGTCACGCCGAGGATCGCTCCCACCACCAGGGCGCTGGAAGCCAAAATGCCGAACAGCACCGGCATTGCCATGGCGCAAGTATAGAAAAACTACGGCGGCAACGGAACAAACGGGGGACAAAGGAAGCCCTCCATCACCAGGTCCGGCTAGTTCCGGCCGCGGCCTTCGGTTGCGCAGACTCTTGCTGGCACCCGCACGGTCTAGGTGTGTACGTCAGCCTTCTGCGTTCCCTCTTGGCCGGGGCGTCGACCGGAGGGGTCGGGCAGGTGGGCGGCGAGGCCATCGAGGATCAGGTCCAGTCCGAAGTCGAACTCGTCGCCGAAATCGTAGCCGGGCTGCAGCACGTGCTGCATGGCGAATTCGCGCAGATGCGGATAGTCCCCCGTGCTGAACATTTCCACCATCGGTCCGGCGATTTCCGCCAAGCTGTCCGGCCCGTCGAACGGCAACGAAGCCTCCTGCAGGGCTGAGCCATAAACGTAGGCGTCCAGCAGGGCATAGGTATGCGCGGCCAAGGAAAGGGAAAAACCGGCCGCGCGGAGGGTACCGAGGACCGCGTCATGGTGGCGGAGGTTCGCCGGCCCCGGCACCGTCCGGGATTCCATCAGGGCAATCGCCCACGGATGGCGGCGCAGCACCTTGCGGGCTGAGGCTGCCCGCCGCTTCAGCTCTGCCTTCCATTCGCCGCCCGCAGCCGGCAGCTCGATCTCGTTGAAGACGGCATCCACAATGCCATCAAGGATCTCGTCCTTGTTGCGAACGTAGTGGTAGAGCGACATCGGCTTGGTGTCCAAGGACTTGGCCAGCAAGCGGATGGTCAGCCCGGCGAGCCCGCCGCCGTCGGCTATGGCCATGGCGGACTGCAATACGCGTTCGCGGCTGAGTGGAGGACGTCCTGCGGGAGGAGCAGCGGATTTCTCATTCATTGTTCCCGCGACTATAGCATTCTCGTACTTTGTACGATAGGTTCGTACAAAGTACGACTAAGTCAGCAGTCTCAATGTCCATCCTCGAGAAGGAACCTCCCATGGGACCGAAAGAAACCCCCGCTCCTGCAGGACAGACGCCTCCGGCGGAGGGCATCGCCGCCTCACCGGGAGGAACCATGCGCGCCATTGTGCAGTACCAGTACGGGCTGGCCGATGCCCTGCATCCCGCCACCGTGGCGGTGCCGGACGTCGCCGACAACCAAGTGCTCATCCGGGTCCGCGCCGCCGGGCTGGACCGCGGAACGTGGCACATGGCCACCGGCCTCCCCTACCCGGTCCGCGCCGTGTCCGGCTGGCGGGCTCCCAAGAATCCCATTCCAGGCCTTGATGTTGCGGGAACGGTGGCCGCGGTGGGCGCTGCCGTCACGCGGTTTGCCGTCGGAGACGAGGTCTTCGGCTTCGGCAAGGGCTCCTTCGCGGAATACGCGGTGGCCCCGGAGTCACTGCTGGCCCTGAAGCCGGCCGATCTGACCTTCGAGCAGGCGGCCGCGGTTCCGGTGTCCGGCCTGACCGCCCTGCAAGCCCTGCGCGACGCGGGCAAGCTCCAAGCCGGGCGGCAGGTATTGATCACCGGCGCCTCCGGGGGCGTGGGCAGCCACGCCGTGCAGATCGCCGTTGCCATGGGCGCAGTTGTCACCGGCGTCTGCAGCGGCGCCAAGGCGGACCTGGTGCGCGGCCTCGGCGCCGAAACCGTCATCGACTATTCCCGGGAAGACTTCGCCGCCGGCGGGCGCCGCTACGACTTGATCGTTGATGTGGCCGGCAACCCGTCGTTGAAGCGCCTGCGCCGGGCACTGGCCCCTCGCGGGACGGCTGTCATTGTCGGCGGCGAACACGGCGACCGCTGGACGGGTGGCTTGTTCAGGCCGATCGGCGGCATGCTCCTGTCCCTCTTCAGCCGGCAACGCTTTGTCATGTTCATGGCACGGCAGAACGCCGCGGACCTCGAGCGGTTGAGTGAACTGATCGCCTCCGGCGAGGTGGCACCGAGCATCGACCGGATTTACCCGCTGGAGCAGATGCCGACGGCAATCGGCCGGCTGGACGCCGGAGAAGTCCGGGGCAAAGCCGTCATCACCGTCTAGCCAGTGGCAGGCTTCCTCTCCGGACCAGCAAAAAAATGGCATCGGTGACTCCGACACACAACGCCAAACAGTGGCGCAGACCATAGCCGGGGTCCCAGACTGGGAGCGTCACCAGTTCCGGCTGCACCGCGAAGGAGCCACGGCTATGCCCAACAATGCCCATCTGCGACTCAGACCCGTCCTCGAGATCCTGGCCGAAGCGGCCTCCAACGGCACCCGCCCCGATGCCCGCGAGGTGATTAGCGAAGCGTTGCGCCGCGTACCGCCGACCGCCTACGAACAGGAACTGCTCAGCGGCGGAGTGCCGCGCGGCTTCAAGAACCTGACGACGGCGACCGCCCGGCTGGTCAAGGCGGGCTGGATGTCGAAGGGCCGCGGCGGATGGGCCGTCACCGATGACGGGTTGCGGGCCGTCGCCGCTTTCTCCAGCCCGTCCGAGCTGGCAGACGCTCTCGATGCGGGAACCGCCCTGCCCGAAGCTCCGGCCCAGGTGGCGGACGCCAAGCTGGCCGCCCCAGCGGAAGCGCCGGCCCAGGCAGCGGAGGCGCCGGCCCAGGTCGCGGAAGCTCCGGCCCCGGTGACGGACCCCGAACGCCCCAGCGGCCAGCCGGAATCCGTGGCCGTGGTCGGCGACTTCGGTGTCCTGCTCGGCGCCGACCGGGACTGGGATCCGGCCGCCAACGCGGTGCAGATGAGTCACGAGCCCGCCGACGGGCTGTGGCGGTTGGACGGCGAGCTGCCTGCGGGGCGTTACGCCTTCAAGTTCGCGCTCAACGGTTCGTGGGAGGAGAACTACGGGGCCTACGGCCTCCTCGACGGAGCCAACCACGAGTTCCAGCACGACGGCGGCGCGGTCACCATCGCATACGACCACAACAGCCACGATCTGGCCCCGGCGTCCCAGCTGACTCCCGCCTGAGGCTTCCTCAGGCAGCACGGCGGCCGCGAAGTACGGCGGCCGGCGGCGATTTGTCACACAACATCTCAAGTGAAACGTCCGGCAGGGAAGAGAAGGTGATCTTCCCTGTCGGACCTTCCTGACGAGGTTGGCCGCACCCGGAGGCGAGGGAAAGGAACCAAGTGCGGCCCGCCGTCGTACGTTTGCTAAGCGCTGACCAGCCGCTCCGCCGTGGGAACCGTGCTGTCCAACTGCTCCTCGGTGGGGACCGGGAGGATCACCTCCGCGTCCAGGATCGCTTCGGCTTCCGGTACTCCAATGCCTTTGGAGAGGGCAATCTCCGTCACCAGCGGCTTCTTGGCATACTGCAACATGTCCTTCTCGGCGTGGGACATGCTGCCCATGGTCTGCAGCCGCCGGGACAGATCGCGGACCAAGCCGGCGATGACGAAGATGTCGCCGGTGCGCAGGCGTTCCTGGTTGTCCTTGAAGCGCCGGGCCCACTGCGAATCCTCCTCGCGCGAAGGTGCCCGGAGCACCTCGAACAAGGCTTCCATCTGCACCTCGTCGAAGATGGACCGCAGGCCGACTTTCTCGGCGCTCTCGACCGGGACGCCGACGGTGAGGTTCGAGTCCCTGACCTCAAGCATGAGATAGCGGCATTCGGCGTTCTGCCGTGTGTGCCGGGTGCTGATGCCGCGGACAACGGCTGGACCGTGATGGGGATGGACAAGGGTTTGACCTTCAGCAAACTGCATTTAACGAGTCCTCTGATTCTGCACGAGCGCCACACTCGACATCAGTGGACGGAGTGCCCCAATGGCCCTCACGCCAGACGGTCGTCCCACCAACTGACACCGCGGCTGAGAAGCCGCGGATTCTGCACGGTGAGCACGCGGACCGGCTCGTCTCCATACGGATGGACACGCCCGAAACCCGCGAGCGTGGCTACCTCCACTATTTCACGCCGAAGGTCTATGTTCCCCGGAATACCGGGGAACAAGGGGTGCGGCCACACCCCACCGGCGCACGCTGAAGCCGTCGAAGCGGTGCTGCACGAACGGTCTGCCGGGAGCCCTTGACGGGTTCGTTACCCGATGTCACGATGACTCACATGGCGCAGAGCTGCGCATCATGCGCAACTACTTCAGGTCCGGCTGGCGCCAGTACCTCGAAGGAGGAAGCACCCATGTCGGAAATTCTCGATTCGGGCTCAGCCCCGTTCAATGGCACCGATTCACGCGTCAACCCCCACCCGGCCGTCACGCTTTACACCCGGCTACGCAAGTCCCCGTACTTCTGGAAGTCGCGGGAGCACGGTGTCGCGGCCTACAGCGTCTACAACCACACCTACCATCCGCGCCATTACGGCGACCCGGTTAGCGAGTACTGGTCGTTGCTGAACGACGTCACGCTCTGGGACGTTGGCGTGGAGCGGCAGCTGCAGATCAGCGGCCCGCAGGCGTTCGATTTCACCAACATGCTGACCCCGCGCGACCTGACCAAGTGCGCGGTGGGCCAGTGCAAATACGCCTTCATCACCGCGCCCGACGGCGGAATCATCAACGACCCGATCCTGCTGCGGGTGGAGGAAAACAAGTTCTGGCTGTCGCTGGCGGACAGCGACGTCCACCTCTGGGCCATGGGCCTGGCGCACGCCGGCGGCTGGGACGTCACGGTGGAAGAAGTGGACGTTGCACCGGTCCAGGTCCAGGGCCCCAAGGCCAAGGGTCTGATGTCCGACCTGTTCGGCCCGCAGATCTTGGACATGCCGTACTACTACATGCAGCACCACGCCCTGAACGGCATGGACGTGGTGGTCAGCCGGACCGGCTACACGGGCGAAATCGGCTACGAGATCTACCTCTACAACGCCACCCAGAACGCCGGCCGCCTCTGGGACACCGTCTGGGAGGCCGGCCAGCCGCACGACCTGCGCGTCATCGGCCCCTGCCACATCCGGCGGATCGAGGCCGGCATGCTGGCCTACGGCTGCGACATCACGCTCAACACCAACCCGCTGGAGGTTGGCTACGACTACAACTGGATGGTGGATCTGGACCAGAAGGCCGACTTCGTCGGCAAGGAAGCGCTGGGCCGCATCCGCGAGGAGGGCGTCCACCGGCTGCTGGTCGGTGTGGACATCGACGGCGAACCGCTGGGCAGCTACAACGACGGCTCCATGATCGAGCCCTTCCCGGTCTCGGTCGGCGGCGGCGACCACATCGGCGAAGTCACCAGCGCCTGCAACTCCCCTCGGCTGGAACGGAACATTGGCCTGGCTATGGTGCCGTTCGACCTCAGCGAAGAGGGCACGTCGCTGTCCATCCACACGCCGGAGGGAATCCGCAACGGCACGGTGGTGCAAAAGCCCTTCTTCGATCCCAGCAAGGAGACACCCAAGGACTGAACCGGGCCTCTGCCAAGCCAACCCCGTACGACGGCGGAGCCCACATGCGCAGGTGGGCTCCGCCGTCGTCCTTCCCCGCCTTTTCGAGCCGTGCCTGCGGCGATACGGTCAAAGCTATGGAAGCCGACTACTTTGCCGGGGATGCCCGAACCAACCGTGAACGGATGCTGGCCGGGGACCTGTACGTTGCCGACGATCCGGAGAGCGAACGCCGGGCCAAACGCGCCCTCCGGCTGGCCGACGACTACCACCGCGCGGTGGTGGCCGACGCGGCCGATGCACGGTCGATCTTGGTCGAACTGCTGGGCGGCCTCGGCGAGGATGCCTTCGTGAAGCCGCCCTTGTTCGTCGACTACGGCGAACACATCTTCATTGGTCCCCGCACCTTCATCAATTACAACTTCACCGCCTTGGATGTCGCAGCCATCACCATCGGCGGCGACTGCCAGATCGGACCCGGCGTTCAACTCCTGACGCCGACGCACCCAATCGAATCCCAGCCGCGAAGGGACAAACTGGAGGCGGCCCAGCCAATCACCCTCGGCGACAACGTGTGGCTTGGCGGCGGTGTGATTGTCTGCCCCGGCGTGACGATCGGCGAGAACAGCGTGATTGGCGCCGGTTCTGTGGTCACGGGCAACATTCCAGCCAATGTGGTCGCTGTGGGCAGCCCGGCCCGGGTGGTGCGGGAAATCTGAACGCGACAGCGGTTCCGCTTGACCCGACGTGCAGAGGTTAGTCGGCGGCGAGCTCCCCGCGGACCAACCGCCGGGTGACCTCGGTCAGCAGGTCCACGCCGCGCACGGCGTCATCGTCGCGGGTAAATTCTGCTTCATTGTGCGAAATGCCATCGACGCTGGGCACAAAGAGCATCACGGTGGGGACCACATCCTTCATGTTGGTGGAGTCGTGCCCCGCTACCGTCATGATCTCCGTGTGGCTGAAGCCGAGCTGCTCGGCGCTGGCGGACCCCAGCGCCACTCCCGCGGGCTGGTAGGAGACCAAGCCCCACCGATGCGTCTGCACCAGTGAGATGTCCGTCCGAGAGAGGGCCTCGGCGTCGGCGATGCGCTTGTCCAGCAAGTCCATGGCGCGGGCCAGGACTTCCTCGTCCGGCGAACGCAGGTCCAGGTTCATGACTGCCTGCCGCGCGATGGTCACCGGCGAGTTGGGCAGCACGTACATCTCGGACACCGACGTGTGCAGCTGCCCGGGCGCGAACTCGGCGGCGAGATCGCGGGCGGCGGCAATCACCAGCGCAGCCCCGTAAAGGGCGTCCCGGCGGTCCTCCATCCGGGTGGAGCCTGTGTGCGACTGCGCGCCGTCGACCGTGACGCGGTACTTGCTGGCCGCCCATGTACGGTCCACGATCCCGACCTGTGTGCCGGTTTCCTCAAGGTTCTTGCCCTGTTCGATGTGGATTTCGGCGTAGCGGGCCACATCCGCCAGCACCGGGGCGCCGGCACCGGTGCCGCGGTCGCCCGCAGCCAAAGCCTCGGCAACCGTAGTCCCGGCCGGGTCCGCCGTGGCCAGCGCCTGTTCCAAGGGGAGCTTCCCGGTGAACACCGAGCTGCCCATCATGCTGGGCGTGAAGCGGCTGCCTTCTTCGTTGAACCAGTTGACCACGGCAATATTGCACACCGGGTCGAGCTCGCCGGCAGCAGCCTCGGCTGCGACGCGGGCCGCCGCATGTGCCGCCGCCAGCACGCCGTAGGCGCCGTCGTACCGGCCGGCCAGCGGCTGGGAGTCCAGGTGCGATCCGAGCAGGACATACGGAGCGCCGGGAACAACGTCAAGGATGCCGAACTGGTTGCCCGCCGCATCCACTTTTTCAACAAAGCCATGCTGGGCCAGCCACTCGCCGAACCAGTGGCGGGTGGCGTGGTCCGCCGTCGTGCCCGCCTGCCGGTCCACGCCGCCGCCGGCGGTAGCGCCGAAGCCGGACATGGTGGCGAAGTCGGAAAGAAATTCCTGGTTGGTGGTGCTCATCGGGCTTCCTCCCCGGTCGATGCCATCGCCGGATCCCGGCCTTCCTGCGCCGGGAAGTTTTCTGCGCCGTAGCGGATCTCGCCGCCCACCATGGTGGCCAGCACCTGCGTGGCGCCGATCTGCGATGGGTCGACGGCGGTGGGGTCCTGGTTGAGGAGGACCAGATCGGCCAGCATGCCCGGCACCAGCCGGCCCCTGGTCCCTTCGGTTCCCGTGGCTGCCGCGGAACCAGCGGTATAGGCGTACAGCGCCTCGGCCCCGGTGATTCTCTCGTCGGGACCGTAGACCTCGCCGGAGGGGGTCAGCCGCTGGACGAACGATTGCATCACATCAAGTGGCCGGCCGTTGGACACCGGGCGGTCCGAGCTCCCCGGCAGCGTGGCGCCGCGCTTCAGCAGGCTGTTGGCAGGGTAGGACGTCGCGGTCCGTTCCGGACCGAGCAGCTTGGCCATGCCGTCGCCGAACTCGGTGATGAAATGCGGCTGCGGGACCAGGACGATCCCAGCCGCAGCAATTCGGTCCAGCTGTTCAGGCCGGATGACGCCGCCGTGCTCGATTCGGTTCGGCAGCGGCTTGCGGCCATATGTTTCCTGGGCTTCAGTGATGATGTCGATCGCGTGGTCCACGGCATGGTCGCCGATCGCGTGCATCGCGATGGTCCATCCGGCCCGGTACGTCTCCAGCGCGGAGGAACGCAGCTCCTGGGCGTCCATCTGCAGGTAGCCGTGGTTATGCGGGCAGCCAACATACTCTTCGGTGACGTACGCGGTGCTGCCCAGCAGCGATCCGTCACTGAAGATCTTCACCGGGCCCAGCCGGAGCCAATCGTCGCCCAGACCGGTGCGGATGCCGGCGTCGAGCCCCCGGGAGTCCGGGTCAGCGTCGTGCCCCGGAACCCGATGCAGAGCGTCCAAAACTATCATCGGTTGCATGCGCACGCTCAGCAGCCCCTTGTCGCGCGCGCTCTGGTAGGCGCCGAACTCGCGCGGTGAGTAGCCGATCCATCCGCCCGCGATGCCGGCGTCGGTGACACTGGTGATGCCCTCGGTCAGGTAGTGGGTCGTCGCCAAATCCAGCGCGCGCTCGATGGTGGCCAGCGGGTAGGGCAGCATGATGTCCTGCACCAGCCGCATGGCGTTCTCTTCCAACAGTCCGGTGGGCCGGCCCTCAGCATCCCTGGCCACCACGCCGCCGTCGATCGGCGCAGCGAGGTCCGCCCCGCGCCCCACGATCAGGTCGAGCGCGACGCCGTTGACATTGCAGGCATGGCCGGAAGAGTGCTTGATCCAGACCGGGCGGCCGCCGGAGGCTGCATCGAGCCGGTCGCGGTCAGGCTGGGCGCCATTGTGCAGCAGCGGGCTGTACCCGGAGGCCACGACCCACTCGTCCTCCGCCAGCGGCGCAGCGGCTTCGGCGATCACTGCATAGGCCTCTTCGAGGCTCGCGATTGACCCAAGATTTGCTTCCATCAGGCCCAGCCCGAACCACACGCTGTGGGCGTGCACGTCATTGAAGCCGGGGACAATCACGGCGCCTGCGGCGTCGACGACCCGTCGCGCACGGGGAACGCTCTGCTGGTCGACGTCGAGTGCCAGCACCTTGCCGTCGTGGATCAGCAGGCTTTCAGCCACCGGCTGTCCGGGATCCTGGGTCAGAATGCGGGCATTGTGGATCAAGAGATCGACGAGCATGAGTCCTCTTCGTGCTTTCGCTGCGGCGTGCCCGGAGCGATCAAGGCGACCAGGGCCAGGCCCGGCCGCCACCTCCCCATTCAACACTGGAGTTTTGTTGCGCTCAATGTGTAAAAGACGCCAGAATATCCGAGAAAGTTAGGCGATTGCATAATATGGGTCCATGACCGAGTCGCGCCCTGAAGCCCTTCCGCACAGCAGCCGCCTGCCCCGGGACTTCAATCCCGCCCCGTCTGCCGAGCCGCAGTGGATGGAACTCATCCAGCGCTTATGGCAGGAACGCGATTTACTGGTCAGCGACTTCCTGGAGCGCTTTGCCACCATCTCCTATGAAGGGGCACTGGTGCCGGAGGAGGATGTCCACCGGACTGCGGTAGACACCATGGAGATGTTCCTGTACCTGTTGGCCGGGCTGGAGCTGCCACCTGATCTTCAATCCCTGCCCAGAGACGTCGCAGCTCGGCGGGCGCGCCAGGGGGTTCCGCTGGAGGCCTTCCTCAGCGCGGTCCGCAACGACTTCAGGGTCTTGTGGAAAGGGCTTGAACGGGTCGCACGGGGGCACGGCACCGAGATCCTCGTGGCCAACATGGATCGCGTTCTGGACACGGTGGAAAGTTACGTCAGCAGCATCCAGCAGGCCTTTTCGGAAGAAGAAGCCTTACTGGCCCGCAACAAACAGCTGCACCAGCAACGGCTGCTTTCGCGACTCTTTAATACCGACACACGAAACAGCGGCGAGATAGCCGACATCGCCGCCGGCCTGGAAGTACAGAGCTCTGACGTGTTCGAGCTGATGGCAGTCACCAGGGAAGCCGTAGCGAAGTTGCAGCGGCAGCCCGCGGCGGACCGCCAGACCTTCACTTACGAGCGCGCCGGGGCGCTGTACCTTTTCCGCGTAGTCCGCGCTGGACGGACATGGCAGGACGACCCGCCCGAGTTTCCTGCTGGCTATGTCCCCGGCGTCGAAGGCCTGGCGGCGATTCCTCAAGCGGCGGCGTCAGCCCTGGTGCTGGCCGCCAAACACGGGGCGGATGCGGGACTGGCCACCATCGCGGGCACCTGGATGACGATCGCCCGGGATCTTCTGGAAAATGCCCTCCCCGGGTTCTCGCTTCCTGTCGTCACTGCTCTGGACCATTGCACCCCGCACGAGCGGCAGCGGTTGCTGCAGGTGGCACGCAGCTATGGCCGCACCGGGTCGATCAAGGAAACGGCGGAGGAACTCTACTGTCACCGGAACACGGTGGTCAACCGCCTGCATTCGCTGCAAGAAGTCATCGGGCTCGACATGACCGTGCCGGCGCAGGCCGCGCTGGCCCTGGTCGCCCTTGCGGACTACCAAAACGGCACTTCCTTGTGAAAATGCACAAACCAGTGCTGTCAAGTCGGTGGGTAATGTCATTGTTTAGGTGATTGGCACTCCCTTACAGTCGAGAGGTACTTCACAGCTCTACCGCGGGATGTCCTCCGTTCAGGGCCATAAGATTTAATGGGCCGCCGCTGCCTCCTCCAACGACGCCGGCCCGCACAGCTTGAAAGGCAACTACGTGACGACGCCGCAATCTCTCAACACCACCGGCGCTCCGCCGACAGTTTCCGGCAAGGACGCAGGCAAAATTGCCCGCGCTGCCTTCGTCGGGACAGCCCTTGAGTGGTACGACTACTACCTCTTCGGCACTGCCGCGGCCCTGGTGTTCAACCGACTCTTTTTCACGGATCTGGACCCCACCGCAGCCCTGCTGGCCTCCTTCGCCACCTTCGGCGTCGGCTTCGCGGCCCGCCCCATCGGCGCCGTCATCTTCGGCTACATCGGTGACCGTTATGGACGCCGTCCGGCGCTGCTGACGACGATCGTCCTGATCGGCGTCGCCACCGCCCTGATCGGCCTGCTGCCGGACTTCTCCACCATTGGCTTGGCCGCACCGATCCTGCTCGCCGTGCTGCGACTGGTCCAGGGCCTGGCCGTCGGCGGCGAATGGGGCGGCGCGGTGACGATGGCCGTCGAGCATGCCCCGGCCGAAAAGCGCGGCCGCTACGCCGCCTTGGTCCAGATTGGTTCACCGGTCGCTACCCTGATGGCCTCCGCTGCCTTCACGCTGGTGCTGCTGCTCCCGTCTGAGAGCTTCGACGCCTGGGGCTGGCGCATTCCGTTCCTGCTGGCCATTCCAATGCTGCTGGTCGCGCTCTGGATCCGGCTTAAGGTTGAGGAATCCCCGATCTTTAAGGACCTGCTGGCTCAAGAAGACACCGCCAAGGTGCCGGCGTTCGAAGTCTTCCGGCATGCCGGCGGCCGCCTGGTGGTTGCCGTACTCGCCGCACTGTTGGGCGTGGGCGGCTTCTACATGATCACCACCTTTGCTGTCAGCTACGGAGCCAACACTTTGGGCGTGGACCGCAACGTCATGGTCAATGCCACCCTGGTCGCCGCCGTCGCGCAGATCATCGTCACCATCCTGATGGGCCGGCTGGCCGAGAAGGTCGGCCCGGGCAAGGTCACCGTCTGGGGAGGACTCCTCACTGCGGTGCTGGCCTTCCCGATCTTCGCGATGATCGACACCAAGTCGCCGCTGCTGATCACCCTGGCCATCACCTTGGGCATCATGCTCATCGCCGTGGCCTACGCCGTCAACGGCGCCCTCCTGACCGAACTGTTCCCGCCCAAGCTGCGCTACTCCGGCGTGGCCCTGGGCTACAACATCGCAGGTGCCACCAGCGGTTTCATGCCGATGATTGCCACAGCCATGCTCGGCGTTTCCGGCAACGCGTCCTGGGGCGCGGCGACGATCTTGGCCATTATCGCGCTGCTTACCGCCCTCGGCGGATTCCTCGGAGAGCGGATGCGCGTCCAGGACAAGCGGATCGTGGCCGACGCCTAGATCCCAGCCCGCCCCAAAAGGTGCGGGTCCCGACGGCCGGCACGCGCCGCCGTCGGAAGTGACTC
>JBNJKW010000006.1:0-263536 GCA_051751385.1 Actinomycetota bacterium | reverse complement strand
GTAGTGTTTTGGGGTTAACATCATATGCCCTTTGATTTGGGGTGGGGGCGCCCCCCCGCGGGGCGGCTCCCCCACGCCATATCAAGGAGCATTGGATGATCACCGAAGAACAGTCCCGACGTATCCTCGCCGCCGTCGACGCCGCTTTCGACGAGCAGCTCGCCTTTACCCAGGAGCTGGTGAAGCACCCGTCGCTGCGCACCCAGGAAGGGAGCGCCCAGGACCTGCTGCACTCGGCGATGGCGGCGCGCGGGCTGGAGATGGACCGCTGGCAGCTTGATCCCGAGGAGCTCGCCACGCATCAAGGCTTCGGGCCGGTCACCGTCTCCTACAACGACGTGACGAACGTCGTCGGCACCTACCTCCCGGCCGCCGGGGCCGGCCGCTCGCTGATCCTGAACGGGCATGTCGACGTGGTTCCGGAGGGGCCGGAAGAGGCCTGGTCCCGCTCCCCCTGGGACGCCCCCATCATTGACGGCTGGATGTACGGCCGCGGCGCCGGCGATATGAAGGCCGGACTGGCCGCCAACCTCTTCGCGTTCGACGCCGTCCGGGCCGCCGGTCTTGAACCAGCCGGCCGCATCCACTTCCAGTCCGTCGTTGAAGAAGAATGCACCGGCAATGGTTCCCTGTCCGCACTCATGCGCGGCTACCGGGCGGACGCCGTGATTATCCCGGAGCCCGAAGAGGACATGCTGGTCCGGGCCAACGTCGGGGTGATCTGGTTCAAAGTGCGCGTCACCGGCAGCCCGACCCATCCGCGCGAAATGGGCACCGGATTCAATGCCATTGACGCCGCCTATACCGCCATGACCGCCCTGCGCGAGGTCGAGGAAAAGTGGAACGCTGACCGCGGCCAGCGCCGCTTTTTCGAGGACCTGGAGCACCCCATCAACTTCAATTTCGGGCAGATTGCCGGCGGCGACTGGCCCTCCAGCGTTCCCGCGTGGTGCGAATTCGATGTCCGGGCGGCCATTTACCCCGGCATTCCGGCTGAACAGGCCTGGACCGAACTGCAGGAATGCCTCGCCCAGCTTGGCACCGGACCGGCGGCCATCCACGCCGTCGCCACCCGGACCGGATTCTTTTCCGAGGGATACGTCCTGGAACCCGGCAGCGAAGCCGAGTCCCTACTGGAGAACACGCACCAGCAGGTCTTCGGCACCGAGCTTGGCAGTTTCACCACCCCCGGCTACCTCGACGGACGCGTCTTCACGCTCTACGCGGACACTCCCACGCTGGTTTACGGACCGGTCTCCGAAGCAATCCATGGCTTCGACGAGCGGGTGTCGGTTGAGTCAGTCCGTCGCATCACCCAGAGCATTGCGCTGTTCATCGCCAACTGGTGCGGGGTGGAAGAGCGGGGATAGGACGGAAGCGGTTACTGTTGATTCGGCCTGCATTCCGGCCTGTGCCCCGGCCTGCGAAGATGGCAGCGGTTAGCTTGCCCGTTTTCGGACAAACTCCGGCAGTTGCCGGCCTTCCCACCAGCTGATCGCTTGGTTGATCAGCCACCCGAGCACCAGCGACACGGCGATGGCCAGCAGCACGGCGAACTCTGTGGACAGCTGGGGCCAGGCACCGGAGACTGCACCGATGCCCACCGAGTAAGCGGACCACAGCACGCCGGCAATGACGGAGTGCGCCAGGAACCGGCGGCCGGGCTGCGGAATCATCGCCGCCGCCACATTGAGCGTCACCCGCCCCATGGGAACAAACCGGGACGTCAGCACCAGCGGCAGCCCCTTGCGCCCCAGCCCGGTCCGGGCCTTGCGGAAGCCTGACTGCCAGTGCCGCCCGGAGAACAGCTTCCGCTCCGCGAGGTTGAAGCGGCGCACCAAGACGAAAGTCGCAGCGTCGCCGGCCACCGCCCCGGCCAGCATGGCTGCCGCCAGCAGGTAGGGGTTGAGTTGGTCCGTATGCACCGATAGCGATCCCAGAGCCACAAACAGCGTGGTGCTCGGCACTGGAGGAATCATGGCGGAAGCGGTCACGAATAACGCCCCGACGAGATAGATCCACCAGTCATCCAGGCTGCGCAGCAGTTCGCCGAGTTCCTCCATCCCTCTATCCTCCCCGAAGTACACGAAGTGAAAGTTCGGGGAGGATGCTGCACGGGCGATTCAGCCGCCCACGTGCCTAGACTTAGCCCATGAGCAACATGGAGACTGCGCCCAAGGAAGTCGTCTGCACCTTGGAAGCAGACACCGCCGCCGTGGAGGTCCTGACTCCCCGGGAAGTGCCGCTGGGCGGGATCCGCGCCATGAACGTTCGCCGGACCCTGCCGCAGAAACGGCGCAGCCTGATCGGGGCCTGGTGTTTCCTGGATCATTACGGACCGGATCTGGTCTCGCAAAGTGACGGCATGCAGGTTCCGCGCCACCCGCACACCGGCCTGGCCACGGTCAGCTGGCTCTTCTCTGGAAAGATCGCGCACCGTGATTCCGCCGGGTTTGAGGCGATCGTGCGTCCGGGCGAAGTGAACCTGATGATTGCTGGCCGCGGCATCTCCCACCAGGAATTCTCAACGCCGGACACCACATTCCTGCACGGCGCGCAGCTGTGGTACGCGCTTCCGGACTCGACCCGGAACATGCCGCCGACGTTTGAGCACTACGCGCCGGAACCCGTCGTCGGCAGCGGAACCGAAGTGCGGGTTTTCATCGGCTCCCTGGCCGGTTCCACCTCACCGGTCAATACGCGCACCCCACCGCTTCTTGGCGCCGAAGCGGTTCTTCGGGCCGGATCGCGGCTGGAACTCGACCTAAACCCTGAGTTCGAGCATGGCATCCTGCTGGATACCGGTGACCTTCGGCTGGACGGGGATGAGGTACCCGTAGACCACCTCGTCTACCTCTCCCCCGGCCGCGGCCGCGTGGTGCTGGAGGCCGGGGACGTCCCGGTGAGGGTGCTCCTGATCGGTGGCGAGCCACTGGGCGAGCAGATCATCATGTGGTGGAACTTCGTGGGACGCAGCCACGACGAGATCGTCGCCTACCGCGCTGCCTGGCAAGCCGAGATCGACGTCGAACCTGCCCCGGAACCAGCCGGTGGCACATACCCGGACGGCGCCCCCTATCCCCGGTTCGGACCATACCCGGAGGGGATGCCGGCGCCGCTCCCGGCGCCAACGCTGCCGACGGTTCAGTTGCGCCCCCGCGGCTGACCCGAACGAAACCCCCTCCGCCGACGCCTACAGGAGACAGCATGGAATCCGAATCACCGATCGCCGTCCGCCCCAATGCCGATCGCCACCGTTACGAGCTGGTCGATGGAGACAAGGTTATCGGCAAGGCCCACTGGCTGCCGTTCGAGGGCAGCGCCGGCCCGGAACGGATCTTCTTCCACACCACGGTCAAGGAGGAATACTCCGGCCAGGGTCTCGCCGGACGTTTGGCCCGGTATTCGCTCGACGACACCATTGCCGCGGACGTGGCAGTGGTCACCGTGTGCCCCTATTTCAAGGCCTACGTGGAAAAGCACCCGGAATACCAGCCAAATACCGTTCCCGTCCGCCCGCAGCATCTCCAAGCGGTCGCCGAGCTCACCAGCTAGGCGGAGATCCGCCACACACACGGATCTCCACGCTTGAATCCTTGATGTTCGTTCCAACATGCGGACCCGTCGGAACTCCCGCAGGCTGCCGCCAGTTGTTAAGACGAGGTTAAGACAAGAGATGGCCACCGAGTCCCGGCTTTGACCCCGGGCAGGCAAGGAGCAAGACGTGGGAATGTTCGACAAGCTGGTCCGAAAGGGCAAAACCATGGCGGTCCAGTATGCCAAAGAGCAGTTGTCCCAACGCACCGGGCAACAGCGCCAGAACCGGCCGCAAGACTCCGGGCCCGGCTACGGCCAGGACCGCGGATACGGGCAGCAGCCCGGCTACGGCCAGGACCGCGGATACGGGCAGCAGCCCGGCTACGGCCAGGACCGCGGATATGGGCAGGGCCGCGGATACGACGACGGCGGCTACAACCGCGGCGGTGACGGCGGCCAGCGGTACCCGTCCGCGCCGCAGCCCCACGGCGGCAGGCCCGGCCAGGGCGCCGGGTCTGACGCCGACCAGGCGGCCATCGCCAAGTACAAATACATGCTCCACACGGCGCCGCCGCAGGATATGGAGCGTGCCCATGCCGAAGCCTTCGCCCGTCTGACGCCGCAGCAGCGCGCCATGCTCCGGGAGGACCTCAACAGCCAGCTTCCGGCCTCGGAGCGGGCCGCCTCCGATCAGCCGGAAGCCCTGGCCCGCACCGCAACCCGCGCCGAAGTAGCCCGGCCCGGCTTCATGGAAAAGATCCTCGGCCGCAGCGGATCGGGACGCGGCGGCGGCCGCCTGGCAGCGGGAGCCGCTGGTGCCGCCGGTGGCTTGGGCGCCGGGCTGCTGGCCGGGGTGGCCGCCGGCTTCGTTGGTTCGGCCATTGCTGGTCCCCTGTTGGACGGGTTCTCCGGAATCGGCGACGGGATTGCCGGCGCGGCGGAAGGGATTGGCGATAGCGTTGCGTCCGCAGGGGAGGGCTTTGCGGACAACGCAGGCTTCGGCGGCCTCTTCGGCGAGGGCGCCGGTGGCTTCTTTGGCGACGGCGCCGAGGGCCTCGGCGACTGGGAAATCTAACTACGCCGCCGCTGAGCGTGGGCAGGGTTACTGGGCATTCCACTTCCCAGTAGCCTTGCGGGCGTCGGGCTGCCTCCTCCGCCGCCCGCGCCCCATGGATCAACCGCAACGGTCCGGCCTGCACCGGCCGCCGGGAAGGCCCATTCCGACGTACAAGATCGGCTATTTCGTCGGCAGCTTGTCCAGCACCTCCATCAACCGGACGCTCGCGAAGGCCTTGATTAAGCTCGCGCCAGACACTTTGGAGTAAGTACGGTGCGTTCGTCGAGCGGGTCTTGGACGTCAGCGCCCCCGGCCACATCGGCGACCCCGACTCTGAAATAGCCCCGTTCGCTCTTGGACCGAATGATGCCCCTGGACCTGCCGGTCCAGGGGCATCATCCATCGCCAGAGCCGCTCAGTCGTAAGTTTCCGGCCCCTGCTCGTCGGACTCGTCGTCGGACGCGTCGAACGCCTCGGTGGCACCGCCGTCGTCCTCCGCAGCCGGCGGCGGGGTGACGAGCAACGCCGTCCCTTCGTAGGCACCCAGCTGCAGGTAGAAACTGTGCAGGGCATCGACCGTGCCGACGGCCTCGCCGCTGAACGCGTCGGTCACTTCAGAGCCCACCTGCAGTGCTTCGGAGCGGACCGTGCCGGCTATCTCCTGGCCGGAAAAGTTCAGCACCGTGACCTCCTGCCCGCCGTCAACCAGCTGGTGCACCATCACCAGCATGCCTCGCTGGGAGACGTCGGGGACATCGATCAGCGCGCTCTTGGCGATGCCGTACTCATCGCGGACTGCCAAGATCCGGGCCAACTGCCGCGCGAAGGAAGAGTCATCTTCGAGCTGCTCGGGCAGCGTGCCGTAGAGTGCCCGCGCCATCGGCATGCCGGACGTTGACGTCTGCGCCGACGGGTCGAAGCCCATCAGGTCGTGCGCGCCGCGGTTGATCCAGCGGGTGTCTCCACGCGCCATCAGCCGGGCGACCTTGCTGCGATCCAGCGGAAGCATTCCGCACAGGTCCCAGCCGGAGAGCGCAAAGACACCGGGCTGCAGCGCGTTGTACATGGCCAGCAGCAGGTGGACCCGCCGGACCTCTGCCGCCTGTTCCTCGGTGATCGAGTCCAGCTCGGTGATGCCCAGCACCGCCGTGATCACGCTGGCGGTGGTGCAGGCGATGCCGTTGGCGGTGAAGACCAGGTTGTAGGGCGCGGCCTCGCCGGTGATCCCGTCCCGCAGCGTCTGCTGCACCTTGTGCGCGAGCTCGGCGCCGGTGAGCTCCTCGCCGTCGAGCTCGTAAAGGTCGTCCTTGTGCTTGGTGGTGAAGTGCACCAATTCGTAGGTCAGCTCGTCGTGGTTCTGCAGCGCATGCACCAGGGACGCCTGGTCGATACCGATCTCCATGGCGAGCCGCAGCGTCAACCGAAGGAACTCGGTATCCGCGGTCACCAGGGCGTGATGGTACGCCGGACGGGTGACAAAGTCGTAGGACAAGTCCGGGCCGGTTTCGGACGTTGCCTTGATGTCGTCCATGCTGAGATTCAGTTCCTGGAACGTGAAAGCGCCGACCTTGCGGACCATGCTGCCGATGATCTGGTTGGCTGCCGCGGAGAGCGGATGCCCTTCCGACCAGCCCGGCGTTTCTTCCGCGCTTTTCTCCACACCCAAGAAGCCGTTGGCGTCCAGCCGCAGCGCCCCGGTGCCCAGATCCACCAGCGAATGCAGCGCGTCGCCCATCACCAGCCGCATGCCGGAAAAGGTGGGGTCCAGCCAGTTGATGGACGGCTGGCCGGCCTTGAAGTAGTGCAGATACACCCAGCGGTGGGGCTTGCCGTTTGCGTCCAACACAGGCGGCGTAGCGCTCCAGTTTGTTTCCTTCACGCCGGGCTCGTAGAAGATGACCCGCTGGAGCTCGCCGATAATGTAGCCGGCCTGCTGCAGTGCGCGCTCGGTGGCGACGTCGATGTTGACCGAGTCCTCCCCCTCCGGCACTTCGGGCAGCAGGTCCCAGTCCGATTCGGGAATGTCGATCATGTGGTAAATGCCCGGGTAGTCGCGGAAGTTCATCTCCGCCAAGCGGAAGTCCGCGCCCTTGCCGGTGTGGCCCGGCACGATGTCATCCACGATGGTGCCGCCGTGCTCGGTGGCGACTTCGCACATGCGCCGGAACTCGTCCTCGGTGCCAAACAGCGGGTCGATCGCCATGCTGATCCGGTCGAAGTGCCCGTCCACGCTGGGGGTGTGGTCCCAGCCGGTCAGGCCGCCGGCCAGCTTCACCGGGCCGATATGGATGGCCTTGATCCCAATCTGTTGGAACGCCTCCCACAAGTCAAAGTCGCCCAGCGCCGCGAGGAACGTCTGGCCGGGCCGGGTAATCAGGGAGAGCGGGTAGGCAGTGAACCAGACCGAGGCCTTCTCCACCGCGGCGCGTGGATCCGGGTAGGCGTAGGGGTTTTGCCACATGCTGGCCTGCCCTGACAGCTGCCGCGCCAGCACCTTGGCATCGCCCAACATGGACTGGTTACGCAACCACTCCACGTAGACGCTGTTGCGCGCATCCGGTTCGAACGGGGGCCGGCCGGGCATAAAGTGCCGGCGCCGGGCCGTCGGCCGCAGCGAGCGCGGACGGGCCGGGTAGAACTGTTCGTCGAACGTGATTTCCGGAACCGGCGGTTCGATCTCGGGCTCGACGGCGGTGCTGCCGCCGTCAGCGGCGCGGTTGGTGGCGGTGCTGCCGCCGGTGGCGGCGGGGTTGGTGGCGGGGTCGCCGCTGGCGTCGTCAGCGGCGGGCTCACCGCCGTCGTCAAGGTAAGTGCTGTCAAGGACGGGCTCGGGCCCAGAAAGCGAACTGTTCATGGCGTCATCTCCTTCGTGCTCGACTGCTGGAATAATCCAGACCGGCTTGCTCCCAACACTGCCAGACCGGCGGTGCCATCACTACCCCCGCGTTATCGCAAGGACCACCAAGCGGCTTGAAGATCCAGCAGGAAGTGGATCACCACCAGGCTGCGCCCGGCGGCGTAGTAAATACCTAAGACATCAGAACTCGTCTTCGACAACGGTGCGAACGGAGGATGCAGGATGATCAGGCGGCGGAACAGGGAGGCGCGGCGGCTGCTGCCGGACCGCTTGCCTGGCGCTCTACGGGCGGGCTTCGGCGGCGGCCTGCTCCACCTTGGCCAGGAGTTCCGCGAGCTGGCCGCGCTCTTTTTCATTCAGGCCCGCCAGCAGGGCGTGCTCGGTTTCCACGTGGTCCGGCAGTGCCTTATTAACCAGTTCCAGACCGGCCTCGGTGAGGGTAACTTGCTTGCCCCTGCCGTCCTTTGCGTCCTTGGTGCGCGTGACCAACTGCCTCTCTTCCAGCCGGTTCAGGCGCTGGGCGATGGCAGCAGAGGTCACCATGGCGGTCTCGGTCAGTTCGCGGGGACTGAGCGCATAGGGCTTTCCAGACCGCCGCAGCGTGGCCAGTACGTCGAAACTAGCCGAGTCCAAATCGTGGCGGGCGAAAGTCGCGGCGAGTACCGCATCAATTTTCCTGGCCGTCCGGGAAATCCGGCCGACCACCGCCATCGGCGAGACGTCTAGGTCGGGACGCTCCGCAGCCCACTGTTTGAGAATCCGTGTTACCTGATCTTCCATGGGGCCCAGCATAGACTATTGCTAAGCGCTTAGCTATATTAACTAAGTGCTTAGCAATAGATGGATCATACTGACAGCGACCGCCTTCGCCCCGCTGACCTGGGGAACCACGTATGCGGTGACCACCGAGCTCCTACCGCCGGACAAGCCGTTCCTTGCCGCTGCCATTCGGGCTCTGCCCGCCGGGCTCCTGCTGCTCTTGGCCACACGCCGACTGCCGCAGGGCAGCTGGTGGTGGAAAGCAGCCCTCCTTGGGGCACTCAACATCGGCATGTTTTTCGCACTGCTCTTCGTCGCCGCCCACCGGCTCCCCGGTGGTGTGGCCGCGACCATCGGCGCCGTCCAGCCATTGCTGGTGGCGGTCTTGGCCTCACGCTGGATCGGCGAGCGTCTGACAACCGCCAAGGTTGCGGCCGCAGCCGCAGGTCTGGCCGGGGTGGCGCTGCTGGTACTCCAGTCCCAGGCCAGGCTCGATGCCCTTGGTGTGGCGGCGGCTTTGGGCGGAACTGCCTCCATGGCTGCCGGCCTCGTGCTGACCAAGAAGTGGGGTCAGCCGGCCACGTCACTGGCCCTCACTTCCTGGCAGCTGACGGCCGGCGGTCTGCTACTGGCTCCACTGGCCCTGTTCACAGAGGGCCCGTTGCCCGCAAGCCTGACCTGGCAGAACGTGGCCGGCTACGTGTATCTGTCCCTGTTCGGCACGGCGCTGGCGTACGTGCTGTGGTTCCGCGGCCTGCAACTGCTGCCCGCCTTCAGCGCGTCGCTGCTGGGGTTGTTGAGTCCTGTCATAGCCACCGTCACGGGCTGGCTGGTCCTCCACCAGCAGCTCTCGCCCGGCCAGACCGCCGGCGCACTGCTGATCCTTGGCACGCTGGTCGCCGCCAACTGCGGAAAAGGACGACGGCGGAGCACTCGCCTGCCGCTGCCGGCTGCGAGAGTACGTGAACCCCACGATGACGGCCGCGGTGCGACGTTTCCACACTCTGATCAGCGAGTAATTGAGTAGGCCATTGGCGATCCTCTTGCCTTTCGAGGCGCATCTGCCCCAAAATGGCCCCTAGCTGCGCGCGTCCTACGAACGGAAAAACCTCGGTTCCGGCCGCACGGCGTTGGGGGAAGGACGGTGTCGCTATGCGCACCTGCCGTTTTTTGATCATTTTGGCTGCTGTCTTGGGTCTCACCACCGCAGGGTTCGTGCCCAGCGCCCAGGCCGCCATCAATTGGACCCAGAGCGAGGCGCGGGGGCCCAACCACACCAGCCGTGTAGTGCTGAGCTATGA
Organism: Actinomycetota bacterium; assembly: GCA_051751385.1. GTDB lineage: Bacteria > Actinomycetota > Actinomycetes > Actinomycetales > Micrococcaceae > Crystallibacter. Next base: position 254,025 of record JBNJKW010000006.1, on the reverse strand, counting down.
CGACTGCCCCAAGACCCTGACCTCCTTCAGGGAGGTCATTAAGCACGCTAAAAAGAAAAACATCGGACTAGTCATCGCGCCCACCGGCGGATGTTTGCAGAAGTACAAGAAGAAATACGACGTCGACCTCGCGAAGCTGGCCCGTTCGTACGGCCAGTACGTCATTAACCACAGCATCAACCACCGCCAGGATATGAAGAAGCTCAGCTGCGCCGCCGTGGCCCGGGAACTGCGGGCTCCCGGCGTCGTGACCAATTACGGCCGCCCGCCGTACGGCCGGATCGATGATTCGGTCCGCTGCGGTTACCGAAAGGTCGGCATGAAGCCGTGGCTGTGGACCAGAGGCAGCTATGACACCTTGGGCAAAACCAAATCGCAGGTGGTCTCCTCCGTGGCCGACATAGCCACTAAGGGCGGCACCATATTGATGCATATGCAGTGGAACGGCTTCAATCCGGATGCCATCAGCAAGATCAAAGCCAAACTGGCCGACCGCGGCCTCAAGGTGTGCCGGGCCTATCGCGGCAAGGACAACAAGGGCTCCGTCATCACCAGCCCGGTGAGGCTGCCGTCAAAGCTGCCCTGCTAGGGATGTCGTCAATGCGAGCGGTCAGCTCGCGCGGGCGGTCCTGTTTTCGTCGACGTATTCCGCTGTCACCAGGATCGGCAGGTGGTCGGATTGGCCGCGCGGCAAGGTTTCCACGCTCTGAATGTCCAGTCCCAAAGAAGTGGCGAAATCGAAGTGGCCGCGGAAGAGCTTGTAGCGCGTGTAGGTCCTGCGGTTGCTCAAGGTGAGGGCGTAGCCGGATTCCTTGAGGTGCTGCACCAAGCTTTTCGTGAAGAACGGGTAGTTGAAATCGCCCACCATCAACGTCATTTGTTCGCCCTCGCCTCCCATGCGCAGCAACGCTTCGTGGCCGGCCTTGATCTGGTGCCTGCGAAGGGAGTTGGTGGCCGTTAACGGTGCGGCGTGGAAGTCGCCGACAACGATTTCATGCCTGGTTTCGTTGTCCACCATCCTGACTCCGAGCAGCCGCTCATGGGCCGGCGCGAGCACGTAATCGTGTAGCGATTTCTTCAATTCGAAAGTATTCGTGTCTAGGGCGGAGAACCTGTTCCCGTCATAGTAGACGGCCAGACCAAGCCTGTTCCCCTTGGTCGAATCGGCCAACTGCAGATGGCCTAATTTGTCCGGGAGCTTCTCAGTGTCCGCTTCCTGCAGGCACATGACGTCTACTTCGTAGCGATCGGTCAGGTCTTCGAGTTCCGCGCTCGCACTGTGCTTCCGCAGGTTGTAACTAATGGCTTTCAACAAGGGATCACCCTTCCAAAGGCGGCAGTGGTTCTTGCCTGCGGCCCATCCTATCGAGCAAAGCTGCGTGCTCCACACAGCCTCCGTCTGCCGGCGTCATGAACGCAGCGCATTCCAGCCGCACCGCCGTGCGCAACCAGGAGCGCCGTTCCTCATGCCATAGAGTGCCCTGGCACGGGCGCGCGTGCGGTCCACTCAGGTGCCGCAGAAAGTCCGGTAAGTGCCGAAGTCTTCCGGCGGCGCGGCGGCATAGCGCTCCAGCCCCGGACGCTCGTCGTAGGGGCGGGTCACCGCGTTCAGGAGGCTGTTCAGCGGGTCCAAGTCCCCCTCCTCGGCGGAGGCGAGCACCTCCTCGACCAAGTGGTTGCGCGCAATGTAGACGGGATTGACCCGGTCCATCAGGCCGGCATCCGGACCGAAGGGCCGCCATCGCTCCAGCCAGTCATCGAACCCTTCCGGGTTGGGAAAGAGACGCCGCGCCGCTTCAGCGCGGCCCCGGGCTGCCGCACTGAGGCTGCGGAAGAACGATGTGTGGTCCACATGGCCCTCTTGGAGCAGTGCAAACAAGTCATTGACGAGCCTTGAGGCCGCACTGGGATCGACGTCGCCGTGAAGCCCGACCTTGGCCCGCGCTCCCGCCGACCACGCGGCGCTGTACTCGCTCCTGAAGGCGCCAACTGCTTCTGACGCAAGGGCCGCCGCCTCCTCCTGGTCATCGTGCAAGAGTGGCAGGAGGGACTCGGCAAAACGGGCGAGGTTCCACTCGGCAGCGAGGGGCTGGTTGGCATACGCGTAACGGCCGCCCTCGTCGATCGAACTGTAGACCGAGGCAGAGTTGAAGGCATCCATGAAGGCGCAGGGCCCGTAATCGATGGATTCACCGGAGATGCTCATGTTGTCCGTGTTCATCACCCCATGGATGAAACCCACCAGCATCCATTGCGCCACCAGCGAGGCTTGGGCGGCTGTCACTGCTTGGACCAGCGCCAGATAAGGGTGCTCGGCGTCGGCAGCAGCCTGATAGTGGCGGGCAATCGCATGATCGGCGAGTCGGCGCAGGAGACCGTCGTCGTCCCTGGTCCGGGCGTACTGGAAGCTGCCCACCCGCAGGTGGCTGCTGGCTACCCGGGCAAGAACTGCTCCCTGCAACTGAGTCTCGCGGTAAACCGGCAGCCCTGTGGCAACGACGGCCAGGGAGCGCGTGCTGGGGATGCCCAAGGCATGCATCGCTTCGCTGACCACATACTCGCACAGCATCGGACCCACCGCGGCCTGGCCGTCGCCATTCCGGGCGAACGGCGTGGGTCCGGCACCCTTGAGGTGCAGATCGCGAAGACGGCCGCTCCCATCTGTCATCTCACCCAGTAGGAGAGCCCGCCCGTCGCCCAGCCGGGGAGCGAACCAGCCGAACTGGTGGCCGGCGTAAGCCTGTGCCACCGGAGTGGCACCAGCAGGGATGAGATTGCCGGTCAGCAGGTGCAGTCCATCAGGGCTGCGCAGGACGGCCGGATCAATTCCCAGCTCGATGGCGAGCGGCTCGTTGAGAATCAACAGCCGCGGGTCCGGGACCTCCTGTGCCCGCCATGGAACGGCCAACTCCGCAAGCTCGCGGGCGAAGCGACGATCAAGTTCCACGGTTGATTGTGCTGGAGCACTCATACCCCAAGAATAACTAGCACACGTTAGACCGCGTCACCCCGAAACCCTCTGGGGCCAGACCCCCGCAGGAAGGCCACAATGAGTACCCAGATCCTCGATATCCTCAACCGGGCCGGAGAAGAGATGGTCTATGTCGGGCCGGACCACCCCACGTACGAGCTGCTGGCCGGGCTGGTGGCTTCCGTGCATCAAGCCTGGCAGGAAGGCTATGACCACGGCCGCCATGGGGGCGCCGACCACAATCCGTACCGAGGCTACTGAAAATAAGGCGCATTACCCCTAGCACTCCCTTCGCAGATAGGCAAAGCTGAAGGAGGGGAATCAGTGCTGCCCGCCCGATGTCGCCGTTTTCCTTCGGCGGCCGGAACGGCAACGGCTTGATTTACTCCGGTATGGGACCGGATGACAAACACAGAGAGGTGTTCTGAGATGACTGATTTGGCAAGCACACCGGGCCAAACCACCCAAGTCACGACGGGGCTCTACATTGGGGGTGAAGTCCGAGATACCGGCGAGACCTACGCCGTGGCGGACCCGGGCAAGCCGGATGTTGTGGTTGGCTACGCCGCTGCCGCGTCCAAGCAGGATGTGGCCGACGCCGTCGCTGCCGCTAAGACCGCCTTCCCGGCCTGGGCTTCCCTCGGCGCGAAAGAGCGCGCGGCCCAGCTCGCCGCAGCGATCGAAGGCCTCGCGGATCTACGGGACGAGGACGCGGCCATCCTGTCCCAAGAAAACGGGAAAATCCGGATGGAGGCCTGGGTGGACGCCTTGGTCTTCGACATCCGCTTCCAGTTGGCCCTTGCCCTCGCCGACGAGGTGGACCAGGGCAAGGTCCTCGAACCGGCGCCCGGCATTCCGGTGACAACCTCCGTGGCCTACCAGCCACTGGGCGTGGTGACCATCATCGTTCCCTTCAACTGGCCCATCGCCATCCTCGGCGCCTCGCTGCCGCACGCACTGCTCGCCGGCAACACAACGATCGTGAAGCCGCCGCCCACCACGCCGCTGGCGATTACCCGAGTGGTGCAGCGCGTGGCGGAGAAGCTGCCGCCGGGCGTGCTGAACATCGTCACCGGGCACGACAGCGAGATGGGCGGCCTGATCCAGAACGACGACGTGGCGAAGGTTTGCTTCACCGGGAGCGTTGGCGGCGGCAAGAAAATGATGGAGATGGCGGCCAAGAGCCTGACCCGCGTCACCCTTGAGCTCGGTGGCAACGACCCGGCGGTCTTCCTCGACGACGCCATCCTCGACGACACCCACCTGGACCGGCTATACGCGGCAATCTTCGACACCACCGGGCAGATCTGTATGGCCGCCAAGCGCGTCTATGTGCACCGATCGCGGATGGACGAACTGGTGGCCGGGCTGTCGGAACGGATGGAGAAGGCCGTGATCGGCTACGGCTTGGACGAAGGCACCACCATGGGCCCGCTGCACCAGCCGGCGCAGAAGACCTTCGTCGAAGAGCTCATCGCCGAGGCGAAGGCAGCCGGAGCAGATGTCCGCGAGTTCGGCGAACTGCCCTCCGACCCCAAACTGCAGGGCGGCAACTTCCTGAAGCCGGCGCTGGTGGTTGACCCGGCGCCAGACCTCCGCGTGGTCACCCAGGAACAGTTCGGCCCGGTCATCCCGATCATCCCCTTCGATACCGAAGAGGAGGCGGTGGCTGCGGCGAACGACACCTGGGCGGGCCTCTGCGGTTCGGTGTGGACCGCGGACAAGGACAAGGCCAACGCGGTCGCAGCGAAGCTGGTCTGCGGCTACGTCTGGGTCAATGACCACGGCGCCACCCGGTTGGACCTCCGTGCCCCGTTCGGCGGTATGAAGCATTCCGGCTTCGGCCGCGAGCAGGGTATCGAAGGCGTCCGGGCGTTCCAGGACACCCGCTCCGTCGCGCACCTGGATGAAGCAGCGGCGGCCGCAGGCCACTAAGAACAACGACGGCGGACGGCCCGCGACAACCGGCGGCCCGCTCCCGCCAACGACTACGGGCCGGCTCCCCACGGCAGGGGAACCGGCCCGTTCGTTCGGTGCTGGCGCCTCAGACCGCCTGCGCCGTCCGCCAGCCGCCTCGGTATTCGTTCCGGGCGGTAACCGAGTACGGTGCCGGGCTCACCACCGCGCGGACCTCAAGCTGCCGGTGTGGCTCCACGGTGGTCTTGCGCGTGCCGCCGTCGGGCTCGCCCCACACCACCTTCACCTCGGTGCCGATTTCCACGTCCGGATTGACGGTGGCCAGGGACAGCGCCCGCTTTTCGTTGGCGCTGTAACCGGTGAACAGGGACAGGCCCACGTTCGTACCGTCGGCGTCGACGATCGAGTCATAGTTCGAGGACCCATAGTTGGCGTTAGGCAGGTCGAAGTACTTGTACGGTGTGCCCTCCGGGTCGAAGAGCGAGGCGAAGATCTTGGTCATGTCCTCCGCGTGCCAGGCCAGCGTGACCTTCTTGCGCTGCGCTGCCGGGTCGATCTTCTCCAGCGCCTCGCGGCCGATGAAGTCGTGGTCGAACTTGACGAAGGAGCCGTAGCCGAGCTCCCACGGGTTCAGGTAGTAGTCCTCGATCTTGTCCGAGACGAAGCTCCCGGCCACGGCGTTGACGGCCTCGTAGCTATCGGCGCCAAGCCATTCCCGGTAGGGCCGCAGCTCCTCCCCCGAGTAGATAGCCGGCAACGGCGACGGGATCCAGCCGGATTCCAGCGTGTTGGACGAGTACGCCCGGGCGCCGACGGCCAACATGCCGAACTCCTGCCCGGCTTCCAGGATGGCCTCCCGGACCCGGTCGTAGGATTCGTACGGTCCCCACAGTTCCAGCCCCGGGGCCCCGGCCATGCCGTGGCGCAGCGTGCGCACCTGCGCACCGGCCACCTGCATGTGGTCCATGTTGAAGAATTTCAGCTGCTCCACCGTGCCGCCGTTGATCTTCTCGATGATCCGCCAGGCGTTCGGTCCCTGGATCTGGAACCGCCAGTACTTGCGCTGCACGGGCTTGCCCATCGGCCGCGACGGCGACCGGCGGTCCACCTCCAGCTCCACGTCGTACCCGCGGGTTTCACCGTGGTACAGCAGCCAGTTGGCGGCCGGCGAGCGTCCGACGTAGACGAACTGGTCCTCGGCCTCGTGGAAGAGGATGCCGTCGCCGATGACGTGCCCGGACGGCGTCGTCGGCACATACTGCTTTGCCTTGTTGACCGGGAAGTTGGCCACCGAGTTGATCGCGGTGTCGGAGATCAGTTTCAGGGCGTCCGGACCCTTGATGAACAGGTTGTCCATGTGGTGCGACTGGTCGTACAGCACCGCGTTATCCCGCCAGGCCCGGACCTCGCTGCGCCAGTTGGTGAACTCGGGTGCAACGACCGGATAGATGTAGGCGCCGATCTGTGAGTTGCGCAGCATCTCCACGGTGTTGCCGGCCTGGTCCAGGACCTGCTGCAGGTTCTGTGCACTCATGATTCCCCTATCCCCGCCGGCCGCGGCCGGCGTATCTTGTCCATGCCCCGTTGCCGGAGGCATGTTGTTCGATTGCGGGTGGCAGGGGAACCGGCGTGTGTCAGCTGCCGGACTCCTCTGCTGCCCGCATGATGGCAGTGGCAACGCTCTTCAGGTGCTTCTCCATGGCGGCTGCGGCCCGCTCCGGGTCCTTGGCGCAGACGGCGTCCACAATCTCCAAGTGTTCGGGCAGGGAGACGGAGGGCCGCCCCGGCTGCATGGCCAGCCGGAACTGGAACCGGACGCTCTGTCCGCGCAGCCGCGCGATCAGGGCCGCCGCAGTGTTGTGCCCGCTCAGTTCGATGACCCGGCGGTGCAGCGTTTTATTGCAGTCCGAGTAATTCAGCAGGTCTCCGGTTTCTACCGATTGGCTCATCGTCCGGCCGAGCGCCTGCAGCTCCTGCACGTCCTCGTCGGTGACGTGTTCTGCTGCCTTCGCGGCGCAGATGGCCTCCAGCGCGGCGCGGACTTCGGTGATCTCCACCGCTTCCTCTACCGAGACCGCCCGCACCCGGGCGCCCCGGTTTTGGATCCGTTCCACCAGCCCCTCCAGCGTCAGCTCCGCCAGCGCGGCCCGGACGGTGGCGCGGCTGGCGTTGAACTCGGCGCAGATGTCCGCCTCCACCAACCGCTGGTTGGGCACCAGTTCGCCCCGGTCAATCGCCTTCTTCAGCCCGGCGACGACGGCGGCTGAGTCGGTGGACTTAGGGACGGCGGTGGGGGTGGTGCTCACGCGAGGCTGCTCCATGTTGGATTGTGTGCTGACAAAGTTGTTGCCCATAACCTAGCCCACCCGGACTCAGTGCTCGTCCGGCACATCGATCGGCGGCGTCCCGTGGGTATGGAAGGTGGAGATGGTCTGCATCCCCCAGGCTTGGCCTTTCTTGCGTTCCGCCTCGCTCCACACCACGGGCTCCCAGTCCGGTGCCAGCAGCAGCCGCGCCCCGGCGTTGGCGAACTCGATGCGGTTGCCGCCCGGCTCGTAAACGTAGAGGAAGAACGTCTGGTTGATGGCGTGCTTGTGCGGCCCGGACTCGATGTGGATCCCGTTTTCCAGGAAGATGTCCGCGGCCTTGAGGATGTCTTCCCGGGTGTCTGGCGCGAAGGCGATGTGGTGCAGCCGGCCGGAGGCGCCCAGGTTGTCCGCGGAGTAGACCAGGTCGTAGGACTTCTGGCCGAACCGGAACCAGTGCGCCGCGGTGCGTCCGTTATCCAGCCGGATCAGTTCGCTGTCCTTCAGCCCGAGGACCTCGGTAGAGAACGTCGCGTTCTCCTCCACGCTGGCGGCCAGGTAGTTGATGTGGTCCAGCCGGCGGGCGTTGACGCCGTGGCCGGGGAAGCGGGAGGCCTGGTTCTTCAGCGCCGGCTTGTCGTCCGAGGCCTGGTACCACTCGGTCTCGTAGTAGACGGACATCGGGTGCCCGTCCGGGTCGGTGAAGTGGAACGACGGTCCGACGCCGAATTCCCCGTCCCGCCAGTCCCCGCCGAGCCCGGCTTCCTGGATCGAGCCGACCAGCCGTTCCAGCGCCTCCGGCGACGCAGCCCGGTGCGCGACGAGTCCGACGCCGGAGGCCGCGCGCGGGGTGAGCTTGATGCTCCAGTTCTCGTAATCGTCCCAGGTGCGGAGGAAGACCGATTCGCCGGCGCGGCCGACTTCCCGCATGGCCAGCAGGTCGTTGAAAAACCAGTAACTCTCGTCGAACTTATCCGTGAAGAGCTCGATGTTGCCGAGGTGGGCGATATCGCGGTGATGGGGTTTCATGCTCATCCTTCAAGTGGTTGCTGGTGGGCTCGTTCGCGGGGAAAGACGGTGCCGTCGAACAACTTCCGCGCTGTCCGCAGCACCGTGGAGGACCTGGTGGTGATGCCGGAGGGACCCTGTTCCAGTTCGGCGCCAACGTCCAGGTAGCCGGTGGGATGTTCCAGCCGCAGCGGCCCGCCCTCCGCGGGCAGCTGCGCCAGTTCATGTCCGACGGCGTCCGGCAGCTGGATGCCGGCCGCCACGGTGGTGCCGCCGAGCACGCCGATGGAGGTGTGGCAGCGCACCGGCAGGAAGCTGCGGGTAGTGATCGTTCCGCCGTGGCGCGGTGGAGCGAGCAGCACCAGCTTGGGCACCGTTTTGCCGGCGACGTCGCCCATGCCCATCAGCTCCGCGGCTTCCAGCCTGATCCGGGCCAGCCGGCCGGCCAGCTTGGCGTTGGCCTCCAGTTCGGCCGGGCGCTCGGTGCCGCTGACACCTAGGTCTGCGGCCCGGATCAGCACCGACGGCATGCCGTTGTCCACGCAGGTGACCTCGACGACGTCCACCACATCCTTCGTGTTGCCGGTGGGCAGCAGGGCTCCGGTCGAGGAGCCGGCGGTGTCCGCGAAGTCCAGCGTGATGGGCGCTGCAGTGCCGGGCACGCCGTCGATGGCAGCCTGTCCGCGATAGTCCACGCGGCCGCCGGGCGTCGCGAAAGTAGCCGTGGCAATGCTGTCCGAATTCACCATCCGGATGCGCACCGACGTTGCGCTTTGCTGCGCTTTGACCAGGCCGCGCTCGACGGCGAAGGGGCCGATACCGGCGAGGATGTTCCCGCAGTTCTGGCTGTCCGAGACCGTGGGTTCGTCGACGGCCACCTGCAGGAACAGGTAGTCCACGTCGGTGACGCCATCGGTCGACGGCGAGACGACGGCCACTTTGCTGGTCAGCGGGTGCGCCCCGCCGATGCCGTCGATCTGCCGGGCATCCGGGCTGCCCATGATCCGCAGCAGGAAATCATCGCGCTCGGCCGGGTCGGACGGCAGGTCGTCGGCCAGGAAGTAGGCGCCCTTGGAGGTGCCGCCACGCATCAGCAGGCAGCGCACGCCGTCGTCGTAGTTCCGGGCCCCATCGGAAACCTGCCCGGCGCCCGGAAGTTGGGCACCGCCGTCGTGATCAGCCGTCATAGTCCTCAGCCGCCACATACTGCACGCCGAGCTTCTCCAGCAGCGACCGCAGACCGTAGTAGTCCAGGCCCAGCGTGCCCTCCTGGAACAGGGAACGGGTCTTCGCTTCCTTGGCCTCGCGCGCCTTCGATGCCTCGATCGCGGCCGGTACGTCCAGCCGCGGCACGCAGACCACGCCGTCGTCGTCGGCCAGCACCACGTCGCCGGGCCGCACCGTGATCCGGCCCAGGGTGATGGGCACGTTGACTGCGCCCGCGGTGGCCTTCACCGTCCCCTGCGCGTGCACGGCCGCCGACCAGGCCGGGAAGCCCATCGCCTGCAGTTCGGCGACGTCGCGGATGCCGGTGCTGGTGACCACGCCGCGCACGCCGCGGTACTGCAGTGCGGTGGCGAACAGCTCGCCGAACAGCCCGTCGGTGCACTCGGACGTGGTGGTGACCACCAGCATGTCGCCGGGCTTGCACTGTTCGATGGCCGCGTGGATCATCAGGTTGTCGCCGGGCCAGCAGAGCACCGTCACGGCGGTGCCGGCCACCCGGGCGCCGGACTGGATCGGCCGGAACTGCGGGCCGGCCAGGCCGGTGCGGCCCATCGCCTCGTGCACCGTGGCCACACCGAAGCCGGCGAGCGCGTCGACGTCGGCCTGCTCGGCCCGGGGCGGGTTGGTGACAATCACGTTTTTCATGCCAGCGTGCTGGTCACTTGCGGGTAGTAGCGCATGTAAGCCTCGCCCTTGGTGTCCGTGGTGAAGCCGAGGTTGGGGCCGGCGTTGCGCTTGACCTGCACGCCGCGGCGGGTGGCCAGGTCCGTGTAGTAGTCCCACATGTGCTGCTGCGCCGCCAGGCACTCCATCGCCTTGCGCTTGGCGGCGAAGGCCTCGGTGATGTCCAGCAGCACGTTCGGCTTGAAGTCGCACTGTTCGGGCTGATGCGGTTCGAAAAAGAACACCGGCGGGGCGCCCAGCGGATCGCCGGGCGCGTCGTAGCCGATGGCCTGCGCCAGCACGCGCGCGTCCAGCGCCATCCGGGCGGCGGCCGGGTGGTCTCCGTTGTAGGGGTCCACCAGCGGATGGGTCAGCACCACCGTGGGCTTGACCTCGCGGTAGATCTGGACCAGCTGGTCCACGAGTTCGCGGGTGGGCACCAGCGGGTAGTCGCCGGCATCCAGGAACCGGACCTCTGCGCCGAGCGCGGCGGCCGCATTCTCTGCCTCCTCGCGGCGGATCGCCTTGATCTCCTCCAGCCCCTTGCCTTCGCGCCAGGCCTTGGCGGACTCGCCGCGTTCACCATAGGACAGGCACACGACGACGGCGCGCTCCCCCCGCTGCGCCGCGGCGGCAATCGCTCCGCCCGCCCGCCAGACGAAGTCGCCGGCATGGGCGCTGACCACCAGCAGGGCCGGTTCGGTGTTGTTCACGGATTCTCCTTGCTTGCGGACTGTTCTGTGAAGTCAATCACCGAGAACCAGAATCGTCAACAATTCTGGTTCCAGATGGGGATTGGTTGCGGGAGTCCCCTCCGGGGCTCAAAGTCCGGCCTCCCGGGTTAGTACACGTCCCCGTACAGGGGAACGGTCGTGTTGCGGGACGGCGGCAGCCGGAGGTCCGGACCATAGGCCACTGCGCTGAGGCGAGGCCGGACGAACCTCTGGTTGGGCAGGCGTACACTCCGCGCCACATCGGACGCTAGATGTTAAGGGTCGCTGATGGTGTACGGGCTGACGGTGCCGCAGTAACGGCGCCCTCCACCTATCGAGCAGCAGGAACCCTTGCCTTTCCATGAGAATGTGGCGCCGAGCGTACATTAGGTGCGGCAGGACCGGACTACCGCACCGGAACGCGCCCCTTCCCATCTGCGGGTGGCGCGACGATGATTTCGTGCATGGAAGTTCCGTCATGAACAAGAGCCGGCTGGAAGCCTTCAGCGACGGCGTGCTGGCCATCATCATCACCATCATGGTGCTGGAACTCCATGTGCCCGAAGATCCAACCTGGCAGGCCCTGTTCGAGCAGGCTCCCGGGTTCTTCAGCTATCTCCTGAGCTTTATCTACGTGGGCATCTACTGGAACAACCATCACCACATGCTCCACTTGGCCGGGAAAATCAACGGCACTGTCCTCTGGGCCAACCTGCACCTGCTCTTCTGGCTGTCCCTGTTCCCGTTTACCACCCGGTGGATGGATGAAACCGGCTTCGTTACCGTGCCGGTCCTGGTCTACGGGACGAATCTGCTCCTGGCCGCCATCGCTTACTACCTTCTGGAAACTTGCCTCGTCCGCCAGCAGGGGCGCGACGGCGCGCTGGCACAGGCGTTGGGCCGGGACTGGAAGGCAAAAATTTCCCCGCCCATCTACGTTGTTGGTATCGCGGCGGCGTTGCTGCAGCCCCTGGTCAGCATCGCGGCCTACACGGTGGTGGCAGCCCTGTGGCTGATTCCGGACCGGAGGGTGGAGCGTTTCCTGGCCAGGCAAGAGCATAAGGACTGAGGCACCGCCGCAGACAACCACCGTTCACCGGCGGCGCCAGTCCTGCAGGCTGCCGGTCAGGCGGTCCTGTCCACGCGTGAGCGCCAGAGCAGGTAGACGAAGTACGGTGCGCCGACCAGCGCTGTCATGATGCCGGCGGGGATCTGGGCCGGGGCGATCACGGTGCGCCCGATGATGTCTGCGAACAGGACTGTGCAGGCTCCGAGCAGCGCGGCTACAGGCAGCACGCGGGTATGGCGGGCGCCCACCAGGGAGCGCGCGGCGTGGGGTGCCACCAGTCCGACAAACGCGATCACCCCCACCGAAGACACCGCGCCGGCGGTGAGCAGCACCGCCGTCGTCAGCAGCAGCAGGCGAACACCGTTGAGGCCGATGCCTAGTACGCGTGGGGAGTCGTCGTCGACGGCGATGAGGTCCAGGTCGCGCCGCAAACCTGCCAGCACCGGCAGCGCAAGAACCAGGGCAGCCAGCGGCGGCAGCGCAGAGGCAAAGGTCCGCCCGTAGGTGGATCCGGAGAGCCAGGTCAGGGCCTTGGTCTGGTTGTACGGATCGGTGGATACCAGCACTACGGCGATCACGGCCGCCAGCCCGGCGGAAACACCGATGCCGATCAGCACCAACCGGTTCTGCTGCAGCCCGCCGCGGAACGCCAAACCGAACACGAGCAGTGCAGTGAGGGCGGCACCGACCAATGCTGAACCCGTGACCAGCCACGCACCGGCCATGGGGACGGTGGTGATGACGATAATGGCAGCAAGACCGCCGCCGCCGGACACACCCAGGATTCCGGGTTCTGCCAGCGAGTTGCGGGCCACGGCCTGAATGAGTGCGCCGGCGATGGCCAGCGCTGCCCCCGCCAACACGGCGGCAACTACGCGCGGCATCCTCGTGCCCAGCACAGCGGTTACCCGGTCGCCGGACTGACCGGTGAGCCAATTCGTGAGGTCGCCGAGCAGGAGTTTGGCGTCGCCCAGCAGCGCCCCCGCCACCAACAGTCCGGCCAACAGGACCATCAGGCCCACCAGTACGGCTAGGAATACTTTGCGGGACCGAAGACGCGCCAGAGCGTCCCCGGCCGTGCTGAGTCCGGCGTCGGACATCCGCAGCGCCAGGACCACCAGGAACACGGCACCGAAGATAGTTGTGACCACGCCGGTTGGTACTTCCACCCCGGCCTGCGCGCCAAGCACCACCCGGACCACCACGTCCGCCCCGATGACCACCACCGCTCCGGCCAGGCCGGAGACCGGAAGCAGCACGCGGTGGCGGCCGAGGCCTTTGACCCGGGCGGCCAGCAGCCGCACGATGGCCGGCGCACACAGCCCGACGAAGCCGATCGGACCGGCGATGGTCACAGCGGAGGCGGACAGCAGAACGGCAAGGACGACGGCGCCGGTGCGCGCCACACGCGGATCCGCACCAGCCAGCCGTGAGGCGTCGTCGCCGAGTCCGAGCAAGTCCAGCCGGCGGGCGAGGAACAGCATCCCGGCGATACCCAGCAAGATCACCGGAGTGAACTGAAACAGTTCATCCGTGCGGGTCTGGCCGATGCTGCCCCGGCCCCATGCGTACAAGCCGGTCGTTTCCTGGCTGAACAACAGCAGCAACGCGCTGGTCACCGAATGCAACCCCAACGCGAGCGCCGTGCCGGCCAGCACCAGGCGGATCGGGCCGCCGTTTCCGTTGGCACCCGCACCGGACAGCGCCAGCACCAGCAGCGCCGCTGCCAAGCCACCGACGAAGGCAAGCCCGCCGGAGAGCAGCGCCGGCAAGGCGACCCCGAATGCCGCGACGGCAACGATCGCCAGATGGGCACCGGCGTCGACCGCCAACGTGTCCGGTGAAGCCAGGACGTTGCGGGTGGCCGACTGCAGCGCCGCTCCGGCCACGCCCAGCGCCACTCCCACCAGCGCCCCGGCCGCCAGCCGCGGAACCCGCGACGCAACCAGCACCGCCGTCTCCTGATCCGAGCCGCTGCCGCTGAGCAGCCCGAAAAGTTCCCGGACGCCAATGGCGGCGGTGCCCTGGCTGAGGTGGAGCAGCGCAAAGAGTGCCAGGACGGCCAGGCCGCAGAGCATGACCAATGCCACGCCGGTCCGCCCCCGGGCGCCGCCGGGCGCGGGCGCACCGGGTACGGTCACCGGGACAGGAGCGGCGGAAGCAGCCAGCGCGGTGTCGGCGGCCGGGCTCTTCAGGGTCTCGGTCACGGGCGGCACTTCCGTTACTTGGTCAGGGCAGCAACGATGGCGTCGACGTACTGGGTCATCGACGCGGGACCGCCGAACATCCAGATACCGTCCTCCAGTCGGTGCACGTCGCCCGCCTTCACGAACGGCAGCGACTTCCAGACGGCGTTGTCGGCCAGTTCGTCGGTGAAGTCGCCGTCGACGTTGTTCGTGATGTAGACGAAGCTGTCGGCGTCGAGCTTGGTCAGGCCCTCAACGTCGGTGGAGGCCAGACCGTAGGCGGCATCTCCTTCGAGCTCCCAGGGTGAGACCAGCCCCAGCTCAGTGTTGATGTCGGTCAGCAGCGAGCCCTCGACGAACGGCCGAATGGAAACCTGTCCGTCCGCTACCCAACCGTCAGCAAACGCCACGCGTGAGCCGGCCAGCCCGGCCTCCTCCAATGCGGCCTTGCCCTTGGCGACGGCGGCGTCGAATTCGGCGATGGCTTCGTCCGCCTTTGTCTCGGTTCCGGTGGCCTCGGCGATGAGTTTGAGGTTGTCCACAGCCTGTGCGATCTGGCGGCCCGCATCGGCGGACTTGATCACCAGCACTGGCGCAAGGTCTTCCAGCTGGGCAATGACGTTTTCAGCCAGGTCCGTGGTGGCAACGATCAGGTCGGCGTCCAAGGAAGCGATGGCATCGAAGCTGGGTTCTCCGCGGGTACCGATGTCCGTGACGGTGTCATCGAGCGGGGCTGTTGCGACCCACGCGCCGTAGCCCTCGACGTCGGCGACACCAACCGGCATGACGCCGAGGGTCACGAGGTTCTCCACCGCGTTCCATTCGGTGCCGACGACGCGTGTTGCCGGGCCGTCAAGCTCGACGTCGATGCCGCGGGAATCCGTGACGGTCAGGCTCCCGCCGTCGCCGACTGCTGCCGATTCGGTGGGTTCTTCAGTGGTGCCGCAACCGGTGAGCAGCAGCGCCGTGGCTGCGACGGCGGCCAAGGCCATCTGGATCTTCATGGGCGGGTTGTCCTTTCGGGTTGTTCGAGGGTGCGGTCGGAATGCCGCCCCACGGCTCGGGTGCGCAGCCGCCCGGTCAACGGGTCGGCGTGGGTCACGATGGGTATGCAATAAACCTTGCTGAGCAGTTCCGCCTGTAGCGCCTCGTGCGCGGGACCGGCGGCAACAACCCGACCCTCGGAGAGAACCACCACATGGTCGGCGAGCGCTGCGGCCTCGTCCAGGTCGTGCAGGACCAGGCCGACCGCAACGCCGTGCACGCGCGCTAGGTCGTAGACAAGGTCGAAGATCTCCACCTTGTAGCGGAGGTCCAGGTGGTTGGTGGGTTCGTCCAGCAGCAGCACCGACGTGTCCTGCGCCAAGCAGCTGGCCAGCCAGACTCGCTGCAACTGCCCGCCGGAGAGCTCGTGGACACCGCGTTCGGCCAGCTCCGTAATGCCCGTCAGCACCATGGCGCGTTCGACGGCGGCCGCCCCCTCCGGATCGGCGGCACGCCAACGGCCCCGGTACGGATGACGACCGAACTCGACGACGTCGCGCACGCTGAGGCCGTGCGGGACCGGGCGGCTCTGCGAAAGCAGCGTCACGTGCCGGGCGAAGTCACTCCGCTTCATCATCAGCGCGTCGGTCTCCGTCCCTTCGTGCAGGACGGCAACTGCACCGGCGGACACCGCATGCAGGCGGGCAAGCGCCCGCAGCAGCGTGGACTTGCCGCTGCCGTTCGGGCCAACGAGGGCAACGATCCGGCCCGGCTCCAGCTGCAGGCCGGCACCATGGACAACTTCCCGGTCGCCATAGCGCAGCACCAAATCGCGCGCGTCGAGTCCTGCTCGTGTTCGTTGGGTCACGCGGATTAGATTAGCTAAGCCTTACCTAATTAACTAATTGTGTCCGAGGTCGCCCGAAACCGTTGCCGCCGCAGTCGGCCCCGAGTAGGCTCGCGCATGTCTCCACCACCGTCCCACTGACCGGGAGCATGCCATGCCCAAGCCCACCTTCAGCCCCGGCGCACCTTGCTGGGTTGACCTGATGACCTCCGATCCGGAGAAGGCCAAGCAGTTCTACACCGAACTTTTCGGCTGGACCTATGAGGTCGGGGACCAAGAAAAATACGGCGGCTACACCATGGCCTTCAAGGACGGCCAGGCCGTCGCCGGCATCATGCCGAACCAGGACTCCGGCTACCCGGACGTCTGGAGCACCTACCTGCGGGTGGAGGACATTGACGCCGCCACCCGGGCGGCCGAGGCGCACGGCGGCCAGGTCCACATGCAGCCGATGGATGTTCCGGAGCAGGGCAAGATGGCCATGATCAGCGACGCGGGCGGAGCCGCGGTGGGCCTCTGGGAGTTCGCGGGCCACACCGGCTACCAGTTGGTCGCCGAGCCCGGCTCCCCCGCCTGGCACGAACTCTCCGCCCGTGACTACCGTGCCACCGTGAAGTTCTACCAGGACGTTTTCGGCTGGGACACCGAGGTCATGAGCGACACCGACGAATTCCGCTACACGACCCTCGGCTCCGGCCAGAACGCCACAGCCGGCATCATGGATGCCAGCGCCTGGCTACCCGAAGGCGTCCCCGCCCACTGGCGCGTCTACTTCGCCGTGGAGGACACCGACGCCGCCGTCGAGAAGGCCACCGCCTTGGGCGGCAGCGTCCTACAACCCGCCGCAGACACACCCTTCGGCCGCATGGCCACCCTGACCGACCCCACCGGCGTACCCTTCCTGGTTGCGCAGGAACTGCCCCGGCAATAAAGGCCAGCACCCCCGCCGGGCGCCGCTGCCCTTTGGTGCCACTGCCTTTAATTGCCACTGCCCTCAATAACGACGGCGGTGCCCGGCTACCGATTGGCGCCCCTTGGCGGAAATCTTCAAGACCGGAGGCCGGGCGCGCGCCTAGCTTGGAGGCATGATGACTGACACCACACAGCCCGCCCACGGCGAATATACCGACCACGGCGTCCCGCACGGCATGACGTCCCTGACGCCGTTCATCGCGCTAACGGACGCCGCGGGCGCCATCGACTTCTACACCCGCGTCCTCGGGGCCAAGCTGCTGGACCGGACCGACATGCCGGGACCGGACGGCAGCCCCGTCGTCGTCCACGCGACCCTTGATTTCGGCAACGGCTGCCTGCAACTCGGTGAGGTCAATCCGGCCTACCATCTGGTCAATGCGCCCGAGGGCAACGACGACTGCTACTCGCTGGGCCTCTACGTTCCGGACGTGCATGCCGCGGTGGAGCGTGCCGTGGCTGCCGGCGCCAGCGTGCGCGAGGACGTAAATACCTTCGTCTCCGGCGACCGGTACGGCAGCATCCGCGATCCCTTCGGCGTCCGCTGGTCCATCATGACCCGGGTGGAGGACCTGTCGCCGGAAGAGAGCAGCCGCCGCGTGGCCGAATGGGCGGAGTCGATGGCTGCCGGAGAAGCCTAATGTTGCCTCATGCCGTATTTTCCGGGGAGGCCGGGTACTGGCGGGGAGTAAAGCCCAGGACCTGGCGGAACTCCCGGGTCAAGTGCGCTTGGTCGGAAAAACCAAGCTCCGCAGCGAGTTCACCGAGGTCCATCGCGGGCTCGGCTCGGACGCGTTCGGCGGCATCCTGCAAACGACGGCGGCGCAGCATCAGCACCACCGACATCCCGACGTAGCGGGATGCCAGCCGCTGCACGCTGCGTTCGGACAGGTGCAATGCCTTGGCCAGTTGCGGCGCTGACCGGATGTTTCCCTCGTCGATCAGGTCCACCATCTGGTTGGCGAGGGCTGCTTCTTCGGACATCCCGCCGTCGGACCTGCGCGCCGCAAGCGCTTGCACGAAGTCCTGAAGCAGATCGGCACAGCGCCCCCGGTACGCAACGCGGGAATCTCCAGCACCAGAATCTGCCGGCCCGGAATCTGCGGCTTCGGGCCGGTCCGCGGCCTTCTGCCTTGCCATCACCTCGCAGATCGACCGGTGCAGGGCAGCCACCTCTATCGGAGCTTCCGCGTCCAACAGTTCCGCCGGCCGCTCCGTGAACAACCGCACGCCGGCGGGCTTCAACAACGCGCCGACCGCCCACCCGCGGCCGGTCAGCACCTTCGTGGACGCCCGGCTGGTCGGCCCATAGATCGCGACGCCCTCGACTTCCACCACCACGTTGCTGGCCGGATAGCCAAGCACCAACTGCTCCGCCTGTTCCCCCGCCGGCAAGTCCCACTCCGGAATCCACACCTGGCGCACGAAGGCAGCCACCTCCGCCCGCGCCGGAAACCTGGTCACCACGGACCCGGTCCCGGGTGTCAGGTGCCCCTTCGTCGTCGGGCTGAAACTCATGCTGCGATCGTATCCGCCGTGTGCTTGCCGGGCCTGACACGGCGCCGGGTCGCCGCCGCCATCGAGGTGCTGCGCAAGGCCGAAGCTGCCCGCCCGGACTAGGCGCCGTGACGCTGGTCCGATGGCCAACCGAGTGAGCTGACTCCGCCCTTTCAGTCGAGCCGCGGGGTCCGCGGCGGCTCGGTGCGGCGGGAGCCGGTGGCTTCGAAGGCTGCCGCCAAGGCCAGCAAGGCGTTGTCGTCATAGGCGCGGCCGGCGAAGGTGAGGCCTACGGGCATGCCGATGTCCGCCGTCGTGCCCATCGGCACCGTGACGGTGGGGATGCCCAGGTGCCGCGGGACCAGGTTCCCGTTGGCGACCCAAACTCCGTTGCGCCAGCCGAGGTCGGCCGAGGCCGGGTTGGTATCCATGTCCGCGGGTCCGATGTCCGCAACGGCGGGGAAGACGACGGCGTCCAGCCCGTGCCGGTCCATCCACGCCTCCAGGTCCACTCGGCGCGTTTCCTCGAGTCCGCGTACGCCTTCTGCCAGATGGGGAACGTTGGTGAAGGCGGAGACCGCGTGCTCCCGGATATGCGCGGGATACGATGCGATGTCGTCGTAACTCTCGTAGCGGTCCGGCAGGGCGCCGTCGGGGTGCGGGAAGATCCGCGCGCCGTCCACGCCGACCAGGGAACGCAGTGCCGGGTCCCCGTTGGCGGCCAGGAAGTCCTCCCAAGCCCACGCCGAAAGGTCCAGGATCTCGCGCCGCAGGTACTCGGGGCTGACCAGGCCGCGGGTGCCGATCTTGGCGGCGCCGGGCCGGTCGCCCTCGTAATTGGAGACGGCTGGAAAGTCCACGGGGAGCACCTCGGCGCCCGCTGCCTCGAGGTCCCGGCGCGCCGCCTCCCACAACTCGATGATGGAGGCCCGGGTCTCGATCCGCTGCCCGGTGGCACCGCCGATGCCGGGCTGTTCGCCGGTGCCGGCCTCGGGGTCGGCGTTGATGTACATGCGCGGTACGCCGAAGCGCTTCCCCTGCAGCGAGTCCCGGGCCCGCTGCAGTCCGCGGGGCGCTAGGGCGGAGTAGGAGGCGGGCCGGACCGAAGAGGCGGCCGGGATGGGCACCCAGGCCTGTGCACGCCAGAAGTCGCCGCGTGTTTCCGGGTCGTCGGCCACGATTACGTCCAGCACTTCGAGCATGTCGGCCATGGAGCGGGTGTGCGGCACCACCACGTCCATGGTGGGAACCAGCGGCCAATTGCCCCGCACGGAAATCACGCCGCGCGAAGGGGTGTAGGCGCAGAGCCCATTGTTCGACGCCGGGGCGCGACCGCTGGACCAGGTCTCCTCGGCGAGTCCGAAGGCTGCGAAGCTTGCCGCCGTCGCGGTTCCGGATCCGTTGGACGAACCGGACCCGAAGGCTGCGGTGAGGAAGCCTGCGTTGTAGGGGCTTTCGGCACGTCCGTAGAGACCTCGTTGCATGCCCCCGTTGGCCATCGGCGGCATGTTGGTCAGCCCGATCAGCACCGCTCCTGCCGCGCGCAGGCGTTCGATCGCGAACGCGTCGCGCTGGGCCACCAGGTCCTCGAAGGCGGGCGAGCCTGCTGCGGCGGTGAGGCCCTTGGCCAGATAACTGTCCTTGGCCGTATACGGGATGCCGTCCAGCGGACCGAGTGCGTCGCCGCGGGAGCGCCGTTGGTCGGAGGCGCGGGCATCGGCAAGTGCCTCGGGATTCAGGACGACGACGGCGTTCAGCCGGGGGCCGGACTGGTCGTAGGCGGCGATGCGCGCCAGATAGGCCTGGGTGAGTGCCTCGCTGGTGGCCTGTCCGGTCTGCAACGCCTCGCACAACTGTGCAATCGAAGCTTCCACCACGTCGAACGTGCCCATCATGCCGCCGCTACGCTGAGGGCGGGCTGCTGCTGGGTGATGCAGTGGATGCCGCCGCCGCGGGCCAGGATGGGCCGCGCGTCGACCGTGACCACGCGCCGGCCGGGATATGCCTCGGCGAGGATCTCGGCCGCCAGCGCATCCGCCCGTTCCTCGCCGTAACCGCACGCAATCACACCCCCGTTGACCACCAGGTGGTTGACATAGCTCCAGTCGACAAACCCGGCGTCGTCCTTCAGGGTCTCGGGCGCGGGCAGCTCAACGATTTCGAACGGCTTGCCGGC
The DNA here is from genome assembly GCA_051751385.1 of Actinomycetota bacterium. Taxonomy (GTDB): domain Bacteria; phylum Actinomycetota; class Actinomycetes; order Actinomycetales; family Micrococcaceae; genus Crystallibacter. Next base: position 233,489 of record JBNJKW010000006.1, on the reverse strand, counting down.
CGCATCCGCTTGGGTCCCGAAGAAGTCCCGCAGCTGCCGGCTCACCTCAAAGTCCGGATGTGCCGGGTTGTTCTGCATGTGCAGCAGGACCCGGCCCGGCGAAGCTAACGTGGCCACCATGTCGATATGGCCTCGTGTGCCCAGCTCCTCGTAGTCCCGAGTCAGTCCCCGCGGCACCCACACCGTGTGGGTGGCACCCAGAGTGCGGGCCAGTTCCGCTTCGACCCTTGCCTTGTCCGTGTAAGGATTCCGGCCGGGATCGAGCTGGACGGTTTCCGTCACCAGCACCGTGCCTTGACCGTCAACGTGGATGGCGCCGCCTTCGTTGACCAGCAGCGAGGCGACCTGTTCGGCGTCGGCCTGCGCCGCGACGAATCTCCCGATGTCTCGGCTCTTCTCCCACTCCGCCCAGGCCGACGCGCCCCAGCCGTTGAAAGTCCAGTCCACCGCGCCGAGCACCTCTGGCCGTTCGTCGTCGACCACGAAGGTCGGCCCGATGTCGCGCATCCAGAACTCATCCAGCGGCGCTTCGAGCTGTTCGATCCCGCTGCCCAGCATGCGGTTGGCACGCTTCCGCTCGGTCGGGTCCACCACCATGGCCACCGGCTCAAACTCGGCGACGGCGTGTGCCACGGCGGTCCAGGCTTCGTACGCGTCCTCGGCCGAGGCGGTGTCGTCGCCTAGCGTCAGTCCTGCCCGGGGAAACGCCATCCAGGTCCGCTCGTGCGGCGCAGTTTCCGCAGGCATGCGCCACGCCATGGGACCTCCTGCTGTCTCTTGGGCTGGTAAGCGTCGCCCCGCTCCAACCCCGGATCGTTATTGATCAGTTGATCAATAACGAGCAAGGTACTTTAGACTGGTTTGTGATGTCAACCACCTCGCCCAGACGCGCCCCGCGGAAAGCTCCCGCCGAACGCGCCGCGGAGCTAGCCCAAGCGGCCCGGAGCCTTGCCCTGGAGCAGGGGCTCTCCGGCATCACGCTGCGCAACGTCGCCCAGCGTGCCGGAGTCGCCCCGGGCCTTGTGGCGCACTACCACCCCTCGGTGGAGGTGCTGGTGGCCGGAACCTTCTCCAGCATTGTTGCCGCGGAAACCGAAGAGGTCGCCGCCTTGATCGCCGGGTCAGGCACTCCGCAGCAAGGCCTTAGCCTGCTGCTCGATACGCTCCTCGACGAACACCGCCTCGAGGTGACGGCGATATGGGTGGAAGCCTGGTCCTTGGGCCGCCGCAACGAGACGCTGGCCATCAGCGTGCGGGAGCAGATGGATGCCTGGCAGGCCGTGATCCGGGACCTGGTGGCCGCCGGCGTTGCGTCCGGTGAATTCAATACACCGGACGCGGAATCCGTGGCGTGGCAGATCTTGGGCATGATCGATGGGCTGAACGCCCAGGCCCTGGTCCGCTGGAACGGCGTCGCCGACCGGCACACCCACCTCGCCCGCGCGGTGGAGGTTATGGTTGGCGCGGCGCCGTCGTCGCGGCTGCCGGCGGGGGCAGGCGGCGTCCCATGAAGCCCAGCCATCATCATGGATGTACGACGTCGGCCGCTCGCCTTCGGGAGGTGAGCGGCCGACGTCGTTCTGGTGGGGTTACTTGTTCTGGTTGATCCGGATCATGTTGCCCGACGGGTCCCGGACGGCGCAGTCGCGCGGGCCCCACGGTTGGTCCATCGGTTCCTGCAGGACTTCCGCGCCGAAGGAGACCAGCCGCTCGAAGAGGGCGTCCAGGTTGTCTGTGCTGAAGACGAGCATGGGAAGCACGCCCTTGACCAGCAGTTCCTGGAGCTGGTCGCCGTCGGCCTGGGAGCGGCCGGCATGCGGAGCGGACAGCACCAACTCCAGCTCCGGCTGATCGGGGCTGCCCATGGTGATCCAGTGGAAGCCCTCATTTGCGACGTCGTTGCGGACTTCCAGCCCGAGGCCGTCCCGGTAGAACGGAATTGATTCCGCGGGGTCGTTGACGGTGATGTTGCAGTACTGAAGTGAAATGCTCATGCGCCCAACCTACGCAGGGGCCGGCGCCGCCGCTTCTCGGATCCTGCTCGATCGCGGATCGATAGGCCGCGTCAGCAGCTTCGCGATGCAGGGTGGCATCGCCTCGGCCGCCTCATGCTTGCGGCTGCGGTAGGAACTGGGGCTCTCGCCGGTGAGTTGGGTGAACCGGGTGCTGAAGGAACCTAGCGAGGTGCTGCCCACTTCCATGCACGCATCGGTCACGCTCCACCCGGCGCGCAGCAGCGCCATGGCCCGTTCGATGCGCCGAGTCATCAAATAGTTGTAGGGCGTTTCGCCATAGGTTGCCTTGAACCGGCGGGAGAAATGGGCCGGCGACATCAGCGCCTTGGCCGCCATCGTCGGCACATCGAGCGGCTGGGCGTAATCGCGGTCGATCAAATCCCGTGCCCGCCGCAGATGGGCCAAGTTGGCCAGCTCCTCAGGATTCACAGCTTGAGGTTACCGCTCTAGGGCACCTGTCGGAAGTTCGGCTGCCTCCGTTCCACCGGCAGCCAAACCATTGCACTGCCAGTTCGGTTGCGCCACGCTAATCACGTGGAACAGCGACCGGATCGCCAGCAGGCTGCCCGCGCGGCTGGCCCTGAAGCTTCCCATCCGAAGGCACGGGATACGACACGCAGCGCCGTGGTGCTGGCGCGTGAGTCGAGCGAGTTTGACCGTGGGATCAGCTTCTACGACGTCATTTACGGATTCGCCATCACGCTGCTGGTCACCAACATCGATGCTCCCTCCGCGGAAGCCTGGCAAGACCCGCGCTTGCTGCTCGAATCAGGCGTCGTACACCAACTCGCCGGCTTCGCCCTGAGCTTCGCGGTGATCGCCGTGTTCTGGCGTATAAACCTCCGGCTGATTAAAAGGCTCTCCGCACTCGATTCAGCGACGACGACGGCTAACCTCCTGGCTGCTGCGTTCGTCGTCCTGATTCCGTTCACCACACAGGGCGTGAGTGACCCGGAGACGTCGTCGTTTGAACTGACGACAGTACTGTACGCCGCGAACATCACTTTGGCGTCCTTGGCCCAGCTGCTGATGTATGAGATTGCCCGCCGGCACGGTCTCGAGATCGACCCGATGACGCCTCGGCACCACGCAGCCTTCGTGCTCGATTTCCTCGTTCCGCCCTTGGTTTTCGCGGTGTCAATACCCATCGCATTGGCAGCCGGCGGCACGGCGGGGAAGATCACTTGGGCCTTACTCATTGTGCTGGGACCTGTCTCGGGCATCCTCGCCACCCGAGTCCAGCAATCAACAGCAGGCCGCTAATCTGGCACGGCCGAGGGAAATTACCGGGCCAGAAGTCCAGATTCGGCCGCCGGCTCTGTTCTATTCCCGGAACCACAGCTAGCCTCTCCGATACCGGCAGCTCGCGCGAGCTGCCGGTCCTATCGTTCGCTGCCGTCTCAGCCGGCTGCGAACGGAGATGAATCGGTCAACCTTTGGAGGACATGCAGTGAAGCACCAGCCCAAGAGCAGCAGCAACCAACTACCGGCCAAACCCAAGCGCTATCGCAGCCTGGCAGCGGCGGCGGCCCTCGCCGTCGTCATCCCGTTCAGCGCGGCCACGCCGGTTCTTGCCGACGCCAACTTCCCCTCCACCGAGGGCAACACCAATATCTCCAGCATCCTGACCTACGACGACGTGGTGAAGGAGCTGCGGAAACTGGAGAAGACCAGCCGCTTCGGCGTGGATGCCTTCACCCTCGAAGAAGCGGGCACGCAGGTCAACAAGTCGGAGCAGGGCCGCGATCTCTGGGTGGCCACGGTCGGCAACGGCGCCGAACACGTGTGGATCCAGGGACGCATCCACGGCAATGAGCCCTACGGTACCGATTCAATCCTCACGCTGCTGAAGGATCTGGGGACCAACGGTTCGTCGGACTACCAACTGCTGCGGGAGAAGTTCACCTTCCACTTCATCCCGATGTACAACCCGGATGGCGCGGAAGCGAACATCCGCCACACCATCCTGTGGGACCAGGTCAACGGTCTGCCGGAGTTCGGTGCCAACGGGCGCGAGCAGCGGATCGACCTGAACCGGGACTGGACTCCCAACGGATTCGTGGCGAACGAATCGCTGGCCTTCTACGAATACTGGACCGATGTGAAGCCGGCCTACGGCATCGACATCCACCACCAGGGGCTTAAAAAGGAATGGGGCACCGGTGACGACGTCACGCTGTCGCTGGGCATCTCGCTCGCTCCCGGTGGTCCGACCCTGCCGGGCATCAAGGACGGCGCCTACGACGAGTTGACCCGCCAGATGCACGTGTACGTGTACGACGAGCTGTCCAAATACGGCTCCATCAACATGGACCGCTACCAGGTGGGCAACGGCCAGGAGATCGACATCAAGGGCGGCGTAGTCTCGGCGATGATGCTGGGCCTGGACTACCAGGGGATGAATCCGGAGGGGCACTCGAACCCGGTGGTCTTCTTCGAAACCTCCGGCAACACCTCGGACGGAAGCCTTGGCCAGAAGGCCCGCGGCAAGAGCATCAAGCAGAACGTGCTTGCCATGAAGGAACTGCTGCTGGGCCTGGCCACCAGCGAGGTCCAGCAGGAAGACGCCGACCGCTGGGAAGAGATTCCGCACCAGCCGGTCACCGGCTACAACACCGACTACGCGGGAACCATCCCGGTCCCGTAGCCTGCAGCAACGACAGCAGCGCCCCTGCCCGGCCGGGCAGGGGCGCTGCTGTGTATGAGGTAAAGGGCTGCTACGCCTCGACGATGATGACCGTGACCACCGGCTTGCGCCGCAGGGCCCGGTCGGACCAACGGACCAGCGCCTGGCCAATCGCCTTTTCGGCGTCCGGACCGGTCTTGTCCCCGCGGAGTCCCATCAGCGTCTTTTCCACAATGCCGGTTGCCTTTTCCAGCTCCTCCACGGCCGGGGCGAAGCCCACCGGGAAGAATTCCGGTTCTTCCTCCAGCCGGCCCGTGTCCGGGTTGACGATCAGCAGCGCGGTGACGGCACCGTCCTCGGCCAGCCGGAGCCGGTCCTGCAGCGAGGCCTCGGTGGCCGCGCCAGGTACCATGTTCTCCACGTAGACGTAGTCGGCGGCGATCTGGCCAACGACCTGTGCTACGCCGTCCTTGAGGTCCACCACTATGCCGTCTTCGCCGATCAGCGCGCGCTTGGGCTCGACGCCGGTGCGGATCGCCAGCTCGGCGTTCGCCTTCAGGTGCCGGTGTTCGCCGTGCACGGGCAGCACGTTGCGCGGGCGGACCAGGTTGTAGCAGTAGACCAGCTCGCCGGCGGAGGCGTGGCCGGAGACGTGGACCTTCGCGTTGCCCTTGTGCACCACGTTGGCGCCGCGCTTGGTCAGGTCGTTGATCAGCCGGTAGATGGAGGATTCGTTGCCCGGCACTAGCGAGGACGCCAGCAGCACGGTGTCCCCTTCGGTCAGGTCGATCATGTGGTCGCCGCCGGCCATGCGGGCCAGCGCCGCCATCGGCTCGCCTTGCGAGCCGGTGCAGATCAGCACGGCCTTGGTGGGCGCCAGCTTCTCCAGTTCCTTGAAGTCCACCAGCACACCGCGCGGGATGTTCAGGTAGCCGAGCTCGCGCGCCGTCGTCATGTTGCGCACCATGGACCGGCCCACGAAAGCGACCTTGCGGCCGTACTTGTGTGCCACGTCGATGACCTGCTGGATGCGATGCACGTGGCTGGCGAAACTGGAGACGATCACGCGGCGCGGGGCGGTGCGCATGACGGTATCGATTGCCGGCACCAGATCGGCCTCGGCAGCGAGGAAACCGGGAACCTCGGCATTGGTGGAATCCGGCAGGAACAGGTCCACGCCCTCGTCGCCGAGCCGCGCGAACCCGGCCAGGTCGGTGATCCGGCGGTCCAGCGGGAACTGATCCATCTTGAAGTCGCCGGTGGCCAGTACCAGGCCGGCACCGGTGCGGATGGCAACGGCCAGTCCGTCCGGAATGGAGTGGTTGACAGCCAGGAACTCCAGGTCGAACGGGCCGAACTTCTTCCGGTCGCCTTCCTTGACCTGCACCATTTTGGCGTTGAGGCGGTGTTCCTGCAGCTTGGTCTTCACGAACGCCAGCGTCAGCTTGGCGGAGATCACGGGGATGTCCGGCCGTTCCTTCAACAGGTAGGGCACGCCGCCAATGTGGTCCTCGTGCCCGTGGGTCAGAACAATGCCGACCACGTCGTTGATGCGGCTGCGGATGTAAGAGAAGTCGGGCAGGATCAGGTCCACGCCCGGGTGGTGCTCTTCCGGGAACAACACGCCGCAGTCCAGAATCAGCAGTTTGCCGCCGAACTCGAACACCGTCATGTTCCGGCCGATCTCGCCCAGTCCGCCCAGCGGAACAACGCGCAAGGCGCCCTTGGCAAGTTTGGGAGGAGTCTGCAGGGTCTTGGCGTTCATATGTTCCGATCTCTGTGGTGCTATCTATTTGCGGGCTACGACGCCCTACGCCGGAGTTGCCGGCACTGAAGTCTTAGTTGGCCGACACACCCCAAGGCGCTTCGACGGCGTTCCGCGCAACATTGCGGACGGAAAGCATACTTGCCCTGACTTTACCATCGCGGGCGGGATCGGTTCACCGCGCAGCGCAGCAGCACAAGGACGACGACGACGGTGCTCGTCATCGTTTAAGCGCCAACTGTCCGTGCCGGTCATCCAGTCGGCACGGACAGTCAGTTCTGCAAGGCACGTCGGTGTGAGCTCAGCTCTGCTCCGCCGGTAGGTCCACTTCGATTTCGACGAAGTCGTCGACGGCTTTCAATTGGCAGCCTAGGCGGCTTCGGGAATCGTCCCGCGGGGAGACCGTGCAGTCCAGCATCTCTTCCTCGTCCTCGCCGATCCCCGGCAGCCCGCCCAGATACTCCTCCCGGACGTAGACGTGGCAGGTGGCGCACATCGCCTGGCCGCCGCATTCGCCGACAATCCCGACGACGCCGTTGGTGACCGCCGCCCGCATAACGGATGTGCCGGCGTCGACGTCGACGATGTCCACGGCGCCATCGCCATGATGGAAACTGACCTTGGCCATCTCAGCGCACCTCCACGCCGGTCTTGCCGGTCGAGTCCCCGCCGAACCCGCCGGTACCGGATAGGACGCCCGCCGCCGTCGTTCCGTGACTGGGTTCCTGGCCCGGTTCGTCGCCCAAGCTGCGGTCCTTGGACTCGGGCATGAAGATCACGGTGACCAGGCTGACAGCCGCGATGATCGACAAGTAGAGGATCACGGGGGTCAGTGACGCACCGCTGCCGCCGTAGAGGTTGGCCAGCACCAGCGGGGTGAAGCCGGCTCCGAGCAGGGTCGCGATCTGGTAGCCGACGGAGGCCCCGGTGTAGCGGGAGGAGGTGCCGAAGCGCTCGGCGATGAACGCTGCCATCGGCCCATACAGGACGGTCTGCGTCACGATGCCCAGCGTGAATGCCAGGAAGATCGCACCCATGTTTCCCGTGGACAGCAAGGCGAACACCGCCGGCGTGACCAGAATAAACAGGACGTTGCCGACGATCATCAGTGGCTTGCGGCCCACCCGGTCGGAAATCCGGCCCATCAGCAGCGTGGTACCGATGCTGATCACACCGGCGCCGGCGAAAGCGAGCATCACGTCGGAGCGCGGGACACCGAGCGACACGGTGTAGGTGATGGAGAACGTGGACAGCAGCGTCTGCAGCGCAAATGCGGACGTCGCCGCGAGGATCACCGTCACCAGCAGCCCCGGCCGACGCAGCACCTGCACCAGCGGAATCGTACGGCGGGCAGTCGGCGCGGCGGCGCGTTCGGCTGCTTCCCGTTCCAGTGCCTGCGTGAAGACCGGGCTCTCGGACACCCGCGAGCGCACATACAGCCCGAGCAACAGCAGGACGAACGACAGGAGGAACGGCACGCGCCATCCCCAGCTCAGGAATTGCTCCTGCGGCAGCGCCGAGAACATGCTCATCATCAGCAGGCCCAGCACCGAACCGGTCGGCGCTCCGGCGTTGGTGAACGACGCCGCGAATCCGCGGGCCTTGGGATCCGCATGCTCCAGCGCCATTAGCGCCGCGCCGCCCCATTCCCCGCCGACGGCGATGCCCTGCAGCACGCGCAGGACCACCAGCATCACGGCGGCCCAGGGGCCGATCAGCTCCGGCGTGGGGACCAGGCCGATCGCCGTGGAAGCCAGGCCCATGAGCAGCATCGAGATGACCAGCAGTTTCTTGCGCCCAAGCCGGTCGCCGAAGTGGCCGAAAATGATGCCACCCAGCGGCCGCGCCACATAGCCGGCGGCAAACGTCCCATAGGACGCGACGACGCCGGCCCACGGGTCCAGCCCGGCGAAGAACACCGGCCCGAAGACAACGGCGGAAGCGGTCGCGTAGAGCAGGAAGTCGTAAAACTCGATCGTGGTGCCCAAATAGCTGGAGAAGATCACGCGGCGCCGTTCGCGGAGCACGGCGCCGGGGGCGAGGGCTGGCTGAGTGTTCGTAGACATCATCGTCCTTCTGGTTGATTGGTGGAGGTGGTGCGGACCGTTCGGCTACCAGATGACCGGGAGGCTTGTCATGCCGCGGAAGACCCAGCCGTCCCAGGTCTCGCTCCGGTCCGGGTCCTGGCGCAGTCCCGGAAGTTCCCGGTACAGCATCGGCACGGCGATCTCGCCGACCGCCTTCTGAGCGGCCCATTTGCCCGCGCACTGGTGCACGCCGCTGCCGAACGCCAGGTTGGGTCCGCCGCTGCGGTGGATATCGAACGCATCCGGATCGGTGAACTGCATTCGGTCCCGGTTAGCGGAAGCCAGGATCATCCCCACCTGTGTCCCGGCGGGGATAGTGACTCCTGCAACAACGACGTCGGCAACCGTTTCCCGGGTGATCATGCCGATCGGCGAGAAATAACGCGTGCCCTCGGTGAAGGCCTGCTTCCACAGCCCCGGGTCGGCCAGCAGTTCGGCCTTTTGCCCGGGCGAGCGGTCCAGCAGCCAGACCAGGTTGGTGATCATGTGCTGCGGTTCGTTCACCCCACCGGAGATCGCCAGCTTGACGTTGTTGCGAACCTTGTCTTCATCCATCCCGGATTCCAGCAGCATCGAGGTGATGGACGCGTCCGGGGTATGGCGCAGCCGGGCGATGGTCTCGTCCAGGGCTGTGTCGCACTCCATCCGGGAGATCTCGCACCGGTCCCAAATCTCCTGCTTGTCCAGCACGTTGCCCGTGCCGGCAATGAAGTCACGGGACCAGCGGGCTAGGTCCAGCGGCTCGACGCTAGACATGCCCAGCATGTCGCACAGGTTCTTAGCAGCCAGCGGCTTGGCAAAGTCGAGGTTCAGGTCAGCTTGGCCCTTTCCCACCTCAAGCATCCGGTTGAGATAGAGCCGGGCGTTCGACTCGAACTTCGCGGCCCAGATTTCCATGATCTGTTTGGGGCGCAGCGTGCGGTTCATCGGTGCCCGTTCCGCCGCATGTTCCGGGTCGTCCTTGCGGATCATCGGCTGCCCGCCCATCGCCCGGACCATGGTGCCGCCGGAGACGTTGGAGGAGAAAATCTCCGGATGCCGCTCGCCGAAGCTACAGCCGTCGTAGCTGGAGATGAGAACCTTCTTCACCGCCGGGGACCAAGCCACCGGCGATTCCTCGCGCAACCGGGCATAGCTTGGATACGGGTCGCGCGCCAGCTCCGCCGGGTCCAGCCAAGCGGCCTCTGGCAAGGTCTGCGTGGAGGCAGTCGGTGCGATCGTCATGATCCGCCTTTCGGTCAGTCGGCCCGGCCATCGCCCGGGGTCTTTCGAAAGTATGGTGTGGATCACAACAGAACATGCTTAGAATTCGTATCATGCGAATAATTAGGGGTTCGTGACGTGGCCAGGTCATCCGGCGGCAGGTCAGCCATCTCCCGTGCCGTCGAGGTACTGGAGGCATTCGACCCATCCAGCAATGAACTCACTCTGACGCAGATTGCCGCCCGGACCGGCCTGCCGATGGCCACCGCCCACGGCATCGTCACCGAATTGATCGGCCTCGGGCTACTGGAGCGGCGCGGCCGGGAAGTCATCCTCGGAGTCAGGCTGTGGGAACTGGCGGTCCGTGCCCCGGGCGTCGTTGGCCTGCGTGAAATCGCGCTGCCGCACCTGGAGCGCGTCCGCGACCGGCTGAAACAGCACGCCCAACTCGGTATCTTGCAGGGCGGCGAGATCCTCTACCTCGAGCGACTGTCCGCCCCCGAGTCGGTCGTGAACTGGACCAAAGTCGGCGGCCGCATCCCTTGGTACGCCACGTCCAGCGGCCTGGTCCTCGTTGCCGACGCACCGCCCGAACGGCAGGATGAGGTCCTGGGACTGCCGCGCCCGCGGTTCTCGGTCGAGCCGCACCCCAGCAGCGCCGACCTGCGGCCGGTCCTGGCCAAGGTGCGCCGCGAAGGACACGCCGTGACCCGCGGCTACATCCACCCGGACGCCACCGCCGTCGCTGTCCCCATCAAGGGGCCCTACGGACACGCCGTGGCATCCATCGCCGTCGTCGTCCCCACCGAAGGTTTCCGCGCCGCCCCGGTTCTCGAGGTCCTCGCGCCCGCGGCGCATGCCGTGAGCGCTGACTTGAAGCGGAACTACCTGGGCTAGCACCATCGCCAACCTCGCGGCTGCCGCCGGCTGACCTCCGGCCGATTCGATAGGGTGGCCGAGGTGGCTACCGGACTCCGGCCCACCTTGTAGACCAAATGAAGGAGCCAGCGACGGACCGCGTATTCGCTTCCCGGCCGTCGTTGCCGTGGGTGGTCTTGGGCATTGCCATGCTCGCCGTAAACCTGCGAGCCCCGATCATCGCTCCGACCGCCGTCCTGGGCGATATCCAGGTCGACCTCGGTTTGACGGCGGCCGGCGCCGGCCTGCTCACGGGTCTTCCGGTGTTGCTCTTCGCGTTGGCTACCCCGCTGGCTACCCGCACCATCCGGCGTTGGGGCCCCGAAGCCACCGTGCTGCTGTGCCTGGGCGGCGTCCTGGCCGGAACGGTGATCCGCTCGCTGGGTCCGGCTGCCGTGGTGTTCGCCGGAACAGCCATCATCGGCGTGGCCCTGACCCTGGGCAACATCGTGGTGCCGGTGCTGATCCGCCGCGATGCGCCGTGGAACCGGGTGTCCGCGGTAACCGGCGCGTACTCGGCCGTCATGAACATCGGGTCCATGGCCGCCCTGTTGGGCACCGCTCCACTCGCCGCACTGGTCGGATGGCGCTGGGCATTGGCGGCCTGGGCGGTGGTAGTGATCATTGGCTTGGCCTATTGGCTGCCGACGGCGCGACGGCGTCGCGAAGCACTTCAGCCTGACCAGAGCGCGGCGTCCGATGAGCCGTCCACCCACACAGCGGCAGACGGCGGCCGCGGCGCTGACGGACCGGGCACCCCGGTTGCCCCGACCCCGAAGTCGCTCCGCGGACGAAGCAACAGGTGGATCGTCGCCATGCTGACGGTGGCGTTCTGCGGACAGTCGGCCGCCTACTACGCCACCACCACCTGGCTGCCGCTGCTGCTGTCCGACGTACGGGGCCTGTCCCCCACTGCCTCCGGAGCCAGCGCTTCCCTGTTCCAGGTCGCCGCCATTGTCGGCGCACTCGGAGTACCGCTGCTGGCGGCGCGCACTCGGCTCTGGGTGCCGACGGCCGGCATTGCCGTGCTGTGGATTTCACTGCCCATCGGCCTCCTCCTTGCTCCCGATGCCTACCTGCTGTGGTCGATCACGGGCGGCATCGCCCAGGGCGGGGGATTTACCGCGATCTTCTCCGTCATACCCCGCGTCGCTCACACCGACCATGAGGCGGCAACCGCCTCCGCCCGCATCCAGACGGGCGGCTATCTGGCCGCAACCTGCGCCCCGCCGGTGGCCGGGTGGCTGAATACCGTGACTGGCGGCTGGACGGCTCCCCTGTTCCTGGTCCTCGCTTTAGTCGTGGCTTTCGGCGTGGCCAGCCTTTCCGCCGTACAGGCATCCGAGCGGCGCCACCCACTTCCCTGAGGACGACGGCGGTGCCCACCTACGCGTCATGCCTCACCATCGGGTGCCATCCAACGGCATAATCGGAAGCTCCGGTTCGTCCGTGGCGTCCGGCCATGGCAACGATGTCCGGGACCGAGCAGGCAGGGAGGCCGACCGCGTGCAGGGGAAGCTGTGGAGCAGGAACTTTGTGCTGGCGATCGGCACCAACCTGTTCATCTACATAGTGTTCTACCTGCTGATGACGTCCATGGCGCTGTATGCGGCGCAGCGGTTCCTGGCGTCCGACGCCGGCGCGGGTTTCGCATCCAGCGCGTTCATCGTCGGGGCGCTGGTCTCGCGGTTCTTCGCCGGGCCGCTGATTGACAACGTGGGGCGGCGGCGGATCCTGCTGATCAGCCTGGCCGTTTTCGTGGCGGCTTCCCTCTTGTACATTCCGGCCGGTTCGCTGACGCTGCTGCTGGCGCTGCGGCTGGTCCACGGGGTGGCGTTCGGGCTGGCCAACACGGCGGTGACGGCCGGTGCGCAGGCACTGATCCCGCCGACCCGGCGCGGCGAAGGCACCGGCTACTTCGCGGTCTCCACCACGCTGGCCACCGCGATCGGCCCGCTGATGGCGGTGCTGCTGGTGGTCGGCGGGAATTACGACCGCGTCTTCCTCTTCTGTGCGGCCTGTTCCGTGGCCGCGATGCTGGTGGCCCTCATCTTGCGGCTGCCCGAGGCGCCGCCGGCGCCCACCGCCGTCGTCAATCAGGGCAGCCCCGGAAGCAACACGGAGAAGATGCGCCGAGGACCCGGCAGCCTGCTGGCGAAGGTCTTCGAGCCGGCCGTCCTGCCGATCACCACGGTGCTGCTGGTCGCCGGCCTTGCCTACTCCGGCGTGCTCTCCTTCTTGGCCCCGTATGCGGACGCCGCCGGCGCCACCGATGCGGCTGCACTGTTCTTTGGCGTGTTTGCCGCCGCCGTGCTGGTGTCGCGGCTGACCGCCGGAAGGATCCAGGACCGCCGAGGCGACAACGTGGTGATCTACCCGGCCATGGCCCTGTTCGCCGCCGGGCTGGCGCTGTTGGCGCTGGGGCCGGCCATCTGGGTTGTCCTTGCCTCCGCGGTGCTGAGCGGGCTGGGATTCGGCACCCTGCTTCCGGGGACCCAGGCCATTACCGTCGGGCTGGTTCCGGAGCGCAGGTTCGGCACGGCGCTGGCCACCTACTACCTGATGCTGGACATCGGCACCGGTCTGGGCCCCGTGCTGCTGGGCCTGCTGGTGCCGCTGACCGGCTTCGACGGCATGTACGTCTGGCTGGGCGGGCTGATGGTTGCCTGCATCCCGCTCTACTACCTGGTATATGGCCGGACGGCACGGAAAGTGGCTGTGTCCTAACACTGGCCTGGCCGCAGGTTGCGCCACGGGGGCTGGGCCACGCGTGGCGCCGCTCCAAGGGCGCGAGGGCAAGCGGTGCCGCGGCCGCCGGCGTTGAAATCGTCCTTTGACCGGCCGGCGCCGCGTTTGGCAGACATCTTGAGCCTTGCCCCCGGACAGTGGGCGCCACATTGATGGCCGCAGCCCAAGAAGAATTAGCCCTCCGGGCCGCTGCTGCCATTGACTACCGGGAACACCGTGCCTCCAGCATCAGTGGACCTTTACCTCAGAGGAGCAATGTGGCGCCCGCTGTCCCATCCCGCCCAACGTGGCGCCCGATGTCCGGCATCCGGCCCCATACGCAGAGAGCCGCGCCGTTCGCGGCCGAGCAGTTACGCCGCGGGGAGCCGCGTCCGGTGGCTACTGCCCCGGCCGGCCCTCCTCGTACACCACGGCGGCCGTGACCAGGTCTTCCCAGGCCATGCCGACGCCGGTGTACAGGCAACAGGTGCGCGGCCGCCGCACCAGCTTGCCCTCCATCAGGTCGCGCAGGTTGGGCGGCTGGATCTGTTGCCACTCCTCCACGCTGCGCGCAGGGATCAGGTCTCCGCTCTCCCGCCACGAGGAGGCGCGGCCTTCCACCACTATGTCGCTGCGCAGCACCAGCGCCGCGTCCACCTCGCGGGCGTCCAGGCCGTGCTGCCCCACGGAGGCGATGATCGCGCCGTTCTGGGGCAGGTTCCCGTCGAACAGCGGCTCCGGCGAGGACGTCACACAGAGCACGACGTCGGCGCCCGCCACCGCGGTGTCCGGCTCACCGGTTGCGTCGGCCACCTCGATCCCCTCGGTTGCCAACACGGCCACCAGTTCCGCCACCCGCTGCGGACGCTGGCCGACCACGGCGAAGCTGGCATTGGCGAACACGGCCCGGGCGGCGCGGATGTGGTTCAGTGCCTGCACGCCGGCGCCGAAGACCAGCACCTGCGGAGCGTCCCCGAAACCTTCGCCGTCCGGCGCCGCCGCAGCGATGTTCCTTACCGCGGCCAGGGTGGTGGCCGGCGTGCGGATGGCCGTGAGTTCCGCGCCGTCCATGGTGGCCAGCGGGGCCAGTGTCTCGGCGTCGAACAAGACGTAGATGCCCTGGATCTTCTCCAGCCCTCGGGCAGGGTTCTTCGGTGCGATTGTCGCCACCTTCACCCCGCTGTAACCACCGCCGCCCTCGGTGGGCATGATCAGGAATTCCCCGTCCGGCGCGGGGCTGAACAGCCGCGGGCTGTCCAGTTCCGGGTCAACGCCGGACAGCAGCCCCTCCTCGATGGCGCGCACCGCCCGGCTGAAGGGAACGGCGGAACGCACGGCACTGGCGTCGAAATAGGGAATGGTCACAGGAAACGTCTCCTTATAGCGGCGTTTGATGGACTCCGAAGCCGCACGGGCGTTGTGTTGCCGGAGTCCCCATGGTTGGCCGGAGTCTACGTTTAACCTCGCGGAGTTTCAGCATTTGTGTCCGGGAGCACGCCACGTGCACCGCCTAGGACACGGCACCTGAACACCCTTTTGAGCCGCCCTGCTGGGTCCCGCGCCATTACATGGATTACTTGTTAGCTGCGTCATGTTTGTCGTAGAGTGGCTAAACCGACCGATTATTCAGTTATCGAACCCGCTGTTCAAATATAGAACACAGGCCAGCCGCATACGGCACAACGAAGTGAGGACATCCCGTGCAGTTCCACCACCACGGCTACGTATCAGGCGACCCGCGCGTCAAGCCCGCCGCCGGCGTCGGCATCAACCGCCCCGAGGAGCTTCCCGACGAGGTGGACGTGCTCATCGTGGGCTCCGGACCTGCCGGCATGCTCGCCGCGGCCCAGCTCGCCCAGTTCCCGAACATCACCACCCGTTTGGTGGAGCGCCGTGATGGCCGGCTGGTGCTGGGACAGGCCGACGGCATCCAGGCCCGCAGCGTTGAAACCTTCCAGGCCTTCGGCTTCGCCGAGCAGATCACTGCCGAGGCATTCTGGCTCACCGAGATGAACTTCTGGCGCCCGGACACCGAGAACCCCACGCACATTGTCCGCGGCGGCCGCGCCGTCGACGACGAGATGGGCATCAGCGAGTTCCCGCACCTGATTGTTAACCAGGCCCGCGTGCTGGACTACTTCGCCGAGGTCGCCGCCAACTCCCCCACCCGCCTGACGCCTGACTACGGCTGGGAATTCAAGACCCTCGAGGTGGCCGACGAGGGCGAGTACCCGGTGAAGGTAACGCTGGTCCGCAGCGCCGGCCCGGATGAAGGCACCGAGCGCATCGTCCACGCCAAGTACGTGGTGGGCTGCGACGGCGCCCGCAGCAGGGTCCGCGCCGCGATCGGCAGCACCCTGGCCGGTGACAGCGCCAACCACGCCTGGGGCGTCATGGACGTGCTGGCGAACACCGACTTCCCGGACATCCGCACCAAGTGCGCCATCCAGTCGCACGACGGCGGCTCCATCCTGCTGATCCCGCGCGAAGGCGGCTACCTGTTCCGCATGTATGTGGACCTCGGCGTGGTCCCCGACGACGACAACGGCAAGATCCGCCAGACCACCATCGAGCAGATCATCGCCAAGGCAAACGAAATCATGACCCCGTACACGGTGGACGTGCGCAGCGTTGCCTGGCACAGCGTGTACGAGGTGGGTCACCGCCTCACCGACCGGTTCGATGACCTGCTGCCCGAGGCCGTCGGGACCCGCACCCCGCGCGTCTTCATCACCGGCGACGCCTGCCACACGCACAGCGCGAAGGCCGGCCAGGGCATGAACGTCTCCATGCAGGACGGTTTCAACATCGCCTGGAAGCTGGGCCACGTGCTGGAGGGCCGCAGCCCGGAGAGCCTGCTCTCCACCTACTCCGCCGAGCGCCAGGTGGTAGCGAAGGACCTCATCGACTTCGACAAGGAATGGTCGACGATGATGGCGAAGAAGCCCGAGGAGTTCGCCGATCCGTCGGAGCTCGAGGACTTCTACGTGCGCACCGCCGAGTTCCCGGCCGGCTTCATGACCGAGTACTCGCAGTCGATCCTGACGGGCGCGCGCAGCCACCAGGACCTGGCCACCGGCTTCACCGTCGGCAAGCGCTTCAAGTCCGCCAAGGTCTCCCGCGTCTGCGACACCAACCCGCTGCACCTGGGCCACCTCGCCGAGGCCGACGGCCGCTGGCGCATCTACGTCTTCGCCGATCAGGCCAAGGCCGGCGAGTCCGCGGCTGTTGCGAACCTGGGAGAGTGGCTGGCCACCGCCCAGGACTCGCCGCTGGCCGCCACTCCGGAGGGCGCTGACCTCGATGCCTGGTTCGATGTGAAGGTCATCTACCAGCAGAACCACGAGGACGTCGACATCAACGCCGTGCCCGCGGTCTTCAAGCCCCAGGTCGGCCCGTTCCAGCTGACCAACCTGGAGAAGGTCTTCGGCACCGCCAAGGACGAGGACATCTTCGACGTCCGCGGCCTCTCCCGCGACGGCGCCATCGTGGTGGTCCGCCCCGACCAGTACGTGGCGAACGTCCTGCCGCTGACCGCGACGGACGAACTGGCCGAGTTCTTCGCTCCGCTGCTGCGGGCCCGCCAGCCGCAGCTCTAACCAGCAGAAAAAGGAGGACGACGGCGGTGCGTGCGCACCGTCGTCGTCCTCCTTTTTAAGGAAACGATGGTGGGCCAGTCCTGAAGGCAGGTGCTACACCCGTGGCACACCGGGGGTCAGCGAAGGTCCAGCCGCATGAGGACGCGGGGAAACCCGTTCAGCACCGAGTCTGTGTCCGCCGCTTTGCTGAAGCCGGCCCGTTCAAAGAGTCTCCGGGTACCCACATAGGCCATGGTGAGATCGACCTTTGCGCCGTGGTTATCCACCGGGTAACCCTCGATGGCGGGGGCGCCGTACCCGCGCGCGAACTCAACCGCGCCGGCCAGCAACTGGTGCGAGATGCCCTGGCCGCGGTGCCCGGGCCGCACTCGGATGCACCACACCGACCACACGTCGACGTCGTCCACTTGGGGAATTTTCCGGCTGGTGGCAAAGCTGGTCTCGGCCCGAGGGTGCACGGCGGCCCAGCCCACCACGTCGTCGCCGTCGTAGGCGAGCACTCCGGGCGGCGGATCCTGCCGGCACAAACGCTGCACCATGTCGCCGCGCTCCGTCCCGCGCAGGGCCACGTTGTCTTTCGACGGGAGGCGATAGCTCAGGCACCAACAGACATTCGCGTCGGCACGCTTCGGCCCGAGGACTGCCTTCACGTCCTCGAAGACCTCAGCTGGCCTGACTTCCACCGTCATGCCCCCCACACTGGCACCAACAGCCGGCACCCCGCAATGGACCCCAGCCAACGGAGTGTCAGGCGTCCGGTCAGCGCCTCGGCCCGGGCGCGGCGACGCTTCCAGGCGCTCAGGCCTTCGCCTGCCGGCTCACCATTTCGTTGATCCAGATGGGCGCGAACGGCGACGTGCAGTTCGGCGGCGTGGGGTAGTCCTTCAGCACTTCGAGGCGTTCGCCGATGTCGAGTGCGCGGGTGCGGTGCTCTGCGTGCTCAATGCCGATCTGGGCGAGCGTGTGGTTCATCGCCCACTGCAGCCGGTCCGGAGCGTCCTTCATCTCCGCTTCAACAGTGTCCAGCAATCCTGAAAGGTCCAGTCCCTCGGGCTTCTTCACCACCCGTTCGGTGGTCAGCGCCCAGCCGGCACTGGCGACCACCGGATCCTCGTCCGCGGTCCAGGCCACACGCAGATCTTCGGCGTGCGGACTCTTCTTGACTACATAGTTCACCAGCCAGTCATGCACTTTAGGAGCACGCGACTCGCGCAGCATGGCATCCAGTTCGTCGCGCTCGAAAGCCTTCGGTCGGCAGACCAACAGTGCCACCAGTCGCGCCGCAGTTTCGCCGGTTGCCCACAGTTCGCGCGCCAGATCCTGCTGCGTCTTCAGCCGCTTCGCGACCGCGCGCAGCTTGGAAAGGTTCACGCCGTGGTCGTCGCCGCGCTTCTCGTTCGCCTCGCGCATCTTCGGGTCCTCAAGCGTGGCCAATTCGGCCACCACCTCGGCCACCGTCGCCTCTGACATCTCACCCTCCCGGTCAATCACATCTGGGATCCAGCATATGGGTCGCCACGGATGGTTTCAGAGGACGACGACGGCGGGGCTCACCCGCCGTCGTCGTAGTGGCCTTATGCTTGCCAGCGCGAGGCAACTATCCGCGCCGTTTTACCTGGTGCAACCTCCTGTGGACGCGCCATGGCGTATGGTCAAGGGTACGGAGCAAATCGTTGCTCCTGTTAAAGCGCAGCATTCTTCGCTGGCGCTGAGGAGGCACTCATGGCCGACAAATCTCCCCGACAATCTGCATCCAAAAAATCGGGCAAGTCCATCAAGGAAAAGCGCAGCGACAAGAAGGCCAAGGCCGCCGGAGCAGCAGCCTCCGAGACGCTGACCACCATCAAGAAGCGCTGAGCCTCTTGACTCTGCTGTCGCTCGGGGTCCTGGCGACGACGCGCAAGGCCGATGAGCGCAGGCTGGCCCTCCATCCTGCGCACATCGAGCGCCTCGACGCCGACCTGCGCGGGCGGATCATTCTGGAACAGGGGTACGGCGAGCGCTTCGGCATGTCCGACGCGCAGCTGGAGCAGCTGGTGGGACGGATCGCCCCGCGCCAGGAGCTCATTGCAGCAGCGAATGTGGTGCTGCTGCCAAAGCCACAGCCGGAAGACCTTGCCGAGTTCCGGGACGGCCAAATCCTCTGGGGCTGGCCGCACTGCGTCCAGGACCGCGCGATCACCCAGCTGGCCATCGACAAGCGGCTGACCCTGATCGCCTTCGAAGCGATGAACCACTGGGCTGCGGACGGCAGATTCGCCCTGCACGTTTTCCACAAGAACAACGAGATGGCCGGCTACTGCTCGGTCTTGCATGCGCTGCAACTGGCAGGATCCACCGGCGACTACGGCCGCCCGCTCACCGCCGTCGTCATCGGTTTCGGTGCCACCGCCCGCGGCGCGGTCACCGCGCTGAACGCGCACGGCATCCATGACGTCCAGGTCCTGACCAACCGCGCGGCGGCCGCCGTGGGATCCCCGATCCACTCCGCACGGATCACCCAGTTCGACCACGACGCCACTGCCCCGCATCTCAGCCACGTCATCACCGACGACGGACGCGTGCCGCTGGCCCCGTTCCTCGCCGAACGCGACATCGTGGTCAACTGCACGCTGCAGGACCCGAACAACCCGCTGATCTATTTGGACGAAGCGGATCTGGACGGCTTCCGGCCCGGCAGCCTGATTGTCGACGTGTCCTGCGATGAAGGCATGGGCTTCAGCTGGGCCAAGATGACCACCTTCGCCGAACCCACATTCGAGGTCGGCAACCACGTGAGCTACTACGCCGTGGACCACTCGCCTTCCTACCTGTGGAATTCAGCAACCTGGGAGATCAGCACGGCACTGATCCCGTTCCTGCGCACTATCATGAGCGGACCCGACAGCTGGGGCGACGACGAAACGATCAGCCGTGCCATTGAAATCCGCGACGGCGTCATCGCCAACCCGGCAGTCCTGGCTTTCCAGAACCGCTCGGCGGAGTATCCGCATGTAACTGCCTGAGACACGCAGCACTCACCACCGCAAAACAGAAGGACGACGACGGCGCTTACGTGCCGCCGTCGTTCTTCTGTTTTGAGGTGTAGTCCGGCAAAGTCACGGCAGAGCCGGGCATCGATCCCGGCCGACGTTCGTTGTTCCATGAGACACCACACATGAGAGCAGGGATCCTTGCCCACCAAAACAGGGCGCAGCCCACGACGGAACGCGCGGAGAACCGTCGTCATCCTTGGGATTGACGGGGCCGGGAAGACGACGGCGGCCGCCTCGCTGGCAGCCGCCGAGCGGGCAGCGGGCCGACCGGCGCAGCTGCTGCGCAATCCGGCCGGACGGCGCTGGCTGTCCCGGGTCACTGCACGCCTTGGCATCGGCGTCGCACCGCACTGGGCCGACCGGTTCGAGTCGACCATGCGCACGCTGAACGTGCTGGTGTCACAGCTCCGGGCCGCCGCGTTCCACGGGACCACGGTGATGGACCGGCACCTGCACTGCCAGCAGGTCCTTCGCGATGTGCGCGGCCTGCCGCCGGGACGCGTCCTGCCCTGGCTGGTCCGCGTCCTGCCTCGGCCAGACGCGGTGGTGCTGCTGGATTTGCCCGCTGAGGCGGCGCACGCCCGAATCACCGCGCGGGGCGAGGATTCCGAGTCGGTGGACTATCTCCGGGCGGCCCGCACTGCCTACCTGCGAATGGCCGGCTCCTTGGACTGGCAAATCGTCGACGCGGCCGGCTCCCGCAGCGACGTCCTTTGCCGCGTGCAGGCGGCTGTGTCCCCGCCGTCCGCGTAAAGGATCTGATTCACTCCGTGCGGATTACCCAGTTCGCCTCGAAGCGGGCGTGTCGCCGTGCTCGGCACCGCCGACGGAAGTTGAACCTTCAATTGATTGCCCTTAGTGGAGGCTGAAGCCTCCTCAGATATCCCGCACATTAAGGACAACATGAAGATCGGAATCATCGGAGCGTCAGGCAACGCCGGACGTGACCTCTTCCGCGAAGCAACCAAACGCGGCCACCAGACCACCGCCATCGTCCGCAGCGCCGCCAAGGCAGCGGACGTCCTCGGCGCGGACGCCGCGGTACTGGAACGTGACGCCTTCGCCATCGATGCTGAAGACCTGGCTGCCTTCGACGTCGTCATCAACGCCTTCGGCAGCCCCTCATGAGGCTTACCGGCACGTGGACCTGGCCCAGTCGCTGGTCGAGCGGGCCAGCGAAACTACTCCCCGCTTGGTCTTCATCCTGGGTGCGGGCAGCCTGACCACCGGCGAGGACAACCATCTGTTCGTCGAGGACATCCGCAACATCCCAGGCGCCGAGGAGTGGATTTCCATTCCGGAGAATCAGCTCAAGGAGCTTGAGTTCCTCCGCGGCGTCACGGACGTCGACTGGGTCGGGGTATCCCCCTCGGCGTTGTTTGTTCCCGGCGCCGCCACCGCACCGGTGCTAGGCGCAGACCAACTCCTCTTCGCCGGCGACGGCGAATCACACACCACCACCGCCACCATGGCCGTGGCGATTCTGGACGAAATCGAAAAGCCCGCGCACCGCCAGACCCGCTTCACCGTCAGCGACAGCTAAACCCCAACTCCAGCGACGCGACGGCCGTTGATGCCTGTCCAGCCTGGGCAATAGGAGCCCGGTCGCTGGCAGCGCGGCGGCCGTCGTTGCCGTCTCGAACACCTGCTCGCCCTTCCAGAGGTGACGCGAGCATTCGGATGTCGCGGGAGGAGGTGCGTCGATCGGCGCTCACTGCCAGGAGCTTCGAGGCAGCGACTGTGAAAATCCGGTGTCCGCCGCACCGATGGGGAGTAGTCCCCATTCAGTTCCGCACCGCTCCGTGGAACAGTGACAGTTGAAAACGGTTAACCGGAGGGGACGGGCATGGGCAGCTGGCGGATCAGTCCCAGGAGGCTGCACATGGTCCTGGTGGATGTGGCAGCCGACGGCCAATCGCTGGACAAGGCGGCGGGCGACGCCGCTGCAGCCGGTGAGGAAGCGGCATCGTTGTTTGGCAGCGCCGCGGACGTGGCGGAGGCGTTCGGCGGGTTCTGGTCGCCGCGGAGCGAAGTAGGCCAGCGGATCGCCGGCTTGGTCTACGGCAAGTCGCAGGTGGTCGCTGAGGCGGCCGAGCTGTTCATTGCGGCAGACGGGCAGATGTCTGAGGCCGCGGCTGACTTCGCCGAGACGCTGAATGCCGGCGATGCCCCCGTGCTGACAGCGCGCGGTTTCGGCCCGGTACCGCAGCCGTGACCATCAGGCTGGGCCGTGTCCCGGAGCTCGATGTGCCCTGGGACCAGCTCTCGGACGCCGTGGAGGAGATGTCGCAGCGCGCCGCCGCCGCGGGCAGCTACCTGGTGGAAGCGCAGACTGCTTGGGCGGGGCTGAAGGACGCCTACCGGCAGCCGGACACCGAGCTGGAGGTCCACGCTGCGCTGGCCGAGCTCGACGGCCCGATGCAGGAATGGACCGCAGCTCTGGCCGCCGCCCGCGACGCCCTGGCAGCGTTCGTCGCCGCGGGCCGGCCGCTCCAGGCGGAGGCGGAAGAGCTGGCCGGCGCACGGCCCGCGCTCGCCGCGCACCTGGCAGCCGCGTTGGACGGCGACGAAGCGCAGGGCGACAATCAAGCGGAGCGTGCCCTCCGCCGGGCGGAAGCCTTTAACGGCCGGGCAGCCACCCTTCGGGCGGACTGGCAGGCCCTGAGCTCCGAAACCTCTGCCGCGCTCAAGGGCATCAGCGGCGGCACCCTCGACTCGCTGCCAGCCACCCCGCTGCTGTCCGCCTCCGCCGCGCTCCCGGCCGCACCGCCGTGGGCCAGCTTCACCAGCAGCCTGAACGAGCGTTTCGGCCCGCTGACCCCGGAGTCGTATCTGGCCTCGCTGACCGGGCTCACCGATCGGGAGCTGCGCGACTGGGCGGCGGCCAATCCCGAAGGCGCTGCCTTGCTGGCCGTCAACAAGCTGCCGGCCTGGCGGATGCCCGGCTCGGCCGAGGCAGTGATGGCTCAGGCCATGGCCAACGACGGCGCCCTGACCGAAGCCGGGATCGGCAACATCCGGGACGCTTGGAAGGGACTGGCCCCGGGTGACCAGGAACGCATGCTGCTGCTCTACCCCGCGGTGTTCGGCGCGCTGAACGGGGTTCCATTCGTCAATCGGATCCGCGCCAACACCATCACCGCCGCCGGCTACCGCGAAACGGTGGCCACCCAGCAGGAGCAGCTCGGCGCTAAGCCGGACCTCAACGACTACCTCTCTGCCGGCCAGACCCGGCACCGCGCGGACCACCAGCGGGCCTATCTGCAGTACACCGAGGACCTGGACACCTGGCAGGCCGAGCACAACCGGCTGGCGACGCTGCGCACGGGACTGGACTTCGCCGTCGAACATCACATGCAGGTGGTGATGCTCAGCTTGGAAGGCGACGGCCGGATCGTCACTATGGACGGCGCGCTGGGCCCGGGCACCCGGACCATCGCCACCCTGATTCCGGGCACCGGCGCGGATCTGGGCCAGCTGGAAGCCTATACACACCGCCTGGATGCGGTGAACGGCGAGCCCTCGACGGGCACGGTCTCCTTCTACTGGCAAGGCACCGACCTGCCGGATGAGATCAGCGACAACATCACCACCTCGTTCAACGAGGACGGCGGCCCGCTGCTCGCGGCGTTCGACCACGCCCTGGACCTGGAAGCCCGGCCCGACGCCCGCACGACGTACATCGGCTACAGCGCCGGCGGCTCGCTGCTGGGCACCGGCGAGCGCGAAGGCCTCGATTCCACCAACATCGTCTACGTGGCTCCGGCCGGCACCGGGCACAACGTGGGCAGCCCCGAGGACACGGCCAACCCGGACGCGAACCGCTACTGGCTGCAGACCCGCGACGACCCGATCACCGCCGCGCAGCTTCTCGGCGGCGGCTACCACGGCCCGTCCTTCTGGCGCGGCGGCAGCCCAACCGCCATGGATCCGGTCCGGCTGGAGACCGGCTTCCTGAGGCCTGAAGACCCCGAATCGCTGATGGGCGGCCACACCGACTACTTTCGGCGCGACTCTACCTCCGCCACCAATATCCAGGGCGTCATCGAGGGCACCGAGGTCAGCACGTACGTCGAGGACCAGATCCACCAGACCTTCTCCCCCTATGGCCCGCTCATCGTCAGCCCCCTCGAGCAGAATCCTGAGGACTACGCCTATGGCAATCTTGAGACCGTGACGGTTGAAAGTCTGGAGAAATGACCATGCGGAGACACGTCCCACCGCATGGTCCGTCCCGCCCGAGCGGCAGAGCACGACGGCGGCCGCCCGGCTTCGCCGCGCCGCTCACCACCGCGGCCACCCTGTCCGCCATCATCCTAGGAGGCTGCGCCGTGCCGCAGGAGAACCAACCACTGGAGAGCCAGGCAACCTCGCAGGACTACGGGCGCCAGCTAGAGCAAGTGCTGACCCAAGCAATCGCCGAAGCGTCTTCCGCCGCCGACTTGAAAGTGAACCTTCTCCGCGAAGAGACCTGCCTGCGCCCCGAGAACGAACAGCCGCAGACCCAAACCGCCTGGATCGCCCGCGCAACTGGCGACGTCGCCGACCTCGACCAGGCCAACGCAGCCCTCGACGCCGCCGCCGGCTACCTGGCTGCACAGGGCTGGGAGCAGAAAAACGAAACTACCGCCCAGACGGGTGACGTGCGCAAACTCTACTTCCGTAAGGGCGAACTCGGTGCCACCGCCGCCCACCACACCGCCGGCGGCGCCGGAACCGTGGTCCTCTCCTTCAGCAGCCCCTGCCTAAACCACCCCGAGGACCACCGCATGGTCCGCTCCGAACAGGACCCGGAATACGGCAAGAACAGCCAGTATTACGCCGACGACGGCGCCTGAGAGGCCCTCGCTTCGCCAACTTCCCGGTGCGCGCCATCGCGTCCTTACCACCCCGGTCATTTATATGCAAAGGAATGAAATCAGGCTCCTTGCCGTTCCAGTAAGTGACACCCCCGCTTGAGGGCCGGTGTACAAACAGGCGGTCTATCACGCTCGTCGAACCGGGCACAGACCGCCGGAGCAGTGAAAAGGAGACAACTACATGACTGTTCAGGACAAGGTCGCACTCGTTACCGGTGCAGGTCAGGGCATCGGCCGGGCCATCGCACTTCGTTTGGCCAATGACGGTTTCAACGTCGCCATCGCGGACATCGAGCCGCAGCGCGAGAAGGGCGAAGGCGTCGTCGCCGAGATCGAAGCTTTGGGCCGCAAGTCCGTTTTCGTGGCAGCCGACGTATCCAAGAAGGACCAGGTTGCCGCGGCCGTCGACACTGCCGCAGAAGCCCTGGGGGGCTTCGACGTGATCGTCAACAACGCCGGCATTGCGCAGATCAAGCCCATCCTGGAGATCACCGAGGAAGAACTCAACCAAATCTTCAACGTTAACGCCAACAGTGTGGTCTGGGGCATCCAGGCGGCTGCGGCGAAGTTCGAAGAGCTTGGACACGGCGGCAAGATCATCTCCGCCGCATCGATCGCCGCTATCCAGGGCTTCCCGATCCTGAGCGCCTACTCGGCCTCCAAGTTCGCGGTGCGCGGCTTTACCCAAGCTGCGGCGCAGGAACTGGCGCCCAAGGGCATCACCGTCAACGCCTACGCCCCCGGCATCGTCGGCACCGGAATGTGGGAGCTCATCGACAAGGAGCTCAGCAAGATCAACGGCAAGCCCCTCGGCCAGAACCTCAAGGAGAACGTCGAGGGCATCGCGCTCGGCCGGATCGAGACACCGGAAGACGTCGCCAAGATCGTTTCCTTCTTCGCAGGCCCCGACTCCGACTACGTCACCGGCCAGGTCCTGCTGGTCGACGGCGGCATGCTCTACAACTAACTCCCGCCCCACTCCCAGAACGACGGCGTCTCTCCCCTTCCGCGGGGAGGGACGCCGTCCGTCGTGGTCCCGTCGGCTTCCGGTCGGAGAGCTATCGTTCCATCAGGCTGACTTATTTGAGGAACTTGGACGTTCTACGATCGGCCAGCAGCTTCCCGCCGGTCTGGCAGGTGGGGCAGTACTGGAGCGAGGAGTCGGCGAAGGAGACCTCGCGAACGGTGTCACCGCAGACGGGACAGGCTTCGCCGGTGCGGCCGTGCACGCGCATGGCTTTGCGTTTGGAGTCCTTCAGCTGGGCGGCCGGACGGCCCGAGGCCTGGTCGATCGCGGCCTCGAGCACCTGATGCATCGCCCAATACAGCCGTTCCACGTCCTCCGGGTCCAGCTTTGAGGCAGTGGCGAACGGTGAGAGCTTCGCCGCGTGCAGGATTTCGTCGCTATAGGCGTTGCCGATGCCGGCAATCACCGATTGATCGCGCAGCAGTCCTTTAATCTGCCCGTTGTGGGAGGCGAGCATCCGCGTGAAAGCCGGGGCATCGACGTCGAGCGCGTCAGGTCCCAGCCGGGCGACGCCCGGGACGTCCTGGAGATCCTTGACCACGTAGACGGCCAGCGACTTCTTGGTTCCCGCCTCGGTCAGATCGAAGCCGGGCGCCGCTTCACCGTCGGCCGCGAACCGCACGCGCAGGGCCATGGCCCCTTTGCCCGGCCGCAGCCGGCCCGGTTTCAGCGCGTCGGACCAGCGGAGCCAACCGGCCTTGGCCAGGTGCATCACCAGGTGCGCGTCGCCGGCTGTGATGGCGATGAACTTGCCGTGGCGGGCCACTCCGGACACGGGCCCGGCTCCCAGCACCTCGAGCGGGAGGTCTGCGGTCTTCAGCACCGAGAACGACAGCACCTCGATGTCGGCGATCCGGGCCGCCGGCCCCTCCGGCGGTAGCAGCTTCGACCGTAGGAAATCGACCAGTCCCTGCACTTCAGGCATCTCCGGCATGCCCTCACGGTAACGCAAAATGCGGCCGCGGAGCCCCGCAGGTGCGCCACTTTTCAGCTTTAACACCCGACGGCGGACCCAGCCAGCGAGGCACACGTCAAGAGGCACGATGGTGATGCTCGTCAACGAAACGCGTGATGTTGCCCACTTAAATAGTGTGCTAATCGCGCGAGTTGAGTTATTTCCTGCCGTTGCTAGCGTCGAAGGTTGGCCCCAGAGGCCGTGGCAACCAGCGAGACCGCGACCAGCACAACCATCCATGTGAGGTACGAGACCGATATGAGCACGCCGCCCAAGCCCGTCACGCCCGGGCCCGACGCCCGGGACATCCGGCCCCCAGTGCAGGACCCCGACCTGCCCGCCGGCGACGTTCCGCCCGAGCCGGAGCAGCGAACCAGAGTCAACAAGACCGTATTCATCGGCTCCGCGGCAGGCGTGCTCGGCATCGCACTGTGGGCCATCCTTGACCGGGAGTCCGCGGATGCGGTGATTGGCGCCGCCGTGGCGTGGGTGGGCGAGACCTTCGGCTGGTGGTACTCGCTGATCATCGTCTCGGTCCTCGCTTTCGTCCTCTTCGTGGCAGTCTCCCGGGTGGGCAAGACCCGGCTGGGGCCGGACCATTCGCGCCCCACCTTCAACCTCTTCACCTGGACGGCGATGCTGTTCGCAGCCGGCATCGGGATTGACCTGATGTTCTTCTCCGTGGCGGAGCCGGTGACCCAGTATCTGGCACCGCCCACCGGAGACGGCTCCACCGTCGAGGCCGCACGCCAAGCCGTGGTCTGGACGCTGTTCCACTACGGCATCCTCGGCTGGGGCCTCTACGCCCTGATGGGGATGGCACTGGGCTACTTCGCCTTCCGGCACAACCTGCCGCTCAGCATCCGCTCGGCGCTGTACCCGATCCTCGGCAAGCGGATCCACGGACCGTTGGGGCATGCCGTCGATATCGCGGCCATGCTGGGCACCATCTTCGGCATTGCGACCAGCCTCGGCATCGGCGTGGCCCAGCTCAATTTCGGCCTGAGCTTCCAGTTCGGCATCCCGGAAAACACGGCGGTGCAGATCGGCCTCATCGCCGTGGCAGTGCTGATGGCCACGGTCTCGGTGCTCACCGGAATTGAAAAGGGCATCCGCCGCCTCTCCGAACTCAACGTCATCTTGGCCATGTCCCTGATGGTCTTCATCCTGATCACCGGTTCCACCCGGTTCCTGCTGGACGGGATCGTGACCAACATCGGTGACACCCTCGCCCGCTTCCCGTCGATGGCGCTGGACACCTTCGCCTATGACCGGCCCGACGACTGGCTCAACGGCTGGACGCTGTTCTTCTGGGCCTGGTGGATCGCTTGGGCTCCGTTCGTGGGCCTGTTCCTGGCGCGCATCTCCAAGGGACGCACGCTGCGCGAGTTCGTCGTCGGCGTGCTGGTGGTGCCGTTCGCGTTCATCCTGCTGTGGATCTCGATCTTCGGCAACAGCGCCCTCGAACTGGTGATGGGCAACGCCGCCTTCGGCGAGGTGGCCATGAGCCAGCCGGAGCGCGCCTTCTACGGCTTGCTGGAGCAGTACCCGATGGCCCCGCTCAGCGCCGCGATCGCCACCTTCACCGGGCTGCTCTTCTACGTCACCAGCGCCGATTCGGGCGCCCTGGTGATGAGCAACTTCACCTCCTACCTCAAGGACGCCGACTCCGACGGGCCCAAGTGGCTGCGAGTGTTCTGGTCCGTCGCCACCGGCCTGCTGACCCTGGCCATGCTGCTGGTGGGCGGGGTGCCCACGCTGCAGAGCGCCACCGTGATCATGGGCCTGCCGTTCTCGGTGGTGCTGGTCTTCATCATGCTGGGCCTCTACAAGGCGCTGCGCCTGGAGACCGCCCTGGCGGACAGCTACCAGGCCGGCCTGCACGCCGTGCTGAACTCGCGCACCAACGTACCGACCGGTGCGGACGGCCGCCGCGGCTGGCGCCAGCGTCTTGCCCGGGCAATGAACTACCCGGGCCGCCGGCAGGCGCAGCGCTTCGTCGCCGACGTCGCGGTGCCCGCGCTGTCCGACGTGCGCGCCGACCTCGCCGCCCGCGGCCTGGAGGCCACGCTGAAGACCACCACGGTGGAGGCCTTCGGCATCGACAGTGCCGACCTCTGCGTGGAGCTCGACGGCGAACGCACCTTCAAGTACCAGGTCTTCCCGGTGCAGAACGACGTGCCGTCCTACGCGCGCTCTTCCGGCGCGGGCGGGAAGTACTACCGGATCGAGGTGTTCTCGCTTGAGGGCAGCCACGGCTACGACCTGATGGGGTACAGCAAGGACGAGGTTATCGCCGACGTGCTGGACCACTACGAGGTTCACCTCGAGTTCCTGCATCAGCACCGCGCCACGCTGCCCTACAGCACCGCCGCCGAAAACGTCCCAGCCAAGGCGGACTGGGACACCGATTACGACACGGTCGACGAGCCCGTCGCCGCACTTCCGAAGGAGACATCATGACCACAACCGCCTCCACCTTGTTCATCAACGGAGCCTGGGAGCCGGCCGCTTCCGGTGCCCTGCGCGAAATCCGCAACCCCGCCGACGGCGAACTGGTCGCCACAGTGTCCGAGGCCGGCCGGGACGACGCCGAACGCGCCATCGCCGCGGCCCGTGCCGCGTTCGACTCCGGCGTCTGGGCCGCCGTCCCGACACCGGAGCGCGGCGACTTCCTGCTCAAGGTGGCCGCTGGGCTGCGCGAGCGCCGCGAGGAGTTCGCCCGCGCCGAGTCGCTGGACACCGGCAAGCGGATAGTTGAAAGCCGGATCGACATGGACGACATCGCCGCCTGCTTCGACTACTTCGGCAAGCTCGCCGGGCAGCAGGCCGGCCGCATGGTCGACGCCGGCGACCCCGCCGTCGTGAGCAAGATAGTGCACGAGCCGGTGGGGGTGTGCGGCATGATCACGCCCTGGAACTACCCGCTGCTGCAGGCCGCGTGGAAGATCGCTCCCGCACTGGCCGCCGGCTGCACGTTTGTGCTCAAGCCCGCCGAGCTCACCCCCTCCACGGCCATCCTGACCATGAAGCTGCTCCAGGACCTGGGCCTGCCGGACGGCGTCGCCAACCTGGTCACCGGACCCGGCGCGGAAGCGGGCGCACCGCTGTCCGAGCACCCCGACGTCGACCTGGTCTCCTTCACCGGCGGGCTGGCGACCGGCCGCGTGGTCGCGGCGGCCGCGGCCGGAACCGTGAAGAAGGTGGCCCTGGAACTCGGCGGCAAGAACCCCAACGTGGTGTTCGCGGACGCCGACTTTGACGCCGCCGTCGACAATGCGCTGAACGGCGCCTTTGTCCACTCCGGTCAGGTCTGCTCCGCCGGGGCCCGGCTGGTGGTCGAGGAGTCGATCGCCGAGCGCTTCGTGGACGAGCTCGTCCGCCGGGCGGAAGGCATCCGGCTGGGCGGCCCCTTCGACGAGGCCGCCGAAACCGGGCCGCTGATCTCGGCGGCGCACCGGGAAAAGGTGGACAACTACGTCCAGCGCGGCGTGCAGGAGGGCGCCCGGCTGCGCTGCGGCGGCGCCGCCCCGGAGGGCCCCGGCTACGACGGCGGTTTCTACTACCTGCCGACCGTGCTGGACCGCGTCGAACGCGGCATGTCCGTGGTCGTCGACGAAGCCTTCGGCCCGGTGGTGACGGTGGAAACCTTCCGCACCGAGGACGAGGCAGTGGCCACCGCCAACGACACGGTCTACGGTCTGGCCGGAGCGGTCTGGACGCAGGACGCCGGCAAGGCACAGCGCGTGGCCGGCCGGCTGCGCCATGGCACCGTCTGGATCAACGACTTCCATCCCTATCTCCCGCAGGCCGAATGGGGCGGCTTCGGCCAGTCCGGCGTCGGCCGAGAGCTCGGCCCGACCGGTCTGGCCGAGTACCAGGAGGCCAAGCACATCTACCAGAACACCAGCCCGCAGGTGACCGGCTGGTTCGCTGACCGCGGCAAGGAGAACTGAATGCACACCGACAACATCGAGAACCTGACCGACCGGGAGTTTGACTACATCGTGGTCGGCGGCGGTTCCGCCGGCGCCGCCGTCGCCGCCCGGCTGAGCGAAGACCCGGCCGTGTCCGTGGCGCTGGTGGAAGCGGGCCCGGACGACCGCGGCGTGCCCGAGGTGCTGCAGCTGGATCGCTGGATGGAACTCTTGGAATCCGGCTACGACTGGGACTACCCGATTGAGCCGCAGGAGAACGGCAACTCCTTCATGCGCCACTCCCGGGCGAAGGTGATGGGCGGCTGCTCCAGCCACAACTCCTGCATCGCCTTCTGGGCCCCGCGGGAGGACCTGGACGAATGGGAGTCCAAGCACGGCGCCGCCGGCTGGAACGCCGAGGCTGCCTACCCGCTGTACCAGCGGCTGGAGACCAACGAGGATGCCGGACCGGAGGCCCCGCACCACGGCGATTCCGGCCCCGTTCACGTGATGAACGTGGCCCCGGTGGACCCCACCGGCGTCGCGCTGCTGGACGCCTGCGAGCAGGCGGGCATCCCGCGCGCCAAGTTCAACGACGGCAGCACCGTGGTGAACGGTGCCAACTTCTTCCAGATCAACCGGCGGGCGGACGGCACGCGTTCCTCCAGTTCCGTGTCCTACATCCACCCGATCATCGAGCGGGAAAACTTCACCTTGCTGACCGGCTTGCGCGCCCGCCGGCTGGTGTTCGACGCGGACAAGCGCTGCACCGGCGTCGAGATCGTGGACAACGCCTTCGGCCGCACGCACACGCTGTCCGCACGGCAGGAGGTGGTGCTCTCCACCGGCGCCATCGACTCGCCGAAGCTGCTGATGCTCTCCGGCATCGGTCCGGCCGCGCACCTGGCCGAGCACGGCATCGACGTGGTGGTGGACTCTCCCGGCGTCGGCGAACACCTGCAGGACCACCCCGAGGGCCTGGTCCAGTTCGAGGCGAAGCAGCCGATGGTCACCGAATCCACCCAGTGGTGGGAGATCGGCATCTTCACGCCCACCGAGGAGGGCCTGGACCGCCCGGATCTGATGATGCACTACGGCTCGGTGCCGTTCGACATGAACACGCTCCGGCACGGCTACCCCACCACGGAGAACGGCTTCAGCCTCACGCCGAACGTCACGCACGCCCGCTCCCGCGGCACGGTCCGGCTGCGCAGCCGCGACTTCCGTGACAAGCCGATGGTCGATCCGCGGTACTTCACCGATCCCGAGGGCCACGACATGCGCGTCATGGTGGCCGGCATCCGCAAGGCCCGCGAAATCGCCGCCCAGCCGGCCATGGCCGAGTGGGCCGGGCGCGAGCTGTCCCCGGGCATCGAGGCGCAGACCGACGAGGAACTGCAGGACTACATCCGCAAAACGCACAACACCGTCTACCACCCCGTCGGCACCGTCCGGATGGGCCCGGAGGACGACGCCATGTCGCCGCTGGACCCCGAGCTGCGGGTCAAAGGCGTCACCGGTTTGCGCGTTGCCGATGCCTCGGTCATGCCCGAGCACGTGACCGTCAACCCCAACCTCACCGTGATGATGATCGGCGAGCGCTGCGCCGACCTGATCCGCGGCGGCCGGGCCAGTGAACCAGCGACGGCGGCGGCAGGCTCGGTGCGCGCCTAGCCTTTTGCCGGCCGCAAGGCGGGGCGTCGTCGGATGACGATTCCCCGCCTTCGTGCCTTCTGCGGGCAGTACGACGGCGGCGCCTGGGACCCGCTTTCGGTCGGCTTTTGTCGACACTGGGCTGGCCTTCGGCGTGTCGAGCCGGCGCGGCAAATCCTGTGCCCAAAACCTCTATCGCAGGGCCTCTGGAGCTTCTACGCTTTTCTATACTGCTCCGTCTGTGGGGAAGGAGGCGTGTGGGAACCGCCGGCGTCGGGCATGCCTGCCCAACGCCCCACCGCGGGATTTCACGCAGATCCATCGGCCGGTTTCCGCACAACGGATCATGTGGCCCTTTCGACGCAACAGGCCTGAAGAGGTCGGGTTCGATGAACTGATGGAGACTGCCCGCCACCCGAAGAAGAAGGGCCGCCGCCGGCGCCTCGACTTGTGGCTGGTGAGCGTGGCAGTGGCGGCCTTCGCCGCGGGCGCACTCGTGGCGCCGGCGGCGGTAGGGGTCTCCGTCGTCGGAAATTCCGTCCTCGACATGTGGCAAACCCTACCCACAGATTTGCCAGTGAACCGCCCGTTGGCGCAGCACACCGTGCTGTTGGACAAGGACGGCAAGGAATTCGCCCGGTTCTACAGCCAGAACCGGGTTGATGTTGAGCTGGACCAGGTGTCGGAGGCCTTCAAGCAGACCCTCATCAGCACCGAGGACGCCCGCTTCTACGAACACGGCGGGGTGGACCCCCTCGGCATCACCCGGGCCCTGTTCCACAACATCACCAGCAGCGACGTCCAGGGCGCTTCCACCATCACCCAACAACTGGTCCAGAACATCCTGGTCAACAATGCGCGGAACGAAGAGGAAGACAAGGTGGCTGTCGGCAACACCTACAACGCCAAAGTCCGGGAAATGAAGTATGCCGTCGCGTTGGAGAAACAGCTGTCCAAGGATGAGATTCTGCGGCGCTACATGAACGCCGTCTATTTCGGGAACCGCGCGTATGGGGTGGAGGCGGCGGCCCGCTTCTACTTCAGCACGACGGCGGCGGAGCTCGACTATGCGCAGTCCGCCCTGTTGGTCGGCCTGCTCAAGGCGCCGAGCGCTTTCGATCCGTTCACCAACCCCGACGCCGCCACGGACCGGCGCAACACCGTACTGGATGTGCTGGAAAGGCAGGCGGTATTGCCGGCCGACCAGGCGCAGGAGGCCCGCGAGGCCCCGCTGGGCGTGAAGCGCGGCGACGAGCCGTCCGGCTGCGGCGGGTCCAAGTATCCGTTCTACTGTGAGGCGGTCCGGGAAGAAATCCTGACCAACCCGGCCTTCGGCAAGACCGCGAAAATCCGGGAGCAGCGCTTCAACCTGGGCGGCCTGACCTTGACCACCGCCTTGGACCGGAAGGCCGCGGACGCGGCGCAAAAAGCCGTCGAGAGGGCACTCGGCAACGGCAACCGCGCCGCCCTGGGCACCGCCGTCGTGCAGCCGGGGACCGGCCATGTGGCCGCCATCGCGCAGAACCGTGACTGGGGCAAGGGCAAGGGCAAGACCCAAGTGGTCTACGTCCGCAACTCCTTCCAGGTCGGGTCTGCCATGAAGCCGATCGTGCTCGCCACCGCGCTTACGCAGGGCATTCATACCTCCACCAAGTTCCGCGCCGACGGCCCCTATCGCTCGGGGAAACTGGACAATCCGAAGGGCGGCTACATCAACTACGACAACGTCGACTACGGAGTCATCAACGCGAACCAAGCCATCCGCGCCTCCGTGAATATCTATTTCATCAAACTTGTGGAGCGCGTCGGTGTCATCAACGCGGCCAAAATGGCCAACAAGCTCGGCATCACCTCCATCGACCCCGACAAGCTGAGCGGCAGGGAAGGATCCCTCGCCCTCGGCGCCTACGAAGTCACGCCGCTGCAAATGGCCAGCGCCTACGCCGCCTTCATGAGCAACGGCACGGTATGCAAACCGGTCATGGTCATCAAGGCAGTCCAGAACGAGCCGGAGAAGGAGCTACCCGTTCCGGACCCGGACTGTCACCGAGCCATCAAACCCGCCGTCGCTGACACTGTGGCGGATGTGCTCAAGGAGCCCTTCAACCCGAGGGGAACCCTGGGACCGCGGATCGAGCTCCAGGGCAACCGGGAGGCCGGAGCCAAGACCGGAACCACCAACGACTTCACCGCGAACTGGATTGTCGGCGGCACGCCACAACTTATGGCCGCCGTTTGGCTCGGCGATCCCCGCGGCGGGGCCCAGTACCCGCTCACCAAACTCACGGCCTACGGTAAGACCTACCGAGACCTGACCGGTTCCGAAGTCGCCGCCCCTGTCTGGAAGGAAACCATGGACGGCGCGCTCAAGGGCGAGAAGAAAATCCAGTTGCCCGAAGCCCGCCGATCGCTGACCAGATAGACGCCGTCGCCCCGCCCCCTCCTTCGACAGCAAAGTTGCGCCGTTAGCTAATCCAGCGCATAGGGTTGATTGATAACCACATGAACTGGAGGACCGACCGCTGATGGCTTCTGGCGAACTCGACTACTCGTCCGGGGTCCCGCTGTACCGGCAGATCAAGGAAATCCTGCGCCGGGAGGTCGCCGAGGGAGTCGTGGATCTGCAGAAACCGATCACCGAGGCGCAACTGCTCAGCCGGTTCGAGGTCAGCCGGGCACCCATCCGGCAGGCGCTGCAGGAATTAGCCAATGACGGCTACGTCTACCGCAAACAGGGCAAGGGCACCTTCCCAGCCAGAGGACTCCGGGTACACCGGCCCGCCGACGTCAGGTCCGGACGTTTTTATCAGTTCCTGGTAGAGAGCGGGATGCACCCGTCGTCGAAGGTTTCCGTCCCTGAATGGGTGGAACCGCCCGCCGAAGTCGGCCAGTTGCTGGGGACGGAAGAGCACGAACTGCTCTTGCATTTCACCCGGTTGATTTCGGTCGATGGCGCGCCGCTGGCCGAAGCGAACGTGTACATCCGCGCGCCGCGCGACTTCAATCCCACGGTGCAGGAATTGGAAGAGAGCGGCTCGGCCTTCGAACTGCTGGAGCAGGGCTACGGCATTACGCTCGGCCGATCGGAACACGAGGCCTGGGCAACGGCGGCCACTGCGGACCATGCCGCAGCGTTGGGCGTCAGCGTGGGAAGTCCGCTGCTGGTCATCGACACGATCTTCCGCACCGCCGGCGGCCGTCCCATCGGCTGGCGCTCCGCCCTGCACCACGCCGAGAGCTTCAAATACCGCTTCACCCAGTAGCTCTCCGCCATCCCCCGCCGGACTCCATCCCGCGCTGAGCCTGCTTGCGTGCGTCCCCGCCCGCCCAGAACAATCGGTCGGTAATGGCATTGACTTTCACCTGACATCGTGTAAACCTAGTTTACAGGTACTCGGGGTCACACCATAGCCAGTCGGCATCCAACCGCCCGGCGAGTGCTTCCTTCGCTTACCGACGCCTGCACCGAGTTCGGCGAGGAATCAATCCAGAGGTCGCGGTGCATGATCCTTCCCAACGCGTGGCGCCCCGGCGTGACGTAGAACGAAAGGTTGTGCCGATGACGGATACAACGCCCTCCCCCACCGCAACCGTCAATACGGTCCTTGGACCCGTTCCTGCTCACGAGTTGGGCGTGGTTGCGGTCCACGAATCGCTGCTCTCCGTCCTGCCGGGCGCGCAGTACGCCCCGGACATCTCCATGGACCGGGCCGAGATCTTCGAGGCCCTGGCCGCGAAACTCACCGACTTCCGCGACAAGGGCGGCAAGACCATCGTGGACAGCACGGGGATGTTCCACGGCCGCGACCTCAAGCTTTACGAGGCGCTGTCCCGCTCCACCGGCGTGCACATCATCGCCTCCACCGGTCTGGGCCCCGAGGAAGAACTCGGCGGCTACTTCCTGACGCCGCAGACCAACCCGCCCACGCCGTGGCCGGCCGAGAAGTTCGAGGACCTCTTCGGCAAGGAGGTCACCGAAGGCATGGTGGTCCCCCGGGTTGAACGCCGCGCCGCCGCCGGGATCGTCACCACCACGGCCGACCGTTCCGGCATGACCCCCACCGAGGAGAGCCTGTTCCGCGGCTCCGCCCGCGCCGCCAAGAACACCGGCGTGCCGGTCTCCATCCGCTTCGGCGCCAACGTCCTGCACGACTTGGACGTGGTCCTCGACGAGCAGATCGACGCCGACCGCGTGCTCGTCGGCGATCTGGACCGCAAGGACGCCGCCAAGTTCACCCTCGAAGTGGCCGGCCGCGGAGCCTTCGTCGGCATCGACCATGTTGGCCTGGACGACGACGGCGACTACCTCACCGACCGCGAGCGCGCGGACCTGGTGCTCGAACTCGTCAAGGCCGGCCATGCGGACAAGATCATCCTCTCGGGCAACTCCATCGGCGTGGCCAAGGGGCTGCCGGAGTACAACCTCCCGTACAGCCACGTGCTGGCCACCTTCGTGCCTTTCCTCAAGGACCAAGGCCTGAGCGACGACGACGCGCAGCGCATCCTGGTGCACAACCCGCGCCGCCTGCTGACGGTGCGCTGACCGCCTTCAGGCGCGCACCGCCGTCGTACATCAACAAAGCTTTTCTAATCACGAGGTGAGGGTCTTGACCAAAGTAAACACCGTGCTGGGAACCATCCCGGCTGAAGAACTGGAAATCGTGGCGGTCCACGAACACATCGGCTACGGCATGCCCGGCTCCGAACTGGACACCAAGTGGTGGAAGTCGCCGGAGCAGGCCTACGAGGAAACCGTGCCGAAGCTGCGGAAGTTCCGCGAGTACGGCGGCGGCACCTTCGTGGACGCCACCGGCATCTGCAACGGCCGCGACATCGACTACTACCGGTCGCTGTCCCGGAAGACCGGCGTCCACATTGTGGCCTGCACCGGCTTCGTAGGCGGCGACACCGCCCTGCCGCACTTCTCGCGGGCATCGGTGGACTACCTGGCAAAGGTGTTCATCCACGAGATCACCGTGGGCATCGGCGACACCGGCGCCAAGGCCGGCGTGATCAAGGTCGGCGTCAGCCGCGGCGGCAAGATGACCGAACTGGACAAGCGCATCTACCGGGCCGCGGCGCGCGCCGCCGTCATTACCGGGGTGCCGATCCTGACCCACCTGGCGATCGACCCCGAACCGGCCGTGAACATCTTCAACGAAGAGGGCCTTCCGCTGGACCGCGTGCTCTTCGGCCACGCCGACGACGGGCTGAACGCGCCGATCACCCCGCACGACTGGATCTACGAGCAGGGCGGCCGCATCGGCTTCGACACCTTCGGCTACGACCTCGAACTGCCGGACCCGCCGTTCTGGGGCCGCAAGCGCGCCGAGCGGATGGAGCACTTCGTCAACCTGGTGAACAAGGGCTACGCGGACAAGCTGCTGGTCTCGGCCGACGCCAACTGCAGCCCGCTGGGCTGGCCGGGCGTGAAGGGCCACACGATCAACTACATCTTCGAGGACATGCTGCCCGACATGCGTGCCGCCGGGATCGACGACGCCACCATCAAGCTCCTGCTGGAAGACAACCCGGCCGACTTCCTGTCCATCAAGGCCTAAGCCCCCAACTATTCATCCGCCCCGCCCCGCCACAGACGACGGCGGCGGGACCCATCATCATTTTTCAACCCCGAGGTCGCCCCCGCGGCGTCCAGTGAAGGAACACAGAATCATGAAGACTTCCGAAATCCAGAACCTGAAGGTTGCCGTCGTCGGCGGCGGCTACGCCGGCGCTTCCGCCGCCCTGGCCCTGCTGCAGCTCGGCGCCGACGTGCACGTCTACGAGCAGGCCCCCGAACTCGGCGAAGTGGGAGCCGGCATCGGCCTGCGGCCGCCGACCGTCGAGGTGCTGCGCAAGTGGGGCGTGTTCGAGGAGTTCGCCAAGGTCTCCGCCCCGTCCGAAGCCATCGAGGTCTACCAGTCCAACGGCGAGCTGATTGCCCGCGACCCGTGGCCGGGCATCAACGAATACGCCCAGACCAACCACTGCCGGATGGTCCACCGCGGCGACGTCATCGAGACCCTGCTGCGCCTGCTGCCGGCCGAGCGCGTGCACATTGGCCACAAGATGATCACCGTCACCGACAACGGCGACTCCGCCACCGTGAAGTTCGAGAACGGCGTGGAGGTCACCGCCGATCTGGTGCTGGGCGCCGACGGCATCCGCTCCAGCGTCCGCAACCAGATCTTCGGCGAGGTCCAGCCGGTGTTCTCCCACACCATCGCCATGCGCGCCGTGATCTCCGCCGACGATGCCTACGGCCTGGTGGAGAACGACAACTTCCGCGTCTACGTGGGCCTGAACGGCACAACCGTGTACTTCCTGCCGCTGCGCCACCGCAACCAGGTGTCCTTCGACATCACCGCCCCGAGCGACGACACCGCCTGGGCCCCGGAGGTCACCCACGAGTACATCGGCCAACTGCTGGAAGGCTTCGACGAGCGCTTGCAGAAGATCGGCCAGGAGCTGGACTTCGCCTCGATGACCAACCGCGGCGTCTACGACATCGAGAAGCAGCCGAACTGGCACACCAACAGCGTTGCCCTGGTCGGCGACGCCGCGCACGCCATGCTGCACCACCAGGGCCAGGGCGCCAACTCCGCCATGCAGGACGCCGCCTGGCTGGCCGACGCCATCAAGGACGGCGCCGACCTGCAGGATGCCCTGCGCACCTACCAGGCCAAGCGGAAGCCGATCACCGACGTGCTGCAGGACATCTCCCGGAAGCCGTTCGACATCGGCGATTCCTTCCCGGAGACCACGTCCTTCGAGAAGGGAGCGGGTGTCGAGTGACCATCCACCCCGAGATTGGAAAACTCCTCGCCACGCTGCCGCCGTTCGACCACAGCACGCGCCCGGACCCCGAGGCCAAGCGCGCGGGCGACCTGCAGTTCGTCGCCCCGCTGGAGGACCGGCTGCCGCTGCACGCCGTCGAGGACACCGTCGCCGCCACGTCGGCGGGCGACGTCCCGGTGCGGATCTACACCCCGGCCGAGGCCGAGTCCTACGGGCTGCTGGTGTACTTCCACGGCGGCGCGTTCTTCTCCGGGAGCCTGGAGACGCACGACCACGTGGCGCGTGCTCTGGCCAAGGAAAGCGGCTACAAGGTCATCTCCGTCGGCTTCCAGCTGGCACCGGAGGCGCCCTTCCCCACCAGCCTGCACGAGTGCTACGGCGTGGTCCGCTGGGCTGCCGAGCAGGGCGAGAGCCTGGCCTGGGACGGCAAGAACCTGGCGCTTGCCGGCGACAGCTCCGGGGCCAACTTCGTGGCAGCGGTGACGGCCATGGCGCATGACGAGGGCTTCGACCGGATCACGCACCAGGTCCTGTACTACCCGTCCGTGGACCTGGACTTCGACGAGGACCACTACGCCTCGCTGCGGGAGAACGCCACCGGCTACGGCCTGGAGACCCCGGCGCTGAAGCCGTGGAACTCCTTCTACCTGGAGAGCGGCGCGGATCCGGCCGATCCGCTCGTCTCCCCAATCAAGCGCGAGGACCTCTCCGGCCTGCCCAAGGCCCTGGTCATCACCGCCGAGTACGACCCGCTGCGCGACGAGGGCGAACTCTACGGCCAGCGGCTGAAGGACGCCGGCGTGGACACCACGGTCAGCCGCTACGCGGGAGCCAACCACGGATTCGTCCAGAACTTCTTCTGGATTCCAGAGTTCTACCGGGCCTTCCAGGAGACAGCGGAGTTCCTGAACAAGGGCTGAGCCCTACTTAGGACTCCTCCGGTATACAAAGCGGCGGCACGCGTCTTCGGACGGTGCCGCCGCTTTTCTGCTTTTCTGCTTCGCCGTCCCGCGCACCATCGTGGAGAGCACGACGGCGAGGCCTGCCTCCCAGTGCCACGAACCAAAGCGGCGCTCACCCCGCGAAGGGTGCGCGCCGCCGTCGTACCACCTCATGGCTGAAACGACTTCGCGGATATGGCCCCTGTCCGGCGCGGAAAGGGGCCATATCTGCACAGTGCTTTTGGAGGTGGGGATGTGGGAGCGGGATGGGGTCCGTGCGAGCTGTGCAAGCGTCGACGTCCCCACATGCAAACCGTCAGCGGGCCGCCTCAAACTCCTGGCGGTAGCCGTGCAGCGTGGTGAAGAACGGGGAGGGCTCCAGCGCCGGGTTTCCGGTGTAGCCGATCGCTTCGGCGACCGGCTGGAACGGGGAGTAGGCCGAGTCGGTGGCCTGCAGCCCGTGCTGTAGGCATTCCCGGGCGGCACCCGCGATCCGTGACTCCAGGTCGATGCTGAACTGCAGGGCCTCCCGGGCGCGCTCGGCGTCGAGGCCAATCTCGTAGGGAACCCCGTTCGCGTCCCGGTACGGGTGGCCCAGGAAGAGGCGGTTGGGCCGGACCTCGTCGCGCAGGTACTCCAGGCTCTTCCGGTAGGCGGCGGGTTCCTCGTAGCCGGGGAAGCCGTTGGCGGCACCATGCGCCTGCACCGCGTCGCCCACGAAGACGTCGTTCTGCCCGTCGATGACGTAGGCCACGGAGCCGGCGGTGTGGCCGGGAATGTGGTGCACGGAGACGGACACGCCGCCGCCGAGGTCCAGCTTCTCGCCGCCCTTCACCAGCAGGGTGGGCTCCATCTCGCCGGAGATGACCTTTTCCGCCGCCTGCGTCTGTTCCTCGATGGCGTTCGGATTGTCCAGGTACTGCTGGCGCACCTGAACATAGTTGTCCACGTGTGCGCGCCGCGAGCGCAACAGCGGAGCGTCGCCCTCGTGGATCACCACCTGGGCCTTGCGGCCGGTGAGCTCCCACAGGGCCTGGGCCCCGCCCAGGTGGTCGATGTGGCCGTGGGTCAGCAGGATCCAGCGCACGTCCTCGATGCGGCGGCCCAGTTTCTCGAGCTCGGGGATCATGCCCTCCACCGGCGACGAGGCGATCCCGGTATCCACAATGGCCGGTTCGGGGGCGTCGATGAAGAAACTGTAGAGGCCAAACCGGCCCCACGGCGACACCAGCGGATGGACTTTCACTTCGTGCGTCAACTTGATCTCCTCAACTCCGAAACCGGCTGGATGGTCCTCAACCATTGTGGGCCCCTGAATCTGTGGCCTTGCCCACAGCCACTTTATTATAATAATATGATGGGAGCGAATGCCCGCCCGGAGCGGCATGGGCACTCGGCCGCTGACAAGGAGTTGCACACATGACTGATTTCACGACGTGGAATGCCGGTGGAAAAAAGATCGCCATCCGCAAGGACCTCCGGGTCCCGATGCGCGACGGCGTTGAGCTCGCCGCGGACGCCTACCAGGGCATCGACGAGAAGCCGCGGCCGGCACTGGTGGCCCTGAGCCCCTACGGCAAGGAGCTGCAGGCGCTGGCGCTGACCACCCCGCCGCAGCGCCGCCCCAGCCCCATGTGGGACGGCTGCATCGAGGCCGGCGACATTGCCCGGATCGTCAAGGAGGACTACGTCCACGTCATCGGCGACCTGCGTGGTTCCGGCGACTCCGGCGGCGAGCACATCGGCAACTACAACGCCGGCGGCGTCTCGCTGGGCCAGGATGCCTACGACTTCATCGAGTGGGTCGCCGAGCAGCCGTGGTGCGACGGCAACGTCGGCATGGTGGGCATCTCCTACTTCGGCTCCATGCAGGTCCTGGCCGCGGCCGAGCGCCCGCCGCACCTGAAGGC
Organism: Actinomycetota bacterium; assembly: GCA_051751385.1. GTDB lineage: Bacteria > Actinomycetota > Actinomycetes > Actinomycetales > Micrococcaceae > Crystallibacter. The sequence continues at coordinate 191,454 of JBNJKW010000006.1, read as the reverse complement.
CATCTTCGTCTCGGGTGGCCACTACGACTTCTACGAGACCACTTACCACGGCGGCGTCATGTGGTTCATGCCGCGTGCCGCCCGCGAAGGCCGCGGCGGCGACTCCGGCTGGGCGTTCACCGACGGCGTCAAGTCCCGGATGATCGAGAAGTACTCCCCCGAAGAGCTGAAGAAGCTCGTCGCCCAGCGCCTGCAGGATCCGGACGTCGCCGCCTGGCCCAACCTGGTGCACGTGCTGAACTACCCGAAGAACCACGAGGCCTGGTTCGACATCGTGATGAACGAGCTGGACGGGGAGTGGTACGAAGAGCGCAACCCGATCACGCTGGCCCCGAACATCGACATCCCGGTCTGGCTGCAGCTGGACCAGGGCCGCGGCTGGACACTGGACGGCACCATCGAGCTCTACAACGCGCTCAAGGGCCCCAAGAAGCTGGACATCGGCCCCTACCCGCCCATGCAGTCGCGCCCCTTCATCGAGGAACACGACAAGATGTTCCGCTGGTACGACTACTGGATCAAGGGCATCGACAACGGCGTGATGGACGAGCCCGCCGTGAGCGTCTTCGTCGAGGGCTCCCGCGAGGTGGTGACCGCCGAGGCGTGGCCGCCGAAGGAGATCGAGTACAAGTCCCTGTACCTGCGCCCGCGGCACAAGCTCTCCACCGAGCCGGAGCTGATGGGCGCCGAGTACGCTGCGCCGGACGGCTTCTACCAGGCCCCGCTGACCGTGACGGACAAGGTCCAGATCATCAACTGGAGCACCGACACCTTCGAAGAGGCCACCGAGATGATCGGCACCGGCGCAGCGCACATCTTCGCCGAGATCGACCAGCCGGACACCAACTTCATCCTGCGCCTCTGGGACTACGCGCCCAACGGCAAGCGCCAGCTGATCACCAGCGGCTACCTCAAGGCCTCGCACCGCGAGCTCGACGAGCGCACCACCGAGGGCAACCCGTACCACCCGCACACCCGCTCCGTGCCGGTGGAACCGGGAACGATCGAGGAGTACGTGGTGCGCCTCTACCCGTTCGCCAACACGTTCAAGCCGGGCCACAAGCTGACCGTGGAACTGTCCAACGCCGAGCCGCTGGCCGACGAGCACAACGCGCTGCTCCCGCCGGATGCCTTCCACCTGCCGGTGGGCCGCCCGGTCACGCACAAGATCTACCGCGACGCCGAGCACCAGTCCCGGCTGGTGCTGCCCTTCACCACGCGCTAACCCCACAGGGACAACGACGGCGGTGCTCGCCTTGGCGAGCATCGCCGCCGGCGTTTCTGCGCACCCGGGTGGGCACCGCCGTCGTTGTTTCTGGGCATCTTGGCGAGCACCGTCGTCGTTGTCAGTGCGCCCCGGGGAAGGAAGCGGCTAGCTGGGTAACTTGTACCGGGCCTGCAGCGGCTCGGCCGCCTCGAGCAGGATTTCCCGCAGCCAGGTCTTGAAGGCGCCGTCGGCCAGCCACGGGTTCCAGACCATGTCGATGCCCAGCGGCTCCACCGGGAACGGGAACTCCTCCACCCGCAGGTCGAACCGGCCCTCGAACTCCAGCCCCACCTGGTACCGGTGGATCGCCACGCCCCTGCCGGACTGCGCAATCAGGTGCGGCACGAACAGGTGGTCGGACACCCGCTGGCGCACCCGGTACGGGATGCTCTTCTCGTCCAGGATTTCGTACGGGCGCAGCCGCTCCGAGGGCGAGTCGGGAAACACGTGCGGCACCTGCTCCAGCAGTTGCAGGGCGTCGGCGTCCCGGGGCTCGTTCCAGGACGCCACCACCACCCACCGGTCGTCGTACAGGCGCTCCCGGGGATGGGGCGAGGGAAACGCCTCGGGCAACAGCACCACGTCGGCCGCGTCCTCCACGAACGGCGCGCTGGTGGCCACGCTGGTGGTGCGCAGCTGCAGCACGGTGTTCGGCGCCCGCTCCGCCAAGAGCCGGCTGAGTTCGCTGCCGATCACGAAGGCGGTGCTGTTGGTCATCGCCACCGTGATCAGCCGGGTGTCCACGGCGGGGTCGAAGGTCGAGGCGCTGACAATCCGCGCCGCCTGGTGCAGCGCCTGCCGCAGCGGCGCGATGAGTTCCGCGGCGCGCGGCGTGAGCACCATCCCCCGGCCCTGGCGCACCAGGAGCTCGTCGTTGAGCAGCCGCCGGGTCCGGTTCAGCCCGTGGCTCATCGCCGGCTGGGACAGCCCCACCTTGCCGGCGGCCTTGGTCACGGACCGCTCCTCCAGCAGCGCCAGCAGCGGCACCAGCAGGTTCAGGTCGATGGAGGCCAGCCGCGCCAGATCCGCATCCATCGCAGTCTCCGGCCGGGCGTCCGCCGGCGGATCTAGTGAGGACATCGCAACCTCCTTCAGTGGTGAGCGCGGGCACATCCGGCGCTGTCGCACCAGCCTAGCAATCTATTCACCCGATGCACACCACGGATGAAAACTATTCATTTGCCGAACACCAGCGGCCCTGCCAAGCTTTCAATTACCCGGTTTGTGAAGCAAGCCACACACAGATTCGAGTGGAGGACACAATGGAAATCATCCTGGACCGGCCGCGCTGCGAAGGGCACGGCCTGTGCGAGGAAGTCGCACCCCAGCTGATGCACCTGGACGATGAAGGCGAACTGGTGCTGGACGTGGTGCACGTCAACGAGGACCAGCTCGACGCGGCCAAGCAGGCCGCCCGGGTCTGCCCGGTCGCCGCGCTCCGCCTGGCGTGACCGTGCGGATGGAACGCATCGTCGTCGTCGGCAACGGCATTGCCGGCCTGACGGCCAGCGACTCCCTGCGCGCCGCGGGCTTCGACGGCGAGCTGACCATTGTCGGCGACGAGCACCACGCGCCCTACAGCCGGCCCGCGCTCTCCAAGGCAGCGCTGCTGGACGCGGAGGAGATGACTTCCCACCAGCTGCCCGCTTCCACCCACGAGGCTCGCGAGCTCTTGGGCCGCCGGGCCCTGCAGCTGGACGCGGACGTCAAAGCGGTAGTGCTCGACGACGGCAATATTCTTGCGTACGACGGTCTGGTCATCGCCAGCGGTTCGCGGGCACGCCGCTTGGCCAGCGCCGACCCCGCCGCGCGCAGGCATGAGCTGACCCTACGCACCTTGGAGGACGCGCTGGAGCTGCGCCGCCGGATCGCCGACAAGCCCTCCGTGGTGGTAGTCGGCGGCGGCGCCCTCGGCATGGAGATCGCCTCCGGCTGCCTGGCCGCCGGCTGCGAAGTCACCCTCGCCTCGCACCACCAGCCGATGGCCCAGCAGCTGGGCCCGCACCTTTCCGAGGTCTTCCTCGCCGCAGGCCTGAGCCAGGGGCTCAGGTTCGCCCCGTCCCGGGCCGTTGGCCTGCGCGATGACGACGGGCGCCCACTGGTGGACCTGGCGGACGGTTCCACGCTTGCCGCCGACCTGGTGGTCAGCGCCATCGGCGACATCCCGAACACCGAGTGGCTGGCGGACAGCGGACTCCTGACCTGCGGCCGGCTGGAAGTCGACAGCCGCGGCCGCGTGCGCCCGGACATCGTAGCCGCCGGCGACGTGGCCGCGTTCCCGACTTCCCGCGGCATCGCCCGGATCCCGCTCTGGACCAGCGCCATCGAGCAGAGCAAGGCCGCGGCCCTCGCCCTGCTCAACGGTGAAAACGCCCCGGAGCTCAGCTTCAGCCCCTACTTTTGGACCGAACAGTTCGGCCTCAGCCTCAAAGCCATCGGCCACCTCCCCCTCGACGGGGCACCCGAATACCTCGAAGGCGCCCCCGGCGGCGACTCCGCGCTCATGCGCTGGACGCACCCCGACGGCACCGGCACCGCCGCCGCACTCAATTACCGCATCCCGATCCCCAAACTGCGCCGCCTGGCCAACCCCGCCCCTGCCCTCGTCGAGTCGCCGGCCTGACCGCTGCGCTGGCGGATACCAGCCAACCAACGACGGCGTCCGCTGCTTAGCTCAAGCAGCCGACGCCGTAGTTCTTCACCATCTGGCCTGTGACGTAAGCCGAGTCGTCGGAGAGCAGGAAGACCCCCTCGCCAAAGGTGTCCTCACGCGCGCCTCAGCTGGCTCGATCCTGTAAGAACCATTAAGTTCCACCGCTCCCCCTGTGAGTCCGAAGTGGCACTGAAAGTGCCAGAACGCAATGCGCGGCCCTGAGCAGCCGGAAAGCAGATCAACTTAACGTTGCTTAACCTCTTTAGCTACTCTGTAATGGTCATCACGTGACGAGGGCGACAAAAGAGGAGGCACCGTGAGTTCTGCACCAGTTGAAGCCGCGGTACGTCCTCATCGGGTGTCGGCCGCGGAGGTGGCCCGCGCGTGCGGCGTTTCCTCGGCAACCGTCAGCTATGTCATGAACGGCAAAGGCGGAGTTTCCCAGGAAACACGGCGGCACATCATCAAGGTCGCTAATGAACTCGGTTTCCGCCCCTCTGGCCACGCCAAGAAGCAGGGTGAAGACCCCCACCTGAACAGGGTGGTCGGACTGATTCTGCCCAACATCGTCAACCACATGTATACGGGCTGGGCGGAAGGCATCATCTCCGCAACTGCCCGCGAAGGTTTCGAAGTGTTCGTCGCCACCACCCGCGACGATCCGGACACTTTGGCCCAGGTGGCCTCCACCCTGGCCGCCCGCAACGTGGACGGCGTCATCATCGCCGCGACGTTGCGCGAAGACTCCCGCGCGCTGCGCACTTTCCGGCAGCGCCGCATCCCCTACATCTACCTGTCACGCAGGTCAGACCATTTGCCGGGCGACTTCGTCGGCATCGACGATTTCGCGGCGGCCTCCCAGCTGATGCAGCACATGCTGGACCACGGCTACCAGGAGATTGCCACCGTCATTGGCCCGCGGTTCTCGAGCGCCTCGCTGGCACGCGAACAGGCCTTCGTCGCCACCGCAGCGGCCCACGGGGTGACCATCACCGGCGAGCGCAAGATCAGCACGCGCCTCAACCGCGACGGCGGCCGGGTCGCTGCCGAAAAGCTGCTGGCATCGCCGAATCCGCCGCGCGCCATCGTCTGCGGGTCGGATGAGATCGCCATCGGCGTGATGGAGCATGCTCTCGAGTTTGGCCTGCGCATTCCCGAGGATCTGGCGGTGGCCGGCAGCGACGGCCTCCCGCACAGCAGATCGGCCCTGATTGGCCTGACCACCATTGTGCAGCCGGTGCAGGAGATGGCGGAGAAATCGTTCGACCTGCTGCTAGCCCAGATCACCAAGCCCGGCAACACCTTCACCCACACGTTCTGCAAGCACCATCTGCATATCGGGCGCACCTGCGGTTGCAAACCGGCCGGTACGCCCACGCCTGAACCCTAGCTATCCAACCATTGCACCGGCCGTCGTCCGGTGATCCCACCATGCCCTTCAACAGGAAAGACTCTGCTATGTCCACCACGTCGCAGGCTACGGCGAAGAGGCCGCCAGCCGTCATCAACAAGATCATTTTCCGGCGGGTCATGCCCCTGCTGATCGCCGCCTACGTGATGGCGTTCCTGGACCGCACCAACATCGGTATGGCCAAGGACCGCATGGAAATTGATCTCGGCATCTCAGCCACGGCCTACGGCATTGGCGCCGGCCTGTTCTTCCTGACCTACGCGCTGTCCGAGATCCCGTCCAACCTGATCATGCACAAGGTTGGGGCCCGCTTCTGGATCATGCGGATCATGATCACCTGGGGGCTGATCTCCGCCGGCATGGCCTTCGTCCAAGGCGAATGGTCCTTCTACCTGCTCCGCATGCTGCTGGGCGTGGCCGAAGCCGGCCTCTTCCCGGGCGTGATGTACTTCCTGACCCAGTGGTTCGTGGCCAATGACCGTGCCAAGGCCAACGGCATGTTCCTGCTCGGCGTCTCCATTGCCAACATTGTGGGCGCACCGCTGGGCGGCCTCCTGCTGACGATGGACGGTATCGGCGGGCTGCACGGCTGGCAGTGGATGTTCATCATCGAGGGCCTGCCGGCCTGTGCCCTGGCGTTCGTGGTCTGGAAGTTCCTGCCCAACAAGCCCACCGAAGCCAAGTTCCTGAGCCGCGCCGAGGCCGAAGACCTTGAGGCCCGCATCGCCGCTGAGGAAGAAGCCGGCGCTCAGGCGGCCGGAAACTCGAAGCTGCGGCATGTGCTGCGGGACAAGCAGATCCTGCTGGTGGTTGCCATCTACTTCACCCACCAGATCGCCGTCTATGCCCTCAGCTTCTTCCTGCCGTCGATCATCGGCACGTACGGCGAGCTGAGCCCCATCCAGATCGGCCTGCTGACCTCGGTGCCGTGGATCTTCTCCGCCGCCGGCGCACTGCTGCTGCCGCGGCTGGCTGCCAACGCCACGCGGTCGCGGCTGATCGCCACCTGCACCATGGTGGGCATCGTCGCGGGCTTCACCCTCGGCGCCGTCGGCGGCCCGGTCCTCGGCCTACTCGGCTTCTGCCTTGCGGCCTTCAACTTCTTCGCCCTGCAGCCGATCCTGTTCACCTACCCTGCCACCCGGCTCTCCGGCGCGGCGCTGGCCGGCGGCATCGCGTTCGTGAACACCGTCGGGTTGTTCGGCGGCTTCCTGGGCCCCTACGTCATGGGTTTCATGGAAGAAGCCACCGGCAATAAACTCTCCGGCCTCTGGTTCATCGTCGGCATGTGTCTCATCGGCGCACTGCTGACCCTCCTGCTCAAGCGCGGCAGCGAGGACCCGGCCAAGGCGTCCGTCAGCAGCCACTGACCTCAGGTGACGCGTACGACGGCGGGGCCCACCGCCGTCGTACTCCTCATCTCTTGCACTTCCCCACCTGCACTACCCAAGGAGCACCCCATGGATTTCACCGGACGCAAGGTCCTGGTCACCGCCGGCGCCGCCGGCATCGGCCGCGCCATCGCCACCCGCTTCCGCGATCTCGGCGCGGAGGTCATGGTCACGGACATCAACGCGGTGGCGGTGGACGCCGCCAAGCAGGACGGCTTCGCCGTGGCCCTCAGCGACGTGTCCGACGAGGCACAGGTCAAGTTGCTGATGGAGGAAGTCCGCACACAGCTGGGCGGGCTGGACGTCCTGGTCAACAATGCGGGCATCGCCGGGCCCACCGGTCCCATCGAGACCTTGGATTCGGACGCTTGGCGGACCACTTTCGACGTCAACGTCCACGGCCAGTTTTTTTGCATCAAGCACGCGCTGCCGCTGCTGCGCGAAGCGAAGGACGCCGCCATCGTCAACCTCTCCTCCGCCGCCGGCCGGCTGGGCATGGCCGGCCGCAGCCCCTACTCGGCGTCCAAGTGGGCCGTGGTGGGCCTGACCAAGACGCTGGCCATTGAGCTGGGGCCCGAGGGTATCCGAGCCAACGCCATCTGCCCCGGCGCGGTCAACGGACCGCGCATCGACGCGGTGATTGAGGCCAAGGCTGCCATGCTGGGCCGGCCACTTGAGGAAGTCTCCGACCTGTACCTCAAGCAGTCTTCGCTGGAGCGGCTGGTGGAGGCGGAGGACATCGCCAACATGGCGGCCTTCCTGGCCAGCGACTTGGCCCGCAACGTCAATGGCCAGGCGATGGCCGTCGACGGCAACACCGAAAAGCTCTACTGATCCACCCCGCACCACCTAAGGAAACATCATGGCCAGCAAGCGCAAAGTCATCATCACCTCCGCCGTCACCGGCGCCATCCACACCCCCAGCATGTCCCCGCATCTGCCGGTCACCCAGGATGAAATCGCCGAAGCCGCCATCGGCGCCGCCAACGCCGGCGCGGCCATCGTGCACATGCATGCCCGCGACCCGAAGGACGGCCGCCCGTCCCAGGACCCGGAGCACTTCGAGCCCATCCTGGCCAAGCTGAAGGCCAACACGGACGCGGTCATCAACATCACCACCGGCGGCTCGCCGCACATGACGGTTGAGGAGCGCATGCGGCCCGTGGCGGCGTTCAAGCCGGAACTGGCGTCGCTGAACATGGGCTCGATGAACTTTGGCCTGTACCCGATGCTGGACCGCTTCCAGGAGTTCGAGCACGAGTGGGAGCGCGAAGGGCTGGAGAAGTCCCGGGATCTGGTTTTCAAGAACACGTTCCAAGACATCGAGACCATCCTGAGCATCGGCACCGGCAACGGCACCCGGTTCGAGTTCGAGTGCTATGACATCTCGCACCTTAACAATCTGGCCCACTTCCACGGCCGGGGCCTGGCCCGCGGACCGTTGTTCGTCCAGTCGGTCTTCGGCCTGTTGGGCGGCATCGGCGCGCACCCGGAGGACCTGATGCACATGCGCCGCACGGCGGACCGGTTGCTGGGCGATGCCTACGAGTGGTCCATCCTGGGTGCCGGCAAGAACCAGATGCCGCTGGCCACCATCGGCGCGGCCATGGGCTCGCACGTCCGGGTGGGGCTGGAGGACTCGCTGTGGATCGGCCCCGGCCAGCTCGCTGCCTCCAACGCCGAGCAGGTCAGCCGCATCCGCACCATCGTCGAAGCCCTCAACTTTGAGGTCGCCACCCCGGACGAGGCACGCGAGATGCTGGACCTCAAGGGCCGCGAGAACGTCGGGTTCTGAGCAACCGCATGAAGATCCTCATTGCGCCCGACAGCTTCAAGGGCACCTACACCGCCGCCGAGGTGGCCGCCCACATTGCCGCCGGTGTCCGGGAAGGCGGCGGCACCGCCGTCGAACTTCCCGTGGCCGACGGCGGTGAAGGCACCTATGAAATCCTGCGGGACGCGACGGCGGCCAGCTTGGTGGAAGCGGACAGCGTTGGACCGTGGCGGGATCCGCTCCGCGCAGCGTATGCGCTGAGCGCCGACGGGACCGCTGTGATCGGCCTGGCCGCGGCCAGCGGGATCACTCTGCCCTGCTCCGGCGAGCGGGATCCGCTGGCGGCGGACACCTACGGGACCGGGCTGCTGATGGCCGACGCGGTGCGGCGAGGGGCATCGACCATCCTGGTGGCGGCCGGCGGCAGCGCGACGACGGACGGCGGCACCGGGGCAATTGCCGCGATCGAGGAACACGGCGGGCTGCGGGGCGCCCGGGTCCGGGTGCTCACCGATGTCACCACGGTCTTTGAGGACGCCGCCGTGGTGTTCGGGCCGCAGAAGGGCGCCGACCCGCAGCAGGTGCGGGACCTGACCGACCGGCTGCACCGCCGGGCCGTTGCCCTCCCCCGGGATCCCCGCGGTGTTCCGCGCACCGGAGCCGCCGGCGGTTTCAGCGGCGGCATGTGGGCGCAGTACAACGCCGAACTGGTGCCGGGTGCGGAGTACATCCTGGACGCGGTCGGCTTTGACCGGCTGGCGGCCGAGGCGGACGCGATCGTGGTGGGCGAAGGGCGGTTGGATTCGCAGACCGGGCAGGGCAAGATCATCTCCGCCATCCTGGCCCGAAACCCCGGTAAGCCCGTGCACGCAGTGGTGGGCTCGGTCAGCCCCGACTTGGGCGGCTATGCGGAGAATTTCGCCAGCATTATTATTGCCTCGGATGCGAAAGCCATGACGAAGGCGGGCACCCAGATTGCCGGCGCCGCCCGACGGGTTGCTGCTGAGCCCTTCAGCCGATGACCAGCGGCTTCCGGCTTCCGGCTTCCGGCTTCCGGCTTCCGGCTTCCGGCTAGATAAAGGCTTCGCGGCGCTAAGACACACGTTCCGACCGGACCCCCTGTTCAGTCATCCAGGTCAAAACGCCGGCCCAATGTCCGGCCTGTGGATCGATGAGCTGAACGTGGTCCATGCCGGGCTCAACGCGTAGTTCGATCCAAGCACCGTGGGTCCTTGCCTGCCGGACGAAGTCGCTGGTGTGTTCCAGCGGCACCCGTACGTCAGCATCACCATGCACCACCAAGGTGGGGAGGGAGCGCGGCCGCTGCCGCACCGGTGATGCCTCGCTGTACACGTCGTGGCGGCCGGCGCCGAAATATTCGACGACGGCACGTTCCGCCAGATTTTCTTCGTACGTTCGTGCCACGTCTGTGACCGGCGCCAGCGCCACCAGCGCGTCAACGGGCGCGCGGCTCAGCAGGACCAGTTGCCCGCCCACCGAATGGCCGATGGCAGCCCGGGGACCGGGCAACTCCTGCGCCCAGCGACTCTCGGTGACCGCACGGATTGCCGCGTCCACATCCTCGTGCGGTTCGGGCCAGGTGCTCACCGCCGCTCCGCGCCGATATTCGATGTTCGCTACCGCCCAACCACGGGACGCCAGATCGGCCGCCATGGGTGCCATCAGCGAGGCATCGAACTGGGCCCGCCAGTAGCCGCCGTGCACGAGCAAAGCTAAGCCGACGGGTGCAGCCCTGCCGGCTGGATTCCAGCAAACGACGTGCTGGGAGGCGTCCGGTCCGTAGTGGATCATCTGCAGTTCTTCGGCGGGTGTGCTCATTTACCTTCCCTTTCAACCTTCCGGCAGCGGCGGATCAAAGATGCGGATGGCGTCTGGCCCGGACCGCTGCCCGGGCCAGACGCCATCAGTCACCCGACGCCAAGCAGCTTAGCCTGCGAGTGCCGCCTCAGCCGGACGCAATGGCTTCCAGCGTAGATGCGAGTTGGTCGCTGACTCGTCGGCCTCCCGCATCAGCGAGAGCCGCGGACGGACGGCGTCGGTCCGCGCGCTCGGCGGTTTGCGCCGTCCGGCCCGGAACTGTGGAACCCACGCGACGCCGTCGCCCCGGTAGTCCTGCTCCGCAGCTGCATGCAGCGTCCAGTGCGGATCGTAAAGGTGCGTCCGGCCCAGGGCAATCAGGTCAGCGCGTCCGGCCAGCAGGATCGAGTTCGCGTCGTCGTAAGTGGAGATGGCGCCCACCGCGATAACGGCGATGCCCGCTGGAACGGCGACTTCCTGCCGGATCCGGTCCGCGTACGGCGTCTGGTAGCTGCGGCCGAACTGCGGCTTCTCCCCCTTGGCGATCTGCCCGGTGGACACATCGATTCCATCGGCGCCGTGGGCCGCAAACGCCTTGGCGATCTGAACAGCTTCATCCAAGGTGTTGCCGCCGTCGATCCAGTCGGTCGCGGAGATGCGCACGGTCAGCGGTTTCTCCGCCGGCCACGCAGCCCGCACCGCATCGAAGACCTCCAGCGGGAAGCGGAGCCGGTTTTCCACGCTGCCGCCGTACTCGTCCGTTCGGTGGTTGGACACCGGGGAGAGGAAGGAGGAGAGAAGGTAGCCGTGCGCCGCGTGTACTTCCAGCAAGTCGAATCCGGCCTCATCTGCCCGCCGCGCGGTGGCGACAAAGTCTGCCACGACCTTATCCATCAGGGCACGATCCATTTCCAGAGGAACCTGGTTGTCCGGTCCGTAGGGCAGCGGCGACGGGCCTACAACTTCCCAGTTGCCCGACTCCAGCGGCTGATCGATGCCTTCCCACATCAGCTTGGTGGACGCTTTGCGGCCGGCATGACCGATCTGGGCGCCGATCTTGGCCTCGGAATGCCCGTGCACAAACTCGACGATCTCTGCCCAGGCGTCGCGCTGTTCGTCCGTGTACAGTCCGGTGTCGCCCGGAGTGATACGACCTTCCGCCGAGACGCAGACCATCTCGGTCATGACCAGTCCGGCGCCGCCCATGGCCTTGCTGCCCAGGTGCACCTTGTGGAAGTCGGCCGGCATCCCGTCGGTCGCGGAGTACATGTCCATCGGCGAAACCACAATGCGGTTCTTCAGCTCCAAGCCGCCGATGCGGTACGGCTGGAACATTGCCGGTGCAACCGTTTCCAAGCCCTGTGAGGCGGCGAAGTGCTCATCCACGTGCCGGGCGAACTCGGGGTCGCGCAGCCGCAGGTTATCCTGCGTGATGCGCCGGCTGCGGGTGAGCAGGTTGAAGCTGAACTGGACCGGGTCCTGGCCGGAGTACTGTCCCACCCGCTCGAACCACTCCAGCGATGCCTGCGCGGCGCGCTGGGTCGACTCGACCACGGGGCGTCGCTCGGTTTCGTAGGCCTCGAGTGCCGCCTCCACGTTCGGGAGTTCGTGCAGGCAGGCTGCCAGCGCCAAGGCATCCTCCATGGCCAGCTTGGTGCCGGACCCGATGGAGAAGTGCGCGGTATGCGCGGCGTCGCCGAGCAGCACCACGTTGCCGTGCCGCCAGCTCGCGTTGCGGACCGTGGTGAAGTTCAGCCACTTGGAGTTGTTGGCCAACACCTGGTGGCCCTCAAGCTCGTCGGCAAAGATCTCACGGATCTTCGCGATGGCCTTCTCGTCCGAGACACCCGGGGGGAAAACTTCATTCTCGGTTTCGTCGAAGCCGGCCGCGCGCCAGACCTCCTCGGGCATCTCGACGATGAACGTGGAGCCCTGATCGGAGAATGGGTAGCCGTGGATCTGCATGACCCCGTGCTCGGTTTCCTTGATAAAGAACTTGAAGGCCTCGAAAACCAAGTCGGTGCCCAGCCACATGAATTTGTTGGGCCGGGGGTCCAAGTTGGGCCCGAACGAGTCGGCGTACTTGGCGCGGATCTGGGAGTTCACGCCGTCTGCTGCCAGCACCAGGTCGTAACCCGCTTCGAGCTCCTCCACCGGGGGCGCCAGCGTGGAGAAGCGCAAATCCACGCCGAGTTCCGCGCAACGGCGCTGCAGCAGTTCGAGCAGTTCCTTGCGGCTCATGGCCGCAAAGCCTTGGCCGCCCACGGAGATGGCTTCGCCCTGGTAGTGGATATCGATATCCGACCAGCGGGCAAAGCGGCGGCTCATGTAGTCGGCCACCACCGGATCTGCGTTGCCGATCCCGCCCAGGGTCTGGTCCGAAAACACCACGCCGAAACCGAAGGTGTCGCTGGCCGCGTTGCGCTCCCAGACGGTCACCTCGTGCGCCGGGTCCAGTTGCTTCATCAGGGCTGCGAAGTACAGGCCGCCGGGGCCGCCTCCCACAATTGCGATTTTCATGTCAGTTGTCCTTCCGGTCTGGTCTACGCCGTGCTGCCGGCGAGGTCCGTTGCCCCTTGGCCGGCCTGCTCGCGGAGTTTGAAGTGCTGAAGCTTTCCGCTGGGGTTACGCGGCAGTTCGGTCACGAACCGCACGTCCCGCGGATATTTGTAGGGCGCAATGGTGGCCTTGACGAAGTCCTGGATATTCTTGCGCGTGGCATCGTCGCCGACCACGCCGTCGCGCAGCACCACGAAGGCGCAAACCACGCTGCCGCGCTCCGGATCCGGACGGCCGATCACGGCGTTCTCCACCACGTCCGGATGCTGGTCAATCGCCGCTTCCACCTCGGGGGCCCCAATGTTGTAGCCGGAAGAAACAATCATGTTGTCCGACCGGGCCTGGTAGACGAAGTAGCCTTCCTCGTTGCGCAGAAAAGTGTCGCCGGTAATGTTCCAGCCGTTCTGCACGTAGTTTTCCTGCCGCGGGTCGTCCAGGTATCGGCAACCAGTCGGGCCGATGACGGCCAGCTTCCCTGGCTGGTTGACCGGGGCTTCGTTGCCGTCGTCGTCCAACACCTTGGCCCGGAAACCCGGGATCGCGATGCCCGTGGTGCCCGGACGGATGTCGTCTCCGGCGGCGGAAATGAACACATGCAACATCTCCGTGGAACCGATCCCGTTAACCAGGGAGAGTCCGGTGGCCTCATGGACCGCTTCCCAGGTCTCCCGCGGCAGATGCTCCCCGGCCGACACCGCAAGGCGCAGCGGACGGAGGAGATCAGCACGCCCTTCCTTCAGGATGGCGCGGTACGCGGTTGGTGCCGTGAAAAGCACGGTAGCTCCGGCATTGGCCGCATGTTCCGCCAACTGAACCGGGGTAGCCCGCTCGGTCAGGAGCGCGGACGCACCAAACCGGAGCGGGAAGACCACCAATCCGCCCAGCCCGAAGGTAAATGCCAGCGGCGGAGATCCCGCGAACACGTCGTCGGCGGTGGGCTGCAGGATGTGCCGGGCAAACGTATCCGCGTTGGCCAGAATGTCGCGGTGGAAGTGCATGGTGATCTTGGGCGTGCCGGTGGTACCCGAGGTCGGCCCGAGCAGGGCGACGTCATCCGCCGCCGTTGCTACGTCGTCGAACTCGCCGCTCTTGGCTGCACACCGGACGGTGAGGTCATCAGGGTCGTCTGCCCCGTAGGTCATGACGGCGATGCCTTCCCCTACCGCCTCAGCAAGCCCATCGGCAAAGCGGGCATCACTGATCGCGGCCGAGGGACGTGTCAGCTGGCAGATGGTGGCAACTTCGCTGGCGCGCAGCACCGGCATGGTGGTGACGACGACGGCACCGGCCTTGAGTACGCCCAACCAGGCGGCCACAAGCCATGGGTTGTTGGGGCCGCGCAGCAGTACGCGGTTGCCCGGAACCACACCGAAATCTTCGGTGAGCACCTGCGCCACTTGGTTGGCCCGCTGCTGCAGTTGGCCGTAGCTCCATGTCTGGCCGTCCAGAGTATGCAGGGCTGGCCGTTCGCCACCAAATTCGGCAACGGCGTCGTCGATCAGGACCGTCGCAGCGTTGAGACGGTCCGGATACTGCAGTTCGGGGAGGGTGAATTCCAGGGTTGGCCACTGTTCGGCGGGCGGCAGGTGGTCGCGCGTGAACGTGTCGATATGCGCTGACGGGGAAAGCTCCATGGCGTTCCTTTCAGTGAGATAAAGGGGCGGGAGACGAATGGCGGACGACGAACGCGGGTGTAACGAACGGGTGGAGCCTCGAGGCATCCGGTTGCTCCGGATGCCTCGGTCGGCTCATCGGGCAGCGCGGATCATGCCCTCTTGGGCAACAGTGGCCAGCAGGCGGCCGTCGCGGTCGAAGAACCGGCCGGTGGCCAGCCCGCGGTTGCGCTGGCCGGAGACGGCTTCCTGGGCGTACAGCACCCAGTCGTCCACACGGCCGTCGCGGTGGAACCACATGGAGTGGTCCAGGCTGGCGGTTACCAATCCGGGCTCCGCCCAGTAGTGGCCGTGTGCGCGCAGGATCGGTTCCAAGATGGTGTAGTCGCAGACGTAGGCCAGCGCTGTACGGTGCAGGTCCCGGGTGGCCCGTTCGTCTGCCTGGTCCGGCAACTGCCCGAAAGCCTTCACCCAAACGGCCTGCTGCGGCACCTGTTCGCCTTCGACGTCCACATACACCGGGCCGGGCACGTGCCGCATGTCGAAGCTGCGGCCCTGCGACCAGTAGGCCGCGGCGTCGCCTTCAACGCCGGCCAGCACGTCGGCGGCACTGCGCAGCGACTCCGGGTCTACGGAAGCCGGCATCTCCGGCTGGAATTCCGGGCCGTCCTCCGGCACCTGGAAAGAACCCATGGCGGCGTACACGGTCTTGCCGTCCTGCCAGCCGCGCACGCTACGGGTGGAGTAACCGCGGCCATCCCGCAGCTTCTCCACTTCATAGCGGACCACGGCACCAATATCCACGGGCCGCATGAAGTAGCTGTGCATCGAGTGCAGCTGCCGGTCTTCGCCCACTGAGCGCATCATTGCCGCTGCGGCCTGGGCCACCATGTCGCCACCGTAGGCCTTGGGCCATGGCACGTACTGCGTAGTTGCCTCGTAGGCTTCGTCATGAATCTGAGGTTCAACGGCTGTCAGCTCCACGGCGCGGAGGAAGGTCTCGGCCGTCGGCGCCAGGGCCGGCTGTGTAGTCAAGGGGTTCATGCCCGGCGGTATCCTTCCAGCGTTTCGTCCGGCACCTCGTCCAGGTTGACCACAATGTTTTCCGGCGTGCGGGCGGTCAGCCAGACCAGTTCTTCGGTGACGGACATGTTTGCTTCCACATGCGGCATGAACGGCGGGACAAAGACCCAGTCGCCGGCCTTCATGTCCAGGTATTCGGAGTAGTTCTCGCCGAAGTAGATCCGGCCGTGGCCGCGCAGCACGTAGCCGCCGGTTTCCGCCTCGCCGTGGTGGTGTGGCAGCGAGCGGTAACCCGGGACGTTGGAGACTTGGCCGAACCAGATCTTGGTGGCCGGGGTGTGCTGGATTGAGACGCCGGAGACCCGGACGCAATCACCGGACTGCGCCGTGTTGGTGTCTTCGCTGCCCGATCGGGTGACAACCGGGACGACTTTGCCGTCCGCGCCTGCGTAGATCGAGTTGTCGCCTTCGGTGCGGTATTCCGTGGTCGCTTCAGTCATGGTTGCTCTCCTTCTCTAGGGGGTGGAATGGGATGGTGCGTTACCCGCGGACCGCGGACTCCGCCGTCGTTGTTCCGCTCAATGCTGGTGCGGGTTCCCGCGTACCGCCGGCGGGCTGGATACGGACCAGGTTGGTCAGGCGGCCGATGCCGTCAATCTCGGTGCTGAGCACATCGCCGTCGGCCAGGAAGCGCGGCGGAGTCATGCCCATGCCCACTCCCCCGGGCGTGCCGGTCAGGACCACGTCGCCCGGGCGCAACGTGGTGAACTGCGATATGTAGGACAGCAGCCGGGCCGGGCCGAACACCAGCGTGCGAGTGTGGCCGCGCTGCACCAGCTCGCCGTTCACGTAGCCGCGGACCTCCACTCCGGTTCCGTCGAACTCGTCAGCGGTGACCAGCACCGGCCCCAGCGGCGTGCTCGCGTCGAAAGCCTTACCTTGGAACCACTGCAGGGTCCGGCGCTGCCAGTCGCGCATTGAGACGTCGTTGGCCACGGTGTAGCCGGCAATGGCGGCCTCAGCCTGGTCCTCGTCCGCGCGGGTCAAGGTGGCCCCCACCACCACGGCCAATTCGGCTTCCCAGTCGACGTTCTGGCTGCCCGCCACCGTGAGTTGGTCCTCAGGGCCGGCCAGGGTGTCGGCGAACTTGGCGAACAGCGTGGGGTACTCCGGCAGCTCGCGGCCCATCTCCTGAATGTGGTCGCCGTAGTTCAGCCCGCAGCAAATCACCTTACCCGGCCTTGGCACCACGGGTGCCAGCTCGGCGTCCGGAAGGCGGACGACGGCGGTGCTTACGGCGGTGCGTACCGCTCCCTCAGTCTGGGCACGCCAGCCCTGGACCGCCAGCAAGGCTCCCACATCGGATGCCGGCAGGGGCAGATAGGCGCCGGCCTCCATCAGCACGGCAGCGGTGGTGCTGCCGGGACCGGTTCGCAAGGTGGCCAGTTTCATGCGGTTTCTCCTTCGGATTTTGATGTGTCGACTTTTTTACGGCCGTCACATATGCTCAACGTACACGATCAAAACGATCCGCACCAGAGTTTTTTTCCAAAAACCGACGAAACCGATCCACCCACGCCAGGAGAGAACACATGAGCAATCAGTCAGCCGTTGGCAACCGCACCATCAACCCGGCGTCGCTGCCCAAGCCGTCCGGCTACGCACACGGGATTTTGGCCGGAAACACGGTCTTCCTGGGCGGCCAGACCGCCCTGGACAAGGACATGAACATAGTTCCCGGCGGGATTGTCGAGCAGTTCCGCCAGGCATTTTCCAACGTGCTCACCACGCTGGAGGAAGCAGGCGGGCGCCCCGAAGACCTGGTCAGCGTGACCATCTACCTCACCGACGTGGACGACTACCTGGCCAACGGCCGGGAAATCGGGCGGCTGTGGCGGGAGATGGCCGGCACGGAGTATCCGGCGATGGCCGGCATCGGCGTCTCCCGGTTGTGGCAGAAGGAAGCGCTGATCGAGATCCAAGGCATCGCGGTGATCCCGGAGCGCTGAGTAAAAACTCAGAGCCACGATGTGTGGGAGGGCGGAATTTTCCGCCCTCCCACACATTTTTTGCCCTGCTGACCACGCCCCCGGCGGCGCCGGCGGTCAATGCCCCTTGAATGCCTCGGCAAGCCACCAGGCACCGCCGTCGGAGGCGATCCGCGCATCGATAACCAGCGGGTTGGCTCGCGGACCGGCAAGCCAATCCGTGACCGCCGCCAGATCGGCCAGGCCCGTAACAGTTACGGCTTCGGCCCCATATCCCCTGGCTATCGACGCGATGTCCACCAGCGGGAACCGGACCACTTCAAGATCCTCGTCACCCACGTCGAAGTGATGGACCTCGGCCCCGTAAGCCGAATCGTTGTAGACGATGACCACCAACGGAATCCGCTCCCGTACTGCTGTCTCCAGGTCCGCGATCCCCATCAGGAAGCCGCCGTCCCCGGTGCCCAGAACCGGCAGCCGGTCCGGCCGGGCGGTGGCGGCGCCGATGGCAGTGGCGAGTCCAAGGCCGATGGATTGGAACGCCTGGGTGAAGCAGAATCCGAATTCGTCGGGTACGGACAGGTAACTGCTGGGGTAACCCATGAAGTTTCCAGAGTCGATGGAGACAAGCCGGTCGGCCGGAAGGATTTTGTCCAGTTCCAAGCTGATCACCCGGGGGTCGATGACCTCATCGGTGGACAGGTCCTCGGTCGCCACGGAGTTCCAGCGGGCATGGGCGGAAATCTGCGCGGCCATCTCCTGGGTTCGCAGTCCGGTGGCCTGGTAGCCGTCGGCCTGCAGCACCTCAAGTACGGACTGGGCAGCCTCGGCACTGTCACCCAGCACGCCCAGGTCAATGGGCCGGTTGGCGCCGAGGGCCGAGTCCTCCAGGTCGATTTGGACCACCAGGGCGTTCTCACCGATCAAGGACCCGTGCCGCATGGTCCACATGTTCAGTGCGCAGCCCCAGCCGACTATCAAGTCCGCGCCGCCGATGGTCTCCGCGGTAAAGGGGGAGGAAAATCCCCCGGAAATGCCGAGATTAAAGGGTTCCCCGGCGAAGAGCCCGTGTGCCACGGCGGAGGTCGCCACTAGGGCCCCCGAGGCCGCGGCAAGTGCCGAAATCTGCGGACCGGCTCCACGGGCGCCTCGTCCGGCGACAAAGACGGGACGCTGAGCGCCACGAATAAGTTCGGCCAACCGCGAGACCGATGCGGCGTCCGGACGGACAGCCTGGCGTACCGGGAGTGGGTCGAGGTCGGCCGGTTCGGCAGACACGGCTGCGGCCTGGATATCCGTGGGCAGCGACAGCACCACCGTCCGGCGTTCGTTGACAGCGGTGCGGAATGCCCGAACAGTGTCGGCCATGGCACTCTGCGGCGAGTGGATGCGTTCTGCGACGGCACCGACACTGCGGGCCAAGGCATCTTGATCAATCTTGAAGTTGGAGCGGATGGCCGAGGCTGCCGTATCCGCTGTCAGCACGATCATCGGCGTGCGGCTTTTGGCAGCCTCCCCGATTCCGGTAACGGCGTTGGTCAGCCCGCAGCCTTGATGAGTGGAGACTATGCCCACCCTTCCGGACATCCGCCCGTACGCGTCGGCCATGGTCGCTGCACCGGCTTCGTGCCGGGCGGCGGTGAACGGGACGCCGTGGCGGCGCAGCGCATTGGTCACGGTGAAGTTGCCGCTGCCGACCACCCCGAAAACATGGCCCGCGCCCAGCCGTGCCAGGGTATAGCCAACGAGTTCTGCAACATTGTCGGGTGGTCGGATATCTGCTTGCGGGCGTGATTGCCGGTGGTTGTTGGCTGTAACGGTCAAGACGTCTCCCTTCAGGTGCGGGACCGTCCCGGCGGCGTGCCGGGATCGGTCCCGCAGTGGCGATGTACATGCCGGAAATGCCTCGGCCCTAACCGGCACCGAGGCATTTCCGCGCTAAGCAGTTCGGCTAGCGGCCGCTAACCTCGGCGGTTTCCCCGCCAAGGTTCGTGGACGACGGCACGGGTGAAATACGTTTCGGAATCATTGCAACTGCTGCTGCCGCGAGAACGGCAATTCCGGCGAAGATGATGAAGTTCCACTCGAAGGGCAGAGCGGCGCTCCCGATCCATCCACCAATCAACGGACCGGAGATGGCTCCAATGCGGGCGAAGCTCAACGCCCAGCCGGTGGCGGTGGCCCGGACATGTGCGGGGTAGTAGTCGGCGATATAGCCGGTCAGCACCAGTGAGGTGGAGATGGAGCCGATGCCGGCGAACGCCACGAACAGGAGATTGACCACCATATTTCCGGGGAAGATCAGCAGAATGATGCCCAACCCACCGAGGAGGTAGAAGACCACCAGAATGAGCTTCTGTCCGTACTTGTCGGCAGCCCTGCCCAGGGCCAGCCCGCCCGCAGCCGAGGCAAGGCTGAACACCAGCAGGAAGGTCAGGGAGGAGCCGAGGTCGTAGCCGGCGGATTTCATGATGGAAGGCAGCCAGGTGTTCAGCCCATAGACCAGGACCATGCCGCAGAAGAGGGAAATCCAGAAGAACACCGTGGAGCGCAGATACCGGGGTGAGAACATCGTTGTAATGGTCCGGTACCAGGGGTCGGCCTTGCCCTCTTCGACTGGCTTTGCTGGCACGGACGGAACATAGGGTTCTATTCCCAACCGCCCGGCCAGAAGCTCGGCCTGCCGCCGCTTGCCAGTGGCCTCCAAATAGTCCAGCGACTCGGGCAGCAGCTTGGCGATAATCGGCAAAAGGATGACCGGCAGGGCGCCGATCGCGACCACCCAGCGCCAACCGGCCACCGGGAGCAGGAAGAGTGCCATCAGCGCCGCGGCCACGATGCCGAGCGAGTAACCGGAGTACATGAGTCCGTAATTGTAGGAACGCTTTTTCGGAGCCGAATACTCGATAGTCAGAGCGGCGGCAACGGGGATGACGCCTCCCATGCCAAGGCCACCGACGAGCCGGAAAATGCCGAAAATTTCCGGCGTTGGGGCCAGCGCGGCACCCGCTTGCGTCAGGGTGAAGATGACCATGGAGACCAGGAGCATCTTCTTGCGGCCGTACATGTCGCTGAGGGTGCCGATGAACAGGGCACCGATGAGCATCCCGACCAAGGCGTAGGCCCCGAGTCCGCCGAGCTCCAACGGCGTCAGGTCCCAGGCACGGTATTCCGCGAGCGCCGGAAGCACAGCACCAAGGACGCCGACGTCGTAGCCTTCGGCCAGGATGGCCAGCCAGCAGCAAAACAGCACCGTTTTCGTAGTCTTGGCCGGCACCCTGAAGGTGGGTGGGGGCGTAGTTTCCATTCGGGTCTCAATTCATTATTCGGGGACCAAGTGGGAGCTCTGCTGGACGAGCAAGACAACCGGCTGGCCGTTCTTTCGTCCCGCCATTTGGCGTATGTTGCCAACTTTACGAGCGTCATACCCGCACAACATAACACAGTGTTGTGACGGGCGTCACCAGATTTCGTCTGATATTGAGGAAAGTGAAAGCGCACCATACCGGCGCTCGGGGCGCCCGGCCACCGGGCCGGGAAGCGGCCTTGGCACCGGCTTGGCGGTAGAACCTCAAGCCGTGGGGTTTCAGGCCGCGGCGGTGTCCGCGACCAGAGACTGGGCATGGGCCTCGGCCAGCGGTCCGATGAGTCGATGGACGCCGAAGAATGTCTCCCGCGCGTCCGGGCCGCGCCAGCCGTCGGGCAGGTATTTCAGCGGCAGTCCGGGGTCCCGGTAGGGCAGCCGCCGCCACAGCGTCAGCATGGGCACGTAGTAGCGGAAAGCGTCCCGCCTGGCGACAGCATCAGACGCAGCCAGTGCCTTCGCGGGATCGTCGCCGACGCGGTCCGTCCATGCCGCCAGCGATCCGCCGTAGTAGTCCAGGAATTCATCGATCTGGGCCGCCAAGGCGTCCAGGTCCCACCACTGCGCCACTTTGGTCCTCATGTCCGGCCCCTCCGAGTACTCGCCTGTGAAGAATTCCACGTACTCGGCCAAACCTCGGTCTTCGAGCCGCCGCCGGGCGCTCTCCCGGACAGCCGCCGGAGCGATCCACACCCCCGCCGACATGGACCCAAAACCCAGCCGGGCCAGTTCGGCGCGAAGCTGGTGCCGGCGATCCCGCAGCGACTCCGGCACCGAGAAGATCGCGAGCACCCACCGGCCGTCCGGGTCTCCGCGATGCGGCGCGAAAATCCGCTCGTCGCCTTCCTGCACCATCTCCAGCGAGCGCGGCGACAGCTCGTACCGGGCCGCTCCCCCGCTGCGAACGCTGTTGAGCACGCCCTTGGCCTTCATCCTGGAGACCGCCGAACGCACTCCCGGGGCGTCATGTCCGAGGTCGCCCAGCATTTCGATCAGCACGGAGACGGGCAGCGCGGATCCGCCTCGCCGCCCGTACAGACCGTAGATGGTAAGGATCAACTGCTGGTGCTGCAGTTGCGGTGCTGGAATCTCCATCATGCCTTCAGGGTTCCCGCGCCCGCGGACTGAACGCCGGCACCGCAGATGGCGGCGCGCATGTGGTCAGGCCACGGCTGCGCGCCGTCGCTGTCAGCCGGTACGTAAACGGTGGTGAAAGTTCCGTGGGCTGCCAGCCCGCCCGCCGACTTCTCATGCGGGTGACCGTGGACCTCGAACGCGAAGGTCAGGGATGTCCGGCCCACCTGCTGCACGGACAACCGTGCGGTCACCCGCTGGCCGAACCATAGCTTGGCCCGGTAGTTGATCACCTGCTGCACCCGCGGGGCGCTGGGGAAGTAATCGGGCAGGCCCAGCCGGCGGAACAGTTCGGCTTCAGCCGCCTCCACCCACCGCATGATCACGGAATTGTGCTGGTGGCCGGCCGCGTCGGTGTCGACCCACTCAACGGTGCGTTCGATGCTGACGTCCGGCAGGCCGCCGTCGTTCCCCTCCATGGTGCTCCCTTCACTGCAAACCACATCCATCTTATGGCGCATCGGTGACGGAGCGCCCCGCCCGGTCGATAACCTCCGGTGCCCGCATAGTTCAGCCGTTGTAGACGAACCGTTGCTGCAGCCGTTCGCCGGTGCGGTCCGGGTTGAGCATCAGCACGCTCAGCACGCCGACCACCACCAGGTAGACACCGATCATCCAGAATGCCGTGTTCATCCCTTCGCCCAGCCGTGCTGCCATTTCGACGCCCTCTACTACACCCTTTGGCGCCGGCACGTAGCCTGCCCGGTCCATCAGCCCGCCGACCATCGCAGGGGCCACCACGCCGCCGAGCGACGCCAGGCCGGTCAGCGTGGCCATGACGGCGCCGCGCTGCCGTGAGCAGACGCAGAACGCGATGGCGGTCGGCGCCAGCGGATAAATCATCGCCAGCCCCGCCCCCAGGGTCACAAAGACAACAGCCAGCGGACCGCCGAGGTTGGGCAGAATCAGGAAACACACGCCCGAGCACAGCAACGATGCGCCGAACAACGCGCCCAGTGCCCAGCGGACGGTCACGCCGCGGCGCATCAGGAAGCGGGAGGCATAACCGAGCGTCAGCAGAGCCAGGGCGCCCAGCACCCAGGGGAACGTGGAGACCAAGCCGATCATCTCGGGCGGCAGCGCGACGACGGAGCTGAGGTACTTCGGCGACCAGGTGGTCAGGAAGCCCTGTGTCCAGAAACAACCGGCACCGGCGAGGACCGCTGCGATAAACATGCGCGTGCCCAGCACCCGCTTGATCGGGACAATGTGCAGCAGATCGGAACGGTCCGCAATGCTCGCCCCCGTACCGGAAGGTTGGGCGGGCGCTTTTGTTACAGCCGGCGCCACGGTTGCCGCGGGCGCCTCAGTTGCAGCCGGCGCTGAGCCCTCTGGGTCCGCTTCCGTCGCCGCCGCTCCGGTGCCGGGTCTGGCCGTGTGGCTGTAGGGCCCGTCGCTTCTCCCGATGAGCAGCCAGCAGAGCGACCACAGCAGTCCGACGATGCCCAGGAAGCCGAAAGCCCAGCGCCAGCCCAACGCGGGATTGGCAATGATCCAAGCCAAGACCGGGGCGGCCACAATCGGGCCCAAGGTAGAGCCGATCGCCACCAAGCTGCTGGGCAGCCCCCGCTCCTTGGCCGGGAACCAGCCGTGCACGTGCTGCAGGCTGATGGGCGTGGCGGGCCCCTCCGCGGCGCCCAGCAGAATCCGGGTCACCAGCAGCACGGCTGCGCCGCCACCGAAGAGCATCGGAAACTGCAGCACGGCCCAGGAAATCCCCATGGTCAGCAGGATCCAACGGGTCGGCACCTTGCCGGCGAGGAAGCCGACGGCCACAGCCGCTGCCGCGAAGAGAAAGAAGAACGCGCTGCCAATGAAGCCGAACTCACCGGCACTCAGGTTGAGGTCCTGCATAACCGGCGCCGCGACCAGGCCGATCACGGCCTTGTCGGCGAAGTTGATGATCTGGAAAACCACCAGCGCCCCGGTCACCAGCCAGGCCCGCCGGTTCATCCGCCCGTACCGGACCGCCGCCCGGAGCGTGTGCGGCGGGATCAGATCTTCCGGCCCGGTCTCCTGCCGGGCCTGCTGCGCGCTCATGCCCCCACCTCGACGGTTGCGACTGCGGCCGCCGCAGCCCCGGCTGCGGGCGGTGCACCCACCTGCAACCGAGGTAGCAAAACGAAGACGTCATTGTCTTCGGCCACGTCCACCGGGCCACCGAAGTCGGCAGCAGCGGCGTCGCGCATTTTCTGCGTGTCCGCCGCGCCCGGGGTGTTCGGCACAATGTGGTGCAGCACCAGCCGGCCCACCCCTGCGCGTGCGGCAACCTTGCCCACCTCGGTGTAAGGGGTGTGCGATTCACGCAGGTGAACCTTTATGCCCTCGCGGGTCGGCCCGTCCGGGAAGGTCGCCAAAATGGCCTCCAGGTCCATCACCTCGTGCAGCAACAGATCGGCGCCCTGCGCAAGCCGGATGCAGTTCTCCGAATAGGCGGTATCGCCGGAAATCACCACCGACCCGTACGCCGAGTCGAAGCGGTAGGCGAACGCAGGGAAACACAGCCGGTGGTCCACCAGAATGGCGCTGACAACGACTTTGTCATCCCGGTAAATCTCGAAGGGCTCCATCTCGGGATGCCGGTTGTGCACGGAGTCGGCCCGCGTCGCCGGGGGAATCGCGATATCTGCGGCAACCACCCAGTCATTCGGGTCAGCGCGTCCTTCATCGGCCATCCGGATGCAGATATCAGACGCGAATACCTTCTCCAGCAGCGCCTCAACCATGTCGCGGGTACCTGTCATGCCGCGGTTGCCGAGCCGGGCGCTGATCTGGCCGGCATGCTCGTCGTCCAGAGCCGGCACGCGCTCCGGACGCCCGGGACCCAGGATCTGGATTTGCCGGCTGAAGGACTCCCCCGGCACTTGCCACCCGGTGACCAGGAACGAGCCCAGATCGTACACGTGATCGGAGTGGTGGTGGGTCAAAAAGATTCCGCGCAGTTCGCCCCAGGTGGAGCTGGATCGGTAATTGCGGATGCTGCCCATTCCGCAATCCACCACGTAGACAGCGTCGTCTACGCGGATGGCGGTGCTGGTTCCGGCGCGGCTGCTGGAGACGATGGGGCCGCCTCCAGTTCCCAGCGTGTGAACGCTCATTCCTTGCGATGTTGTAACCATGTGTGCCCTCTTTCCTTCGGTAGGTGGGCGGGAAAAGAGCCGCCCGAAAGGGTGATGTGGCGGCGTCGTGGCGTGCTCCGGCGGTGCGGTATCAGGAGCGTGACACACATCATATGGAGCTCTTTTTGCGATCGCAATACCTATTGCATATTGACCGGCGGGCTGCCATGCTGGCTCCACAGTCCGTTCAACGAAAGGAGCCGCCATGCAGGCGCAACAGAATCAGGAAATAATTCTGGGAGACCTACCCAAGGGCATCACCCTGGCCAGCGAGGCCATGGGCAATAAAACCTGGAACGTCCTCGGCCACACCTACTTAGCCAAGTCGGAAAGCGCCACCAGCTTTGCGTGGCTGTCGCTGGATCCCACCGGAACGGGCGTACCGCCGCACGTCCACCCCACTCAGGACGAGCACATCTACGTGATGGAAGGCGTCTACACGCTGTACCTCGACGGCGAGTGGACCACCGCGGGCCCGGGCGACACAGTCCGCATGCCCCGGGACCTGCCGCACGCCTACTACAACAAGGGCGAAACCCCGGGCAAGGCCCTCTTCTGGGTCAGCCCGTCGGGCCGGCTGGCGCAACTGTTCGACCAACTGCACAACCTCAGCGATCCGGAAGAAGTTGTCCGCCGTTCGGCGTTGCACGACGTGAACTTCCTGCCCGAGGGCAGCGTTCCCGGCGCGTAATCCCCGCTTCGGCGGCCGGGCCAGTCTCGGAAGAACGACGCCGGTGCCCTCCTCCCGCAGGCAGGGCGCCGGCGTCAGTGCTCACCCAGAACACCCGTTACCGCGACGGCTCAGCGAACCGATGCTCCCGCCAACTCTCTTGCATGCTCGGCGGCCGGAGCACGGAGGATGCCGTCCAGCGTCAGGAACACCTGCTTGGCCTGCGGGGCCTTCCAGCCGTCCGGCAAGTATTCGAAGGGCAGGTTTGGGTCCCGATAGGGGAACCTTCGCCACTGAGTCAGCATCGGCACATACAAACTGAAAGCTTCGCGCGGAAGCGGCCGCTCACCGCGTGCGGTCTGCCGCTGCCACTCATCTGCCACCGGCGAGTAATACTCCAAGAAATCCTGGTACTGGCGCTCGAGCAGCGCGAGGTCCCACCACTGTTGTACGTGCTCGCGGATATTGCCGTCTTTGAGGTAGTTCCCAGCAAAGTACTCCGTGTAGCGGTCCAGGCCGCGGTCAGCCAGCCGGCGCATAGCCTGCTCCATCACCGTAGTCGGCGCGATCGCCACACCCGCCGCCACAAACCCGAAGCCCAGGCTGGTCAATTCCGCGCGCAGTTCGTACCGGCGGTTTCGCTCGGCCTCCGGCACGGAAAACACCACCAACGCCCAGGGATCGTCCGGCCGTGAACGCTCCGGAGCGAAGATCCGCTGATCATCGGCGTGGAATATATCCAGCACGCCTTCGGAAAGGGCGTATTCGGACACACCGTTGGACCGGCGACCGGACAGCACACCCTTTGTCTTCAACCGGGAAATGGTCGACCGCGCTGCTTGGCCGTCCACCCCCAGGTCCGCCAGCATCGCTACCAGCACGGAGACCGGCAACCACGCTCCGGCGCCTCCCGCATAAAGACCGTAGAGCGTGACCAGCAATTGCTGCAGCTGCGGGCGTTGCGTCCGTGGCGCCATGGCGGGAATCGGGTCCTCCTCTAGAGTGCGCACTCCTCATACTCCGTGCGTCTCTCATCCTAAGTCGGCATCCCCCATCAACTGCGCTTGGCGGCATCGCGGTCGGATAGGCTCATTGCGTGCGCGCTGAAGACGAAATTATTGCCGGACGGCTCCCCGGCGACAAGGGACAGCCACCGCACCACCGTTTTATCGTGACGGTTTTCGGCATTTATGGCCGGCACAGCGGTGGGGCTATCCCGGTCGCCGTCGTTGTCCGTCTCTTGCAGGATTTGGGGGCGGAACCGGCCAGCGTGCGCTCCTCCATCTCCCGGTTGAAGAAAAAAGGAGTGCTGACCAGCGAGCGGATCGATGGCGAGGCCGGATATGCGCTGGCCGCAGAGCTGGAAGCCCACTTCCGGGTCGGCGATGAGCGCATCTTCGCTCCGCATCCGGCGCGGTCGGAGGACCCGTGGCTACTGGCCGCCTTCTCGGTTCCCGAAACGCAGCGGAACCAACGGCACAAGATCCGCAGCGGGCTCGCCCGGATGGGCTTCGGTACCGTCGGCCCGGGACTGTGCGTTGCGCCCTCGCACCTGCAGCCGGAAGCAGCGGCCTACATGGAGCGGAACGAGCTGGGAGAATACATCGACTTCTTTCTGTCACACCATGCCGGCCCTGGTGACCTGCGGCGCAAGGTTGCCCTGTGGTGGGACCTGTCAGCACTTGAGTCGCACTACCACGACTTCGTCGATTCCTACTCCCCCATCCTTGAGTCGTGGAGCGAACGCGCCGAACGCAACGAAGACGTTTACCGCGATGCGTTCTGCACCTACGTGCCGATGGTGACGCAGTGGCGGCAGCTGCCTTACCTCGATCCTGGGCTGCCCAGCGAAGCGCTCCCCGAAGGCTGGACCGGCGAAACAGCACGTTCACTGTTCCGTGAACTGCATGCACTGCTCGGCCCGCTTTCCGCCCGACACGTCCACCGCGCCATTTACGGCTGAGCGCATTTCATCAGCGGCTAGATTCGCTTGGATGCTTTATCCGGCAGCGAACTCCGACAGTTCGCTGATTAGATCAGCAGCCAACTTGTCGAACTCGTCGTCGTCCAGGCCGTCGAGCATTGGCGCATCCGCCCAGGCCCTGCGGTTGCCGAATTGGAACGGGAGGTCCAGGCAATGGCCGCTGAGCAGCCCCGGCAGTGGACTGCGATGGCTGAAAACATGCAAGGAAGCAGGGATGCTGTTTGCTGCGTAGGCCTCGGCGAGTTCGGTGGGAAAACGCTGGAACTGGATCCAGGACGAGGCGGCAACCAGCTGTTCGTACGGGCTGAGTTCGGTCAGCTGCGCGGGTGGGCGGTCGGCATCCGGCAGACTCGCAAGGAAGGCAGCCACTTCCGCCTCCCCTGCCCGGAGTTCCGGTTCGGAATTGAACAAGAACATGCCGGTTTCGTCGGCGGTGAATCGCATGTACACGGCCTCGGCGTGGCAGTGCGATGCCGCCCATTCCGGATCCAGGAAGCGCTCGGGGACATTCGGGGCGGCGGTAGGAAGATACCCGGCAGCCGCATGGGCCAGGGGTCGGGCGCCGGCATTCTCGGCCAGCCCGCGTGCACCGGCGCGCAGCAGATCGGACGTCGGGGCTGAAGCGAGTGTGGCCGGAGCCAACTGGTTGGCGGCGACCGCACGAACCCGTGCGGCATGGTCGGGCTCCCACGGCGAGCGCGTACCCATGCTCAGGTGGGCCACGCGGTGCAGCAGACCCTTGGCTTCCGGCAGCAGGCTAAGTAGGTGCCCGTACCAGCCTCCTGCCGACTGGCCCGCTACGGTCACCCGGTCCGGGTCGCCGCCCAGCCCGCGGATGTTGTCCCGAACCCATTGCAAGGCAAGGAGCAGATCTTGAAGCGGTCTGTGCTCGGCGCCCACCGGGGCAAGGTGCGCGACCGCACCAATCCGATAGTTCACGGTGACCACGACCAGTCCCTGGGCGGCCAATCGGGAGCCGTCGTACCACTCATTGCTGCCGCCGCCGGTCATCCAGGCACCACCGTGAATGAAGAACAGCACCGGCAACTGCTCCGCCCCGTCTGGCGCCCAGACGTTGAGGTAGAACGCATCCTCCGCCTGGGGATTCTCTGCGCCGGCACCCATGGCAGCCGCCAGTCGACTGGGCAGTTGCGGGAAGACGGGGACCTCGGCCAGCCGTGCGGTGTCCATTTGGCCGGACGCCGGTACCGGCGAGGCAAAGCGGGTACCGCCGTTGAGCGCTGCGTAACGGATTCCGCGGTAGGCAAGCACACCGCCCTCGTTCACCGCTTTCAAACAAAGGGTACTTTTGCCCAAGGTCCCGTCACTCCTTAGAGCTTGGCCGAGATGTACTCGGTGTCGGTGATGCCGTTGCCGTGGAGCTCATAACCCATAGGCGCCGTGATCGAGGCGTGCCGCGTGCCGGTGTTGATGTCCCGCCACATCCGGCCCAGCAGGCTGTGCTCGGCAAAGGCGGCGGTGCCGTGCAGCCAGCACAGGTCGTTGACGGCATCAACCAGTTCGTGGCCTGCGTGGCCAATACCGCCGCGGTTGCGGGCACGCTCCTCGAGCGGCATCGGCTCGGTGCCGGCTGCGGCGGCATCGATCATAGCGGCGGAACGTTCCAGCAACAGGCGCGCCGAATCGATCTTTATGCTGACCTGACCGAGATTCTGTACGAAGGCCCCAGAGTCGATCTGCCGTTTGTAATTCGTGTAGGTGATCGGGCGGGTCTGCGCCTTCTCGGTGACGAAGTCCAAGGCTGCCGCCGCTGCCCCAAGGGACGCGGCCTGGATGGTGGTGGACATGGTCAGATGCGGGGTGAGCCGGCGTCCGAAGGTGGCTTCCGGATCCCGTTCGTAGCCCGGGCCCATGAGCTGTTCGAACGTGATGACGCGGTTCTGCGGCAGCCACAGGTTTTCGGTGACCATAGTGTTGGAGCCGGAACCGCGCATTCCGATGGTGTACCAGGTGTCCTTCACCTCGTATTCGCCGCGGCGCATCATGGCAAAGCCTATGCGCGGAGCCGCGCCCGGCTGTTCGTCAGCATCCTTGATGAAGAGGATGCCGATGGCCCATGCGGAGTGCGACGAATTTGAAGCGAACGGCCATTCGCCGGAGACGCGCCACCCGCCGTTATCCGGCACAGCGGTCCCCTGCGGGCTGGCAAAAATCGATGCCATCCGCACCGGGCCGTCCGCGAAGACCTCATCGAGCAGGTCGTCGCCGTAACGGTTGGCGAGCATTACCGAGCCGTTGGAGATCACGGTGCACCAGGCGGCCGCCGGGTCGTAAAAACCCACGGTGCGCGCGACTTCCAGCAGCATTGACGCGCCGCCCTCGTGGCCGCCGTACCGTCGCAGGGCGGCGATCCGCAGGGCGCCGCTCTCCTCAAGGGCATCCACGGACTGCTGCGGCAGCACCCTGTTGCGGTCTGCCAGCAGTGCGTTCTCCCGTAGCAGCGGGCCGAGGGCATGGATCTTCTGGACGATCTCGGCGGTCAATGATGCAGGTGGGGCTTCGGCGGCTCTGATCCGGGCGGATGCCGGAGCGACGGCGGTGTCGGTCATGGTGGTCCCTTTACTCTCGGGCGTGTACTGGTTTGGTTGCCGGCTCATCGCCGAAGGTGCGGCGGACCTCGTGGAGGTCCATGAACTCCCGGCAATTGGTGATCCGGCCGTCCTCGACGGTCATGATGGTGACAATGTCGTTTTCGAAATCCAGACCCGTCCGGGTCCGGGCTGTTTCGTACAAATGGGTGACGACGGTGGACTGGGCAGCGTCTTCGTAGACACCGCGGATGTCCATGACCGCGCTGCCGGGCTCGAAGGTCCGGCCCAGGGCGGCGATCAGTTCCCCGAAAAAGGCCTCCACGCCACGGTATGTACGGGCGACGGCGGCGTGGCGGCCGACGACTGTCCATTCGACGTCGTCCGCCATCAGCATGCGGGCCGTCTCCGCGTCACCTACTGCTTGTGCAGCCCAGAAGGCCCGAACGGTTTCGGTCAACGAGGTGATTGCTGTCGCCACGTCAGGAGTCTCGCCCCGGGCGGGTACCGGGAGGGGCAAGGAGCGTGATGTTGTGCTTAGCGCACGCTTCCTCGAGCCGCTTCTCTGTGGCCTCGTCCATTTCCCATCCCCGCTGCGGACCGGCATATTCCGCCGGAATGGAGACATCCCGGAAGAAGTCTTCCAGTCCGCCCGGGGCCGTCATGACCAGCCACTTGGCTTCCATATCCGGCGCCACCTGGAAGATGTGCGGAACGTCCTTCGGCATAAGGATGCAGTCACCCGGTCCGAGGGTCACTTCGGTGTCAGCCGCCCAGAAGGAAATCTGGCCATCGAGAATATAGAAAATTTCATCCTCGGCATCGTGCTCATGCAGCGGCGGCTCCGACCCGGCCTTCGAATGTGTCAGGGCCATCATGAAGCGACCTTCGGTCATTTCACTGGTGATGATGGGCTGGATCAGGTCGCCCAGGAACCACAGGTTCTCGCGTTCGTTCCGGCGAACTACGCTGACACGGCTTCGGGTTTGGGTGTCGGTCTGCAGGGTCATGAAAGCTCCTCTCGGGGTGCCGCAGGCTCGCAGCAGTGTGACCGAAATTACTACGACCGCCACGAAAGCGCAATACTCAGAAGTGAGGCAGTTCATATTGCGGTCTTATAACGGCCGTCATGAAATCGCTATGCAAGTGAGGAAAATTCTGGCATGCTGACTTCACTTATTCAGTGACTGCTGTCATAGCACCCCTCCAGGAGGTAAGAACATGAGCCCGACCACGCATGCACCGGACCCAGTGCTGCTACGCGAGACTTTTGCGCACTTCCCATCGGGGGTTGCCGCCATGGCAGCGGAAATGGACGGGGAACGCCATGTCCTGGTCGCCTCATCCTTCACAGTGGGAGTCTCACTGGAGCCACCGCTGGTGATGTTCGCTGTCCAAAAGTCCTCCACCACGTGGCCTGCCCTGCGGCGGGCCAAACGGATCGGCGTCTCAATATTGGGCGAAGGCCAAGGCGCGCTATGCCGGCAACTCGCCGGACGGGATAAGGCCGCTCGCTTTGATGGCGTCGGTGCGGCGACCACCGAGAGTGGCGCAATCCTCCTGCCTTCCGCCTCACTGTGGTTTGAGTGCAGCATCTATGCGGAACATCCAGCTGGAGACCACGACGCTGTGTTCTTCGAAATCCACGCCCTCCACGCGGACAAAGAGACCAGCCCCCTGGTTTTTCATGGCTCCCGCTTCCGCCAGCTGGCTGCGTAACAAAAGAGTTATCTATCATTTTCGTGACTTCCGTCACGAAGGTGTGACACAGTACGTCACAGCGAATTTGCTGCCTACCGGCCCCGCGGGTCGAAAGGCAGCCGCTAGGGCCGGGGCACTACCGAGTCGCCGCGTCGGGACCCCTCGTTCTATTTGAGCCGAGGACCGCCTGCCCGCCATCTGTCACTTCCACAAGCGAAGGCATGCTCATGACTGAAACATCCACCACCCGGACCAGCGACACACCGCTGTCGGCCCGGGAGAAACGCAAGATCGTCATCGGTGTTGGCGTCGGCAACGCGCTGGAATGGTACGACTGGACCGCATACTCAATCTTCGCGGCCTACTTTGCCGGCCAGTTCTTCCGCACCGAGGACCCCATTACTGCACTTCTCGGCACTCTGGCGGTGTTCGCCGTCGGCTTCCTCATGCGCCCATTGGGCGGGCTCTTTTTCGGCTGGTTCGCCGACCGGCTCGGCCGACGGCTCGCGATGTCTGTGTCCATGACCATCACCGCCGGCGGCAGTCTGGTCATCGGCATCTCACCCAATTACGACATGATTGGCGCCGCAGCCGCCGTGTTCCTTTTGCTGGGTCGCGTCCTCCAAGGCCTGGGCCACGGCGGCGAAGTTGTCTCCTCCTTCACCTATGTGACCGAGATGGCACCACGAAAATCGCGCGGCCTGTGGTCCTCCAGCGTGTTCGTCTTCGTCACCGTCGGCGTCATGGCAGCCACGCTCCTCGGTGCGATTCTGACCAGCTCCCTCGGCGTGGACGCCGTTCGCGAGTGGGCATGGCGCGTACCGTTCATCGCCGGCGGCGTGCTCGGCGTCTATGCCTTGATCCTGCGGCGCAAGCTTGACGAAACTCCCATGTTCCAAGCTCGGGCCAGGAAAATCGAGGCCGCACGTTCGGCCGGCCTCGCTGAAGAACGCACAGCGTTGTGGCCGGAGATCTGGAAGCACCGCCGCGCTTGCTTGCGCATCGTCGGCCTGGCAGCCGGCGGCACCGTCATGTTCTATGTTTGGTCGATCATGGCGCCGGCCTTCGCCATGGGGCCCCTGCAGATGAACCCCAGCCACGTCCTGTGGATCAGCACCGGAGCCAATATCTTCTTCATTGCCTGCCTCATCTTCTGGGGCTGGTTGTCGGACAAGATCGGCCGCAAGTTTAACTGGTACTTCTTTGCCATCAGCGCGATGGTGCTGATCATTCCGCTGACAATGGTTTTCAACGGCGGCCAAGAATCCTGGCGCCTAGCCGTTTACATGGGTGTCGGCATGTTGCTGATCTCCGCTCCGACGGCGATCATGCCGGCCTTCTTCCCCGAACAGTTCCCCACCAGGGTGCGCGCCATCGGCATGGGGCTGCCCTACTCAGTCGCCGGGGCGCTAACCGGCGGCACCGCGCCGTACCTGCAGACATGGCTCTACTCGGAAGGGATGCCCCGGGTTTTCGATATCTACCTGATAGTGCTCTGCGCTCTGGTCCTGGTCGCGGCCCTCGCCTCTCCGGAAACCAAAGGCAAGGACCTCGCCAATGACGACGAGGCCGATGACGTACTTGAGGTCGCAGCCCGTTAGAACCAACGGCGGCCGACCGCGGTCACTTATTCTTTTGGGGCCGGGAAGAGTTCATCTTCCCGGCCCCACCGCTTGAAAGAGCCTAGCTTTCAAGTCCGTGCGAACTACTCGACCGCCATGTTCGTAGAACTCTTCCGACCTGCCGCCTGACGCCACCACACCGAACTGACGCCACTGTCGCCACCGAATACATGCTTCAAACATTCATTGGGGCATGGAGGGAAGCGCGAAAATTTGAGGCCTCGACGGCAAGAGGAAAGCATGCTTAGTATTTAGGGGCATGCAGGCCGGGCCGCGGAATCTGCCGCAGGTCCTGCCGTCACCGGCAACCGACTTCTAAGGTGGCGATAGTGAAAGCGATGGTATACCGCGGCCCGTACAAGGTCCGCGTCGAAGAGAAGGACATGCCCCCAATCGAGCATCCGAACGATGCGATCGTACGGGTCCAGCGGGCGGCGATTTGCGGCTCGGACTTGCACCTTTACCACGGCATGATGCCGGACACCCGGGTGGGGATGACGTTCGGGCACGAGTTCATTGGCGTGGTGGACCAGGTGGGTCCGACCGTGCAGAACCTCAAGGCCGGGGACCGGGTGATGGTGCCGTTCAACGTGTACTGCGGCTCCTGCTACTTCTGCGCCCGGGGACTCTACTCCAACTGCCACAACGTCAATCCGAATGCCACCGCAGTGGGCGGCATCTACGGCTACTCCCACACCTGCGGAGGGTACGACGGCGGACAGGCCGAGTTTGTGCGCGTGCCCTTCGCCGACGTCGGGCCCTCCATCATCCCCGAAGGGATCGACGACGAAGACGCCCTGAT
Organism: Actinomycetota bacterium; assembly: GCA_051751385.1. Taxonomy (GTDB): domain Bacteria; phylum Actinomycetota; class Actinomycetes; order Actinomycetales; family Micrococcaceae; genus Crystallibacter. Next base: position 157,012 of record JBNJKW010000006.1, on the reverse strand, counting down.
GATGACGGACGCCCTGGCCACCGGGTACTTCGGCGCCCAGCTCGGCGACATCGCCGAGGGCGACACCGTGGCGGTTTTCGGCGCCGGACCGGTGGGGCTCTTCGCGGCAAAGTCGGCCTGGCTGATGGGCGCCGGCCGGGTCATCGTGATCGACCACCTGGACTACCGGCTGGAGAAGGCGAAGACCTTTGCCCAGGCCGAAACGGTCAACTTCACCGAACACGATGACGTCGTCGTACACATGAAAAAGATCACCGACTACCTGGGCGCAGACGTGGTGATCGACGCCGTGGGCGCGGAGGCCGACGGCAACTTCCTCCAGCACGTCACTTCCGCCAAACTCAAACTCCAGGGCGGCTCGCCGATCGCGCTGAACTGGGCCATCGACTCGGTGCGGAAGGGCGGCACGGTGTCCGTCATGGGCGCCTACGGCCCCATGTTCAGCGCCGTGAAATTCGGCGACGCCTTCAACAAGGGCCTGACGCTGCGGATGAACCAGGCGCCGGTCAAACGTCAGTGGCCGCGGCTATTCGAACACATCAGGAACGGCTACCTGAAGCCCAGCGACATCATCACCCACCGCATCCCTCTGGAACACATTGCCGAGGGGTACCACATCTTCTCCGCGAAGCTGGATAACTGCATCAAACCCGTCATCATCCCGGACGGGAACTGAGGAAAGGAAGACGCGATGCCCTACCGCGCCGAAAAACCTGGTACCCGGCCCACCCGCGAAGAGCTTCAAGCCCGTATTCCTGGCTGGGGCGCCGACCTGGACCCCAACGACCGGCCGGCCGTACCCAAGGAACGCTTCGACCCGTCCGCCTCGGGCGCCCACTGGGATTTCCCGGACCGGCAGCCGGAGAACTGGCCGCGCGAGCGGTCCATTGAACACCAGCAACTGACGCCGGCATTCGGCACCTCCGCTCCCCCGAAGCTACTCTCCGGGGCCATGCGCAAATATGCCTACCGCCGATACAGCGAGGGCCGCGCCGCCCACTGGCTGCTCCTGATCGCCGCGGACCGGGTGGACGCCTGGGAAAGTCATCTCGGTTCCCTAGGCACGCCGCATCCAGACAACCCGGTCACCGAGACCGGCGTCCTGAGCGAATTCGGGCACAAGGGCATCAGCTCGCGCTTCGGCCACCACCGCGCCGATGTGAAGCATCAGTGGCTGGATCCGATCATCGTCGCAGCCCCCTGGGTGCTCGCCGGGGGTGCGGCCGCGGTGGTACTTCGCGCGGTGGCGAAGACCCGGAAGTAGGCCCTCACCCTCACCCTTGGCTCAGCCGGGGGTGAGGACGCAGAACTCGTTGCCCTGGGCGTCGGCGAGGCACACCCATGGCACGTCACCCTGGCCGACGTCCGCGTCCGTGGCGCCCAGAGCGCGAAGCCGGTCCACCTCGGCCGCTTGGCCGTCCCCGGGGTACGACTTCAGGTCAAGGTGCAATCGGCCGCACACCGAATTGGTCTCCGGCGTGCGAAGGAACTCTAGATACGGCCCGACCCCCTCACTAGGACCGGACCGCGTGGGGCTGCCCGACGCCAGCTCGCATGATCGAGCGCCCCACAGTGCGCGCGTGCGCCACTGGGTTGCTGGGTTCGCCGCGGAGACGGCTGCTGAGCACTCCGTTGTAGAGGAGCAGCAGGACCGCGGAAACCGTGGCCGGCTCCGGGCAGCTTGCCTCCTTCGCCAGCCTTGTCAGCCGTTCGGTGATCATTTGCGTGTCCTGGCGGATCAACTCGAACACCGGGTCGTCTTGGTCGCCCGTCGGCGCGGGGCGCTCCGACGCAGTGGCCAGGAAGCTGCACCACTGGGTCTGATTGGCCGAGGCCCGGAAGGTTTCAATGGCGTCGAAGACTGCCAGCAACCGGTCCTCCGCTGTGGCGGCACGCGCGATCGCTTCGTCCCAGTGCTTGGTCCAGGTCTCCAGCCGCCGTGCGAGCACTTCGCGCAGCAGGTTGTCCTTGGAGCCGAAGTGTTTGTAGAGCGTCACGATCGCCACTCCGGCGGTTGCCGCAACCCGGTCCACGCCGGTTACGGCGATGCCTTGCTGGAAGAACAACTCCTCAGCGGAGTTCAGGATGCGGTCCCGGGTATTCAAAGGGTCGGTCACGGGTCTAGTATAACGCTCGTTATGGTGTAACGATCGTTATGCGGTCGGAGGCGGGATGAGCAAGGAAACTATCGGCCGCAATGCCCCGACGACCGGTCTCGGGGTGGCTTTCGCCGGGATGCTGTTGATCGCCGCAACCTACGGCATGGCCCGCTTTGGAGTCGGCCTCTTCGCCCCGCTCCTGGCCCTGCAGCGGCCGGAACTCACGGAGGTCCTCGGCTGGGCAGCCGCAGCGCAGTTCACCTCGTATTCGCTGGCTGCGCTGGCAGCCGCGCGATTTGTTGATCGCGCCCCTCGTGCCGGCCTGCTGCTCGCCGGGGCCACCGCTGCTGTTGGGTGCCTGGGGGTCGCCGCTGCCTCGTCGCCAACGACGTTCGTAGTGGCCGTCTTCATCGGTGGAATGGGCGGCGGCTTCGCCTCTCCGGCCTTGGTCCCGGTGATTGACGCGGCGGTCCCGCCTCGCGCCTCCGCTACGGCGCAGTCGCTGGTGAACTCGGGAACGGCGGTCGGAGTGATCGGCGCCGGGTTGGTGGCCTCGGCAGCGGCGTCAGTCGGTTCGGCATGGGTACTCATGGGGCTGGCATGCGCGACGACGGCGGTGGCAGTCTGGTACTCCGCCCGGGCACGGGCTGATCTTGGGAACTCCGACCGCACTGACCCAGAGCGGAGGTCGAGCCGCGGGCCTCAACTTGGACCGTGGCGCCTACTTGTCATTCCAAGCGTGGCAGCGATCATTGCCGGTGCCGGCTCAGCCTTGATCTGGACATTCGGCCCGTTGCTGCTCACCGACGCCGAATCCGTCGCTACCGATCAGGCCGGATGGCTATGGATCGCCCTCGGCCTGGGCGGGTTCCTCGGCGTCCTCACCGGAGCACTCGTTCATCGCTTGGGCACGCAGGGCGGATGGTGCTTCTTCGCCGGCGTACTGGCGCTGGCCAGTGCAGGCGTCGCGTCATCCGTGGCCACCGGCAGCGCTTGGACCGCCTATGCCAGCATGGCCGTCTTCGGCGCAGGCTACATGAGCCTGTCCGGCGTGCTCATCCTCTGGGCACGCAATGTGTGGCCCGGCAGCGCCGGAGCCGGAACCTCCATGCTGTTTATCGCACTGGCAACCGGCCAGGCGCTGGGGTCAGCCGGCTTCGGGCTGGCCCGCGCGCCTGTGTCCCCCGTTGCCCTCGCAACTCTGGCCGCCGGCTTCCTCATCCTAGGCGGCCTCGCCGGGCTGATCCGTAGCCGGCGGCCCGCCGCTTAGTCCTTGAGTTCGACAACCTCGAACTCAAGCAGATCCGCACCGCTGGCGACCGGCCGCTGGTCGCTGTTGTGGTCCCGCGGCGCCCTGTTGTCGCGCCAGTTCTCGAAGTCCTCGCGGGTGGCCCACTGGGTGTAGACGAAGTAGCGGTCCTCGCCGGCGACGGGACGCAGCAGCTGGAAGCCCTCGAAGCCGGGAGCAGAATCAACCGCATGCTTGCGGGCGGCGAACCGTGACTCCAGTTCGGTGCCCGAACCCTCCGGAACCTTCAGCGCGTTAATGACGACAATGGACACGATGTTTCTCCTCTCGGGGCCCGAACCGCCCGGGCCATACCGCCTCCACGCTACCGTGGCGCCTCCGTCATCCACAGACTCTGGAGCTGGCGCTGGCTAACTATTTGGGCCGGACCGCGAGGGCTTCGGCGAGTGCAGTGGCGGAGGCTTTGCTGCTGTCGATGCGCCAGTCGGTTTCCTTGTTGAAGTGGAACCAGACCAACGCGGTGATGTCGGGCTGCTGGGACAGGTAGTAGACAAGGTCCTTGTTCCAGGTTGCCTTGGAGCCGCCCTCTTCTGCCGAGGACGTCTCGGCAATGAGGATGGGCTTCCCGGGGGCCAGGGACCGGAGCTGCCCGAGACCGTCCGCGAAGAGCGCCCAGGGCGGCGTCCAGGTGCTCCACGCGGCGGAGGTTCCCCAGTTGTAGCCGTCGAGGGCAACGGCGTCGACGTAACCCGCGCCGGGGTAAAGTCCGTCCAGGAGCGTGGATCCGGCGTAGGGGACGTTGGGGTTCCAGACCCAGGTGACGTTCCTGGCCCCGGTGGAAGAGACCACGTCGTGGACGTGCCGCCACGCCGCGGCATAGTCTCCTGCCGTATTGCCGTTGATACCTTCCGACCAGGGGTACCAGTTGCCGTTCATCTCATGACCGAAACGCAGCATGACCGGGTGGCCCCAGCGTGCCAGAGCCGTGCCCCACTCACGGAGGTATGGGTCAAAGTCTCCGGCGGTGATCCGGTCCAGGGAGTAGGCGGGCTGCTCGGTACCTCCGCCCCACGTCCATGGCTCCCAGGTGAGCAGCGTGACCGCACCGCGGGAGCGGACTGCTTCCAGTTCAGTAATCGGCGGGGCTTGGTGGAAGTCTTTGTAGGAGAGGATGATCGACGGCGCTTCGCCCACCACAGCGGCGGCCGCGTCGATTTCCGAGGAGGCCAGTGGCCCGCCCGGCGTGCCAAGGCCGAAGCGAAGGGGCGCCGTGCTGATCCCTGGCGCGGCGGGCGCCGGGGATGGCTGGGGCTGTTCAGGTTCCTCTTCCGAAACCGAAGGGCTGCTGTAGGTGAGCGTGAAGGGAGCCGACGCTCGGGTAGCGGCAGCCTTGGCTTCGATCACGGTTGCCTGCTCGGCCGGCGGGATCACCAGCGTGGCTTGGAAGTATCCGGAGGCGCTGGTGACGAACTTGACCGGTTCAGTTCCGCCGGTGACAGTTCCAGAAGACTTCTTGGTGAAGCCCGTGCCGGTGACTGTCACCGAAGTTCCTGCCGGACCCGATGAGGAGCTAAGAGTTATCGTCGCCGTGGCTGCATGCGCCGGGGCAACCCCACCCGCCATCAGCGCGAGTGCGACCAGGACCGGAATCATCAAAACGTTTAACACCAAGCGCATGGGAGGACTCTCTAGCGAAGGAAGTCGAGACAGGGAAGGGCAGCAGCGGAACTATCTACGGCATGTGCGGCGCAACAGTATCCGAACAGGTCGAGGCGGATCAAATGCACTGCGCGGCACATAAGGAGACCCCACTCCCGCACCGGGATTCGCGCCCACGATCGTCTTATTCCCTCCGAAGCGCGACGACGGTGCCCCACGCCCTAGTCAATTCAACCTGCTGCCAGCCGCCTCCTGAACCGCAACAGGTGGCGCACAATCATGCATATGCATGGAATACCTGTGCGGCGGTTGACGCTGTCATAAGTGGGACGGCTGAACCGCCACCCGAAGATTTCAAACTTAGGAGACGCCATGACATTCCCGGTTCTTCAGGACAAGGTCGCCATTGCGACAGGCGCAGCGCAAGGCATGGGCGAAGCTACCGCCCGCCTGTTCGCCGAAGCCGGCGCGAAGGTTGTCGTTGCCGACTTCAATCAAGACAAGGGCCAGTCCGTGGTTGACGACATAATGGCTGCCGGAGGCGAGGCCTTCTTCGTCAAGGTCGATGTCTCCAAGGGTGAAGATGTCAAGGCCATGGTCGCCGCCGCCGTCGAGAAGTACGGGCGGCTCGACGTCGCAGTGAATAACGCAGCCCTGACTCCCGACCAGGCCCCGCTGCACGAGTTCGACGAGCAGTACTGGGACCGCCTCATGTCTGTTGATCTCCAGGGCGTCGCTCTGAGTCTCAAGTACGAAATCCAGCAGCTTCGTGCCCAGGGCGGCGGCGGATCGCTCATCAACATCTCCTCGGTGAGCGGACTCCGCCCGCAGCCCGGAAACCCCGCCTACATCGCCGCCAAGCACGGCGTGGTGGGCCTGACTAAGGCGGCCGCGCTCGAGAACGGCCCGGAGAACATCCGCGTCAATTCGGTGGCCCCCGGAGCCATCGACACCCCGATGCTCCGCGGAGCACTGGAAGAGATGGGCATCGACCCGGAGGCCTACGCGCCGCAGTTGAGCCTGCTCAACCGCTTTGGTGATGCCCGCGAAATCGCGGAGGCCAGCCTCTGGCTCGCCTCGGAGGCCTCGTCCTATGTCACCGGCACCACGATCCACGCGGACGCGGGCTACACCTCCCGCTAATCCACGCGCGATGAATCACGTACGGCGCCCGGCCCTGCTAATGCAGGCCGGGCGCCGTCGTATTGCCGTCATATTAAGGGCGGTGTCTCGCGCGTCTTAAGGGCGTGTCTCGCGCGTCGAGTCACGGTCTAAAGTCGGACGACCTTCTTGTTCATGAATTCGTCCATGCCGAGCGGACCGAGTTCGCGGCCGACACCCGAACGCTTGATGCCGCCGAACGGCAGGTCTGCCTGCGATCCACCCGCTTGGTTGATGTACACCATGCCGGCCTCGATCTGGTCGCCTACCCTACGGGCCCTTTCGGGGTCGGCGCTAAAGACGCCGGAACCCAGCCCGAACTCCGTATCGTTGGCCAATTCCACGGCTTCTTCCTCGCTGGAGGCGCGGAAGACTATCGCCGCTGGGCCGAACACTTCCTCATGGTAGGCCGCCATCTCCGGTGTGACATCTGTGAGCACCGCTGGCTGGACGTAGGCACCCGGGCCAGCGATGCGGTATCCGCCCGTCCGCAGAGTCGCCCCCTGTTCCACTGCCTGCTCGATCTGGCGTACCACTTCGTCGGCCGCCCCGACCGAGGACAGCGGTGCCAAAGTGGTCGACGGATCACTGGGGTCGCCGGGGGCGAAGGCAGCCATCTTCTCAGTGAGCTTTTCGACGAACTCGTCGTAAATATCGGCCATGACGATCATGCGCTTCGGCGCGTTGCAGGCCTGGCCCATGTTCCCCATCCGCGCTGCGACTGCCATGTCCACAGTCTCATCCACATTGTTGGAATCGAGGATGATCATGGGATCCGAGCCGCCCAGTTCAAGGACCACCTTCTTGAGGTTTCGGCCGGCTTCAGCCGCGACGGCGGAACCTGCGCGTTCGCTTCCCGTCAGTGAAACGCCCTGGATGCGCTTGTCTGCCAACGCCGAAGCGATCTGCTGGTTGGTGGCGTAGATATTGATGTAGGCGTCCTCGGGTACTCCTGCTTCGCGAAGCACGGACTCAATTGCAGCTGCGGACTTGGGGCAGTTGGAGGCGTGCTTGAGCAAAATAGTATTGCCCAGCATCAGGTTCGGTGCCACGAAGCGCGCCACCTGATAGTACGGGTAGTTCCACGGCATGATGCCTAGGATTACCCCAACTGGGCGCTTTTGGATCACGGCGCTGCCGCCTTGGATCTCAAGCGGCTCGTCGGCCATCAATTTCTGGCCGCTCTGCGCGTAGTAGCTAAAGATATCGAAGACGGTGCCGAGCTCGCCCTTGCTTTCTTCGATCCGCTTGCCCATCTCCTGGGTGATGATCGCGGCCAACTCGTCCGAGCGCTCCTTGAAGACCTCGGCAACCCGCTGGACGATCTTGGAGCGGGTTTCTACCGGGGCGTCCTTCCAAGACAGGTAACCCTGATGCGCCCGGTCGATGGCTTCCGCGATCTGCTCATCGGTGGCTGTGGGGAATTCTTCGATGACTGCACCGGTGGCAGGGTTCGTAACTTTATACACGAAGTCTCGCTTTCGTTGTCGTGTTCGTTTGGGGGAAGGGTGGGCGTTCAAAGGAGAGAGCGCTGGCGCAGGTTCTGGATAAGAGCCCAAATACCGAACTCCCAGCGGGGCGCTGTTTCAGAATGCTGCACCTTGTTAATCAATGCACCCAGACGCGGATTCGAAATGTTGACGGTATCGCCAAGTTCATGGGTGAATCCTGCACCCGGCGCTTTTCGATCCTGGGTCGGCGAGAACAGGGTTCCGGTAAACAGGACGAAGCCGTCGGGATACTGGTGGTGGTCGCCGTAGGCATGTTCTATGAGGCTGGCGGGATCCCGGCTGATGTTCTTCATCGAGCTCTGCCCGTCGAGCGTGAATCCATCCGGTCCATCCACCCGCAGGTTGATGTCGAGTTCCCGCACGTCTTCCATTCCGAACGAATCGTCGAACAGCCGGATGAACGGCCCGATCGCGCAGGAGGCGTTGTTGTCCTTAGCTTCGGTCAGCAGTAGCGCGCTACGTCCTTCGAAGTCGCGGAGGTTAACGTCGTTGCCCAATGATGCGCCCAATGCGGTGCCGTCGGAGCGTACGGCCAGCACGACCTCCGGTTCTGGGTTGTTCCACGTGGACCGGGACAGCACCCCAATCGGTTCACCGCTGCCGACCGCTGAGAGGACCGGGGCCTTCGTGAAGATCTCTGGGTCCGGCCCGATCCCGACTTCTAGGTATTGGGACCACAGCCCCTCTGCCTTGAGGATCTCCTTGACCCGCGCTGCTTCCTCCGTGCCTGGCTGCACGCTGGAGATGGCACCGCCGATGGCTTCGGCCAGCTGGTCGCGGATGGCCGCCGCCTGGCTGGCGTCCCCCTTGGCTCTTTCTTCGATGACGCGTTCCAGCATGCTCTCGACGAAGGTCACGCCGGCGGCCTTAATGACCTGCAGATCGATCGGTGCAAGGAGTCGCGGCTTGGCCGCGTCGGCGTCGACAGTGGCTGCAATGATCTCGTCCAGTGCCCACCGGCGGCGGCCGCCCAGATTTTTCACAACGGCGAGCAAATCGGCACGTTCGAACAGGGACGAGACTGTCGGCTCGATGCCGGTGATGTCTACAACGTCCGTTCCGTCGACGACGACGACGCACGGGCCATTGGCTTCCGGATCAAAGATGCGTCCAATAAGGGTGGCTTGCTCCGCGTCGAGTGGCAGGAGATCGGAAACAGAAATATTCACTTTACTTTCCAGTCATTTGGTGTCGGGTAGTCAGGAAGCGGCGGCTGCGGCGGCAGCATCGACGGCGCCGGGCTCTCCGCCCTCGTACCACGCGAAAAACTCCCAGAGCTCGCCGCACGGCCCCGCCAAGTACAGGCACCGCGCATTCCAGGGGTAGTCCTCGGGCTGGGAGTAAACCTCCACGCCGCGAGCGGTCAGATCGGCATACATCGCATCGATTGCGGCAGGCGAATCGAGTTTTACAGCGAGCATGACGCCGTGCCCGGCGGGATCGGTCGTTTGGGACGGAACACCGGTCGTCTCGGTGATCTTGCTGGCTTCCCAGAGGGCGAGGATGACGCCCGGGCCGGCGAAGTCTGCAAATCCGGGCATCCGGTGCTTGAGTGTGTAGCCGAGTTTTTCCGTGTAGAACGCAATCGAGGCGTCCAGGTCGCGGGTAATCAGGCAGATGTCGGTAATCGTTGGCTTTTCCATCAGTTTCCTTCACTCGTCGGGTCGCCGACCGTCCAGCTGTTCTCATGCGGGAACATCCACGGCTCGGGGATTAGGGTCTTGGAGGGCACCTTGCGGACTGCCCCGCGCAAATCGATGATGACGTCGGCATCAGGGCAGTAGGTTCCCATGAGCTCCCGGCAGACGCCGCAGGGGTTGGTCACCACTACACGGCCGGTGCTGTCCTTACAGACGGCAACCACTTGGGTGATGTCTGCGTCGGCCGCCATCTGCGCGTTGGCGATAGCCGACGACTCCGCACAGACGTTCACGCGGCGGGAGCCGATGTGCAGGCCTAGATAGACGGCTCCGGTACTGGTCCGCACCGCGGCCGCCACCTGATGTCGTTCGCCGTGATGGGCCTTCGTCAGCATGGCCTTCGCCTGTTCGAAGAGGTCGACGTCGGCGGTCGTTAGTGATTCGTCGTTCATGTTTCAGTCCTCCAGTACCGGGGTTGCAATGCGTATGCCGCCGTCCTTGGCCGTGCGGGCCAGAATGATGAGGCCCACAAACGCGACCACGTAGGGGATCATCTGGGCGAACTGGGGTGGCATCACGGATGCGTTCACTTGAACTGCCACGGCAGACGAGAGACCGAAGCCCACCGACATGAGGGCGAGCAGCAGCACCTTGCCGCGGCAGAAGATGACGGCTGCCAATGCAACAAAGCCAAGTCCGCTGGTCATGCCTTCGGTGAAAAGGGTGAGCTGGCCCATGCTCAACTGCACTCCCGCCAATCCGCACAGCGCGAAGCACCAGACTTGGGCGAGAATGCGCATCCGGGTGACGTTGCCGCCCGCCGCGGTCAAGGCAGCCGGATGCTCCCCTGCTGCCTTTAAGTGCCGGACCAAGACCGTGTAACGGACCGCGAGTACTGCGGCAACGATGATCGCCCAACTGACGTAGGTCAGGATTGAATGGCCTGACAGGACAGCCCCCAACACCGGGACACCGTCGATGCCAGGGATGCTGACCGACGTCATGGCGGGGATTCGATCGTCGCTAAGTGTTCCCTTGACGCCAAACATCGATCGCAACAGGTAGACCGTGGCACCCGCGGCGAACACGTTCAGGACGATGCCGGCCACAAATACATTCACCCGCAGATAGGTGATGAGGTAACCAAACACGGCTCCGCAGGCCGCGCCGATCAGGACCGTGAGTCCCACAGCTGCAAACCCGGATTCCGTGGACATGCCAATGACGACGCCGGAGAAGGCACCGAAGAGCATGGCACCTTCGAGCCCAACATTCAGGTCCTTCGTCCAAGCGGTGGGAAGACAGGCCAGCGCCGCGAGCAGGATCGGTGTGGTGAACCGAATCCCCGAAGCGAGAAAGGCATCAATCCAATCCATGTCTCAGTGTCCTTTCAAGTGGGCGAACCGCTGCTTCAGGGCGGTAAATTGACTGAAAATGCCGGCGCGGGCGGCGGCAGCGATGATGATGCCGGAGATGAGGACCAGCGAGAGTTCCGACGGCACCGTTGACACTTGCTCGATGCCGCGCGCCGCGGACCTCATGATGCAGTACACGGACACCCAGATGATCACGGGTACGGGACGTGCCCGGCTGATCAAGGCGATCAGTACGGCATCCCAGCCGATGCCTGTACCGATTTCAGTCCAGAAGCGGCCTTGGGACGCCGTGACAAGGAGTGCACCGCCGATACCGCACAGGGCACCACTCGTGGCCATGGATGAGATGCGGGACTTCTTTACGCTGATGCCTGAGGCTGCGGCGAAGTCCGGACTCTCGCCGGTCATCCGCCAGCGGTAGCCGGTCACCGAGCGTTCGCTGAGCCACCAGGTAGCGGCGCAGAGGATGATCACAACGAACAGCGCGGAGGTCAGCTGGGTGCGCGGCATGATTTCGCCAAACATGGCAGTGTCGAACACTTCTTTGGTTGTGCCGCTTTGCCGTGCGGGATCCCGCAGCGGGGAGGTGGCCAGATAGGCGCAGAACAGCATGATGATGTAGTTCGATAACAAGGTGGACAGGACTTCATCCACCCCCCAGGCCGCACGGAGCCATCCCAGACCTGCCGCGATGAGTCCGCCGACCACAGCCGCGAAGACCAGGCAGAGGAGCAGGTGGAGGCCACTGAACATTGGCCCGATGTAAGCACCGGCCAAGGCGGCTGCCATGGCACCCGCGTAGATCTGTCCCTCGGCTCCGATGTTGAACATCCCCGAGCGATACGCCAAGCAGACGCCGATCGAGGCGACAAACAACGGCAGCCCCCACGCCAAGGTCCTGGCAATGCTGGCCGGATCACCCAGTGCGTAGTTGAGCCCGGCCGCCAAAGTGGAGAACGGCTCGTAGCCTTGAACTGAAATCAGCACCAAGGCCATGAGCAGGCCGGCCACAAGAACAAACGCAGGCTGGATCAAGCGGCGGGCCAAGGGCTTGGCCGCCAGCCCGCCCGGGGACTTCGCCCGGAGTCGCCGGTCATGCTCTGGTGCCGGCTGCTTCGTCGGCGAGTCGGACTTCTGTGCCGGAGCGGTCTGGGTGTTCATGCTGCTGCTCCTAAGGCTTTGGCGCCGGTCATGTGCATACCGAGTTCCTCGCGGCTGGTTTCAGTCGCCGTTTCCTCGGCGACAATCCGCCCCCCGTACATCACCAGCACGCGGTCGGACAGCCGGAGGATCTCGTCCAGATCTGCCGAGATCAGCACCACCGCGCAGCCACGCGCCGTTGCTTCGGCAATGCGGTCATAGAGGAATTCAATGGCGCCAAGGTCCACGCCTCGGGTCGGCTGTGCCAGCACGATGCATTTGGGCTGCTCTTCCAGTTCCCGAGCCATGACGATCTTCTGCTGGTTGCCACCCGAGAGGGTGTGGCACTTGGCGTTGCGGCCAGACGTTCTGATGGCGTATTTCCCGATCATGTCGGAGCCCCATGTCTGCAGCGCGCGCGGGAAGGCGTAGCTGAGTCCGTTCCATCCCTTGTGGCTGCGAAGCCGGCCAGCCGCGAGCCCCTCGAGGACAGACCCGTTGATCGGGATGCCTTCGCGGTGGCGGTCCTCGGAAACGTAGGAGAGGCCCAAATCCCTGCGCGCGGCGACCGTCAGTCTCGACAGGTCGGTTCCGGCAAGTTCAATCTTCCCCTCGATCGGAACCGCGGTGCCGATGAGCGTTTCTGCCAGGGCAGACTGCCCGTTTCCTTCAACGCCGGCGATCCCGACTACTTCCCCCGCCCTGACGTGGAAGCCGATTGAATCCAGCGCAGCATCGTGCTCGAACTTGCCGGTGCTGAGACCGGAAACCGACAAGACGACGTCGTCTTTCGGCGTGCCTCGGGTGATCCGTCCCAGGTTGACGTCACTACGCCCCGTCATGGCGGCTACTACAGCGGCAGCGTCGAGGTCTTGGGCAGGTGCGGTGCTGATGGTGCGGCCATTGCGGAGGACCGTGATGCGGTCGGCTACGGCAAAAACCTCTCGCAGTTTGTGCGAGATGAAGATGATGGACGAACCGTCAGCGGCAAGTTTCTTCAGCAGGACGAAGAGCTCGTCGGTCTCCTGCGGGGTCAAGACTGCAGTGGGCTCATCCAGGATGATGATCTTGGCTCCGCGGTAGAGAACCTTCATGATCTCAAGCTTCTGCTGCGTTGCCACGTTGAGGCTGCCAGTGATCGTGTTCGGGTTCAGGGCCAAACCCAGCCGTTTCATCGGACCGCTGATCGCATCTTCCGCTTGTCCCCGGTCAAACAACCCGCCGCGGCCGGGCTCGGCCCCGAGGGTGATGTTCTCCAAGACCGAGAAGCTCGGAACCAGCATGAAGTGCTGGTGGACCATCCCGATGCCGTGCTCAATCGCATCCATGGGCTTCTTGAGCTCGACTTCTTTGCCGGCGAGCCGGATGCTTCCGGCATTAGGCCGGTACATGCCGAACAGAATCCGCATCAGCGTGGTTTTCCCCGCGCCGTTCTCGCCCACCAAGGCGTGGATTTCACCCGGGTGAAGATCAAAATTGACGTTTTCATTGGCGACGACGGGGCCGAACGTCTTCGTGATTCCCTGCAGTTCCAGCACGGGGCTGGTCTCTAGGTTATTGGACATCGATGGTCACTTCTCCGCTGGCGATCTTCTTTTCCAACTCGGTCAGCGTGGCAACGTTGTCGGCACCAACGAGCTCCTCGTTGTAGACCATCGCCCAACCGCCTTCTGCAAAGCCGTAGCTCTGCTGCGATCCGTGCTCCAAGTTCCCGGCCTCGAAGTCTTCGGTCAACTGCTCAATGACTGCATTGACCTTCATTTCCACGCTGCCGGGGACTTTGCCCGGAGCAAGTGCGCCCTTATCCGTGACGATGCCGATCGGTGCGATTTCTACACCGGACTTTGCCGCGTCGAAAATGCCCGCACCGGAAAGTCCCGCGTAGGCGTACTGCGCGTAGGCGCCCTTGTTCTTCAAGGCCAAGCCAATCTCGCGGCCCTTGGCGGGATCCACGAAGGAGCCTACGTATTGGGCTGCAACCTTCATGTCGGCCGCAATGTGTTCAACGCCTTGGACATAGCCCGATTCGCAGTTCTGGATCACGGGAGCATTCATACCGCCGATGAAGCCGGCGGTGTCCTTTCCTGCGTTTTCGTTGACGGTCGCTGCCAGTGCACCTGCCATGAAGCAACCCTCAGCTGTGCGGAACTCTGCCGAAACAACCTCTGGACTGTCCACCACGCCGTCGAGGAAGACAAAGGTCGTGTCGGGGTTTTGCCCGGCCGTATCGACCATGGCGTCGATCGCCTCGAAGCCCAAGACGAACACCAAATCATTCGCATCCGCCGCGTCCTGCAGCAACGGTGCAAAGTTCTGCGCCTGAAGCTGCCCCTCATAAGTGCTGACGACGGCACCGTCCGCTTCCAAGGTCTCTCGTGCCTTGGCTGCCTGGTCAAAGAAGTCGCCGTCGCCGAAGGCGTTGTCCACGAAGATTCCGACGCTGAGCCCTTCCTCTCCCTCCCCTGCTGTCGCGGGCGCTTTGCCACCGCATCCGGTCAACAGCAGACCTGCGCACGCCAGACCCGCTACGCCGGTCCAAGGTTTAAAGCTCGGAGCGCGGCGGCGCCCGTTGGGTGATGCGGTGATGGATTCGATGGCGTTCATGGTCGTGCCTTTCATGCAGGTGAACGGAGATTAATCGGCATTTACCGTGGTCTTTTTCAAGAAACCCGCAGGGTTTCCCGTGACTGGAGTCACAGGCTAACATACAATCATCATATGATGTGATCAACTGGTTACCGGATCATTACTCTGCACATCGAGCAGGACCGGGCCTCACCAAGCACCTAGGGAGATGAAGCGATGAAGCGAGTTGTCGTAACTGATCACGCGTTCCGCGATGTCACGATCGAGGAAGCAGCAGCAGCGAAGAACGGCGCGGCCTTCGCCTGCTTCGCCTGCACCAATGAGCAGGAAACTGCTGAGGCCGTTGCGGGTGCGGACGTCGCCATAGTGAATTTTGCCCCGATCACCCATGCTGTCCTGGAACGCATGAATCCCGGCGCGACGGTGGTCAGGTACGGAATTGGCTACGACAACGTAGACCTGGACGCGGCGCGCCAACTCGGCGTGCAGGTGGCGAATGTTCCAGATTACGGCGTAGATACCGTGGCTGATCATGCCGTGGCTTCGCTGCTGACCGTGGCACGTCGCATCCCCCTCTACAACCACAGGATTCAGGCCGATGGCTGGACCCGCCCGGGCGACGTTGGTCCGATCCCTGGATTCCGGTCCATGACGGTCGGCCTGGTGGGGATGGGGCGCATCGCCCAAGCCGTGCACAAGCGGCTCACACCTTTCGGCTTTAGCTTTATCGGCTTCGATCCGTTCTGCCCCGCCGACGTCTTCGCCAATCTGGGGATCGAGCAGGTGGGTCTCCAAAATCTGGCCGAACGAGCCCATGCCGTAACCCTGCATGCACCGAGCACGCCGGAAACCCATCAAATGATCGGCGAGGATTTCTTCGCCCATGTTCAGGGAAGCATTGTTCTGGTCAACACAGCGCGCGGCCCCCTTGTCGACCTTGATGCCTTGGCCTCGGCCGTCAAAGACGGAAAAGTAGCAGGCGCCGTTTTGGACGTCACGGATCCGGAGCCACTGCCGGCGGACTCACCCCTCCGTATGATGCCCGAAGTAGTCTTTACACCCCATGCGGCCTTCTACGACGAAGATTCCCTGCGCAATCTCCAGCAGTTGGCCAGCGATGAAGCAGTCCGCGCTGTGCGGGGAGAGGAACTACGTTGCCGGGTCGCTTAAGGGGACCTTTTTCCAGATCAAGCAGAGGGGAGCTGCCGCGATGGTAGCCAGTAACAGCGCCCAGGCCACGGCAGTACCACGCAGCCAGTCCAGGACCACACGCAATCGACGAAACCGTTTGTCGGACCAGATCGCCGAAAAGATCAAGAACAAGCTCATCGCCGACGGCCTGCAACCGGGCGACAAGCTGCCCACCGAGCCAGAACTGGCCGATCTATACGACGTGAGCCGCAGCGTGGTTCGTGAGGCCGGCAGAATTCTCGACGAGCGCGGTCTGGTCGACATTCGTCCCGGGAGGGGCATGATTGTGGCGGAGTTTGACGGCACATCGATTTCACGCCAGTTCGAACTCATGCTTGAACTGAAGCACGGCGCCTTCCCGGACCTGATGGAGATGCGTCTGGTTCTGGAAGTCGGCATGACGGAACTGGCCGCCCAAAGGCGGACGCCGGCAGACGAAGCCCGGATACGCACTGCTCTGAACGAATTTTCCGCGGCCGGGGATGACCATGTGTCGGCCCTTGCATGGGACCTTGAATTCCACGAGGCCATTGCGGCGGCCTCCGGCAACCAGTTTTTCGTGCACATCGTCAATCCGATCAACGAATACCTACACCGCGTGTACGAAACGAGTCTTGGCTACGAGGCCGCGCAGAACCAGACCATGACGGAGCATACGCAGATCGCCGAGGCAATCTTTGCCGGCGACGCGGCAGCCGCACGCGAGGCCTCCTTACATCACCTCACTCGCATCTACGATTCGGCTGAGCAACTCCTCGACCCTCGCAGCGGTGCCTAGGAGCTTGTACTCCGGTCTCAATGCACCGTCCGCTTACCCCACCCTCTAAGGAGCAATTCATGACACAGGTCGCTGCCGACCCCACATTCCCGGAAGACCTCGCCTGCACGCCATCGGATTTCAGCCTGTCAGGACGTCACATCGTTGTCACTGGTGCAGGCCGCGGGCTAGGCCAGGGCATGGCCCTGTCCGCAGCATTGGCGGGAGCCCGCGTTACGCTCATCGCGCGCTCCGCGGACCAACTCGAAGAAACTGCTGATCTGGCCCGGCGTGCCGGTCGTTCAAAATGCTTTGTCCATCCTGCCGACTTGTCGAACGTTGAAGCGATTCCGGAACTTGTCGACGCCATCAGTGAACGCGGCCCGATCGATGGCGTCGTACATGCCGCAGGTGTCCAACGCCGCAAGGACGCCGTGGACGTCACCCCCGAGGACTGGCGGTTCGTCCAGACGATGAATGCCGAGGCTCCCTTCTTCCTCAGCACGGCCATCGCTAGGCGCCAGCAGGCGGAATACCGGCCGGGCTCCCACGTCTTCATCGGCTCGCTGAACAGCACCATCGCCCTGCCCCGGATCGCACCGTACGTGGCATCCAAGACAGCCATGGTCGGTATCGCCCGCATTCTGTCAACGGAGTGGTCCCGTTTTGGGATCCGGTCGAACGTCATTGGACCCGGCTATTTCCAGACCAAATTGACCGAAGACCTGTTCAGCCAGCCTGGACAGCGCGAACGGGTCATGGGTCGTATTCCGATGGACCGGCTAGGAACTCCGGCCGACCTGGGCGGGATGGCCGTCTTCCTGCTCTCAGACGCTTCCCGCTATGTGACCGGCCAGCTCCTGAATGTCGACGGCGGATGGCTCGCCGCCTGATCCGCATCCAAGTCAGCCGACCTTCCCTCATGACTGAAAGAAGCAACATGCCCATCACCGGACGATCGATCATTGCCAGCGAACCCACCGTCGGTTCCCACGGCCGTACCCGGGCCATCAACCCGGCCACCGGCCAAACACTCGACCCCGAATTCACCTTCGTCGGCCCTGCAGACGTCGACGCCGCGGCGAAACAGGCCGCGGAGGCATTCGACACTTACCGAAACACGACGCCGGACCAGCGCGCCGCGTTCCTTGAAACTATTGCCGCCAACCTGGACAGCATCAAAGATGAAGTTGTCCAGCGGGCACATGAGGAAACCGGGCTACCGCTGGCCCGGCTGCAGGGCGAGCATGGCCGCACCACCGGTCAGCTACGGATGTTCGCAGCCGAACTCCGATTGGGCGCCCACCAAGAGGTCCGGATCGACCATGCACAGCGGGACCGGATTCCCGCAGCGGCACCAGATGTCCGACAGCGCCAGATTCCCTTGGGGCCCGTTGCCGTCTTCGGTGCCAGCAATTTCCCCTTGGCATTCTCCACCGCCGGCGGCGATTCGGCCTCAGCCCTAGCGGCCGGTTGTCCCGTGATAGTCAAGGCACACAATGCCCACCCCGGTACGGCCGAACTCGTCGGCCAGGCCGTAACGCAGGCTGTCTCAAAGAGCGGCCTACCTGCCGGAACTTTCTCCATCCTTTTCGGCTCCGGCAGCACGATCGGCCAGGAATTGGCAGCCCATCCCGCCATCAAAGCCATTGGTTTCACCGGCTCCCAAGCGGCTGGAACGGACCTCATGCGCACAGCGGCGGCCCGGCCGGAACCCATCCCCGTCTACGCCGAGATGTCCAGTATCAATCCGGTGGTTATCCTCCCGGAAGCCATGCAGGCAGATCCCGAGTCCCTCGCCGACGGGTTTCTCGGATCGCTGACTTTGGGAGCGGGCCAATTCTGCACCAACCCCGGCCTCGTCTTCATTCCAAAGGAATCGCAGCTGTTCCTGGAACGCGCCACCGCAGCCCTCACCGGAGCGCACGGCCAAACCATGCTGTCCCCCGCAATCGCGACTTCCTACCAGGAGGGAATCGCAGCCCTTAACCACGCCGGAGTGGAAGCGTTAGCAGTCGGTCTCCCCGGGAGCACTCGCAACGCTCCTGCGCCGGCACTCTTCCGGACTACGGTGCGCCACTTCATGCAGTCGCCTGAACTCCAGGAAGAAGTCTTCGGCTCGGCCGCGCTCTTGGTCGAGTACGCCGATGCCGCAGAACTACGCGAGGCGCTTGAGGGGCTCCACGGCCAACTAACCGCCACCGTTCACTCGGCAACAGCTGACAGCACAGTGGTCCGTGACATCCTGCCAGTGTTGGAACGCAAGGTTGGGCGGATCCTCTTTAACGGCTGGCCAACCGGAGTGGAAGTCAACCACACCATGGTCCACGGGGGTCCGTTCCCTGCTACCTCGGACAGTCGAACAACGTCCGTCGGCTCATTGGCCATCTATCGCTTCCAGCGGCCTGTCAGTTATCAGAACGTCCCGGCGGCGTTTTTGCCGCCGGCCCTCCAGGACGACAACCCGTGGCTGTTGCCCCGCAGGATCGACGGGACCCTCCACACTAACTGACGCTGACGCTGGCGCTGGCGCTGACACAACCGAACATCCAGCTACAGCTGCAGGGAGACCTCCGAAGGTCTCCCTGCAGCTTCATCTTGTTCTAGGTGCCTAGACCATGTCCGAGCCGCTGATACAGACTTGTTACCATCTCCTCCTGAGCGCGCTGCGCTAAGCACCTCGAATTACAGCACTTGCGGGTGCCACGTCCTTTCGCCCGCTCCGGCGCCGGAACCTGCACCCTCGGCCGGGGAGTAGTCGGGCCAGGCGAGGCCGGTGGGCGGCATGAAGTCGGCGGGGAGCAGGGCTTCGGTGGGGTCCTCGGCCTTGCGCTGCTTGAACTCCTCCGCGGCCGAGGCCAACAGCTCCGGCGAGGTGAGCATGTCCACGAAAGTGCCGGCGATGGTCTTGCCGGCCACCTCGATGGTCGGGTCGATGGCGGCGGGGATGCCGCCGAGGGCGTTCATGACCCAGCCGGGGTAGGCGCCCTTGCCGGGGGCGGGCTTGAGCGCGGGCCGGGAGATGTAGAACCGGACGGTCGGGGCGTAGTGCGTCATCTCCACGTAGTCGTCGCTGGTCCAGTTCTTCTGCCACGGGGCCAGATGCTCGCGCAGCGCGGTCTCGGCGTCCTGCGGGGAGATCAGCGATTCACACTCGTCCAGGAACGGCTTCTCCATCGGCTCGATCCCGAGTCCGGACTGGATGGAACGCGCGGCGGCCACGGCTTCGTCGCCATAGACCGGAGCGCCCACCTCCTCGAGGTTGTCATACAGCGCCTGCGCCAGCGCGTGGTTGGTGATGCCGGGGCGGTTGCGGGCCACCCAGGTGGTCTCCACCCGGCAGTGCGCCATCGCCGCGGCGTGCTCGGCGTTGCGGTCCAGCACGGCCAGCACGTGCTCGGCCATCTCCAGCGTGGGGCAACGCCAGGAGTACTGGATCTGCGCGATCCGTGCCGGCAGGTTGTCCGCGGTCGCCTGCCCGGAGCCGAGGATCGCGTCGGAGAGGCTCCAGCCGCCGAAGCTGGGCAGCATGGCGTCCTGCATCACCCGGGAGCTGGTGTACATCTGCATCAGCGCCACGTTCGCCCCCGGGGCGCGGGCCGCCGAGTGCGACGCCGGGATCGGCGAGTTCGGGTTGGCCGAGAGCTGCCAGGTCTCCGGCTCGTCGCAGACGAACGAGTAGACCTTGGAGTAGTAGGAGCCGCACTGGGTGTCCCAGCGGGCGGTGTTGCACAGCGGCAGCATGTAGAAGGGGTGGAAGCTGACAATCGCGTCCACGCCGTCGTAGTAGCCGCGCAGCCCGTGCACCACCTTGGAGCCCTGCACCTTCTCGGCCGGTTCGCCGGTGTAGCGCAGGGTGCCGGCGATGCCGTGCACCTCCATGGCATGCTTCGTGCCGAGCAGTCCGGCCAGCGTGGAGATGCCCAGCGCGGAGTGCGGGTCGGTGTGGCCGGGGGCGAAGGCGCTCAGACCGTCGCGCGGGGTCTCCTCGGTGGACGCGGCCTGGCAGTTTCCCGGCACCGCGTCGTACTCGGCGTAGGTCAGCAGCACCGGCCCGCCGCTGCCCTGCGTCCACTCGGCCTTGAACGCGGTGGGCATGCCGCCGCTGCCCTCTTCCACGTCGAAGCCCTCGGCGCGCAGCCGCTCCACGTACCAGGCGGCCGAGCGGTATTCGCGCCAGGCCGGCTCCGCGAGCTCCCAGATGTGCCGGTGCCATTCGGACAGCCGGTCCATGTTGGCGTCGATCCACTCCCGCGCGGTCGCCTTGGCGTCGGCGGCGAGGCCTGCGGGGACGGTGGCGGTGGCTTCCTGGGTGGTGCTCACGGGTTGGTCCTTTCGGGTGGTGCTGTTAATAAGGTGCAGAGGAAAGTACGACGGCGGTGCTCGGCTGGGGAAAGTCCGGCACCGCCGTCGCGGCACGGGGAGGCGTCAGGCAGCTTCGAACAGGTGCGTGGGGACGTGCAGCAGGCGCACTCCCCCGGCGTCGATGGCGGCCGCGAGCGCGGGCGCGAAGTCCTCGGCGGACGTGATCCGTTCGCCGTGGCCGCCGAACGCGGTGGCCAGGGCAGCCCAGTCGGGCTGGACAAGGTCCACGCCCACCGGCGCGATTCCGCGGTCCAGTTCGTTCTGCCGGATCTCGCCGTAGCCGCCGTTGTCCGCGCAGACCACCACCAGGTCCAGCCGCTGCTCCACCGCGGTGGCCAGCTCCTGGACGGCGAACATCAGCGCGCCGTCACCGAGTACGCAGACCACCGGCCGGTCCGGCGCGGCCACCTTGGCGCCGATCGACGCCGGTAGGCCATAGCCCAGGGTGGCGTAGGCGGGCGTATAGAGGAACGAGTGCGGCCGCTCCTGCCGGACGAAGCTCGCGGTGCCGAAGTACGTCACCTGCGAGGAGTCACCGCCGAGGATGGCGTCAGCGGGCAGCACGGAGGCCACCTGCTCGGCGAGCGCGGCCAGCGGCGGGGCCAGCTCGCGCGCGGCCTCCCGCAGCACCGGCCGCAGCCGGGCCGCACGGTTAGCGCCGCTCTCCGCCCGGGGCGGGGCACCGCCGTCCTGATTTTCCTGCAGTGCGGCGAGCAGCTGGGGCACGACGGCGGCGCTGTCACCGACCAGCGGCACGTCGGCGGCGATGTTCTTGGCCATCTGGCCGGGCAGGATGTCCACCCGGATCACCGTGCCGCGCGGCTGCAGCTGGTTGAACCAGAGCTCGGCCTCGCCCACCTTGGAGCCGATGACCAGCAGCACGTCGGCCTCCTCGCAGAGCTGCTGCGCGGCGGGCAGCCGGATGTCCGAGCCCAGCGCCAGCGGATGCGATTCGGGGACCGCGCCCTTGCCGTTAAGCGTGGTGACCACTGGGGCGTCCAACGCCTCCGCAAGCTGCAGCAGGTCGTCGCCGGCGCGCAGCGAACCGCCGCCAGCCAGCAGCACCGGCCTGCGGGACTCCGCGAGCAGCTGGGCGGCATTGCAGATGGCCTGCGCCGAGGCGCCCACCGGTTCACGCGACGGCTTCGCCTCCAGCAGGTCCGCCGGGCAGTCGCTCGGGCCTTCGAGCACGTTGAGCGGAACCTCGATGTGCACCGGCCGCGGGCGCCCGTAGCGGAACAGCTCGAACGCGTCGTGGATGGCCTGCGCGGCCTCGGTCCCGGTACGGACCCGGCGCGACCACTCCACGATCGCGCCGGCGGCCCCGGTGGCGTCCTTGGTTTCGTGCAGCGCGCCGACGTCCGCGAACTCCTCGCCCTCGGGCACGCCCGGGGACAGGATGATCAGCGGCCGCGACTCGCAGTACGCGGTGCCGGCGGCGGACAGCGCGTTGAGCAGGCCAGGCCCGGACGTGGTGATCACGACGCCGGGCAGCCCGGTCTGCTGCGACCAGCCGTCGGCGCCGTACCCGGCGCCTTGTTCGTGCCGGCTGGTCACCGCGCGGATGCCCAGCGGGGCCAGGTGCCGGTAGAACTCCAGGTTGTGCGTGCCGGGGATACCGAAGATGGCGTCGATCCCGTAGTTGCGCAGCAGCGTCAGCACGCTCAGGCCCACGTTGTCGGCCACCACTCCGTCGGGAAGTTCGACGGCGGGCAACCCCTGGGCCTGTTCAGACAGAGCCTGCTCAGACATGGCCGCCTCCGGCGAGCGCCGGTTCGCTGGTCCGGCCTTGCTCGGCCTGGAACGCCGGCTTGCCGCCCACCCAGGTCTGCAGCACCTGAATCTGCCCGATGGTCCCCGGCTCCACGGCCAACGGGTCGGCGGAGAGCACGGCGAAGTCGGCGCGCTTGCCCACCGCCAGCGAGCCGAGGTCGTCCTCGCGGCCCAGCGCTCGGGCGCCGTTGAGGGTGTGCCCCTCCAGCGCCTCTGCGGCCGTGATCTTCAGCGTGTCCGGTCCCAGCTTGTGGCCGCGCCGGGTGACCCGGGTGACCGCGGCCTGGATCGCTTCCAGCGGACGCGGCTCGGCCACCGGTGCGTCCGAGCTCAGGGTCACCGGCACGCCGGCGTTGATGAACTCGCCCAGCGGGTTGAACCGCTCCCCCGGGGTTCCGACCGCGGCGGTCACGCCCTCGCCCCAGTTGTAATAGTGCTGCGGCTGGTTCACCGGGAAGATGCCGGCGTCGGCCATCCTGCGGATCTGCTCGGGGGTCGGCAGGCCGCAGTGCTCGATCCGGTGCCGGGCGTCGGAGTCCGGGTGCTCGGCCTGCGCGGCCTCGATCGCGGAGATCACCATCTCCAGCGCGGTCGGCGACTGCGCATGGGTCGCGGTCTGCAGCCCGGCGGCATGCGCCTTCAGGATCAGCGCGGCGTAGTCGGCCGGGTCGTGGTAGAGCTGGCCGGTGCGGCAGGGGTCGCCCACGTAGCCGTCCGGGAAGTAGGCGGTCCAGCCGCCGAGGGTTCCGTCGGCGTAGAACTTGAAGCCGGCGAAGCTCAGGTGCGCGTTGCCGAACGCCCCGGTCATGCCGATCTCCAGCCCCTCCTCCAGCAGGTGGGAGAGGAAGTACATGCTGTAGCGAATCTTCAACTGGTCGGCCTCGGCCAGCCGCAGGTACATGTCGAACTCTCGCCGGGAGACCTGGGCGTCGCCCACAGTGGTCACGCCTCCGGCCAAGAAGTCCTGCTGCGCCGCGGCCAGCTGGCGCAGGTGCTCGTCCGGCGCGTCGGCCAGGTGGAAGTTGGGGCCGTGGTGGCCCACCTTCACGCCGCCGAGGCCGGTGAGGATATTGCAGGCGGCGTCGGACAGCTCGCCGGTCAATTCGCCGTCGGCGTCGCGGAAGAACTCGCCTCCGGCCGGGTTGGGGGTGTCCCGGGTGATGCCGTTGAGCTCCAGCGTGTAGCTGTTGACCACGCCGCCGTGGCCAGAGGCGTTCATCAGGTAGACCTCGCGGTCGGCGGCCACCTGGTCCAGCTCCTGCCGGCTGGGGTGCCGGCCCTCGGCCAGGTTGCGGTGCTCGTAGCCGTAGCCGCGCACCGGCTGCCCGGCCGGCGCGGTCTCGGCGGCGGCGCGCAGCAGCGCCACGATCTCCGGGATGCTGCCGGCCTTGTCCGGCCCGCAGTCCACCCAGGTCTTCATCTGCCCGTACATCAGCGGGTGCGCGTGCGGGTCCACGAACCCGGGCACCACGACGGCGTCGCCCAGGTCCCGGTGCTCCGGCTCGCGCAGCCCCAGCCCGGCAGCGGCCTGGCGGCATTCGGCGTCGGTGCCCACGGCGGCCACCCGGCCGCCGGCGACCAGCATCGCCGTCGCTCCCTTGCCGGAGGGATCCAGCGTGTGGATGGTGCCGGCGGTGACCAGCAGCGGCTGGAAGTCGGTGCCGTCGTCGAACGTCTTCAGCTTGCGCATTACTTAAAGCTCTCTTTCTTCCACATACCTTCGGTGCCGGTGCCCTCAGCTCCGCCCCCGCCAGCAGCCCCGGCCGCATCGCCGTACACGTCGTCGTCAACGTGCTGCGGCGCGATCGCCAGGCAGACTAGGCCCAGCGCGCCCATCGCGGCGAACAGCCCGATCACGGACCAGACCGTTCCGGTCGCGTCCCACAGCAGCGTCGCGGCCAGGGGGGACAGGCCGGCCCAGATGGCGGCGGCCAGGCCGTAGGCGAGCGAGATAGAGGTGTAGCGCGCCTGCGGCTTGAACAGCTGGGACAGGATGGTGGCCACCGGGGCGTAGGTGAAGTTCATCGCCACGCGGACCACGGCGAAGGCTACGAAGATCAGCCATTCCGGTCCGGTGGACATCAGCAGGAACTGCGGCACGACGAGCACCACGGAGCCGATCAGGCCGATGGCCATCACGCGCTTGCGGCCCCACTTGTCGCCCAGCCAGGCGATGCCCAGGCAGGTGACCAGCTCGCAGAAGGCGGCCACGGACATGGCGTTCAGGATCAGCGTCTCGTTCAGTCCCACCGACGGGTCGGTGCCGTAGGCGGTGGCGAACGTGGTGGCCAGGTAGTAGCCGCCGGTGGAGATCGGCAGCAGGCCGATGCCGATCAGGATCGGCTTCCAGTTATTGCGCAGCGCGTACTTGATCGGGACGGACTGCTCCTTGCCTTCCACCTTGTCCTCGAAGACCGGGGATTCCTCCACCCGGTAGCGGACCCAGAAGCCCACGGCGATCAGCACAACGGACAGCAGGAACGGGATGCGCCAGCCGCCGTCCACCAGGAACGTCTCGCCCTGCGCGGACAGGATGCCGAAGATCAGCGTGGCGCCCAGCGCACCGGCCGGGTTGCCCAGCTGGGCGAAGCCGCCGTAGAACGTCTTGTACTTCTCCGGCGAGTGCTCCACCGCCATCAGCACGGCGCCGCCCCACTCGCCGCCCACGGCCAGGCCCTGCAGCACGCGCAGCACCACCAGCAGCACGGGGGCCATCGCACCGATGTTCTCGTACGTGGGCAGCAGGCCCACGAACACGGTGGACAGGCCCATCACCAGCAGTGTGATCACCAGTGACGGGCGCCGGCCGAACTTGTCGCCGATGTGCCCGAAGATGACGCCGCCCAGCGGCCGGACCAGGAAGCCGACCGCGTAGGTGGCGAAGGCCGCGGCGATGCCGGCCAGCCGGTCCGCCTCCGGGAAGAAGATGGGGCCGAACACCAGGGCGGCGGCCGTTGCGTAGATGTAGAAGTCGTACCACTCAATGGCGGTGCCGACGAAGGCCGCGAATCCCGCGCGGCGGGCCCGGGCGTGGCTGAACTGCGGCCGGGTTGCTGAAGTGTGTGACATGGTCTTCCACCTTGAAGATAGGCATGAGTGCCGGTGTGATCCATGCAACTGTAGGGCGGCGGCCAAGATCCGACAAGAGCAGAAATTTTGCGTTACGCACCGTTGAGTTCAGTTTTGCGCGGGTTCTGGCGCATCATTTTCCGGAAATGCTTGCATGTGGGCTGCATCACTGGATAATTGACGGCGGCGGTGCTCACTTGGGAGGTTAAGGAAACTTTGGCGGACAACGGCGAAACGATCGACACAAAGCTTGTCCGCGCCCTCCAGCAGGAGGGCCGGGCCAGCTATCAGGACCTGGCGCGGGATCTCGGCCTGCCCCGGGCCACGGTCTCCGCCCGGTTGCGGGAGCTGTTGGACACCCATACCGTGCGGGTGGTGGCAGCCGTGGACCCGGCGTTCCTCGGCCAGCACGTGATCGCCCACGTCTCCGTAGTGGCGTCCGGGCCGGTGCGCAATATTGCCAAACGACTGGCCGACTGGCCGGAAGCCGTGCTCGTTTCCGCGGTCGGCGGCACGCATGACCTGGTCGCCGAGATCCGCGTCGCCACCCATGACGAACTGCACGCCGTGCTCACCCAGCTCCGCGAGCACCCCAACGTCGCCTACATCGACACGCTGGTCTACACACGAGTGGTCAAGGGCTTCTTCATCTCGCAGTACGCCGGCGAGGTCA
This sequence comes from Actinomycetota bacterium, assembly GCA_051751385.1. GTDB lineage: Bacteria > Actinomycetota > Actinomycetes > Actinomycetales > Micrococcaceae > Crystallibacter. The sequence goes on along the minus strand of JBNJKW010000006.1, from coordinate 130,763 downwards.
CCATCGACCACGTAGACACCCAGCTCATCGAGATCCTGCAGCAGGACGGCCGGACCAGTTACCGGGACCTCGCCGCCGCCGTGGGCCTCACGCCCACCGCCGTGCGCTCCCGGGTGCAAAGGCTGCTCGACGCCCGGATCATCCGGATCAGCGCCGTGGAATCCCGCGGCGCCGGCGGCCGGCAGCTCTCCATGGGCGTCGGCCTGAACCTCTCCGGCGACAACGATGCCGCCCTCGAACTCCTGCGCAGCTCATCGCACGTGGAGTTCGTCGCCCAAACCGTTGGCCGCTTCGACGCCATCGCCACCCTCGCGGCCCAGTCCCCCCGCGACCTCCTCGCCCAACTAGAAGAAATCCGCAGCCTCCCCGCCGTCAGCCGCACCGACTCCTGGCTCCACCTCGAAGTCGTCAAAGAGGACTACGCGCGTCGTATCTCATAGGACACGCCTCTCCAAAGAGCAAAGCTGGATTAACTTTGCCCTGATTGACGGTTCTGGGCGATAGGACAATGATGAGGAGCCAACTCAATATCGAAAACACTCAGCTGAAAGCCGGCCTAGCACCTACTTTTTGAGCGCAAAATCTATTCCGGTACCTAGCGCTACCTTTAGCTTTTCTAGCTGAGTCGAAAAAGGTTGAGCTGAATGCATCTTGTTGACTGCGTTCACCGCCCACACGAAAGGAGCTACCGCCGTCCCCAGATGCTCGTTCATCGCCTTGTAACGCCCCGGGATTTGCAAACGAAGTGCCCCGTGTCGATCAGCCGAAATGTAGCTATTGGCGACGTCCAATGACGCATGGGCGTACCTGCTGTACATTCGATAGATCGCGTAGAGGTTGGTATCCCCGGCCTCCAGCGAGTCCATCACACGATCGATATTTCGCGCTGTGTCGGCGAGGCTCGGCTTGCGGGGTAGCTCTTGGTTCAGAACGCGGTCAGCACTTTGACGTAGCACCCCGTTTAAGCGTGTTTCCTCAAACTCCCCAGCTAATGCTTTGTTTTGGCGTTGGCTTTCATAAACTAAGGCGCTGAACCCATTGGCACCAGTAAGTGACAGCCACACACACGTGAGACCAAGCTCATACAGGGAGCGAGCCAGAATACCCATGGGTATTCGGTTATCAGGGTCAACATCGAGATACGCAAGGACACACTCCGCTGCCGCAGTGGCGTAACCAACACAGTTCAGGAAGGCATCCACGTCGTGGAGTTCCACGTCCACTGACGGTGCGTCCTGACTGAACCACATATCAGCAAGCACTAAAATTTCTCGACGCAACTCATCGTCATTCAAGCACACAACAAGAGCTTACCCTTCCGCCTTGATACTGGGGGGGGGAGGTTACATCACCGTTAGGGAGTGAATCACTTGAACGTGTCCGAGGCACGGGCAGTCAGGGTGTTATAGAAAAGAATCCAGGCTAGGCGAAAAACTCTGGACCACATTTGTTTCTACATTTGAACAACCCATGACGCTCCGACTAGCAGAAGCCCGACGATAAGACAGAAAACTGCGTCACGAAAGACCGTAATCTGTGTAGCCACGGTATTCTCACCTTGACTAATGGATCCTGCGTATGCTATGGCTAACGCATCGTACAAGGGGCTGGCCTGCATCGAAAGAAGACTTGTATGTATCTCTCTTAGAAGTTTCTTAGCTACTACTACTCCGGCTGCACCAAGCATCGCCATCACAAGGACCGTCACGCCTAGAAACCAAAGGATCAATGCCCCCGAATGAGTCGCTAGCTGCGGGAATCCCAGAGAAACAAGGCCGATAGTGCCGAGCGTCGTTGTGAAAAGAAACTGAGCCCGCTGCCTGATGTTCTCAAGATCCTGACGCTGCCTCTCCAGCTGAATCCGCCCCTGCTCAATAAGGAGGATCTTATCGGTTGCGTCCCATCCGGCCATGTCTCCGGGTTTGCCTTGGTCTACCGCGAAATAGTGTACATTTCTTCCCGGCAGCAAGCCCAAAACATGGTCCATGTAGACAATGGCTTCTTGTTTGGTCTCCTCCCACCAATTCGGTAACCCTTGAGCCTCCGTCTTCCTAGCGCTCACTGAGCCATCTCGCGATTTCTCGGGAAGCAGCATCCGCCGATGGTGTGGGAAGGAACATCCATTGGCCGCCGGGGTTGACGTCTAAGAGAAAGAACCCATCGATAGTTTCAATCCAATCTTGGCTCGTATACCCCAGAGACAGGTCGGAAGCGATAGAGGACGCCATCCGTTGCACAGCACTGTCTAGGCGGACGGCTTCGAAGGAATGATGGGCCTCAGGTTGCGCCCTCCAATCATCAGGAAGCCCCTGGTTCTCCAACGCAGCCCCCCATACGGAGTCTGCAACAGTCACAATTCGAAGATGCCTCAATGCCTGAAGACGTTCCTGAAACATGAAGGGCGCAATCGCGATGTCAACATGGCTGAGATCGCGGCTGCTTACCGCTTGCGCGAACACGGTGTATGCCCCGTCCACACCGATGTAGTGACCCGGACCTAACGTCTTCGCAATCGCTACATCCCCTAGGTGAGCCTGCACGGGGTCAACTCGGTTCGAGACAACGGTTCGCGGCATGGGCACCTTCAGGCGTCGGGCACAGGCATCAACGACGAGCTTGTTTTCTGCCCGAACGATTTGATCGATGTCAGAAAGCCACTGCACCCCGGAGGTCCGGATGACGGCAGTCAACAGCGTAATCCAGGATGCTTTGATGGCCGCTTCTTGCGATTCCCCTGGTACGCCTGTCATCCAGTCGGCCGGCGAAATGCGCCTGATCCAACCGCGCGCATGCTGCCCCGGGGAGATCGTGACTGCCCTTCCCTTGGTATCTGGGAGTGTCAGAGCGCTTTCATAGAATTCGAAGGGAAAATCCGAGAGCGAAGCGGCGTCGAAAACCACCACCTGGCCATCAACATGCCGAATAACTGATTGAACGTGGGGATCTGACAGCTGGCCCACTATGACGCTGAGTGTCACGGAAGGGGTAAGCCCGTGAACCCTGTTGAAGCGCCTACGGCCCGATCATTGTCTATGGTTTCGATAGACGCAGTAAGAGTCGTCGAAGGATCTGGGCGAGGTTCGTCTTCCGCTTGTACAAGAGTTGATAGGGTCGCATATAGGCCACCGCGCGTCACGCGGATATCGTCCAACATAATTCAAGACTACGTGTATGGCATCCAGTTTTCACACTTGCAGTTGGACTTCTATTGTCAGGACCTCGAATCCCAGCCTGAAGAAGGCAGAATCATGCAGAGTACGCGAGCAGTCTAATCAATTGCATACGCCAAGCGGCATTCTCGGGCTCGGAGCTATTTTCTGAGTGCCCTTTGCCTAGGCAGGTAATCCAAACATGGCGTCATCCGCGAGCTGGTGTACATCTGCATCAGCGCCATGTTCGCGCCCGGGGCGCGGGCCGCCGAGTTGGACGCCGGAATCGGCGAGTTCGGGTTGGCCGAGAGCTGCCAGGTCTCCGACCCGTCGCAAACGAACGAATAACCTTGGAGTAGTAGCTGCCGCAATGTGTGTCCCAGCGGGCGGTGTTGCACAGTGGCAGCATGTAGAGGGGTGGTAGCTGACAAGCGCGTCCACGCCGTCGTAGTAGCCGCGCAGCCCGTGCACCACCTTGGAGCCCTGCACCTTCTCCGCCGGCCCGCCGGTGTAGCGGAGGATGCCGGCGATGCCGTGCACCTCCATCGCGTGCTTGGTACCCAGCAGCCCGGCCAGCGTGGAGATGCCCAGCGCCGAGTGCGGATCGGTCTGTCCGGGGGCGAACGCGCCTCAGACCGTCGCGCGCGGCCTCTGCAGTGCAGTTGCCGAAAAGCGTTTACGGCCATGGAGAACTGGTTGCTGCTCCTTCGAACAACCGCTCACGACGGTGCTGCCCGTCTCGGTGGGCACCTCCGCTGAGGCGTTGGAGAAGGCAGCTCTGACCTAATCGCTAATCGGCCGATTACCCACTAGATCGTTAGGAAGTAGCTGCTTCCATTCGTCCGGTTCCAATGAGATGCGCGATGCTGGCCAGTTGTGACAGCACGTGCGCGGGCGATTCACGGAGGTCTAACCTCAGCACGTGCAGGTTGACGTCCGCGTACCTCACAAAAATATCTGTGGGCTCCACCGGGCCGTCAGCGTATATCAGCGTTGCCTCGGCCACCTGAGCAGCGATTGCATATGCAAGCAACTGATATAGGTCGGCGTTTTTCCCGCGGCCCTCGTCTCTCTTGTATTTCACGTCGCCGACCAACGCCCAGCCCTTTTCATTGCGTGCAGCCAAGTCCGGATGGAGGTCCACTCGATCTGCGATATCCAACGTCAGTGTGCGCCCCTCGGGAGTGCTAATCGAGAGGCCTGAGTAGTGTTCAAGCGCGCGGCGGACGAACCGTTCAAAAAGGTCTGGCATGTTCATCGTGAACCCAGTAACCGGCACTTGGCCAGTCTCGAGTTCAGGCATGTCGTTTTCGAGCACCACCCGGCACAGATCCAGGAGAGGGCGATAGTGTTCATTGTGCCGTGTCCAGGATAGGCGGTTCAGCGCGGTCAACGGATCGCGAAGGACGTCGAACTCGCGAAATTGCGTCCATAGTCTATTCAAGCCCATGAGCACGTCATCCTCGAACGACGCCCCGACTAGGCGACGAAGTACTGCCAGAGCGGCCCTGACGATCTTATTCTCAGTCACATTGTCGTCGTGGACCTTGTATGCCAACGCCAGCGGAACTGGCAAAGCCCTTCTTGCTTGGCGTTGCCACTCGACCCGACCGCGGACATAGGGCAGGTCAGCACGTAGCTCTCGGTAGGCGCGTAAGAGCCCCCTGCCTAAGGCACTGTCAGCGCTACGGATGAAGAGCCTCGTCAAACCGAGTACGAGGTCATTTGTGCGACCCAAAGAGGCCAGCTCGGTCTGCCAGCGGTACGGGTCGGCCACGAAGGCAGTCATGAATAGGACCCGGTCAATGGGGATCTTGGGAGACACTGTGATTGTTCTGGTGTCCACCGTGAACGAACCGATCACGCTTCCAGCTGTGACACGAACCAGCTCTGGATCCCTATCGGCTGCGATTTTGGCCTCAAAGTGCCGTTCAAGGACGCGACGTTCCGAATAAGTCAGGAACAGAGGTTCCGAGCGACGCCATTCAGTCAGCTGCAGCATCTGATGCAATCCCGCGGACCTTGCCCTTCAGAGAGTCGAAGTCAAAGTCCTGCCACCTGTCGGGACTGTTGTAATAAAGCTCCTGAAGGGTGGGGAGGACGGAATAGGTCCATGATCGGCGCGCATCAACCTCTTCTGGGACCATAAGGTGGCTTGGACCGATGTGCTGATCACGGTCAGAAATTAGACTGTTGGCCGTGTCGAGTAAGTCGGCCAACCACGGTTCTCCTTCTTCCGCTCTCAAGTATGTGCGCAACATCCCGTCAACTGGGACCTCTCCAGGACGTAGGTCCAGAACAAAAAAGCGCCGCCGCAAGGCAGCGTCGAGCGCGGTGATAGAGCGATCAGCCGTGTTCATGGTTCCAATGACCAGGAGGTTCCTGGGGAGCCGGAACAGTCCTCCATAGTTGAGTGTCATGGTTTGATCCCGATATTCGAGCAAGAAATACAGCTCGCCGAATATGGCCGGAATGTTGCCACGGTTGATTTCATCAATGACGACGACGACGGTTTTCTCGGGATGGTCCTCCGCAACTCGGGCGGCTTTGAGAAAAGGACCATCGACCAGAGTGAAGGCACTAGGGTTGGCCGGGTCCGGTCGCAGACCTTGGATGAAGTCCTCGTACGTCGTTCCGGGATGGAACTGCGTAAGCACGACGTCGTCAGCACCGCTAACAAATTCAGCGAGCCGGCGTGCGATGTACGTTTTTCCTGTCCCGGGGGGCCCTTGCAGAATGACCTGTCCCTTGCGCTTCAGGAGTTCCACGGCTTCCTGCAGCCAGTTAACTCCGTCATCATCAAAGTGCAGTTTCCGAGCAAGGTCTTCTACGCTCATGGCCGCGTTGGCGCTTGGAGCAACTCGGAGATCAGGTTCAAGCGTGGGAGCTGATGTGGCAGCGAGTTCTTGGGGCCCTGCGGTGCCTTTGCCATCACGCCACTCGATAAAGGCGCGTCTCTGCGCCTCCGGCAGGCCGTGCATGTCCGACTTAGCCATAAGCCACGCCGCCCCTTGGGCTTCGAGCCTGCTGATGCTCAAACCATCGACTTCGCGTAGGACGTCGATGACGGTGTCGAGGCGTTCCAGAAATTCAAGATAGTGCTCTCCAGCGGTCGCGCTCTGCTGCGCCGTATTTCCGTTGGTCAAGCGGATCGTCACCTTAGCGGGCTCTGCTCGCCAAGGTGGCATATTTTCCGGGTCAATGGCAAAGAGAAGGAGGGATGCAACGCTCAGCCTGGCCCCGATAGATGCAAACTCATTGGACGGAATCTGGTGGAGAAATGCGTCAATTCCCGCTGGCCCCGGGGAGGCGTGGAGGGCACTCAACCCTTCTCGGAAACGGCGAGGGTTCTTGAGGGCCCAGTCCGTGAAATCACTTGCTACGCGAAAATCGACCAGATCGGCCGTTCTAAAGATCCGCTTCACGTGGGGATGCAGCTCCTTCCCATCAAGGATGGCACGCGAAGCTGCCGAAATTTCCTGCGCCCGTGCGTATTTCCAATCCATCTCTTCCGACGTGAAGTCTTCGCGGTTAAGAACTAGTCTCGCCCATTCAATGTAGGTCTGAAGCTTCCCGTTGACACCCTGCCAGCGATGCCGATAGGGCGTTCGGTAGAAGTTGACGGCCTGGCGCCCGCCGTATTCGACGTTCGGCTCCAGCCCGGAAACAAGTTCTTCAATTTGCAGTTGCTGTGACTCGGGCGCAAACGCGGCAACAATCCGTGAGCGGTCGTCTCGACTTACGATGGCTGGAGCCTCATCGGGGAAGAGTAAATGCTCTAGTGCAAATTGCTGACTCCATGCAGATTGGACGTCGATGTCGGCGGTAACTTTACGAAATGCGTCCAAATTTTCCACTGCGGCGCTCCGTACGTCCGGAGACAGATCTTTGAAACGGACCACGATCCGAATCAGGTAACCAAACATCTTCCAGCGGTACGTGTTGTAAGCGGTGCCCGGGTTGGCGACTCCCGCGAAAAGTGCTGATTCAAGATCACTGGGGATCCGGCTCGTCCCTTGGTCGCGGAACGCGACCACCTGGTTAACCTGCTCGCGCTTCTTTTCGCCCTTCATAGCGGCAGTGCTCATGATCAAGAAGTGCACGAACAGAAGTTCGGCTGCCGTTTGCACTGCCTCTGGACCAGCTTCTGACAGTTGGGACCGCAATTTGCTAATGAACGTTCCGGCACCCAGATCTGGTTGATCGACGAAGCCCTCGATCAGCTCACGGGCCGCACGTACGCCATCGATCTCCGCCCCGGAGAACAGACTTCGGTCGCCAACGAGGCTTTCGTCCCTCCAACGTTCAGCTGCCTCATACATCGGCTGGACAGACGGTCGCACCGCCCTGCTCAGTCCCATCACTTTTCCAGAGTCATCGACCATACATGCATTCTGGCACTTAAACGTCGCAACTGGAGTACGGGACGACTCACACGGAATGTTGAATTCAACGTCGAATTCAAAATTTCGCTTTTACAATTCGCTGACAGGTGCCACTCTGGCTGCCGGGGGTCACGGTCTCCGCCCGGCTGCGGGAACTGCTGGACAGCCAGACCGTCCGGGTGGTGGCCGCGGTGGACCCGGCGTTCCTGGGCCCAGCACGTGATCGCGCACGTCTCCGTGGTGGCGTCCGGGCCGGTCCGGCAGATTGCCCAGCGGCTGGCCGAATCACCGGAGGCGGTGCTGGTCTCCGCGGTCGGCGGCACCCATGATCTGATCGCCGAAATCCGCGTGGCCACCCACGACGAACTGCACGCGGTGCTCACCCAGCTCCGCGAACACCCAAACGTCGCCTACATCGACACACTGGTCTACACGCGCGTGGTCAAGGGCTTCTTCATCTCGCAGTACGCCGGCGAAGTCAGTATCGACCACGTGGATACCCAGCTCATCGAGATCCTGCAGCAGGACGGTCGGACCAGCTACCGGGACCTTGCCGCCGCCGTGGGCCTCACCCCCACCGCCGTACGCTCCCGGGTGCAGCGCCTGCTGTTACGATGCCAGGTCAGAGAGGACTCGAGGCCTAAGTTCTGGTTAAAGGTTACCGCATTGGATGTAGCCTACCCAAGCGCCCCAAAGGCAAGTGCCATCCCGTTCAGCACGCCGCGGGGCCTATCTCACTTGCAGAAAGCCCGACTACTCATCAGCCGGCGCATTGTCGGGCAGCCCCCGGGCGATGATGTCTGCGGTGGCACGGTAGGCGTCTGCAATGTACTGCTCTAAGACCAGGGTCTCGACTCGCCATTGGTTTCTGCCGCCGATCTGGATGGCGGGCAGGTCGCCAGAGCGGACTAATGAGTAGGCCTGGGCTTGGGAGATGTTCAGCTCCTCCGCGACGTCGGAGAGTTTTAGGAACCGTCGAGCTGGCGCCGCAGGTTGTTTAGACATCCTGTTCCTCCCGCAGGGTGATATTTGTGCCCTGATTCTACTGAGGTGACAACCTAAGACCTCGTCCTCGCTCCGGTCCTGACCGGGGTTGTTCGTCCCATCGATCAACGAGGAGGACAAATGCCACAGGCGGACGAGAACAAGAACTCGAACTGGCGCTCACAACCCTGCCCAGGCCCTGGAGTCCTGGGAAGCGATAACTGCACCCGGCTGGCCCAGATAAAGGCCACGGGACTGTGCAAAACTCACCACGAGGGCGAGCATCCTCGACAGAACGTCGTTGGCCCCGGCCGGAACAACCCGTATCGGAATTTTGAGCTCCCAACCGTCACCGAGTGACGGTGACGGTTCCGCATCGACACTGGTGAGTGTGCGCCGTTGCAGTGTTGCCCACTGCAAACGCAAGCACCACGGCAATTGCTATAGCCGCCTTCATCGGCGGCGGCATCGTGGCTGCTTTTCTGTCTCGGGGATGGCGATGAGGCCCCATTGCCGTCCTTAGCCGGTGATGTCGGGCAGATGTCCGTCACCAACTCGTCTCTTGAGTACGGCACTACGGACCTACCGACACATGCGCCGCGCCTGACCGTGACCTGCAAAGCTAAGGCTGCGAAGTCACCGCTGCGGCCAAAGGCACCGTGCACTATAAGAGGCATCGGGACAAGGGCACGGCGGAACTGACCACTACCCGGCGGATGCCACTCATTCAGCGGTTCGCGGCGCGCATCAGTCCGGCAGACAACGGTTATTGGAACTGGACAGGGATGCTCACCAAAGACGGTTACCCGAAGTTTTACGTCGGCGGTGGCCTCCGCGAGGTAAGGGCTCACCGTTGGGGTTGGGAACCGTTGCGGGAACCCGCATTGTGTAAGGCCGTCCGCAATGGCTACACCCGGCGCAACCGGTCATCTAGGTGGACATCGGTATTTTTCTGAAGTCTTCGGACACATGGGTAGGCAACACTTGATAGTCCGCCAGGATTCGTCGCACGGCCTTCTCAAGCTCTGTTCCAGTCAGCCCGCTCGTTTTGGCATACAGGTCTTCCCACGCAGCTTGGACGCGGATGCCAAGTGCTTCCAAGTCTGCCGGCTGCACGAGATACATGTCATGGTGTGCCGCCGCTGCCGTGTCTGAGCTGATGGCAATCTTGGGAGAGACCGCGACAGAAATAGAGCCAAGGGGGCGCTTGACGCCTAGATCCTTCTCAAGGCTACTGAGCTGGGTCATCACCTTTCGGACGTCAGCCAACGGGAATTCCCCGTCTGCACGATGTTCAGTCTTCGCCTCAACAGTGATCCACAATGCACCGTCCCAGACCCACGCTGAATCGCAGCGTCCGTGCTGTTTGGGCTTCCATGCACGAGCGCCCAAAAGCTGGCCCAAGTGGGTCAACGCGGGCTCCACTTTCCGATGATCAGTTTCGGCCAGGCCGGCGAGCATCTCTTCGATTTGTCTATCAATCTGCCGACGCTTCTTAGTCAGCAGCATCTCTGAGACGCCCCTAACGGCAGGGGTGTCGATGGCAGCTTCGGGAAGGTCCAAGGTCCCGCGATCGGTCTCACGCAGCCAACTAGTTCGGGACGAAGCCTTCTCGGCTTGCTGGTAGTACGCCTGGGCGATACTCAGCGACTGTTCTCCACGCGCCGCAGCAGCCTCCGCCCAAACAAACGCGAGGTAGAACCAAAAGGAGCGGTATGAACGCAACGATTCGACGCCGCTTAGGGCAGCTGCAGCTTGCCCGGCCTCTTTGGAAGCGTTGGCGTAGTCGTGTCGCCATGCCATGGCCGCTGCTGTGACTTCATGCTCTGCAGCTCTTCCCAGTTGAGCGGTTCCTTCCGGCAACTTCCTTTCCATTTTCCGGCGAGCTTGGAGGAGCAAAGGTTCCGCACCTTGACGCCATTCCTTCCCATGTTCCAAGAAAACCTCGGCCGCCTCCACAATGTCACTAGCCGTGGCTCCGGTGCTGTTCCTCAAGCCAAATGCGATTTCGGCCTGCATTTCTAGGCCCAAGGATTCACGCGTGTCTCGTTGACACAAATAGCGAGTGACGTCCTCACTCCGGATCAAGACGATGGCGTGGTCCGCGGGGCCACGAGTCGCTCTTCCTGCCCCCTGCACGATTCGCGTTCGAATGCGCTCAGCAAGCGCTGCTGATGCCCGTAGCTTTTCTGCCAAGAATTTCTCCTGCAGATGCGTGCGGCTAGGTAGCCCATCTATGATCAGCAATCTGCACGCATCGTCGGCCAAATCCAAGCCATCGTAGCGACCTGCTAAAGGCAATAGAACGTGGTGTCCTTCTGAGAATGCTTGGAGAGACTCCAGGATCTTGGCAGAGCCTAAGATGTTCCACCCTTCCGGCCGCAGGTATTCAGCTGCCTCTTCAGCCTCTTCGTTAGTCGGAGCCAAAATTAGCGCCTTGCCGCTACGGCAGAGCACCTCGTCGACAACGTCAAGCTCCCCGGGTTCAGCGAGTTTCGGAAAGAGAAAAAGTCTGCGGCCGGATCTAGGCTCGCCGGCGGTCTGCATCTCCTCGGGCGTGGGCTGCGACTCGCCAGGAGTCGATGGCTGTGCTACACGTGAGGGCAAGTGCAAGCGACTGATACTGGTGCGCCCGAAGGCCCTCTCGAGCTCTCCAGCGGCGCCTAGCGTGGCGGACAAATAGATGCGTTGATCTGCTCCATCAAAGACTGCGTTGTCCATTGTCGGTGAGATGAACGGCCGGATATAGATTTGGTTCCAAGACAAGTACACCAAGCAGGAGCTGATCCCCGGACGGAGCAAAGAGAAGCTGAATGCTGCGGGAGTCCCCCATTCAAGCTTGGCAAGTGCCTTATCTAGCGCCTGCTCCATGCCTTCGTGGCGGGATGGGGCAATCAGCTTGACCATCGAGTGGACAGCGGCACTTGGTGAAGACTCCTGCAACCTCTGGAAGAAGACGCCATCCAAGGCAGGCTTTAGTACGTCGAGAAGTGAGGCCCAAATTGCGTCCCTACGCTCAACTTGAATCGAGTAGCACTTCCCCACGTACTGCTCTCCAGCATGTGCGTCATCCAAAATAATGGATCCGACGGAGCCTACTTTTGGCGCTGAATTGAAGATGGAAGAATAGGTCACAACTCCAATTGCTTCCGCAGCCTCATATCGGGCCACGTCTTCCATCTGCCACTGTGTGTGGCTGCCAGAAAGCAAACTCACAGGGATGCTTTGCTTCTCGGCGGCCTTGAAAACCTGGTCAGCCAGTTGAACTGTTGGGCATGCGAAAAGAACTCGCTTCCCATACTTTCTCCGCTTCCAGTCGGCAATCAGTAGGCCTACGAGGGTCTTGCCGGTGCCTGTGGGCAGTTCAATGGCAACATCGTGCTTCGCTTCAAACTGCCGGGCATACAACCTGAGAACATCGCTCTGCTGCCGCCACAATTCGGGCACCGATGTCACGCGGGGTAGTTCGTCGAACACGGCTTCGGGGTCGGCGGGCACGCTTGCTGCTTCGGTTACCGCGCGGAACTTCATCTTTCCCCCACCTGTAGAAACGATTCACTTGTACTCTACCCGTGTACGCCCAGACTCAGCCGGTTTGGACTGCTTCCGACTCACCATTTACTCACCGCAAGGGGAGGAAAGAGCAAGAAACGACCCAAAACACAATTCAATCCTTCTTGTCAAAGAAAATCAGTTCAAGATGAAGAATAAAAAGATCCGTGCCCTTGTAATCACAAGCGATCGGACCTTTTTATTACGCAGCCCCCTGCGCATTCGAACCGGCGACCCCCCTGTTATCGGAACAGCGTTTCCCGTCGGTTCCCGAGAGATCCCTCTTCCCCAACTGACTAGGAAAAATGCGGTTTTGAAGCCCTAATCCTATCCCGTCAGTTCCTGTCGGTTCCCCGCCAAAGCGTGTGCAAAGCGTGTGTTTCGGGGTGGTCTCGCCCCCCCCCACTGAGGAAGTTCGGCAGCGCGCTCCACCTTCACGCCGAAGCCGCCGAAGGCCTGCGCCATCAGGGCGAAGTCGCGGTTCTTCAGCTGGCCTAGGAGGCCGGAGCTTACCTCGGGGTCAACGCCAGGATCATGTATGACCTGAAAGCCATCAGCCGCGGGCCCGTAGTGGAGAAACGCGGGCACCGCCTGGTGTAGAAGAAGTCGTCACTGGACGCCTTCCTGCGCGAGAACGGACCGAATCCGATGGACCGGATCGCCGGCTGGTCCCGGGACCTGATCGAAAATATGTGCTCGGTCGGCCTGAACCACCTAGGGCTTGAGCAAAGCCTCAAAGACCTGGACGTCGCGGTTCGGATCCGGACTGGGACCCGGACCAGGCGAAGTAGGCCCAGTTGGCCGTGACCTCCGAAGGGCCACTAGCAGACAGACAAGCCAGATTCCTGCGACGATCAGCAAAGTCTCGGTGCCGTTTGGGACCATTCCAATTACGGCCGCAACGTAAGGCATCACGAACACCGCGAAGACGGATGCGGCAATGCCTGCGAAAACGATTCTCTGAGTCATAAGTGCTCGCGATCTGACTGCCGGATGCCTAAAACGCTGACTGAGCACCGGATCGGGTCCATCATGCCCGCTAGAGCCCGACGACTAACAGGTTTGGGTGCAGAAGCTCCCACCCATTGGACAGCTCGCCGGCAGCATCGTAGCCGTCGCGGGTCAGCTTCGCCTTGACGCCACCCGGGCCTCCAACGTGAACGACCGGACTGAGCCCCGCACCTTTCATACCGGCCGGCGGGGGCCCTCCGCAGCCTACGACCCAGTCAGATCGGTCTTCCGTACTGACGACAGCGGCGCAAGCGCCGCCGGATACCTCATCGGCAGCGTAGAAGGCGTAACCGTTCTTTTCGGCCAAGAGGACAACATTGCTGCCCATCTCCGCCGGTGCATTGATGTGGGCCGGCAGTTGAACAGGGGAAGCGGAAGACTCGGACAGCGCCGAGATGCCGGTCGGGCCCTGGGCGCAGCCCGTCAGCGGGATCAACACAATTGCCCCGAGAACTGCCTTCGACCAAGTCCGCACGATCCCCCCGCCGGTAGTTGATTCAACGCTATCTGACCGCGCCTAAGTGGCGAAGCAGGAGACGTTGCGAAGCTATAACTTCAGGAGTTGGGCCTGGAGCGCCCGCGCTTGGATCGGACTGTCTTGAGGAGCCCGGGGCAGATGTGACCGCCGCCGGACTATTCGCGCATAGACCTGCTGCGGGGTCCCGCCGGGGACAGCCGCGCACAAAATGGTTGTCAGCATCCCCACACCCGCCTGCCAATATGCGGAAGCGATTGGGCCTGCAACAGAGCCGGGCGCGATCTACGATTTCGGGAGCCAAATGATGCCTTGGCCAGATGCGGCTTCTTCGACCGTAACAGCTCGAGGGACGGCGGCCACGGTAACTGGGACGCTGTTTTCTGTGGGTTCGGATACCTCATGCAGCAGCCAAAGAACCTCGACAACGCCGTCATCCCCGGTGGCCTGATGCGCCCGCCGTTCGACATGAGCATGGCGCGGGGCTATTTTGAGCCACTTCTTGCGGTCCTTGGCCGGGACACGGCTGTTGGATAAGTGCACCTCAAGAATCCGGGAAGCGGTTACGGGATCGATGTGATCCCAGAAGGCTAGGGATTGTCGACGTTCGTCCATGTAAGTGATGTGGCCCTCGGGGCTGGCCAAGAGCCCGACCATGCCATCCAAGAAGTCCATCGGCGTGGGCTTCGGACCCGTGTCATTGGCAGTGTCCTTCGCCGCGGTCTCAAGTAGGGAGATCAGCCCCAGAGTCTCGTTCAGAGAGCGTGCAGGGTTCACGAATTCCGGAGGTAGTTCGAGTCCGGTCAGCACGATCGAGGGATCCTGCCCGAACTCCCATTCCGGTCTTCTCGCGCCATCCCCGGTCGGCGCGTCCTCATGCTGGGCAGGCCAGACTGCAACTCGGCTGCCAACCTTACCTGTCACTAGGAACCCTGTTGCTGCCAACTGATCCACCAGATGACTAATAGTTCTATTGTCGAGGCCGAGCATCTTTGCCAGGTCAGTTCGGAGGATGCCAGGAGCCTCGGAAGCCATCCTGCGAATAGTGCGATACGTGTCGATGTCGCATTTGTGGTCAATGGCCTGCTGGCGGCGCTCCACATGGGTTTCAATCCACCCGGGAAGCGCTCCTTCGTAATGCGATCGACGCATTGCGGCAGTGAGCACGATTTCGTTGCCAGCATCGTCGTAGGTGCTGAACTCGACCCCTTCAATATCGTCTTCCGGGGCCAACACTCCTGCGCGTAGTTGCTCCAGCGCGGCCTCTTCCATGGCCACGGCATGGTCGATCAGGTCTGCGCGTCCGAAGATTGCGGCATAGCGAAGGAACTGACGATCCGGAGATGAAACGGGACGCTTGGATTCTTCATCGAACTCTAATTGCCACTTCTCGGCTTCAAACGCTGTCTCGATAAGGTCCAGCGCCCGTTCGGAAGTCCCATCGTGCATAGCTCGTTGCGCGGCAGAAGAAGCGAATCGTCCAACTTGGCTGTACAGGCCGCGCAATACGATGGGCAAATAGAAGGACTTTATCTTCAGGTTATAGGCCACGGTTCCCCACTAAGTTCTGCTGTCAGGATTCCAAGTCAGCTTACGCGGTGGACTCACACAGCCACCTTTGCCAGACACCGGGGATTTTCGGGTACCTCGTCCTCGGTGCTGCCGCTGCGCCCGCATGAGTAGGCCCTCTATCGCCGAGCAGTATCTGAATCACCACAGAGTCTTCGTCCAGCAATCGTCAGTTGCTGGCCGCCAAAGTAACAAAGGCCTGTATCTGATATAGAGCCGCATCGGCCATACTTCAGATGATTGCCGTTCCTTCAGGGACCGTGTGAAATGACATGTACCTTTTCCTTGATTTCACTGCGCCAATGACATTCCCCTGTCGGCGCGGGAACGGATCGCGGCCCGACGTGCAGAAAGGCGGCAGCCTGCTTGTCTTCTTGGCGTTCGTGTACTGGCACCACTCGGTGTAGCTGGGGTTGCGTTGTCACTGTCATTGGTCGCTTGGGCGTCAGCGGCCGTGCAAGCATCGCCCAAAATCTTCAGCTCGTTCGGTTGCAGCGGGTACTTTCAGATGATGTCCTTCCGCAACTGCTCCCCGATCGGGCCAGGGGCCCAAGGAACGGGAGGTCGTCGCGCCGTAGCGACCTCCCGGCTGTCTCGTTGTGTACCGTGAGGGCAAGCCGTGACCGCACTGGGCGGAAGGCGTATCTGAGTTGGGGGACAAAAATGAAGAGTCCGAGTCGCATCATGCGCCAGGGAGCCAAGGCCATCATTAACCCGCCGCGGCCGCGTGGGTCTGCTGGTGGCTCTTCAGCCCGGCAGTCCTACCAGGACTTGGCGGACAACGAAGACCCGGCGGACAACGAAGACCCGGCGGACTTCCCGCATCAGGAAATCAAGGACTTCAATGATATGTTCCGGCTGCTCAAGAGCGGGTCGGTTCTGCTCGACGCCGAAGGCCGGGTCTGTGAGTTGCTCCTCGACGCGGCCCTTGAAGACGGCGGTACGGCTGATGTTTTCCTGCTGACCGGTGTCGAGGCCTTGCAGCCATTGGAAGAGTTCCTGTTTCCAGCCACTGCCATCTTCATCCTTCAGTAGAGTCGGATTCTGAAAGAGGAAGTTTTGTACGTCCAGAGGCGGCGCTGTTTAGTCACGGGCTCGCTCGACCCGGGGAGAGGAATCTGATCAAGGGCGTCCACCGTGCAACTTCTCGGCGAACCGTTTATGCGATGTAAGCCCGAGCAGCGGCTGTAAGGACATGCGCTTATGGCTGGGTGCTGAATGCAGGGTGCAGCAGGGAAGCCACTGGCAGCCGCACTGATCGTCTTGTCGCTTGCGGCATGCGGACAGACCAGACCCGCAGAGGCTGACGGCACATCGGAGCAATGGGTCAGTTCATCGTCCAGTGATCTATATCAACCTGCGGGATGGGGAAAATGGCATATGGACACTAGGGGTTCCGGACGGGTGCCGGCACTCGAAGCAGTCCGGCCTATTTTATTCTGTGAACAAAACCGACCTCTGACTTCGCGTTCTCGCCATACCGCGAGAATTTACCCGATCAGGCCGGGATGCGGCTCCGGCGGCCGTACTATAGGCCGCCGTTCGAGACGGAGACTGCGGCCAATGCATTCTCCGTCCGATGCCGGACAGAGAGAAGCCGATCGAGCAGACCCGATCGCGTTGCACGTGCCTCATCAATCTCGTCCACGATCGCATCGATGCGTTGGAACTCCGGCCTGAAAATGACATCCAAGTTGGAACCAACCTCGCGGAGCGCATCAATTACTATGCTGTCGGCCTGGGCCAGCACCTCCTGGGTGATGCTGCGGCGACGCGCTGCCCGTGCCTGCTCTGCTTTGACGGCCGACCGCTCCTCGGCAAATACTCCGTATGCCTCCAGCCCAATCGAGATGGCAACCCCGCCGACCTTCGCGACTTTGCCGATGTTGTTAGCGGTCCGTACCGCTTCCCAAGGCTTGAACTTCTTACCAAACGCCTTACCGACGGTCAGCACTACCTTGTGCCCTGTACTGCCGGCGGCTGCCTTCGTGCCGCTACCAGCACCCCAGAACTCGTGGAACTGTCTGAGGTACTTCGACAAACCGCCTACCCAGCTTGGCGGAGTCGGCAGCGGAGAACTGCTTGACCGGACCTCCACGGGTCGCGTTTCAAAGCCGGTCGCTTCGGGGTCACCGAGCCGGACCGAGGTGCGGCCGTAGGGAGAGGCTTCGATCTCCAGGATTTCGGAGGCGAGGTCGTCAAACTGGAGTTCGAGCACCTGATGTACTGCATTCTCAAACCGTTCCAAGGCAGCGCGAAGGTTCTCGTTTAGCGCTGCCATATGCGCGTCCAATGCCTGGTCGGGGGAACCCTCAGATCTGCTCTGGTCGTCGCCTTCGGTACTGTCGGCGAACTGCGTGGCGGCACGCACCGCATCCGCTCGGAACTGGGCTGCGCGTGCTTCAAACAGATTGTCCAGATGGATCCGCTTCTTGGTGAGCGCCGAACGCTGTCGGGCAAGAACAGTCAGCGCGGCCTGTTCGTCGGGGTCATCTGTGAGGGCGGCAGATGCCTCAAGGGCAATCATGGCGATGAGCTGCAGCGGCTGACTCAGCTGGCCCAGCTCGCCCTGTTGGCTCGCAAACCGATTGATGAGCGTCGCGACATTCTCCAATCCGGACGCATCGACGTAGGCGTGTGAGGTCGCGGGGTCAGAGGCCGCAAAGCCAAGACCGTCGAGGTAGTACTGGCCATCACACTCAACCCATGGGATCTGGTCAAACGGGCCGAGGGCTTCCTTGATTGATTTTTCTCGCACACCTTCGGCGGCTTCCATCGTTCCTGTCTTGGTAATCACGATGAGCGTCTGCCGGGACTTACCGAGCCGGCCGAGTACGTCTCGGAGATGACCGGTGAGCACATCGTCAAACAGCTCGACCGTCACTGCAAAAAGCACGAGATCGGCTGATTGGAGTGCCTTCTCTGCCATTTCGTCGTGGTGCGGGCGGCCTGCATGCACACCTGGGGTATCGACAAGACGAACGTCGCCGTCCCAGTCGAACTCCTCCACTGCATCGGTGCTCACACCCGATCCGATGACGACGCTGGCAGCTCCGTCGGTGAGCGCCTTGATGAGAGTCGATTTGCCGCTACTGTACTGCCCGGTGAACACCAGCAATGGAGTTGAGTGCGCGTCAATCGAGAGATGATCGAGCAGGGGTTGCGCGACTGCAGCATCCATCTCGCTGAGAATGTTGCGAAGCTCCTCGCCCAGTTCCCTGGTAGCAGCGGACGATTCTTTGAAGAGGTTCACGCTCACGATTCAGACGCCCTTCCAGAGCTTTTGATGCGGATGTGTCTGCCGATGTGGGACGTCAACGCGTCAGACCACGTTTCCGCGATGCCTGCGGGAAGATCAACGTCCACGCAAATGGTGGCGGATGCTGAGTCTGCTCTCAACAGACGCGCTGGTGCGTCGATAAGGCCGAGTGCATAGGAGAGCGCTCCGGCTACCTCTCCCCCGGTGCCGCGGACCCTTCCACCGGACAATTTCTCCCCGATGTCGGGCGGGTACAACCATGCTTCCGAGAAAGCGGTGTCCTCAAACTCGGCGAGGATGCAGACCCCGGGGACCCGTGTCGCCCGTTTCAGGGATCGAGCCAGCCGTTCGCGGCCGGCGATTCGAAGCAAGGCCGTCGTTGTCCCCTTGTCCAACTCTCGAATCAGCGCTCCGAGTGCCTCGCTGTGTTGGAGCCACCGGTCCGCCAGTCGGTCGAGTGCTACGGAGCGGTCTTCGCTCTGACCGCGCGCATTGGTAAGGCCGGTACGGAGCACGTCGAGCCGTTCGTCGACGGCCCGCTCGTACTCGCCCTTCAGCTGGTCGAGAAGTGGTCCGACCTGTTTCGCCACCTCATCGTGTCGTTTCCGCAACACTCCGTCTTTGCCCAAGATCCAGCTGCCGACGAGTCCCTTGAGGGGCTTCAGTGCCACGCCGAGGCCTGCTCCTACGATGCCGCCGACGATGGTTGTGACGATTGCTCCGGGGCCGGTCGCCAGCCCGAGTGTCGAACCGATCGCAGCGCCCAGTTTGGCGCCGGCCAAGGCGCCGCCAGCACTGATTGCCGCGATTCCGGCCCGCGCCAACCGGTTCCCGAGTACCGAGTGGAATCCGGTGAGATCCCGCAGGGCGAACTGGCCGGGTGAGATGCTGGCCCACTCGGCGTCTGCCGCGGCCACCGTCGATTCCACATCGGCCCTCAACTGCGAGAATCTGGTGTCCAGTGCCTTATCCAGCTCCGCCCGCAGCGCATCGATTTCCTTCTCCCACGCTTGCTGGAGAGACTTTCCAAAGTCCGTTAATGAGAGGTGCCAGTCACGGCGCCGTCCGACAGCGATTGCGATGTCGGAGATCATGCTTTCGCCCGCGAAGCGAACGACGCGGGTTAGACGCGTGTGAATGTCCTCGTTGAGTTTCCTGTTGTGGTCTGCCTGGGAGCTGCGGGTCATCGATTCCTGCCCTAGCGAGAGCATGAGGTGGTCGGCCTGTCGGCGCTGTCCGTCGACTACCTTCAGCGCTCGGCGGCTCTCGCTGTGAGTGGCGTACTCGCGGTGCAGGACATCGGTGAGGTCATCGATGCGGCTTGCCGCGCGGAGTTCGGCGTCGCTCTCGCCACCGTGGGTCATTGCTTTGGCCGCAGCAAGAGCATGCACGTAGACCACGTCGAGAGGCTCGACGGCGGCTGCTAACACGTGTCTCCTGATTTCATCGACCAGTCCTTCGCGGTGGCCGAAGACGCGCTCGGGATACCTCAGTAGGTTAAGCCTCCCAACTCCTTCGAGGGATTGGCGACAGTTGAGAACGACAATGATCGGCTTGCCCATGGCTCCGATCAGACGGAGTGCACGTGCTGTCTCTTCTTGGATTGAGTCGCTGCTCGCGACCCACAAGATAAGGTCCGCATCACGTGCGGCGCTGAATGCTAGCTCGAAGTCTTCGGCTCCATCGCGTGCGCCGACGCCGGGGGTGTCGACGACCTCGATACGGCCGGAGGCGGTCGGCGTCGCAGCAAAGACATCGCGTGAGTAACGTTGACGACCGTCTCCGATCCTTTCGAAGTGTGAGCCAGACAGGGCAGACAGGAGCGATGACTTACCG
Source organism: Actinomycetota bacterium (assembly GCA_051751385.1). Lineage (GTDB taxonomy): Bacteria > Actinomycetota > Actinomycetes > Actinomycetales > Micrococcaceae > Crystallibacter. Next base: position 110,543 of record JBNJKW010000006.1, on the reverse strand, counting down.
GCCATCGTCCGCCCCATCAGGACAACCCGCATCGGAGCATTGAAGTCGCCGGTTGCTTCTTGCCAGGCTTTCCATGACCCGCTTTCGGCACTGGGTAGTTCGGAGTCGAGGCCATCGACCTCGGCCTCATCGTGCTGTGCCTGATCGCGAATGGCTCCAGCTTGAGCGTCGAAAGCTGCCACGACGTCCCGGATCTCCGGCCACGGGTCCGACAGCACCGGCTCTTCACCGAAGAGCACGGGGAGTGCCGACGGTAGCCACTTGTGGCGGGAAGGCACGTCGCGCTGAGTCACGCCCCGATTTTGTCATAGCATCGGCTTTGGTTTGGCCAAGACCCGCGACGCCCTGTTAGCTTTAGCCCGGTCACCAGCCCGGTGCGGTCTCCTCGACAGTTACATTGCCGGGACGGCGACTGCCTCACCGGCGCGCTGATTTCCGTGGGCTCGGAAACCTCCTTCATCAGCCACACATTTTCGAATTCCGTCATTACTCGTTAACTCCACGTCGCGGGCAGCCTTTTCGACGAACCGCAGCAACGGTGGTGAGGTGTCCGTCGCGCTTTGCCAGGTCGAGGGAGAGCCGGCCGGCGCCGGGGATGTCGGCTTCGCAGCGGGCTGTGTCACGCCCGCGTTAGCGGTGGCCAATCCGGTGGCCTCCGGTACCTGAATTGCCATGTTGTCCTCCAGTTTGCGACCCACAGGCCGACAGCCCTGTACAAAACGCAAAATACGTTTGAACCGCGCGCGGAAATAACTGCTATCACGGGCGGGACGCCTCGGTTCGGGGAGAGGGCGCACCCCCCGTGGAACGCTCGCGAACCGAGGTCCAGTACTGATATTACGAAATGTTACGGCCTGTCGAGAAGTGTCATCTTCGGGGAAACCCCCGTCTTTGCAAGCAACAGCGGGCTCCCATCGAGGTCGCAAAGTCAAGTGTCGTGCCATGACTTGACATTCAGTTGCGATCGTGCAAGGAAGGTGCCATCGTTTTCCTCCTTAGCGATGAGCCCCAGTGGGCATACAAACAAAGGAGGAACGCATGGGGAAGACCGGCCTGGTCCTTTCGGTCCATGTGTGCGCTTGGTGCGGCAAGAAGAAGCCCATCAAAGAGATGCGGCACCCTGACTCATCCCGCGGTCCTACTCCGTCGACCTGCCATGAGTGTCGGGAAGCGAATCCCACTCTCGGCTGGTGCGATTACCACAATGAACCCCACGGGCGGGAGCGCTTCACGCCGGTAGGACGTCCCATCGGAATCGACAACCGTTGCGTCCTCTCAGAGTCTGAGATGGCCTCCTTGTCCAGGGAGCTGCCTCCGCGGGTCTGCGTTTCATGCGACACGGAGCTCACCACGTGGAATTTTCGCGGCGGCAGTCAGAAGAGTCCAACCTGCCGGGCGTGCGAAGAGGCTCATCAGAGCGAAAGATGGTGCCTGGGCTGCGAGGGATGGCTTGAGGAAAGTTCTTTCCACCGCACAGGAATCGACGGAAAGTTTTGGACAGTCCGCTGCAAACCATGCAAGAACGCGCACGCCCACAATACGACGGTCAAGGAATTACTGGCGCTCCAGGGCTCGAGCCACCCCGAGTGCGCGTCGTGCGGGAGCAGGGACAAGCTAAAGATCGACCACGACCACAGTTGCTGCCCGTCAATAAAGTCCTGTGGCGAATGCGTGCGAGGTTACCTGTGTCACGCCTGCAACACCTCGGAAGGCCTCCTGAGGACTCCCGAACGAGCCAAGAAGTTGGCCGCATACATGGCTCTTTGGGGCCGTCTGGACACCGAAGACCCTTCGCCCTTTGAGCCAATCAGTCCTGAGCCCAAAAGCCCCGGGCAACCGGCCACCTCGGAGATTATCCAGCGGACGTGAGTTCTCGCAGAGACCTCACGGACTAGCGAATCCAAGGCCTCATCCCACCCCATTCCTCCGAGTGCTTTTTCTCAGGCACTGCCGGCTGAAGCGTCAGCTCGCCAGCTGCGGTTCGCTTCCATCGTCGACCGGCAGCATCCGTGAAGATCAGTTCCCAGTTTTCGGATACGTCTCCATGGTAGGGATCCAGGGGAGCTGAGAAAGGTTGGCCCGGCGGTACATAGCCAAATTCAACCGGGTGGTTCTTGCCGGCAGTTCCATCGAATAGATCTATGCCGGGCACACAGACTTTGTAAATCGGCATGTCGCTGTTATTCAGGATTGTGAACTTGGCGCCGAGAGCCGACTCATGGCTGCCATGCTGCCATGCCGCCACTTTCGACGCTTGTGCCCGTACGTCATGCTTCCTGCGAGCAGACTCACGCATTGAGTGCCTGACGTACCCGACGACACCAAAGCTGAGCGAGACGATCACAGCCGCAACAGTACCCAGCGCTGTCCATTCGCTCACAAGCAAGCCAAGCGCTTCACGTTCATTCGTCACCTCAGTATCTTGCCATGGGGTCTTGAAAACCCTCGTTTTGCTGAGAAGTGCTCTGCGCTTCACGGAGTGGGCGGATGCCGAGAAGCAGGGGCAGAGATTGTCTCGATGATGTCTCATTGTGTGACGCATACAGCTACCCGGAGCCTTTAATGAGAAAGACGGGCTGGACCTCTATGGGCACTACCGGCTACGCCGGATGTGCTTTGGTAACCAATGGAGTTGTGTACCCTTGGTCAGCCCTGGTGTCGCTAACAGTGCGGATCGGAACAGGGAGCGTCGGCCGCTCGATACAATAAGACGAATGAGCGACAGCCTTTTCGAATTTGACGAACCACAGCAGCCGGTCTTACCCAGAGACATTCCGATTCGTCCTGAGCAAGTGGAAAAAATCCGCAGTGCATTCGACGCTGCTGGCATCAGCTCGCAGGAAGACCGGCAGGCGCTTATCGAATCCGTGGTCATCCGCACCGTATCGACGGTGCGGGATCTTCATGCAGTTGAAGCCCGAAGGGTCATTGAACGAATAAAAGAGCGAACCGACGCTGGCCCGAAGGCTGCTGGGTCTGCTTGGGACACCCGCGAAGAAGATACCTGGATTGATAAGCTTTGACCGCTGCTGAGACAGACGCCGAGACGGCTGCCGAGCAGCACACAACAGCCGCTCTGCCCCCGGCACCTGTCATGCCTTGTCTCCGTTCCGCACCTCGGTTCGTCGTCCAGCAACGATTGGCAACTTCATCCTGGCTCCATCCAGAGCTACTCCCACGAAGCTAAGCGCTTAGCTCTCTTCAAAACCTGACTGGTCGAACTTAAGGGTCCGGGCGTTCTCGGATACAGTGCGGATTTTGCTCTCCTCGAAGCCGACCGGGTGCGTTGCTTCGATCTCGATCGTTACCTTCAAGCTAGCACCCGGCGTGGCGGCGAGTTGGGTCAGCACTTCGTCGGTGATCTTTTTGAAGTCCATTGCGTAACGGTCTGCACTGAGGTCCTTGATCCCAAAAAACCGTGTTTTTCCGGACGGCTGCGGCTCGGGAGGCTTCCTGTCGCCCGAGTTGGAACTTCCGGGACCTGTCCCGCCTCCTGGCGGCAGGGGCAGCTCCACTGACGGCTCGTGCGTCTCCTTTGCACGTTGTTCGAGAGCAACAGTTGGCTTCAAAATGAGCGTGCTGTCGGTGATCCCTATGCTGGTTTCATCGGTTGGCAACACAAGCCCCCGATAACGACCAGAGTCGGCGTCATACCCCTCGGCCAATGCGAACCCGTCCTGCTGCCACAGCAACGGAGCATTCAGTAAGCCATCATTGAGAACAGCGCGGTCACGGAGGCGTGGCATGTATGCGTAATTCGCATACAGTTTCCAGAGGTCGCCGACCGACACATGGCCCGGTTCCCACAGTGGTTTGGCCGAGGTGTTGAGTACGTGCCGTATGGCTGCTGCAGCCTGTTGGGTCGTGAGCTCACCGTCGCTGCCGAGCCTCTTGGAAACCCGATCGGCAAGCGATGCCGCCTGGCCCTCGACTTTGGTCACGTTTATGGTGACCGGTTGGCCCTCCGGCACGAGAGCCCACTGATAGGCGCCGAGAAGCCGTGCCGTCACAGTGATATTGGCTTGCTTCTGTTTTTCAATCGCTTGGTTCTTCTGGTTTTGCGTGAGATCCAGCTCATCCTGCTTCATGAGCACGTCGGACCAGCCGAGATAGTCGCGGACAGCAGTGTCCAGCTCGCCCATTCGGTCCTGGTCTCCCGCGAGGAACACGAGCATATTCCGATTGAAGCGGTTGGCCGTACCGCGGTTCTCTGTGGCCTTCTGCGAGAACACCATAGCGCTTGAATCAGCGGCGTTGCGTTTGTGAGTGGACTTCGGGTGCAGGATGACTAGCCGGGCTTCGTCCGTGTCGGGTATGTCGCCTGAGTCCTCGGGGCAAACGTGAACGCCCGCAAAGTCACCTTTGCTTCGCCCTTGGTCAGCCAGACGCCGGACAATCTCAGCCCACACGTCCTCTCGATGGAGCCGTTCCGCTTGGTCTTTGGCGCGCCGGGAAATGTTTGCCTGCAGGTCATACCAGTACTTGCCGGAACCGGAGTAGAAGTATGTTGCGCGATCACCAAGCTGGGTCAACGCGGAGTGGAAGTTGCCGGGGACATCCCCGGGCACTGCTGTTCCCAGGAACACCCGCTGGGTCTCCACGCCCTTGTGGGCCGACCCGATCGTGGGGGCCGCGCCGAAGAACACAGAGCGGGCCAGCCGCTTGGTCAAGGAACGCTGCCCGAACAGGGGCTTGGCGAGGTCGATCTTGGCCGGCTCAGAATTAGGGCCATCTACATCTGCATCGATGATGGCCTTCCAAGAGTCCTGCAGGTACTGGGTAAGTTCCGAATTTACTGCTGAGGCGCTAATGGGGATGGATCCTGGCATGATCAGCGGGGACTGGTCCTCCCCGACCCATAGAGCATGTATGACCGTATTCATTAGCCGCAGGACGCCGCGCGTCCTTTGGAACCGCTCCAGGCTGGACCAGTCCTCGTACAGCCGGTCGAAGAGTTCCGGGTGGATCGGGAAAGTTTGCCTAATCCGATTCTCATACGCCGTGTCACGAGCCTCGCGCGGAAAGTCGTCGGAGTACTTCCGGTACATGTCCACGAAAGATCTCGCTGTCGCACCGATCGACGCCAGGGCCTTGGCATCGGGGTTGGTAAATAGTCGCTGTCGGACGATGTGATATGCCTCGTCACTTGATGCCGGACGCCACTGGTCTGCGACGCGACGTACGACGTTCTGCAGCCGTTTCAGCGCCTCCAGACCGTGTGCGCCTCCTACTTCTTCGGCGCTGCCAGCTGCGGCATTCTGGGAATCATAACCAGTCTCTGACGCCGGGATCGAGATCGCCAACAACACTCCTGCTGTCCCCTTCGCAGCCTCGGTGAGAGACTGCGCGAACGTGAACTGGTCATCGAACGTACCGCCGGCTAGATCGTCACGAACGACGAGACTGCGGGCGTAAGCCACCCACTCGTCGACCAGAATTACGGCAGGCGCGTATTTCGCGAGCAGGGTGTGCAGCGCCTCCCCCGGTGGGGTTCGGTCTGAGTCCGCCTGCGCGACAATCGCATAGGCATCAGCACCGCCCAGCTGCCAGGCCAGCTCCCCCCAGAGTGTATTAACCTTAGTTCCGTCTGCCTTGATGGACCCGGACGGTGAAGTGTGATTACCAACAATCGCAACGCGGCCCACCTGCGAGGGCAGTCTCTCGTACTCACTAGCAGCCAACAGCTCTTGCAAATCCTGCGGATATGACCCTATTGGCAGGCCTGCTGCCAGGTGCCACAGGGACAACATTGAGTGGGTCTTTCCCCCACCAAAGTTGGTCTGCAGGTTAATCACAGGGGACGCATTAGCATCTCCGGAAAGGCGCCGGACTGCACCGCGGATGAGGTCCCGTAGCCCGGAGGTGAGGTAGGTGCGGGAAAAGAACACTACCGGGTCGGCGTAGTCCTTCCCTACGTCCTTCCCCAGCGCCACCTTATAAAGGTCGGCAGCAAACTCGGCCGCCTGGAAGTTGCCAGTAGCTACGTCCTCGTGCGGTTGCAGCACTTCCCGCCAAGGGAGCAGCCCGGCGGATTCGGGGTTGTCCACGGCCGACTTCAGCGTCTTCTTGTCGTCCTTATCTGCAGTCACCCGACGTAAATTGAGCCGGATCTTGTTGACCTGCTCGGCCGCTTCAGAAGCGTTGAAGGCGTTGAGCAGGCGCTCTGCGGTGTCGAGAATGCGATAGCCGTCATCGTCAGTGAACGAGGCGTTATGCGCCCAGCTATTACGAGCATCCCGCAGCTCGCTGGCATAGCTCTTATGCACTTGACTAAGCAGCCCGTCAAATGGATACCACCCCGGCTTAACCTGGTGAGGAATATTCTCCGTCAGCATCCGCAACTGCAACTGCGGGTCAAGCCTCGAGTATGACTTGCCAGTGATACCGTTCTTGCCGTCCTTTAAGGCCACCAGCTCTGTCCAGTCTTGGCCGGCTGGCATCTGCGGACTCAGTACTGCGGTGATGAACGTATCCAACGCAGGGGCGAGCGTCTCGAACATCTGGCCAACACGATCCCGGTTTGAAAGCGCCACGTCACTCATCCTCGTTGAAGTCGAAAGCTGACTGGATGCTGGCAAAAGCAGGGGTCGAGCCCGAAGCATCCAGAATCTCCGGCCAAGACGTTGCCAAGGTATTGAACGAAAGCGCGTCCTTCGTCCAACCATTCTTCTCGGCCAGAGAGAACAGCAGGAAGGCAAGCTCCTTGACAAGATCCGCATCCACTGCACCATCGGGGCGTCTCACCGCTGCCGATAGGAAGTCGCCTGCCCCGGAGATGCCCTCGGCTTCAAGGACGCGGACGAGATGATGCAACACTTCCCAAACACTCGTGTGAGCGTCGGACAACACATCGTAGTCCGAGGTGAGATCAGCTGGCTTTATGAGCGTGACCTTGCCGGCCGCGCTCATGAGAATCCCATCACGGGCCAAAGTATCCACGGAAGTATTCCGGGCACGCGACAAACTATCAGCCTCGCCGAACAACCCCGTAGAGTAGCCATGCTGCCGGTACCAAGCAATGGCGAAACGAGTCGCCGGGTCAAAGTCGCCCTCCTGCTCGTTAAGCACCTGATCAAGAATCTCGTTGATCCGCGCAAGCGCCGAGCGTACGGTCATCGAAGAACCGTCCGACTCGATCACGCTCGAATAGCCACTGAAGACAGCCATCCCGGGTCCAATCGCAGCTTGCGGCAAGTCAACCGGCGCGATAGAACCATGTTGCATGTCGCGGAGGGCCTGCGGCAGTTCTGCCTGCAAAGCAGCGATGAAACCACGACGATCGATGGTTGGCGCATCAGCGGGCCGCGGACGAAGTGCAAGGACAATCGAGGATGCGAGGGCATTCGTACCGCTGGCAATCATTCGGTTTGCGAGCTCACTCCGGTTGGGCCATGTGGCGGTAATTGCCCAGCCGCCTCGAATCATCCCGTCCAAGAGAGTTTCCCACCCTGAGGAGGACGTTCCATCTTCCGACGTATCCGACTGTTTGAACGCATACCATACAGTGATCGGATAGTCCGGATTCGCGCTCTCACGTGCCCGTGAAAAAACATCACGGAAACCCGCTTCAAAGAAATCTTTCGCCCCACCCCTGCCATTGTGACGGTAAGGGTTGGCTACAAGCTCCTCGGCTTTCGGCACGAGCATCGTGCTGAGCAGATCCGGATGCACGTCCCGAAGGGACCGCCGAAGCCACACGTAGAAGAAGTCCGATAAGTCTGAATAACCGATGTTGTCGTAGTAGGGCGGATCTGTGCTGATCAGCGCTCCGGAGTAAGGCCTAGAGGATGCATCGGCTTGGGTTGCAACTCCCGCTTGTCCCGTCATAGAAAGTCGCTCCAGCGAGCGTGTCACCCACTCTGTGTCCTCGACAAAGTTTCCCGAGGACGAACCGAGCACATTCGCTTCAGCGAAATCCCATGCCATTGGGATGGCCTGCCGTGCAAAGAGCCCTCTGACGGCTTCCATCTTTGGGCTGCTATCCCAGCTGCAAATTGATGTTGACTTATTAAGCGTTCGACTCAGGGCCATGCCAAGGTATGTCACCACGGCGTCGGCATAGGCTTCGGCATCGGTGCCGCCTTCTTCCAAACGCCGTCCCAAGGGCATTCCGGACGACAACGCGTCCTTAACAATCTGCTCGCGAACTTCCGTGACCAGGTCACTGATGGTCGTTATCCCGACTAGTTGTCGATTCGTGAACAAATCCACCCAGTGATTCATGCCATACGCCTGCACGCGAAAGCTCGGAGCTTGTGGCGGGATCGAGGCGTCCGGTATGTCTTCGGGGCGAGCAAGCTTGGCCGCTTCGACATGTGTGGGTGAAGGCGCGACGTATATGCGGCTCCTGTTGCCCTCCGCGACGACAGCCATGAGCTGCGCCCCCAAGCGCCCGGCCTGTCCTTCAGCTCTGACGTACTTGAGGTCCGCACCGGACTTGCAAGCTACGCATTCGCTGCCGAGTCGTCCTACCGTCCCCTCTCGTTCAGCCTTCGGCGCGTCGGCCTTATCATGACCTATCTCGTATTTGACCCGTAGTCCGCTCGGGTGGGAAGAGTCGCTAATGATTGACGGGACGATATACGCTTCTTTGCCTTTTTTCTTTCCGAGCCACCAGGAGCGGACGAGGGGCATCTCGATCCCGCAGGCAGGATTGGGACAAGTGACGGTTCGTGCCCAGATCCAGGCGATGACGGTAGCCTTAGTGCCGTCGGGGAGGTCGGCCTTAGGGTATAGGTGACCGATTCGCTGTTCTGTTTCGTCACGTATCCATTTGCCGTAGGCCCGAACGTCGGCAGCGAGTCCGGCTGGTCCCTGCCAGCCGATAGTTTGCGAGTCCGCCTGTCCCGGGTAAACAGGCGTCTGATTACGAAACTTGGGCGGAATCTCGATCAATGCCTTGTTAATGAGCACGGCTACGGGGTTGAGGTCCGAAGCATGCGCTTCTAGTCCAAGACGCTGCGCCTCGAGCGGGATCGTCCCGCCGCCCGCGAAGGGGTCGAGGATCGGCGGAGGATTTCCGTCGGTAGACTTCAGGATCTCCTCACGGGCTTCAGCCAATAACCGTTCGTCGCGTACGTTTTCCCAGACGACAAGCCGCTCTATGATGCCGTGCAGCCGGTCCCGTTCGGCCTTCTGTGCTTCTTCAGTCGGGAACTGGTCCGGGTGGGACGATGGGTCATCAACGAGCTGGGCGAAGATTACGGCTCGAGCCGCGGCCAGGGGCCGGCGGGCCCACCAGAGGTGAAGGGTCGATGGGTGCCCGTGGCGGATGGACTTCTCGCGAACCGATTCTCGGTTGATTACTTCGAGCGGCAGGGCAACCTCGATGAGCTTGCGCTTAGGTATTACAGGCATTCTTCCCCTTGCACGACGTACTGCCGCGGATGATCGGCGGGTTGAAACGAATCAATTCTAGCCTTGGCTTCAGTTGACCCATCTTGTGGTCCAAAACGAGGACCGTGCACGCACGCCCGGCGTCGCATCCTTCTCATAGGTTTTCGCATTTCAGAAGGGTTCCTTACCCTTCGCCCAGGACTTCGCCCAATCTCCTCGGACGCCCATGGCGTCGAAGTCGCCCAATTCGAGGCTCGCAAAGGGGTCATCGAGGTACTTCACCTCGTCGTGTTCCGGGCCGCGGGGGTCGACGCGAACCAAGGCTAGCCGGTAACGCGGGACTGCGTTCTTGCCAGTAATGACTTCGTTGTGGGTGATGAAAAAGTCGGGGGCGCCAGCGATCCGTGCCTTGACCTCTAAACGGATCGGGTAACCCGAGGGGTCATCGGAGAGGATGTCGAAGCCAGGGTTGTTAAAAGCCTGTTCGACGGGGATCCGTCCGAGGGCCTGCTCGGTGGCGAGGACGAGGTCCACTCCTCGGCGTTCGACGGCCTTGGTCTCCACGGCATGGGCCGGGGCATTTTCGGGTAGTTGGCCCTCTACTTGGGCGAGGGGAAGTACGAGGGCTGCAGTGAGTACGCGAGGTGGGCGTGTTGCCAGATGTGCTTGCCGCTCGAGCTCAGCGAGACGGCGGTCGAGCCTGGCTTCCAGATCAGCGGCCTTACGACCCAGGCTGTCAGAGCTCTCCTTAGGCTTCTGGCCCCGCTCCTCCATGTCCCCAGCAACGATTGACTCCGCGACCAATCGATTGATCTCAGTGTTTAGGCGGTTTGTAACTTGCTCGCGCGTACGGGCGATTTCGGCAGCGCGGCGGGGTTGCAGCTCCGCCAGGTAGTCGGGCAGTTGATTAGCGATGATCCAGCTTGTCGCCTTGGCTTCGGCGTCCGAAAGCCAGGGCTGGCTACGTGCTTGGCCAATCGCGGCAGTGTCGGGGGCTGCGACGCAGTCCAAGTATGGTGCGGGGCCGGCCGGGGAGACAGTGCCCTTGGCATCGATGTAGGCGTAGCCGAAACGACGGGCCACGGAAGCGCCAGTCCCGTCGACAATTTCCTGAATTACGCCAACCAGCATGTGGGGTTTCTCGAGTGTTGCTGATACGAGGACGGTTCCTCTTTCGAGGCTTGGAGACCATCTGGCAATCGCCTCGTCCGCCGTCGCGTCATGGAGCGGGTGACCGGGGGCGAGAAGGTCCGCGCGTCGGTCGCTGTCGGGCTGGATGTGGGCGAGGTCGAAGGTCACCCGCTCATACCGGGTCGCGATCGGGCCGTGTTTGCTGTTTCGGATCTGGGCCGGCACGTTGCTTATTTCGAAGCGCCCCTTTTCACGCTTGGAGATCCTACCGCCGAGGCGGGTGAAAGCGGCATGGAAGGCACCCTCGATGTAGTGGGGCTGAAGACGCCGAGCCCGAGCCTCGTCCATATGGCGCCGGAGCTCAGCCAGATCAGCCTCCGCAAGGGAGTCATGAGCGAGGGCACGTTCTTCGAGGAGTTCTTTGAGTCCCTCGGCCACGCTGGCGTCGATGACTTGATGCATTTTGGCCCGAACCTCGGGCTGTCCGCCGTAGCGGATAGCATCGATCAGCAGGTCACGCAGGGGTGTCTCGTCAAAGGCGGAGCCAAGGACGTCGAAGACCTTGCCGCCGTACGCCTTGCGTTGCTCCTCGATCTTGTCGAGCAGCCGCGTGAACACCTCGCCTTCGCGGGTGTTGCTCGCGACCAAATTCCAAAGCCGGCACACTTCCGTCTGGCCGATGCGGTGGATCCGACCGAAGCGCTGTTCAAGCCGATTGGGGTTCCACGGCAAGTCATAGTTCACCATCAGGTGGGCGACCTGCAGGTTTAGCCCTTCCCCGGCAGCATCGGTGGCCAGCAGCACCTGGCAGTCTGCGTTCTTCGTGAACTCCTCGGTAATCTGGCGCCTGTCGTTGCGGCGCACGCCGCCATGGATGGCTTGGACGGCAGCGGGCTTGCCGAGGAGGGTGCGGATGCGGGTCGTGAGATATTCCAGGGTGTCGCGGTGCTCGGTGAAAATAATAAGCTTCCGCGGCTTCCCATCCGCATCAGTGACTAAGGTGTTGTCCTCGAGGATGGTCCGGAGTTCAACCCATTTTCTGTCGGTGCCAAGGTCACGGACTTGTTTGGCCACTCTAGTAAGGTTGGCCAGATCAAGCAGCTCGGCCTCGAGCTCGGCGACGGTGCGCGCTGACGTAGCCGCGTCGACCAATTCTTCTTCCATCTCCTCAAGCTCTTCGGCGGGATACTCGTCTGGATCGGCAAGTGCCTCCAGATCACGGCTGAGCACCTCGTCCTCCCGGGTGTTGCCGTTGAGGATGTCTTGCTTACGGCGCTCAAGCCGTTCAGAGCGCCGTACCAGCGACCTGTAGATCGCTTCAGGGCTTGACGCGAGCCGTCGCTGCAGGACCGTCAGGGCGAAGCCGACGGTGTTGCGACGTTTGCCGTCGAGGTTGGCGGCACGGTTCATGCCTTCGCGGACGTAGGTTGTGACCTGCTCATAGAGATCCTGCTCGAGCTCGGTCAATTCGTAAGGAACGGTTTCGGCGATGCGTTCGGGGAAGAGAGGCTTGCCCTCGAAAGTAAGAAGGTCTTCTTTAATCATGCGGCGCATGAGCCCGGAGGTGTCGGCTCCGTGCACCTCCTTGCGGAATTTGCCCTCGAACCGGTCCCGGTCAAGCAGGGTGAGAAACAGCTGGAAGTCTTCTTCCTTGCCCGAGTGCGGCGTCGCCGTCATCAGCAGAAGGTGCCGGGTGACCCGGCCGAGAAGTTCCCCCAGTTGAAACCGTTTGGTCTTTTCCAGCTTGCCGCCGAAATAGTGGGCCCCCATCCGGTGGGCCTCATCGACCACGATGAGGTCCCACTCGGACTCCTCAAGCTGTAGCTGCAGTTCGTCGTTGCGGGCCAACTGGTCCATTCTGGCAATCAGCAGTGGATGGGCATCGAACACCGGGCGCCCGATGTTCACGTCGATTAGCTGGCCGGTAAGGATTTCGAAGCGCAAACCAAACTTGTAGAACAGTTCATCCTGCCACTGTTCCACCAGTCCGCCGGGTGCAACGATCAGGCAACGCTTCACATCATCACGGAGCAACAGTTCCTTGATGTAGAGGCCGGCCATTATGGTCTTTCCCGCGCCCGGATCGTCCGCAAGCAGGAAACGAAGGGGCGTGCGGGGCAGTAGCTCACCGTAGACGGCGCGGATCTGATGCGGTAGCGGCTGTACATCGCTCGTTGCAACAGCAAGCATCGGGTCGTATAGCCCCGCGAGCTTGATCCGCTGCGCCTCAGCGGCAAGCTTAAAGTCAGCCGCCGGTGCATCAAAGGGCCGGGCGCCACTCTGGGCGACTACAAGTCCTGGCTCATCAGCGCGATACAGGACACGTTGACCCAACTCGCCAACTTGGCTTTTGTAGGTCAGCTCAAGAGCAGTCTCGCCGTGCCATTGAACTGCCACTACGGCTACCGAAACAGACGGCAGCACGCCGTGTACCCGTAACCCTGGCGACAACTCCTCGAGCTTCAATTCCCACCCTCACACGTTTTGACTACTAACGATAGAGGGTGCCAGTGACATATGTGGACTCGACTGATGCATGACGCTCCCCCATGGTCCCTAATGCGTCAGGATGACGACTCGAATTCTGCGGGATCCAAGTCCTGTCTGGCCCGGAGGAAGCGAACGGCGTGCCGGAAGGACGTACCCGACATCGCGGTGTCCGCTGACACTTCCACCACGAGCGGTTCCACCAGGGTCAGCTCGGTTTCGCCGGCGTCGGCGTTAAACCGGTTTAAGACCGTGGATTTCACCCAGTGCGGCCAGGGATGATCCGGGCCGGCAGCACGCAGCTGGGATCCCAGCAGTTTCGCGGCCGCCGTTTTCAGCGGAGCTGAGCGTCCCACGATGCGCAGTTCCCCGTCGATCGGCAGCCCGGCGACGATGGCCTCAGGTCGGGTAAGCGGACCCATGACTGCGGCGCAGTAACGTCAACGGTGTCGCGGTGTTTGATTCCGCCGTCTCGATCAGGTCCGGGAAGTACCGAGAAGGTTCTTGCCCTGTCGGGACCAGATGGAAGTCTCATCGCCGTCGCGGCTGACGAGCGCGCGATAGCCATCCCATTTGGGTTCGTACCAGGCTCCCCCGGGAAGCGCACGGGGGTGCGGCATCTTCTCCACGGCGCGGGCCAAGGCTACCTTCACAGGCGGGCGCAGTCCGGGCGGGAGCCTGGAATTCATGTGACGATACAAGCATCCGCAGGCGAACGTCCCGGGCCAACTTCCCTGCTCGGCTCAGTCCGTATCGCTGCTGTCGAGCAGGACGCGGATCATGTGCAGGACGGCCTCTCGCTGGGGCTGGGTGAGGCGATTGGCCCGTTCGGGCAGGATGAAGGGTTCGGCTTCGCCAGGCGACACGGCTGCGGCCTTGCGGAGCTCAATCATGGGGATTTCGAAAACTGCAGAGAACGCCTGCAGGACTGTCTCCGACGGCGTCACCGGCGGGGTGCGCAGGTACTTGGCGACCGCGGTGTAAGAGACGGTAATACCGCGCTTTTCTGCTTCCAACGCAATGCGGCGGGAAGACCAGCTTTCGGTGTTGGAGTCCTGCAGCAGGGCAGCCAGAGTCCGCTGGCCCCCGCCCGAATCGGGCGCGGCCTCCAAGACGTCCATCGTCATTCCAGACCGCCCCCTCGCATCCGAAGCCCACTTAGTCCACATTCTGCCTGATCATCGGACAGTCTGCCTGCCCTTCGCTTTATTCGAATATGTGTTCTATTTTTAATTCATGGATCGGGACGCGCTGGCGAAGCTGGCAGCCCGTTACACCAGGCGGGCCGAGCCGGTGGCCCTGACACCGGAGGAACTGGATCTCGAGCACTGCGAGGTGACCCGGGTGGTGCCCGGCGTGCCGGTATGGGCGTGGATCCGGTTCCCGGGTGCTGCCGAACTGGTCGCCGGGGAGGCGTTCGGGTGGACGTCCCGGGCGGTGCAGGTCACCTGGACGGACGCCGGGGTCCGGCGGGTGACCTGGGTCTGGGCGTCCGCGGTGCGGCGACGGAACGATCAGGTACGGAACACGGCTTTGGGAGACAGGACGGGACAGGCCAATGACAGCGGTACAGGAACAAACAGACCGGCGAACGCTCAATGAGCCGGTCGAAATTCGCTTCACGCCCCACGGTGTGCCGTTGGCGGTGCGCTGGCGGGGCCGGCTCTGGCCGGTAGCGGCCGAGCCGCTGCGCTGGTTCAGCCGGTGGAACTGGTGGGAATCGAACCTGCCTGCCGGGAAGGGGCAGGGGAACATTGTCGACGTCGAATTCTGGCGCCTGCAGGTACGCGCCACCTCGACGTCGCCATTGCGGACGTTGGAAGTTCGGAAACATCCGGGCTGGGATGGCTGGCATCTGGTCCACGTTTCCGACGAGCACTAAGACCATAAGGCCCGCAGTCGTGCGGGCCTTACAGTTTTAGTGCTCGACATGAGGGTTCTGGCAACTGAACAAATGATTGGCCGGAAACGCTTTGAACGCTGGACTCAGGTGCTGCGGGATGGCTGGCGCGTCAGCGGATGCGGGGAATCGTCCCGGAGTACTTTGCCGTCGACTTGTACCCAGTCTTTGAGCCGGCGACCCGGACCTTGATGCTGCGTGCCCTGTCGCTCTTGGTGAGCTTGTAGGTCCTGTTGTCCGCACCCTTGATGGCCTTACCGGAGCGGTACCACTGGTACGTCAGCTTTGTGCCTGGGGTCCAGGCTCCGCTCTTTGCAGTCAAGGTCTTGCCCACCTTGGCGGTGCCAGTGACCGTAGGGGTCTTGCTGGTGAGTGTTCCCTTGGCGATCTTGACAGTAGCTGTCGAGGTTTTGGAAGCAGAGGCGTAGCCAGCTTTGGTGCCGGCGACCTTAACCTTGATGGTCCTGCCAGCGTCCAAACCGGTGAGTAGGTACTTCTGGGCGGTAGCACCCTTGATCACCTTGCCGGAGCGGTACCACTGGAACTTGAACTTGGTCCCGGAGGTCCAGGCGCCCGTGTGGGCGGTCAGGGAGTGGCCGACCTTCGCAGTCCCGGTAATCACCGCTTTCTTCGTCGTGAGTCTGCCCTTGGGAACGGATTCCGACCACGAGTACTTGGTTACGCTGTCGTACCCGGAAGCCGAGACCGTGACCGCTACCTTAATGCTGTGGCCGCCGTCCGCGCCGGCAATCTTGTAGGTCCCGCTGTTCGCGCCCTTAATGGGTTTGCCGGACCGGTACCACTGGTACGTCAAAGTCGCACCGAGGGTCGGCTCAATGGGAGCAGCAATGAGCGTGCCGCCGATCTTGCTGCCGGTGGCTGTCAGAATCTCCACGCCGCGTAGGTAGGTGGAGCCGCCCCAGGCGACGGGGCCGGTCGGTGCCGAGATGGTGGTGGCCGGATTGTATCCGGCAGCCAGGCCGGTGACCGCGACGCTGAGCGTCTTGGTGTAGTCGGCGCCGGTCGGGACGTAATACTCGCCTACGGCTCCTGGGATTTTTACTCCCGAGCGGTACCACTGATAGCCGAATGGGCCACCGGGCGGCGCCCAGACACCTGGATTGGCCGTCAATGACTTACCGACTTTTGGCGTACCGGAAATGGTCGGTTTGGCCGTTCCGGGGTAGTTGACTCGGGCCGGAACGACGGGTAGCGACATGGCGGTCGTCAGCCTGTAACCCTTCAAATAGCCGACGATGCCAACAGTGATCTTATGTCCAGCGTCCTCGGCAGTGATCGTATAGGCTGACGCTCCCCAGTATGGGGCCGTGACTGCCTTTCCATCCCGGAACCACTGATACTCCTGCCTTGACCCTGACGCAGGAATGGTCGGAGACCAGCTCCCTGTTGATTGGGCGTAAAGCGTCCTGCCAACTTCTGGGGTACCGCTGATGACGGGGGTTGGCACGGAATCAAATTCCTTGAGGCCTTCTGTGTTCAGCACCACGTCCTTTAGGCGAATGACCCCGGGTTGCGCTACAGAAATTACCGTTGCGTCCGCTTCGGTGGCGGCATTTGGGTACCAGGCCGGCGCGTATGTTCCCCACGGCCGAGACTGATAACGCTGAAAGTCTTCGAACTCCACTTTGAATTCCACGCCGAGCGCGGCCTGAATGGAGTACATGCCGAGTTCGTTGGTAAACCCATACCCGTGAAAAGTCCCACCGGTGCCGTAAAAGGTAATCGAGATGTCCGGTATCGCTTTGCCGGATGCGTCGACGACGCGCCCCTCGACCACCGCATCGGCAGCCTGCGCGGGTACGGCCCCGACAAGAGCCCCGGCTGCCACCAGGATTGCGACCACCAACACGGAAAGCGATCGTTGAAGCATGTTCCAGCTTTTCAATTTTCCCCCAACTGCCCTCGTCGCACGGCGCGACCAGCCTGGTAAAAGGATACATTCCCTGTGAGCGGGTTGGTGGCCGCCTCAAAGCGCGCGAGCTACCGCGGCCAGTCCGAAAATCTGGAGCGATTGCACTGACGCCCCGACCTGATGTTGCTGGATTGGCTACGAACGACGGCAGTCCTGGAACCCTGTCTTGGAACCGAGATCGAAACAATGGGGAAAGCTTCCCTACAACGAGCCGCCACTTGACCTACTCCCCTGTAAACATGAGGAATTCAGGCGAGCAACCAACTTGCTATTTACTTGCTACTTGCTAGAGAACAGCAGGGAAAAGGGGTACCGCACAACTGGATCAGTTCGTCAAACTAGGACTCTTTGTGACACATAAAAAGGCTCTACTTCCTTGCCATCTGAGGAAATAGAGTCTTTTTGTTACGAGCCCCCTGCCGGATTCAAGCCGGCGACCCCCTGTTAACGGAGTCAGATGGTCGTGGCCCACTCACTGACGAAAAACACCGACCATATTGGCTCGTCGCTGAAGAATCTAGAAGGCGGTGCGATGAGTGATACTTACAGGCCTTCACGCCCCCGAATGTGCACGAAGGAACTGATATACCTCAGTCTCATCCACTCCGGGGAAGGCGCCGGGTGGAAGCGCAGCGAGCAAGTGAGAGTTGGCCCGGGCGCTGGGCCAAGCGTTGCCGGCCCACTGAGCCGCGAGGTCGGCAGGTGGGCGGCGGCAGCAGGACTCGTCCGGGCAGTTGGAGACGGAGCGCTCAGCCGTGTCCCGGCCGCGGAACCACTTCACCTCCTTATAGGGGATGCCAATGCTCAGCGAGTACTCGCCCGACGAGTGTCGCTCGGTGATGGCGGTGCACCAGAAGGTCCCGGCCTTGGTATCCGTGTACTGGTTGAAGGCACGGAACTTATCCGGCACGTCGAACACGGCGCGTGAGGTCCAGTTGCGGCAGACCGGCTGGCCCTCGATGGCGCCGGTGTGGTCGGCGGGGAAATTCACGCCGTCGTTTTCGTAGGCCTTGTGGATGATGCCGGAGACGTGGACTTTCTGGAAGTGACACGGGATTCCCAAGTGGTGAGTTGCTAGGTTGGTGAAGCGGTGCGCCGCTGTCTCATAAGAAACACTAAAGGCATCCCGCAGGTCCTCGATAGCCAACTCCTTGGAGGCCTTGGCTTTCTGCAGGAAGTCCACCGTGGCGTGTTCTGGCATGAGCAGCGCCGCCGCAAAGTAGTTGGTGTAGACGCGCTGACGGAGGAAGTCCGCATAGTCGGTAGGCGTCTGGTGCCCCAGAACGTAGTGCCCGACGGCCTGCAGCAGCACCGAGCGCGGGTCGTGCTCGGACCGGTGGCCCTGGGTCAGGTAAATTCTGCTGTTCTTCAAATCCGTCACGGACCGGGTGGAATGCGGCAGGTCGCTGACATACTGCAGGCTGAAACCGAGGTGTTCGGCGATGTCCGCGGCCACGTGGTGTGACAGCGGGCCGCCCTTGAAACCGACCGCTTTGAGCAGTTCCTGGGCCTGCGCCTCGATGTCCTCATAGTGGTTGTTCCGGGCGCGCATTTCCGCCCGCAGCTCGGTGTTGGCCCGGCGGGCTTCCTCCGGGGTGGCGGCCTGCTCGTCCAGCCGGCGCTCCAGCTCATGCTGCAGCCCCACCAGTGACTCCAGCACGTCCATGGAAAGCCGCGAGCTAACGCGGACTTTGGGCAGTCCGAGCGATTCATACAGTGGTCCGCGCTGGTAGCGTTCCAACTCGATCTCCAAGGCGGCCCGGCGGCTCGGCGGCTCGGCCCCGAGCAACTGGTCGATCCCCACGCCCAAGGCTTTACCGAGTGCCTGCAGCATGCCCAGCTTGGGCTCACGCTTGCCGTTCTCAATCAGCGAGAGCTGCGACGGCGCGGCGTTGACCGCGGCACCGAGATCGTCCAGGGTCATGCCCTTCGACTTCCGTAGGTGCCGCACCCGCCGGCCCAGGCTGATGACGTCGACTTCGGGCTCTGCGGAGGCACCGTCGTCGTGCTTGGAGGGACGATTCCAGCTGGTGGTTGCCATTTCTTGAGGATACGAGAAGAACTGCAAATCTTTCCAGCATTTTCTATGGATTACCTGTTGTGACCTGCGGAATAGTCGGTTTCACGAAGAAGTTCGACCCGCTATCAAGGAGAACAGCAATGACTGCATCATTTGAGCCGGCCCCGTTGAACGCTGAAGAAGCGGCCAAGGCACTGGAGCTCGAGTGGGCCGCCGATTCCCGCTGGGAGGGCATCACTCGCGACTACACCGCAGCGGATGTCGTCCGCCTCCGCGGCCGGGTCCAGGAAGAGCACACGCTGGCCAAGCGCGGCGCGCAGAAGCTGTGGAAGCAGCTGACCGAGGAAGCCGCCGAGGGCCGCTACACCAACGCGCTGGGCGCACTGACCGGCAACCAGGCGGTGCAGCAGGTCAAGGCCGGGCTGCGCGCTATCTACCTCTCCGGCTGGCAGGTGGCCGCGGACGCCAACCTTTCCGGCCACACCTACCCTGACCAGTCGCTGTACCCGGCGAACTCGGTGCCGCAGGTGGTCCGCCGGATCAACAACGCGCTGCTGCGGGCCGATCAGATCGAGTTCTCCGAGGGCATCCAGACCGTTGAGGACTGGCTGGTGCCGATTGTGGCCGATGCCGAGGCCGGCTTCGGCGGGCCGCTGAACGCCTACGAGCTGATGAAGTCCATGATTGCCTCCGGTGCCTCCGGCGTGCACTGGGAGGACCAGTTGGCCTCGGAGAAGAAGTGCGGCCATCTGGGCGGCAAGGTGCTGATCCCCACCGCGCAGCACATCCGCACGCTGAATGCGGCCCGGCTGGCCGCCGACGTCGCCGGCACGCCGAGCGTGATCATTGCGCGGACGGATGCCGAGGCCGCCACGCTGATCACCTCCGACGTGGACGAGCGCGACCGCGAGTTCATCACCGGCGAGCGTACCCCCGAAGGCTTCTACAAGGTCCGCAACGGGATTGAGCCGTGCATCGCCCGGGCCAAGGCCTACGCCCCGTACTCGGACCTGATCTGGATGGAGACCGGCACCCCGGACCTGGAGCTGGCGCGCAAGTTCGCCGAGGCGGTCAAGGCCGAATTCCCGGACCAGATGCTCTCCTACAACTGCTCGCCGTCCTTCAACTGGAAGAAGCACCTGGACGACGCGACCATCGCCAAGTTCCAGCGCGAGCTCGGGGCGATGGGCTTCACCTTCCAGTTCATCACGCTGGCCGGCTTCCACGCCCTGAACTACTCGATGTTCGACCTGGCCCACGGCTACGCCCGGGACGGGATGAGCGCGTACGTCGAACTGCAGGAGCGCGAATTCGGCGCCGAAGACCGCGGCTACACCGCAACCAAGCACCAGCGCGAAGTGGGCACCGGCTACTTCGACACCATCTCCACTGCCCTCAACCCCAACGGCAGCACCCTGGCACTGGTCGGCTCCACCGAAGAGGGCCAGTTCCACTAAATCTTTTCGCATCGAGGAGTCAGCAGGCGCCCTTCTCAGGGCTGGGAAGGGCGCCAGCTGAATAGTCGATGCACTTCTTGAGGAGTGAATGAGCGATGAACGATCCGATTACCTTGAACGGGATTACGTTGACGGGCACGCCGGTGTGCCGGCAGGAGGAAGTGCTGACGCCGCAGGCGCTGGAGTTCGTGGCCAGGCTGCACAAGGCCACGGGCGCCCGGCGGCGCGAGCTGCTGGTGCAGCGGGAGAACCGGCGCAAGTCGATCGCCCGCGGGCACGACCCGAAGTTCCTGCCCGGCACCCGGCACATCCGCGAGGACTCTAGCTGGCGGGTGGCTCCCCCGGCGCCCGGGCTGGAGGACCGGCGGGTGGAGATCACCGGGCCGGTGGAGAAGAAGATGACCATCAACGCGCTGAACTCCGGCGCGAAGGTGTGGCTGGCGGACATGGAGGACTCCTCCACCCCCAGCTGGTCCAACGTGATCAACGGGCAGCTGAACCTGACCGACGTGCTGGAACGGCGGATCGACTTCACCTCCGAGACCGGCAAGGAATACAAGCTGACCGGCCGGACGCTGACCGACCTGCCCACCATCGTGGTCCGGCCGCGCGGCTGGCACCTGCCGGAGAAGCACATGCTGATCGGCGGGGAGCCGGTGGCCGGCGGCATTGTGGACTTCGGCCTGTACTTCTTCCACAACGCCCAGCGGCTCATCGCCCAGGGCCGCGGCCCGTACTTCTACCTGCCGAAGATCGAGTCGCACCTGGAAGCCCGGCTGTGGAACGACGTGTTCATCCTGGCGCAGGACCTGCTGGGCATCCCGCAGGGCACCATCCGCGCCACCGTGCTCATCGAGACCATCACGGCCGCGTTCGAGATGGAGGAGATCCTGTACGAGCTGCGCGACCACGCCTCCGGGCTGAACGCCGGCCGCTGGGACTACATCTTCTCGGTGATCAAGAACTTCCGCGCCCGCGGCCCGCGCTTCGTGCTGCCGGACCGGACGCAGGTGACCATGACCGCGCCGTTCATGCGCTCCTACACCGAGCAGCTGGTCCGCGCCTGCCACCGCCGCGGCGCCATGGCCATCGGCGGGATGGCCGCGTTCATCCCCAGCCGCCGCGACCCGGAGGCCAACGCCATCGCTATGGAGAAGGTGCACGCGGACAAGACCCGCGAGGCCTCCGACGGGTTCGACGGCTCCTGGGTGGCGCACCCGGACCTGGTGCCGGTCTGCCGCGAGGTGTTTGATTCTGTGTTGGGTTCGCGGCCGAACCAGCTGGACCGCCAACGTGAGGATGTCACGCCCGACGACGGTGCCCTCCTGAACATCGCCGGCACCGAAGGGACCATCACCGAGACCGGCATCCGCACCAACTTGGAAGTCGGCATCCAGTACATCGAGTCCTGGCTGCGCGGCAACGGCGCGGTGGCCATCCACAACCTGATGGAGGACGCCGCCACCGCGGAGATCTCCCGCTCGCAGATCTGGCAGTGGATCCACGCCCACGCATTGACCGACGACGGCGAGATTGTCACCCGCGAATGGGTCCGCGAACTGCTGGAGGAAGAGTTCGCCGCCTTGCCCCGTTTCGACGGCGACCGGTTCGACGACGCCCGCGAGATCTTCGAAGAGGTTGCCCTCGGCGAAGAGTTCCCGGCCTTCCTCACCATCCCCGCCTACCAGAACTACCTGCTGGAGAAGTCGCCGGCCAAGGTGGTCGCTGCAGCCTAAGTCTCCTCGCTCCTCACGTCCCGGCCGCTGGCAACGGTGGCCCGGACTGGGGGGCGGGAGTGGGGGACGGGGATGCTGCTCGGGATGTTGTGTTCATTCCTCGCGATCGAGCACAACATCTCGGGCCATCCCATCCGCAGCCGAGGCATCGCGCCCTCGGCCAAACCCCTCTAACTGTCCGGCGGTTGACCGGGGTCCTATAGCCAGCCCCTGGTCAACCGCCGGCGCCAAAGACTTTCCGCAGGGCCGCCAGGCCCAAGCCTCTTTCGCCACAAGCAGCCCGACGGTCGGGCGGGCCGGCGGCCCCTGCGGAAGCACAGTGAACAAAACGCCGGTGCGGCTCTGCCTTATAGAGCCGCACCGGCGTTCCTCGTTGAACGTTCTGGATCGCCCAATCGAGGCCTAGCTGGCGGGGTCGTAATGGAAAGCCCGCACCTCCTGCGCGCAGCGGCAAGCGACCGCGATCTTCGCGGCCCATTCCAAGGCTGCATCATACGAGGGCAGCTCCAGTACCGCATAGCCGCCTTCGAGCTGCTTCGTCTGCGGGTAGGTTCCCTCGCTCACGGTCCCATCGCCGTCGACCATCACCGGCGGGATGCTCTCATCAATGCCGCCGCCGAACACCCACACGCCGGCGTCCTTCGCCTCCTGAACCACCGCGTGCGACGCATCTGAAACGGCCGGCAGCTTTTCTTCTGGGACGACCATGGCGGCACTCGGAAAGGAGATCAGATACTTCGTCATCGCGTCGACTCCTTCTTCGCAGCACGGGATCACCTGCATCCTTGCCGATGCCAACGTGCCGCGCAAGGATTTCCCGGCCTTCTGGATGTCGGCGATCGACCAGGAATCCGCCTACCTCGGCTAACTGATTTGAATAGTGAGCATTTTCCCGGCTGTCTGGACTCCACCAAGCGAGCAACAATCGAAGTCTGCCGCCGTTATTGTCCGACCCTCGCCATATAATCAAACCATTCACTCGCACGTGATGTGATTCATACCTGAAAGTTGGGGAAACCAATGACTGACCACAACAACGCCTATGGTCCGCAACCGACCGGTCCTTGGCAGGGACCGGCAACGCCGCCGCTGAAGCCAAAGAAGAAGAAGAAGTGGCCGTGGATTGTTGGCATTATTGCCGCACTGTTTATTTTCGGCAGCATCGGTAACGCTATCGGCGGCGATGACAAGGAAGCGGTAGCTGCGGCTGAAGCTGACGCCGGCGCCAATGCTGAAGCCCAGGCTAAAGCGGACGCAGAGCAGGCTGCCGAAGCTGAGGCCGCTGAAGAGAAGGCCGAAGCTGAGCGTCTGGCCGCTGAGGAAGAGGCTGAGAAGGAAGCCGAAGAACAGCGGAAGAAGGAAGAGGCAGAGGCCAAGGCCGAAGCCAAGGCGGCTAAGGCTGCAGAGAAGGCGCGTACGGTCAAGGTTGATGCCGCGTCCCTGCTCGCAGAGTACGAGGGCAACGAGGCTGCCGCTGATGAGAAGTACCAAGGCAAAGTTCTCCAGGTAACCGGCACCGTCGAAAAGGTTGACACTGAGTTCTGGGATAAGGACCAGTACGTTGTGCAGTTGAACGACGGCAGCCAGTGGAACTTTATCTTCGTGAACTGCAATGACGTTGAAAAGAAGCAGGCTGCGAAGATTCAGGCTGGCAGCACCGTCACCGTACGAGGCGAGTTCGATGATGGCGGCGACCTCGGTGTAGAAATCAAGGACTGCAAGGTCCTCTAATTTGGGCGGTCCAAGCCGGTGTCATAGTAGGTACTGGCTTGGACCGCTTTTCCTCCAAGTAGCCAACTCGCCCTAACGTCCGCGAGCGGGACCTTCAAAAGTGCGCCGGGCCCAGCCCCTGCAAGAGCCTACACACTGGAAGAAGACAAACCGTTGCTCTGTTCCTGAGCATTTCTCGGGGCTATCCGGGTCTGCGGTTTAGCAACGCCATACTGCGATACATGATCGATTTTGAGATTAGGGAACTTGCGATGAAACAAGACGGTACGGCCACAGTTGTTCAGAAGGCACGAGAAGAGTTGGATCTATCGCCGCGAACTTCACGATGGGGTCATCTGTCCCTTTGTTTGCTCGCAGCCACGTTCTCCATTGGAGCACGCTACAACGCCGCTGTTGTGCCGACGGTCAAACGCTATGCCAAGTACGCTGATTTGAATGATGCCTTGGTTTACCCGGAAAATTTCAACACCATAAGTCCCCGCAGTGAGGAACAGACGCTCAGTCAGTTTCTGAAATCGGTGGCCGAAATTGATGATGAAGAGTTTGCCGCTGAAGTTCTCAAGAACAAACAACTGACTTCGGCACGAGGGGGCATCCGAAAGGCTGCCGCGGTCCGACAACTGGCCAACATACTTGTCGATTACGACGTAGAGGTTTTGGCAGACGTCCCCCAACTTCTAGCGGATCCAGAAAGGCTGGAGGACGTTGAAACCGCTATGCGGCGCGTCAAGGGCAGCGGCCAGAACGGCATCCGCACGGGCTACATATGGATGACGGCAGGAGACGATATGGCTGTAAAACCGGACCGCCACATCCTCCGATGGATTTCGTCCGCTTTGGGCCGCAGGCCCTCAATCGATGAGGCACGTCGTTTGCTGGCGGCTACTGCCGATGAGCTGGGCACCACGCCATGGGTATTGGATCACGCGATCTGGCGCCAGATGTCCCGACGCTCAGCGCTCCCTTCCGCATAAGCGCATCTGACGACCCGAAGACGATGCCGATGGTCAGACTGTGGCGGATGTCCCGAATTGGTCCTTGTCCCTGCCGGACGTGCCCGCGATTGTTCCTGAACTGCGGCTAATCCGCGACTTGGTCTCCCCGTTGCAGGATAGTGACGGTGCCGGACTCGGCGTCGACTTCAATGAGATCGCCGGTGCGGATGACTTGGACGGGATCTTGGTCCAGTTCGCTGACGGTGGGGACACGGGTCACGACGGCGCCGAGCACGGCTTTGGTGGTCATTTTGGTGAAGACCATGGCGGCCGGGGCAGTGCCTAGCAGCCGGGTGCTTTGGAAGAATCCGGACCACCCGGAGGACCCTTTCGCTCCGGGAAAGACCAGCACTTTGCCTGCAAAGGACACGCCGCAGAGGCTGTGTCGGCGCTCGATGATGATGCCGGTAGCCGGGTCGATTCCGCCCCAGCCGGAAATGGTCTCCGGGGAAACCAGTGCTTCGCCACGGATCCTTCCGGGAACAATGCCCCTGCCCCGCAGCACAATCTGTTCAGTTGGGGCCATGGCATCGCCTGCGCCGGTTCCAGCCAAGTTTTCCGCTGCCTCCTGCTCCGACGTGATCATGCCAATGCCCCCTTCCACTTGCCGGTTAATGCTGCACGGATACAGTCCTCGGTGGTTCCGAACCATGCTTCGATTCCCAGGATGGCCGGCAGGTAGTGCGCCTGTTTGGCGCTGTCGGTAGCGAAGACCTTGGTTCCTTCCGGCGCGACTCGTGACATCGCCGGGCAGGAGTCGGTGAGCAGGCGTCCGCCGGCCCGCTCAATCACGGCGGAGTAGCCGTTTCGATCCGCTACAGAGCGCAGGGCCCGCGGGGTCATCACCCACAACTCGGTGTTCGCGCTCAGCCGCTTGCCGTCCAGCAGCGCCGCGATCTGGGCTATCTGCTCGAGGGATGCATGCGGGCAGCCCAACAGGATGAAGTCCACGTCGTCGGACATGCCTTGGTTGTTGAGCGATTCATACGCGGCCCGCCGGTCGGCCTTCGTGTAGACCACGACGTCCGGCAACGGCGCAGGCCCGAATGCCTCCGTGACAGTGGGCGCCTCCGGCGTGACACCGGGCAGGTGGAAGATCTCCACTCCCCCGCTGGTGGCCAGCGCCGCGCCCAGGTGCTTCAGGTCGGTCAACGACGGCAGGCCCAGGTCGCCGGTCAGGACCGGGCGCTCCTCCTGCACGACGTCCCCGGCGAAGTAGCCGAACAGACCCCAGTCCATAAAGGAGTCGACCCGCACGTCGGACCGGATCAGGTGGGTGCCCTTGCGGTTTTCGTCCAAGTGGTTGCCCCAGTACGGGATCCGCCCGGTCAGGCCGGCAGCGCCGGTTGATGCCGTCCCTTCGCAATTGGTCTTCGCGCCGATCACGGAGTTGGCGTAGACAACTGCCGAAGATTCCATCCAGGCGATGTGCTCCCCTCGGACCGGCAGGTTGCCCACCTGATAAGGAGTGCAGGTGGCCAGGATGTTGATGCCGCGGTCACTCGCGAAGGATTCGGCGTCGGCCTGCAGCTCCACTAGATGCGGACTGTACGGCGTGATGTTGAGGGCATCGGCGCTGAAGCCGTGCTGCAGCTGGCAGGTGGGGACGCGCATCTTCGGGATCTCGATGTCCTCGTCGCAGTCCAGGTTGATGACGGCGTACGCCTTGTTCCAGCCGCCCTCCGCGGCGATCTTCGTCTTCGCCGGCGTCGGCTGGGTGGACGTGCCGGCCACATTCCGCACGCTGCACAGCCGTTCGGCGCCGAGGCCCTCGCCGTAGCGGATCAGCAGATCCATCGCGGCAGCGACGGCGGATCCGTCGCGGCCGTCGCGCATGGCCTTGTCATCGTCGGTCAGCTGCAAGGACCTGCTCCTTTCCCGCTTCGAATCCGTCTTCGCCGATGTTCGCCCGGATGCGGTCACGCAGGGCGGCCAGGTTGATCTCGGAGACGGGGCCGCCGTCCGCGAGGTCCAGAGCATGCGCGGCGGCCTCACCCATGGCCGCACACGGTCCCATCACGCGGACGCTGGAGAGTGCGGCGGCATCGCCGTCCACGCAGCGTCCCGCGGCGAGCAGGTTGACCGCGCCGCGCGGAGTAATGCTGCGCAGCGGTACGTAGTGGACGTGGTCTGAGTCGAAGACGTCCCAGACGTATCCCTCCGGCCGGTCGTGGAGTTCGATGGGCCAGGCGGTGCGCGCGATGGCGTCGTCGAAACGGAACCCGGTCCGCACCTCGTCGACGGTGAGCTGATGTTCGCCGGCGATCCAGCGGGTCTGCCGCCGCCCGGGAAAGCCGTACAGCCGGACGGTGGCCCGCCCGAACGCGTCTGGGAACTCGGTCCGCAGGAAGTCGACCACCCGGTCCGCCTGCTCCTTGCCCCGCAGCTGGGCGGCCGAGGCTTCGATGGCCTGCAGCGGGGCCTCCACGTGGGTCATGTTCATGACGGCGGTGTCCCTGCCCGGGAAGAAGAAGGCCAGCCCGTCGCGGCGGAGCAGGCCATACTCGTCTGCCTTCTCGGCCACTCGGTTGGCGAGCTCGTCGGCGGCAGGTGCGTGCTCGGGATCCAGGTTTTCCAGCCGGACCTGCTGGGAACCCCAGATGGTGCGCTCCGGGACCCGGCATTCCAGTCCGGCCTCCCACGTGAGGGCGGCATCACCGCTGGCGTCGATGAACGAATCGGCACTGACCCGAAGTAGCCCATACCTGGTGGCGAAGACCACGGAACGCAGGTGGCCGCCGTCGTTCTCCACCTCCAGGATGGAGGCGCCCGTCACCGGAATCACCCCGGCTTGATCAATCTGCGTCTCCATCCAGCGTCCGACGGCGTTCTCGTCATAGTTCACCGTGATGGTGTGCCGGTAGTTGTAGGACACGTCGCCGGTTTTCACCAGGTCGGCAAACATCGGGTCGAAAATGCCGTGCGTGAGCTGCTGGTATTCGGGTCCGTTTCCGTAGACACCGCAGAACAGGCCGATCAGCGAGTTGGCGCACTGGCCCCCGAGGACGGGGAGGGCGTCGACGATCACCACCCGGCGCCCCAGCTTGGCTGCAGTCAGCGCCGCCGAGATTCCGGCAATGCCTGCGCCGACAATGCACAGGTCCGCGGAAAGTTCTTCGGCCGGCGCGTGGGGTGGCTTGGTCAGGGTGCGAATTTTCACTTCTGTTAGTTCGTGTGGCATGGAAATCCTTAAGTCTGTGGGTCGCCGGGTCAGCGGCTGAGGGTGGCGCCGTGTTCAAGCGGCGAGACGTTGCGGGCGTAGAGGCCAAGCCAACCGCCCGTCTGCTCGCCGCGTTGCGCGGGCTCGGACTCCGCCCGACGGCGGTCGAGTTCGGTGGCGGGCACGTCCAGGTCCACGGTCTTGGCTGGAATGTCGACGGCGATGATGTCGCCGTCGCGCACGAGCCGCAGCGGGCCGTCCACCCCGCCTTCGGGTTTGACCTCGCCAACGACGATGCCCTGGTTCACCAGCCCGGACAGTTGGCCGTCGGTGACGACCGCGACCTTGCCGGTCAGCCCGGCACCGTTCAGGGCGAAGACCACGTTGGAGGCCATGCCCATGCCGGGGGTACCCACCGGCCCGACGCCGCGGAGCACCAGGACTTCCCCGGGCTGCACGCGTCCCGCATCGAGGGCGGCGATGGCCTCGGTGGCTTCTTCGAAGACCCGCGCCGGGCCGGCGAAACGGTCATCGCGCTTCTCCGTGGCCGACAGCTTGACGATTGACCCTTCCGGGGCCAGGCTGCCGCGCAGGATCTGGATGGTCGCCTGGACTCCGCGCGGGTTGTCCAGTGGCCTGATCAGTTCCGGATCCGGCACTTTATAGCCCTCGAGGGTCTGGCCCAGCGGATCCCCGGCGATGGTAGCGACGTCGAGGTCCAGCACCGGCCGAAGCTGGGCCAGCACGGCACGGGCGCCGCCGGCACGTTCGAAGTCCTCAATGCTGTCCGGGCCGCTGGGGCGGACCGCTGCCAGCGGGCGGACGTGTTCAGCGAGTTCCGTGAAGAGTCCGTTGATGTCCACGTCCACGCCGGTTTCCACAGCGATCGCCTGCAGATGCTTGACGCTATTGATGGAGCCGCTGACCGCCAGCACGGCGGCAACAGCGTTCCGGAACGCCCCGGCAGTCATGATGCTGCGGGGGGTGCGTCCCTGCCGGACTGCCTCAAGGATGGCGACGGCGGAGCGCGCCGCTGTGTCCCACATCTTGGGGCTGTTGGCCGCCACCGGTGCGGCGCCGGGAAGCGACATTCCGAGGGCCTCTGCCATGATGTGCATGGTGTTGGCCGTGCCCATGCCGGTGCACACTCCCGGACCGGCGATGGCGCGGTCGCTGATGGTGCACAGATCTTCGACGGTTATTCCGCCGGTGGCCACATGCCCGGCCTGGATGAACACTTCCTCGATGTCGGCCGGTTCGCCGTTGTCCAGCACGCCGCAGGGCTGGTAGCCGCACGGGACGACGATGGTGGGCACGTTGATCCGGCCGGCGGCCATCAGTTGCCCCGGTGTGGTCTTGTCGCACGATGCCAGGCAGATCATGCCGTCCAGCATGGCGCCCTCGACCGCCGCTTCGATGTCGTTGGCCAGAAGGTCCCGGCTGGAGAGCACGTAGCCGCCCTTTGCCCCGGCCGCCATGATGAAGTCCGTGGGCGCAACCGTGCGGATCTCGAACGCCACCCCGCCTGCTTCGCGGACCGATTCGCAGACCTGGTCGGCGATGGCGTCCAGATGGCTGAAACAGGGTGCCAGCTTCGACGACGAGTTGACGACGGCGATCTTCGGTTTAGTCAGGTCCTCGTCGGTGAGGCCGAGTGCCTTCCATTGGGTGCGCCGGGTGGCCCAGCGCGGGCTGCCGACGGGAAAGTTGCTGCGCAGTTCCATTTAGCCTTCCGCCTTCCGTCCGTAGACCGATTCGTGCCACGGGATGGCGACGCGTTTGAACGACGTCACGATGAAATACATGGCCAGGCCTACGGAGGCCAGCATGAGGATGACCGCGAAGAGGGCGGGCGCATTGAGCTCGTTCAAGGTGCGGACCACCATGTAGCCCAGTCCTTCATTGCCGCCCAGGTATTCGCCCACGATGGTGCCGATCACCGCGAGCACGATCGCCGTCTCCATGCCCGCGAAAACGTGGGGCATCATGCTCTTGACTTCCAAGTGCGTGAAAGTCTGCCAGCGGTTGGCATTGATGGATTGCATGACGTCACGGTGGCCTCGCTCCACGGAGCGGACGCCGAGCAGGACGTTGAGCATCACAGGGAAGAAGGCGAGCAACGCGGCGATGATGACCTTGGTGGTCATGCCGAAGCCGAACCAGATGACGAAAAGCGGAATCAGCGCGACCTTGGGGATGACTTCCAGGGCGATGATCAACGGCCGAACGCTGGCCTCGAGCAGCGGAAGTTTACCGAGCAGGACACCAACGACGACGCCGGCAGCCACACCTACCGAGAAGCCAATCGCGATCTCGATGACGGTGACCTGGACGTTCTGCCACGTACTCGCCTTTCCGAGAAGGTCGCCGAGGTTTTCGAACACCTTGGTGGGTGGTGGCAGCACCAGCGGAGAGACATTCAGTGCCTTGACCGACAGCTCCCAGACCACGAAGAGGACTATCAGCAGGCCGGGCGTGGTGATCCACGGCAGTACCTTGATGAGTTTCCGACGGTTCATTGGTCGTCCTCCTGGTTCAGGGAAGCGCGAAGCTGGGCGACTACGGTGTTGAAGTCCCTGGCCAGTCTGGACTTCCATCGCCCGCGGCCGGGACAGTGGCACGTCGGCGATGTCCTTGATGCGGCCCGGCCGAGGGGTGAGGTGCACGACCCGGTCGCCGAGGAAGACTGCCTCTTCGATGTCGTGGGTCACGAAGACCACGGTCGCTTCGGTTGCCAGAGCGATGCGCTGGATTTCAAGGTTCATCTTTTCCCGGGTCAAGGCATCGAGTGCACCGAAGGGCTCATCCATGAGCAGCAGCTCGGGGTTGTCGCTGAGGGCGCGTGCAATGGCCGCACGCTGCCTCATGCCGCCGGAGAGTTCACGCGGATAGCTGCGCAGGAACTTGTCCAGGCCCACCAGTCCCGCAAGCTCCCGGGCCCGCGTTTGCCGGTCCCGTTTCTTCACGCCGCGGAGTTTCAACGGCAGCGCAATGTTCTCCTCGATGCTGTACCAAGGGAACAGGTTGGCGTCCTGGAAGACGACGCCGAGCCGTTTGATCACGCTCGAATCGACGGTTCCGTTGTGCCAGAGGCTCTTGCCGCCCACTTCTACCTGTCCGGCGGTGGGCGCCACGAGGCCGGCCATGATCCGCAGCAACGTGGTTTTACCGCAGCCGGACCGTCCGATCAGGGACACAAATTCACGGCGGCGAATCTCCAGATTGATATCGGACAGGGCTTCCACCGAGCCGCGTTCCGACTTGTACGTCTTCTGGAGCCCGTCGATCCGGATTTCCACAGGCCGGTCGGTGTCCTCCGCTACGGGGAGCGAAGACAGAGTGCTGTCAACGTGCATGGTCATTTTTCCTCAATCCCGACCGTTACTTGCTGGCGGGCAGATAGCTGTTGTCCATCCACTTCTTGGGATCGCTGCCGGCCGGGATCATGCCAGCGTCGACGAGTTCTTCGTAGCCCTCTACCCAGTAGTCCTCCACGGTCTGCAGCAGCGGCTGCGTTCCCTTGGCCGTCCAGAGGTTACGGCTCTGCCGCAGCGACTCCTTGGCTACCGTGTCGTCGTCAAGCGATGCGAAGGAGTACTTGGAGCGCATAGTCTCCAGCACGCCGTCGAGCTCTTCGTCGTCCACGATGGCCTGCGTGGCGTCCTGGATGGCCGCCAGGTATTTCTTGATATCGTCGCCATGCTCTTCGAGGCCTTGCTGGGTTGCGGTATAGACCTGGGCATCGGCACGGACGGAATCGCCGGCGTCGAAGACAGCGGCTTCACCGGCGAATTGCTGGCTCGCGACGATCGACTGGTCGATGCTGACCATGTAGCCGACGATGTCTCCGCGCTTGACCAGCTCGAACGTTCCCGGGCCGAGGCCGACGACCTGCCGCTTGACCTGGCTGGGATCAAAGCCGGCCTTGTGGAGCATCAGCGATAGCGACTTGTCGCTGGTGCCGCCTTCCGAGGGCACGCCCATGGTGGTGCCGAGGAAGTCCTCCGGCTTCTCCAACGGGTGCTGCTTGCTGTACAGCGTCCGGATGGATGAGCCTCGGACAATGCTGCCTACGTTGACCAGCGGCTGGCCATCGGCGGCGGCAGTCATCAGGTCGATGGCGCCCACGCGGGTCAGCGGAGCGACACCTGAGATCAGCGTTTGCAGTGCCTGCGGCGACCCCTTGGTCGTTTGGAAGGTGACGTTCAGGCCGTGCTTCGCGAAGTAGCCGCCGGCGTCGGCGAGCAGTTCCGGCGCAACGGAGAGCGTCTCCATCGGGAGGTAGCTCAGGTAGGTAAAGTCTTTGAGGTCTGCCGACGTGGCGGTCGCGGATGGGCTGCTGCAGCCTGCGAGCGCGCTACCCATGATTCCAAGCGTGGCTACGCCCATGGTGCCGGTTAGGAACCCGCGGCGGCTGACAGATGGACGGGAAGGCTGGGCTGTGGTGCGGAACATCATTGTCTCCTCGTTCGGTGGGGAACCGTTGGAGAGACTATCTCAAGGCATAGTGAGTAGGCCCTAGGGCGTTCCCACTGAATGAGAGTTGGGTCACATCTTGCCTCAGAGGGTGGCGCCGTTTTTGGACCGCTGCCAGGACCGGGTGATGCCCAGCGCCGCGGTCTGGACGGCGTGTGCCGCAGACTGCTCCCGCAGGCGGCCCAGCGGAGTGTTGACGGATATCGCGGCGACCACGGTGCCCGTCCAATCCCGGATCGGAGCCGCCACCGAGATAGCGTCCAAGACCACCTGCCTGTCGCTGACGGCGAATCCCTGGGTGCGGATCTCGGCCAGCTTTTTCCGCAGGCGCACCGGATCCGTCTCGGTGAGGGGCGTGTAGGTACGGAGCGAACTGGCGAGGAAGTCGTTCTGCACCGAAGCAGGTGCGTGTGCCAGCAGTATCAGGCCAACCGAGGTGACATGGAGGGGATAGCGGCTTCCCACACGAGGCCGCTCGAATGGCGAATCAGTCGGAGCGAGGCGCTCGATGAAGACACTCTCCAGCCCTTCCCTCACGGCGAGGTGGACCGGATAGTGCGTAATTTCGGACAGGTCGTGCATAAACGGCAGCGCCAGCCGTTGCACACCGACCGAACGCGGTGCGTGCGAAGCCACCTCCCAGAGGACGAGCCCCACGTGGTACCGACCCTCGGCGCCCTTCTCCAAGAGTCCCTGCTCTACCAAGGCGGCAAGGATCCGGTGGCAAGTGGACATGGGCAGCCCCGCTAGGCGGCTGATCTCGCTTGCGCTGAGATCCTCATTGCCCTCCCCGAAAGACCGAAGGATCCCCACCACCCGGGAGAGAACACTGCGCCCATCATCGCTCCGCAATTGACCTCCAGCTCCGCACCACTGTCACGACGATCCAACTCTAAGTGAGCGGAAGGAACTGACTCAGCGGCGGCAGGAACACGCAAGTTTGAAAGCGGGCAGGGCAGAGCCGGAGTGCCCTAGATGTCGTCCTCGTAGGCCGGGCCGCCTTCGCCTTCCCAGGTCTCAAGTCGCTTGATCTTGGAGGCATTAAACTTGCGGCGTACGCCATAGCCACCGTGGTCGTCGTCCGCGATGAAAACGACGCCGAACTGTTCCAAAGCGCGGCGAAGTTGCCAGTTTTGTTCCGGAGTCAGCGTCTGGTTGGCCTTTTCGAATTCCCGCACCTGTTTCTTGTCCAGACCGGCTGCCTTGCCGATTACCTTGGCCGAAACCTGCGTCAAGGCACGCGCCGCGCGGGCCAGATCTGAAGGGATGATCATCGATGACTTACTCATGGCCTGATCATCCCAGCAATTTGGCTTGTGTCCACTTCCCCGTTGCGCCGCCGGACTCTGTCACAGTCGACCGACAGAGTCATGCTTGGGGTCTAGCCGTGGCGCGCAGCATGCTGGCTGAAGAATGCCCTAAGTTGGAGCCATGGTCGCCCAGCAGGTTCCCGATCCGCTCGAGGTAGTGGTCCGCAACGATGCCCCGAATGCCTGGGACGTTCTCGCCTCGCTCGGCCCATTAGCCATCCTCGTTGCCGCGCTCATCGCCGCCTTCATCGGTTGGCGCAGCATGCAGGTCCAGACCGAAGCCAACCGCCGAGCGCAGTGGTGGGAGCGGGCCGAATGGGCGCTGGATGCATCGATGTCCTCCAGCATGGACCGACGAGTGCTCGGGTTGGGGGTGTTGGCCCTCCTCGCCGAAAGCACTCTGGCCGGCGAAGAAGAAGCCCGAATCCTGCGGGTCGCCTCGAACGACAGTCTGGCTCAGAAGGTCACTGCGCTACAGGACGTGGAGCCCATGCCGCCGTCCCCGAGCGACATTGAACCTTTGTCGCAGGACCGCATCAGGATCCAGGCCGCCAAGCTCCGAACGGTGACCGACAGGAAGCTGGGTGAGCAGACGCCTGAGTGGATCGTGGAACTGGCCGAGACATGACCTTCACGTACCCGATTGAGATTCTGCATCTGTTGGTGTCGCCGGGTCATGCCTACTTTGGCCGGGCCAAGGATGGCGCGGCGGAGGTGCTTACGGCCGATCTCGACCGGGTGGAAGTAGTGGCCGGCAAAGGCATTGTGGGTGACAGGTTCTTTGGCAAAGCCGCGCACATGGACGCGGCGGTGACCTTCATGGCGGCGGAGTCGCTCGAAGCCATTGCCGCCGAATTGGGCTCCGAGCCTTTTGACCCGCTCTTGGCGCGGCGCAACGTGGTGCTTCGGGGAGCCCAGCTGGCGCCCTTGATCGGTGAGGAGTTTTCGGTTGAATCGTGCGGTGAACAAGTACGCTTCCGGGGCGGCCGGCACGCCCACCCCTGCGTCTGGATGGACCGTATGCTCGCGCCCGGCGCGCACGCCGCAATGCGCGGACGCGGAGGACTGCGCTGCCAGCCGATCTCGAATGGCGTTCTCCATCGCGGTCCGGCGCTGCTCCTCAGCCCGGTGCCGCTCCAACCTGAAGAAGCGGGTGCAGCGGTGCGACCTCGGCCCGGCCGGCTGCCGTGACTATTGCGGGCGCACTGCAGCCGCACTCCGCCCTCATGGCAGAATGGCGGCAGACAAGCCCGGAGGAAATGCATGACAACCCACGATCAAACCGCCCCAGAAACGCAGCAAAAGCCGAAAAGCTACCTGGAGTGGAAGTTCTCCAGCGGCGCTAAAGTCTTCCGCGATGTGCTCGGGATTGCCTTCATTTTTCTGTTTATCACCCTTTTCAATGTTGCCGGAAACGGGTTTTGGATGAACCTTGGCGGTGCCATCCTCATCGGCCTGGCCCTCGATGTGGTTGAGTACCAGCACGAGGTACACCGGAGGCCCGCTGGCCGGAAAACCGTCGTGCTGTGGCAGGTGCTGGCTGCGCTTGCCGTGACCATTCTGTACATCAGCCTGATCCAACTGGCCCGCTAGCGCTCCCCTGCCAGCCTGAAACCCACTGACGGCGGCGCTCAGGCGAGCGCCGCCGTCGTAGTTTCCTAGCTCCTGAAAAGGCCGCTGTAGGCGTTGAGGGCCGGCTGCCCGCCGAGGTGGGCGTAGAGCACGGTGCTGTCGGCCGGGATCTGCTTGCTGCTGACCAGGTCGATCATGCCGGCCATGGACTTTCCTTCGTAGACCGGGTCGGTGATCATGGCTTCGAGCGAGGCGCTCAGCCGCATGGCTTCCAGCGTGGATTCGACCGGGATGCCGTAGAGGTCACCGGCCCAGCCCTCGAGCACCATGATCTCGTCGTCGTGCAGTTCCCGCTCGAGGCCGATGAGCTGCGCCGTATTGCGGGCGATGCGGCCGACCTGTTCGCGGGTTTTGGACAGGGTGGCGGAGGCGTCGATGCCGAGTACGCGGCGCGGTCGGCCGCCGGCGTCCTGCAGGGCGGCGAAGCCGGCAATCATGCCGGCGTGGGTGGAGCCGGTGACGGTGCAGACCACGATGGTGTCGAAGAAGACGCCGAGCTCCTCCTCCTGCTGCTGCACCTCGTAGGCCCAGTTGGCGAATCCCAGCCCGCCGAACTTGTGCTCGGAGGCGCCGGCCGGGATGGCGTAGGGCTTGCCGCCGGCCGCCTCGACCTCAGCGATGGCGTTCTGCCAGGAATCGCGGATGCCGATGTCGAAGCCGGCCGGGTCGAGCCGCACGTCCGCCCCCATGAGCCGGGAGAGCAGGATGTTGCCCACCCGGTCGGTGAGCGGGTCGGGCCAGTCCACCCAGTTCTCCTGCACCAGCAGCGCCTTCAGTCCGAGGGTCGCGGCCACTGCTGCCACCTGCCGGGTGTGGTTGGACTGGAAGCCGCCGATGGACACGATGGTGTCCGCGCCCTCCGCGAGGATGTCCGGGACGATGTACTCGAGCTTGCGGGTCTTATTGCCGCCGTAGGCTAGGCCGGAGTTCACGTCCTCCCGCTTGGCCCAGATCTGCGCGCCGCCCAAATGCTTGCTGAGCCGGGGCAATTGGTGGACCGGGCTGGGCCCGAAGGTGAGCGGGTAGCGGTCGAAGTCCCTGATGGCCATATGTTCCTCATTCGTCGGCTGACGGCGACTGGGCTCCGCCGGAGTTCTGTTGAGCGGTGATGTTGACCATCCAGTTCACACCGAACCGGTCCGTGAGCTGCCCGAAGTAGTCGCCCCACGGCGCCTGCTCCAGCTGCTGGTTGATGGTCGCGCCGTCGCTCAGGCCTTCCCAATAGCTGCGCAGCTTGGCGTCCTCGTCCGGGTCCTCTCCGCTGGAGCTGAGGCAAATGTAGCCGTTGGCGGCCGCGGACATATCGGCGGGCACGTCCGAGGCCATCAAGAGGAAGCCGCGGTCCACGAACACCGACGAGTGCATGATATTTGCGCCGGTCTCGGGGTCGTCGTCGCCCATTCCCTCGGCGTAGGTCATCTTGTTCAGCTCGCCGCCGAACACTGAGTGGTAGAAGTCCATCGCCTCCGCGGCGTTGCCGCTGAACTGCAGGTAGGGGTTCAGGTCCAGTGCCATGGGTCTGCCTTCCGTTGGGGATGCCGCTCGTTCCGATTCGCGTTCATTCTTGCGTGTTCGGGCGCGGGCGGGAAGAGGTGCCCGAAAGACGGGCCGGGAAGACGGCGGAGCAGATGGGGAAACGCCCGTTCCCCGGAGCCGGGGAACGGGCGTTCCTGTTGATTCGATACTGGGAGCGGGCGCCCGCTAGCGCCGGCCGGTCAAGGTGTCCTCGCGGCCGGCAAGTGCTGCCTTTTCCTCGGCAACCTTGGCGTCGTGGGCGGCGCGGATCCGGGTGTGCTCCGGATTGCGGCGCAGGGCCAGGTAGCCGATGC
This sequence comes from Actinomycetota bacterium, assembly GCA_051751385.1. Classification (GTDB taxonomy): domain Bacteria; phylum Actinomycetota; class Actinomycetes; order Actinomycetales; family Micrococcaceae; genus Crystallibacter. The sequence goes on along the minus strand of JBNJKW010000006.1, from coordinate 73,410 downwards.
CGAGCGCGACGAACCAGACCGGGGTGAACAGCAGGGCAGTCAGAGTGTCCGGCTGGGTGGTCAATGCCCACAGGATGAACGCGAAGAAGGCCAAGACCACAAACGGCATGAACGATCCGCCCGGCATCTTGAACTTGCTCGCCTGGTGCAACTGCGGCCGGCGGCGGCGGTACACGATGTAGCTGACCAGGATGATGGTCCAGACGAACATGAAGCACAGGGCCGAAACGGTAGTGACCATGGTGAAGGCCTCGGAGACACTGCCCTCCGCATAGAGCAGGACCACGCCCGCGAGCAGGAACATGCAGGAGAACAGCAGCGCGCTGCGCGGCACGCCCCGCCCGGACAGCTTGCCAAAGCGCTTCGGGGCATCACCTTCGAGCGAAAGCCCATAGATCATCCGGGAGGTCGAGTAGATTCCTGAGTTGGCGCTGGAAGTCGCCGAGGTGAGCACCACGAAGTTCACGACGCCGGCCGCGCCGACGAGGCCGGCGAGGGCGAACATGCCCACGAACGGGGATTCGTCCGCGTTGAACCCGGTCCACGGCTGGACCGCCATCAGGATGATCAGGGCGCCTACGTAGAAGATCAGGATGCGGATCGGGATGGAGTTCACCGCACGCGGCAGGTTCTTCTCCGGGTCCTTGGTCTCGGCTGCGGTGGTGCCGACCAGTTCGATTCCCACGAACGCGAAGACGGCAATCTGGAACCCTGCGACGAAGCCCATGAAGCCGTGGGGGAACATCCCGCCGTGCTCCCACAGGTTGCTGAAGGAGGCCCGGGCGCCGTCGTGCTCAAAACCGGTGATGATCATGACCAGGCCGACCACGATCAGCGCCATAATGGCGACGATCTTAATCAGTGCGAACCAGAACTCGGTTTCGCCGAACGCACGCACCGTGGGCAGGTTCAGCGCCAGCAGCAGCAGGATGCAGGCCAGTGCCGGGATCCACAACGGCAGGTCCGGCCACCAGAAGGCCACATAGTGGGCGATCGCGACGACGTCGGCAATGCCGGTGACCACCCAGCAGAACCAGTACGTCCAGCCGGTGAAGAACGCCGCCCACGGTCCCAGGATGTCGCCGGCGAAGTCGCCGAAGTTCTTGTACTCGGTGTTGCTCAGCAACAGCTCGCCCATCGCGCGCATGACGAAGAAGAGCATGAAGCCGATGATCATGTAGACAAAAATGACCGAGGGTCCGGCGACGGAAATCGTCTTGCCCGACCCCATGAAAAGGCCGGTGCCAATGGCCCCGCCGATGGCGATCAACTGGATATGGCGGTTGGACAAAGACCGCTGCAGATGCGGTGCGGTGTTGGTGGCGCTCACTATGTTCCTTTGGGGGGTGGGACTGTGCAGCTGCGGGAGTTTCCGTTCGAACCGGCCGGACGCAGGCTCCATTGCCCATCCGGCCAGACCGATAGCAGGCCCCGGCCGCTCGCCCGGAGGGGCCGGCTGGGTGACCTACGCCACGAAAACCTATCTGCCGGGGCTCACATGGGTCAAATCGAGAAGGCCACTTGGGGGCGACGGGCGGGTGCGCGCGGGAACTTTGCGCGCACCCGCCTTCCGCTTGTTGGCGGGCCCACGGGGCAGCAACAAGCTGGATATAGTCAAGTGAAATAACGTTATATCGAAAGACGGGGTCGAAGATGGGTGCCAGCGTCGGGGTCTTGAAGAGTGCGTTGGGCCTTGCCGCCGCGCTTGCCATGTTTCTGCCACAGCAGGTGCCGGTCCCACAGGCGCCCGCCGCCGGGTCCGAGGAGGCCGCGCCGGTGATGCTGATCCTGGACGCTTCCGGCTCCATGCTCAACCCTGACGCCGACGCCAAGGGCACGCTCCGGATGGACGCCGCCAAGGCCGCAGCCTCGGAGCTGGTGGAAACCCTGCCGGCGGGATCGCAGCTGGGCCTGATGGTCTACGGCACCAACACGGACAGTTCCCCGGAGGCGCGCGCCGAGGGCTGCAAGGACGTGACCGTGCTGTCCGAACTGGGCACCGCAGATCCCGGGAAGCTGCTCGGCCAGATCGATTCGATCAAGGCGGCCGGCTACACCCCGGTGGGCGAGGCCCTCCGCCGCGCCGCCGCGGAACTTCCCGACGACGGCCCCCGCAGCATCGTGCTGGTGTCCGACGGCATCGACACCTGCTCGCCGCCGCCGCCGTGCGAGGTGGCGAAGGATCTGGCCAAGGACGGTGTGGACCTGGCCATGCACACCATCGGGTTCAAGGTGGACGCGCAGGCGCGCAAGGAACTCGAATGCATCGCCAAGGCCTCCGGCGGCACCTACGCCGACGCGGACAACGCGGACACGCTGCGCGAGCAAATGGTCATCAAGACCGTCCGCGCCCTGAATCCCTACGACTTCGCCGGCATCCCGGTGACCGGCGGGAAGAGTGCGGCCGGCGCGGCGGAGGTGTCCACCGGCCAGTACCTGGACACCTTCGCCACCGGCAGCAAGAAGATTTACGACGGCGGCACGCGCAAGTTCTACAAGGTGCACCTGGACGACGGCGAGCGCCTGCACGTCAGCGCCTCCCTGGTGATGCCAATCCGGTCCGGCAGCATGTCAACGTACAGCAGCCTGGAGCTGGAGGTGCTCGGCTCGGTCGGGCAGGAATGCCTAACCTCGGTCCGCGAAGCCCGCGACGAGGCCCGGCTCTCCGACGGCCCGGTCACCGCGGTGCTCTCCACTCCGGCGCTGGGCAGCGGCGACAAGGAGTGCCTGGAGTCCGCCGACGGCGGCGACCTGGTCATCAGCGTGACCCGCAGCGGTCCGGGCTGGCAAGATGACGCGTTGCCGATGGAGCTGCTGTTCCTGACCGAGCCCGAGGCCGACACCGCCGGTTTGCCCGAGGCCTACGACTCAGTGACCACGCTCGCTCTGCTGAAACCGGGCGCCAAGCCGCAGGAGACCGCTCCGGGCAACAGCTTCAACTCCGCTCCCGAACTGGCAGCGGGCAGCTACACGGCCACCCTCATCCCCGGCGAGGTGCACTTCTACAAGGTGCCGGTGGACTACGGGCAGCAGCTGCGCGCCGTCGCAAAACTCGGCGACTACCAGAAGGACATCTTCAATCCGTCCTACCTGCAGCTGGGTGTTGCCAATCCCCTGCGCCAGCCGGTGACCATCACCGACGGCACCTCCACCGGCGCCTATGGCATGACCTCCATGGCTGACCCCGGGACCACCGTCGCGGCGAACTTCGCCTCGCCGGTGCGCTACCGCAACGCCGCGGAGGGCGCCCACGACGTCCGCACGCTGTACCTGGCCGGCGACTACTATCTCCAGGTGGCCGTGGACCCGCTGTACTTTGAGGACGCGAAAGAAACCGAGATTCCCTACACGCTGTCCCTGGATCTGGTCGGCGACGTCGAGCCTGGACCGGGTGCGGCGGAACCCGAGGCAACGCCCGCTGAAACCGCGGTGGCAGAACCTGCGGACAATCAGGCGGCAACGCAAACTATCGTGGCCGCGGCGGACGACGACGACGGCTCGCCCCTTGTTCCGGCCCTCGCCTGGAGCATCGGCTCGGCCGTGGTCATTGCCGCCGGCGTCGCAGCCGCCGTCATCCTGCGCAGGAAGCGCGGCGTGGCCCGGCAGTAACCGCGCGTGGGGAACGCAGCCGCTTTGGGAGGATAACACGTCAGCAGTTCGGTCGGGTCTGGCCGCTCAGCGATCAGCCAGTGCCGACGCCTGCTCGGGCGTGAGCGGACGGATATCACGGTTGTGCAGCAGGAGATACAGTTTCGCTGTCGCTTCCAGTTCCTCGACCGCTTCCATGGCTACGTCCAGACTGGCGCCGGCGACCACCGGTCCATGGTTGCTCAAGAGCAGGGCACGGGTAGAAGCTGCGGCTTGTTCAGCCAACATCCCCAGCGCATCGTCGCCCGGTGCGTGGTAAGGCAAAAGCTGCACTCGTCCAACCCGCATGGCGAAGTACGCGGTCAGCGGCGGGATAGTGTCCGCGGGATCCAGCCCCGCCAGGCAAGAGACGGCGGTGCTGTAGGTGGAATGTGTGTGCACCACGGCCGAGTCCTGCGGCCGGGCCCGCAGCACGGCAGCATGCAGGAAAGCCTCCTTCGACGGCTTCGGTCCCTCGATGTGCACACCCGCCAGGTCGATCACCGAGATGCCGTCGGCTTCCACCGTGCCCAGGCTGCTGCCCGTCGGCGTCACATAGACCCGCTCGCCCTGGCGCACACTGATGTTGCCGGTGCTGCCGTGGGTAAAGCCGCGGCTGAAAAGCGAGCGCGCCGCAGCCACCATGCTGTCCCGGATCCGTTCCTCGGTCGCGGTCATCGCACGGCGACTTCCGCGGTGCCCATCCTCACAGCGCGGAGGAACAGGTCCGGATCGCCGAAATTGCCGGATTTGAGCAGCAGGGCGCAGCGGGGATAGCTGGACGGGTATATCCAGGGCACGCCGGGGTCCGCCTCGGGTCCGATCATGCCGCCGGGAACGTCAAGGGCTGACACTACGGCGCCGGATGTTTCGCCGCCGGCCACCACCAGCCGCTGCACGTCGCGGCGCACCAACCCTTCCGCGATACGCGCCGCTGCCTCCTCCAGGATCGCTGAGGCACGCTCCGTCCCCAGCGCGGCCTGGACTGCGCGCAGCTCTGCTGGCGGCAGCGACGAATAGATCAGGGCTCCCTCGGATGAGGGCGGCAACGCGTCAAACCACGCCAGGGCGTCTTCTGCTAAAGCCTGCGGATCGGCGTTGCCGAGCGCGTCCAGCCGGTGGGACGGGTAGTGGCGTTCCATCGCGGCGATCTGCTCCAGCGTCCGCGCGGAGCAACTGCCGGCTAAAACTACCGAGCGGCCCGCTTCAGGCGGTGCCACTTCCTGCAGACCGGAAGCGCCGGCACGGTCCGGCCGCCGGGCCAAGGCCGCTGCCACACCGCGGGCGATCCCCGCCGCACCGGTGATTAAGGGATCCTCTGCCACGGCTGCACCGATTGCGTCCAGGTCCGTGTCCTGGATGGCGTCCACGACGGCGTAACGGTCGCCGCGGTGCCGCGACTCCTCGAGGCCCGCGGCAATGACTGCTGCGCCGCGGCTGACGGTCCGGTGATCCACTAGGCCGACTTGCCGTTTGGTCTGCGATGACAAGACGCGCGGAATGTACGAGTCTGTCATCGGAGTGAGCGGATGGTCCTTCATCGGCGATTCGTGCAGCAACTGCTGGCCCACGTACAGCTGCCCCATAAACTGCCTGCGCTGGTGCACAGGAGAGCCGGGCACGACGACGGTCAGCGGGGCATCGATGAAGTCGGCGAGCGCATCGGCGACTGGTCCAATATTCCCGGCTGCCGTGGAGTCAAACGTGGAGCAGTACTTGAAGAACAGGCGGGGGGCGCCGTGGGCGGTCAGCCATGAGGCGGCGGCAAGCGATTGCCGCGTCGCTTCGCTGGGTTCGATGGTCCGCGATTTCAGCGCAATAACGACCGCATCGGACGGAGGCAGCTCAACAGCCGAGCCGGGGAGACCGAAGTAGATGACGGTCCGCAGGCCCGCCTTGCTGAAGGCGACCGCAACATCGGTGGCCCCGGTGAAATCATCGGCAATCGCGCCGATCAGGGGCGATCGTGCTTCAGTAGACATCGAAGCCCAGCGCTTTCGATACGTCCTCCAGATGCTCGCGCATGTGGGCCTCCGCGGCTGCGCTGTCCCGACGCTTGATAGCATCCAGGATCTTGCCGTGGTGGGAGTGTGCTCGGGGCGCGCGGCCGGGTACCGCGAGCGTGGACTTCCGGACTTGGACCAGCACGTCACGCAGCGAATCAAGCATGATGCCGTACAACGGGTTGTGCGTCGCGGTGGCGACCATGCGGTGGAATTCGACGTCGGCCTCAGCATGGTTGCCGGTCTCAAGCTCCGCCCCCATCCTGGCATGGCACTCTTCCAACAGCTTGATGTCCTCTTCGGTTGCCTTGGCGCAGGCGATGCGCGAAATCTGCAGTTCCAGCATCAGTCGCACCTCGTGAACCCGGCCGTAGTCCAGATCTTCGCCGCGCAGAAACGACCGCAGGGTATCAGTCACCAGCGCCGCGTCTGCGGATGCCACGCACGCGCCAACGCCTGAGCGGACCGAGACTAGCCCCCGGGCGGTCAGACCGCGCAGCGCCTCCCGCACCACCGGACGCGAGACCCCGTAGCGTTCCGAGAGCTCGCGTTCGGAGGGAAGCTTGTCGCCCGCGACCATGTTGTTGTCCAGGATGGTTTTCGCGATCTGCTCACTCACCTGTTCGGCGAGGGTATGGACCCTCAACACGCCAACAGGATCCACATGGGTAGTCATGAGGACCGCTCCTTCACGCTCGAGACCAGCCGTTCAAGTCCGGCCAGCGATCGGGCTGGAGTTTCCAGCCCGGAAGTTTGGAGATGTTCCATTGTGATCCATCCCCGGTATCCCCGCGTCAACAGCGAGTCAAGGAAATCCTCCAACTGTTCATCAGGATATTCGACGGCGCCCCGGGCCGCAGTTCCGGCGATTTGGACCAGTACTGGCAGCCCCGCGGCATGAGCCAGTTCGTCGGCGGCCACGAGCCCGGAGCGGACCACATGGAACGTGTCGAATATCAGCCCCACCCTCTGCAGTCCGTGGCGTTCCAGGAATTCCTCTGCGGCACGCACTTCGGTCAGTAGGGTGACCTGTTCCGGGTTTTGGGGTTCCACCAGGATGCGTGCGCCGGTGCGCTCGGCATACCCGGCCAGCTGCGAGAGCGACTCGGCCAGCAACTCATCATGCGGCACGTGGTCGAAGACGATGTCGGGGTCCAGGATGCTGCCCAACGAGATGTCAGTGCCGATTTCCGCCGCGTGCCCGATCAGGATCCGCGCTTCCGACAGCGTGCGTGCCCGTATAGCCGGGTCTGCGCTGCTCAAGCTCAAGCCGCGGTGCTGGCGCATCGGGCCGGTGGCCAAGGCGCTGACACCCAGGCCATGCCGCTCCAGTTGGTCGGTCACTTCGCGCAGCGGAAAATCCGCCGGCGCTTCAACCTGGAGCTCGACGCCGTCATAGCCTGCTTGCCGGAGCTCGTCGACGGCGTCGGCAAGCTTGCCCGGGTAGGCGGTCCCCATCGTGGTGGTCGCCTCCGGCGACATCACCGTGTAGGCCACGCGCAGCCCGCCGTCGTCGCTCATCCCAGTACCTCGACGACCGCTGCCGTGTACTGCTTGGTGGAAGCCGTTCCGCCGACGTCGCCGGTCACGGATTCGCCCCGCTCCAGTACCGTCCGGACCGCCTCACGGACTCGGTTGCCCGCGGCGCCGAGTCCGATGTGGTCCAGCAGCAGGGCACCCGAGAGAATCATGCCGGTGGGATTCGCGATCCCCTGACCGGCGATATCGGGCGCGGCACCGTGGCAGGCCTCGAACATGGCCGCCTTCGTGCCCAGATTGGCGCCAGGGCCCAGCCCGATGCTGCCGGCCGCGGCGGCCGCAACGTCGGAGAGGATGTCGCCGTACTGGTTGTCCAGCAGCACAATGGTCTTCTCAACTTGTCCGCGCACCATGTACATGCCCAGGGCATCCACCATCACATCGCTGAATTCGACTTCCGGATGGGCAGCCGCGACGTCCCGGGTGATGGCCAACTGCATCCCGTCGACCACGTTAAGCACGTTGGCTTTGTGTCCCAGCAACACCTTGTTGTATCCGCTCGTCCGCGCCAGGCTGAAGGCATGTTCGGCGATGCGCCGCCACCCGCCCTCGGTCACGGTCTTGATGGCGAACGCGGCGTCGCCGACCCGATGTTCCATGCCGCTGTAGATGCCCTCGGAGACCTCGCGGACAATGGTGAATTCGGGCCGGACCGGCCCTCCCCCGATCCCGAAAGACGGGATGGGCCGGTCGTTGGAGTACAGGTCGAAGGCGCGGCGCAGGCCGTTGTTGACGCTGGGCCACACCTGAACCGCATCGTCGATGACCTTGACCACCCGGCCGGTCCCCTTCGGCGCACTGAGCGGCCCCTTCAGGATGACGCCGAGCTCCGCCAGACGCGCCAATCGCTCATCGGGCAGTGGGTCGCCCGCTCGGCCGGATTCCGTCAGGTGTCCGATCGGGTGGGATTCGAAGGTCAGCTGCGGGGCAACGGCTTCCATAATGCGGAGCGCGGATTCGATGATCTCCGGCCCGATGCCGTCTCCTTCGATGACGCCAATTGTCTTCGGGTGGTCACTCATGGTGCCTCTTTCTCGTGTGCATCAGGGCGTATGAAATCAATGACGAAGGGCAGTCCCCACGCAACGGGGATGCCATACCGCTCTTCCAGCGGAATGGCGAGGGGTTCCAGCGAGTACTGGGCCAGGATGATGCGCCGGCTACCGCCCGACACGCTGGCGCCGAGCGCGTCGCTAGCGTGGTCGATCGGGCCGGCAGCAGGGTCGGGATGCCACTTCACCCAATCGATCTGCGCGCTGCGGTCCAGCCCCGTGCGCTGAAGATGGTACTCGGCCGCCTGCCTCGCGGGGTCAACACTATAAATCGTGGTGAAATGTTTAATGTCCTCGGCTGCGAGGGCGTCGAACATCAGTTCATCCGGACCCGTCACCGGAATTCCGGCCGTCTGGCGGATCTCCTGGACCACGGCCGGGAAGCTAGAACAGGTCACCCAAATGGCGTCGGCGCCTCCGGACTCCAGGGTCGCGGCCATTCCTTTGAGCCGAACGGCGGCATCCTTGCCTGCGGCCAGGTCAGCCAGCAGTCGGTCGTCCAGCAAGGCCCAGGAATCCGCCGCCGGCAGTTCGATGCTGAGCTTGCGGCGGGCGAGCGCCAGCGCGGTGTCCGCTGCGTTGATGATGCCGATGGTAGTCATGGCCGCTCCCAGCCGTACGCGGTGGCGAGATCATCGATCCGGATGGCACCGCCCTCGTCAATGGAGCGGTAGCCGGCGAAGACAACGGCCAGGGTCTCCAGGGCGTCACTGATGGTCGACTCCAGCGCCACGGAGCCCTTTCGGGCGTCAAGGAAGTGGCGGAAAGCCGTGGAATAGCTGCGGGCATAGGCATCGGGTTCGGCCGTGATGGTCTCGACCCGACGGCCTGCCGGCTGGTCGTTTACTATCACCAGACCGCCGTGTTCGTCGATGATTGCAGTGCCCTCGGTGCCTTCGACCCGGACGCGTTCGCTGGCGACGGGCGGAATGTCCAGCGTGTGCGAGGCGTAGCTTCGGTCGATCAGCGCGGTGGCGTTCCCATAGCCGAGCATCAGCGCAACCACGTCCTCGCCGGCAACCTCCGGCGCGACGGAATGGGCACGGGCATAGACCGTGTCCGGGCTGCCGATCAGGCTGCGCACGGCGTCGATTTGGTGGATCGTCGACTCCAGCAGCAGGAACTGCTCCAACTCCGCAAAGTAGGGCTGCCGTCCCAAGCTGAACGGAACCTCCGGGTACTTCGACGACGGGATGGTTCCGGCGAAGCGAGCCGACGAGGAGACGTGGAAAACCTCGCCGAGCCGGCCCTCTGCCACCATGGCCCGCAGCTGGCGGTACCAGGACCGGTAGCGCCAGTTGTCGTTGACCATGACCAGCGACGCCGACTCTTCCGCGCGGTGCGCCACCTCGACGGCGGCCCCAAAGTCTGCGGCGAGCGGCTTCTGGCAGACGGCATCGACCCCGTGCCGGAAAACCGACTGCAGGACGGCCGCGTGGGTGGCGGGCGGGGTGGCAATATCGACCACGTCCACGTCGAGCTCGCGCAGGGCGTCGTCGACCGACTCGTAGACCTTGCCGATGCCGAACCGGCCCGCTTGGGCTTCGGCCCGGTCCCGCGCAGGATCAACGATGCCGACTACTTCGGTGTCTGCAATGCCGGCCCAGGCGCCCAAGTGGTACTGGCTGACATGTCCGGCGCCCACCAGCAAAATCCGGTCTCCGCTCATGACAGCTCCTCCCAGCCGAGCAAAGTTGCGGCGTTGTGCTCCGCGACGGTGGCCAAGTGGCCCTCGGTCAGTCCCTCACCGGCGAGTTCCTGCAGGAACTTGCTGTAGCCCTCCGCCGGGTCCTCCGAGTCCGGCTGGCCCAGGTCACTGCCCAACACGTTCCGGTCCAGGCCGACCGCCTGCATTTGTGCGAAGAGTCCCGCGAGGTCGACGGCGGTGTTCCGCGGCCGTGGGATCACGCGTTCCAAATAGGCGCCTTCTTTGGCGAGGTCCGCCTGGACATGCACGGGCATGTCAACCTCCACATGGTCTGGATGGTTCACCACTCGGCGCTCCACGCCGAGTTCTCGGGCCAGGGCGAACACCGCCACGGTGGCGTCCGGCGGGAGGTGGCCGCTGCACAGCACCTGGTCATACTGGACGCAGACCTCGAGCACAGGCCGGACCTGCCGGAGCAGCTCGCCGGTGTCAGGGATCGTCGCGAGGATGGCCGTGCAGTCGTGCGTTGGCAGCCAGACGACACGGCCGCCGCTGCGCGCGCTGGCCTCGACGGCGGCCGGGTTGAGCCCGCCCACGCCGACGTTCAGCGCCACGCCACCGGCGACGCGGAATCCGTCCTGCCGGTGGTTGAGCAGCGCAGCCCCGACCGAGGTGCCCAACTGATGGCTCTTGTAGACCACGCCGCGGGCGCCTATAGCCAGATAGTCCGAGACAATCCGGTGGCCGTCGTACTTGCGCGGGCGTTCGTCCGGCCCAAAGTGAAGGTGAAAATCGATGGGCCGGATCATCCTTTGGTCGCTCCTGCCGATAGACCCGCCGCCATGTATTTCTGGACGAACAGGAACAGTACGAACGCCGGGATCAGCGTCATCACGCAGGCTGCCATGAAGGCTCCCATGTACTGCACGCCGCCGCCGAGGCCGAGGAAGGACCGCAGCCCGACCTGCAGCATCGTCACGTCGCCTTGGTACAGCACGGCGCTGGCCCAAATGAAGTCATTCCAAATCTGCAGGAAGACAATGCAGGAGACTGCCACGAGACCGGTGCGTGAGACGGGCAGGAATATCCGGAAGAACGATCCGATGCGGGAACACCCGTCAACGTAGGCTGCCTCTTCCAGTTCGGGCGGGCAGCTGCTCTGGAAGTAGCCGTGCAGCACCAGCGCCGCGAACGGTGTTGCGAACCCGGTGTAGGTCAGGATCATGCCGATGTAGGTGTTGATCAGCCCCAGGTTCTCGAGCATGAAGTACACCGGCAGCAGGCGGGTGATTTCCGGCAGTAACTGGTTCAGCACCAGGATGCCCAGCACCACCGCCACGATCCGCAGCTTCGATTTGGCCGTGATGTAAGCCGCCATGGCGGAGATCAGCGTGGTCAGCAGGGCCGCGGAGATGCCGACCAGCAGCGAGTTCCCCATCTGCTGCAGGAACGGCATCATGGCCAGCGCCTGCCGGAAGTTCTCCAGCGTGGGGTCCATCGGCACCCAGATGGGCGGGGCGGACGTGATCTCCGCCGCCGGCTGGAAGGCGCTCTTGAGCATCCAGAAGAAAGGCAGCAGCAGGTAGATGGCCAACCCGAGGGCGACCATGCCGCCGACCACTGTGCTGAAGACCCTGACCGGGCTTGGGCGGCTCTTGCGGCGGGACCGTTCCTTTCGCTCGGGCGCGCTCTTGCGGCCGTCCAGGGTTGCCGTGCTCATGATCCGTCCTCCCGCGACCGGCGGTCCAGCATGATGTAGAACGCGCCGATGACGGCGCTGATGACCAGGATGATGCTGCTGGCCGCCGCGGCCAGTCCGTATTGGCCGTCCACGAAGGCCTTCTGGTAGGAGTACACCGCCAGCACGTTGGTCAGGTTGTCCGGGCCACCACCGGTCATCAAATAGACCAGCTCAAAGTGGCCCACCGTTGCGATGAGCAGCAGCGACGTCAGAATCAACAGCGTGGGACGCAACTGCGGCAGGGTGATGCGCAGGAAGGTCTGCCACCGGTTGGCGCCGTCCATCTTCGCCGCGTCGTAGATGGCATTGTCGATCGACTGCAGTCCGGCGAGGATCAGCGTGATGGCGATCGGCAGGCCGCCCCAGATGCGGGCCACGGCAATGGCCGCCAACGGGAGGCTGAAGGGCCCCCAGGTCCCGGTCTCACCCAGGAACCTGAGTGGCACGTCGATCCATCCCAGTTCCATCAGGACCTGGTTGATCGGGCTCTGGCCCGGTGAGAACATCCACAGCCAGATGGCCGAGGCCACGATGCCGGGGACGAACCACGGCATCAGTGCGATCCCGCGGAGCAGGCCGGTGCCGAACACTTTCCGGTTCAGCACGGGCGCGACGGCCAGCGCCACCACCAGGATGGCGGTGGTGACCACCAAACCGAAGACGGCCGTGTTCAAGAAGGTCTGCAGGAAAGCTGGCTGGCTGAGGATGGCCGCGTAGTTCTCCAGCCCGACGAACGGCGTTCCGGCGAAGTGGATGCGGAAGATGTCGTAGTCCAGAAAGCTCATCCGGAGCGTGTCGATCAGCGGATACAGCCCAAAGACCGCCACCACCAGCAGCGCCGGCAGCACCATCAGTCCTTCGAAGAGGAACCCGCGGGACCGGCGGCGACGGCGGGCGGACTTGCCCTCGCCGCCAGGAGCCGCGGCAGCGGTTTCCTCAGGACTGCGGTGGAGCGTACCTGAACTCATCCAGGACCACCTCCTCATCGTGCGAGTTCCCCGGAACTCCCACGACCGTCACCGTGAGGCCCCCAGCTTCGTCGAATTCGAGCTTGGCCCAGCAGTGCATGATGTTGCTGCGGACGGCGGTCCACGAGGGAGCCTCGTCGTGGGCAAAGTTGGAGAACGACTTGTTGATGTTGCTCATCTTGCCGCCCGGGCTGACCTTGGCCCAGACGGTTCCTTCGCCGGGACCATAGTCGGTGAGCGCCGTCGTCGTGGGGGTGTTCGTCGCCGGCACATCGCGCAGCGGGAAGGTCCGTTCGTACGCCTGGTCGTGCGTCGTCAACGCGAGGCGGATGTTGAACTCCTCGAAGATCGGCCCGAGCTGTTCGCGCAGTTTCACGTTGGACGGATGATTGGTGCCATCCGCGAAGGGCGCTACGTGGAGGAAGGGAATGACCCATTCGAAGCCATTGGCCTGTGCCTGCTTGATGTCGGCAATCAGCCACTCCAGCCGTTCCTGCGGGATCGGGTCCCAGAGTTCCTCGGCGCAGAGAGAGATGAAGTGGACATGGCCGACGTCGAACGAGTAGCAGAGCCCGTCATCGAGGCCTTCGGGGACGGCGAAACGGTTCGCCCAGGGGGCGAACTCTTCTTGGAGGAACGGGACCAGTTCGTGGTTGCCCCAGGTCGGCTGGACCGGCGCCACGGAGAACGCCGGCTCCATCTGGTTGAAGAAGTAGTCGATCGCGTCCTCAAGGAATTCGAACCGCCGGTCGGTGTCGTAGTACGCGAAGTCGCCGCCTTCCAGGATCAGCAGGGGCCGGTATTGGGCGATGCTGTCAATCACGCGGGTGGTGCCGCTGGTCAGGCCGTCCCGGCGGCCGACCAGACCGGTGTCGGCAACAAACGCCGCATTGAAGGCGAACCTTTCCAGCGCCGGTGCCGCGGTGGCGAATTCCCGGATGTCGGACCACTGGCCGGGCCGGGTTTCCACGGCATATTCATAGCGGCTCTGCGGCGAGAGCCCGGTGAAGGCGGCCTCGATCACCGCTCCGGAGTCCACCACGACGCGCTGGTTCGAGCCGACTGTGTTCCAGTCTGCGGAACCTGCGATCCGGATCCGGGCCGACAGCGCGGCATCCAGCTCGGGCGTCTTCCACACCACGTGCATGCTGGTCGCCGTATCACCGGTCCACGAGAGGTGGATTTCGTTCCGATCCGCAAAGTCGTCGCGGAAGGCCAGTCTGGTCATTGGTTCTTTCTCCATCTCGTGTGCTGTCATGCCCGTCCGCTCCAGACGGCACCGGTCATCCTGCCCAATTCATGGGAAAAGGACCGTTTGAGGGGAGTACTCAACCCCCACTGCACCGGCGGGCACTGGAATCCGTCGTGGTAATCGTTGTTCTCGCCCGGGTCAAAGAAGCCCCACGAGGCGTAGTTTTCGACGGCGGCCAGGAAGTTGTTGCGCGGCTTGTAAAAGTCGAAGTGGTTGTCCTCGTTGAACACGATCGGCTTCGCACCACCGGTCTGGTAGGCCTTGGCACGCGAGTCAGCGACCATTTGGGCGATGACGTCGGGATCATTGATGCCGTTGGCGTGCAGCAGCACAAAGTCCACCGCGCCAACCAGTTCCGCGGGCGGAAGGTAGTCCTCCGGCAGCGAAGCGTAGCTGGCCGATATCGGACGGTTCGTGAGTCCGCGGACGTGCTGCATCAGTTCCGGAATGCGCTCCGGCTTGAGGAGCTCGTGGCTGTAGCGCGGGACGTTGCATTCGTTGGCCACTTCGATCACGACATTGGTGACGTCATTGTCATCCAGCCAGCGAATCACGTTCTCGGCGGCGCGGATTACGGCCGCTTCGTCCTCGAGCCGGTGGTCCTGGCCGAAGTAGAACAATCCCAGGATCACCACCATGCCCAGGCGGTCGGCTTCGTCGATCACTCGCTTCAGCCGGTTCAGCCACGCTTCCTTCAGGGAGCCGTTCGCCAGGTAGGCGGACACTTCCCACGGCTGCTGCATCGGGACAGGGCCCCCGGGTCCGCGTCCGCGGACCGGGTTACCGCACTGAAGGTTGAGCGTGAATCCCAGCAGGCCGAAGGACCGCCAGGTGGGTAACAGCGCGACGAACTCGGTCGTGTTTCGGTCGGCGTCCCATTTGCCGGTGTCCGGATAAGCCCAGCGGGACTGCGTTTCGGAGTTCTCGTCGTCGAAAATGGCCTGCACCATCCGCGAGTTGAAGAGGAGCCCTTCGATGCTCTTGTCCTCGTAGGCTTGCCCGCTGTAGGTCGGCTGGCCGTTGATCAGAAATTGTTGTCCCACGATCGAGACGTGCGTGTTACCCATCTGTACTGTCACCTTTCGATTGCTGCGCGGTATTGGAAATGACGACGGAGGTTACTTTCCGCGGTCCAACACTTCCTGCATCCGCTGTTGGGCTGTGGTCACTGAGGAGTCGATGTCTTCGCCGGAGACCAGGACCGCCGAGAAGAGATCCCACAGCACGCCGCCGGGCTTTTCATCACGGATGATGGTCCAGAAGGGCGACGGCGCCTGGGAACTGTGTGCTTCCTCGGCCAACACCGTGCCCATCACCTTCTGGTACTCCTCCGAGGTCCAGTGATCGGACTTCATCACGTTGAGATTGGTGCTCATGGCGCCGGAGACTTCCGAAATGGTCTGCATGTTTTCGTCACGGGACAGGAACTCAACGAACTCGACGGCTTCGTCAGCGTGCTCGGTGCCGTGCAGGACGCCCCAGTAACCGGATCCGGTGTAGGACGCCGCGTTGGCGGGACCGGCTGGCGGCGGGGCGGCGGCCCACTTGCCGTCCAACTCGGGGTAGTCCCGGGCTAGTGAGTCGATGTCGGAGGAGCTCGCCTGAGCGATCATGGCCACCCGGCCGGAACGGAAATCCGCCATCGGGTCGTAGTTGGGATCCATGAAATCAGGCGGTACGGAACCTGCCTGCGTCAGCGACGACATCCACTTCAATGCCTCCCGCATCTCCGGCGTGTCGATCGTTGCGGTCTTGCCGTCCGGCGACAGGTAGTCCCCGCCGGCCTGCCACAGGCTGGGGATGAGGCCCTGCACCACGTCCAGGCTGCCGAAGGTGAAGCCCCACTTCTGGGCCTTTTCATCGGTGAGGGCTTCCGCGTACTCGCGGACTTCGTCCCACGTTGCCGGCGGCCCGGAAAGACCTGCTGCCTCCAACAGATCCGTGCGGTAAATCATCACTCTCGGGTCGGCTCGCCACGGAATACCGTAAAATTCGCCGTCCCACTGAGCGTCGTCCAGGAGCTGATTCGTGAACCGCTCCTCCAGATCGGGCCAATGCTTTTCCTTGTAATCGCTGATCGGCATCGGGCCGGCTTTGCCTCCGCCCAGCTGGACGTTCGTGTGCAGCTGGTACATGTCGCCGACGTCCGGGGCATCCGACCCCTGCGACACCAGCAGCCAGCGGTCGCGCGACTGGGCGAAGTCGATGAACTCGACTTTGACGGCAGTGCCGGTTTCCTCCTCGAAATCCGTTGCGAGTCCTTCCATGGTTTCCCGCCACTCGGCCGGGTCACCATAGATCTGGGTCCAAAAATCCAGCGATGCCGCCGATTTTTCCGTGCTATCACTGGCCCCCGCTGCGCAACCTGTGAGCGCAAGGACACCGACGGCCGCCAGAGCGGCCATATTCCTGATTGATTTCGCCATCGAAACTCCAACCATCGTTGAACTGACTGTGATTTGCCTTACATCCAACCTGTCTTACAGGTTGGCAGGCAAACCAGAGGTCGTCAAGGAGTTTTGGAAGATTCTTTCTTTATGAAGGCGAGCGGTGAACGGGTTCGCGTCCGGGTGCGGTAGACCGCCAGTGTCAGCGGGCTGGCGTTCGACGGTGGTTACGCTGCCGGAGGTGGTGGGCACCGCCGTCGTGATTTCGGGGACGGTGCCGCCGGGGCCGCCGCTGCCGCGGACCAGAAGGGGCTCCTGTCAGCGGCTCGAGCTTCCGTCCACGTTTGGGAACTGCTCGGCTCCGGTGCCGCCCTGCAGATTATGGTGGCGAGCGCGGCGGCGTAGACCCGCCCGGAGGTGGCGAGAGGTAGCGGTGAGCTACCGGCTGTGGTCGGCGGGATCCGTCTCGTCCGAGGAGAGCGACTGCAGCCGTTGGAGGTCCTCGGGATGCAGACCGGGCTGGTCCCGCGCTGCTTCAAGGAGTAATTGCTTTTGCCTCTCCAGGGCCGCCGCGTGCTCGGGATGGCCCTCAGCGTGAACGTGGGCGATGAGCATCCGGAGGACTCGCAGGAGTGCGGCGACCACCTCCGGCTGATCCAGGGATGTCTGGCGGAGCTGGTCGAAAGCATGGTCGATGTATTCGTCATGGTCCAGGTTCCAGGGCTGCACGAGTACCCGGCCGGCTTCGTCCTTCAGCGCTTCCGGAGCAAGCGGGGCGGTAAGGACCGTCCGCAGGAGGCTGCCCAGCCGCAGGATGACTTCCACCGCGGTCGTGGGGTCGTTGATGGCCGGGCTCAGGGCCCGTAGCCCTATGTCAACCAGCTGACGGATAGCGAAGTCGACGTCCTGCAGCATGGTCCGTGCGTCGGACACTTCAATCGCTCCGGTAAGCTTTTCCCGGCTGCGCTCCGGCGGTGGCGGCCACACCGTGAACATCGGTTCACCCGCATGGATGTAAGCACCCACGCGGGTCTCCATCCTCACCGAGGTTCCGGCAGGCACTGCTCGCAGAATCTGGGCACTGTCCACCTGGCTAACCCATCCACCGACTGGGGACGGGATGACGTCGGCGTCCGCAGGGGCAAGGAAGCCTTCGGGGTCCACGCGCTCCAGGCCAGCGGGCACTCGATCCAGCACCGCAACGACCGATTGGCCCTCTGCCGCGATAACTCGGGCGACGTTGCCGACCTGCAGCCCCCGGGCGAGGTGGTCCAGGTGGACAATGATCCCCACCACGGTCACCAGTGTGAGGACGACGGCGATGGTCAGGGACACCCGCGGTGCTGGCTCGGAGGGGTCCCCGCTCAGGCTCGGCAGGATGAGGACGCAGTAGAAGAACGTGGCAACGAGCAGTCCGATGACGGTTTGGCTCAGTCGGTCGCGGATGAACGAGCGCATCACGCGGGGCGAGAACTGATCGCTGGCCAACTGCAGGCTGACGACGGTGAGCGAGAAGACCACGCCCACGGTCGTGATCATCGCGCCGGCGACGGTGGAAAGCAGCCAGGTGGCGGCATTGCTGCTCATCGCCAGCGTGAGCGGCACAGCGGCCTCGTGGCCGAGGGCGTTGTCGACGGCGGTGGCCCCTACCGCCAGTGCGATGCCGGCCAGCATCACCAGCGCCGGGAAGAGGAACAGACTCTCCTTGAAGCGGTAGCGCAAGGAGGCAGCACGCAGACTCAATGCTTGTCCCCTGGCTCCACTCACCAGGCCGAGGCGAGGATCAGTGCAGGCTGGCCGGGCAGGAAACAGGTCAGTTTCAGGGCAGTGGCGGGCTGCTCGTTGGGGTCCGAGGTGCGGTAGACCGTCAGTGTCAGCGGGCTGGCGTCGATGGTGGTGACGGTGCCTTCGGTGGTGGGCACCGCCGTCGTGATTTCGGGGACGATGCCGCCGGGGCCGCCGCTGCCGCGCACCGGGATGGCTCCGGTCAGCGGTTCGAGCTTCCCGTCCACGTCCAGAAACTGTTCGGCACCGGAGCCGCCTTGCACAATGACGGAGGCGAGTGCGGTGGCGTAGACCGGGTCGGCACAGGCGTCGTAGATCCAGCGGTCGCCGAGCACCGAGTGTTCCATGGTCCCGGCCAAGAATTCTTCGGCCCCAGACAGCGGTGCGCCCCGGTAGGTCAGCGGGACGTGCACTACGCGCCCGCCGGCGGCAAGCAGGTGCGTTTCCATGCCAACCTCGCCGGCCGGGTCGTCGAAGCGGAACGCGCCGAAGTGCTCCAAGTCGGCGCCGCTTGCCCCGAGTTCCTGGAACCACGACTGCTTCGGCAGCCACGACTTCAGGAGATCCTGTTTGGAGGGATTCAGCACCGCGTCGTAAATGATGGCCATGGCTGTAGCCTACCCATAGCCTTGCCCGGGGATATGGTGCGGAGAAGGATGCGGTTGTGGCCTCCGGCGACCGGGATCAAGGCCACGAGCGGCGACGCAGTGCAGTCACCAGAACGGAGGTCCGGGTTGCCGACTTCACACCAGGTTGCGGCGCTGTTCACGCCAGCGCGGTTGGTGGCTGTGGCAGTCGGCTGCACCGCCGTCGTCGTTGTCAGCGGTTGCGGCGCGCCGGCCGCTTTGGAAGGGTCCACCGGCGTGTGGGAGCTGCTCGACGAGGCGGCGGTGGGCCCGGACTCAACGGAGCTGCGGCTGGACGTGACCCGGCTTGAATGTTCCGGCGGGGAAACAGGGACCGTGCTGGAGCCAGACGTTCAATTCGAGAGAGGCCGGATTGTTATCCGGACGGACGTCGAGCCGCTGACCGGCGATACCTACAACTGTCTAGGCAACAACACCGTGCCCGTGGTCGTGGAGCTGCCCGAACCGGTCGGAAACCGCGATCTGGTCGACGCGGCCTGCCTGGGCGGCGAAGCCGTGGACACGGTGTTCTGCGCGGACGGCCCGGTGCGCTGGAGTCCGTGACCTGCGGGTGGCGCCGCCGTGCATTCCGTCGCAGAGGCTCGGAAAGACCATGACCCTTCCGCCTTGGCAGCCTCGGAAAGAATCCGTCAGGAAGTCCTGAAGCGCTACGCCATCGACACCCACGACGTCGGTGCGGACGGCGCCTATCTGGAGTCATATATCCAAACCATCACCATGGGAAAGGCCCGGCAGGACGCGCTGGCAGCCAGCCAGGACGAGACGCGCAAGGCGGCCGCCGAACACGAGAAGGCCATGGCGCTGCTCGCAGCGGCCCGTGCCGAAGAACTCCGCGCCCAGGCAGAGAAACTGGCCCCTGAAATGGAACGCCACCAGGTATCCGTCGAGTACCTGGCCAACCCCGAGCTCGCCCGGGCCCTGCAGCGGGCGCACAACGCGAAAACCCCCAACGCCGTTGCCGCCGCCGAGACCGAGGTCAAGGAACGCCTGTACCTCATCGGCAAGGACGGGATCAACGGACCCGACATTGACCAGCTGCGCCAAGAAACCACCGCAACCGTCAACGGCGCCGGCGACTCACACTTCAAAGACCCCGAATTCGTCAAAGCCGCCAAGGACATGCGCGAAACCAGGCTCCTGGCCGAGGGCGGCTTCACCGGCTCCCAGTCCGCGTCAATGGAACAGCGCTACGCGAGAGCCGAGACGGAACTCTTCACCCGCCTCGAAGACGTTGGCCGCGACATCGAAAACCGCGTCACCGGCAACGACAGCAGCCGGCTCAAAGACCAAGGACTCAGAGCAGAAACCGATTCGTCCGCCGACTACGGCTCAACCGAGCGCCAGGAAGCTTTCGCGGCATCCCTGGCAACAACCGGGGCCAACGAAACCCAAATCCGAGGCCGTGCCGCCGCGGAACGCAGCGAGGGCGGCGACCTTTCCCTCCCCAACGGCTACACCGACCTGCTGGGCGAACTCAAAAATCGGGTCAGGACCGCGCGCACCAAGGCGCTGCGGGCCGTAAACACCGAACTGATCGAGTTGTATTGGTCCATCGGCCACACCATCCTTCAACGCCAAGAGGTCGAGAGCTGGGGGAGTGGTGTGCTGGGACGGCTGGCAGACGATCTGCGGGCAGAGTTCCCGGAGATGAAGGGATTGTCGCGGCGCAACCTGTTCTACATGCGCGGATTCGTCGCTGCTTGGCCCGGTCCAATTGTGCAACAGCCTGTTGCACAATTGCCGTGGGGCCACATCACTGTGCTGCTGGACAAGGCGCAGACACCAGAGCAACGGGCCTGGTACGCGTCGGCCGCCGTGGAGTACGGCTGGTCCCGGAACGTCCTAATGAACATGATGATGAACAAGTCCATGGAACGGACCGGCACGGCGCCGTCAAACTTTGTGCAACGGCTTGTTGCACCGGATTCGGAGCTAGCCCAGCAGGCCGCCAGGGACCCCTACAACTTCGAATTCCTTGGCCTCACCGGGCAGGTCGCCGAACGCGACCTCGAGCAAGCGCTCATGGACCGCATCACCGACACCCTGCGGGAAATGGGTCCAGGGTTCGCCTTCGTCGGCCGTCAGGTTCACTTCGACGTCGGCGGTGACGACTTCTACCTTGACCTGCTGTTCTTCCACGTCGAGCAGCTGCGCTACTTCGTCATCGAACTCAAAACCGGCCGATTCCAGCCCGAATACGCAGGCAAACTCAACTTCTACATTGCCCTCGTCGATGACAGGCTCCGCCGCGAAGCGCACAACGACACTGTGGGCATCCTGATTTGCGGCAGCAAGAATGACCACACCGTCCGCTACAGCCTCGGCAGGTCCACTTCACCCATGGCCGTCGCCTCCTACACCTATGAGTCCCTGCCTGCCGAGGTACGCAATGAATTGCCCGACGCCGACCGGCTGACCGCCGCTCTCGACTGGACCGAAGATACGACGGGCTAACCTGCACGACCAACAGGAACGGCGTGTCTTGGCCCATTGCGTCCCGCTCGGATTCCTGTGCCTACTGGGCCGGCTACAACCTGATGCGGGATTGTGCCTCTGCTCCGGAACTGGCTTCCACGGGGGGGTCAGGCACCTACCTGCAGCCAAACATTCGCCGTTCCACTTTCCCTGGTGAACATGATGTTCCAACATCCTGGTTCGTCGAGTACCAGGGCGGACCCGTATTCGTCCCCAGGACGTTCGTAGTTGCTGGATGAGTGGTATTCAGGACCCCACGCCAGACTTGATTCACTGCCGTCGGGCCGGGTCACCGTGACAACAGGCTCACCGGAACCACTGATGCGCCAGACAACCTTCTTCTCGACTTCAGAAGCCCGAAGGAATCGTTCGGATTGAACTTGGCCGTACAGCGTGACTCCATCTTCAGAGGAACCCTCAACTTCGGTAGTGCCGTTGGCACCGTTCAGTATCCGCGAGGGCGCTGAACATGTGCTCCCCGCCGTTGAGGTCTCAGCGGTATCCGCTGACGGCCCCCCTGAAGTGCACGCAGTTGCTGCCAGCGCAACGGAAACGAGGACGGCCGCTCTGCAGAGGAATCTCAGTGGCACTCCCATGCCGTGAAGCATTGCATGTCGAGCATCGAAAACACAGGACCATTTGGCGTCAGCCGAACGCAGTAGGGGTGACACTGCCCAAGCCTTCCGTTTCTTGGAGGGCACGCCGCAGCGTGACCGACTCCAGCACTGCTTTGACGGTCGATGCGTGCCACGCCTTGCCCATCGCAGTGGGGGTGCCCTCAGCGGTGAGAGCTTCCGCGATCTTCCGGAGGGACAGGCCAAGGTAGTCCCGGTAGTTGGACCTGGACGGGCGCCAGCCCGCCCGTTCCTGCGCCGGTTCCTGGGCCGGTGATGAGCATCGTTGACAGGCAATCCGGGTAAAACGATGATTGCGACACGATCAGCCAGCGAGCCACACCTCTCCGTGTTCTCCTCGGAGCACTTGCCCTGGGGGCATTGCTCACCCAAGTCGTGATTGTTCCGAGTACCGCGGCTGAGTACGCAAGGCCTACCCCGAGGTTGCGTATCTGGCGGCCCCGTACGTAGCTGCAATCGTGGTTGCAGTCGCCTGATTTGCGGTGGCTTTGCTGGCAGCGTGGCAACTACTTTCGGCAGCGGCGGCCGGCGGGGCCTCGCCCCGTCGGGCAAAGCGGTGGGCCAATGTTCTGGCAGTTTCCCTAAGTTTCATGGCAGTGGTCTTGTCGGGTGTCTGTGTACATGCCGGGTCCTTCGCAGCTGTCGAAGGCCCCCCGATGTTGTTCGGACTTCTCGCCTTTCTAGCCCTTGTACCCGTCGCGTTCGTTCTCAGAAACAAGGCCGTGGATTTCGTGCTGAGAGATGATGCCGATAGCCATGTATCGCGGCAGAGCCACGTCACGTTCACGCCACCGCACACAAAGAGACGGGCCTAAGTCCCACCCGTTCCTGCGTCGTCTGCTCGGCCAGTGGCAGTTACTGTCGGCCGATGGCGAACTCTCCGATGGGGGTTTCCCCGTCCTGTTCAAACACCGGAACGGTCCAGCCCTTCCCAGCGTTCTCTTCCTGCCAGGCCAGTGCCTCTTCCGGTGAACTAAAGCTCGGGTGAACAAGATCCTGTGAACGCGAGTATCCAGTTAGCCCATTCGTCGCGACCACAGAAATCAGGTCTGGTGGGACCGGGCTATCTCCTTGGATACCGTAAGACTGGCCATTCTCGTTGACCGGCCAGCTCGGTATGTCGCCATAGGATGTCGGGCATTCATTCCCACTCTCGGCGCAGGGCAGGGCAGTCCACCCTTCCTCAGCGGTGTCCTGGGCTAAGGCAACGTAGCCCCCCACAACCAGCGAGCCGGCGAGTATCGCGCCTCCGAGTACACCCCTTGATGGCCTCCGCATGGGCACATCCTACGGACGCGCTGCCATTCCGAACAGCACGGAAGGGTGACGGTGTGCCCCGCGCTTGGTATGACTCCATTCCTTTCCTGCGTCGTCTGATGGGCTGGCGGTAGTGGTTGAATCTCGTCCTTCTCTTGATCGCCATAGTCTTGGCCGGTACAGAATCAGCAAGAGTTCGATCTTTGAAGAAAACCACTCCCAGCGACAGGCAGGATCTGTGACGCGCACCGGGAATGCGTCGGGTATTCACGGCGACAGGGGCACTGCCTTTACGCGATTCAGTATTGCCGGCTAGAAGGGTTCCTCCCCGACCAGGCGAGCCACGCCGATCCTTTGGCCGTCGTGGAACCGGGCATAAAGCACAAAGCTTCGTCCATCCGCCTTGTCGTTGGCCCAGCCGAGGGCTTCATGGACGTCACGTACACCGGTGAGCAGCCACTCGTCGCTTCCGTCAGCCACCACCCGGCCACCTCCATCCTTGATGGGCCCCCAAAAATCCACCCGGTAATCAGGGTTCTCTTCAAGGGATGACTCAACCCGCGGATCGATTCGATTTGCTTCCACTGCTGGGGTCCTGTTCTCAATGGCGATCAAGGAAGCGTACAGGTTCTGCACCCGATGCAAGGAAGAACAAGTCTCTTAGGTTCGTGGTTTGTCCTTGATTAATACGGCTAGATAGGAGACACCGTGGACCAACGACCGTTCCTGCACTCATGCTGCAAGGCACGGCGTTTGCATTCACTATCGCTGTCGCTCTGGCTCTCGCCTCGGTAATTGCCCTACTTATCAATGGGTCGCGACGAAGTAACACGTGCCGGCATTTTTGTGGCATAGCCGGATTTTGCTGTCTCGCATGGCCGGTGGGTCAGCGAGGCGCGGAAGCCTTCCGATGCTTTGCCGGTCTGTATGCACGGGGAAGGTTCGTTCCGCGATTCCATACACCCAAAGCCCAAGAGTCCCCAAGAGCAGAGGATGCACGAGCGAGGCGGCCCCGCCGCCTGTTACAACCAGGAGGTAGAGAAAGCCGGCCCAGCACAGGGCGGCGAGATACACGGCGACGATAAGGGTGCCTCTCCTGAAGTCCGGACCGTGTATTCGGTTCCTGATGAATGTTCCTTGGGCAGACATGAGGCTCCCCCTTGCTGGGCCGCGGGCAGGCGCGTTCATCACAGCAAGAATCCGCCGTGCCGCCGACACCTCTGGGGGGAGAGACCCTCGGTCCCGTACCTGCGGGGATCGGCCGCGCCACAAGGGTCCATCAGGCACATGATGCAGAACCATGCGGGAGAGGGGAGGGATGATTCATCTGATGAGATGCGCCGAGAGTTACTTGACGTAAGGCAGGACCTCTCCGCCGAGGACAGCGAGATCGTCTTCGACGGCCACAATGCGTTCCGCGCCGCCAAGGGTCTGACGCCCCTGAAGTTCAACGTCGGCATCTCGGCCATCTCCCAGGGCTGGTCCGACTACCTGGGCGAGAACACCGAGTTTTACCACAACCCTGATTTCTCTACCGGTGCACCCGGCGGTTTTCTCAGCGCGAGCGAAAACATCGCCTACCGATATGATCGCTCCGGCAAAGGACTGGTTCAACAGTGGATCAACTCGCCAGGGCACAACGCCAACATGTCACATCCCGCTTGGGGATTCATTGGCATCGGCGTCGCTTACACGGACAGAAACGCCACCTACTCGACCGTCAACTTCTTCCAGTACGCGCCGGGAGCCATTCCGCCGGGTAGCTATGACCACCCACGGGATTACTTCAGCGGCAAGCCGCAACTGACTCCCACCATCCCGGCGATGAAGACGGTGAAACCGGCGGCACCCACTTGGGATACCGTCAAGCGCACCTACACGATCCCCGATTCGGAGGAGGTCGAGTACCGTGTCGGCTCGATCTATTCCATGCTAGTGGCAAAGAAACCGGGCACTCATGCAGCCGATGACGGTTACCACTGGATTCAGGCATTCGGGAAAGAGGGCTACTACGTTACTCCGTGGTCCTCCTCCGCGACCCCGACCATTTGGGACGTGACCTTCCCCAAATTCACGGCAGCCGCCAAAGCGCCGGTCTTCGACAAGGCGGCCCGCACCGTGACCATTCCGGCAGTGACCGGGGTCCAATATGTCCTCAACGGAGTATACGAAGACGCCGGGGTGCACCGGTTCCTCGAGGCTGCCGTCGTGAAGGCGAAGCCGATCCGCGGCTACGAACTGACCGGGACGACCGAATGGAGCGTCAACGTCCCGCTGACCAAGGTCACCCCGAAACCGCCTGTGTTCAACCAGCCGGCAGGCACCTACACCATCCCGGATGTGCCAGGGGTGCAGTACGTCCTCAATGGCACCTTCATTGCCCCAGGGACCTATAAGAGCCGGTCTCCATACGTGTATATTTCGGCACAGGCCAAGGCCGAGGAAGGCTACGCCCACTTCCCCCACATCGAGTGGCAAGGCGACCTGTCTCTGATCGACGTATGGCCGGATGAGCCCGATTTCAACACCCGCGCCGGAAGCTACACCATCCCGGCTACGGCCGGGATCCAGTACGCAATCAACGGCAAAGAAACCGCAGCGGGGACCTACGCTGCCGGGGGCATCAAAATCACGGTCACCGCCACAGCGAAAGCCGGCTACCGGAATCACGGCGGCACGTCCTGGACCCAGGACTTCACCCCGCCTAAGCCACCGGCGCAAGGACCCACCAAGGTCACCGCGGCGGCACCGGCCTTCGACCGGGCGTCCGGCAGATTCACCATCCCACGCACGACCGGTGTCCTGTACCAAGTCGGGGGACAAACCAAAACCGCGGGCACCTACCCCGGAAATGGCGGCAACGACACCGTCATTGCCAAGGCAGCAGCCGGTTACACGCTGACCGGCACCACTTCTTGGACCTACGATTTCGCCCCGGTGAAGGTCGCCGCTCCAGCACCAACCTTCAACATCTCGCGCGGCAGCTACACCATCCCGAGTAAGGCCGGGGTCGCCTACTACGTTGACGGCGCCCGCAAGACCGCCGAAACCGAATACGAAGCAGCAAAGGGAAAAGTCACCGTCACCGCCAGGGCGGCGGCCGGCTACGTTCTCTCGGGGACCGCATCCTGGTCCCATGACTTCACCCCGCCCAAGGCTCCGGCGAAGCCTCCGGTCAAGACCACCGCGAAAGCTCCCGTTTTCGACGCCAAGGCGGGGACCTACACCATCCCCTCGGCGCCAGGGGTCAACTACCAAGCCAATGGGAAGACGGTGAAGGCCGGTGTCCACAGCGGAGGCCGCAGCCAGATCACCGTCACTGCCAAGGCAGCTGCCGGTCACACCCTGGCCGGGACTGTCTCCTGGAAGCACGACTTTCGGGCCAAGGTGACGGCCGCTGCCCCCTCGTTCTCCCGGGCCACCGGCAAGTACACCATCCCCGCCCGGACCGGGGTCAGCTACGCCGTCAACGGGAAGACTGTGAGAGCCGGTACCTACAAGGGCAACACGGCCAAGGTCACCATCACCGCCAAGGCCGCCGCGGGCCATGCTCTGTCCGGGAAAACCTCCTGGTCCTACAACTTCGCCCCGGTGAAGACCACGGCGGCGAAGCCGTCATTCAGCACCAAGAGCGGCAAGTACACCATCCCCTCCCGGACCGGGGTCAGCTACCTGGTCAACGGCAAAACGGTGAAGGCCGGCGCCTACAAGGCCAACCACCGGGTGACCACGGTGACGGCGAAGGCGAAGGCCGGCTACGCCCTGAAGGGCACGACCACCTGGAAGCACGACTTCCGTCGCGTCGTGAAGGCTGCCGCACCGTCCTTCTCCCCGAAGGCAAACGGGTACACGATTCCGAAGAAGACCGGCATCACCTACCGGGTCAACGGCAAGACGCTGAAGGCCGGGACGTACAAGGTGCGCAACGGCCAGAAGGTCACCGTCACCGCGAAGGCCTCCACTACGACCTACCGGCTCTCCGGTACGGCGAAGTGGAGCTCCACCCTGTAGGTGTCGAGTGTCAGTGGCATGCCGTACACATAGGGCGGTATCAGACAAATGGCACGGAACTCCGCGGGAGAGGGCCTGATTGATTCATCTGATGAGATACGCAGACTACTACTTGTCATAACGTCGATTATCGGCGTTTAAGTAAGGCGGGTTGAAACAGGTGAGAGAGCTCGCTCCGGACTGCCTTTGCGTGTTTTGAAGATTGTCCCTGGCAGTTCGTCGCCGCGCGGTCTTGTCTTTCCAGAAGACTATCCGAGGACGCACTCAAAGAATCTGAGGCATGTCGTGGCACACCGACAGAAGAAAGACGATAGAAAGGAGGGGCGGATATGGAAGCCTTAGTAGGCCGCTTCGACAAGTGCGCAGTCGTTTCGTGAGCAGCACTTCTCGGTTCTGCGAAATGTAAAACGTGGAGCGGCACCTAGGTCCATCCCCACGTGAACTGGAATACCAGAATGCCTGGTGACGTGAGGCGCTTCACCAGGCATTCTGTGGTTATGAAACGGTCAATCAGGAGGAGGCAGTTGATCCCAGCCATATATCGATATTGCGGACCTCAACGTCCTATGCTGGCGCTGCAACGTCGTCAGTGTCGCAACAGCCGTAGGACTTACGAGTTCAGTCCAGGGACCCGTACACGGTAACACCATCGCATACTGTCGTAAGGACATTGATGTTCTTGATGGCGTCTTCTTCACAAGACATTGGATTCACGTCCAAGACCACATAGTCTGCGAGCTTCCCTGGCTCAAGGGAGCCAATCTCGTTCTCACGGTGAAGCGCATACGCGCAGTTCCATGTCATCATTCGGATTGCTTCTTCGCGCGTGGGTGCTTGGTGAAGGCCAACTTTTTCCCCAGTCAGGCCTGCCTCCCTCGCTAGTGACTGCCAAATGGTGAACAGGGGGCTATGGGGGCCCCAGTCGCTCTCGTTGCAGGTAATAACACCCTCATCGAGCCACCAGCGGAAAGGAATGGAATTCTGTGAATAGTCGGGCCCGAGCCTTTCGAGGTAAACGTCCGATCCCTTGCCCCATAGGAAGTTCGTCGTAGTAGTGGGGACGATTCCAAGGGCTTTCGCGCGGCCGATCTGTTCTTGAGTAGGGAACTCACAGTGCACAAGCAGCGTCCGACGGTCCCCAATCGGTATATCTTTATTGATATCTTCAAGAGTTGACAACGCGAGTTCAATTGAAGCGCGGCCGGCGGCCTCTGCGTGGATATTGAATCCACGTTCCGAGGCCATGCGCATGATGGCACGGTAGTGCTCTTCCGGCATCAAAGGGCCGGGGTTGACGAGCACGCCATCCGGGCCAATGTATGGTTCACCCACATACGCAGTCCCATGATAATGAGGACCGTCCAAGCCCACCGACACACCGATGATGCCCAGTCGTTCGCTGGAAATACCCCCCTCGGCAGCGAACCCAATGACGTCCAGAAGCGAGGAGATTTGATCGAGGCTGCGAGAGCCTTCCAACTCGTAGGTGTAGAACATCCGGAGCGGAAGATCCAATTCAGAGTAGGCGCGAGCTTCATCGACACGCGTCAGATGGTTCTCCAGCAGAGTTGTAGTGCCAAGCGCCGAGAAGTCCGAAGCGGCGAGTCGAATTCCCTCCTTCATTTCTCCATAGCTGGAGCCACCCGCCCATTCGGTGATGCGGTCGAAGTAGGACGACAGATTGTACATACGATGCATATTCTGAAGTTCACCAGTGGGAGAACCATCTTCGCCGAGCATCACCTTGATGCCGTCTAGCCAGATATAGTCATCAGTGATGTATAGACGATTGGGGAGCCCGGTTGTCGTCTCCTTTTCAAGGATCCCAGCGAGGCGGAGTGCCTCCGTGTTGAATACCGCCGAGTTGGGAACTCGGTTAGTGGGCGCCGTTATATAGACAGGGTTATTCGGTGCCGCTTCATCAAGCTCCCTGCGAGATGGATACCGCTTTTCAGCAAGTACTTCAGAGCCGTGGAAAAAGTATGGGCCTTCGCCAATGGCAGTGGTGATAATAGGAGTACCAGGCTCGACTTCAGCCGCGCGCTCCGCAATGCGGTTGCAGACTTCTGGGATGGAGGCCGCACCTTCCAGATTCACCCACAGTTTTTCATTGCCAAAGTACCCGATGTGGGCGTGCAGATCTATAAAACCCGGAAGGACCGTTTTACCCTGAAGGTCGATAATCGTGGCCTCTTCGGAAAGTGCATTCCGCGTGGCGTCAACATCGCCTACTGCAACGATCATATTGCCCCGGACCGCCATCGACTCAGCGACAGCGAACCCCTCGTCGACAGTCAGGATATTTCCATTTACAAGGAGAGTCTCATTCATGGACATTAAACCAATCTTTATCGTCGTTGATCAAAAGATTTAGATGAGTGAGTCGAGCAGAATGAGAGGAAACTGTTCATTATGGATTCTACTCGGTCAGACACGTGAGTTTCTGCGGACGGCGCCGTAGTTGCTGACTCTGTGCAAAGCGTGGACGACGGGGGCAGCGACAGCAAGTAAGCGGCTGCTCTTCGGAATCCCCACTCGATGAGCGCCCGAGCGGTACCTAGTCGCTAACTAGCTTAATCATTCGGTGCACGAGGTCACTCTCCGGGTCCCCGAACGCTTCCAGCTCGTCAAAGTGGTTAAGACCATCGCGCACCCAGTACTCCCCGGGCAGCCCTGCATGCGTCCACGCGTCGTAGAAGTCACTCGATTGTCGGCGGAACTCGGACGGCTGGTTATCCCCGTGCGTAATGAGGAGGTGAGGGGAGGACTCGGGCAGATTGAGAATAGGGCTGTTCCGCAGAACTTCGTCACCAGCAAATTGGAACTCCCGTTGCATCCACGTGTAGTAAAGGGGCCGAAGGTCAAAAAGCCCGCTGATTGAACACCCTGCAGCAATGGGGTTCTCTGTAAGGCCGTACTCCTCTTCCCAGTCTGTATTCAAGAGCATCGCAGTTAGGTGACCACCAGCCGAATGGCCTGAGAGCAGGATCCGGTGCGGATCTGCTCCATAGGCGGCAATATTGGCGTAGGTCCAGGACACGGCTGTGCGCATCTGCCTGACAATCTCATCTATTGTGACGTTAGGGAGCAACGCGTAATTTGGGACGACCACAGTCGCTCCTCGCTTGACGAGGCCAGGTGCTACGAGACTGAATTCACGACTGCTCAGGGACTTCCAATAACCCCCATGGATAAATATGACTACAGGGCCGTCAGGCGCGCCGTGGAATATGTCCAGTGTTTCATGGCGCGTTGGTCCGTAGCGAACATCCAGGGTATTTGAGAGTTCGTTGCGAGCTTGCGCACTGCCTTCAACGAAGAACTTCACATACTCACTGAAGTCATCCACAGCCCCTTCCACATCGTAGCTCTTGTCCAGTTCGGCGCGATCGCTGAAGGTGACGCCACTTGGCGAACGATATATGTATCCCATACAAGTCTCCTTCGGAGTTATTTGAATACGGCGGTGGCCACAGAGCGAAGTAAGCATTGCCGAATCACTGTGACCGACAGGCAAGGCGTGTCTTGCGCATGGCCCATTGGATGCACAATGGGTGTGCAGCGTACCGAGAGCCTCGTTTGAAAGCTCTCATTGGGCTGTTTCCACTCCGAGTTGGAGGGTTTGCAGGGCCGCCTGGTTGGCGGGAAGATCCTGCGGTCGGTGCCGTGTCGTCCAATGCCGTGCACCTGGCACCTGCGTCCGAGCGCGGCATCATGGATCGGGTTGGATCCTATTTCCCACTGGGGTCTAACCTGCAACGCATTAGTAGGGGGTCGGCGGCTTTCGGTTAACGGTTCTATTGTTCCACGCCGTTGATGTCCTGTTCAGTTGTATTGAACAGAGTAACGGCCGATCGGATACAAAGCAACGGTTTGCGCTGACTCATAAAAAACCCTCGCGTAGCCGGATACTTTGCCTGATATGAAAACCTCCGCGTGACGGCGTGGGGGCCGCCGGGTTTTGGCGTCTGGGCCGGTCATACCCCGTTTCTATGAAGCTGACAAAGGTCCAACGGCAAGCTGTGACGAAGAAGGAAGCCCTTGCCTGTAAGCCCCTGCTTCGGGCGACCGGCCTCCCCTTCATCTACCCAAGCAATCGTGACGGCTACTAAAACCGCACGTTTTGAGTCCATAAGTGATCAAGCCGGCGACGTGCACGCGGTACCAAGGCACTTTGGTGTATCTTTGACAATCGATTGCAGGACCGGAAAAACGCCCAGTTGAAGGTTGGCTTGAAGGGTGGTGGCCTCTCGCGTTATCGAAGGTGACAGCTTCGATTCAAAACCTGGGCATGTACGGGGACCATGCAGTTCCATACCAACATCACCGCGCCTCAGTCGGCATTCTGCGGTCGGCTATGACCGCGTCGCATCGAGCACGCGGTCATCATTCTTACTCACTCTTCGCACCATTGAAGGAGCACGAAATGACCAGTCAAGTCAACGCCGTGGGCGTCAACGGCGAGACCACCGCCAATGGGAAACTTCCGCCCGGTGCGCGGCGCGCCATATTCGCCGCGATGCTCGGCACCATCATCGAGTGGTACGACTATGCCCTCTACGGGGTAGCGGCCGGACTCGTGATTTCCCCCCTGTTCTTCCCGGATGCAGTGGAGGGCACGGGCCTACTGCTCGCCCTGGCTACGTTCGCCGTGGGCTTCCTCATCCGTCCCATCGGCGGACTCGTGATCGCCCACATCGGCGACCGCTATGGCCGCCGCCCGGCACTGCTCCTAACGATCGTGCTCATGGGCGTCGCAACCGTGGGCATGGGACTGCTACCGACGGCGGAGACCATCGGCGTCTGGGCCGCCGTCCTCCTCGTCTTCCTTCGTGCCCTGCAGGGGTTTGGCGCCGGGGCCGAGCTCTCAGGTGCACTGACTATTGCCGCCGAGTACACGCCCGAGCACCGCCGCGGCTTCTTCACCAGTGTCATCAATATGTCGTCGGGCATCGGCAGCGCGCTGGCAATGCTCGCCTTCCTCGGTGTGTCGGCGTTCCCGCAAGATGTCCTGCTTGGCTGGGCTTGGCGCGTGCCGTTCCTGCTCTCCGCAGTACTGTTCCTGCTCGCGCTCTACATCCGCAAGCGCCTGGAGGAAACACCCGAGTATGTGCAGGCGCAGGCTAAGCGGGCAGCAGACGCGGAGCGAAGCGTCCCGGTCCGGGAGGTCTTCCGGTCCAACCCGAAGCGCGCGATTCTCTCGATCCTGCTCTGGTCCGGCCACAATGCGAACACGTATGTCGTGCTGACATTCGCGCTCGGCTACCTGACGACCACTGTTGGGATGGATCGGCCGACGGCTCTCGCCATAACCGTGGGCGCTGCCCTTCTCGGCGGAGCAGCCACGCCAATATGGGGCCTGCTCGCCGACCGCATCGGCTACAAGCGCCAGTACCTGGGCATCATGCTCTTCGGCATGCTCGCCGTTGTTCCGTACTTCTGGATGATGTCGACCGGCAACCCAGTCCTCGTCGGCATCGGCATGTTCGTCGCCTCCTGTCTCATCTGGGGTGCCACTCAGGCCACCGCAGGCGCTGTTACCACGAACCTGTTCCCTGTGGAATTCCGGTTCTCCGGAGTCGCGGTGGCAAAGGAGATCAACGCTGCCGCGATTGCTGGGCCCACGCCCTTCATTGCGGCGGCGCTCGTAGCTGCGACTGGCGGACAGCCATACCTAGCCGCGCTCTTCATCGGCTTCTGTTTCCTCATCACCATCGTCTCCCTGCTGATGTTGGGCCGGCGCGTCGGTGACGTTCCCATCGAGTCGATCGAGTGACCGAGCGGAGCGACGGTGCGCTGCTCGTCGAGTTCGAGCTGGCAGTCGAATGCAAGCTGGCCGTTTCGGCAGCCGCCGTGGCAACGCTCCGCGGGGAAGGGCGCGAGCAGCGGCGCATCGTACGCGCGAATCAGCGGTGCTGCCTCAGTCCGAGGTGGAGACGGAACTGCCGTGCGCTGGGATCAACCGATCTGGCTACGTTGAGCCGTCCAAGGGACGGAATGCTTGAGAGTTCTGCGCCTCAAGACCGTCTGCTAGTCTAGCCACCCGGCGGCAGAGGGCGGCGGCTAACACACAGCCGTCGGCCTCTGCTACTCCCATGAAAAGGAACCGGACTTAGAAGCAGGCTGCGAGAAGTGCCCTACACGCATGCTCGGTCAGCCAACGCAGCTGGGCAGTTTGCCAAGATTCTTGCGAACTCTCGATCTTACGCAGGTGAGGCGTGAGGATCGTCAGCAGCTCCGCTCGGCCGGGACCGGTTCATGCGCGGATGGTTGTTGCGACGCTGTGCCTTCTCCAAGGTTGGCAGCGAAGGCAGCAACACCCTTAACCCCTCCCGTGTTGAGGGCATGGACAAGTGCGGAGCCGACGATGACACCGTCTGCGTATTCGAGGACTTCATGGACGTGGTTGGCGGTCGAGATCCCGATGCCGAGACAGACGTGCCCGTTGTGGATGTCGCGGATCCTCTCGACGAGGCCTTGGGCATGCCGGCCGACCTGTCCGCGTGCACCCGTCACGCCCATCGTGGATGCGGCGTAGACGAAGCCGTTCGTTGCTGCGGAGATGAGTTCGAGTCGGGCGTCGGTGGAGCTGGGTGCGGCGAGGAACACGCGTTCCAGCCCGTACTGATCACTGGCCTGAATCCAATCCGGGGCGGTGTCGGGGGTGAGGTCGGGGGTGACCATGCCGGCGGCGCCGGCGGCGGCGAGGTCTTCGGCGAAACGTTGGACCCCGTACTGTTCGACGGGGTTGGCGTAGGTCATTACGAGCACGGGAGCATCAACGCGGGCACGGATCGCGGCGATGGCCGTGAAGACATCAGGGGTCCGGAATCCGCTTTCCAGGGCGCTGTGGGCGGCAGCCTGGATGACGCCCCCGTCCATCACGGGATCGGAGTAGGGCAGTCCCAGTTCGATTGCGTCCACGCCGTTTTCCAGGATCGCGACGGCCGCGTCAATGCTGGTCTGCAGATCGGGGAACCCAACGGGGAGGTAACCGATGAGTGCTCCCCGTGCCTGAATGGAGCGTTCGGAGATGGCGTCCGCCACGAAGCGGCTCATGCCGACACCTCCGTGCGGGCCCCGGCTGGATCGTTCAGCTGGAACCATCGGGCGACTGTCTGCATGTCCTTGTCGCCGCGCCCCGACAGGCAGACAACAATGATCGCGTCCGGTTCCAGTGTCGGGGCCAACCGAAGTGCTCCGGCCAGGGCGTGCGCGGATTCGATGGCAGGGATGATCCCTTCGGTTCTGCTGAGCTGACGCAACGCTTCCATGGCCTCGGCGTCCGTCACCGGCTGGTAGGTCACCCGGCCGAGATCGTGCAGCCAGGAATGGGCGGGCCCGACACCGGGGTAGTCAAGGCCCGCGGAGATCGAGTGTGAGTCCAGGGTCTGACCCTCAGCGTCCTGTAGGAGGTAAGAACGAGCGCCGTGCAGGATTCCCGGACGGCCCGCGGTGATCGTCGCCGCGGGCCGTGATGACTCGACGCCAGCGCCTGCAGCCTCGAACCCGAAGAGTGCAACGTCGGGGTCATCAAGGAAGGCATCGAACATCCCAATGGCGTTGGAGCCCCCACCCACGCACGCCATGACGGCATCCGGAAGCTGTCCGGCGATGGCCAGGACCTGGTCCCGGGCCTCGTCCCCTATCACCCGCTGGAAATCCCGCACCATGGTCGGGAAGGGGTGGGGACCTGCCACGGTGCCGAATACGAAGTTCGTGGAGTCCACGGTGGCCACCCACTCCCGGTACGCCTGATTGATCGCGTCCCGCAACGTACCCGTACCTGATGTGACGGTGACGACCTCGGCGCCGAGCAGGCGCATCCGCGCAACGTTAAGCGCCTGCCGCTGAACATCCGTCGCCCCCATGTAGACCGTGCAGTCCAAGCCAAGCAACGCCGCAGCCGTCGCCGTCGCGACACCGTGCTGGCCGGCACCCGTCTCCGCTATCACCCGGGTCTTGCCCAGCCTCCGGGTCAACAATGCCTGGCCGATGGCATTGTTGATCTTGTGGCTGCCCGTGTGGTTCAGGTCCTCCCGCTTGAGCAGAATCCGCGCACCGCCCGCCTGCCCGGCAAAGCGGGGCACCTCGGTAAGGATTGACGGCCGTCCAGTGTACTCGCGTTGCAGACGCACCAGCTCATCCCGGAACAGCGGATCATTCATCGCCGCCGTGTGCTCCACGGCGAGCTCCTTCACCGCTGCGACCAAGGCCTCCGGCAGGTAGCGGCCACCATACTCACCGTAGAACGGGCCTGCCACCTCACGTAACGACACCGTTTGCTCCTCTCATGTACCTTACCGACACAGGTAAGTTTGCCACACGCTTATGTTTGTGACAAACATTGATAGACTGCCAACGTATCTGGCAGATTCGAGAGGAAGGAGGCATGTCCTGTGGCAGAGGGCACCGGCCATGCTTTGCGTCGGCTGCTGGGTCCCTTGCGTCGTGCCGTGGCCCGGGTCGTCCCGACTCCGGAGAATGCCGCCTCGCTTAGCGACGCCCAGGTCGAGCTCCTCCGTGCGCTCGAGCACGGCGGGCCTCTGACGACCACCGAAGTCGCCGCGCGCCTGCACATCTCCCGGCCCACGGTCAGCAACTTGGTCAAGGCCCTGCACCAGCAGGGCCTAATCAACCGTGAACTGGCGCCCGGCGACTTCCGGTCCACCCTGATCTCGCTCTCACCCCAGGCCCGCCGCGAACTCGCCCGCAGCGACGGTAAACGCGCCGCCACCTTCCAACGCACGATCGACCGCCTCCCGCCCGAGGACCGCGCCGCCATCAGCAGGGCGATCCCGGCACTCGAGCATCTCTTGGCGATGCTGCGAGAGGACGCGGACCGTGCAGCCGACCCATGATGTCCTGCGGTGCCCCGAGGGGTGCCTGATCAACGGAGCCGAGGGGCCGGCGTGCTCTGAGCCCACATGGCCGGGACCTGAAGGGCGTTCTTAACGAGGTTCAGTCCCCAGTACGAGCCTTCCGTGCGCGCAGCGCCGAAGGCCATCGGCTATACCGGGATGCGACGGGCACCAGAGCCGGTGTCGGCGAGTTTATCGTCCGGGTTCAGAAGCCGGCAGGCCTTCATGGACAGGCAGCCGCAGCCGATGCAGCCAGTGAGTTCCTTCTCCAGTCTCTCGATGCCAAGCCGGCGCTGCTCGAGGACCTTCTTCCAGCGACGTGAGGCGCGTTGCCAGTCCGCATGCGTCGGGGTGGTGGTCAGGGGAACATCAGCGAAGGCCTCTTTGACGTCGGCCAAGGGGATGCCGAGATGCCTGGCCACCGAGATCAGCGCGACACGCCGCAGTACGTGCCGCGGATACCGACGCTGGTTTCCCGGGGTCCGCAGGGCCGCGATTAATCCGAGCCGCTCGTAGTAGTGCAACGCCGACACCGCCACTCCCATGCGCTGACTTACCTCCCCGACGGCGAGCAGCTCGTCAGGGCCATGCGTCGATTCCACAGTGCCCCTCTCGAATTGACCTCAACCTGACTTCAGGTCTTAGTTTACCTGTGGTGAGGGTACAAGACCGCGCCCGTCATACCACCGCCTGCGAAGCAGTGCAGCCATGACATCGGGGAACGTCTTGCCGGGCGTGGACCTGGAGAATTGCTCCCGGCACCTATCACCGGCCGGCGGCGACCCACCCGCTTGGTAGCGCGCGGCCCAACAGGAGAGTGAATGAGAGTGGATGTGCACAGGACAGTAGCGATAGTTGGGGCAGGACCAGCGGGCATCTACGCGGCCGAGAGCCTCCTGGGTCGTGATCCGCAGGTGCAGATCCACCTGTTCGAGAAGCTGCCCGCCCCATACGGGCTGGTGCGGTACGGTGTGTCACCGGATCATCCGCGGATTAAGAAGATCCAGGACGCCCTGCACCAGATACTGGAGGTTCCCCGCATCCGGTTGCTGGGCAACGTTGAGGTGGGTGTCGATGTGGGCATCGGCCAGTTGCGGGAGGCCTACGATGCGGTCGTTATCGCCACAGGCGCGGACCGGGACGCGGACCTGGACATCCCAGGCGTGGACTTGCCCGGGTCCTTTGGCGGTGCAGACTTCGTCGCCTGGTACGACGGGCACCCCGACGTGTCGATGGAATGGCCCCTGAATGCCCAATCTATCGCCGTCATCGGGGCGGGAAACGTCGCGCTGGACGTTACCCGGATGATCCTTAAACACGCCAAACACCTGGCGCACACTGACATTCCCGAGCATGTGGATGCCGCTTTCCAGACGAACCCGGTCAAAGACGTGCATTTGTTCATCCGGCGCGGGCCGGCCGATGTGCGGTTCTCCCCGATGGAACTGCGGGAACTTGGCTCCCAACACGACGTGGATGTCATCGTCGACCCGGCCGACGTCATCCTCGACGAGCATGCCGCCCGCATGATCAACCAGTTCTCCCAGCGGCGGCTGGTCGTGAAGACCCTGACCGAGTGGGCCGAGGCCGACACCGCGACTCGGACGGCGTCACGCCGGGTGCACCTGCACTTCTATCAGCGTCCGGCACGCCTTCTCGGGGACACCCGGGTGACAGGAATCGAACTGGAACGCACGTCGCCCGATCCGCTGGGCCGGGTGACGGGCACCGGCGAGTACGTCCAGTTCGAGGTGGAAGCGGTTTACCGCAACATCGGCTACCGGTCATCACCGCTGCCCGGTGTCCCTTTTAACGACGAGACCGCCACGATCCCGGAAGCGGAAGGCCGTGTACTGGACGGCCGGGGGACCCCGATCCCCGGCCTCTACACGACAGGGTGGATCCGGCGCGGGTCGGTCGGCCTGATCGGATCGACCAAGTCCGACGCTGCCCAAACCGTCAAGAGCCTCCTGACCGACCTGGCCGCCACCGACCGGACCGTACCGACTGGGCGGGCCGAGGCGATCTGTGCCCAGCTGACCCGAGCCGTGGGATGGGACGCATGGCTACGGATCGACGCCGCCGAACGGCACCTGGGCACCCAGCGGGGGCGGGAACGCACTAAGATTGTTGACCGCGACCAGATGCTGGAGCACGCCCGATGACCACCATCACGCACACGGACCTCAGCGAAGGATTCAAGACCGCGTTCCGGGATCACCTCGCCGGCATCGCGCTAATCACCACCACCGCACCCACCGGGCCCGCAGGCTTGACCACCTCGAGCGTGGCCTCGGTCGGACTCGACCCCCTCACGCTGGCCTTCTCCGTGATCCGCGCCACCGGCAGCGCCGGCCTGATCCTGAACGCCGACACCTACGTGGTTCACCTGCGCGACGTCCACCATGTCGACCTCGCCCGCCAGTTCGCGATCGCCGGAGGGAAACGGTTCCCTGCCGACCAAGGATGGCAGACGCTCCCCACAGGCGAACCCCTGCTGACCGGCGCGCGGGCCGCCCTACGGTGCCGCACGCTGCACTCCATCCCCGTCGGACCGTCCCGCCTCATCGTGGCCGAAGTCCTCGACATTCACACCGGTACCACCGGCGAACCGATGATCTACCACGACCGCACCTTCCGCGTTGTCGGAAATCAGCTCTGACTCCCTGCCCGCCGGCCTCCGCGCCAGAGGCGGGACATGAAAGGAGCCCCCGCATGTCGACCGACGTCACCGATCAGGTTCTGCCATCGGCAGACCTAGTCATCAACAGATTCCAGAACCTGCTGGACATCAGAACCACACACAGAACTGCGAGAGGAACCCCTATGACAGTCGATGAACTGCGCGCCACCGTGAGCGGCCCGGTATTCCAGCGGGCGGACCGCGGATTCACCGAAGAACTCCTGGGCCAGAATCTCTACGTCCAGCACAGACCAGAGCTCGTCGTTGGTGCGTTCTCCACCTCCGATGTGCAGGCGGCCGTTATGTATGCGGCACAGCACCAACTCCATGTCTCGGTACTTGCCACCGGGCACGAGGCACAAGAAGCGATCACCGCGGGACTGGTGATCACCCTCAACCGAATGGACACGATCACCATAGATGAAACCGCCCGCACCGCTACGGTCGGGGGTGGGGCTCGCGCCGGCGAGGTCGCCAAAGCAGCCGCGCGGTTCGGTCTGGCCCCAATCGCCGGATCAGCCACCACGGTCGGATTGACTGGCTTGGTACTCGGCGGCGGGCTCGGGCCCCTGGCACGCAGCCACGGATACTCCAGCGACTACGTGAACCAATTCACTGTGGTCGTCCCCACCGGCGAAGTCCTCACCGTAAACAAGAACGAGAATCCCGAGCTGTTCTGGGCCCTACGCGGGGGCAAAGGTGGATTCGGTGTCGTCATCGCAACGCAGATCCGGCTCGTGGAGCTTGCGACCTTCTACGGCGGGTCTGTCGCTTTCGCCGAAGGCGACATCGAGAAGGTGCTTCGCGGTTGGGTCGAGTGGACTCACACGGCACCAGAAGAGGTGACGACGAGCGTGGCAATCATGCGCTTCCCGCCGATCCCTGAGATCCCGGAATTTATGCGAGGAAAGACGTTCCTCATGCTCCGCTTCGCCTACGCCGGTCCAGCCGCGAAGGGACAGCACCTCGCCGCACCCCTACTCGCTCTGGCTGATCCCGCCTTCGGAGAACTGGGTGAACTGCCGGCAGAAAAGCTGGGCACAATTCACGAAGACCCCACCGAACCCACCATCAGCTGGACCGACGGCACCCTGCTCAACGGACTTGACGAAGCCTTCGTCACCGCGCTGCTCGATAGTGTCGGTGAGGGGCGATCAACCCCCTTCATGGTTGTAGAAATCCGCCAGTTGGGCGGCGCCGCTCGCACAGACGTCGCCGAGGGGTCGGCCGTGAGCGGGCGGAGCTCCGATTACTCCCTTTACGTGGTGGGCTTCCCGGACCCGGGCCTGTTCGAGACCGTCCTCCCTGACGCGCTCGACCAACTCCTCCGGGATATCGCCCCCTATGTCGCACCAGAGAACTTCATCAACTGGTGGTCCGGCCGGAACCTCGAGAACTTCGCGAAGTCCTGGCCCCTAACAACCCACACCCGTCTCTGCGAGCTACGCACCGAGTGGGACCCCAACGGGATATTCAAGTACCCAGTGAAGACAGCCTGACCGATTCACCTACAACCCCGGCCTCGTCGCCCACTTAATAAAGGGCCGGCGAGGCCGCCCCCTCCTGATACCCCCTACTGCGCGATGGCTGCGAATCGGCGCGGTGGTCGGAATGACCGCAGTTGGTGTGCATTGTGTGCACCTCATCGCGGTTCCTGGATGCCCGATGGGTCAAAGAGGTATATCTGTCCCTGTCGGAGGAGGCCGCCCTGCAGTTGCCAGTGCTCCGCCGCCTCTACGGCACCGTTCTCGCCTCGTATAGGAGTGGTCAAGACGGCAACTCCTTGGTCACCGTCGGCGATAATGCTGCGCATGGTCAATTTATTCATTTCCAGATATGGCGTTAGTGCAGCGAGGATTTCTGCCATACCGTCGTGTCCACGGTACGTCCTACCAAACGGCAGGTTTGGCCCCTCTCGGACTTCCACATCCGGGTGCACATACGACATCGCGGCAGCTAAATCGCCGCTAACTGCAGCGGCATAAAATCCATCTATTACCCCGCGCGTCTGTTCGGTGGAGTTGGTCATGCGTTTACCTGCTTTCCTCATTGGTTTATCCGATCGTTGTTCAATCTTGGGCACCGGCGACTGCCGCCGAGCGTTCTATAGGCGAGCACTCAGTTGTGTGCTGAACTCACAGCGCGCGGTACCGTCGCGCGGCGCTCGGTTCAATTCGAGTTGTGATTTGGAGATCGGCCCCACCGAGTCGTTCTACGGTTTTTCCGGCCACGTCGGCCCAGGCAGCTGGAGAAACGTCAAGACCGTTCCGAGTGCGTTCGATCCAGTCTTTAACTCCAACTCGCGGAGAGTCAGTGCCCAGCACCAAGCGATCTAACCCAACGACGTCCGCGACGAATCTCAGAACTTTTGGATCATCAGACAGAGTAGTGTCATAGTAAATTGATCGAAGCTTGCCCTTCGCGTCATACCCAACGGAATCGGGTGATCCAACGCTCTGCGAGATCTCTTCAAACCTCCTCCACAGGAATGGCAACGTTCCACCCATGGGCGCGATGATCCAGTCAATGCTTGGAAAGCGTTCCGTGATGCCGCTATGGAGCAACCGAAGCGCCGCGAGTCCAGCCTCGTGTGACCCTCCAAAAGCGGGTCCCGACATGCCTGTCAGCGCCGGGTCTGGTCTGCTCACTGGATGCACGAAGACGATGGCGCCTTGTTGGTTGACATATTCCCACAGCGGGGTATACGAGGGATCGTCAAGTGACTTTTCCAGTGCTCGTGTTCCCACGGTGAGACCCTGAAGACCAAGATCGGTCAAGCATCGTTCAGTCTCGGCAATGGATGCGTCGACATGAGGCAACGGCAGTGAGCCGAACGCGCCCAGTCGAGAGTGCTTCCGCGCCGCGTCGGCGTAGAGGTCGTTGGCGAACCTTGCCGCCAACACCGAGTTCCGTTCGTTTTCCATGTTCGGTTGGACATGCCCAAGTCCGAGAATCTGCATTCCGATCTCGGCTGCCTCTAGCTCCTCAACACGCTCAACAAGAGACTCAGCATGCTCGGGCCACACTCGTGGACCGTCAAGCTCGCCGAATCGTTCGACGAGAGATGGTGGGAACCAGTGTGCGTGTACATCGATTGCGTTCATTGCTTCACCCTCACAGTCGTTGTGTCCTGCCCGAGAAATGCGAGTCCTAGGATTTCGTCGGCGACTCTCACAGCAAGGCCCGCATGAGAGTTGCGACGCACCAGGTGAGGTTTTCACAACGTTGGACCGATCGCGTTCGGGTCCAAACCGAGAAGGGTTCGCCCCAAGATCTCGTTCGCCACGCGGTCGGAGAGGCCGACATGGCGCCTGGCTACTGCGACGTTGCGCCACAACCGTCCAAGCGTGTTCGATTCCATGAAAGTCGACGTTCCGTGCGCGGAGGCCAGGATGTCGACTGCCTCCCAAGCCAGGCTGATGGCGTTGCTGGTGTTCGCGCGATCACGACTCTTGTCCAGGGTGGTGATCGGCCTCCCAGACACGATCGCCTCGTCCATCTCCGACGCTGTCTGCTCGAGCGTCAGCCGTGCGGCCTGCACTAGTTGCGCGGCCTTGGCGACCTCGACCTGGAAGGCCGCTGAGTCGACCTGACTCCGATACGTCGTGGTAACAATGGGCCGACTCGGAGCCTTCTCAATCACGATTTCAAGCGCATGCTCCGCTTCGCCTATAACCGCACTGGCGATACCGATCGCCAAGGCGGAAAACACTCCAGAGCGATACAGCCCTGTGTAGGAGTCAGGGCGGTAGTTCGCCCAACGCAGAATCCGATGCTCGGGCACGAAAACCTCGTTCAGCACCGCGGTGGAACTGGCGGTTGCGCGCATACCCATGACAAACCATGTGTCATCGATCTCAATGTCCGCGCGAGGTACGAGCACGAATCCGAGTTCGGCTTGCGGGCCGAGTTCGCCGTTTAGCGGCGCAGTAACGAATACCCAGTCCGCGACAGTAATCCCCGACATGTAGGGCCAGCGGCCTGAGAGACGGATGCCGCCGTCGACCACCACGGAACTC
Source organism: Actinomycetota bacterium (assembly GCA_051751385.1). Lineage (GTDB taxonomy): Bacteria > Actinomycetota > Actinomycetes > Actinomycetales > Micrococcaceae > Crystallibacter. The sequence goes on along the minus strand of JBNJKW010000006.1, from coordinate 30,820 downwards.
CCCGAAGGGGCCAGCACGCCGGCTCCTCGGATCGGTCGCCCCTCCCCCCAGACCTCCTGCTGGGCCTCGTCAGAAAAGAGCGCAAAAGCAAACAGCGACGCATTGCTCACGCCCGCCAGCCACCCCGCGCTGCCGTCTCCCTGACCAAGCCGACGAACCGCATCCGAAAGCGTCCGCACCGAGGTCTCGGCCCCACCGAACTTCGAAGGAGTCCACATCGACAGCAGCCCCGCCGCGGTCATGTCATCCACATCCGCTTTAGCAAGACGCCGATCGACGTCCGCCTCCGCCGCGTTGGCGCGCAACTGCGCCCTGAGACTGTCTGCGTTAAGAAGAAGATTCTCAGCAGCAGCTTCTTTGTGATTGATCATCGTCATCGATTTTCCATTCTCTAAATAGCCACAGTTAAATTGCGAGTTTCCACCGTCTAGTTGCCAGTCCGCCGGTCTCTTCTGCCGGTGAGCGCAACCTGTGCTGGCTCATTAATTGGCGCTTGGCCGAAGAGATTGCCAATCCGTCCACAGTCGAAGCTCCCCGTACCGCGATCCCCTACTGAGCCTATGAAGCGACGGCTGGTGGGGACCCTGTAGACAGTCTCTGGTGAACCGCGACAAGTTCGACGGTTAGCGTTCCGACGCCTTCAATGCGGCTGGTGAGCTTGCCGGGAACAAGGAATCGGCGGGGTGTCCGGCCCATCCCTACTCCGCTGGGAGTTCCGGTGAAGATAAGGTCACCCGGGTAGAGCGTCAGGCTCTGGGACAGGCGAGCGATCAGCTCTGGGACAGAGAAAATGAGATCACTGGTTCGGCCGTCCTGTAGAATCTCATCGTCCAGAGAGCAGGAGATGCGGAGGTCATCCTTGTCGTCGAACTCATCGGGTGTTACGACAACTGGCCCGATCGGGCTGAATCCCGGATACGACTTGCCAATCGAAAACTGGGGTGCAGGGCCCCGGGTCTGAACTGAGCGCCAGGAGAGATCCTGTCCGATAGTCAGTCCGGCGACGTGGTCCCAGCCGTCTTCTGTCGAAACGCCATGCGCTTCCCGTCCGATGACGATTACCAACTCGACTTCCCAGTCGACATCGTCACTAGGTAGTTGGATAACAGCGTCCGGCCCAGCGAGCGAGGACTGAAACTTCGCGAAGACCAGTGGATGCTCCGGTACATCCAAGCCGCTTTCTTTGGCGTGCTCCCGATAGTTGAGTCCGATTCCGAGCATCTGACGAGGAGCTGGCACCGGAATCTGGAATTCACCGTTGGCCCGTTCTGCATCGGGAGCGAGCCCGGTCCTCGCCCAGGTTGTGAACTCATCCCACCGACGGTAGATCGCCTGGGGATCTGCGCTAAACTCTCGTCCGCTAGCTACCTCGACGTCGAACCATTCGTCGCCGTCAGCGACTGCGAGGCGTCCGCCTACGTTTGCAATACGCACTAGTGCCGTCCTTTACCCTCGTACCTGTTGCCTGATAGCCGGCTCCGGTTCAAGCGCCGCGAGCGACGGCTCAAGCGCGACACGAGCCGGCCATACATCAGGGAAATTAAGCGATGCTTCCCGGGCCGGCAAATAGCCTCGTGCATAGGCTCGCTCCTGAATTTCGTCCGCGCTCAGCCCAGCCAGTCGGGCTTCAACGAGTCTCTCAGGGTCGAATTGCGCGCCGATCTGATCATCGGCAAATTCTTGTGAGGCCCACATCCACTCCTTCGAGACGAGCCAGTCACCGAACACATCAACCTGAATCTCGACTCCGTTGCCATCCGGATCGACGTAGTACATCGACATCGTCATTCCATGGTGCAGACAGAGAGCAGGGAGAATCGCCGCTTCCCGCAAGCGGACATAGTTATCCAGCCACTGATCGAAAGTGGCGTACTCGAACGCGGTGTGATGCAATCCGGCAGTGTGAGGCTTGTCGGTCGGCACCCTCGTACCGGGAAGCCGGAGCAGCGCGATGCGGTGATTAGCCTCATCATTCGTCAACCAAGCCGCATGCTCTGCGTAATACACCGGCTGAAGGCCGCAAACGATCTCATACCAATGAACCATGGAGTCCACATCCAACGTCATGAAGGTCGCATGGTGGAGCTTGGGAACGTTAATGGGGCGCTGCTTCGGTTGCGTCGCGTACATCGAATTCTCTGACATCAAGCTCTCCCTCGAGGTTGCCGCGTTCCACCTTCAGCGATGGAGCATGTTTGTTCCAGCAGATTACGGAGCAAGCAATCGGTTGTCCATAGGTTTTTGAAAATATATCGAATCGTCGAAGATTCTTGCCGGATAGCGACACCTTGAGAGCGTCCTCACTCGCCGGAGCCGACAGGAAATAACCACCGCAATAGCCGCAAACTCGCCGTTGGCTGATTTCCCGAACCGCCCTGGTTGCTTTGCGCGGAGATCGACCAGATCCACCATCATCCCGTGGCGACGGTCGACATGCTGGACTCGGATGACCTCGAGGCCGAGCAGCAGTCGCAGCGGGAACACGGATCATTGCCAGAGTGCGCGACAGTCTACCCCGGTGAGACGCCGTCGGGGTCCTCGGGTCGGGATCAGAGATTGCACTTCTGATCCTCGGGACCTCGACCCCTATCCGCCCGACCCCACCCGGCGAGCCTCACTCCACCGAATTTCCGAAGCGCCCGCAAACCCTCGAAGCGCTCTAGCTAAGGGAAGGCTTCGAATAAGCGCGGAAACGCGGGGCCTCGACTCCGACAGGCACCAGTGTCCGAGCTCATCGTGGCGTTTGGATTCCTGACGGGTCAAAGACATAGATCTGCCCATTCCGAATGAGGCCATCCTGCAATGTCCAATGCTCCGCCACCTCTACGTCACCGTCCTGCCCCTGCACAGGGACAACGAGCAGGGCCACTGCTTGATTACCCTCGGCGATAACATTGCGGATAGTCATTCCACTGAGATCCACATACGGCGACAACGCAACGAGAATCTCCGTAAATCCGTCGTGCCCTCGATAGGTCTTTCCAAACGGTAAATTGGGGCCTTCATGGACCTCCACATCCCGATGCACATACGACATTGCGGCGGGTAAATTGCCGCTACTTGCAGCGGCGTAGTACTCCTCTATTATTCTGCGCGTCTCTTCGGTGGTTGTTGGTGAACTCATGGTGTTCCCTTTCGTCAAGCGCTGATGCGGGGTACCAGTGGCTGTGTTACGTCAGACTAGGGACTGAAGAATCGAATTGTCAATGGATTTTTGAAAATCTCTCTGATTGTCGTGGCGAAGCGCGAAATCCTTCATGGAAGCAACTCCGCGACGGCGCTCTGTTCGTCGACCCCGCCACGGAGACCGCGTTCTGTTCGCGACCGCGACGGACTGGTTCAACCCTTCGGACCGCGCACCGGCAATGGAACTTGCCCGCGGAGCTTGGAACTTGCATCAATGCAAACGCGGGAACGCCGCGTCTAGAGGCTGACCCCGATCAAGATCGAGCGTGATTGGCGGCATCATCGCGCTGACCGCACAGCGGGCTCAACAAATTTCCAGCAGCCCGTTCAATCTGGCTGCCCGGCGAGTCAAGCCGAGACAGGGCTGGCTACGCTAGCACGTGCTCGAGGACAAGATCCGTTGTCCGTTGCAGGTGCTTTGTTAGGGTCGTGACAGCTTCATCCGCTTCGCGCTTGACCGTCAGCTCCATGAGCTCGTGGTGCTCTCTTGAAACATCTCGCTGCGACTCCACTGACGCCTTGATCGAAAGCTGCCGATAGAGTTCGGCGCTATCACGCAGTTCGTGAGTCATTTGGGTGAGACGGACATTGCCACATCCAGCCCCCAAAGCATCATGAAAGGCCGTGTGAGCGATCGCCCATTCATCGGTCGTCCCAAGCTCGTCAGGGCCGACCATGGGTGTGCGAGTCAGCACGTGATGCGCCCCTATGACTTGCGCCTCCCACTCCGTGCTTCCATTCTCGATGGAGAGGCGTAACGCGGCGCCCTCCACCAGTACGCGAAGCGCGGTAAGGTCCACCAGGTCTTGTCGAGAGATAGTGGCGACCCTAAAGCCCTGATTGGGAGCCAGCACAACTAGCCTTCGTTCGGCGAGCCGAATCAGAGCCTCACGAACAACGGCGGTGCTTACATCAAAACGTTTCGCAAGCGCCGCGAGCCTGAGCGGTGAATCGGGCTTGACACGCCCTGACAACACGTCGCTGCGAATCGCGCTATGCACCCGCTCGGTCAGCGTCGCTGCACCCACTGTCGTCACCACATCGTCGATTATTCCATAAACTTTCGGAAATCGCCGCCTCGGCTTGGTTCATCACAGTCAGTGACGTTGGCTGCATTCGATCCATCGAGCGCTACGGCCGGTGCTTCTTGAGCTGGCACTACCGCTGCGCTAGGGAGTTTTCATCAGTAGTAGAAGTTGGCGGTGCAGTGTTTGGCTCGCGGTTTGCACGAATTGAGTTGCCTGACTTCCCCATTTGGAGGAGAGGTCTAGGTGGTAGGCCGCTTAGCGTCCGACGGGCAGGTGTGCTCATTTGGCTTCCTCTACTACAGTCATGGCTTCCCTAGAAGCGCTTCCTTCACTGGCTGTTATGCGTGGAACGATCTCCCTACCTAGGTCCTGGAAGTCCTCTGCAACGCCCACCGCACCGGCCTATCATGCTGGACGTAATTGCGGCGAAGCTCCCACCACCTGGGTGCAGAAAGAACAGCTTGCTCCGGTTCGAAAGCAAGCAAGCCTCGCTCACGGCTTTCTTGTGAAGCCGCTTCTGCATGTTCAATTGCCTTCGAAGAGATAGGAGCCCCCGTTACCTAATGGGAGAATTCCCATTCACCGTTTAGGAAGGTTAAGGGCGGTGAAGAGGAGCCCACCGAGCATGGCCACGTTTTTTATGCATTGGACTCGCTGGAGTTTCCTAGCTGCGGGATCTTCGATCTTCCAGAATGCGTGCCCGGCTAATGTGGTTGGGATCAGGGAACCGATTAGAATCAGGGCTGAGGTTCTAGGGAAAGCGCCCACGGCAAGAAGGGTGCCGGCAACGGCCTGCGCAGCGCCGTTGGCGCGGACGGTCAGTTCATCGTCCTGGGGCAGCGGCAGGACCTTACGCATCGTCGCCAGCACTGGTGCAGCCTGGGCTACTCGGCCGCCGGGAGTCCGGGCCGCGTCGTAACCAAGGACGGCGTAGGACGATCCGGTGAGCAGGCGTGCTGCGATCCCTAGAGTGGTGTGTGCGGTGATGTTCATATCCATTTGATCTCCTATTCATAGTCGGTCGGCGTCGACGGATGAGTGCCGGCGGGGTTCCGAGTTGTCCGTGACTGACTACGACACCTGGCTCCAGCACTACAATCACCACAGACCCCGCAGTGGAATCGACGGGCACTCACCCATCCACAGCGTTCACAACGTCAGTGGGAGTTACGGCTAAGCGCTCTCGGCTTCTCCGGCAGCGTCAGCCTCGAACCAGCCGTCCGCCTTGAGGTCGCGCCAGAGGCTTTGTACGACCTCCCCTCCCCGACGAATGACAGCCGCCTCGTCGTCCGCCACGAGGTGGCCGTCGCTGACCTGCAGCAGCCCTTGCGTCATTACGTTGCGGACCATGGATCCGTTGGCGTAAAGCAGGTTGTTGAGGGGTTCCGGGCCGGCTACGCCCGCGCCGACAAGCAGACCGGACACGTCAATTGATGTGAGGTCGGCGAGTGCCCCGACCTCGATACGACCCAGATCATCACGACGAAGCCCCCGCGCAGGGTTGAGCGTGACGGACTTGATCATGTCCCACACGGTAGGTCGCTTCATCGGTACATCGGACGCCGCGTGGAGGAGGTCGTAGCGCAGGCGACCGTACAGTACGGCTAGCTTCGCGTTTTCGAGCATGTCGTTGGAATGGCTGTCTAGTCCGACAGCCACATTGAGGTTCGCTCCCAGCGCTTCGATGTATGGCTGCGCACCCTGTCCTGACCCGGCGCCCGCGCCGGAAGGGCAATGAACATACGTGAAGGCTTGCTGTTGCGCGAGGTAGGGAGCGTCCTGCTCAGGCTCCCAGCCTCCCATGTGGGCTCCGAACAGAGGGACCTCATACCAGCCATGATCGCCGATCCACTGGATGGGGCCCTTCCCCCAGTTTCGTCGGATGCGCTCGGAGTCTGTACGGATGGTTGCCAGGTGGGTGTGGATTCCGGTACCGAGCTCCTTCGCGACGGAAAGGATGGCCGCGAGGGTCTCCGGCGTCGCGGTCTCCGGACCGTGCGGGGCGATCATCGGTCGGATTCGGTCGTTCTCGGCGCCATTCACCGCCCGCGCCCAGGTCGAGAACGCTTCTATCTCCTGAATCGTCGCGTGCCCGGAATTCCGCACCGTTTCGTCGTCGGGTGCGAACCAGACTGGCAACGCCTGTGAGAACGCCGGCAGCATGCCGGACGGATAGCCCCGCACACCCCAGTTCCTTGCCACGCGAACATAGGATTCCGCCTGCTCGAACGAGAGAGACTGCTCGATCTGGGTCGTGCATCCGGCACGCAGGATCTCGGCGAGGTTGTAGGCGGTCACGGCGTCGAGATCATCGGCCGACAGTCGCTCGAGGAGCAGGGCGGGCATCGCGAACGAGCGTCCGCCTTCGATGACGCCGCGGGTGGGCGACCCCAGCGCAACATGCGTGTGGGCCGAAATCATGCCCGGGATGAGGAGTTGGCCGGTCATCTCCAGTCGGACGTCGTTGCCGGGAATCCTGCCCTCGACGACCTTCTCGATCCGACCGTCCTGAACCACGATGCTGTGGTCGCGCACCAGCTCAAGCTCACCGTTCCGAGACAGCAACGCCCAGGTGGGCTCGAGGATGATCGTCGCGGCGGACCTCGCAGCCTTCGATGCCCTCATTGCCTCGCTACGAGCTCGTTCACCATGCAGGGCACCCATGCCCCCACCTCGCACTTCGTACACCGTCGTTGAACAAAGGATTAGTAGCGGTGATCGTAGTCTGGAATGGGGAAACATTGCAAACGATTGCGTAAGAGTCAAGGGCACTGACGCACTTGGCCGGGCCGGCGAAGCGCATCCCCACGCCAACCCGCCGATAGGATGAGTCTTACAGGGTAGGGCTTCCCAGGGCGCGCCGCGAGCGCGCCATGATCGCATCCAATCCGGCATATCGGCGAGTAGCAAGGAGTTTCTATGACACGCTCCAAAGCTGTGGCCGATCCGATCTGGCAGGAGTTGGCCGCCCAGATTGCCTCCAGCGGTCGAACCGTGCGACATCAAGGGGTAGCGGAAGAAATCGCTGGGCAGATCGAGAATCTCATCCTCGATCGGACGCTTGCAGACGGAAGTCGGCTTCCATCAGAACGCGATCTTGCCGATATCTTCTCGACGAGCAGGCCCACAATCAGCCAGGCGATACGCATCCTCGTCGTCCGCGGTGTGGTCGATTCGCGCCGCGGCTCGGGTGCATACGTCACTACGAGGCCGGCGGCCAGCGGCGCCGTTAATCAGATGCTGATGCGGCCCAACCATGATTCGATCGGCGACCTTCACGAGTTCAGGCTGTGGTTGGAGACGAAGGGCGTTCAAGAGGCGATCAGCAACGGCACATCGAAGGAACTGGGACTGGCGCTCGGTGCTCTGAATCGGATGGGGGCGCATCATGGCGACATCGCCGAATGGATCAGCGCCGATACCCAATTCCACGCGGCACTAGTTCGAGCTTCCCAGAATCAGTACTTGGCGGCCGTCTATGAAACAGTCCATTCGACGCTCCTCAACTATGAGTACCGAAGTTGGATCGAAAGCGGACGCGTGCCGTCGTGGCTCGCCGGAGATCGGCTGACGGAGGTCGTCGAACTTCACGCTCCCATCTTGGATGCGATACTCGCTCGCGACTCGGAAGGCGTCATCAACGCGGTCGCGCATCACCATCAGGCGATGGCGCAGCATTTACTTGCAAGCAGCGAGGAGCGGCCGGGGTGAGTCTTTGTCGAATGGACGCGTGCCGCTTTATTCGCCGCAGCACGGGTCAGCGTTCACCGGGTCGTCCGTCGACGTTCCTGACGTCGGCGAAGTCTTCCGAGGCGTGAGTAACTCGGCCGCCGACGATCGTCAATGAACTTGCCAAGTCGATAAGCTGCGCTTCGTCGCACTCGAACGGGTCATCCGTCGGGACGCAGATGTCGGCATCGTAGCCAGGAAGGAGCCGACCTCGATGCCCCTCCTCCCCGGTGAACCACGCGGCGTCCCGGGTGTAGCTCGCGATGGCTTCGAAGATGGACAACCGATCCTCCGGGGCGCGCCGGGTGGCGCCGTCCAACGACGACCCAGTGACCAGCCAGAAAATCGACGCCCACGGCGAATACCAGTTGCCTCGCGTTGCGTCGGAGCCGCCACCGACGGTCAGGCCGAGCGAACGCATGCGCCCCAACGGCGGTGCGCCCGCGGTTGCTTTCGCCCCCCACGCTTCAACGTAATCGGCACCTTTCAGAAGGAGCCGGTTCTGCACCAGCACCCCTGCTCCGAGTGCGGCGATCCGACGCAGATTGCGTTCGGATGCCTGATCGGCGTGAACGATGGAGAAGCGACGTCCCGCCACGCCGGGCACTTCCTCCCACGCGTCCAAGATGGCGCTTAGCGACCTGTCGAGCACGGAGTGGGCCGAAATGCGCCAGCCGCGATCAACACAGCGGCGGGTGATGTCGACGAACTCTCGATAGGACGCGTCGTCAATGGAGAAACTTGGGTCAAGCCCTTCCATATCGTGGCAACCCATATGCGGCATCTCGCCCACCCCACTGAACTTGAGCATTCCGTCTCCGAAGTCTGGTCGCGCGAACTCGGTCAGCTGAGTGATGTCTGCGACCTCGCCTCCCCTGGTCCAGGCGGAGATGAATAGACGGAACCGCACGGCCATCCGTTCGGATTGCCACACGTCGAAGATCGGGTTGTAATCGGCCGGTTTCATCAGCATTCCCCCGCCGTCAACCACTCCGGTCAGACCAGCCCGGGCGAACGCGCTCATCATCGACTCCGTGCCGTCCACGGCTTCTTCATGCGTGATATGGAGCGCCAGGGTGGTCGGTAGTGTAAATGCGCCGATTCCGCGGATCTCACCGGTCAATTCGCCACCCGGACCTCGGATCAACGCACCTCCTGCAGGGTCATCGCTGTGGTCGTGCCATCCGCAAGCCTTGAGGCCTGCCGAGTTGAGAATGCCGCGGTCGTACAGTTCTTGGACGTACACCGGATGGCGTGGCGCAGCCTGGTTCAGTTCCTCGCTGGTGGGAGGCCGCCGCTCACGGAACTGGCGGGAGTGCCATCCACCGATGACGGGAATCCATGATCCCGGCTTTCGGCGCTGCGCGGCCTCATGAATCAGAGCCAATGCTTCAGTGACTGAACGAACGTGGTCCCAATGCAGTGCATGGTTCCAGCTCGCTCCGGCGCGCACCGCGTGGATGTGCGAATCATTCAGGCCGGGGATCGCCCGGCGGCCCTGGAGATCGACCACTCCGCGGGCTCCTGCCCGGAGCGGTTCCAGCTCGTCGTCGTCTCCCATGGCGATCACCTTGCCGTCGCGAATCGCCAGGGAGCTTACCGTGGAGAGTTCGAGGCGATCGCTACCCAACGTGGCAATGCGCCCGTTGTGCAACAGCAGGTCCACGCCGGCATGTGAGAGGCTCATCGTCGATCCTTAAACAGGACGTGCCGAGCTGTTCGACGCCGCGCGAACCTCACGGCCAAGCGGCAGCGACCCCGACCCCGACCCACCATGATTGTCAAAGTTGTTCCGGCGACCCTCCCTGACGTAGTCGACCGTTCCCGCGATATGCTCCTGACCGTGAATCGACAGTGACTTCGAAACATGCCCGAACATCTGGATGCCGAAGCCACCGTCCAGGTCATTCACGATCCGTTGCTTCCAGGGGCGGCGGACAATTTGAGTCGTAAGCCTGCGCGTGATTCTCGGCTGGGACATGATGTGGTCGGCAATCTCGTATGCGCGCTCAACAAGTTGGTCCCGCGGGTGGACCTCGTTGACCAGCCCGTACTCAAGGGCCTTCTCGGGGCTGATTGCTTCACCGGTGAGCAGGGCGTAGGCAGCGCGCTTAGTGCCCAGGAGTTCTTGGAATGCATTGTGGATGCCGTCTGCTGGCACGGATCCAATGTCGTAGTGCAAATCGAAGATGGTCGCATCGTCGGCGGCGAGCGTGATGTCGCACATGAGCACGATTTCCGAGTGGAAGCCCGGACCGTTCATGATACCGATCGTTGGGATCTCGAGATCGTTGACCAATGAACTGACGTTGATGCGCCCGTCCTTGTAGGCGTACTCGTAGGCCCAGTACGGCATGTCCTGGGATTCCAGCTCGAACCCATCCGGGTCGGAGTCCATCATGAACTCGTCACCCGACCCGGTGAGGATCATCAGCTCGTTGGCGGGGTCGGCTCCGACCACCTTGAGCATCTGGCCCAAGGCACGGTGATTCTGGACGGAGAGCTGAATCGGCCCGCCGCGGGTGTGCGCGGCGATCAGGATGACCCCGTCCGCACGCCGTGTCATCGTGAAGAAGTCCTTGAAAGCTTCGCTGTATTCGTCGAAGTTCGGGGTAGGCACGAATTCTTGAAGTGACATTTGTCAACTTGTCCTCTCTGGAGATTGGTGGGATTCGGAGCCGCCGACGCGTCAGCAGGGCTCGAGAGACATTCCAGCCGACTCAGCTTCCACTTGGAACATCGACAGGAAATCGCTGTCGCGGAAACCTCGGCCGATGGCCGTCTGGATCAGTTCCCGCGTGGATGCGGCAAGTGGCATGGGAACTTCGGCAGACCGAGCCGCGGATAGGCCGAGGTCGAAGTCCTTGCGCAGCAGATCCATCGTGAACGTAGGGGTCCAGTCCAGCGAGAGCATGTCCGGTGTGCGCTTGCGCACCCAGTCAGATGCCAACACCGTGTTGTTCAGGAACGCGAGGAACGCGTCCCGCGACACGCCTGACTTCTCGGCGAGGGTGGTGACCTCCGACAGTGACTGGACGATAAGCCCCAGGTACAGGTTGTGGCAGATCTTTACCACACGTGCCTGTTCGTCCGCACCCGCCCAGACTGAACTCTTGCCGATCTCGTCGAGATACGGACGCGCGAGGTCGAAAGTCTTCTTCGATCCCGAAGCGACGATGATCGATTCACCAGCTGCCACTATGTGGGGGTTCCCGCTGATCGGCGAGGCGAGGAAGTCCACTCCCTGGGCCTGAACCTGGGCTCGGACGGAGGCCGAAATGTCCGGGCTTAAGGTCGAGCAGTCGACGATTGCTTTCGGTCTATTCGGTCCGGACAGCAGGCCGGCTGGCCCGAGGACCACTTCCTGGAGGTCTGCGGGAGTGCTCACCATAATGAACACAATGTCGCGGGCGGCAAGATCGACGAGGTCGTTGACCACGCTCGCGCCGTTGGATTGCAATGCCTCAGCCTTGGTCCGTGTCCTATTCCAGACGGCGACATCGTGTTTGGCGGTGAGTAGCCTGTTGGCCATCGCCGACCCCATTCGGCCGGTTCCCAACCAGCCCAGCGTATGCGACATTCGACTCCCTCGTTCGTTGATAACCGGTCGGCGCGAAAAAAATTAGACCGGCGCATATTCGCCCTCGGCAGCCTCAAGCCCCGCAGCCTGAGGTGCGGCGTCGCACCGCCCGACTGCGCGCCAGACGGTATCGATGAGGTCCTGCGTGGTGATCCCGTAGTTCCTGAACAGCGACGCAGCTGTTCGCGATCCTTCGGCAAACGTGTCGGCGATGCCAACCCTGATCACGCGGGTACCGACACCCGCTTCGGCGACAACCTCGCAGACGGCGCTACCGAGTCCGCCAATGATGGTGTGGTTCTCAGCGGTGACGATCGCGGGCACCCGGCGCGCCACGTCGGCGATGGTGTCCCGGTCGAAGGGTTTCACCACGGGAGCGTTGACGAGTGTGACTGAAACCCCCTCGGCCGTCAGCGCCTCAGTCGCCGCGAGCGCGGCAGCGAGCATCATGCCGTTGGCAATGATCGCGACATCCGCGCCGTCGGCCAGTACCTGCGCCCGCTCGAGCGAGAACTGGTGGTCATCGTCGAAGATCACAGGGATCTCGCCCCGCTTCAAGCGCAAGTATGCCGGTCCGGGAAGATCGACGATGGCCGACAAAACCATGGCAATCTCGACCGCGTCGGCCACGTCTATCACGGTCATGTTCGGGATTGCACGCATCAGAGCGACGTCCTCGATGGCCTGGTGACTGGGTCCACCGGGGCTGGAGATGCCGGGCATGAATCCGATCAGGCGCACCGGGAGCTTGGGGTAGGCAACGGAATTGATGATCTGGTCGAGCGGCCGCCTGGTGGCGAACACACCGAACGTGTGCACGAACGGCATGTAACCACGCCGTGCGAGGGCACCAGCCATGCTGACCATGTTGGCCTCGGCCATCCCGGCGTGGATGAAGCGTTCGGGGATCTCCTCCTGGAACAAATCGATCTCGCACTGACGGGTGAGATCGCCCGTGATGCAGACGATTTCTGTGCGCTGCTTGGCCAGGTCAACAAGCGCACGTCCGTAGGGCTTGAGCACGGTCGGATGATTACGCAAGGCGTGCCTCCAGTTCTGCGATGGCGGCATCCGCCAGCGCGGCAGGAAGCTTGATGAAATGGCCATCGGCATCGGCGGGCAGCACGGACAACCCTTGAACCGTGGAGGTACGCGCGATCACGATAGCGGGGCGCGGATCCGCGATGGCGTTGGCGAGCGCGGCATTCACGGCTGCGACATCATGTCCGTCGATGTCGAACGCGGCCCAGCCGAACGACTCCCATTTTTGGGCGATCGGTTCGAGCGTGGTGATTGCCGACACAGGCCCGTCGACTTGTGAATCGTTCGCGTCCAGGAGCACCACCAGACCCTTCAGCATGTGGTGGCCCGCGAATAGAGCGGCCTCCCAGACCTGTCCCTCTTCCAGTTCCCCGTCGCTGACAATCGTGAAGACCCGTGCGTCGCGGACAGCCATCCGATTCGCGAGCGCAAAGCCAACCGCACCGGACAGGCCGGTACCCAGAGAGCCGCAAACGAGATCGACCACGGGGGACTTCTCCGTTCCGATGGCCTCGAGACGCGAACCGTCGAAACCGTAGGTGCTGAGCTCATCGTCATCGAGGAGCCCGATTTCGGCACCTGCCCCGAAAGCGGCAATGATGTAGTGCCCCGGCGAGACCACGAGATCGTCGCGATCGGGTTCGTAGTGCGCGGCAAAGAGCGCCGCGAATAGCTCGGCAGACGACAGTGCCTGCCCCAGATAACCGAAGCCGTGCGGTTTGATCATTCGCGCCGCGCGGAGCCGGATGCGATCGGCGTATGCGGCAAGTTCCGTCTCCGAATCCCTGAGCACAGCAACCCCCTTTCCAAAGTGGCTAGGCCACTATAACCACATGAGTGCTGCAGAAACTAGGCATGCGCGATCAACACATGCCTAGTTCAGATCAATTTGGTCATTGACCCGGCTATGCCAGTATGCGAGGGTGGTCGCAGGTCGCCGACTGGCACACCCGGTCGGTTGGGCACAGATAAACGGAAACAGTTTTCACAGCGTGGTGGGATGAGGCACGCCCTGTGCGGTCTTCCCGACGACCAGGAGAGGGAACGATGACAAGCGTCGGTAACGTCAGTACAGAAAGTACAGCCGAACGAGTAGACCAGTTCGTCGAGACGGCGAAGGAACTCCGAGACCAGTTGCGGGCGCATGCATCCGACAGCGATTCCCGGCGGAGCCTCGACGTAGGGGATGTTCAGGCGATGTACAAAGGTGGCCTGATGTCCTTGTGGGCACCGGCCGCTTTCGGTGGCGAAGAGCTGCCCTTCCGAGCGGTTGTGGATGTCACTCGCGCGCTGGGCAACGGCGATGTCGGTGCTGGATGGGTCGCCGGCGTGAGCAATGCCGCGACCTTCTTGATCGCACTCTTCCCGGACGAGGCAAGGCGGGAAGTCTGGAAAGACGGTCCCATTCGCAGCGCTGGAGTCCTCAGCCCTGCGGGCAAGAGCGACATCACCGATGGAGGAGTGCGCCTCACCGGGCGCTGGCCGTACTGTTCCGGGGTTCAGTTTGCGGACTGGGTGGCGGTATTGGCGCCCGTGAACGGCACGCTCGGCCCCGAAGCAGAGATCGGCATCATGCTGCTTCGGCGCGACGAGATTGAAATCGAGGATACGTGGTTCGTCACCGGGATGCGTGCGACGGGAAGTGCAACCGTCGTGCTGAACGATCAATTCGTGCCCGACCATCGGATCCTTCGAATGTCGCAGTATCGTCCCGACAGCTACGAGGGAATGTATCGTGCCGCCATCTTCTCAGCACTGTCGGTCTGCTTAGTGGGACCGGTGGTCGGGGAAGCCGAGTACGCGCTGGAGATCGTTCTGGAGAAGGCCCCGACCCGATCGATCAACACCACGACGTATTGGGCCCAGACGGACTCCGCCACGTTCCAAGCCCAGGTCGCAGAAGCTGCGCAGTTGATTCAAGCCGCACGACTCACGGCGGAGAACGCCGCCGACGAAATGGATGCGATCGCACGCTCGGGACGGCTGCCGAACGACCGAGAGCAGACCCAGAACCGAGCGGATTGCGCCTTCGCCGTGAGGAAGTGCTGGGAGGCGCTAGATCTCCTCACGAGTGCGCACGGAACCTCGACATTTGCGCAGTCGAATCCACTCGAACGGATATGGCGCAACGCCGGTGTCACCAGCCGGCACGCCGGTTTGGCGGTCCGAGTCGCAGACGAGCTCCTGGGACTCTCACTTCTCGGACTTGACACGAAGAAGGTTGGGCTGACCTTGTGAGTGCAATTGATACGCACGCCCATTGGTTTCCGCCCGCGATCGTCGAGCGATTCGCCGAGCTCGGCGGTCCCAAAGTGTGGCCGGCGCATTCGGAGTCGCTTGCCGAGCGTGTCGAGGAGCTTGAGCGCGCCGATGTGAAAATGCAGATTCTCGGGCTGGGACACAACCAGCCGAGCATTGAGAACGAGCAAAAGTCAGTGATGGCGGCGCGTTTCGCCAACGATCTGTATGCCGAGGCTGTGCGGGAACAACCTCGACTCGGTGCTTTCGGTTCCTTGCCGCTGCCTCATGTCGAGGCCTCTGTCATCGAGGCGGATCGGTGCCTGCATGATCTCCGCCTGCAGGGCGTCCACGTGGGAACAACCGCGATGGGCAAGTCGCTCGATGATCCCTCGTACATCCCTCTGTGGCAGTTCCTAAACCAGCAGAAAGCCGTGGTTTTCGTGCATCCTGTGGGCACACCGGACACGTTCAGCACAGGCATGGACGGCTTCATGATCGGCCCGTCCCTCGGTGGGCCGCATGAAGCGGGAATTTCGGCGCTGCGATTGGTGCAGAGCGGCATCACGCTGCGCTTTCCTGACATCAACTGGATCATCGCGCCGATGGGCGGCACTTTGGCTCTGCTATGGCGCCGGTTCGAGGACATCTCGCAGAGCGTGGGCACGCCCAACGCGCTCGGTGCTGATCCGGTCAGCAAGATCCGGAGCATGTACTTTGACACCACCCTCTCCGATGACCCGAATGTCCTGAGGTTTGTCGCCGCTGGCGTCGGCGTGGATCGAATCGTCCTCGGGACGGATGCTCCCCGAGTTGGAGTCGCGGACTGGTTGGAACGCACCGAACGCGGTCTGAACCTGTCCCCCGAGGCCTGGTCGGCCGTGCGCGGCCAAACCCTGGAACGACTGCTCGGAAACAGAATTCCCGAATCGGTCGAGGGCTCATGGGAACCATCGATGGAGGACTGGGCTTGATCAAGCCCAGCCACCCGTCATGGGGAGAGGCAATCGCGCGAACAACGATCATCACGACGTTTCGTCAAACCAGCGCAAATAGGAGATTGAAATGACCATATCAACTGAAAGTGTTCTGACCATCGCTGCGGTCTGCGGGAGCTTGCGAAGCGGGTCTTTCAACGCCGGCCTTATACAGGCGCTGGAAGAGGTGGCCGAAGGGCGAGAAGGACTTGTCCTCACTCGTGTTACGGGTTTAGCCGATCTCCCGCCGGTCGACGTGGATCTGCTGAACAACGGAGTTCCCGACAGTGTCACACATGTCCAAGAACAGATCTCTTCTGCCGACGCAGTCATCCTTGCCACACCGGAGTACTGCTACTCCATGTCATCCGCAGCGAAGACCTTTTTCGACTGGTTAGCGCTGCCGAATCCTCTTGTGACGCCCCTGCGTCACAAGCCGTTTGGAGTCCTGGGCGCTTCAATCGGTGCAATGGGCACCTACCGCGCGCAGGCCGACGCTCGTAAGGCTGCGTTATTCCATGACGCTGAGCTTTTGGGGAAGCCTGAGGTGTACGTCTCCTTCGCCGAGGACAAATTCGATGAGAACGGCAGGCTGACCGATCGGGACACGTATCAACTGCTCGAGCATTACCTCGACTACTTCGAAGAGTTCGCTCGCGCGACGCGTGCCCGCGATCTTGCAAGCTATGCGCGAGAGTTCCGCTTCTCCTAGCAGGCAGGCAAAATAATTCGGGATTGGGACGTGACCCTGCCGCTGCGACCGGCTCGCCACAGAGACCAGTCGCAGCGCAGGGCTAATCGCGTGAACCGCAAGCGATGATTCGTCGTTCGGTGCGCTGCTGGGCTAATTCGGGCATGTCAGGGGCCGTGGTGGGTAGCTGAATCATCCCGCGGCGCGGCGCAGCCGGCCAGCCGAAACCGAGTTCGGCCTGCGGGCCCAGCTCGCCGTTGACCGGCGCGGAGACGAACGTTCAGGCGGCGCCGGTGATGCCACTGCGTTCCGGTGAGAAGCCGATCAGCCTCAAGACGCTGCGCTCGTACAGCAATGCCGTGGCGATTTCTGTTTCTACCTGACGCATCCTGGCTATGCATGTGGCGAGTTCTGCGAACGCACTTTCGGCGGGTGGTCGATCAACTGAAGACGTGGCCCGGCGGGATGCGGGCGCGGTTCCCAACAGCTGACCGGTCATCGGCGCTCTGGCCAAGCGAGCGTGGCGCCCGGATGTCACTTGGCAGCTTCGGCGATGCCTTCGCAGCAGTGCGCGACGCCGTTGGATTGCCCAAGGAACTGGGGCTGCACTGCCTCAGACACTCCTACGTGACCCGCCTGATCGAAGCCGGCTACGACCCGGCCTTCGTGCAGACGCAGGTCGGCCACTCGTACGCCTCGACCACCGGCCTCTACACATCGGTATCGTCGGACTTCAGGCAGAAAACCGTGCAACAGATGATCGCACGCCGCATCACCACCTTGGAGGACCCAGATGCCTGAACAGCGCCGACTCGGCTACCGCTGGAACTTACGTGCCCTCATGGCCAAGCGCAACCTCTGGAAGACCACCGAACTGATGCCGCTGCTGAAATCCCGCGGAATCAACCTGTCCGAGAGCCAGGTTTACCGGCTGGTCACGGCCGCGCCGGAACGCATTCCGGCCAGGACGTTCGCGGCCCTTTGCGACATCCTGAATTGCACCCCCAACGACCTGTTCAAACCCTTCGTCGAGATGCGCGCCGCCGCGACAGCCGACGCACCCCGGCGCAGCGAAGACGCGGAAATCCAACCCGGTAACCCGATCGCCAGACGCATCCGCCTCGTCACGCCCGAGGACGGTGAGTAGGCCCCGCAAGCCGGAGGACCCGATCCGCTGGCCGGTCCCCTGCAACCGCTGCGGCCAGCACCACCAAACCGTTGCACGGTGGCCCGACGGCGGAGTCTGCGGCTACTGCTACCAGCAAGCCAAACGCACCCGCGGCATCTGCGCCCGCGGACACGAAGGAGTACCTCCCCGGTCTCATCGATCCCCGGCAGGAAGAAGTCACCAAGAAGGACATGCCTGAATGGCTGGGCACGCTGGCGCGCATCCTGCACGAAACCCGTTCTAACGTCATCACGTTCAACTACGACACATTGCTGGAGCAGGCACTCTGCCGTGTTCTCACCGACGACCTGATTTCCCACTACTCGGCACCCGTTCACCGGAGTTCCACGGCGACAGGCCGAGTACGTGGTCGCTCAAACGGTCCGGACGGAAGCCGAGACACGGGCTGCGAGATTCCGTGCTGGTCGGGTTTCCTCTACGCCAAAGAACTCGCTATCAGTTCAAGAAGCGAGCATTTCCGATGCGATGCTTGTGAGGTGCTCTGCTATGGCCAGAGAAGAAGTGGCACCGGGTGAGGGAGCATTGCGGACGAACAGGGCGGATCTGTGCCTGTTAATAACAAAGTCATCGACAAGCCTTCCGTCACGGCCGAGGGCCTGAGCGCGTATGCCCCGAGTGGCTCGTTGACCAGAAGCACCACTCAGGCTGGGAACATATTTTGCAGCCTCATTGATGAACCTCTTGATGAAGAGCACGCCACCAATCTCTCGCCTAGCAGTTTCCATGTTGCGGGAGGCGAACCGCCAAAAGCCGGGATCAGCCATGACCGACCCGCTGTCGCGGAAACTCAGCCCGAGGCCCTCGTATTTCTCCCGGGCGAGCGAAAGGAAGGCATTCGGCCCGATCATAAGCCCACCGTCGATGCGTCGTGTGATGTGCACCCCCAAGAAGGGATACTTTGGGTCGGGCACGGGGTAGATCAGGCCGCGAACCGTATCGTTGTAGCGCGGTTCCAGGATGAAGTACTGGCCAAAGAAGGGAACTATCGATGGGTCATTGGCGTCACCCGACCGCTCGGCCAAACGATCGGATTGCAGCCCTGCGCACGCGATGGCAAGGTCATATCGCTCCGCACCATCCACGGTGTTTACAATGGCGCCGTCAGGTCGGTCCTCGATGTTCTTGACCTCCGTGGAAAAGCGCAGCTCAGCTCCGCGAGCGCGCAAATCAGAAGCGAGTGCTTCGGTGAGCACCCGATAATCGATAATTGCCGTGTGCGGGGAATGGAGGGCGGCGACACCGACGGCGTTCGGTTCGAGCTGTTGCAGCTCGTCCCCATCGAGCAGTGCTATGCCCGGTACCGCATTGGCGGACGCGCGCTGAAAAATGCCTTGGAGGCGTTCTGCTTCAAGTGAATTCGTAGCTACAACAACTTTGCCGCATTCTTCGAACGGCACCTCGTTGGTTTGGGCAAATTTTCGCAGCAGAACGACGCCTCTGCGGCAGAGTTTTGCTTTGAGCGATCCGGGCTCGTAGTAGAGGCCCGCGTGCACTACACCAGAGTTATGCCCGGTCTGATGGGCGGCGACCCGGTCCTCCTTCTCAAAGAGGGTGACGCGGGCATCTTCATGGTTTATGAGCAGCTGCCGAGCAACTGCTACTCCGATAATGCCGCCGCCGATCACGGCGAATCGTTTGGGTGAGGTCATGAGTTCTGTTCCTTAGGGTCTTAGGATTCGAAGTTAAGATTGGCAGAAGTAGTCGAGCTGCCTGCATGGGTAGTTATTGAACGGAGAGTAAGTGAGCTTAGTGGGCCGCGGTATATCCCCTGAGCCGGCAGGTCTCTCAAAAGCTTCGGGCGGACATCCTGTCGGGTGAACTCGTGCCCGGCTCTCGTCGCTCGGCCACGAGCCTTGGTTGCCTGCGGCATGTAACTCGGCCAGTCATAGATGTGCTCGAAGCAATGCGGCGGTGAACCTGCCTGACCACGCCGTTGCTTCGCGCCCCAGGGCAGCTAAGGCTGGGCAGCTGAGGCTTTCCCCATCCTCTGTGGAAATCGTGGTCCAGTGCGAA
This sequence comes from Actinomycetota bacterium, assembly GCA_051751385.1. GTDB lineage: Bacteria > Actinomycetota > Actinomycetes > Actinomycetales > Micrococcaceae > Crystallibacter. The sequence goes on along the minus strand of JBNJKW010000006.1, from coordinate 11,148 downwards.
GGCGCCGCAGGCGTCTTAGCGCCGGAGATATTTACAACTGTGGCAGTTGCGGACGCCGGGCGGCCGGCTCCAGGACCTCGTGGAGGTTAACCATCTTCGCCTCATTCTGACATATAGGCCGTAGGTCAGGACGGAAGCTCGGATCCCCCCGGCAATGATGTACGCCCCCAGTCGTTGATGATCCGGGGGGTGAGTCATCGGTGTCCGATAGGCGCCAGAGGATCGCTGATGGGGACAAGCCCAGCCGAAGCATTGACCGCGGCAGGTCGGCCGTAACGTGGATGTCGAACTCAGCCGCAGAACGAGCCATCACTGAGTTTCTTCTAGCCGATTTTGTTGATGACCCAGAAGGCCAAAGACAGTTCCCGCTCATGCCCCGCCGACTCAGCTAGACAGTCTGCCACCGGACGATAAAGAGCAGTGCAGTGCCTCGTCGGAAGCATCTTTGTCGGCCTTCAACAGCTAGGCGCGGATATTCTGTGCGCTCTTCTTCAACTTGGCGGATCGACTTTCCTTCTCCCCGTATCTGAAGCCGTTTTGTTCAGTATTGCTTGAAGCGCTGCAAGCCCTGTGTATGCTCGTGATGAACACCCGGTTTTTTCCGCCTTTTGAGTTTGGGCGGAGTCGTCGGGATTTTTCGCTTCCAACTACGAAAGGCTCCCTATGTCTGCCACGACTCCTGGCACACCACGCGGATTGCCCCAACCCCTGCTCGGCCTCGCTGGGCTTGGTTTCGTTATGATCGCTGTATTCGCACTCGGATTTTTTCCGAGCAAGGTTACCGCGCTGACGACGACTATTACCGCCATCACCTTTGGTCTACCTTTTCTTATCGTCACCACGCTGTGGTGGGGGGGCTGGCCCTTCAAGTCACTTTCTCGCGCTGTTGCCGGCTTTGCCCAACTGATTCTCCTAGTCGCAGTCACACTAGTCGCAACAGGGATTGGCCAGGCCATCACCGGCCGTCTCGATATCGGCGGTATCTTCGGAGTTGAAGGGGCCTTCGGGATCTTTCCGTACGGCTTTGTGCTCGCCGCCGGCATCTTCGTCGTGACACTTCAACTGACCTTTGTAACTGGCAAGGTCCCCTTTCATGGGCTAAGTAAAGTGGCCTCGGGGTTTGCCGTCATCGCGACGGCCTGGGTGCTCGGCCTTGCGCAGTACTTCCTGCTGCTCAACTGGTCGGGTGGACCAGGCATGCCCCCCGCCCCGCCTGTTGCTGGGGTCGGGCCCATCTACGCCTTGGACTGGCCGGCCATCCTCCTGAGCATGGTAATGCTGCAACTCGTTTTCTTCGTATTGCTCAGGGGCTATCCGTTCGGCGCTCTTAGGGGCACGTGGACTCGATTCGTCGTCGTCAACCTCTTCACGGTTGGGGGCGGGTTCCTTCTTCACTGGGCCCTTCGTGCGATCGGCCTAAACAACGATCAGATTTCGGCGCTGGCCGGAGCGACAACTGCTGCGGTGATCCTGATCGAGATACTCTTCGATGGCTGGCCGTTCCGCAACGCGGAGAATGCAAAGGGACGCATTGGACGCATCGGGCTCGCGGCAGCAGTCACGATCGGGCTCTACGTACTCTTAGCCACACTTGGGGCCTTGAACTATCCCTCCACAGCGGGCATGCCGCCTATAGAGCTATGGGTCGCTGGGGTAAGCCTCAACCTCATCGCTGCCACGGCCATCGTCCACGTCGCCGTCTTTGACCGCTGGCCTTTCAAGGTGTCACGCGACACAGAACCGGAAGGCGTGACTTCCTCATTGGATGCTTCCGATGAACCGGCAGGAACCATCCAGACTGCTCCTTGAGTGCTTGAAAGCTGGTCCTGCGCGGACCAATATCCACCAGCGTCCGCCGACTTCTTCCTGCCGGCGGACGCTGCTGCGTCCTGGCCGGTTCGGGATGTCGCCGGAATCTTATAGCAGTTTCCTCATGCTTCGGGGGTGTGACTCGATTGCAGACCGAACCTAGGCTTCGTATCTCGTCCTAGGAAGATTTAGAAGTGCTGTACAGTTCCCCTTCAAACTGTCCGCTGCTACTTTAGTCGGTACCTGTTCTTCATGCGTTCGACCTAACGACCCTCAAGGAGATCCATGCCTGTCCACCCCGATGCTCAGAAGTTCCTCGATATTGTCGCCGGTGCACCACCCTTGGATACTCAGTCGGTAGAACAAAATCGCTCCGACCTGGCCAACGCGCTCCCGCTCACCGGTATCAAGACGGAGATCAAGATGGTTCAAGATTTCTCCATCGCCGGAGTTCCTGTCAGGGTGTACAGACCCGAAGAAGCCACGCAGCCGACGCCAGTTGTCGTCTACTTTCACGGCGGCGGATGGGTCATCGGGGACTTGGAGATCGCCGATACGACCGTGCGCGACCTGGCTGTCGCATCGCAGGCCACCGTCGTCAGCGTGGACTATCGGAAGGCCCCCGAGACCGTTTTCCCCGGAGCTGTGGAGGACGCCCTCGCCGTCGTCAGGAATATTCTGAACGGTGGGGTGGTGGGGCTAAATATCGATGTGCAGCGTGTTGCCGTAGCAGGAGACAGCGCTGGAGGGAATCTGGCGGCGGTTGTGGCTCAGCAGTTGCGCGGTCACCAACCTCCGCTGGTGCACCAAGTGCTGGTTTATCCTGTCACTGACTTGGCCAGCATCGACACAGACAGTTATCGGGAGTACGCGGATGGCTACTTCCTGACTGCTCGTGACATGGCCTACTTCGCTGCGACCTATGCGTCGGGAGCCGATCGCAGCGACCCCCGGCTTTCGCCGCTGCGCAACCCTGACCTGTCTGATCTGCCGTCGGCCACTGTCGTTACCGCGGAGTGCGACCCCTTACGCGATGAAGGCGAAGCTTACGCTCGTGCCATGGCCCTAGCTGGAACTACGGTGACGGCCGTGAGGTTCAATGGCCAGGTTCATCCATTCCTGTATATGGGAGGTCTCATAGGTGATGCGCATGCGGCACGCCAATTCATCGGTTCGCAGGTGCGTGCCGCTTTCACCACTGCAGGAGAGCAATCCTCAAGGATCGGGCTGTTAAACGCTGATGCGGCCGAAATCTAAGCAGGCTGTTTGATCCTTTGCAGGGGCGTGATCGCGGGACGTAGTTGAAGCTCTAACATTCCGGTTCATCGGCATCACAGACAAAGGTGCTGACCGAAGATGGTCAGGCAGGTGGATTTGAACTGGTCCCCAGAAGTTGGACCATATGAGTAAGAGCTGAAGCTGGGAGGGCCCAAGCACGGTATCGAACCGGGCTCAGGCCCTCGAGCTTTATTGAAATTCTTTCGGTGTGTACTAGTCCAGGCACTTATGCAGTACGGTCTTCAGTGCGTCGGTATTGAGGAATCGGACGTGTGGAGTTCTCCCCGGAGGTGTTTGAAAAAGATCTCCATCACGGCGTCGTCGTAGCAGCTGACTTTGCTGAATATCGATCAAACCGCGTTGGCGCTCTTGAGCAGGCGCCGCCAGTAGGCGAGTTGGTACTGGAAGCCTGGTCCGAATGCGCGAGCGGGCTCTGTCCGACCTTAAGGGTCGTCGACGCTGAATTCGGCCACGTCCGGCACCCACTTCGGCTCGGGGCATCGGCGTCGAATTCCCTGTTCAGCAGGTTCAGGGCGATAGCGCCCAACTCACCTCGGTAGGAGTTATGGCGCTTCCTCCTTTGGACCTTGCCGACCGGCCCGAGTGTGTGCATCAGCTTCAGCACAGTCTTCCGTCGGTGTTCGTAAGCTGCGAAAGAGGGCCTAAGACTGGACTCCACCGGCCTCAGACCCTCTCTCTTTTACCATCGTTACGGCGAAGGCGTGGCTCCAGTCGCGCAGACATTTGCATTGGGCGCAAGGACGTCTTCATTCAGAGGTTCGTCGACATACTCGAACACAGCAGAAACGATTGGCGCCCAAGCTGGGCTGCACGCGTCAACCACGTCAAAATGATTCGCGCCGTCCAGAGTCACTAAGTCGATGACGTCGCCACCGTCGTTACCAGTTGCTCGATACCGTTCCTGGCTCTCAAGCCTCCAAGGATTGTCCTCACTGCCGATGATGAGCGTCTGCGGCACGCCCATCGGAAGCAAGTGGATTGATGAGGCAGTCGGAGCCTTGGCACTGAGCTCATTGTCATCAGCAGCATCTAGGATGTGCATTATGTCATCGCGTCCCGCTTGATACGCGTACTCAAGATCCAACACGCCGGCTAGGTCAACCACGCCGCTGACGCGGAGCGGATTTTCCGTGTAGAGCTCACTGTCGCTCGGTATGGACTTTCTTCCTGCAGCCCACGTGGCCAGATGTCCTCCGGATGAGTGACCCATCAAGACGACGCGATCGAGATCGATTGGGTATTCTTCGGCAAGCTGAACGACATGGTCGATCCCATTCGCAACGTCCAGGAACGTTCCCGGGTATCCACCGCCAGGGTTATTCAGTCGCCGGTACTCCAGGTTCCATGTAGCGACGCCGGCGTCGGTCAGGGATTCGGCCAGCTGGCCCATGTATTCCAGGGTGTAGCTCGATTCCCACGCCCCTCCATGGAGCAGGACTACCAAAGGATATTCTTCGCCGCCGTCGCCGTCGCCGTCGGGCAAGCGAATATCCCCATATGTCAGCGGATTCTCGTCGTACAGGATTCGCGCGTCAGGGAGCGTGGTGGGGAGTTTCTCAACAATGTCCAGATCGCTTTGGTTCGAGAAGGACGCGGCATCCTCCGCCCCCGCACCTTCTTCCTTAGCTGCCTGACATCCTGTCAGGAAGAGTGCGGAAATCAACCCCAGAGAGAGGCCGAATATTGTCTTTCGTTTCATGTTTCCTCCAGAATTAGATTGCGCCAAGGGATGAGAATTCAGTCGCCGCCACCGACATCAGTTGATCCACCCTCGCCAGTCGCAGCTTGGGGGCCTGCCATCGGTCGTTGGCCGGCCTCCGTGGCTTCACGGTTCATTCCAAGTGAACGTTTGGGCCTCAGGAAGTCTTGCGCGGTGGGGGCGGGTGGCCGGGAGTTGCACGCGCTCGTGAATCACGGATCAACACTTGTAAAGTGACGCTTGACACCTTCGCGGACTGGACACTACCATCATGGAAAGCGCTGGACAACTTCAAAGCACAGGGCGGCGTTTCGACATTCCAGGCCTCGAAATCATTAATTACTGGGGGGGCGCTTTGTGGACCACCGTCCCGCACCCATCGCGACTCAACAGGAGCCTGACCGCTGCAAATTGCATTAAATATGATTTGTGTTTATTGATATAGCAGGCGCAATTGGAAAGGAAACCCCCTCCATCATGATCAACGCTGGACTTCATCTTGACTCGGACCGACAGTTGAAGACTGACTACTCCATCTGGTCACTCGCATATTGCCAAGCTGATATGCCGCACGATTTTTTCGGCGGGTCAGGCATCTACAGCGATCACGGAACTATACGCATCCCTATGATGTATACCCTGCTTGTAGGAGGCGAAGTCGGCGGGAAGCAACACGTCGCCTTGGTGGACTGCGGGTTCCGCAATGATTATTGGCTAGACCGCTACGCCTTCTCCAACTGGGAAGAACCTCGCGATGTGTTGGCGCGGGTCGGCATCACCCCAGAAGACGTTGACGTGATCCTTGTCACGCACATGCATTTCGACCACATGGATAATTTCGAAGCTTTCCCAAACGCTAAACTCTACGTGCAACTCGATGAATACCTTGGTTGGTCTGAAGCAGTTTGCTCAGCACATTCTCTGGAGACGGAAGAGGAGAAGGCTTGGGTTTTCTCCTCTTTTGATCCTTCTGATTTAATCCGGGCGGCCGCCGGGGTGTCGAGTGGTCGAATCCGCTTTGTTCAAGGCGACGTTCAGGTCCTCCCTGGCGTAACGGCCCGCCTAGCGAAGGACTCCCACACATTCGGTTCGCAATGGTTTCGCGTGGACACCCAAAACGGACCTTTCGCGATTGCAGGCGATACTGTCTACTGGTACTCGAATGTGGAGCGGATGTGGCCGCCCGGATACAACCAGGGGAACCCGTTCAACCTACTCAAGGTTTACAAGACGATGCAGCATGAGCTGAAGCGGGAGACGTCGCGGATCGTTCCGGGCCATGACCCCCTCATCTGGGAACGCCACAAGTCTTGGGTTGGGGACAGCGGAAATCAAGTTGCCGAAATAAATCTCCGCTCGGATGAACCCTCCAGAATGACTCCTTCGTCAGCAACCATTGTGCGCTGATCAGCCATGCTGCGCGCGACGACCTTGCGGGCGTAGCGAAGCAGTACTACCGGGAAGCTTCTCAAAGCGTTCATTGCGCTGCAATTTGCAATTGTTTTCATGCTCTACGCAGCTGGCAGTCTGCCGAATCTTATAGATAGCGAGGACAAATATGGGAACGCTTTCCCTTGAAGGCGGCTGGATAATCACAGGAAATGAAGATGAGCCTTGGATCGACAACGGTCACGTCCTCGTACGAGATGGCATCATCGTCTCCGTGGGAGCTGGCTCTACTCCAACAGAGGCCGACGAGGTCATTGATGCATCTGGAATGATGGTCTCGCCTGGATTCGTCAACGCCCATACACACACATGTATGTCCCTAGGACGCACTTTGGGGATCGACGCGTCGCTGCTTGACTGGCTCTCCGGTTCACAGCTGCCGCTAATGTCGACGTTTGATCCAGAAGACTACGAGCTTGCGGTTCAACTTGGCGCTCTTGAGAACCTGAAGGCTGGAAACACCACCGTCTGCGAAGTGTTCTTTTCGAACAGGTTAGAGGATGGCGCCGACGCCCTGGCTGCCAACGCCCTGGATGCTACCGGGCTCAGAAGCATTCTGTTCCGCAGTTCCAATGACCTTCCGTTTGCACCCGGCTTCGCTGAGGATCTAGAAGACATTGAACGGCGTTCCAACGAACTCATCAATCGTTGGTCAGGCAGCTCTCGGACTGGGATCGGGGTTGGACCGCTGGTGCCCTGGGCCGCAACGCGGGACTACTGGGAACAGACCAAAGTATTCGTCGAATCGGGAGTCCGAGCACATCTGCATACCGCAGAAACTCCCGAATACAACGATCTGGTGCGTGCACAAACTGGCCTCTCAAATGTTCAGCTGCTTGCCGAGGTTGGGGTACTCGGTCCCGCGACCATACTCAATCACTGCATCCACTTATCAGACGGAGACATCGACCTCATCTCAAAATATGGTTCCCCGGTCATTCACGATCCAACTTCGAATATGATGCTCGCTTCAGGCGTAGCGCCGGTGCCCGCCCTGCGGCAAGCCGGCATCACAGTCGGTCTTGCATGTGACGGACCAGCGTGCAACAACACTCAAGACATGTTCGAAGTGATGAAGAATGCGTCGCTGCTCAATAAGGTGACAACGCGCGATCCAAGTGGATTGACCGCGCGGGACGTGTTCATCATGGCGACAGCAGGGGGCGCCGACGCTTCCGGGCTGGGAGGAATAACCGGTCGCATCGCGTCTGGATATGCTGCGGACCTCGTACTCGTAGACACGAGGGCCCCTCATCTCACTCCCCTGCACGATCCCCTTGCAGCCCTCGTATATTCAGCCCGCGCCTCCGATGTCCATACCGTGATCGTTGACGGGAATGTCGTGATGAGGAACCGCAGCATTCCTGTATTCGATGAGCAAGAGTTTCTGGCTCGGGCCCAGGAACGCGCGTTCAAACTGGCCAGCTCCCTTTAGCACCGGAGGCGAGGCTACACTCTGGCCCTTGGAATTGCTCGAACTCCTCCCACGGGACAGAATGTTTCGGTGAGCGTTCTAATTGTGGGCTGCGGTGACATTGGTACCGAAACAGGACTAAGACTTGCCCGCAAAGGCAATCATGTCATCGGATGGCGTCGGTCCCCCAGCAAGTTGCCGAGTCAGATAGAAGGCGTCTCGGCAGATCTCGCAGGGGATCTCCCCCGCATTCCCCACACTGTTCATACCGTCATCTTCGCCGCTGCGGCAGATGCTCACACCCGGTCCGCTTACCAGTCGACCTACGTCATGGGCCTGTCGAATGCTCTCGGCGCGTTAAGACGCGATGGAGTAAATCCTCGTCGCTTTCTTTTTGTTTCATCCACGGCGGTGTGCGGCGGCGCTGATGGCGCTGTCGTCGATGAGTCGACGCCAACCTTGCCCGGCAGCTTCTCCGGACAGGTCATGCTCGAGGCCGAGTCGCTCGTTATCAGCACGTTCGCTGACACACCGACGTCGGTCACGTCATTGCGGCTAGGAGGAATATACGGGCCCGGAAGAACCAGGCTTATCGATCGCGTTCGGAGCGGGCTCGCCGTAATTCCCGATCATCCCCGTTATACGAATCGAATCCATCGCGACGACGCCGCAGCGGCCATCGTACATCTGACCACTATGGCGATGGAGCCTGATGCGTTGTACCTGGGCGTAGACGAAGAACCAGCCGAGCTAGGAGAAGTACTTCGATTCTTGGCTAATGAACTGGGTCTTGCCGAACCACCAGTCGGGCATGTCGACTTGGCTCGGGGTGGCGATAAGCGATGCTCTAGTCTCGCATTGCAGATGACAGGTTTCCGCTTCACCTACCCGAGCTACCGTGAGGGCTACCGAGCCGTACTTGCTGGCGTAGGAAAGCGACATCCTTGAGCGTGGTGGGCTGGCACAAGTACGACAGTTCAGCGCCCCGGTTAGCCCGCCTGCCCTCGGAAGCGCGTATGTCGTGACTCCGTGCCGCTCCTGGTTCGACATGCTTCCGGCCGTTCCACAAGCAATTTAGGCTCCGGCTACCTGCTACCGAGCGTCCTGGGTCCCGGCTTATCGCCGCTTACTCGCCGGTTGGTCCGGGGACGCATGCTTACCGTGAGTGAAGGTATGACCATCGCATCTACTCTCGGCTGGTCATACGCGCCTAATCCCGAAGGTCCGCCGCCAGGACAGACCATGCAGCGGGCAAGGGCCGTGATGCGGCGGAGTGCCAACACTTCCCCGCAGGCCTCCAGGCGCTCGCTCAAGCGTTTGCCGAGGTTCCCGCCCCCGAGCAGTCTCCGGACAGGAAATTCCCTTGTATTAGGCTACACAGGTTCAAAATGAGTCTCCCATAACCCGCGGCGCTCAAAGAACCGAAGGCGATTTGATGCAACGCAATGCGTGGCTGGGAGGGTGGTCCTGAGCGGCCGGCTGTTCAGTCCCGTGTTCTCACGCCGGAGCGTCAAGAGATGGGCCGGTCCGCATGTCCTCAGCGAGGAAGAACACCGTCCTCTGGCACCGCGCCGGCGGAGGTGGCTCAGAAGGCGATCTGCGACTGCTTGCCGGCGCCGTCGATGGCCAGAACGGTCATAAATTTGCGGAGGGGACACTTGCGTGTGACAGAAACTTCGTCAAAACGGCTTCGAGGAGGCGACGTCGCGCCGATCCCCTTCTGAGCTTACCAACGTTTCCCCAGACAGGCATTCCTTAAAAGACCACGCTCCCCCGCCAGTATCAACCGGGCACAGCGAAGTAGCGCCGCCCCGACAAGCGGCTCCAGCACGAATTACTCGGCCGAGACGCACAGCGACGCAACGGAGGAACGAAGTGAACGATTCCGTCAGATGCGGACTTCCCAAGTGATTCCATACGGAACGGCTTCGCTAAGTTCGGCGGTGAACTGACCGGGTCCGGTCTTGGTAACAAGGATGCCCGCAGCGCCTTCCATCCGTGCCAAACGCTGGAGTTCTTCAACGGTGTCATTGAGAAGACGGTCGGCCTCATCGGCACTCCATGCAGTGAGGTTGATGCTGGACGGATGATACTGCGAAGCGCCTCCCACACGCTGGAGAACCTCGCTGTATCTACTACTTTTCGCGGCAGAAGCGATGGACTCGATCAACTTTGGGACCGCTTAACAAGAAATTCGTCGGTAGACAGCATTTTGCGTTCCCCAGTCCCCAGTTCCCGAACCCATACGATGTTCAGATGGGGCATGGTGTCATCAACATATCCGTCGTACCCAAGGTGTCCATATCCTTTTCCCTGCACTTCGACGCGATCGCCACGTTGCAATGCAGTAGATTGCGCAATGCTATAGGTCTCGTTGTTCACGGTTTCCGTTTTCCCTACCTTTGGATTCTTCGTCCAGGGCAGTTAAGAGGTCGTCCCCGCCGTGGTTTGTAGCGCTGTTCTCTCGGAGAGGAAGCCCTCCGAAGACGTATAGGACCATCGGGTCATCGCCGGGATCGGGTCGGTCCAATAGCGACCAGAATCGACAGGCAAGGCTCCGAATAATCGATGCCAGACCTGATGGGGATTGAATCATTCCTGTACCTTCCGCGTGAGCGTGCACTGGACCCCTTCGGACAATTGCACCGGCGCGGAGACCTTGTCTACTACCATCTAGTGATTCCTAGGAAGAGACGTTTTTCGCCCCTGACCAGCGCGGTAACGCAGTTCCACATGCAAAGACAGCTCGTTGATGCCACGGTTCCCAGCCACGGCATCAACGATTCGAAACCTGTCAGGCGGCGCACGCCATGCGTTGATGTCGCTTGTAACGCCAGTTTCCGCCCGCCCTGCAAACAAAGCCGCACGGCGGAACCAACGTCGCTTTAGGGGAGAATCGAGTGCTCTCCCAACGTGTACCACTTCCTGTTCAGGTAAACGAGAGGTGCGGCATCGGTCCGCTCTTCCTCATCGTGCGGCTTTGCATCGATCGCCTCGACAACGACCAGCGTGGAGCCGCTAACATCGACCCTGTTGACGATACGTCCGCGCAACCAGGCGTTTGCATTCGGGTAGTACGGTTCTCCCGTCGGCAAGCGGCCCCACTCAACATCGTTCGAAAAGCGGTCCACGCCGCTCGTCGCTCCGAGCTTTGCAAGTTCCACTTGGTCCGATGACAGCAGGTGCACGACTACTGTCTCAGCCTGACGAAGGGTGGGGGTGCTGGAGGACAGTGCTGAAGCGGAAAAGACGAGTGACGGCGGGTTGATCCCGACGGAGGCGAGCGAACTAACTGTCATCGCGACCGGGCCGTCCCCCGCATCAGCTGTGACAATGGCGACGCCTGCGGGATGATTGCGGAAGGCGAATTTGAAGTCTTCCGCGGAGACCCTCTGTTCCGTGAGCATGGTTGACATGATGTGCCCTTTCTTGCGGTGATGAAGTTCCACTGGATGCTCGAGCTTGTTCGCTCAGTGCG
>JBNJKW010000005.1:0-464494 GCA_051751385.1 Actinomycetota bacterium | reverse complement strand
TAAAGAGGCCCTGCGGATGAGGCCCGATCGGTTGATAGTGGGAGGTCAGGGAAGCAGAAAGCCTGGACATGCTCGTGGCCCTCAACAGTGGGCTGCCACGCTTGAACATGACAAGGCTATTCCGATGGCTGCCGGATGCGCCTCGTGCTAGTCGGAAGAGGTTACGGTGCGAGCAACGCGCCCTAGGCCCCGGGCGTCCAGTTTGTCGGGACAACGCCGTATCTACGCCGGAAGGCGCGCGTGAATGTTGACGGGTCGGCATACCCGCACTCGGCGGCAATAGAGCCGACCGTCCTCCGGCCCGACCCAGGATTGGAGAGCAGGGATGCCGCTTTCTTTAGCCGTGCATTTCTGACGAAGGCGGCCGGCGGCTCGCCGGTGGGTGCGAAGGCGTCGTATACGGCGCGGACCGAGACGTGGTGCTGTTCGGCCAGCGTCTCTACGGACAGGCCGGGTGAGTGCAGGTTGTCGCGTACGAATGATTTCAGGGCGGCCAGCAGGTTCTCGTTGTTGCGCAGCGGACTGCCGGACCCTTCCCGCAGCAGCGCGGCAAGCAGGTCCACTGCGATCTCGGACATTTCTTGGCGGGCACCGGGACCTAGCCGTTCCGACTCCTCGAAGAGGGAGGTGAGGTAGGAGGAAAAAATGCGGAGCCGCGGTTCGGCGCCGCCGATCAGCCGTCCGCAGGCCTGCGAAACGGAGTCTGCCGGCAGGCGAAGTGCCGCCCTCTTCACCCTGGCAATGAGCTGATGCTGGCCGGGCAGGCGGTGGTCGATTTCGTAGGGGCGGTTTGTCTCGTAAAGAACGGCCGTCCCCGGGGTCATGATGGCGTCTCGGCCGTGCTGCGAAATCCGCCCGGACGAAGCCATTTGGATGGACAGCAGCAGATCGTCGCTCTCGCTCCGGGTCGCCAGCGCGGAGGTTCTCCTGACATTCACGCTGCCGGACTTGACCTCGGACAGGGACAGCGCCGGGCTTAGGTGCCGCACATCGACCGTTGCGGAAAACGAATCGGAAACTCCTCGGCAGCGCAGCGGCACGAAGCTGCTGCTGGCGATGTCCTGCCAGTCCCGGACATCGGACGCCGAAATAACTGCCACAAGCCCATCCTCACGCAACCGTGTTTCCGGATCTTTACCGGAACGTAAGACCATGACTCAGACCACAATGCTACGGGAAACCGTGCAGAAAATGCCTATCTTTCCGCAGATTCTGCCGTATGGAAGTGCCCAAGTGCGGCCTACCGTTGAATCAACTTGCAGGCCATCCACCCCAGGAGATTCCCGTGCCAAAGAACGTCCGTGTAGCCGCCGTCCAGGCTGAGCCCGTCTGGCTGGACATCGACGGCACCACAAAGAAAACCGTCGACCTGATCAGCGAGGCCGCAACCGGTGGCGCGGACTTGGTCGCCTTTCCTGAGACCTGGATTCCCGGTTACCCGGTGTTCCTTTGGAGCTACCCGGTCTATCAGCAGATGGAGTTTGTCGCCCGCTACCATGCCAACTCGGTGACCATAGACGGCGAGGCCATGACCCGAATCCGCGAGGCTGCGCGGGAGAATTCGATCACCGTTGTCCTCGGATTCAGTGAAAAGGACGCAGGCTCGCTTTACATGTCCCAGGCCATCATTGGCCCGGATGGCGAAATCCTGCTGCACCGCCGCAAACTCAAGCCTACCCACGCCGAACGCACCCTCTTCGGGGAAAGCGACGGCTCCGGCATTAAGGTTATCGACACCCCGCTGGGCCGGCTGGGCGCTCTGAACTGCTTCGAACACATTCAGCCGCTGACCAAGTACGCCATGTATTCCCAGAATGAGCAGATCCACGTTGCCGGCTGGCCCTGCTTGGGCATCTTGGGCAACGTGGCCGCCCTGAGCCCCGAAACCCTCATGGCGGCCACACAGACTTATGCGCTGGAAGGCGGCGCCTTCGTCATCACTGCGACCCAGATCATGAGCGATGAAGGAGCCCGAGTCTTCCCTGACGCAGAGGGCGGCCCAACCCCTGTCTACACCGGCGGCGGCGGGTTTGCCCGGATCTACGGCCCCGACTCGCGCCTGCTCACCGAACCGCTGGACCCGACCCAGGAAGGCTTGGTTTACGCTGACCTGGACCTGTCCCTCATCGACCTAGCCAAGAACTCCGTCGATCCGTCCGGCCACTATGCCCGCCCCGACGTTACACGCTTGGTCTTCGACAACCGTCCCAAGACGCCCGTCCTGACGCCGGGCGAACTTAGCGGCGAACTCTTCGCCCCGCTCCCGGAATCCCTGCCGGAAGGGCAGCGCACGCCGGACGCCTGACCCGAGCCCGGCAACCCTAAGGGAGACCGGACGTGTAGCGGACGGGGTACGGGAAGTTTCGGGGCAAGGAACCGCGGTCAGGAATAATACTGATGCCCCTGCATGCCAGGGGCATCAGTATTCCCCCACAGGGCACACTCCGTCGGTCGTCGGGCGCATGCCGCCCAGCGCCGCGGAGCGTCGTCCCTCGCACTGTGTCTGAGTATTTACCGGGCTTCCGGTCGTGTGCAGAACCCTCGTGGCCGTGACCTGCGGCTCAAGGTTTTTGCAAGGTGGGGGAACTTACAGTGGTCCCGGCCGCTGTATCAAGGTTTTCCTAGGCGGCTTCTCATAGGGGCAAGAACCAAACTGCAAGGAGCTCAACATGAAACGCTGGCGGATTCCCACGGTACTCATCGCCGGACTTGTTGCGACTGCCGGTCCTGTAGCCGCGGCCAATGCGGCGCCCCCAAGCGATGTCAGCGACAGCGGCACATTGTCAGACTTCTGTACCTTTCCCGTCGAGTACACGCTGACCGGAAAGTCGAAGGTGATCACCAAGCCCGACGGGCAAAGGATCATCACTTCTCCCGGCCAGCGCATAACGCTGTCCGCCAACGGCAATACTGTCAGCTATGTCATCACCGGCACACGCTTTGAACGCGACGTGGTGGCTAACGGCGAAACCACCACCGAAGTGGAAGTGAAGGGACGCAACATCCTGATCAATTCGATCGCGACATCTGAGAGGCCTGGAATATTCCTTGTGGTGGGCAACTTCAATTTTGCCCTTGACGCAGCCGGCGATGAGGTGCGGGTGTTCGACGGTCGTGGCCAGGTCACGGATGTCTGCGAGGCACTCTCGTAACTGCGCTATCCCCGGAAGCATCTGACTGTCCTGCAAGAGAAAGCAGCGTGGCGGTCCACCGTTGATGGTGGACCGCCTCGCTGCTGCCCGAATCCGAGAAGGAGACCGCTCCTGGGCCATCGGGTAACTGTCGGAGCGTTCAGGGTGTACTGTGCTTGAAAGATTCCGGGGCTGCCTGGCATGTGCACGGTTCATGCCAATAGTGCTCACGAGGGTGTGCCAAAGACATGTCAGTGCGGGGTGCAACGAATGCGCGCTTTAGGTGACGGGAGAATATGCGAAGGCGGTTTTCCTTGGCTGCTTTGCCAGCGCCGAGACGACGCCAGAGCCCGTAGTGGTGTCTACGGGCTTTGGGAAGCAGGGTGTGGTCTCGGCCCGCCCCGTTATATCGCACTACTCATGATGGATCGCTGCAGTTGGGGCGGCAGCGAGCGAGCACGACGCCCCAGTATCGAGTACATCAGCGGACGCCTCGCCACCTCATCCGGCCTAGACCGAGCCCAACAGCATTGACTAGTGACGGGGCTCGTAAGGGGATTATGCGAGGAGCTAGGCGGCGGGATCGTCGTCGTGATCCGACGGTCGATCACCCGCGACGGCGGCGCGGGCGTCGCCCTCTTCGTGCCCGCCCTTCTTCTTGCCGAACGGCAGCACTTTCAGCAGCGGGTGCAGGATCGCCATGACGACGAGGCCCCAGGCGAGTCCGAGGACGGCCGAGCACAGGGTGTTCACCAGCCAGGCCAGGAAGCCGCCGACCACCGCGATCCCGGCGAACGGGGCTTCGAGGACGTGGACCAAGTCATAGGGAGCGTGCCAGCCGAGGTCGTGCGCACCCTGGAGCATGATATGACCGCCAACCCAGAGCATCGCGATCGTCCCGACGAAGGTTATAGCGGCCAGCACAGCGGGCATGCCCTTGACGAGCAGCGCGCCGAAGCGTTGCGAGCCCGCGGAGTCTTTGGTGGTCAAATGCAGGCCGATATCGTCCATCTTGACGATGAGCCCGACGGCGCCGTACACGAGCACCGTGATCGCGATCGCCACGACGACCAGGATGAGCGCGCGGGCCCACAGGGACTCGTCGGCCACCTCGTTCATCGAGATGACCATAATCTCGCAGGACAGGATGAAGTCGGTGGTGATGGCGCCCTTGGTGACCTTCGCCTCCGCCGCCGGGCCGCGTTCGACTGCCGGGGCCTTTTCGGCCGCGTGGTCGCCCCGGAGCTTGTGCCAGACCTTTTCGGCGCCCTCGTAGCAGAGGTAGGTGCCGCCCAGCATGAGGATGAACGGGATGACCGCCGGGATGAAGGCGCTGATGAGCAGCAGCGCCGGCAGGATGATCAACAGCTTGTTCCGGAGCGAGCCCCAGAAGATCCGCTTGATCATCGGCAATTCGCGGGACGGGTCTGCCCCGGAAACGTATTGCGGGGTGACGGCGGCGTCGTCGATCACGACGCCGGCGGCCTTGGCCCCAGCCTTGGCGGCCCCGGCTGCGACGTCGTCAACCGAGGCGGCCGCTATGCGGGCCAGCGCTGCGACGTCGTCCAGCAGGGCGACGAGGCCGCCGCTCACAGATCGCCCCCGCGCTGCTCGACGGCGGACTGCTC
The DNA here is from genome assembly GCA_051751385.1 of Actinomycetota bacterium. Taxonomy (GTDB): domain Bacteria; phylum Actinomycetota; class Actinomycetes; order Actinomycetales; family Micrococcaceae; genus Crystallibacter. The sequence continues at coordinate 459,735 of JBNJKW010000005.1, read as the reverse complement.
GGCATGGAAGCCACGGTTGTAGCGGGTGATCAGCATGCTTCGAGTATACGGTGGCCGGCAGCCTCTCGCTGGGGAAAGTGGCGCGCCTTCACCGGGGACGGACCCCGCCTACGGCGGCGCGTTGACTCACATTTGTTCAGCATTCGGAGGCCATCGCGGGGTGAGATTTAGCGCAGTCTCCCGCAGAAAACTCGGCTGCTAGCTCGGGTCAGAGCGGGGTGCCGGTTTCCTCGGCGAGCGCTTGGAGGAGTTGGTATTGGAAGGCGCGGTCGTTGACTGCGCTGTGCGGTTCCTGAAGTCGTTGGTGGTACCAGTACCCGCCGCTGGTGAGCGCCTCGGGTTGATCGCTCGTTGCGAGCCATTCCTGGGTCTGGTGACCGAGATCCAAATCGTCAGGAGCGCCGGGTCCGCCCATCTTGGTCGGGACCCAGCCGGGGTCTACCGCATTGCTGAGCAGTTCAGGGTGCAGGCGGGCGAGCGCGGCCGCCAGCGTGGTGACGAACAGCTTGCTGTCCGAGTATGAGCCCGACGAACGGCCCTGCCAGTCAACCCCGGCAAGCGATGGACGCCCTGCGAAGTGCGAGCCGCTGCTCACATAGACGTGTCGCTGTGGTCCGTCGAGGAGCGCCGTGAGGAGGTAGGGGGCGATGATGTTCACCGGCATCACCGCCCGGCCACGCCAGACGCCGGCATTGTGGATTACTGCATCGAGCGGGTCCCGGTCGTTCAGTTCCGCCGCAATCCGCCGCACCGCCTCGCGGTCGCTGAAATCGCCCACAACGACGTCCGCGCCGCGCTCGACCAATGAGTCGAGGACGGCCGCGCGGGCCTGATTGCGGGCGTGCACGACGACGTTGTGCTTGGCGGACAGCAGGGCATCCGCCGCAGCCCGTCCGAGGCCGTCCGCGGAACCGGTGACCAGGATTTTCATGCTCTTGCCGGCCTCTTACTCGTCTGCCGGCTCCTGCAAGGCGGCGAGCACGTGCATGTGCTCCCGGTTCGACGGGTACAGGAGCCCGTAGGTGCCGTAGAGCTTTTCGTAGAGCGGGGCGGTGGCGGGATCGGGCTTCACCGTCGCCGCCGTCCGGGCCCAGTCGGTGGCGGCGGGCACGGCCCCGGTTCCGATCGCGGCGAGCAGCGCGTCCCCATAGCTGGCGCCGATGGTCTGTTCCGGAACCACTTGCTCGCGCCCGGTGATGTTGCTGACGATCTCGGTCCAGAGCCTGGCCTTGGTGCCGCCGCCGACGGCAGCAACGCGCCGGATCGGTTCGCCGGAGCTTTCGAGGTACTCCAGGATCTGCCGGATGCCGAAGCCGATGCCCTCATACGCTGCACGGAAGAGGTGCCCGCGACCGTGGCGCAGCGACAAGCCGGTGATCAGGCCGCGGGCGTCCGGATCGAAGACGGGAGTCCGTTCACCGGCAAAGTAGGGCAGCAATAGCAGCCCGTCGGATCCCGGGGGAGCCGCGGCGGCCTCGGTGACGAGCTGCTCGAAGGGGACGTCGCCGAACAGCCGCTGCAGCCAGGTGGTCAGGCTTCCGGACGTGGACATCCCCGCGGCCAGCGTCAGGGACCCCGGGTCCACTCCGGCCGTGGTCCAGAGCTTGGGTTCGGCGCGGAACTCCCCGAGGACCTGGACGAAGAACATGGTGGAGCCGTACATCAGCATGAGGTCGCCCGGCTGTCGGACGCCGGCGCTGAACGCCTCGGCCCAGGCGTCGACGGTGCCCGCGCAGACCGGCAGGCCTTCCGGCAGCCCGGTCGCTTCGGCCGCTTGGCGATGGACGTGGCCGCTTACCTCGGCCGGCCAGGCCAGCCGGGGCTGTGGCAGGTGGCTGGCGACGGCGTCGTACCGTTCCGGATGCCACCGGTTGCCGCGGAGGTCGTAGAGCGGATCGCACTGGCTGGCGGTGTGGTGGTCCACCACCAGCTCGCCGGTCAGCTTGGCCACGAGGAAGGAGTTCAGGCTGTGCCAGTTCCGGGCGCGGGCGAAGACCTCCGGTTCCCGGTTGCGCAGCCAGCGGAGCTTCGGTCCCACGGCCTGGGAGGAGAGGACCTTCCCCGCATCGCGAAAGATCGCCTCGGCGCCGAACTCTTCGGTGAGTTCGCGGATTTCGACGACGGCGCGCGCGTCGATCCCATACAGGATCGCCGGACGCAGCGGGGTCAGGTTCTCGTCTGTGATGACCAGGCAGGGACCCATCGCGCTGACGCAGACGCCGGCGAGCGCACCGGCGTCGTTCCGGGAGAAAAGCTCCCGGCAGAGCCGGCCCACCTCTCCCCACGCCCCGCCCTCGGCGTCGTACTCCGCCCAGCCCGGCCGCGGGTAGGAGACGTCGTGCATGACCGTCGCGCTGTCCAGGACCTGGCCCTCGGCGTCGGTCAGCACAGCCTTGCTGCTGCCCGTGCCGATATCGATGCCCAGGAACATGTCGCTCAAGCGGCCGGCTACTAGGCGCGGCCGTGCGAGGTACGGGACTTGCGCGATACGGCATCGAGGATCACGGCCAGCAGCAGCACCAGGCCGGTGATCATATAGCGGAAGGAGGACTCAAGGTTTAGCAGGGTCAGCCCGCTGGAAATGGACTGGATGACCAGGATGCCCAGCAGGGCGGAGAATGCCGAGCCGCGGCCGCCGAACAGGCTGGTCCCGCCGATCACCGCGGCGGCAATGGCGTTCAGGTTCACGTCGCCGGTGCCGCTGCTCTGTGCCGAGGCTGCCAGCCGGCCGGCAGCCAGCATGCCGCCGACGGCCGCGAACGTCGAGCACAGGACGAAGATGGACACGTAGATGCGGTTGACGCTGATGCCGGCCCGCCGCGCCGCTTCCCTGTTGCCGCCGACGGCGTAGACGGAGCGCCCCCACTGGGTCCGGGTGAAGGCGTAGTGCATCACCAGTACCAGGGCGGCGAAGAAGACGAACATCCAGCCGACGCCGCGGGTTTGGTTCAGGTACCACACCGCGAAGAACAGGATCACGGCCAGCACCACCGTCTGGAACACCACCAGCCGCATCGGCCGCCCGGACAGGCCGGCCTTGACCCGTTGCCGGGAGAGCGTGAGCTGGCTGAGGAAGAAACCGGCCACGCCGAGGATCGCCAGCACGTAGGACAGCCATGCCGGCACGAAGGCCTGCTGGCCGAACCAGACCAGGAAGGAGTCGAACGGCAGGTTGATGGTGCCCTCGACGCCGAGCACGAACAGCTGCACGCCAAGGAAGCCGAGCAGGCCGGCCAGCGTGATCACGAAGGACGGCACCCCGAACCTGGTGTACACCACCGAATAGACTAGGCCGATGACAGCACCGGCGGCCAGAGCCGTCAGGACCGCCAGGACGACCGGCCAATCCAGCTTGATGAAGGTTGTGCCGACGATCGCTGCCGACAGGCCGCTGACGGAGCCGACGGACAGATCGATCTCGCCAACCAGCAGAACGCAGACGATGCCGAGCGCGATCACGCCGACGGCGGCGCTTTCCAGCAGCAGGTTGACCAGGTTGGCGCTGGAGAGGAAGAACGGGTTGAGGGCCTGGAAAATGGTCCAGATGACCAGCAGTCCGACGATGATGGGCAACACGCCAAGATCGCCGCCGCGGACCCGGTTGACCCCGACCTTGATGACTCCCTTGAAGCCTTCGGTACGGATCAGCCGTTCATCCTGCAGGTCGGTGGCCACCGGGATAACCGGGCTGGTTGGGTTCGTTGTCATGGTACGGTCCCTTCTTCCGGTACTGCCCCGGATCCCGGTTGGCCCGCGCTTCCGGGCGCCTGGCCGGGCGGCAACGAGCCGCCGCCTGGTCCGCCTAGCCCGCCGCCCGGTGAGTCGGCCCCGCCTGCCGTTCCTCCCGCGCTCGCCGCGGCGGCTGCGGCACCGGTCTGGGCGGCGCGCTGGGTAACCACGTTGTCGGTGGCACCGGTGATGGCGGCGATCAGGTCGTCGGTCGTAACGTCCTTCATCCGGAACGTGCCATTGTTCTTCCCCAGCCGCAGCACCGCAACGCGGTCCGCGACGGCTTGGACGTCCTGCATGCTGTGGCTGATCATGATCACCGCGAGGCCGTTTTCACGTAACCGCTCCACCAGATTCAGCACCTCGGCCGTCTGCGCCACGCCTAGGGCGGCCGTGGGCTCGTCGAGGATGATGAGCTTGGGGCTGCCTAGCAGCGACCGTGCAATGGCGACGGTCTGCCGCTGGCCACCGGAAAGGGAGGCGACGGCGATGCGGACCGAGGGGATCTTCGCCGAGAGCTGGCGCAGGAGCTTCCAGGACTGGACCTCCATCTCCACTTCGTTCAGCCGCCACGGCCCCAACTCCCGGCCGAGGAAGAGGTTGTCCACCACGTTGAGGTTGTCGCAGAGGGCGAGGTCCTGGAACACCGTGGCGATGCCCAGCGCAATAGAATCCACCGGTGTGTGGATGGTGACGTCCTTGCCGTCGAAGTTCACGGTGCCGGCGTCCTGCGGATGCACGCCTGCGAGGATCTTGACCAAGGTGGACTTGCCGGCGCCGTTGTCGCCGACCAGGGCAACAACTTCGCCGGCGTGGACGTCCAAGGCGATGTCCGTTAAGGCGGCGACGGCACCGAAGTGCTTGCTCACGCCCCGCATGGACAGCACCGGAGCGGCTGCCTCCGGCCGTTCTGCTGACACTGTGGACATTGCCTTCCCCTTCCCTTGACGACGGCGGCACCGCGGTGGTCACGGCACCGCCGGCCCGCGTCTGCGCTACTTGATGTCGAGCTCGTCGCAGCCCTTCTTGTATTCGCCGGTGCAGATTTCCGAGGCCTCGTAGATGCCGCCGTCGAAAATCACTTCCTTGACGTTCTCCTTGGTGACCACCGTCGGCACGAACAGCGCGGACGGAGTGCCGAAGAGCGTGGCATCGGGTTCGGGGGTCTCGCCATTCAGCAGCTGAACAGCCACCTCGGCCGACTTCTCTGCGACGATCTTGATGGGCTTGGAGATCGTGTTGTACTGGTCGCCGCTGATGATCCGCTGGATCGCGGCGACTTCGGCGTCGTTGCCGGTGACCGGCGGGAAGGGCGAGACGCCCGCGGCCTTCAGGGCAGCGATCGAGCCGCCGGCCGTGCCGTCGTTGGCGGCCACGATGCCGGTGATGTCCTCACCGAACTGGGTGATCTGGCCGGCGACCCAGTCCTGGGCCTTCGACGGCTGCCACTCCGGCGTGTCATAGGAGGCCAGCACCTTATGGTCGCTGGCTTCGACGGCTTCCTGTGCGCCTTCCTTGATCAGCTGCGCGGCCCGGTCGGTGGGGGAGCCGTTGACCATCAGCACGCCGCCGGTCGTGTCGCCGTCGGCGTCAAGTTTCTCGACGAGGTCCGTGGCGATGAGGTTGCCGATCTTCTTGTTGTCGAAGGAGACATAGAAGTCCGCCGGCGTATCCGGGACCGGCCGGTCGTAGGTGACCACCTTGATGCCTTGGCCCTTCGCGGTGCTGACCAGCGAGGCGGCGGCGGTGCTGTCCACCGCGTCCAAAACCAGGACCTGCACGCCCTGGGTGATCATGGCGTTGGCCTGCTGCTGCTGCTTGTTCGCGTCGCCGTCGGCGTTCTGGTAGAGCACTTCACAGCCGCTGCACAGCTCCATGACCTTGGCCTTGAACAGCGGACTGTCCTGCTGCTCGTAGCGGGTCGAGGCCCGGTCCGGCATCAGGAATGCGATCTTCCCCTCGGCCTGGCCTCCGCCGCCTTCGGTTGCTCCGCCGCCGCCGCCTCCTCCTGCGCCTCCGCCGCCGCAAGCGGTCATGCCGGCTGCCAGGAACACAGCAGTAGTGAGGCCCAGGATTCCCCGTGTGTACTTCTTCATCGGAACTCCTCTGTACTGGTGGCGTGCCGCGTTGCCCTTCATTGCGTTTCCGGCATCCGCGGTCAGAGCCGCTGGGGGTAGATCATCGCCTTGAGCGATTCGGGTTCGGTGGAGGTGTTTTCCAGTGCGGCCGCGGTCTGCGGCAGTGAAAAGCTGTGCGTCACCAGTCCCTCCAGATTGATCCGGCCGGAGGAAACCAAGGCGATGCCCAACGGCCAGGTGTCCTTGTACCGGTTCACCATCGAGATGGTGATCTCTTTCCAATTGAGCGTGGACAGAGGCAGCGGCACTTCTTCGGATTTGGCCAGGCCGATGACGGCGGCCCGCCCGGCTTCGTGCAACCGGCCGAGCCCGGAAGCGAGAACGCCGGGGGCGCCCGAGCATTCCAGCAGCACGTCAAAGGTCCGTGAGGTCGGAGCGTCGCTATTCTCCACGGCGAATCCGTGGTCGCCGGCGACGCCGAGCCGGTAGTCGGAAATATCCGTGAGCGTAACGCTCCCTGCCCCGAAGGCCCGCGCCGCTTCGGCGGCCAGCAGGCCAACCGGGCCGGCACCGGTGATCAGCACGTCGTCGCCGGCCTGGAGGTTCGCCCGCTGGCAACCCCACAGCCCCACGGACAGCGGCTCGAGCAGGGCGCCGTCCTCGTAACTCATCGAATCCGGTATCGGGAAGTAGCAGCGGGCGTCCATGGCCAGGTACTGCAGCAGTGCGCCGTCGTAGGGCGGGGTGGCCAGGAACTCCAAGTTTGGACAGAGATGGTAGCGCCCCGCCCGGCATTCTTCGCAGCTGCGGTCCGGCGTGCCCGGCTCGACGGCCACCCGTTCGCCGACGCGGACATTGTCCACCCCGTCGCCGACGGCGACCACCTCGCCGGAGACCTCGTGGCCCAGGATGAATGGACCGTCGACGACGAACGGACCGATCTTCCCGTAGCGGTAATAGGCGACGTCAGAGCCGCAGACGCCCACGGCTTCCACCCGGATCACGGCGTGGCCCGGGGCAGGCTCGGGCATCGGGCGTTCCTGAATCTCGATGCTGTTCAGACCGGTCATCACGGCGGCTGCGTTGCCCATCAAGACTCCTTTGCAAGCAGTCCGGAGTCGAAGGGCCCCGGATGCTGGTGTGAGCCAGTGCACATTGACACGCACATGTTAACCCCGGCAGAGGTTCCGTGGCTATGAAATCGCAGGTCGGAGTTTCCACAGCCTGTTCAGATTCGGGGCCCGGCAGGACCAAGCGGAGCCAGATTGGCCAGCGCCGTGCTCAAGGTGCACGCCGTGGGCGGGTGTTCCGATGTTCGACTCGAGGGCGCCGGGGCCGCCGACCAGCGGTCTGTCCTGCCGCGAGGGGTTGCGTCCCGCCGCTGGCATAGACTCGGAGCCGTGAAGAATTGGCTCATGTTATTGCCTGTCGCATCGAGCGAAACGTGTTGACATTTATCGACGCCCTCAAGCGGGTGTTGGTGGGCAAGCCATTCCGCACCGAACGGCTGAAGCCGGAAGCGCTACCGCGCCGGTTCGCGGTGCCGGTCTTCTCCGCGAACGCGCTCTCGTCGGTGGCCTATGCCCCGGACGAAATCCTGCTCACCCTGGCCTTGGCCGGCGTGGCAGCCATCGCGATCGCACCCTGGGTAGGCCTGGCCGTCATGCTGGTGCTGCTGGTGCTGGTGGCCTCCTACCGCCAGAGCATCCATGCGTACCCGGTGGGCGGCGACTACGAGATAGCCACCAAGAACCTGGGCAGGCCGGCGGCCATCACGGTGGGTTCGGCCCTGATGCTGGACTACGTGCTCACCGTGGCAGTGTCTATGTCCTCTGCGGCCCACTACCTGGTGTCCGCCATCCCCGCGCTGAGGGGCTGGCAGCCCGCGGCAGCCGTGGCAGGCATCGTGGTGCTGGCCTTGCTGCATCTACGCGGGTTGGCCCGCGGGAGGCGGACCGTGGCCATTGCCACCTACGTCTTTGTGGGCACCGTGCTGCTGATGTGCCTGGTGGGATTTGTCCTTGACCTCACTGGAAGCCTCGGTGCGGCACCCAGCGCCGCGTTCGACGTCGTTCCAGAACCCGGTATGGAGGCCGGCCTGATGGGCTTGGCCGGCGCACTGCTGGTCCTGCGAGCCTTTTCCACCGGTGCCGCGGCACTAACGGGCGTCGAGACGCCGGCCAGCAACGTGCCCGCCTTCGAGAAGCCGCGGGCCAAGAATGCCGGCTTTGCGCTGCTGATGCTGGGCATTTCCGCGACGGTGATCACCATGGCGGTCATGTACCTGGCCCGCGCAACGCAGGTGCAGGTGGTGCAGGTTCCCGCCGAGCAGCTGCGCCTGAACGGCGAGGCGCTGCCGGCCGGCTACTTCCAGTCCCCGGTGCTGAGCCAACTGGCGGAGACGGTCTTCGGCGGCGGTGCCCTGCTCTTTTACCTGATGGTGGCTGCCACAGCGGCCATCCTGGTGCTGGCCAGCCATTCGGCTTTCAACGCCTTCCCGCAGCTGGCGTCGATCCTCGCCACCGACGGTTTCCTGCCGCGCCAGTTGCGCACCCGCGGGGACCGGCTCAGCTACAGCAACGGCGTGCTGGCGCTGGCCGCCGCGGCCGTGGTGCTGGTGCTGATCTTCAACGCGGACGTCACCCGGCTGATCCCGCTCTACGTAATCGGCGTCATTGTTTCCTTCACCTGCAGTCAGCTGGGCATGATCCGGCACTGGTCGCGCGAAATCCGGGCCACGCCGCACCGCCCGGTGCGCCGCCGGATGGTGCGCTCGCGGCTGATCAACCTGGTGGGCTTCATCCTGACCGTCACGGTGCTGGTGGTGGTCCTGGTCAGCAAGTTCATCTTCGGGGCCTGGCTGGCCGTGCTGGGCATCGTGGTGCTCTGGCTGATCATGCACAGTATTAACCGCCACTATGTCCAGGTGGCCCGCGAGCTCGCGCTCGACCCGGACCAGCCGACTACCGCGCTGCCGTCGCGGGTGCACGCCGTGATCCTGGTCTCGCATGTGCGCAAGCCGGTGCTCCGGGCGCTCGCCTTCGCCCGGGCGTCGCGGCCGTCGCGGCTGGACGCGGTGGTGGTGGATCTGGACCCCGAACAGACCGAGCGAACCCTGCGCGACTGGGAGAAACTCAACATCCCGGTCCCGATCACCGTGCTGGCTTCCCCGTACCGCGAAACCACCACGCCGATCCTCGACTACATCAAAAACATCCGCAGGGACTCCCCGCGCGATCTGGTGGTGGTCTACATCCCGGAGTACGTCGTGGGACGCTGGTGGGAACAGCTAGTGCACAACCAGACCGCGCTGAGGATCAAGACCCGCCTGCACTTCGAGCCGGGGGTCATGGTGGCCAGCGTGCCGTGGCAGCTGGCATCCTCCGATTCCGCCCGCCGATACCAGGAGCTTCCATGACCGAACCCGTGCCGACCGAAACTGGGCCGACCGAATCCGCGCCGCAGCTGATCGAACTGAGCATCGGTGCTCCCGCGCACGGAGGGCACTTCGTCGCCCGGCACGAGGGCCGCGTGGTCTTCGTCCGGCACGCGCTTCCGGGGGAACGCGTGCTGGCACGGGTGACCGACGGCGGAGCGGGCGCGGGCTTCTGGCGCGCGGACACGGTGGAGGTACTGGAGGCGTCTGCCGACCGGGTGGAGCATCCGTGGGCGCCGGCCGATGCACTGGCCGCCGCGAAAGCCGGACGGCCCCCGGTGGGCGGCGCCGAATTCGGCCACATTGCGCTGGCCGCCCAGCGCCGGCTGAAAGCCGAGATCTTCGCGGAACAGCTGCAACGGCTGGCCAAGCTGGAACAGGAGGTGACGGTAGAAGCTCCGGAGGGGGAGTACGACGACGGACTCGGCTGGCGCACGCGTGCCGCCTTTGGCGTGGGGCCGGATGGGCGCCTGGCCATGCATGCGCACCGCTCTGACGAGCTGATTCCGGTTCAGGTCATGCCGCTGGCCGTGGATGCCATCAACGACCTGCGGCTGTGGGACCTGGACCTGACCGGGCTGGAGCGGGTGGAAGTCGCAGCCCCGGCCGACGGCAGCACCCCGCTGGTGCTGCTGGTACCCGCCGCCGGGACCACGCCGAAGCGGCTGGCCAAGCTTGCCGAGCGAATCGAGCCCGGGGTGTCGGTGGCCATCTGGGAGCCAGAGCCGGGACGGCTCACCCGGCTGCGGGGACGTACCTGGGTGGCCGAAACCAGCGGTGCCCACCAGTACCGGGTGACCGGCGACGGCTTCTGGCAGATCCACCGGCTGGCACCGGCCACCCTGACGTCAGCCGTGATGGACGGCGTGGCTCCGCGGGCAGGGGAGCGGGTGGCCGATCTGTACGCAGGGGCCGGACTGTTCACCGCGCCGCTGGCCGATGCCGTCGGTGTTACGGGCAACGTGCTCTCCGTGGAGGGATCGCCGGCGGCCAGCAAGGACGCGCGGAAAAACCTGCACGGCTTCGGCCAGATCGAGATCGTCCAAGGCAAGGTTGAGCGGGTGCTGCGCTCGCAGGCCCAGGTGCTGGACGCCGTCGTGCTTGATCCGCCCCGCGCCGGCGCCGGCAAAGCGGTGGTGCAGGCAGTGGCCTCCCGGAAACCCCGCGTGGTCGGCTACGTTGCGTGCGATCCGGCATCCTTCGCCCGCGACCTTGGCTACTTCCTGCAACTGGGCTGGAACCTCGATTCGCTGCGAGTCTTCGACCTGTACCCGCACACGCACCACATGGAGTCGTTCGCTGTGCTGACGCCCGGCACGGACTGAGCACGAACGATTTGCAGATGTGAGCCAGGCCTCAGGTGGCGCTCCGCTGCCCGAGAACCTGCTACCGGCTAGGATGGAGGCAGCGGTTCCGGGCGAAGCATCCTGTCTCTGTCCTGTCGATTCTGCGGGCTTCGGCGTGCAAATGGCCCAGAGGCCGAACCCGCAGCGGTCCCTTCACACTTAGGGATGCCTAACTAGCGGGTGGTTGCCGCCCGGACAAAGATAAAGTGTGGCGAGAGGAGTCCTGTTATGAGTAATGTGGACAGCTTCGGTTCCAAAGGCGTCTTAAACGTCGCCGGTGCCGAATACGAAATTTTCCGGCTGAGTTCAGTAGAAGGCGCCGAGAGCCTTCCGTTCAGCCTCAAGGTCCTGCTGGAGAACCTGCTCCGCACCGAAGATGGTGCGAACATCACCGCGGACCACGTCCGCGCCTTGGCCGGCTGGAACCCCGACGCGGAGCCGGACACCGAAATCCAGTTCACCCCCGCCCGCGTGATCATGCAGGACTTCACCGGCGTACCCTGCGTCGTGGACCTGGCCACCATGCGCGAGGCCGTCAAGGACCTCGGCGGCGATCCCAAGCGTGTTAACCCGCTGGCGCCGGCCGAACTGGTCATCGACCACTCGGTGCAGATCGACGTGTTCGGCAACGCCGGCGCGCTGGAGCGCAACATGGAGATCGAATACCAGCGCAATGGTGAGCGCTACCAGTTCCTGCGCTGGGGCCAGACCGCGTTCGAAGACTTCAAGGTCGTCCCGCCGGGAACCGGCATCGTGCACCAGGTCAACATCGAGTACCTGGCCCGCACCGTCATGACCCGCGAGGTCGACGGCAAGCTGCGCGCCTACCCGGACACGCTGGTCGGCACCGACTCGCACACCACCATGGTCAACGGCCTGGGCGTGCTCGGCTGGGGCGTCGGCGGCATCGAGGCCGAGGCCGCCATGCTGGGCCAGCCCGTCTCCATGCTGATTCCGCGCGTTGTCGGCTTCAAGCTCACCGGCGAGATTCCGGCCGGCGCGACCGCCACGGACGTGGTGCTGACCATCACCGAAATGCTCCGCAAGCACGGCGTCGTGGGCAAGTTCGTCGAATTCTACGGTGAAGGCGTGGCAGCGGTGCCGCTGGCCAACCGTGCCACCATCGGCAACATGAGCCCGGAGTTCGGCTCCACGGCCGCCATGTTCCCGATCGACGACGTGACACTCGATTACCTGCGCCTGACCGGCCGCTCGGAGGAAAACGTCGCCTTGGTCGAGGCGTACACCAAGGAACAGGGCCTCTGGCACGACCCGTCCCACGAGCTGAAGTTCTCCGAGTACCTTGAGCTGGATCTCTCCACCGTGGTGCCCTCCATCGCCGGACCGAAGCGCCCGCAGGACCGGATCGAACTGACCACGGCCAAGACCCAGTTCCGCAAGGACCTTGCGAACTACGTGGCTTCGGACAACGAAGACGCCCTCGACGAAGCGCTCGAGGAGTCCTTCCCGGCGTCGGACGTCCCGGCTATGACTTCCACGGTCCGCCACGCTGCGGCAGCCCAGGCCGCCGCCGGGCAGGCTGGCGACCGTCCCACCGGCGGTTCGGCCGCCCAGGGACGTCACGTTGCACTGCCCAGCGACGGCCGCCCCTCCAAGCGCGTGCACGTCACCATGGAAGACGGTCGCGAGTTCGAGCTGGACCACGGTGCGGTGTCGATCGCGTCCATCACCTCCTGCACGAACACCTCCAACCCCTCAGTCATGCTGGCCGCGGCCGTCCTGGCCCGCAACGCGGTGGAAAAGGGCCTGGCCTCCAAGCCGTGGGTCAAGACCTCCATCGCCCCGGGGTCCAAGGTCGTCACCGACTACTACGAACAGTCCGGCCTGATCCCGTACCTGGAGAAGCTCGGCTTCTTCGTGGTCGGCTACGGCTGCGCCACCTGCATCGGCAACTCCGGCCCGCTGGAGCCCGAAATCTCGCAGGCGATTCAGGACAACGACCTCTCCATCACCTCGGTCCTGTCCGGCAACCGCAACTTCGAAGGCCGGATCAACCCGGACGTCAAGATGAACTACCTGGCGTCCCCGCCGCTGGTTGTCGCTTACGCACTGGCCGGCACCATGGACTTCGACTTCGAGAAGCAGCCGCTGGGTCAGGACCCGGAGGGCAACGACGTGTTCCTGAAGGACATCTGGCCGAACCCGGTCGAGGTCCAGGAAGTGATCGACTCCTCGATCAACAAGGAGATGTTCACCAAGGGCTACGAAGGTGTGTTTGAGGGCGACGACCGCTGGAAGGCGCTGCAGACCCCCGAGGGCGACACCTTCGCCTGGGATCCGAACTCCACCTATGTGCGGAAGCCACCGTACTTCGAGGGCATGAGCGCGCAGCCGGAGCCGGTCCAGGACATCAGCGGCGCCCGCGTGCTGGCCAAGCTGGGCGACTCGGTCACCACCGACCACATCTCCCCGGCCGGTTCCTTCAAGTCGGACAGCCCGGCAGGTCGCTACCTGTTGGAGAACGGCGTGGAGCGCAAGGACTTCAACTCCTACGGTTCCCGCCGTGGCAACCACGAAGTGATGATCCGCGGCACCTTCGCCAACATCCGGCTGCGCAACCAACTGCTGGACAACGTGGAGGGCGGCTTCACCCGCGACTTCAGCCAGACCGGCGGTCCGCAGGCGTACATCTACGACGCGGCGATGAACTACCAGGCTGCCGGCACTCCGCTGGTGGTGCTGGCAGGCAAGGAATACGGCTCAGGTTCGTCCCGCGACTGGGCTGCCAAGGGCACCGCGCTGCTGGGCGTCAAGGCGGTCATCGCCGAAAGCTTCGAGCGCATCCACCGCTCGAACCTGATTGGCATGGGCGTGCTCCCGCTGCAGTTCCCGGCCGGCGAGTCCGCTGCATCGCTGGGCCTTTCCGGCACGGAGACCTTCTCCATCTCCGGTGTGACCGCTCTGAACGAGGGCACCACGCCTAAGACGCTGAAGGTCACCGCCACCGCCGAGGACGGCTCCACCAAGAGCTTCGACGCCGTGGTCCGCATCGACACGCCAGGCGAAGCCGACTACTACCGCAACGGCGGCATCCTGCAGTACGTGCTGCGGCAGATCTCTGCCAGCTAATCACTGCATAACGCGTCAACACAGGGCGGGCGTCCGGGCAACCGGGCGCCCGCCCTGTGGCATCCACGGAAACGGCCACCACGCCGGCGCCGTGGCAGATTTGCCGACGAGCGGGCATTCCAAGCGGGCATTCCACCCTTGGTGCGGTCCGGCTGGGGTGTGCGCACCCTCGCATCCGCGGAACGCGAGGTGGAGGATGGATGGCGGTAGGATTAACCGACGCTTTGTGAAGGAAAGGACCTGCTCTGTGGGATTGCTCGAGACCATCCGCGAGCCGCGCGACCTCCGCCGGATCGACATGGTCCAGTTGCAGGACCTGGCCCAGGAGATCCGCCAGTTCCTGATCACCAACGTCGCACAGACCGGCGGGCACCTGGGCCCGAACCTTGGTGTTGTCGAGCTGACCCTGGGCATCCACCGCGTGTTTGACTCCCCGCACGACAGCATCGTTTTTGACACCGGCCACCAGTCCTATGTGCACAAGCTGGTCACCGGACGGCAGGACTTCGGGACGCTGCGGCAACAGGACGGCCTCGCCGGCTACCCGGACCGCGCCGAATCGGCGCACGACATCGTGGAAAGCTCGCACGCTTCGTCGTCGTTGTCCTGGGCCGACGGAATTTCCCGGGCCCGCCAGCTGACCGGTGAAGGCGACCGCTACGTCGTCGCCATGGTGGGCGACGGCGCCCTCACCGGCGGCATGGCCTGGGAGGCCGTGAACAACATCGCCGCGGACCGGGACCGGCGCGTGGTGATCGTGGTCAACGACAACGGGCGCTCCTACGCGCCCACCATCGGCGGACTGGCCGACCAGCTGGCCGCCCTGCGTCGGACCACCATCGACAGGGTCCGCACCCACCGCGCCTACGAAGGCACGCTCAACTGGTGGAAACAGAAGCTGCAGTCGGGCGGGCCGGTGGGCCAGTTCGCGTACAAGAGCCTGCACGCCACCAAGAAGGGCATCAAGGACTGGTGGGCTCCGCAGGGCCTGTTCGAAGACCTCGGCATGAAGTACATCGGGCCGATCGACGGGCATGACCTGGAGGCCGTCGAGGCAGCGCTGTCCCAGGCCAAGAAATACAGCGGACCGGTGATTGTCCACGCGATGACTGAGAAGGGCCGCGGCTATGCACCGGCCCGCGCCCATGAGGCGGACCAGTTCCATGCCGTGGGCGTGATTGATCCGGAGACCGGTGAGCCGGTTGAATCCGGCGGCCGGAAGTCGTGGACCTCCGTCTTCGCGGACGAGATCGCCGACATTGCCGACAAACGCCGGGACATCGTCGGCATCACCGGAGCCATGCTGATTCCGGTGGGCCTGCAGAAGTTCGCATCCAAGCATCCGGAGCGCGTCTTCGACGTCGGAATTGCGGAGCAGCATGCGCTGACCAGTGCCGCCGGAATGGCCTACGGCGGGCTGCATCCGGTGGTGGCCCTCTACGCCACCTTCCTGAACCGCGGCTTCGACCAGCTGCTGATGGACGTGGCGCTGCACAAGGCCGGGGTCACCGTGGTGCTGGACCGTGCCGGGGTCACGGGGCCGGACGGACCCAGCCACCACGGCATGTGGGACATGGCGCTGCTGCAGATTGTGCCGGGCCTGCACCTGGCAGCGCCGCGGGATGCTGCCCGGCTGAAGGAGGAACTGCGCGAGGCGGTAGCCGTCAGCGACGCGCCCACCGTGGTCCGGTTCTCCAAGGGATCCGTGGGTCCGGACGTCGAGGCCATCGAAAGGCTTAAGGACGGCGTGGACGTCCTCGCCCGCCGGCCATCCGACGGCACCATGCCGATGGACAACGACGTGCTGATCGTCAGCGTGGGCGCGATGAGCGAACTGGCGCTGGATGTCTCCAACCGGCTGGGCGCGCAGGGGATCAGTTCCACCGTGGTGGACCCCCGTTGGGTGCTGCCGGTGGCGCCGTCGCTGATCGGCCTCGCCGCCCGGCACCGGATCGTCGTCGTGATTGAAGACGGCGTGCGAGCCGGAGGGGTAGGTTCCCGGATCCGCCAGGAAATGCGGGCGGCCGGCGTGGACACGGCGCTGAACGAAGTGGGACTGCCGGTCGAGTTCCTGGCCCACGGCACGCGTGCCGAGGTGCTGGACCGCGTTGGCCTGACCGCGCAGCAGGTCGCCCAAGACACCGTCGCGCAGGTGCTGGGCACCAAGGTGCCGTTCGCCCGCCCGCTGCCCGGCCAGGAACTGCCGACCGGCCAAATTCCCAAGATCCAGTGACCGGTCGCATCCCCGCCCAGGCCCAGCCTGGCGAGATGGTGGTGTTCCGCAACTGGAAGTACGACGGCGGCGCCCACTGGCTGGTGCCCGGCACCTACCTGGGGGCAGACTCGTTCGGCGACTGGATCTTCCAGCCCGCCGGCTCCCTGGTGGCCCGGCCCGGAGTCGCCTTCTTCGCCGCCTCCGACGCCGTGCAGTTCCTGCCCCACGAGGGCGACTACGTGGCAACGTTCTACGACGACACCTATCCCGGCGACTTCCGCATCTACATCGACCTGGCCACCGGCATCAGAGTAGCTCCGCTGCTTCCGGCCGGCTGGGAAGTCCAGCTCACGGACATGGACCTTGACGTGATCCGCACCGCCGGCGGCCGCGTGTACATCGACGACGAGGACGAATTCGCCGAACACCGCGTGACGATGGACTATCCGGAAGCGCTGGCTGCACGGATGCAGGCCAGCTGCCGCGCGCTCTACGAGCAAGTATTGGCACAAGCCGCGCCGTTCGACGGCACGGCCCTGACGTGGTTAAACAAAGGACGGACATGAGTTTCCTTCGGGTCTACAAGAAGAACGACGACGGCGGGCTGGTCTTCCGGGAGGCCTGGTTCGACGAAGACTACGGCCAGTTCGTGGTCAACCACGGGACGGTCGGGCACCAGAGCACCACACAGGACAGCAAGAATGTCACGGCAGAGGCCGCCGAGTCGCTGATGGTCGCCTTTGCCGCGCAATGTGCCGAGGACGGCTACGCGGAGCTTGCGCCGGGGGAGCAGTCCTGGGTGGTGGCACAGTATGCGCTGAAGACCGCTGCCGGCGGCGACCGAGATCGCTATCTGGAGGACAAGGCCAAACGCACCATCACGGAGTACTTCGCTTGGCGCGGGCTCGGCACGGTGGAGAAGACCGAGTTCTCCCCGCACAAGCTCAACATCTACGTGATGGCTCCGGATGCGGCCAAAGCCGTGACGGGCCTCAAAGTCTGCCTCCGTGAAGCCAAGCTGGACTACACCAAGCTCAGCATCGGCGTCGCTCCCCACGACAACCTGGCTGCCTTGAAGCAAAAGCATCCGCTGCCGGCCAAGACAGCCTTCAGCCTGGACTGACAGTGACGCTGGCGCGGCAGACGGCTTGATCCCTGCGGGCGCTACTCGCGCAGCGCCGGGCCGTACTGACGAGTGGCGGCAGACGGCCAGCCCTGCGGCGCTACTCCGGCTCTGCTGGAACAATGCCTGCAGCAAGGGCCGCTTGGCGGAACACCGCTGCCAGACTGGCCACGTTGTGGTGCGCATTAAGGCCGCTCGGATTCGGCACCGCCCAGAGCTCGGCTCCGCCAATCCGCTCCGGCTGGCGGCCCAGCCGCGCCTTCGGCCGCCCAAAGCCCACGCGGTAGGCACTGATTCCCGCCACCGCCACCACCCGCGGACCGAGCGCTTCGATCATCTCCTCGAGCCGCCGGGCACCTGCCCGCAGTTCGTCGGGCCGCAATTCGTCCGCCCTGGCCGTGGCCCGCGGGACAATATTGGTGATGCCCACGCCGCGGGCGATCAGATGCTCGCGGTCCTCCTCCGCCATCCCGTCGCCGGCGCGGATCACATGGTCGGTGATGCCGGCGGCGGCGAGGGCAGGATAGAACCGATTGCCGGGCCGGGCGAAATGCGAGCCGGTGGCGGCCGACCACAGGCCGGGATTGATGCCCACGAACAGCAGGCGCAGGCCAGGACCCAGAAGGTCAGGGACGAGTGCGTCCTGGAACCTGAGCAGTTCAGTCCGGGTGAAAGCCACCAGGCCACTCTTTCATAGGCTGCCCTTCCCATGGATCCGGCGTCGGCCGGAGAAAGCGGAGGCCCGGCACCCCTGGAAGAGGGGCACCGGGCCTCGGCTGTGGTCCAGCGGTCGGGACCGGGCGGATCAGTCGGTTCCGGCGTCGAACGCTGCGCGGTCCAGCGCCTCGTCGGCTGCCCGGCCGGCCGCGTCCAGCGTGGCGGCGTCCGCGATCTCCGTGGCCCCGCCGGCTTCCAGCGCGCCGACCAGTTCGGCGGTCGGGCCGCCCACCAGCCCCAGCGCGGCGTACTGCTCCAGCCGGGCGCGGGAGTCGGCGATGTCCAGGTTGCGCATGGTCAGCTGGCCGATGCGGTCCAGCGGTCCGAAGGCGGCGTCGCCAACGCGCTCCATGGACAGCTTGTCCGGGTGGTAGCTGAGCGCCGGGCCGGTGGTGTCCAGGATGGTGTAGTCCTCGCCGCGGCGCAGGCGCAGGGTGACCTCGCCGGTGACGGCAGAGCCGACCCACTTCTGCAGCGATTCGCGCAGCATCAGCGACTGCGGGTCCAGCCAGCGGCCTTCGTACATCAGGCGGCCCAGGCGGCGGCCTTCCGCATGGTAGCTCGCCACGGTGTCTTCGTTGTGGATGGCATTGAGCAGCCGCTCGTAGGCGATGTGCAGCAGCGCCATGCCCGGCGCTTCATAGATGCCGCGCGACTTGGCCTCGATAATCCGGTTCTCGATCTGGTCGGACATGCCCAGACCGTGCCGGCCACCGATGACGTTGGCCTCGTTGACCAAGGCGACGGCGTCGGCGAACTCGGTGCCGTTGATGGCCACCGGACGGCCGGCCTCGAACCGAATCGAAACGTCTTCAGTGGCGATCTCGACGTCCTCGCGCCAGAAGGCCACGCCCATGATCGGCTCGACTGCTTCCAGGCTGGTGCCCAGGTGCTCCAAGGTCTTGGCCTCGTGCGTGGCACCCCAGATGTTGGCGTCGGTGCTGTACGCCTTTTCGGCGGAGTCGCGGTACGGGAAGTTGTGCGCGGTCAGCCACTCGGACATCTCCTGGCGGCCGCCCAGTTCGGAGACGAAGTGCGGGTCCAGCCACGGCTTGTAGATGCGCAGCCGCGGGTGGGCCAGCAGGCCGTAGCGGTAGAAGCGCTCGATGTCGTTGCCCTTGTAGGTGGAGCCGTCGCCCCAGATGTCCACCCCGTCTTCGCGCATCGCGCGCACCAGCAGCGTGCCGGTCACGGCACGGCCCAGCGGGGTGGTGTTGAAGTAGGAGCGTCCACCGCT
This sequence comes from Actinomycetota bacterium, assembly GCA_051751385.1. Taxonomy (GTDB): domain Bacteria; phylum Actinomycetota; class Actinomycetes; order Actinomycetales; family Micrococcaceae; genus Crystallibacter. Next base: position 440,764 of record JBNJKW010000005.1, on the reverse strand, counting down.
GCGGATGTGGAAGGCGCCGCAGGCCAGCGCGGCCAGCCCTTCCTCCACCAATGCCGGCTTGCAGTCCACCAGGCGGGAGATGTCGGCGCCGTATTCGGCGGCGCGGCTGGGAACGGCGTCAATGTCGGGTTCGTCGTACTGGCCGAGGTCGGCCGTGTAGGTGCAGGGCACGGCTCCGCCGTCGCGCATCCACGCAACCGCAACGGACGTATCAAGTCCACCGGAGAAGGCGATGCCGACGCGTTCGCCGACGGGAAGGGAAGTCAGAACTTTGGCCATGGTTTCGATCATATGTGCAGCGGTAGCTAAAGGCAGAAGCGGCAACGCCGACGGCGCCTGCGTGACGTGCCTGAAATCACTGGCCGGCGGTCTCCCCGGGTAGGATTTGAAGCGGTCCACGCACCTCAATCGAGAAGGATGTATCGATGGAATACCGCCGTCTGGGCAAGTCCGGACTGACCGTCTCCGCTGTGGGGCTCGGCTGCAACAACCTGGGCCGCTCGAACACTCCCACCGAGACCCAGGAGGGCACGGATGCCGTGGTCAAGGCCGCGCTCGACGTCGGCGTGACCCTTTTCGATGTCGCCGACACCTATGGCAAGACCGCCGGGCTGAGCGAGGAGTTCCTGGGCAAGGCGCTCGGCGCCCGCCGCGACGACGTGGTGGTGGCCACCAAGTTCGGCATGGACACGCGCGGTGCCAACGGCGAGGACTTCGGCGCACGCGGCTCACGGCGCTACATCGTCAAGGCCGCCGAAGCGTCGCTGCGCCGGCTGGGCACGGACTGGATCGACCTCTACCAGTTCCACACTCCGGACCCGCTGACGCCGATTGAGGAAACGCTGTCTGCGCTGGACGACCTGGTCCGCTCCGGCAAGGTCCGTTACATCGGACATTCCAACCGGGCCGGCTGGCAGATCGCCGAGGCCGAATTCACGGCCCGGATGGGCGGATACACGCCATTTATCTCCAGCCAGAACCACTACAACCTGCTGGACCGCCGGGCGGAACTCGAAGTCACGCCCGCTGCCGAAGCGTATGGGCTGGGCGTGCTACCGTACTTCCCGCTGGCCAACGGTCTGTTGACGGGCAAATACAAAGACGGGAAGGCGCCGGAGGGCAGCCGGCTGACGCACTCGCGCACCAACCTGCTCAAGGACGCCGACTGGGAGCAGTTGGGCGCGTTCTCACGCTTTGCCGCCGATCGTGGGCTGCAGGAGATTGAAGTGGCATTCTCTTGGCTTGCCTCCCGTCCCTCCGTGGCCTCGGTGATCGCCGGTGCTACCAAACCGGAGCAGATCCGGCAGAACGCCGAATCGGCAGGCTGGCAGCCCACGGACGAAGACCTCGCCGAGCTGGACGGGATCTTCCCCACAGTGCCCAAGGCCGCCCTGTTCTAACATCCACGTCGGCCGGAGCCGCTTGAGCGCCGGGTCGGCACCAGACGTTCGGATGCCTGCTTGTGTTACGCCAGCCGCGGGATGGCGGGCGTAACACAAGCACCGGCCGCGCCTGGAAGGGCAAAATGGATGCATCGGGCGGCCGCAGAGTCGCGGGCGCCGACCTACCGTTGCATGACCTACCGTTCCACGCACTCAGGCAGCGCCTGTGCGTTGGTTGTCTGCCGTGACGAAAGTGAAGTCCATGAGCCAACTGACTGACTTGCTCGCCTCCCTGTCCACCGGACGGATCGAGCTGATCGACCTGACCAATAAGCTCTCCGCCCGGACGCCCACGCTGCGGCTGCCGGACCCATTCGCAAACCTGATCGACTTCAGCCTCGAGGAGATCGCGGCGTATGACGACCGCGGCCCGATGTGGAAACACCAGAACATTCACACCGGCGAGCACATCGGCACGCACATCGATGCGCCCATCCACTGGGCCACCGGCCGCGAGGGCGACGACGTTGCCCAGTTGCCGTTGCAGCGGCTGGTGGGCCCCGCCGTCGTGCTTGACTTCTCCGCCGATGCAGCCGAGGACCCGGACTTCCTGCTGGACGTCCACCACGTCCAGGCATGGGAAGAGCAGCACGGCCCCATCCCGGATAACGCCTGGCTGCTCTTCCGCACCGGCTGGGATGCGTACGCCCAGGACCAGGAGCAATTCCTCAACGCGGACGACGCCGGCTCCCACACCCCGGGGTTCACCGTTGAGTGCGCGCGGTGGCTGGCCGAGGAGACGAAGATCTCGGGTGTCGGCGTGGAGACTGTCGGCATCGATGCCGGCAACGCCGGTGCGCTGGATCCGATCTTCCCGATGCACCACTACCTGATGGGCAACAACAAGTACGGCATCACGTCGCTGCAGAACCTGGCGCAGCTGCCCACCACCGGTGCGGTGATCGTGGTGGCGCCGCTGCCGATCGTCGGCGGCACGGGCAGCCCCGCCCGAATCTTCGCCATGGTGGAGCGTTAAGGGCAGGCAGTTCCGCGTTTCGGCCTGCCCACGTTCCACCTTCTGCTTCACGCATCCTGAAAGAGAGTGCCCGCATGCACGCGCCCCGCACCATCGCCGAACTAGTCGGCCAGACCTTGGCCGGACTCGGCGCCGGGCACGCCTTCGGTGTAGTGGGGAGCGGTAATTTCGCGGTCACGAACGCGCTGAAGGCCGCCGGGGTGCCGTTCACCGCCAGCCGGCATGAAGGCGGGGCGGCCACCATGGCGGACGCCTACTCCAGGATGTCCGGCAGGCTCGGAATCGTTTCCGTGCACCAAGGATGCGGCCTGACCAACGCCGCCACCGGCATCGGCGAGGCGGCCAAATCCCGCACGCCGATGCTGGTGCTGGCCGCCGAAACCGCCGGTTCGGCTGTCCGCTCCAATTTCGCGATGGACCAGGCGGGCTTCGCCCGCAGCGTGGGCGCAGTATCGGAGCGGGTGCACTCCGCGGCCAGCGCCGTCGCAGACACCGTCCGGGCGTACCGAACGGCCGTGAATGAACGCCGCACCGTGGTGCTGAACCTGCCGCTGGACGTGCAGGCCGAGCCGGCACCTGCAGCCGCGGAGACCGGCCCGGCCGCAACAGTCTCCGCAGCGCAACCGGTCCGGCCAGCGGCTGCCGCCGCCGAAGCCCTCGCTGAGCTGATCGCCGCCGCCGAACGTCCGGTCTTCGTGGCCGGCCGCGGTGCGCGCGAGGCCGGCGACCAGTTGCGGGCGCTGGCTGCCCATGCCGGCGCGTTGGTGGCCACTTCTGCCGTGGCCAAGGGCCTGTTCAACGGCGAGCCGTTCTCGCTGGGCATTTCCGGCGGCTTCTCTTCCCCGGTGGCAGCGGAGCTGATCTCGGAAGCGGACCTCATTGTTGGTTTCGGCTGCACGTTGAACATGTGGACCATGCGCCAGGGAGCCTTGATCGGTCCCGGCGCCAAGGTGGCGCAGGTGGACGTGGAGGACTCCGCGCTCGGCGCCAACCGGCCGGTGGATCTCGGCGTCTTGGGGGACAGCGGGCAGACGGCCGAGGCGGTGTTGGACATCCTTCGCGGACGTGGCCCCGCTGCCGCCAAGTACCGGACCGGGCCGGTCCAGGATCGTATCCGCGCCGGCGTCCGCTGGCAGGATGTTCCCGTCGCGGACCTGTCGACCGAGGACCGGATCGACCCGCGGCTGTTGACCGGCCGGCTGGACCAACTGCTGCCCTCCGACCGCATCGTTTCCGTCGATTCCGGCAACTTCATGGGCTACCCCAGCCAGTACCTGGACGTGCCCGACGAGTTCGGCTTCTGCTTCACCCAGGCTTTCCAGTCCATCGGCCTGGGACTGGCCACCGCGATCGGCGCCGCCCTGGCCCGGCCGGACAGGCTGCCGGTCCTCGGCACCGGCGACGGCGGCTTCCTGATGTCCATTGCGGAGCTGGAGACCGCTGTGCGGCTCGGCCTCCCGCTTGTGGTGATCGTCTACAACGACGCCGCCTACAGCGCCGAGGTGCACCACTTCGGCAACAACCCCGTCGACCTGTCAACGGTCACCTTCCCCGACACCGACATCGCCGCGATTGCCCGCGGCTTCGGCGCCGACGGAATCACCGTGCGGACACTCGATGACCTCGCCGGCGTGTCCGGCTGGCTGGCGTCCTTGCCCGCCCGTCCCCTGGTCATAGACGCCAAGATCGCCTCCGACGGCGGCTCCTGGTGGCTGGCAGAGGCGTTCAAGGGACACTAACGCGGGCCACACGGCCGTGCTGGGGCGCCTGCTCCGGCGGCACTCCGCCGCTGGAGCAGACGGCCCAGACCTTACTCGTAGTTCTTCACAGTCCGTCGAAGAGTGTCGGCGTAGTTATAGATCTCGTCAAGTGACTCGATGGAGTGGCGGGTCTCCTGCTTCTCCTCGTCAAAGACACCCAGATATTTTTGGCTCCTGTTGAAGTGGAGCCTGGCAATCGGCTTCCTGTTGTTGTCGTCGAGAAGGACAGCAAAGTACGACTTCGCATCTCGGTGTGTCACGCGCTGCGGTTTGACGTCGCTGCACACAATCGCTCGAACGATTTGGAACCCCTCTATTTCTTCAAGGGTGGTTTCGATGCCGTCATTGTCGTTCAAATCTTCTTGAACGATTGCTTCGCTGGTCACTGAATCAGCCAAGGACGCTTGGGCAGCCTGAATGACCGGTGACTCTCCCAGAGCCGCTTTCAGGCGGTCGTTGACCTGATCATTGAGGTATTGTCGGGTTGCTTTGGTTACCAGACCCGTAAACTGCTCGCGGACTTTTTGTGTGAATGCGCCCTCGTAGACTTTAGCCGTCAAAAACTTCACCCAGTCGTCCTCCGGGGACTGAAAAAGACCTGAGACAGTGCGCTTCAGCTGTCCGATGTACTTGAGTTCTTCGGCGGCACTGATGATCGACTCGAGGTCGAAAACATCTTTTGAAAGTTTGACGAGTTCCGGAATCAGTGTTTCGTCAATGTCGTTCATGTCCAGAATCAGGAACGGCTTGGCGTCCATGCGGTTGGGGGCATCAAGGTCGGTGTAGAAATGGTAGACCTCCCCGTTTGTAAGGATTGCAATTCGAGCGTTGGTAACCGCAAAATAGCGGTACAGCTGCGATGCATGTTCTACACGAAGGTCGCCCAACGATTTCTTACACTCAATCAGCATCTGGACTTCGCCATCACGCATAATGGCATAGTCAATTTTCTCGCCCTTCTTGATGCCGACGTCCGCAGTGAATTCAGGAACCACTTCCAGAGGGTTGAACACGTCGTACCCGAGGATCGTAGAGATGAACGGCATAACGAATGCGTTCTTCGTCGCCTCTTCCGTTTCGATGATGTTTCGCTGTTGCTGGATCTTTGCGGCCAACGCGGCCAGTCGTTCTGTGAACTGCAATGCTTCCCCCTGCTCGATGCGGACCGTTCGTTCAAAGGTAGAGGACGGTACTGACATCTATGACTATCGACCGCCTCCCGGCATTAGTGAGACGAAGGCGAAAGACGCTGGGTATTTTCAGCCTTTCAATGCGGGCACTCTCATTCAACTTAGCCTTGGCCATTGTCGGCTTGCCGCTGAAATGGCGGAACGACACCGGAGCTTGGATTAGACGGTGACGGTGATCCAGTCGCCGTCGATGGATGCAGCGTAACGGGGGAGCGGCGCCGGTGCAGGACCACCGGTAACCGTGCCGTCGTCGAGCGCGAAGGTGGAGTTGTGGCACGGGCAGACGAATTCGCTGTCCGTGGCGTTCACAGCGCAGCCTTGGTGGGTGCACACCGCGCTATAGGCAAGCACCGTCGTCTCATCGGGACGGTAGACGAGTATCTTCTGCCCATCGGCTTCACCGCTGGCGCTGCCGCCAACCGGTACGTCGCTGAGCTTGCCGACGCGGGTCGGCGTTCCATCCGTGGCGATAGGCGAAGGGGAAGCGCCTTGCGCGCCGGTGAAGTCCTGAAAAGGAGAGCAAGCCGTCAGCGCGCCCACGGAACCAGCGGCGGTGGTGACGGTCAGTATGGCTCGGCGCGACGGCAGGGAAGAAGTCATGTCCATTATTGTTCCGGATGTTCCTTAGATGTTTCCAACCGAGCCGCCGGAGCGAATGACCCAGCGCAGCATTCACACGGTGACGGTGATCCAGTCGCCGTCGATGGCGGCGGCAAAGCGTTGCAGCGGTTTAGCTGCTGGTCCGTCCAGCACCGCGCCATCCTGGGCACTGAAAACAGAGCCATGGCAGGGGCAATGGAATTCGGCACCCGTCGGCGCGACCGTGCAGCCCTGGTGCGTGCAGATGGCGCTGAAAGCCTCCACCGTTTCCTCATCCGGGCGGTAGACCATCACTTTGTTTCCGTCGGCTTCGCCACTCGCACTGTCCCCGACGGCAACATCTGCGAGCTTCAGGACCTGCACCGGAGTGCCGCCGGAAGCAACCGGCGCCGGAGACCCCGCCGACGGGCTGCTGCCGCCTGTCGACGGGGCGCAGGCTGCCAGGAAACAGGCAGAGCTGGCAGCCGCGGAAACACCTAGCAGCGAGCGTCTGGTTGGACCGGCATCAAGACTCATGGGCTGACCTTCCCAAACGAAGCTTGCGGGATGCTGATGACGGCGGGATGGTCCGTGGACCGGATTTCGCCAGTGGCAAGGGGAGACTGTTGTGGCGTCCCGATCCGGGCGTACCCCGCCGTCGTACATAAAGACGCCCATGGCGGCAGGAAAGTTCATTGCCGGGTCCGGAATCCGACCGGCATGCAACGCTAGCACGCTGAAGGATGGGGCAGCGGCGTCATCGCCCCTTGCTTGGAGGGACCGGCTGAGGGGACAAGTACGGGGCATCGCCTATTCGCCATGGGAAGTTAAGGCCGAGGTACTGCTTCAGTCTCCGGCAGCCATGAGCAGGCCCAGTGCAGGAACAGGGCGCAGATTTACTGACTTTTGCCGGCTCATTCGAGTCGGTGTAAACCTGTCACTACAGGTGGACCCCGACCCTGGGAAAAATGCAAGGAGAACATCATGACTAACCTCGCCCCGCTCTGGTCACCCCTGCAGATCGGTTCCACGCGGCTGCCGAACCGTGTGGCGCTGGCCCCCATGACCCGCATCAGCGCCGCCGAGGACGGGCTGGTGACGGAGAAGATGGTCTCCTACTACGAGGCCTTCGCGCGAGGCGGATTCGGGCTGCTGATCACCGAGGGGATCTACCCTGACACCGCGTACAGCCAGGGCTATCTGTACCAGCCCGGTCTGGCCACCGCCGCGCAGGCTCGGTCGTGGGCGATGGTCGTTGACGCTGTCCACGCGGCCGGGTCCACGATCTTCGCACAGCTCATGCACGCCGGCTCCCAGGCCCAGGGCAGCCGCTTCATGGATTCCACGATCGGCCCCTCGGCGGTCGCCCCCAAGGGTGAGCAGCTGGGCTTCTACCGCGGTGAGGGCCCCTACCGGGTGCCCGCGGAGATCACCCGGGAGCAGATGGAGGAGGTCCGGCAGGGCTTCGTGGCCGCCGCGCTGCGCACAAAGGAGGCCGGGTTCGACGGCGTTGAAATCCACGGTGCCAACGGCTACCTGCTAGACCAGTTCCTGACCGACTATCTCAATCTGCGCACCGACGAGTACGGCGGGTCCCCCGAGAACCGGGTGCGTTTCGCCGCGGAGATCGCCCGGGCAGTGCGCGAAGCCGTGGGTCCGGAGACGACCGTGGGCATCCGCATCTCGCAGTCAAAGGTCAGCGACCACGACCACCGGTGGGCCGGCGGCGCCGAGGAGGCAGCCGTCATCTTCTCTACCCTGGCCGCCACGGGCATCGACTTCATCCACACGACGGAGTACAAGGCCTACGCCCCGGCCTTCGGCGACAAGGGCCACTCGCTGGCTGCCTTGGCCAAACAGCACTCCGGGCTACCGGTGATCACCAACGGCCACCTGGACGACCCGGAGACGGCCGTGTCCATGCTGGCCGACGGCGCGGCCGACGTCGTCGCTCTGGGGAAGGCGGCCCTGGGCAACAGGGACTGGCCCGACCGCGTCCGCAACGGCCTGCCCCTCGACGAGATCGATGCGCGCCTGTTCGCGCCTGTGGCCGACGTTAAGGACTGGGAGCTCGAGCTGCTCTCCTAAGAGGAGGCTTTCCACATTTTCGCAAAGCGATTAAGAATCTACTGACAGTTGAAGCCGTCCTCTCTGCTCATGGCTTGCAGCCCTCGCCCCTGGCAGCCAGGTGGCGCGGCCGCGACGAGCAGCGGGGAGCGGCGGTGAAACCCTATGATCGCCACCCCTAGGATCACTGCTGTGCGGAATAGGTCACCGCCCCATTCCCAAACATGTCCCGAGCTCAGATTCCTAACGGCGATGAGCAACTGTAGAACCATCCAAGTCAACGAGAGGACAACGACAATTGATCGAGGAAGCCGCAGGCCTTTAATTCTCCTGCCGTAGAAATCAAACGTCATGCTCTGAGAGTCAAGTCGAATGGCCCCGGTCACACATACTCTGATGCTCGACCAACTCAACGATTCAACAACGAGGAGCAGTACGTGACCGAAGAGTTTGCTGATGTGGTGTTGTTCAACGGCATGATCGAAACCCTCGATCCGGAAACGCCCCGCACCACGGCCATGGCGGTCCGGGGTGGGCTCATCCAAGCGATAGGTGATCGGGCCGTGGAACTGCGCGGGCCGGAGACCCACACCATCGATCTGGACGGCGCTTTCGTGATGCCGGGCCTGATGGACGTCCATAACCACCATATGATCGCCGGGCAGATGGATCTGTTTGAATTGGACGCGCCTCCCACGCTTGATTTGGACGGCTTCCTGGCAGCGATTGCCTCCTACGCTGCCGGGCTCGAACCGGACCAGTGGGTTGTCGGTGGTAGCTGGGGATCCGGCTTGATGAACGAAATGAACTCGGCGGACGCGCTGGCACGGCTGGATGCGGCAACGGGCGGCCGTCCGGCCCTGCTCAAGGACGACTCGAAGCACAACCGGTGGGCGAATTCGCGGGCCTTGGAACTGGCCGGCATCGGGGCAGCCACGCCCGATCCCGCTGGCGGGCAGATTTTGCGCGATGAGTCCGGGGCCGCCACCGGCGTTTTGATCGAAGCCGGCGGAATGATCGTGGAGCAGACACTGGCCAGCCTGCAGCCGGTAAGCACAGCGCAGTTGGCCCAGGCGGCTGCGCGCGGTATTGAGATCCTGCATTCCTACGGGGTCACGGGGTTCCAAGACGCAGCTGCGTCCCTCCCGCTCATGCGTGCCCTCAAACAACTTGATGACGACGGCGAGCTGCACGCCTGGGTGGTGTCCTCCATGCAAGCCAACGATTTCATTTTCGGCACCCAGCCACTGGGCGAGGGGATCATTGCCCACCGCGAAGAGACGCGTTCGCGCCATCACCGGCCGGATTTCATCAAGATCTTCCTCGACGGGGTTCCGCCGGCCGGCACTGCAGCCTTCATCGAGCCTTATCTGCCAGTGGCGGGTTTTCCGGAGTGCCACTGCGGCGGGACCACGATGGATCCGGCGGAGTTGGAGGACTGGCTGATGAGTACAGCCGCCCGGGGAATCTCCGCCAAGATCCACTGCACCGGCGACGCCTCGGTCCGCCTCGTCCTGGACACCGTGGAAAAGGTGCGGGCCGCGGGCTACACCGAGCCGAAGTACCACATCGCGCACGGACAGTTCGTGCATCCGGACGATATCGGCCGCTTTGCGCAGCTGGACGTTACCGCCGACATCTCGCCATCGCTGTGGTTCCCCGGGGTGATCTCAGAGGCGATCGCCGCGGTGCTGCCCGCGGAGCGTGCGTCGAAGATGCAGCCCAATAGAAGCCTGCTTGACGCGGGTGCCCGGATCGCCGGCGGTTCGGACTGGCCGGTCAGCGTCTCGCCGAACGCCTGGGAAGGCATTTACGGTCTGGTGACCCGGCAGGACCCTACCGGCCAATTTCCAGGGACGCTGTGGAAAGAGCAAGCCATTACCTTGGAGGAGGCCGTCCGCATCTACACCACGGCCAGCGCCGAGGCAATGGGCCTTGATGACGTCACCGGCTCGCTGGTGCCGGGGAAGTCCGCCGATTTCATCGTGCTGACGAACAACCCCCATGAGGTACCCGTGGATGAAGTGCGCTACATCAGCGCACGGCAGACCTGGTTTGCCGGACGCAAGGTCTACGACGCCGCTGCACCCGAATCCGCTCCGACGGAAGCGGAAAAGGCCAACGCCTGACCCCTGCGTTCCGCTAAACCGCACGACTCACCCTGGTGGCTCCGGCCGGGCCTGTCGGCTGGCCGGAGCCACCAGCTCTTTCATCCAAATTCGAAAGGACACTGATGTCCGTTACCCTGACTTCCGCGCGCCCTGCCGCTGGCACCGACCGCGGAATCTACACCTACATCGCCGTTTTCAGCGCGGTGTTGTACATGGTGCTGCTGATCGCCCCGGTGATCGCAGGCAAGCTGATAGAGCAGTTCGGCCTGATGCCCACTCAGCTGGGCATGCTGTTCTCGCTCGAGCTGGGCGCCTTCAGCCTGGCCACGGTGCCGGCCTACCTGTGGCTGAACCGGCTGAACCTGAGGACCGTCACCTACGTTTGCGCCGCCATCGCCATTGCCGGCAACCTGGCTTCCGGCTTCCTGGACAGTTTCCCGCTCCTGGTAGTCGCCCGCGTGATTACGTCGCTGGCGGCCGGATCCATTACGGTCATCATTCTGACCCTCAGCGGGAAGACGGCCAACCCCAGCCGCGGTTTCGGCGTCTTTGTGGTGTTCCAACTGCTGATGGGCGCGGTCATTTTGTTCGCGTTCCCGGTTTTGTATGCCAACGCAGACGTTTCCGCCATCTACTGGACGATGGCCGCCCTCACGGCCTGCTGCCTGCCGGTGGTGCGGATGATCGACGGCGACATGCTGCGCCGTGCCACAGCGGAAGCGAAGGTCCCGGCCGCAGTGGATATCGCGGCGGCGGAGAAGAATCCCGCACGTGCAGGCTCTAAGGTGAAATTCGTGATCGGGCTGGCCGCCGTGCTGTCTTTCTACATCGGCCTCAGCGGCGTGTGGTCCTTCATGGCGCAGATTTCGGGCGGCGCGGGCATCGATCTCTCGACGTCCAGCCTGGTGCTGGCCATTGCCACAATTCCGGGCATTGCGGCGCCGCTGGTGGCGACCTTCCTGGGGGACAGCCCGAAGCGCAAATGGTTCCTGCTGATCGGTTACCTGGCGCTGGGCGGCAGCGTGGCGCTGCTGTTCGGCGCTCCGGGACTCATCCGGTTCGCGCTCGCTGCCCTGGTCTTCAAGTTCGCGTGGACCTTCATCCTTCCGTACCTGCTCGCGTCCCTGTCTGACATCGGCGGCAGCCACGTGATGAACTCGGCCAACCTGATGATTGGTTCCGGCTTCGCCATCGGGCCAGTGGTCAGTGGCATGCTGATCGAGTCCTCCGGCGGCGGCTTCGGCGGCATGCTGCTGCTGGCGGTCATCGCCGTGCTGGTCTCGATGGGATGCGCCATGGCCATCCAGCGCCCGGCCCGCTCCTGACCCACCCCACCTCGGCACACCTGCCGCTGGCTCTCCGCCGGCGCTCAGGTAGGCAATCACCCGGCTGCGCCGTCGTCGTCCTTATTCAGAAGGACGACGACGGCGGCGCTCCGCGGCGGCCGGTCCTGGCGGCTTGTCTTACCGGCCGGGGTGGAACTTCCGGCCGTTGACCCGTTCGGAGGCTCCCACCCGGTCCAGGTAGGGGGTGATGCCGCCCAGGTGCAGCGGCCAGCCGGCGCCCATGATCATGCATAGGTCGATGTCCTGGGGCGCGGCGACCACGCCTTCGTCCAGCATGAGCCCGATTTCCTCGGCCAGGGCGTCCTGGGTGCGGCGGAGCAGTTGCTCGGAGGTGCTGGGGGAGTCGCCGAATTCCAGCAGCGCCAGCGTGGACTCGGGGATCACCTGCCGGCCGGCATCGTCCGTTGTCCAGAGGGACGTGATGCCGTTGTCGATGAGCCGCTGCTGGTTGGCGGAGACCCGGAACCGCTCGCCGAACGCGGCGTGCAGGGACTCGGTGACGTGCTGGGCCACCGGGATGCCGACCATGGCCAGCAGAGTGAACGGCGTCATCGGCAGTCCCATCGGCTTCAGCGCGTTGTCGGCCACCTCGGCGGGGGTGCCTTCGTCGAACGCATTCGCCACCTCGCCCATCAGCCGCAGCAGCACGCGGTTCACCACGAAGGCGGCCGCGTCCTGGACCAGCACCGTGGTCTTCTTCAGCGCCTTGCCCAGCACGAATGCGGTGGAGAGGACTTCGTCGCTGGTCTTCGGGGCACGCACGATTTCCAGCAGCGGCATGACGGCCACGGGGTTGAAGAAGTGGAAGCCGACCACCCGTTCCGGATGCAGCAGGTCCGCGGCCATCTCGGTGACGGAGAGCGAGGACGTGTTGGTGGCCAGGATGCAGTCCTCGTAGACCACCGCCTCCACCTCGGCGAAGACCTGCTTCTTGACGGACAGTTCCTCGAACACCGCCTCGATCACGAAGTCGGCGTCCGCGAAGGCTTCCTTGGAGGCCGAACCGGTGACCAGGGCCTTGGTGCGGTTGGCCGCATCGGCCGAGATGCGCTTTTTGGCCAGCAGTTTGTCCACTTCGGCATGGACGTAGCCCACGCCCTTGTCCACCCGGGCCTGGTCGATGTCCGTCATGACCACGGGTACCTTCAGCTGGCGTGCGAACAGCAGGGCCAGCTGGCTGGCCATCAGGCCGGCGCCGACCACGCCCACCTTGGTGACCGGCCGGGCCAGCTGCGGGTCCGGCGCACCGGCGGGACGCTTGGAACGCTTCTGCACCAGTTCCAGGAAGGCGTACACGGTGTCGCGGAATTGCGGGGTCCGCATCAGTTCCGCGAGCGCTTCGACTTCCAGCTCGGCGGATTGCTGCTGGCTCTTGCCCCGGCCGGCTTGCATCACGTCCAGCACCTTGGCCGGCGCGGGCGCGGCGTTGGCGGTCTTCGCTTCCACGAAGCTGCGCCCGGCGGCGATGGCCTGGTCCCAGTCCGCCTCCGTGGCGGCGGAAAGCTCTGCCCGGCGTGCGGCCACCTGCCGGCGGGCGTCGTCGTCGTTCAGGATCCGGGCGGCCCAGGCCAGCGACTGCTCCAGGAAATCCGCTGGCTCGAACAGCGCGTCGGCGATGCCCAGTTGGTGGGCGGCGGCGCCGTTGAGCATCTTGTTGTTGCTCAGCGGGTTCTCGATCATCACCTTGACCGCATTGGCCGGGCCGATCAGCCGCGGCAGGCGGTAGACACCGCCCCAGCCGGGGATCAGGCCCAGGAAGGCTTCCGGCAGCGCGATGCCGTTGGCGCCGGCGGACACCGTGCGGTAGTCGGCGGCCAGCGCAATCTCCAGCCCGCCGCCCATGGCCGCACCGTTGATGAAGGCGAAGGTCGGCACGCCCATTGACGCCAGCGTGGCGTAGGCGTCATGGCCCAGCCGGGCCATGGCCCGCCCGTCTTCGGGGTCGGTGAGCTTGCCCACGCTGCCCAAGTCGGCGCCCGCCACGAGGTAGTAGGGCTTGCCGGTGACCGCGACGGCGGAGATCCCGCCGGCCGCGGCCCGGGCCTTGAGCCCCTCGAGCGCGGTGCCCAGTTCCACCAGCGTGTTCGGTCCGAGGGTGGTGGGTTTGCGGTGGTCCAGGTCATTGTCCAGGGTCAGCAGGGCCAAGGTTCCGGCCCCGGGCAGCTGCACGTCCCGGACATATGAGTGGGTGACGGTCTCGTCCGGGAACTTGGCGGCCAAGGCGGTGAAGTCGGCGGCGGTCATGCGTGGTCCTCTCCTGCGGATGCGGCGGCTGGTACGGCGGCGGTCGCGGCAACTGCCTGGCGGCCGCGGCCCGAGTAGTCTGCGTGCTGCGGGTTCTCCCAGATCACGGTCCCGCCCATGCCCAGCCCGATGCACATGGTGGTCAGCCCGTAACGCACCGACGGGTCGTATTCGAACTGGCGCGCCAGCTGGGTCATCAGCCGCACGCCGGAGGCGGCCAACGGATGCCCGACGGCGATGGCCCCGCCGTAGCGGTTGACGCGGGGATCGTCGTCGGCAATGCCGTAGTGGTCCAAGAAGGAGAGGACCTGCACCGCGAAGGCCTCGTTGATTTCGAACAGCCCGATGTCCGCGATGTCCAGGCCGGCCATCTTCAGGGCCTTCTCGGTGGCGGGGACCGGGCCGATGCCCATCACCTCGGGTTCCACTCCGGCGAAGGCGTAGGAGACCAGGCGCATCTTCACCGGCAGACCCAGCTCCGCGGCGGCTTCCGCGGACGCCAGCAGCGAGGCCGTGGCGCCGTCGTTCAGGCCGGCGGCATTGCCGGCGGTGACGCGGCCGTGTGCGCGGAACGGGGTACGCAGCCCGGCGAGGTCCGCACGAGTGGTGCCCGGCCGCGGCGGCTCGTCGGCGCTGTGCAGCGACCACCCCTCGCCGGGCTTTCGGCCGGTTACCGGCACCAGATCGGGCTGGATCTTGCCGTCCTGGTAGGCCGCTGCGAGCTTGGCCTGGCTGGCCGCGGCGTAGGCATCGGCGCGTTCCTTGGTGATGGCGGGAAAGCGGTCGTGCAGGTTCTCCGCAGTGTTGCCCATGTTCAGTGCGGCGGGATCCACCAAGCGCTCGCTGGCAAACCGCGGGTTCGGGTCCACGCCCTGGCCCATTGGATGGTTCCCCATGTGCTCCACGCCGCCGGCCACCACCACGTCGTACGCGCCGAAGGCGATGCCGCCGGCCGTCGTCGTCACCGCCGTCATGGCGCCGGCGCACATCCGGTCGATCGCGAAGCCGGGCACCGAGCGGGGCAGCCCAGCAAGCAGCGCCGCGGAGCGGCCGATGGTCAGGCCCTGGTCGCCGGTCTGGGTGGTGGCGGCGATGGCCACGTCGTCGATCCGCTCGGGCGGCAGCGACGGGTGGCGGCGCAGCAGTTCCCGGATGCATTTGACCACCAGGTCGTCGGCCCGGCTGCCGGCGTGGATGCCCTTCTCACCCGCTTTGCCGAACGGAGTGCGGACGCCGTCGACGAAGACGACATCACGCAGGGCGCGGGGCGCGGACGTAGGGCTCACTGGAACCTCCATGAGATGCGGGACACAGTACCAGCCATATGTTACCCGCGGGTAACTTACCCAGCAAGCGGCCCTGGTCGGGACGGCGGGAAGTGCCGCCTATAGGCTGGCCCCAGTGGAGCAACTGCGAGGAGCTATGGATCTACAGCAGCCCCGGCAGGCGCCGGCGCATCCCGGTGCAGTATCCGGCGCGCTCCTGGTGCTGGCGGCTTCCGTGCTGTGGGGAACCACCGGAACGGCGGCCACGTTTGCGCCAGACGCCGGTCCGCTAGCCATTGGTGCCGTGGCGATGGGAGTGGGCGGGCTGCTCCAGGCGCTGACCGCGCTGCGGCCGATGGGCCGCGCCCGTCTTCGGCTGCAGGGTCAGTGGAAATTGGTGCTGCTTGGTGCCCTTGCGGTCGCCGTGTACCCGCTGGCCTTCTACAGCTCGATGCATCTGGCCGGTGTTGCCGTGGGCACGGTGGTGAGCATCGGCTCGGCGCCGCTGGCTTCTGCCCTGATCGAGCGGGCCTTCGACCGGCATCGGTTGAGCATGCGCTGGGGCGGCGCCGCCCTGCTGGGGCTGTCCGGGACCGCGCTGCTGTGCTTCGCTGCGGCGCAAGGCGGCGGCCATTCCACCGACGGTTCCGCCGGCGCTTCCGGGGGCGCAGCAGGCGGCGGCACCTTGGCCGGGATCGGCTTGGGCCTGCTGGCGGGATTGACCTATGCCCTCTATTCCTGGGCTGCCCACCGAATCATCGGCGGCGGCGTGCCGGCCCGTGCCGCCATGGGGGCGATGTTCGGCGCCGGCGGGCTACTGCTGATTCCGGTACTGCTGGCCACGGGCGCGCCGCTGCTGGCATCCTGGGGCAACGCCGCCGTCGGCGCTTACATGGCCCTGGTGCCGATGTTCGCCGGCTACGTGCTGTTTGGGCTCGGCCTGGCGCGGGTGCGCGCAAGCACCGCCACCACGCTGTCGCTGGCGGAACCGGTGGTGGCTGCCGTGCTGGCGGTATGGGTGGTGGGCGAACGGCTGCCGCTGCAGGGCTGGAGCGGGATCCTGCTGGTCATCGCCAGCCTGGCCGTCCTGACCGTGCCGGGACGGCGGCGCCGGATGAAAGCGGAAGATGAGGCGCCGGTGGCTATCGGTGACCCGCACGGCATGCGGGTGAGGCCGGATATAGAGTAATGGCCAAGGCCAGCCGGGAGATTGCCCTGCCCGATGACTACCGGGATCTCTGAAGGTCCTGAACGTCCTGAAGGTCCTCAAGGCCCTGAAGGAGCGGGTGCTCGGGACCGGGGCAAGCGGTGCGGACGGTCAATTCCCAGTTGATCGGGCTGTACTGGTCGATTGGGCGGGACATCCTGCAACGCCAGGATGCCGAAGGATGGGGCAGCGGCGTCATCTCCCGGCTGGCTGAGGATCTGCGGACCGAGTTCCCGGAGATGAAGGGCTTCTCCCAGCTCACCTGCAGTACATGCGGACCATGGCCGAGTCCTGGGGGAGCGAGGCAAATGCGCCACAAGCTGTGGCGCAATTGTACTGGGGCCATATCCGCACCCTCCTGGATAAGACCAAGACCGGCCCGGAGCGGGACTGCTACGCGGCCGCTGCGGTGGAGCACGGATGGTCCCGGAACGTGCTGATGAACATGATCATGAGCCAGACCATGGAACGCACCGGCTCCGCGCCGTCGGATTTCGCCGACCTGCTGCCCGCACCCGGATCGGAACGTCGTCGGACGGCCAGACGATCACCTGGCACACGGGCGAGACCGGTGGGTACAGTTCCTACTTCGGCCGGGACCGCACCCACAATAAGGCGGTGATAGTGCTCTCGGACGTCGTTACCGCCGCGACCGTGGCTCTCGGATCTAATCCCCAAGCCGCCAACGGCTGACCGGCCACGGCCTGCCTCGCCCGGGCCTCGGCGTTCTTAGATGGCAGTGGGACGAAGGAACCGAGAACCTCAGGGTGGGCAGCTAAACCACCGGGGTTGCTGAGCCTTCAATAACCTGCCAGCGACCGTCGATGATCTGCCAGGTACGCCGCCATCGCAGTGTCGCTTCCATCGTCTGCCCGCTGTCCGACAGGGCGGCCATGGCGATCGTCTCCGTCGAGCCTCCACCGCGGAATTCCGAACTCCGCCGCTCGACTTCCACAATTCGGCTGAAGCGGGTGGCTCCGCTTCGGTGCGCTTCAAGGTCTGTGTGCTTTTTGATGACGGCTCCGTCGGGTCTAACGAAGCGCAGACCGTCTGCGATCAGCTTGTCGAGGGCTTCGACATCACTGACGCGCATGGCGGCGAGCAGCGCATCCTCGGCTTGGTCGATGGTCTGGCCCAGCTCATCTTGAGTAGACATTTTTAGACAATATCGGCATCCCTCGCAGAGACGACACGGACTACGATCCGGTCGACGTCCAGGTCATGTTGCTTCGACTCGGGGCGGGGACGGCACCGCTTCCACGGCGGACACCCGATCTGTGGGGCGCGGAGCGCGCACGCCCACAATGAGCAGGTACAGGACCATCCAGATCTCCGCGATGGCCGGCACAATGCCCAGGTAGCCGTGGATCTGAACGGCAAGCCCGGGGAGCAGGAACGCGACGACGACGTCGACCAGGTAGCTTACCGTGGCCAGTATCAGCATGATGCCCAGTGTCTTGGGGAACAGCCCGGATTTGTACGCGAGATAGCCCAACGGGGCGAGCCATAGGCCGAAGAAGACCTGGGCGGCCAGTACGGTGAAGTGCTGGATTTCGAGCAGGAGCAGCACGAGCGTGCTGGAGCCTACGGGCCCGAACGCGGTCGCGTAGGAACTGTCTGTTGCGACCAGCATCGCTGCGAACGTGAAGACGGCGCTGACCGAGATGATGCCGGCGGCAATAAGAACCGGCACCACCATGAGGCGGGCTGCGTGCTTGCCAACGTGCTTGAGCAGCAGGTAGAGCGTCACGGCGGTGAGCAGGAAGAACACAGCATCCGTGAGATGGGCGAGGACGCCGACCCGCATGAGCGACTCGTTGGCGGCTACTTTGGCGGATGTGGCGGCCGCGTCGCCGGCGACATATAGGAAGGGATCGACAAAGCCCTCGGAGAAGCCTCCCGTGATGCCGACGATGAGGTAGAAGATGCCCGCGATCCGGGCCAGCCGCTTGGGTGAGGCCGGCGCGACCCCGGGAGGCTGTTCGGAAAATACTCCGTTTGCTGATTTCATGACGTTCCTTTCGAGTAATGAGCGTGGGTGCCGCGCGTGCCTTGCGTACAATGTATATCCCTGCGCGTACAATGTACACAGGCTGTCGGGGGTAGTTTTGAGTTTCGAGAGAACAGGGGATTGCCAAATGTCCACCACGGTGATGAAGGACGAGGATCCGCGCCCGGCCCTAAGCAGGCAGCGTGTCGTGCAAGCGGCGATCGAGCATGCTGACTCCGCCGGGCTGGACGCGCTAACCATGCGGAAGGTCGCCGAGATGCTGCAGGCCGCCCCGATGTCCCTGTACCGCCATGTCTCAAACCGGGACGACCTCATCGATGCGATGATCGACGTTCTGTTCGGCGAAATCCCTCTTCCCCTGGGCAGTGCGCACTGGAGGATGGCCATGCGGGACCGGGCACTGGCGCTTCGCGATCTCCTCGCGCGCCACCGCTGGGCCATCGGCCTGATGGAGTCCCGCAGACGTCCAGGACCGGCCAACCTGCGCCATCATGACGCGGTCATCGGCAAACTGCGCTCAGCCGGTTTCGACGTCGGGATGGTGGCCCACGCCTACTCCGTGCTGGACGGGTACATTTACGGCTTCGCCCTGACGAGGATGAGCATCCCGTTCGAGACCACGGACGAGATGGCTGTGATGGCCCAGGACATGTTCGAGCCGCTGCCGGCGAACGACTACCCAAACCTGGCAGAGTTCATCTCGGACCACGTCATGAAGCCCGGCTACGACTACCGGGAGGAATTCGAATACGGACTGGACCTGATCCTGAACGGCCTGGAACAGGCCCTCAACGGACCGTGACCACTATGTGCCTCGGCGCGCAGTGGACAGTCCCTGAGTGCGCAGCAAGGAATTGAATTTCGCCATCATTGCCATTCTTTGTGCGGCGTGTTTTGCCTGGGTGGTTCTGGATGTCCGCGCTGACGACCGCCGACCAATGAAGGGTGACCTGTAGCTGTTCTTCGGGATCCCTGCTACCGGACAGGGCCGCCACCAGAGCGGCGCTGAGCGAAGATTTGTCCCGGCTAGTCGCCGCGTCCGGCCTCAGTACTGATGCATAGCCGGTTGCCTTGGGCATCAGTGGCCACTACCCACATGGGCGCATGTTCGTCATCGAGTGTTGCACCAACGCATGCCAGAGCATTCAGAGTCGAGGCGCTTTCGCTGAAGGGGACAGTGACGTCCAGGTGAAAACGATTCACGCTGGGATTCGTTGACTCCTGGAACCAGATGGCCGGACCCCTGCCATAGGGATCAATCAGGCTTCCGTCTTCGTGCATCTTGTAGCCCAGTGCAGCTCGCCAGACTTCCGAAATCGCTTCCGGGGCATCGGTGTCGATGGCTATCTCCACTGTGCGCAAGAGTTCCGGGAGAGGGGTGACGCCAATGGCGTGGGCGTGCTTCGATATCGAGCCGGCCAGCGCCGCGTCACGCGCCGTTACCCTATCTCCGGCATCGTGCGAAGTGAGCGTGATGAACAATGTGTCGTACCGCCAGTCCACATCAGGGTGGTGATCGGACTCCTGCGCCAACCCGCCAATGGTGGAAAGCAAATCCAAGGCGGCTGCGGATGATTCACATCTAAATGCGGTCCGCAAAGCACCCAAACCGTAGCGCCAATCAGGCAACTCGATCAGATTTGCTTGGATTTGCTCCTGATTCAGAACATCTCTTGCTGCCATAGTTTTCTCCGGGTTTCGAGTTATAGGTTGTGGCCTCCCAAGTATCTGGATGCCGGAGGAATTCCGGCTCTCCGAATTTGGGTGAGTTCCGGTATTCAGCCTGGTAAGGGGTGCTGTTGCAACGATATCCGGAGCCTGTAGTTATGGTGATTCGCCCTCTTGGTCCAAGACGGGTATCCGGGCGCCAGCAAGTCGACGCGCACGTATGCATTCTTGAGGGCTCATGAACGATGCGGTCTGGTGCGTCTACAACACGAGGATTACGGGGTCGGCTTCCAAAGGCCCTCCACAGCGCTCGGTCCCACCAACTCGAGTCCAATGCAACTCGACCTGTTCCTCAGCCAGAACGGTCCCGTCGGTTGTGAGAGCGCGCAGGGTAATGGTGTCGGGAGCTGACAAGAAGCTGATGGCCCAAGTGCGGTCGTTGATGCGTGCGGAATGGTACAGGGACGGCTCGAATGTAGCAGCAGGGTCGGAACTCGAACGGGCGAGCCTATCTGGGTCAAAGGGCCTGTAGGAATCGAGGTCGCTCTTGAGCTCCGTCGGCGTGGAACACTCGCCCTCATGGCACGCCTGAACCTCACTCACCAGGCGCGTATCACCTTTCAAATCGACTGAAAGGCTACTTGACCAACCAACCGCCGAGCACACGTCAGGTGTACACCCTGCCGAGAGGAGAGCAGAAACCGCGGCGACGATGCTTACGCTTGATTTGCGCATGACGCTTGACCTAGGCACAAGAACAGTCTGCGTTGTTCTGGCTGGCTTGGACAGGGCTGATTGTTACTGGTGAGCCAGCGTATTCGGAGCCTGCGAATAGCTGCAGAAAAACATGCTGCTTGAAGTTTGTAGCAGCCAGTACTTTTAGCCCTGGATAGGCCTGGATAGGCCTTGGGCCGTTGACGGCGGTGGAAGCCAGGTCTTCCTCAGCCAGTCCCGCCGATCTGACCGAGCTTGAGTATCTGACCGAGGTCGATGTCGGCCAGATCGAAGATGACGCCGAGAAACAGCAGGAGGAGGCTAAGCGCCGCCCCTCCTATGGCCATGTTGTCGACCGCCGACCAACCGTCGCCGACTGTGTCGGATTCGACCACCACTCCTGCCCGCTCGCGACGGCGCGCGCGCCACATTGCGAAACAGATGCAAAGGGCGAAGGCCGCGCCGAACCAGACCCAGACGGGCAGGGCCGCCGCTTCCCCTAACATGGCCGATCCCCGACGGCGGTGCCGCGCCGCATGCATCTAAACATGACGTGCCTCCCCCTGGTACGAAATGTCCGTCCGTAGTACCAGCCGCCGTGTTATGCACTCGTTATTGCTCGAAGGGGTCGTGCGCGGACCTGGGCAGCAAGGAAAAGGGCGGACCTGGGTCCGGTCAGTCCCGGGGCCAGCGGGGGTTTGGTGAAGCCGCCGGTATTGAAGGCGGCCTCCCGGGCGAGTGCCGCCATGGGCATCCTCTGCTGAGGGCTGCGCGCCAGGCGCATCATGGTTCCCGCTTCGGCCGGATCCAGCGAGAACGCGCACCATAGGGATGGGGAACAGTTGCGCTGTCGCCCTAGCCGGGCGTTACGGGCGTTTACGAAATCGGCGTCACTTGCTGGAATCGGGGTCCTCGTCGCCGATGTGTCCGGGCGCGTTGGCATCGAGGACGCGCTCGACGAAGGCGCCGTACTCGTCCATGTAGTGGCGCAGGAAGGCCTGTGTGGACTCGTCCCTGACTTCGCCGTCGTCACCGTAGGCTTCAGGTTTGAAGCTGATGTAGGCCTCGGGTGCGTTGAGCTGCGGGGCGTCGAGGAAGCTGAGGACGCTGCGCATGTTCGACTGCATGACAGCGGTGCCGATGCCGCCCGGGGAAGCGCCGATGATGCCGGTGGGCTTGCGGGCGAAGGAGTTGGTCCCCCATGGGCGGGACCCCCAGTCGATGGCGTTCTTCAAGGCGCCGGGGATGGACCGGTTGTATTCGGGCGAGATGAATAGGATGCCGTCCGAGGCTTCCACCGCTTCCTTTAGTGCCCGGCCCTCGGCGGGGTAGTCCGCGTCGTAATCGGAGTTGTAAAGGGGGAGGTCCCGGATGGGGATCTCGTTGAATTCCAGATCCTCCGGGGCCAGTTTGATCAGCGCCTTCGAGAGCGTGCGGTTGATGGAGCCGCTGGCCAGGCTCCCGACAAAGTATCCGATCCGATAGTTGGGCATGCTGATTTTCCTTCCAGTTAGCCAGCCGGAACCGGCTGTCTTGCTGAGGCCCGCATGGACCCCGCCCGGCGAACGTCAGGCCACTCCTGTTTCTAGCACGGGGCCCCGTACGCCACCAGACCAGCGGAAGGCAACACATTCAACGAACGGAAATCCTCTGCGCTATCTGGGGAAGGAGCGCCGCTGAAGGGGGACACCCAAGGGCGGCGACTGCGCCGGTCCGCCGCGCGGCGGCCGCGCAAGGACGGCAATCGGGGTGCTGCTGGAGATTCAGGCCGCGAGGGTTTCCTGTGCTGCCAATCCACTTGCCGCCAATCCATCCCGACGCCGGTTTTGCTCCAGCACACCCTTCGGCAGGTTGCTGCGGAGCTGGACGCGGTGGAGAAGACGCAGGGCTTGGCGTGCCGTTACCCGCTCCGATGGATCAACTGCCGTCATAGACCCGATGAGGGCCACCCATCGCCGGCCCAAAATGGCCGGAACAAGGGGGCGGCGCAGAGTGCGGGTGAGCATGGACGTGATTGCACCCCCGGGAAACGGCCTGATACCGATGAGGCTTTCCAAGAGCACAAGTCCGAGCGAATAGATATCTTCCGCCGGGCCCTGCGGGCGGCCGGCTGCCTGCTCCGGGCTCATATAGTAGGCAGTCCCGTAGCCGGAGGACGTGCACTGAACGGCGGAACTGCTCGCCATGCCGAAGTCGGTCAGTTTGGTCTGTCCGGGCGCCTGCCCGTCCGGAGCCCGCGGGATCAAGATGTTGGACGGCTTTATGTCGTGTCAACTAAGCCAGGGGTCGCAGGAATTCTTCTGAGCCTCCTCGGGAAGAAGGGGCGCTTCATGAGGGGAATCCCCGGGTTGGGTCAACATTTAAAGGCGGAGGGGCGCCGGACCTTTGTCCGACGTCCCTCCGATTTTGTTCCATTCAGTTACGGGAACCGGTTCTGTGCTCCGTCCGGTCTCCGGATGCGCCCTTCGCGCCGGGGCTGGCTTCCGGATCAAGGCCGGTGCCTTTGGGGTCCGGTTCAGGGGCCTCTGGATCGTCAGCCGTCAGCTCCTTGACCTCGGATTTGAAGATGCGCATCGACTGACCCAAGCTGCGGGCCATGCCCGGCAGTTTCGGTGCTCCGAACAGCAGCAGGAGCACCACCAGCAAGATGATGAGCACCATGGGGTTGTCGAACAACCGAGCCATTGCGGGAATCCTTTCGTTCGCGGGGGAGGATCAGTGCTGTGCGGCGAACATCCGGTCGAACTCCTCGATGGCGGTCTTGGCCGAGCGCACTGAGCCTTCCATCCAGCCGGGCAGGTACGAGGTGTGCTCGCCGGCCAGCATGACGCGGTTGTGGCGGGCGGAAATTGTCGGGTACACGGATTTCCGGTGCTCATCGCTCCACAGCGAGTAGCCGCCGCCTGCCCACGGAATGTTGTGCCAGGACAGGGAGACGCCGCCGTCGAATTCCTCGGCCGCCTGCGGATGGATTTTGGCGTTCTGGGCTAGGACCTCCTGCAGCCGCTGCTCCGGCGACATGTCGCCAAGCCTCTTGCCGTAGTCGCCGAAGGTGTAGGCGCCCAAGACCACGCCCTTGCCGGCGGAGAACATTCGGTCGGCAGGGTAGGACATCTGGCCCATCGGCTGGTCGGTATAGCTGACACCGCCGTAGATGTTCTCGTCCTGTTCCCAGAAGCGGCGCTTGTACTGGATGCCGACCTTGGTCACCGTGTCATAGGGAACCTGCGGGATGGCGCGCTCGAGCTCGGGCGAGATGCTCAGCTCGATGTTCTTGAGCACCGGCAGCGGGATGGTGACGATGGAAACATCGCCGGTGGCCTGGTGCCGGTTGCCGTTCTTGTCTTCCCAAACCGCGGTGACCTGGTTGTCGTCCTGCGAGAGTGAGATGACCTTGGCACCGTGGCGGATGAACTGCTTGGTCTGCTTTTCGAAGGCCTTGGCGATCATGTCCATGCCGTCCACCGGCTGCCACATGGTGGACTGGAAAGTGTACATCTGCTCCGTGGCCAAGGACTGCCAGAGCTTGGCGTCCAGGACCTGGTCACGGGTCAGCGGTTCGGAGGGAACGCCGGGGTTCAGTCGGGCGCCCGGGTCCTCGTCCCAGCCGCGGAAAGCGCTGGTGGCCGGGCCGCGGACGTAGCGGTTCTTGGCATCCAACACACCCCATTCGCGCATGGCGACCAGGATCTTCTCCCGGTCCTCGCCGCTGAGATCCGCGTCGAGACGGCCGCCGGCAGCGGCCTGGCCGAGAACCTCGGCGATCCTGCCCTGCAGGTCGGCCCGAGCCGCGCCCTGACTGATCCTGATGCCGTTCTGGCGGTGGATCAATGCGTTCTGATTGACCATCGGGAAGACTTCGAGCTGGATCCCGAACTCGCGCACGTAGTGCAGCAGGCCGGTGTGGTGGTAGGGGATGCGCCACGGGCCGGGGTTGAAGTACAGATCGCGGTCCATTCGGACGCGCTGGGTGCTGCCGGTCTCCTCCACGCGGTCCCCATCGCGCAGCGTGATGATCCGGCCGCCGGAACGCTCGGTCGCTTCGAGGACCTCCACTTCGTAGCCAGCCTTGTTCATTTCGTAGGCCGCCATCATGCCGGCGATGCCTGCACCCAGGATCAGGACCTTCCGTCCGTTCTTGCCGCCCCCGTTGAGGGTCGGCGCCTGGTACTGGGGAGGCGCCGCCTGCGCGTCCACGGTGCCCATGATCTGGGTCATGGCCCCCAGGCCAGCGGTCAGGCCGACCGCCTGCAGGAACGACTTACGGGAAATGCCACTCATCGAGATGTCCTTCGCTTTCTCTAATCTGAATTCCGTCCTCCGGCCGGAAGGCTCCTACCCACCGGATCGGGAGTGACGGGACAACGAAAGCGTGACACGTCAACAATCTAGATGCAAATCTATGTACAATGGAATCTAAACGGCGTTCAGCGCCGCCCAGCGGGCTGCTCGGGTTCGCCTGCTGAACAAGTCATGCCACAAGCCAATCACCCTGAATGGGGATCCCGTTCTGCTGAGGCTGGTTTTGGACATGATGAAACGGGGCCGCCCCCTCCGTTGGTTGGTGCGGCCCCGCCTGCTACAGGGCACCCAGTTGCTGGCTACTCGCCAGGGCTAAGGTTGCGTTTCGGATTTGCGGTTCACGGCAGCGAAGGCCCGTGAGGAGTGGCCTCGACCGCCGCGGCCACTACCGAAGTACTGTTCGCGTCATCCTGGCGCTGGGCTGCTTCGCGTCCGGCCAAGTGGGCCTGATTGGAAAACACCCTGGCCGAGGACTCGGAGTCCGAGCGATGTATGCGCTGTTATCGGCGTTTGGGGCCCCGGTGTGCTCGTGGAACCGCTCGTCGTCGAAGTGTCAGCCGACACCGCGATGACCGGGACATCCTTCCGGCACACCGCACGCTTCCTCGGGCCAGACCGGAACAGGACCCAACCGACGTCGAGCCGCCATACTGACCGCTAGAAGGAATGCCGAGAAGACTCCACTGACAGAAGGCAACAAGACCCTTCCTGGAACTGAATCCTACGGCTGGTTCGCCTACGACCCCTCCACGGGAAGCGTCTCGGGCAGCGGCAAGACACCGACACGGCAGAGGGTGCTGGCCATTGCCTTGGCTCGGCTGGTCGCCGTGGTGTTTTGGTCCCGGCGAAGAGCAGCCCGGTGAAATCCGGAGCGAGGGGTCATTGGTCATCGCCGGTGAGAAGGCTGGCGCGGAGGTGCGCTGCCTGGACTTCGAGTCCGCGGCGGCCCTCGCGGGTCCATCGGCTGACTTGCATGTCCAGGAGTGCCCGGCAACTGAATTCGTTCAGACCGAGGTCGCGGAGGCGGCCAAACGCTTCTTCCTTGTCGGCGGATGCATCGACGGCCGCGAAGATCTCCTCCCGGCGCCCCATGCCCAGAAGGATCC
Source organism: Actinomycetota bacterium (assembly GCA_051751385.1). Lineage (GTDB taxonomy): Bacteria > Actinomycetota > Actinomycetes > Actinomycetales > Micrococcaceae > Crystallibacter. The sequence continues at coordinate 414,776 of JBNJKW010000005.1, read as the reverse complement.
CGTCGATGAGCCGCAGTTGATCCTCGGCCTGTGTTCGTTCTGCGCTGTCCATGTGGCCAAGTCTGGCATGCTGGACCGGCCACTACTCGGCCTGGTGGGTGCCCATTCGTCGTTGACGCCTCAGGGGCCGGATGCCGTTTCGAAGGGGCGTCGACGCCGGCCTCATGCAATGGAGCATTCGCAAAGGCATCAGATGGTGTCATCTCACCGCGATACACCGTCGTCGGCATCGTCTCGCAGTAAGAAGTTCACTGTCTTGTTTCTGAGGACGAACGCGACGGGCACAAGGGCGAGAGAGGCAAGAAGTCCGAACAGCATCGGAGGGCCGTCGACGGCTGTGAAGGACCCGGCGTGTAAACAGACACCTGCGAAGATCACTGCCATAAAACTTAGGGAAGCTGCCATGACGTTGGCCCATCGCTTTGACGGACCGGTCAAAGACTCGGCCGACGCCGCTGCCGAGAGCAGTTGCCAAGCTGCCAGCAAAGCCACCTCGGAACCAACGAGTGCAACCACGGCAGGAGCCGGGGTTGACGATACAATCCTGTTCCGGCAGCACTACCAGTAGCCGATGACCGCATCGCAGGAAGAGGGGATGACTGACTGTGCTGGCCACCGAACGGACCTTCATCCCCTTCAGTTTCTCGCACTGGATGATTCTGCTGCTGGTTGCCGCCGGGGGAGTGCTCTTGGTGTGGCTGGGCCGCACTCTCCGGGGCACCCCGGCTGGGAGGAACCTAACCGACGGATTCGCCGTCGTGCTGCTGGCCTACGCGGGCACCATGCTGATTGTCGATGTGCTGCCGGGACGGTGGAGCATCGACGAGTCGTTGCCGCTGCACATTTCGGATCTGACGTGGATGACGGCGGTGTACGCGCTGTTGACGCGTTCCCGTTGGGCCTTCGCGCTGACTTATTACTGGGGTCTGACCCTCAACCCGCAGGCCATGATCACCCCGGCGGTGCGTCCGGGATTTCCAGACTTCGCTTTCATTGACTTCTGGCTTCAGCATGCCCTCGTCGTCTGGGCGGCTGTTTACCTCACTTGGGGCTTGGGTCTGCGGCCGGACTGGGCCGCCTTCCGCGCCGCGGCCGCAGTCACCGTCAGCTGGTCCATTGTTGTGTTCTGCATCAACGCCGTCGCCGGCACTAACTACGGTTTCCTGAATGCCAAGCCCGACAATCCCTCGCTGCTGGACCTCATGGGCCCTTGGCCCTGGTACCTGGGAATTGAACTGGTCGCCGTACTTAGCGTGTGGGCGTTAATCACCTGGCCTTGGACCCGCCCGCGCAAACGAGGCGCTGAGCCTGGGAGGGCGGACCTGGCCTGATTCGTATCCCCAAGACACACTCTCCAAAAATCTCATGAGTGCCTCCAAGACGCTTGGTGCTGTTCCGGGATGCATCGGGCAGGAAGCGTGGTTCCCTTGCTGAACGGGATAGTCAGTTCTCAATTAGGGCAACTCATATGACTCGTCAAACGCAGCCGAGACGGAAAGTCCGTCGGTTCAGAGATCAGGAGCCGCCGGTCCGAAATTCGGCCAAGAGCGGGTTGTAATCGGAGGCCCGTCAAAGGATTCAGTGTGGGTCAAGCCGTTCATCATGCGCGGGAAGAAGTCAAAGGACCCGGTGTGCTGGTTGTGTCGTAAGCGCGTTATCAGCATTGAGTAACCCGCGCTTGCTGCCCAGGGCATATCCGGCGTCGGGACCGTTTGCTCGAAGTAACCTCGTGGACAATCAAGTAGCTTTCCGGCGTGTGCTGCTCTAGGGGAGGGGCGCAAGGCTCCACACTTCCACACCAACTGCCTGTACAGCTGCCAGCCGGTGTTAGGCATTGAGGTCACTCCTTTCCGGATCGTTGTTGTCTGTGGCGGTGCTGCCGCGGTCCGCGGAGGCAGCGGTTTGGAAGAGACGGGGGGAGGCGGCGGAGATGTCGTTGGTGAAACGGATCAACAATGAGCCGAAGGCTTCGCGGTCTTCTTGCGGCCAGGCGGAAAGTATTTCTTCGAAGGCGGCCGCGCCGGCCTCGCCGATCCGGCGTTGCAGGTCCCTTCCAGCAGCGGAAGTGCTCAACAAGCTGGCCCGGCGGTCCGTAGGGTCGGGTCGGCGGTCGACGAGCCCTCTGGCTTCGAGGCGGCCGACCTGGGGATTCATAGTGGATTTGTTCACCCCCCACTGCACAGCCAGGTCCGATAGCCGGAGGGGCCCGTGCATGGTCAGATATTCCAGTAGTGCGGCATCGGTTGGCGAGAGGTCCGAGGCAGCAGGGCCGAAGATGAAGCGGCGGAATTCGCCCCTGCTGGCCCACTGCAGCAGCTGGGCAACGCCGTGACGCACCTGGACCCCGGGCGCCGGCCGAGCATCGCCGGGGAAGCTGTCTGTTGAGTTGGTCATAGTCCCAGTTTACCCATATGGTTCGATTCGCCTAACAAAACTAAATTGGGTAGCGTCGAAGCCGTCAGCAGCCCAACACAGTAATCACGGGAGGCAGAACATGACCTACCAATCGTTCCCCCAGGGTGCCGGCCTGGACCGCCCCTCAGCCGGACTTCTGCGGGCCCGCAAAGGCGCAAATAGCCCGCAGGGTTCCGTCTCACTGGAAAGCGCAGGAGACGACCCAGGGGGCGACAAGTTAAAGGCCCTTGTCCAGTTGGACGTCGAAGGCTCGACTGCGCGGATCAAGATCAAGGGTGCGGTGGACGCCCGCAATGTCAAAGCCGTCTACATCCTGGCGAAACGGGCCAATTCCATCGCCCCCGGGGCGGACATTGTCCTTGATTTACAGCGGGCAACCGTCCAATCGAAAGTCATGGAGAAGCTACGGAAGTGCGCCAGGGAACGGCGGTTGCCGCTCCATGTTGACCCGAAGCAGTCCGAGTGCCGGCTGCGCATTACGCCGGCTGCCAAACTCGCGTTTACCTCAGTTGGGCTGACCCTGGCTGCCTGAACCGGCACCGAGGGGCAACACCGCGGCCGACCAAGATCCCTGATTGTTCATACCGCTGGGTACCGCCGCGTCCCGAAGGGATGCCTTGCACGGCTACATAGCGCGGCCCGAGTGCGCGGTGAAACAAATTTTTCTACCACCAAGCTGCCGTTGGTGAGGAGAGGAGACCATGAACGCCATCGCCGAGTACACAGGCGACCGGTCTGAAGAAGTCCGGACGGTACGCGCCGTCCCGCGAACCAAGGGCAGACTGGTGGTGGACTGGATTACCTCCACGGACCATAAAAAGATCGGCTACCTGTACCTGATCTCGTCCTTTATTTTCTTCTGCATCGGCGGGGTCATGGCCCTGGTGATCCGTGCCGAGCTGTTCGAGCCAGGCATGCAGATTCTGCAGACCAAGGAACAATACAACCAGCTGTTCACCATGCACGGAACCATCATGATGTTCATGGTGGGCACGCCGCTCTTTGTCGGCTTTGCCAATGCCATGGTGCCGCTGCAGATTGGGGCGCCGGATGTCGCTTTCCCGCGGCTGAATGCGCTGGCCTTCTGGTTCTTCCTCTTCGGGAGCCTGATCACGGTCACAGGATTCGTCACCCCGCAAGGCGCGGCCTCCTTCGGCTGGTTCGCCTACGCCCCGCTGTCCAGCACGACGTTTTCACCCGGCGTCGGCGGGGATCTCTGGGTCTTCGGCCTCCTGCTGCAGGGATTCGGCACCATCCTGGCCGCCGTCAACCTGATCACGACGATCATCTGTATGCGGGCCCCTGGTATGACCATGTGGCGCATGCCGATCTTCACCTGGAATGCGCTCATCACCTCGATCCTTGTGCTGATGGCGTTCCCGCCGCTGGCTTCCGCCCTCGCCGCCCTCGGCTCGGACCGCCGATTCGGCTCCCACATCTTCAATCCGGAGAACGGCGGCGCCCTGCTGTGGCAGCACCTGTTTTGGTTCTTCGGGCACCCCGAGGTCTACATCCTGGCCCTGCCGTTCTTCGGCATCTTCTCGGAAATCTTCCCGGTCTTCAGCCGCAAACCGATCTTCGGCTACAAGGGGCTCGTGTACGCGACCATCGCCATCGCTGCGCTCTCCGTGACGGTCTGGGCCCACCACATGTACGCCACCGGCTCCGTGCTGCTGCCGTTCTTCGCGTTCATGACCATGCTCATCGCCGTGCCCACCGGGGTGAAGTTCTTCAACTGGATCGGCACCATGTGGCGCGGCTCGCTCACTTTCGAAACCCCGATGCTCTGGAGCCTGGGCTTCCTCGGCACCTTCCTCTTCGGCGGCCTGACCGGCGTCATCCTGGCCTCGCCGCCGTTGGATTTCCATGTCACCGACACCTACTTCGTGGTGGCACACTTCCACTATGTGGTGTTCGGGTCGGTGGTCTTTGGCATGTTCGCCGGCTTCTACTTCTGGTGGCCGAAATGGACCGGCAAGATGCTCAACGAACGCCTGGGCAAGATCCACTTTTGGATGCTGTTCCTGGGCTTCCACGGCACGTTCCTGATCCAGCACTGGTTGGGTGTTAGCGGCATGCCGCGCCGCTACGCGGACTACCTTCCCGAGGACGGGTTTACCGCGATGAACCAGTTCTCCTCGGTGTCATCACTCCTGCTTGGCGCTTCGATGATTCCGTTCCTGTGGAACGTCTACACCACGTGGCGCAAGGGCAAGAAAGTCGACGTAGATGATCCGTGGGGCTTCGGCGGCTCACTCGAATGGGCAACCGCGTGCCCGCCGCCCCGGCACAACTTCACCTCGATGCCCCGCATCCGCTCTGAACGCCCCGCCCTGGACCTGCACCACCCCGAACTCGTTCGAAACACAACTGGTGGCTCGGCCTCGAAGGCGGAAAACCGGGGACGGCCGTATGAGCATAGGGACGGCGAACAAAGTTGACACATCAACTAAATGAGATAGTGTATATGCATCTGCATGTACTTGTACTGGCGATGGGCAACGGCCCGGCAAAGCCAGGTAGACAAGGCCGCCTGCGGAACCAATAGCAAGGAGGAAATCGTGGTTGATCGTTCTACTTAGCACAGTGGCTCCATCGGGACAGTGCCCCAAAAGGGCATCCCGGAGGAAGTGGACGTCGTCATCGTCGGCTCCGGCGGAGCAGGTCTAATGGCGGCGCTCACCGCCGCCAGGGAAGGCGCACGAGTTCTCGTTGTCGAGTCCCGGGAACTCGTCGGAGGCGCCACCGGCATCTCTGCGGGGGCCGCCTGGATCCCCAACCACGGCTTCTCCTCCAAGGACCTGAAGGTGAAGGACAGCCTGGATCAGGCACGGCGCTACATATACGGACAAGGTCGGGACGAGGTCCTCGACCACGACTTGGTAGAGAAGTTCCTGGAAGCCGGACCCCATGTCGCCCGGTTCATCGAAGAGCACACTTCCTTCGGCTGGATTCCGACGATTTGGCCGGACTACCGCTCTGACATCGACGGCGCGTCGGTCGGCCGGGCACTCTTCCCCGGCCCCTACTCCCCTGAGGGACTGGGCGAGGCGGCAAAATACGTCCGTCCGGCCCTCACCACCGGCATGGCCAAGAACCCGCTCCCCTTCTGGCTGCTCGGCGGAATCGGCATCGATGACGTGTGGCTCGCCGGACCGGCACTGGTCGGCGCCCTGCTCGAGGGAAGCCTGCGCAACGGCGTCGACGTACGCGTCGAGACGCCCGCAGTCCGGTTGATCACGGAGGATTCGGCGGTGCGGGGCATCGTCGTACGGGCCGACGGTGTCGAGCACACGGTGCGTGCTACCAAGGGCGTCCTGCTGGCCAGCGGCGGGTTCGAGAGCTCGGACGAGGTCACCACGACCTACCTCGACGCACCCTTCGGCGTGCAGGTCTCGCCCAAGGGTCACGATGGGATCGCAGTCCAGTTGGCCAAGGAAATAGGTGCCGACCTGACCGGGATGGAGGACGCCTGGTGGATGCCCGGCGTGCAGCTCCCCGGCGAAGAGCTGGAAGGCCAGCCGCTCAGCCGCGTGTTCCTCGGAGAGAGGGCGCTGCCGCACAGCATCATGGTGAACAGCAAGGGCGAGCGCTTCGCGAACGAGGCCCTGGCCTACGACCAGTTCGGACAGATCATGCGCGAGGTCGACCCGGAAACGGGCACCATGCCTAACGCAACGGCGTGGCTGATCTTCGACCAGAATTACTGGGAGAAGTTCGGGATCTTCGGCGTTACGCCGGGCGGAGCTGTGCCCGACTACCTCCACCGCGCTGACACATTGGCAGAGCTGGCGGCCAAGATCGGTGTCGACGAGGTGGGGCTGCTCCGCACCGTCGACCGGTTCAACCCCGACGCCGCCCGAGGCCGCGACCCTCAGTTCAACCGCGGCGACACAATGTTCGACCGCTACTTCGGTGCCTACTATCCGCGACTGGGCAAGAACTCGCCCGACGCGCGCTTCCCCGCCGCCACCGCCAAGGCCAGGGCGCTCATCGCCAAGGCCGTCGGTCCGATTGCGAGCAAGCTCGCGGGACGGGTGGCAAAGAAGAACGACCCCGAGCGCCTGCGTTCCATCGTGGTAAAGCCGCTGGCGAAGATCATCCGGCCGGTCCTGAAGAGCCCGAGGTCGAGCGTGCTGGGCCCGGTGGACACTGCACCCTACTACGCACTCAAGGTCGAGGCCAGCGCGCTCGGCACCGTCGGCGGCCCGAAGACCGATGCACTCGGACGCGCGCTGAACACCGAGGGCAAGGTCATCAAGGGCCTATACGCCGCCGGCAACGCTGGCGGCGCGCCCACCAAGGGGTTCTACGGAGGCGCCGGCGGAACGATCTCGCTCGGACTGGTATTCGGCTACCTGGCCGGACGCGAAGCAGCCCGGCGGCAGGACGACGCCTGAGCATTACGAAGGTTGTGCCCTCGACCACCGTCCAGACGGTGGTCGAGGGCAGGCTCGCAGGACTAAAAGTGCAAGCCTTGTGCTCCGTTCTCTCATGGAGGCCCCTGCTGTTCTGATGCCGGTTGATGTTCCCGTTCAGCCGCGGTTCGGGAGCTCGAGGTTTTGACGCTCGATGAAGTCGGCCATGCCCGGTACGGTGAAGGCGACCTGCCCGTATTCGGGTGAATAGATCAACCCCTTGGCAACGAGCTCGCCGCGGAGCTTGCCCAGACTGGTGGCCTCGCGTGCGAGCCGGTCAGCGATCTCGCCTGTGCCGGAGGGGCCTTCGCCGTCCTTGGCCATCGCGTTCATATAGTCACGTTCCCTCGGTGTGCGGGGCACCCCCTCGGGGCCGACGGAAGTATGCCGTCAGAGCAGGTCCTCATCAGACTTTTCAGACGTTCGTGAGGGCAGGTCCTAGTCGCGGTTGGACAGGCGGTCAGGGGATCACCACACAACCTCCTCGCCGAAGGTGTCCAGCCGGAAGCTCTGCTGCGGCCGTTCGTCGACGACCTCGAAGGCGAGGGTCTCGGTGTGTTCGCTGCCGTAGCGGTCGGTCCAGACCACCTCGGCCAGGTGCATGCCGTTCTCAAGGTCGGCCGACAGAGGGATGCGCCACAGGTGCGGGGACCCATCGGCGAGGTTGCCTTCCACCGGGCGCGGTGCGGAGGGTCCGTAGACCTGGCCGTTGTACAGGTGCAGACCCTGGGCCTCCGGGTTACCGGAGGTCGACTGGTAGGACATCCGGGCGCTGGTGAGCTGGCGGATCAGCGCGGACGGGTCGGACCACTCGACGCCGCGCCGGACCTCTTCACCCGCCGCCGGCTGGGTGATCTCCGCGGTGACGGGTTCGGCACCGTCGATCGAGACGGTGACGGTGGAGTCGGTGGTACCCGCCCAGACGTTGGCGGTCAGGTAGGTGCCCCCGTCCAAGTCCTCGCGGGTGATCATGTTCTGATCCCCGAGATCACCCAGGGTGAGCGGGGGCACCGCGTCCTTGTGCTTGTTCTCCCAGGTGACGGGGTGTTCGTCGCGCCAGTCGATCAGGGTCTGCGCCCAGTGGCGGTAGTGCGGGGAGCTCAGGCCCAGGCCCATCTGGTCGCCGTCCCGGCCGGTGGCATGGAAGGCGTGCTGGTAGTCCGTGCCGGAGAAGTCGAAGGTCCAGAAGCCCGGCAGCGCGCCGTCGCCCTGGAAGCTCATCGGCTGGCCGTCGACGTCGTAGTCCCCGGCGTACCAGTCTCCCGACACGGCGCCGGCGACGATGTGGTCGAACGGCACCGCCTTCACCCCAACGGCCTCCTCCCACGCCCCGAGGGAATCTCCCTCGGCCATCGACTCGACCCAGTGCGAATGACCGGACAGGGACAACGCCTCGCGTCCTTCAAGGAGTTCGTATAGTGTGCCGACGTCGTCGGTCTGGTGCTGGGCGCTGTCCGCGCCGGAGTGGGACACCAGCGGGATGTGCGTGGCGACCACGACGCGCTTGTCCTTGGGCACGGTGGCCAGATCCTTTTTAATCCAGGCCAGGGTATCTTCCCCGAGACGGCCATTGTACGCCGGGGCGCCGGCCGGGTCCTCGCAGGCCGGCCGTTTGCCGTCGGCGTTGTCGTCCTCGGGCGTGCACGGGTATTTCACGTTGTTCAGCGCCAGCACGTGTACCTCGCCGACATCGTAGGAGTAGTTCTCCGGTCCCCAGTGCTGCCGGTAGGTATCGAGCGACCACCGGGCGTCCGTGGCGTCGAAGTCCAAGTCGTGGTTGCCGGGGATCGCGCGCACGGGCATGCCCATCAGGCCCAGGGCCTCCTTCCCCCGGTCGTACATGCCCAGGTCATCGCCGGCGATGTCGCCCAGCAACAGGGCGCCGCAGTCGGCTGCATCATAAGCCGCGGCTTCGCGCAGGGCACCGTTGCGCGCATGGGAGATCTCCTGGTTGGAGTAGGTCTGCGGATCGGCGAGCACCAGGCACCGAATGTCCTCGCCGGCCGAGGAGGGATTCTTGGTCAGCGGGAAGTTCACCGCGGCGGGCAGTTCCCCGGTGGGCTCCAGGCCGCCGAAGCGCAACTCCTGCTCGGCGGTACCCTGGGGGGCGTGGGTGTAGGAGAACTGCGCGATGTTGTTCTCATCGACCGGGGTGTCCCAGCCGGCGGGCTTGGTGACGAAGATGGTGTCCTTGTCCTGCGCCGGCAGCTCGTAGCGGCCCTTGGCATCGGTCTGGACCACCTCGCGACCGTTGGACACCGTCACCCCCGAGATGCCCTTCTCGCCCTTATCCCGGACCGAGTTCTGGTTGGTGTCATCGAAGACCACACCATCGAGGGCATCCTCCCCGGTCTCGCCCTCGGTGAGGACTTCGGGACCGCCGACGTACGTCGTGGGGTCCACCCCATCACCGACGGGCTTGTTCCCGCGGTGGCCCTTGGCGGGGGCATGGGCCGGCGGGTTGCCCCACGCGCTGGAGTGCTTCGGCGGATCCGCCGAAGCGGTCTGCACGCCGAAGAGCGCCATCGGTGCCAGCACAGCCAGGGCGGTGCCGCCCACCAGGGCACGACGACGTCGGGAGACAGGGGAAGACATACAGAATCCTTTCGCCAGAGTGGTTGTTGTCGGAAGCAACGCCTCAAGCTAGGACTTGCGTATGACGGGCCGGTCCCTGTTCCGCCACGACCGGGTGAACGGGCGGCGAACCCTGGCCTGCGCAGGCGCCGTGCCGGCACCGCCTCGGATCCGTGGTCGAACGGAGAGGCGACGGCCCGCAGCACCCCGTACGTGCACGCCGGGAACGCAACACCAATCCGGACCGCGCAACAACTATCCCCACGCGCTCTGACTCGCTGCCTCAGTTGGGAAGCTCAAGCGTGCCGCGCTGAATGCTGCCGTAGACGGTAGTCCGGGAAACGCCGAACAACTCGGCCGGCTCGGCCTGGGTGTGCTCTCCCGCCCGGTGCGGGCGACGGTGCCAGAGATCTGCGGTCTCCTCTTACCCCGACGAGTCCTAGTGGAGCCATGCAACCGCTCCCCGGACAATGTCCGCGGGGATGGTGTGCTTGCCGGGAAATTCCGCGTAGTCCACGTCGTATCCGTCGCGGCGGAGGGCCGGGACGATACGGCGGCTGGTCGAACCGATCGGCAGGACGGGATCGGCTTCACCGTGCGAGACGAAGACGGCCGGTTTCCCCACTCTCGGGGCGGGCGGGATGAAGCCGGGCGAGAAGGCGATGATCCGGCGGAAGAGTCCGCCGTTTGCCAGGCCCAGGCCCAGGGCATAAGAGGCGCCGTCCGAAAAGCCGGCGATGCCGATACGCTCAGGGTCGACCGGGACCGTACGGAAGACCTGGTCCAGAGCGCGGTCTATCACCGAGACATCTGGCCCATAACTGCCGTTAAGGACGGCGTCCCAGGTCGATCCGCGGGAAGCCGGTGCTAGGAGAACCAGACCAAATTGGTCCGCCAGTGGAGCCAGCAGGGACAGGCCGCGGGAGGCGTCCCCGCCCGCGCCATGGAGACTGACCCGGAGACCGGCGCGGCCGCCCGGACGGCGTTCCGGCGGAATATGGAGCAGGGAATCGCGCTCCCGCTCCAACCCCAGCCGGTACTTGCCGGATCCAGGCAAAGACCGGGACGGGGGCGCTTCGGGCAGGCGAGCAGTCAAAGCAGCGGCATTCTGGCCCAGCTGCCCCTGCCCGGCCACGCACCCTGCCAGTAGCCCCGCCTGCAGAAGCTGGGCTGACGTGATCAGAACGCGGCGTCGCGTCGGCACGGAACCATTATCGTTCAAGGGCCGGTTCGCGTCATGCAGTGCGCCGTACCGGCCCGGTCGGATCGTTCATCCCCGCAGGCCTCGGATTTCTTTGGTCCTGCGCCGCCGTACCCATGCCCTTTGCGGCACAGCCGGCGGACGTCGCCAGGAGGCGGCGTGCTCAAACGGGAAGTATTGGGTCCCGGTGGAGCTGGAACGCGACCGTGCCTCGGGCTATGCAAGAAGGTGAATAACTTCTCCCTCATTTTGTCGCGGTGGCGGACCGGCTTATGGGACGCGATTGGGACACAGCCGGGAGCGCCAAGGTAGATCCAACCTCGCTTCATTACCTGAACCATGAGCAATCTGAATCTAAGGCCCCTCAGCCTGTTTGAACGGTGCCTGGTGTGAAGGAATGAGTACATCCGACGCTGAGACGCAGCACGATCTGGTGGACCCTACAAGTTGTCGTACTTGCAAGTTCTGCTCTAGTTTTCCTCTATCTGGCGCTGGCAGATGGGGAAGCCGATCTTCTGTTGTACGGGATCGCGGCGGGCGTTTTAGCTGTCTTTTTGGCTTCTTTGCCAGACGCGAGATCCAGAAGCTCCGTCATGAGTATCGGTATGAAGAAAATGAAGATGGTTCCAGCCGATAGGCACAAGAAGTATGTTGCTTCGAGACAGTTCTACCCTTCGCAGCGAGCTCGTCCTTACGCCTCGTCGTATCTAGGGCGCTGGCCGGAAAGTAAACACTGGCTCGCTAGCCGTGGTCACAATCATCCGGTTGGCGTTCTACCTGCCGCCTTCCCCGATTCAGATCTGCTACTTTGCCTGGCAGTACCCACAGCGGCTGCCCCAATGAAAGGTGAACTCATGTACCCCGAACTGCAACGCTACTCGAAGTCAGCAGACCACTTGGACACGGTGAGCGCCAAAACATCACTGTCGCTACGTGAGGGCATCAGCAACATCCTGTCGTGGCAACCGATCTGGCTAAAGGCGCTGTTCGTGGCTCGTGGCGGGCTGGCCCGCCTAATGCGCCTCGAACACCCATCCGGTCGTACGAACCGCGCACCCCGCCCGGCAGAGATCAGCCTCCGCCCCGGTGGCAGACTCGCCTTCTTCACGGTTTCCGCAAGCAAGGAAGACACCTACCTGGTGCTCACCGCCGAGGACACTCATCTAATCGCCCATCTCATCGTCGAGGTCGAGCCGACCGGAACCGAACCCAAGAACAATTTCCAAATCACTACCGTCGTCCATTACCGCCGTTGGACGGGGCCGCTCTACTTCAACATAATTCGGCCTTTTCACAACATCATCATGCGCCGCATGATCACTGCAGCACTGGCGCATTCCCCCGGTTTTCCGCAGATCTTCCCGAGCCGATAGCCGTGAGTATGTCCGGACAGTTGTCTCGATGAAGCATCGTCCAACGGGACATTCACGAGCGCACTACTACGAGCAAGCAATAGTTCTCTTAGGAGACAGTCTGGACGTAGAACATTTCGTCCTTGAGGCACCCTTCTTGCAGGTCGCCAATCAGTTTTTTGGAATCCTCTAGCGACAGCACCCCGCCACCAAGAGACACAGTGCTGCCAACTTCAAAAGTTTGGCCTTCAACCTCAACAGTCAGCGGTTCACCGTCGCCGAACCGAGTCCCGGCGGGAAAGATCAATCCCAAGTCGAGGCCATAGTCCGTCCTCCCCGTGATGCACTTGTCTTCAGTGAGGAGGAGAGTCCCCACAAAGCCAGCTTCCATCGTGAAGTTTTCGGTTCTGCTATTCGGGTTGACCAACAGAATTTCTCCGTTTGGCCCGGTGACAGTGTTTGAAGTGCTGCTGCTGCCGGGAGAGTCGCCGCATCCGGCCATTAAGGTCGCTAGAACAAAAAGGCCTGCCAGTGCCACGCGGTATTTCATAGCTACTCCTCATATTCTCAGGGAAATAAGTCAGCGACTTACCGGCAGTGTGCCACCGGCTCACGAGACTTTGACATACGACAAAACCGAGCTGCGAAATAGGCCCAATCCGAGCCGACTGTCACACGAGCTCCCAGGAATGGGCCGCATGTCTATCGGAGAGGGCGGTCAGCTGCAGCCATGCGACGAAGTTCGCGGCGAGGGCGACAATGTTCGCCCAGGCCTGGTTGGCGGTGAAACCGAAGAACTACAGCTTGCCCAGCCCCATGTTCTTCAGCGTTTTGATCCGGTTCTCGCACCTTCTCCGTGCCCGGTTCCGTCGTGTTGAGAGATTCGCGGCTATCGGCCTTTGCGGAGGCAGGGACGTAGGTTGGGACCCCTTGTTGGGGTTCCCAACCTCGACCATTTAGCCTCCGGTCCACATGGGAATCATGAGCGCAGCCAGCAAGAGCAGCAGCAATGTGCCGAGGCCAGACGGGATCGAGTACCACTTGGACATCTGTAGTCCGAACAGTGAGAACACCACGGCACCAGCTACGGCGACAACCACAAGCGCGTTGTCGGTGACGAAAAAGAGGAGCAACGAAGCTAAAATCACAACCGTCGCCGCGATTGGTCCAGCAGTAGGTCGCCCTGAGGTTACGACTGCCGCCATGGTCTCACCTTTCGTTTATTGGCATTATGCCTGTTCTCTTGCTCCCTAGCGTTGCAGAAAGGGTTCGTCACAGCGGTCTTCAGGTACAGCTTTCCGGACTTGGAGGATATCCCGGGAGGTCTCCTGGGCCCACTGCTGGCCTTCGTCCTGCCAGATTTTGTCATGGTGGCGCTGTGGGCGCTGGGCATCGGCTATTGGGGTGGGATTTGGCTGATTGGTTTGCCCGCATGGGCCATCCTGTGCCGACGTTGGAGCAGCTACATCGGGAGGCAAGAGGGCGCAAGGCTGGCCCTGTTCGTGCTGCTCCTAGCCGCATCGTCGCTGTTCTTCGTCATTTTCGGGTTCTATCCAGTCGTCGGTCCCGCCCTGGTTGCCTTGCTACCGGTGGTACCGCTGGCACACTTCATCGCATCGCCTGTTTACCGGCAGCGGCCGCTGCAAGCCGTTGCCGAGTTCCTTCTGTCCTGCGCGGTCAGTGCCGTGGCGTTGACGCTGCCGGAGTTCGGCTGGGCCTCACTTTGCGGCCGTTGCACTTACCTCCTGCACCAACGAGTGCGCTCCTGCCGCGCTCAAAAGCGACGAGGAATCGGTCGAAGCTGGAGGAACACTCACGGTATCTGCAGGGGCCGCAAGCTGCGATCTGGGGTACCCGGATTCCAAAACATACTCACTGCAAATCGATGACCACGGCCCCGTCGGCCAAGCTTCCGTGTAACGAGTATGGACCCGCCGCTTAATTGGCGAAGGGTCTTAGGGCAAATCGGTTGACGCTGCTTGATGGATCCGCGTCACGCGGATGTGTTCCCAAATCCAACCTGTGCCGATATGTTGATCGCGTGCGGTGCAAGGAGGGACTGCCCGTCGCAACTCATCAGTGGCCTACAACGGACACTTATCTCGGCTATTCAATTGCAGGAGGAAAGCATGACTGACTCCCAGATGGATCCGGAGGAGCAAGAGGGCCCGGCCGACGGCGGCGCTGCCGGTGGGGCTGCCGGTGGGGCCGACGGCGGCGCGGCCGGTGGGGCTGCCGGTGGGGCCGACGGCGGTGCTGACGGTGGGGCTGACGGCGGGGCCGATGGCGGTGCTGACGGTGCGGCTGCCGGTGGGGCCGATGGCGGTGCTGACGGCGGGGCCGATGGCGGTGCTGACGGTGGTGCCGATGGCGGTGCTGACGGTGGTGCTGACGGCGGGGCCGATGGCGGTGCTGACGGTGGCGCTCTTGGTGGTGGTGCCGAAGAGTCTGACAATCGGTCTTGAGTAGCGGGAGAACTGACTTTCGGGATCCCGGCGAAACGGCAGGTGTCGGGGTCCTGGAGGCCCGCCTCGTTGGCTGCGCCCGCGAGCAGTTTGTTCAAGATGCATGGGGACGCGCAGCGCTGCTGACGCGCAATGCCAGCGATTTCTCTGATTTGTTCTCTGCCGAAGCTGTCGACGAACTGATTTCGCGGCGAGGACTGCGCACCCCCTTCCTCCGCGTCGCAAAGGACGGCTCCACGTTGCCGGACTCATCATTCACCGCCCCGGCCGGCGTCGGCGCCACCATCTCTGACCAACTCGATGACACCTTGCTTTGGCGAAGTTTCGCCGACGGCGCCACACTCGTCCTGCAAGCACTGCACCGCACGTGGGGACCAATCGCAGACTTCAGCACCAAGCTAAGTACCGAGTTGGGGCATTCGGTTCAGGCCAATGCCTACATCACCCCGCCGCAGAACCGAGGCTTCGACGATCACTATGACGTCCACGACGTCTTCGTCCTGCAAATTGAGGGAACCAAGCGCTGGATCATTCACAAACCCGTCCACCCCAACCCTTTGCGGGACCAGCCTTGGACCGATCACCGCTCCGCCATCGCTGCGGCGGCAAAGGGGGAAGCCTATATCGACACAGTTCTCGAGCCCGGTGACACCCTCTACCTGCCGCGCGGCTGGCTGCATGCCGCTCAGGCGCAGGGCGAGGTAGCCATCCACCTCACACTCGGAATCCACAACTGGACCCGCTTCACGCTGGCTGAACAGCTCGCTCAGGCGGCGCTTGAACTGCTCCGCGACGATTCAGAGATGCGCAAGACGTTGCCACTCGGCGTCGACGGCCCCGCTGACGAGATCGACGTCGTCCGCGAACGCCTCGCCGCCGCCGTCGGGAAGGCCGATCCCACTCCTCAGTTCCACCGCACAAGACGAGGGCAGGGACGCCCTGCCCCGCTGGGACTGCTGGCCCAATTCGCGGCCGTTGATCAACTCGGTCCCGAGTCGCCGGTGCGGCTTCGTGACGCGCTGCACGCACGGTTGGAGGGCTCGCGCCTGACAACGCGCGTGGGCTGGCTCGACTTCCCCGAGAGCGATTTGCCGTCCGTATCCCGACTGCTTGACGGCCAGGACTACATGGCGAACGATCTCGGCCTCGAACTCGTTGAAAGGCTGTTGCGAGCCGGGGTCGTAGTTCCTGCCGAACAGTAAAGGACACACATGTCTGCCACCGAACGCTTTTTCTGCGCCGAAGGCGCCAGAACGCGCGGCGATCCGATGGCAGGCACAGCACCGCGCTGCTTCATCTGGGTCCTGATCGAATACCGAGGCGGATGGCCGGTAAACGTCAGCGACCTCGATATTGAACCTGAAACCAAAGAACTCGTATTCTCCGCTGCCCAGTCGGTGCGTGCGCGAGTGCTGCTGGTTAGGCGGCACGGCCGCCGCACCCGCAAAGGCCCCGGACGTTGGGCGGTACTGCGCCACGAAAAATCCGGCGCCTATCGCCAGCGATGGGGAATGTGGAGCCGTGATGAGGATCTGTCGGAGCTCGCAACGGCCATCAAAACCCCGGGTGAAACTGGCCACCCGCCCGTTATCCTGGTCTGCACCCACGGCCGGCACGACCCCTGCTGCGCTGCGCGCGGACGACCGGTGGGCCGGGCGCTGAGCGAACGCTGGCCGGAACTGGTCTGGGAATGCACGCACGTTGGCGGTGACAGGTTCGCCGCCAACGTTGTCGTGGTGCCCGACGGAGTCTACTACGGCGGTCTTGACGCCAAATCATCCGTTGTCATTATCGAAGAGCACCTCGCCGGCCGTATCCACGCAAAACATTTGCGCGGATACACAGACCTCTTCCAACCGCAGCAAGCTGCCGTTGCGGCCGCGTTGGAATTTTTCGGCCCGGCCGCCCGTCATGACTACGCGATCGCAGGGACCGTTCGCGACGGTGACCAATGGCGCGTTCATCTCACTGGCTGCCTACCCGAAGCAAGTCTTGAGGTCGAATTGCAGACCCGTCAGACTCCGCCGTGTCAGTTGACCTGTCACGCTTGGGCACTGAGCTCGGCTACGGCGTACGAATCCACTTCGATAATTTTGTCGGACTGAGACGGGCCCTTGCGACCAGGCCGAGGACCACCACAACTTCTAAGACAAGTAGCGCTGGCGCTGCACCCATGGATTTCCTTTGTCCAAGGAGAACAGAAGGAGCCGGCGCACGCGCCGGCTCCTTTGCCTTTAACGCCCTCAGGACTGTCACAGCCAAAAGACCGCGGACATCACCGCTTTTAGCCCAGCGATAAACACATCGCCAGCAGCGGACCTGCCGATAGCTAGGTCAACGCCGACATCAGCAGGGTCGATCCGCTTGTGGATGCGGCCAAGTGGCTACGGCTGGGGCCGCTCCGCTGGCGCTAAGCGGCCCCGCCAAATGGAAATCGCTACAGTCCGCGTACCAGCAGGTTCTTGTGGAGTTGTCGCCAGCCTTCGCCCAGTTCTTTGCTCGCGTCATAATCATCCGCAGTGAGCTTCGCGCTTACGCCAGAAGTGCCTAGTTCCAACGGGTGCAATTCGGGAATGTTGCCACATCCAGAGTCAGCGGATGACGGTTCCTGGGTCTGGATGACCAAGCACACGCTGCCCTTCTCGGGCTTATCTGGAACTGCGGCATAGAACGCGTAGCCGCCCTCCTCCACCAACAGCCGCGTGCTGTCCGGTGCTATGCCCAGTGTGCAGGATCGCCGGCCGCTTGGGAGGCGCGCTTGTCTCCGCGTTCGGCTTTGGCCAGCTGCTCTTTTCCAGCATGGCCGTGGGCATGCCCCGCGAGGCTGCCCTCGCGCCGCTGAGCCCACCACACAGTTCTACACGGGCAGCTAGAGCCGGGCGCACCCCGAGGTGGGGACGGAAAAGCCCCCGTGTGCGGAACTGCACAGGGCAGGGAGCGGTGTTGTGGCTTCCGCACGAGGTTTGGCGGAGCGGTCAGGCGGGGGAGCGCCGTTCGCGCCGGCGCCGTCGGATGGAGCCGGCAGGGGCACCGGCGGACATGGCAGCCCCGGCGGCACCGGCGGACGCTGAAGGCACGACTGCGCCGGCCGCGGTGCCGGTGGAAGCCCGCCGCCGTACCGTGGTGCGGGCACCGTCGTCGTGGGTGTCTAGGGGTTTCTCCTCGCGTTCCTTCACAGCCAGCGGCTCCGGTTTGGCGTAGGCATCGGCCAGCAGGCCGGCGGTGAGCTTGCGCTGCCAGGGCCGGGCGCCGAGCTCTTCCAGGGCGGCGTCCACGGTCTGTTCCGTGATGGGCTCCGGCGGACGCCAGGCGGTGCGGCGAAGGTAATCGGGGGTGAGCAGGTTCTCCACCGGCATGTCCAGCTGCTCGGCCAGGGTGGCCAAGCGGGGCCGGACGGTTTGCAGCCGGGCCGCCGCGGCCGGGTCCTTGTCCGCCCAGGAACGCGGTGGCGGGGGAGCATTGGTGGGCAGGTGCAGCGGCGGCAGATCCGTGAGGTTCCGGGCGACGGCAATGCAGCGCAGCCAGCGCGGGGCCTCCCGCTGGGCGGCCCGTCCATGGAAACCGTGGGTCTCCAGCAGTTGCGGGACGGTGGCGGGCATGGCCTTGGCGGCGGCGACGACGGCGGAGTCCGGAATCAGTCTTCCCGGTGCGACGTCACGCTTGGCGGCGAGGGCTTCGCGTTCGGTCCAGAGTTCGCGCACGGCGGCCAGCTGGCGGCGGTCGCGGATCTGGTGCAAACCGGAGGTGCGCCGCCACGGGTCGACGCGCGGCGGCGACGGCGGTGCGGTGCGGACGGCCTCGAACTCCTCCAGTGCGTAGTCGAGCTTGCCGGCGTCCTTCAGCTTGGCGATCAGGGCCTCGCGGAGCTCGACGAGCACCTCGACGTCGAGGGCCGCATACCGAAGCCAGGGCTCGGGCAAGGGGCGGGTGGACCAGTCGGCGGCGGAATGCTCCTTGGCCAGGGTGAAGCCGAGCAGTGATTCGATTACGGCTGCCAGGCCCACCCGGGGCATCCCGGCGAGCCGGGCGGCCAGTTCGGTGTCAAAGAGTTTGTCCGGCCACATGCCCAGTTCGGACAGGCACGGCAGGTCCTGGGTGGCGGCGTGCAGGATCCACTCGACCCCGCGCAGCGAGTCGTTGAGCAGCTTCAGGTCGCCAAACGGCTCCGGGTCGATCAGCCAGGTGCCGGCTCCCTCGCGCCGCAGCTGGACCAGGAAAGCCCGCTGCCCGTAGCGGAAGCCGGAGGCCCGCTCGGCATCGATGGCGACCGGTCCGGTGCCTGCTGCCAGAGCGTCGGCGGCCCGCTGCAGTCCAGACTCGGTGGCGATGACCAACGGGACGCCCTCGCGCGGCGCCTCGAGGTGGACCAGCTGGGGAGTCTGCTCCTGGGGTTCTGCGGCGTCGTTGGAAGTGCTCTGGTCTGGGCCGTCGTGCCCGGCCGCGTCCGAAGTCAAGGAGCTCATGATCCGTTCAGTTTAGGCCAGCCGTATGCGGTGGGCCGAATATAAGGTGCCGGAAGCGTTCGTGTTGCCAACCCGACGGCGGTTCCCGACGGGCTCGGCGGTTCATTGATGCGGTGCTCTAATTCCGACGCCGGTTCGGCAGCGCGGCCACGCCGTCCGGCAGCGGCGGCAGGCCGGCATAGGTGCAGACCATGTCGCTCCAGGCCTCCAAATGGGAGCGGATGTCGGCGGAAGCCGGTGTCCAGGAAGCACGCAATTCGATGTCGATCGAGTCCTGCCGGCCGCTGAGCGTGCCGTAGCTTTCGGACAGGATCCGGGTGGCGGTCCCGCCGGCGTTGCGGTACGGGGCGCCGTGGTTCTCCAAGGCTTCCACCAGCCAGTCCCAAGCGACCGAGCCGAGCATGGTGTCGTTGCCCATGTCCGCGTCCAACTCGGCCCGGATATAGGTGACAATCCGGAAGGTGCCGTCCCAGACCGGCGAGCCTTCCGGGTCGTACAGCAGGATGAACCGCCCGGTGGCCAGTTCCTGTGCGTCGGCGGTCTGCAATTCAGTAACCACGGCTTCGTGCAGCGGCCGGGGACCAGGCTGGGCGATCACCTCGGCGCCGAGGGCCACGGCAAACGGGGCCAACCGCGAGGGAGCCGGGATTTCCTCCAGCTTCAGTTCGTTCCGGCACTGCGCTTGGCGCACAGCCGACAGCGCCCGCAGGAACTCAGGCGGCACAGCTGAGAGATCAATCGCACTCACAGTGCCAGATTAGGCCCTGACGCCGCGGGACGTCAGGCAGGCGCGCCGGAAAAGCCGGGGGAACCGGGCACAACGCCGAACGTGGCTAGGAGAGTTCGCTCCGGATGGCTGCGGCGAAAGCGTCGATGTCCTCTTCGGTGGTGTCGAACGAGCACATCCAGCGGACCTCGCCGCGTGATTCGTCCCAGTCGTAGAAGCGGAACTTCTGCCGCAGCCGGTCGGCCACTCCAGGCGGCAACGCGGCGAACACTGCGTTGGACTGGGTGGGCTGGGTCAGCGACAGCCCGGTGGTGCCGTCGACGGCGGCGCGCAGACGGGCGGCCATGGCGTTGGCATGGGAGGCCGAGCGCAGCCACAGGTCGCCGTCGAACAGGGCGATGAACTGGGCCGAGATGAACCGCATCTTTGAGGCCAGCTGCATGTTCATCTTGCGCAGGTAGGGCAGGCCGTGGGCCGCATCAGGATTCAGCACCACCACGCATTCGCCGTAGAGCAGTCCGTTTTTGGTGCCGCCGAGCGAGACGATGTCCACGCCGGCGTCGGTGGTGAAGCTGCGCAGGTCCGTGCCCAGCGCGGCGGCCGCATTGGAGAGCCGCGCCCCGTCCATGTGCAGCTTCATGCCGCGCTCGTGTACATGGTCGGCGATCGCCCGGATTTCCTCAATGCTGTACAGCGTGCCGAGTTCGGTGCTCTGCGTGATGGACACGGCCAGCGGCTGTGCGCGGTGTTCGTCGCCCCAGCCCCAGGCCTCGCGGTCGATCAGTTCGGTGGTGAGCTTGCCGTCCTCGGCCGGCACGGCCAACAGCTTGATTCCGCCGACGCGTTCGGGCGCGCCGTTCTCGTCCACGTTGATGTGGGCGGTGGAGGCGCAGATGACGGCGCCCCACCGCGGCAGCATCGACTGCAGCGACAAGACGTTCGCGCCGGTGCCGTTGAATACCGGGAACGCCTGGGCAGCCTCGCCGAAGTGCCCGGCAATCACCTGTTGCAGCCGGGCGGTGTACGCGTCCTCGCCGTAGGCGGCCTGGTGCCCGGTGTTGGCATGGGCCAGCGCCGTCAGGATTTCCGGGTGGACGCCGGAGTAGTTGTCGGAGGCAAAGCCGCGCAGATCGGTGTCGTGCAGGGAGCCGGAAAGCAAGGGGGAATCAGTCACGTGTTTCAGTATTCCTTAATCAGTGGTTGCCGTCACAGCGCGCGCAGATCAGGCCAGCCGGATATGTGCTCCGTTGAGCAGGGCCGCGTCCAGGACGAACAGCGCGGCGGCCGCCCGGCCCAGGTCCGCCACGTCGGTGAAGCCGGGGAACGACTTCGCCGGGTCGGCCCGGCGCATGGAATCATCCACCAACGCTTTGACCGCCAGGACGACGGCGGCGGAGCGCTGGGGGACGGGATCCTCCTTGCGCCCGGATTGGCTCCGGCGGAAGCCATCGGCCACCGAAAGCATCCAGCTCTCCGCGGCCGCCTTGGCCGCAGCGTAGTTGGCGCCGGAGGCGGTAGGGGATTCCGTCGCGGTGGCCGAGACAATGGCCGCCCGGCCGGACCCGGACGCCTCGAGCTGCGGGTAAAAGGCGCGGGTGGTGTTCCGCAGCGTGGTGATCAGCTGCGCGTGCAGGAAGTCCCAGTCGTCGTCCGACTGGCCGGTCAGGCCTTTGCCGCCGCGCCAGCCGCCGACCAGATGGATCAGGCCGTCGGCGCCGCCATGCTCTGCCGCAACCGAGCCGGCCAGGCCTTCGACTGCCGCGCGGTCGGCGAGGTTGCACTCGAAGGAGGCCACGGCGTCGTTCTTCCCATAGGCGGCGGTGAGCCGGTCCCTGTTGCTGCCCACCGCCAGCACCGTGGCACCGGCGCCGGTCAGGGCGGCGGTGACGGCCTGGCCGGAGGCGCCGGAGGCTCCGGCCACCACAACTTTCAGGCCGGCAAGCCAGCCGGGACCGGGCGCGGCGCCCAGCAGCTGCTCGGAGCTGACGGGCGCCTGGCCGGTGCCGGGCTGCGGGCCGCCGGCCATCTCAGGCCGCCTCTGAAGTAATCCCGGAGGTGGACTCGATCACCGGCTTCATCTTCCGGGACAGCGCTTCGTAGAACATGGACAGCGGGAACTCGTCGTCCATCACCTGGTCGGTCACCTCGCGCGGCAGCCCGGTCAGCGGGAGCGCGTCGGGACCCTTGGCCCACACCGAGGCCGGATGCGGGGTCAGCGTCTTGGTCAGCATCTGGTACGCGGCCAGCCAATGGGCCACCTTGGGCCGGTCGATGGAACGCCAGTAGAGCTCCTCGATCTCGTGGCCCAGGGCCACCACGGCGTCCGCCACGTTGTCCCAGTCGATGGAGAGCTTGCCGTCCGTCCAGTGCAGCACCCGGTGCTGGTGGAGCCAGGCGAACAGCAGCTGGCCGCCCAGGCCGTCGTAGTTGCGCACCCGGTTGCCGGTGATGGCGAAGCGGAAGATCCGGTCGAAGATCACCGCGTACTGCACCAGCCGGGCGTGCTTGCGGACCTCGTCGGAGGCCTTGGCGTCATGGGACAGGCGCACGGATTCCCGGAAGGCAGTCAGGTCGCAGCGCAGTTCCTCCAGCGAGTACAGGAAGTAGGGCATCCGCTGCTTGATCATGAACGGGTCGAACGGCAGGTCGCCGCGCATGTGCGTGCGGTCGTGGATCAGGTCCCACATCACGAAGGTTTCCTGCGTCAGCTGCTGGTCATCCAGCAGCGCCGCGGCCTCGTCCGGCAGCTGCAGCGAGGTGATCTCGGCGGCGGCGCGGACCACGGTGCGGAAGCGGGCTGCCTCGCGGTCGGCGAAAATGGCGCCCCAGGTGAAGGCCGGGGTTTCGCGCACGGCCACGGTTTCCGGGAAGAGCACGGCGGAGTTGGTGTCATAGCCGGCCGTGAAATCCAGGAAGCGGATGGGCACGAACAGTTTGTTGGAGTACGCGCCGGCCTCCAGTTCGCCGATGAAGTCGGGCCAGATGACTTCGATCAGCACGGCCTCGACCAGCCGGTCGCTGCTGCCGTTCTGGGTGTACATCGGGAAGACCACCAAGTGCTGCAGCCCGTTGACCCGGTGCTGCTGGGGTTGGAAGGCCAACAGCGAGTCGAGGAAGTCCGGAACGCCGAAGCCGCCGTCGCGCCACGTGCGGAAGTCCGCGGCCAGCTTGTCCAGATAGTCGGCGTCGTGTTCGAACAGCGGCGCCAGCTGTTCGATGGCGTCGACGATGGTGTCCGTGTGCCGGGCCGCCGCCGCCTTGTTGCCGTCGTCCGGAACGGAGCCGTCGCGGACCTGGAGCCGGCGCAGTTCGGTGGCAGCGTCCTTGAGCCGCAGCCAAGCGGGGTGCTGGGCCGGATCGACCTGAAGCGTGCTGCGGGAATTGGAGCGCGTGGGGGTGATGGTCATCGTTGCCTCGCCTTTCCGTCGGCCGGGCAGGTCCCGGCGATCTGTGAAGTATGTGGCGAGCGTAGCAACGCAACAGCCACACTTATTTCAAAATGGTCCACAGATAAGCAACTGTAATGCTCGGCGGCAAAGACCGCCGGGAATGACGAAGCCCGGCTCGCGCTGGCCGGGCTTGATCACAGCCGGGGGACGACGGGGCATCTCCGGCCTACGGGAGCGGGTGGGCGCTCGGGCGCTACTCTGCACCCTCGGGCTGCTCTGCGCCCTTCAACGTCAGGGAGACCGAGTTGATGCAGTAGCGCTGGTCCGTGGGGGTTTCGTAGCCTTCGCCCTCGAACACATGACCCAGGTGCGAATTGCAGTTGGCACAGCGGACCTCAATCCGCTCCATGCCCAGCGTCCCGTCCCGCAGGTAGCGGACGGTTCCCTCGGCCAGCGGCGCCCAGAAGGACGGCCAGCCGCAATGCGAATCGAATTTCTCCTTGCTGGTGAACAGCTCCGCCCCGCAGGCGCGGCAGCTGTAGGTACCTTCGGTGTGGCTGTCCCAGTACTCGCCGGTGTACGGGCGCTCGGTGCCGGCCTCACGGAGCACATGGTATTCCTCCGGGCTCAGCTCGCGCCGCCACTCATCGTCGCTCTTGGTCACCGGGAACTGCCCTGTTTCTGTGTTGCTCATATTCTCTCCAACGCTCACGAGTCGCCAATGTATCCCGAGCCCGAGTACAGGTGCAGCACAGGAATGCCCAGCTTCTCCTGCGCCCGGTTGGCCCAGTCGGTGTGGAAGGTATCGGAAATGGCATGCGGCCGGGTGATAACCACCGCCCGGTCCGCCGAATGCGCGCCGACGTACGCCACCAAGGCGGACACGCCGTCGTCCTCCACAATGTCCACCGTGCCCCTGAAGCCTGCTTCTTCCAGCATCTTCACCGAGAGGCGCTTGGCTTCGGCGGCCTCGAGCCGGGCTTCGTCCGGATCCGGCTGGCCCTGGGCAAGTTCGCGGAAAGCGGTGCCGACCTCCAACATGCTCAGCCGTTCCAGGAAATCCAGCAGCAGGTTCCGCTTGGTGTCCTCCGGAATCAGCACCCGGAAGGTTGTCGGTTCGGCGACGGTCTGCTCACCAGCCAGCCAGCGCAGGTTCTGCAGGTCGGCTTCGTTCAGCGGTTCCTCGGTCAGCACCACGATGGTTTCCGTCATGCGCCCAGCCTAATCAGCAGCCCAACCGCCCACAACAATGCGGCACGCCGACGGCCTGCCGGTTAGCGGTCTCCGGCGGCACCGGCAAGAATGGAGCCATGGCTGTGTTCGAACGTTCTCCCCGGTCCGGGAGCATTTCCGCCGGCACCGACACCGGCACCGGCACCGGCGCCGGCACCGGCGCCCTGCCCAGGGCGCGCTGGCTGCTGCTGGGGGCAGTGGCCGGAGCCACCGCGGGATCCGTTCTGGCCGGCGCGACGTCCGGCCTGGCCTCTTACTTTGCCCGCCAGGTGCTGACTCCGGTCCGCGAGCATGTCCAGGATCTGGAAATCCTGGCCGTCGTTGGAACCTGGCCGGAGCAGGAAATCATCCTGCCGGCCACCTTGGACACCACCGCGCCGGGCGTCTACAGCGTCTATTTCGACGGCGGACGCGGCGTGGCGCGGGTGGGGGAGGTGACGTCGTACTCGCCGCGGGAAGGTACCGTCCAGCGCAAGGTCGAGCAGGTCTACACCGGCGACCTCGCCGCTGCCACGCGCGGTTGGTGGGGCGGCGCTGCCTACCCAGACCCTGCCGCCGTCGGGCTGGCCAACGAGGAAGTGCAGATCGATGTGGAGGGCGGCACCGCGCCCGCCTGGCTGGTCCGCGCCGAGTCGGAGGCCAGCACGTGGGCCATCATGGTCCACGGCCGGGGAGCATCCCGGGCGGAGGGCGTGCGCGCCGTGCGTGCGGTCCGTGAACTGGGACTGACGTCGCTGCTGATTTCCTACCGGAACGACGGCGAGGCCCCCTCCGCGCCGGACCGCCGCTACGGGCTGGGCATGACGGAATGGCGCGACGTCGAGGCGGCGATCCGTTTTGCGCTGGCGAACGGCGCCCAGGATGTTGTCCTGGTGGGCTGGTCGATGGGCGGGGCGATCAGCCTCCAGGCCGCGGACCAGTCGCTCTACCGGAGTCGGATCCGGGCGCTGGTACTGGACGCCCCGGTGATTGACTGGACCGATGTGCTGGCGCACCAGGCACGGCTGAACCGGATTCCGGATGCGGTGGGGCAGTTCTCGCAGTGGCTGATCTCGAACAAGGCTGGCCGGCTGCTGACCGGCTTGGCTGCTCCGCTGGATCTGAAGATGATGAACTGGGTGGCCCGGGCCGACGAACTGCGGGTGCCCACGCTGATTGTGCACAGCGAGAACGACGACTTTGTGCCGTACGGGCCGTCCGCGGCCCTGGCGGAGAAGAACCCGCTGGTCACGTTCGAGCGTTTCAGCGGGGCCGGGCATACCCGGGAATGGAACGTGGACCCGGAACGCTGGGAGCGCGTGGTCACGTCCTTCCTGAGCGGTGTGCTGCGGCAAAGCTGATCCTGCAACGCATCTCCGCCTCCACGAGGGCGCGGGGAGCCAACTGCCAGCCGGCCCATCGTCGCGTCCATGGTTGAAGGCCCGGCGCCTACAGCCCGCGCCACATTGGGCCGTCGACGTCCAGCGGCTCTGATGCTCTGCTCTTGGCTCGCCCGGTTTTCCGCGCCTCACGATTTCTGAGCATGAGGCTGCTTACCGGTTGGGCACCAATGTGGCGCCCAGTGTACATACCCAAGCGAGACAGCCCCATTTTCATTGGTGCGCCGGGCAGCGGGCCCGCGGCTGCTTGGCTAGCCGGTCTTGATTGGCGCGACGGCGGCCTGTGTCAGCGCGACCAGGTCGTCCGGTGCGATTTCGATGTCCAGGCCGCGGCGTCCGCCGGACACCAGGATGGTGGCGAAGCGCGGGGCCGTGGAATCCAGCACCGTGGGGCTGGCCTGTTTTTGCCCGAGCGGCGAGATGCCGCCCAGCACATAGCCGGTGCGCCGCTGAGCCACCTGAGGATCGGCCATGGCCGCCCGCTTGCCGCCCAAGGCGGCAGCGAATTTCTTCAGGTCCAGGTTGGAGCTGACCGGCACGATGGCGACCGCCAGCGTTCCGTCCAGCGTGGCCATCAGCGTTTTGAACACCCGTGCCGGATCCATGCCCAACGCCTCGGCGGCCTCCAAACCGAAACTGGACGCCGAGGGATCGTGGGGATAACTGTGCAGCAGATGCGGAACCCCCGCCCGCTGCAGCAGCGTGGTGGCGGGGGTTCCGGCGGATGGTTTGTGCTTGGCCACGCTCAGGCCGAGGCTGCGCGCAGCTGCCGGGCCTCGGAGATCAGGCGCTTGATCCGGAACAACATGGCGGACATGCCCCGGATCCGCAGCGGCGTGATCGCCCGGGTCAGGCCCAGGTGCTCGGCGATGTCGTCCGGCACAGCCAGGATCTGCTGGGCCGGAAGCCCGTTGAGCCCCTCGTGCAGCACCGAGGCGAAGCCGCGGGTGGTCGGAGCCTCCGGTGGTGCCGAAAAGTAGATCTGCACGTCCTGGTCCGGGTCGTCGCCCAGCTCCAGCGTGAGGAAAAGCGGCGACTGGCACTCCACCACCTGTTCCAGCAGTTCCGGATGCCCGGCGAAGCGTTCCGGCAGTTCCGGCAGTTCGCGGGAAAATTCCAGCAGCAACTGCAGCCGTTCGGCCTCGGTGACGGCCTGGAAATCGTCGATAATCTCGGCCAGCGATTCGGGAATGGTCTGGGGCGACACAGTCATCAGGTTACGTTGCGCTCTCTGGGGGAGTTTCGGGATTGATACGTTAACGCTCAGCGCCGGACGGCTATTCCTCAGCGGACCGAATTGGGGAGCTCGCCGGGCTCATCGCCCTTGACGATCGGCACCCGAACCGCGTTGCCCCATTCCGTCCACGAGCCGTCGTAGTTCCGGACCGTGTCGAAGCCCAGCAGGTGCTTGAGCACGAACCAGGTGTGGCTGGAGCGTTCGCCAATCCGGCAGTACGCCACCACGTCGTCGCCCGGCTTCAGGCCGGCATCGCCCAGGTAGATGGCTTCGAGCTCTTCACGCGTGCGGAACGTGCCGTCCTCGGCCGCGGCCCGCGCCCACGGGACGGACGCCGCCGTCGGGATGTGGCCGCCGCGCAGCGCGCCTTCCTCTGGGTAGGCCGGCATGGTGGTGCGGAGGCCGGAGTATTCCTCGGGGGAGCGGACGTCCACCAG
This sequence comes from Actinomycetota bacterium, assembly GCA_051751385.1. Lineage (GTDB taxonomy): Bacteria > Actinomycetota > Actinomycetes > Actinomycetales > Micrococcaceae > Crystallibacter. The sequence goes on along the minus strand of JBNJKW010000005.1, from coordinate 387,486 downwards.
CGGCTTGCCGAAGTGGTCCAGCACATCATTGAGGAAGGCCCGGATCGGCGCATCATTCCGTTCGACGACGGGGTATTCCACCGGTGCCGGCTGCGGCACCTCGGTGGTCAGTTCGCGGCCTTCCGCTATCCACTTGTCGCGGCCGCCGTCCAGCAACCGCACGTCCTCGTGGCCAAACAGGGCGAAGACCCAGAGCGCATAGGCTGCCCACCAATTGCTCTTGTCGCCGTAGAGCACCACGGTGGTGTCCCGGCTGATTCCCTTGGAGCCCAGGAGCGCGGCGAAGCCTTCTCCGTCCACATAATCGCGGGTGATCGGGTCATTGAGGTCAGTGTGCCAGTCGATTTTCACCGCTGACGGAATGTGCCCGGTTTCATACAGCAGGATGTCTTCGTCCGATTCCACTACCACCAGCCCGTCCGTGCCCAGGTTGTCCGCCAACCATTGCGTCGAGACCAGGCGGTCGGGGTTGGCGTAGGCGGCGAACTTCTCGTTCTGCTCAGCGGCAATGGGCATGGCAGGACCTTTCCGTAGCGTGCAGGGGCCGTGCAAGACGGCGTGGGACTTCTGTTTAGCCTAACCACCGGAGCCGTCAAAAGCTTCCGGGCCGACACCAACTGCCCCTGATTGGCGCGGGTAGCGTATCGTTTTGCTGGCGGCGTTTCCGTCCGCCATGTCTCCAAATCCATGTCAGGAAAGCAGCGAAGCTTCACGTGCCCAAGATTGAACAGCTTTCACGCCGGACCCCCAAAGTGTCCGTGGACGAACTGCTGGCGGGCCTGCACCCGTCGCCGCGCTTCGGCGAAGTGTCCTTCACCAGCTACCGTCCGGATCCGGCCCAGCCGTCCCAGGCCGCGGCCGTCAAAGCGCTGCAGCACTTTGCCGCTGCCGTCGACCGGCCCAAGCCGAAGGGCTTGAAAAAGCTGTTTGGCGGCGCCAAGCCGGAAAGCCGCGCCGGCATCTATCTGGACGGCGGCTTCGGCGTCGGCAAGACGCACCTGCTCGCCTCGCTGTGGCACGCGGTGGATGGGCCGAAGGCCTTCGGCACCTTCGTCGAATACACTAACCTGGTGGGCGCCTTGTCGTTCCGCAAAACCGTGGAAGCCCTCAGCAGCTACCGCCTGGTCTGCATCGACGAGTTCGAACTGGATGATCCGGGTGACACGGTGCTCATGTCGCGGCTGATGCGGGAGCTGGCCGATGCCGGGGTCAAGCTTGCCGCCACCTCCAATACCCTGCCGGGTTCGCTGGGGGACGGTCGCTTTGCCGCCGTCGACTTCCAACGCGAGATCCAGGTGCTGTCCGACCAGTTCGACGTCATCCGCGTGGATGGCGAAGACTACCGGCACCGCGGACTGCCGGCCGCTCCGGAACCGCTCAGCGACCATGACCTCAAGCGCCGGCTGCATGATTTCGACGGCAAGGTGGTGGCCGCGGACGAATTTTCCGACCTCGTCAGCCATTTGGAGGGCGTGCATCCCAGCCGCTACCGCCAGTTCCTCGACGGCGTGGACGCGGTTGCCTGGCACAACGTGCACACCATTTCCGAACAGGCCGTGGCCTTGCGGTTCGTGGTGCTGGCCGACCGCCTGTATGACAAGGACGTGCCGATCATCGCCAGCGGCGTGCCGTTCGATCAGCTGTTCACGCCGGAAATGATGTCCGGCGGCTACATGAAGAAGTACTTCCGTGCGGTGTCCCGCCTGACCGCGCTGGCCCGTGAGGGCCAGGCCGGCGAAGCAGCGGTGTAGGCCCTCAACGAAGAAGGGCGCCGGCGCCGCCTCCCGGCGGTCCGGCACCCTCCATGGCGTGCTAAGGACTAGTTGGACGAGGTGTTCCCGTCGGACGGCGCCTGGCCATCCGTGCGGCCGAACGAGTCGACGAAACCGGATGCCTTGGCCTTCAGGCCGTCTACCTGCTTGGAATACTTACCGTCGGTCTTGGTGTCGATGTATCCACCGACGTTGCCGACGGCACCCTTGATCGTGTCAGAGTTTTCTCCCACGAGACCGGCTGCCTTGTCCTTGAGTGCTCCTGCCCTGCCCTTGAGCTCGTCAAATAATGACACTGGCACCTCCTTTCCGACGGGGGGCCTTTCGCCCCTGCCATTTAATCGTAGGCACTCCGCGGCGGGTGCTCAATAGTTTAAACAACAAAGGCTCCCGCTGAAGGGAGCCGTTCGATGGTGGGCGATACTGGGATCGAACCAGTGACCTCTTCCGTGTCAGGGAAGCGCGCTACCGCTGCGCCAATCGCCCCGGTCTGCCCGAGGCGGGCGCTGGAGGAACTGAAGAAAAAACTGGAGCGGACGACGGGATTCGAACCCGCGACATCCACCTTGGCAAGGTGGTGCTCTAGCCAGCTGAGCTACGTCCGCGCGAAACCGTTCCGGATCACTCCGGCCTGTTTCAGTGGGCGATACTGGGATCGAACCAGTGACCTCTTCCGTGTCAGGGAAGCGCGCTACCGCTGCGCCAATCGCCCGTGATCTCTCACGAGATGTTTGCCTGCTTGCCGTGCCACCGCACGAGGTGGGGACGGGATTCGAACCCGCGTATACGGCTTTGCAGGCCGCTGCCTCGCCTCTCGGCCACCCCACCGCGCCTAAAGCAATTGCCCTAGGACCGGCCAGCGAAGCTGGCACTAAACAGTGACTTGCGAGCGGACGACGGGATTCGAACCCGCGACATCCACCTTGGCAAGGTGGTGCTCTAGCCAGCTGAGCTACGTCCGCAGAAGTTATTCATCACTTTGACCGCGAACCGTCAGTGGAACAGCTCGCGGCGTTGTTGTGATTTCCAACGAGTAAAAACTCTATAGGACCTTTGCCGCTTCGTCCAATCGGCATCACCGGCGAGTGAAACGTCAGCGCAACCAAGGCGTCTAATTCACGACGGCGGTGCCCACCGAAAGGGGCATCGCGCCTAGGGTTCAGCGCAGAGGCGCCGAGGCTGGCAGCCGCCAGACCGGCCGCACGCCCGGCGATTTTTGATTCTCCGGACCTGTGAGCTAGCATTTCTACACGTTGCAGGAAGCGTTCGACGCCTCCGCAGCACATCAGGGGCGATTGGCGCAGTGGTAGCGCGCTTCGTTCACACCGAAGAGGTCACTGGTTCGAACCCAGTATCGCCCACCGCAAAACAAACATCCCGGCCAGGCAGCAGCCCGGCCGGGATGTTCGTTTAACTCACCGCCGGAGACGCGAAGGCCTGGTCGGAGCGGAGGAGCCGCAACGGTGCACTGCGGACCGGAACTGTCAGTGGAACCTGAGAAGATCTCTTTATGACTGCACCACTCCTTGCGCATTCCACCGCCAACGGCCGGATGTACGCGCGCTCCACGTCGGAACCGCCGTCGGTCCCTTCCATCACTACGGTGATTGCGCAGGAACCGACCACCCTTGACGGTTGGTTTGCCCACATGGCGGCCACCTCCCTGGCATCGGACGCCAGATTGGCCGAAGCCGCCGGAGATCCCGGGCGGCTGCGGACGCTGGCAAAAGAAGCCACGCTGGCGGCCGACCGCTACCGGGACGCGGCGGCGCTGCGCGGCGACCGGGTCCACGGGTACTGCGAACAGGTGGCGCTACGGGCGCTGGACAAGGACCATGACGTCGCCGGCGCCCGGGAGGCCCTGAAGGCAAACGGCGAAGAGGCGTTCGCCGACAGGTTCGACGAATGGTGGCAGCTCTACTCGGTGGAGCCGATCGCTCCGGAGATCACCGTCTGGAACCAGGAAGTGGGGTACGCCGGCACCTTGGACCTGGTGGCCAAGATCGCCGGTCGTACCTGCCTGATCGACTTCAAGACCAAGGGGACGGACCGTAACGGCCAAGTCAAAGCGCTCAATGACAAAGTGGTCATGCAGTTGGTGGCGGGCATGAAGGCACAGGAGTCCTTGGTCGACGGCGTGGCGGGAAGCTGGGAGCCGTGGGCGCACGGCGACGATCCGTTGCTGTTGGGCGTGGCGATCGGCGAGACTGAAGTCCGGCCCATGCGGGCCAACCCTGAGGTGCTCCGCTGGCACTGGTACCGGTTCTGCTCGCTGCGCCGTGCCTGGGAGACGCATCTTCAGGTGTCGGAAGCCGGCCGCGCGCTGCTGCCGATCGCGCCTCCGTCCCCGGCCCTGCAGGCGGCCCAGCCGGCCCACTAAACTGGACCGGAACCCAATAACTTTCAGCGCCGTCTACGCGGCAGCAGTGGAGGACAAGAACTACATGGCGATCCTGAGCATCCGGATTATCGGCGACCCCGTCCTGCGGACCAAGGCGGAACCGGTGACCGGGTTCGGGCCGGAACTGGCCAAGCTGGTGGCGGACATGGACGAGACCATGGAGGACGTTGACGGAGCAGGGCTGGCCGCACCGCAGATTGGCGTCAGCCTGCGGGTCTTTACCTTCCGCGTGGGTGGCCAGCGGGGCCACGTGATCAACCCGGTGCTTGAGCTCAGCGACGACTTCCAAGAGGACGTGGCCGAAGGCTGCCTGTCCATCCCCGCGCTGGGCTATCCGGTGCGCCGGCGCCGCTGGACGCGGGTAACGGGCCAGGACATGCACGGCAACCCGGTGGAGTACGAGGGCGAGGGCATGCTGGCCCGCTGCTTCCAACACGAGACAGACCACTTGGACGGGATCCTCTACATCGACCACCTCACCGGCGAGGACCGGAAGAACGCGCTGCGCTCGATCCGCAATGCGGGCTATAACGAAGTGGCCGGTGAAACCCAGGCCCAGCGGGCCGCAAACGTTGGTTCCGGCTTCAGCCGCGGACCGGCACAGTCACGCACCGGTTCCTTCGGGCAGCCGCTGGTATGACCGCAAGCGGTTTGCGCGTACTTTTCGCCGGCACGCCGGGCGTGGCGGTGCCGTCCCTCGACCGGCTCGTCCGGGACGGTTTCGAGATCGTGGCGGTGCTCACCCGGGAAGATGCGCCGGTGGGCAGGAAACGCATCATAACTCCTTCGCCGGTGGCGGCCCGCGCCGTCGAACTGGGTGTGCCGGTGATCCGGGCCAACCGGATCGATCAGGGCACCATGGATGCCATCCGGGCAGCCGCTCCGGACGTGGCGGCCATCGTGGCCTATGGCGGCCTCGTTCCGGAAGCGGCCCTGGGCATCCCGGAACATGGCTGGATCAACCTGCACTTCTCGCTGTTGCCCGCCTGGCGCGGTGCCGCGCCGGTGCAGCACGCCATCATCCACGGCGACGATGTCACCGGCGCCTCCACCTTTCTGCTGGAAAAGGGGCTGGATACCGGCCCGGTCTACGGCACCCTGACCGAGGCGCTGCGCCCGGAGGACACCAGCGGCGACGTGCTGGAAAGGCTCTCCCGCAGCGGCGCCGTGCTGCTGTCCCAAACCCTCGCAACCGTCGGCGCGGGCAAAGCCGCGGCCGTGGCGCAGTCCGGCGACGTCAGTTTGGCCCCCAAGCTGTCCTTGGAGGACGGGCACATCGATTGGCGGCAGCCGGCGCTGGCCATCCGCCGCCGGATCAATGGTGTGACCCCCGAGCCCGGTGCCTGGACCATGCTCGATGGGCAGCGCTTCAAGCTGGGACCGGTCCGACCGCGGCCGGAGACCCGGGATCTGCCGCCCGGGGCAGTGAGGCTGTCCGGCGGATCGTCGGCGTCTGCCCTGGTGGGTACCGGCTCCCACGCGGTTGAGCTGGACAAGGTCCAGCCGGCAGGTAAAAAGATGATGGATGCTGCAGACTGGGCCCGCGGGCTTGGGCAGCGTGAGGATGTGCACTTCGAATGAACGGCCGGAATGAAGGCGGCCGGAACAGCGGCCGCGGCAACAACGAGGGACGCGGCCGGCAAGGCGGCGGAGGCCAGGGGAGCGGACGACGTGATGCTGCCGGGCGGGAGCGCAACCGCGGCGGCACCCGGCACTACTCGCAGTCGGCTCCGTCGCAGCGGTCGAGGACGGCAGATCCGGCCCGACTGGCCGCCTTTGAGGTGCTGCGCGCGGTGGAACGGGACGACGCATATGCGAACCTGGTGCTGCCCGCGAGCATTCGCAAACATCGGCTGGACAAGCGGGACGCCGGCTTCGCCACGGAATTGGCCTACGGTGCCTTGCGCGGCCTGGGCACCTACGATGCCATTCTCGCCCGCTGTGTCGACCGCCCGCTGGATCAGCTGGACCCGGCGATCCTTGATGCGCTGCGCTTGGGCGCCCATCAGCTGCTGGCCATGCGGGTGCCGGCCCATGCCGCCCTGGACCAGACCGTCAGCCTGGCCCGTGCGGTGATCGGTGCCGGGCCGGGGTCGCTCATCAATGCCGTGCTGCGCAAGGTGACCGCGCACGACCTCAGCGGCTGGACCGCCGAACTGACGGCGGGGGAGACGGACCCGGTCAGGGCCGCAGCCTTGGAACACAGCCACCCGGAATGGATCGTGCGCGCCCTGCGGCAGTCGCTGGCCGCCCACGGCCGCAGCGTGGACGAATTGGAAGACCTGCTGGCCGCCGACAACGCCGCGCCCGTGGTGAACTTAGTGGCGCTGCCCGGACTAGGCACGTTGGACGAGGCAGTCGAGGCAGGTGCCGAGCCCGGAGAACTCGTCGAAGGCTCCGCCCTGTATGCCGGCGGCGACGTGGGCCGACTGGCCAGCGTCCGGGCCGGAACCACCCGCGTCCAGGATGCCGGCTCCCAATTGGTGGCCCGAGCCCTGGCCGCAGCAGGCCCGGCAGCGCCGGGCGAGCGTTGGCTTGACCTCTGCGCCGGCCCGGGCGGGAAGGCGGCCCTGCTCGCTGCGCTGGCCGCCAAACAGGGTGCCACGTTGTTGGCCAATGAAGTAGCCGTGCACCGTGCCGAGTTGGTCCGCAAGGCGCTGGCGCCGGTCCCGGCGGACATCTGGGAGATCCGCACGGGAGACGGCCGCGAGGTCGGCGACCAATATGCGGGCCAGTTCGATCGGATCATGGTGGACGCGCCCTGCACCGGCTTGGGAGCCCTCCGGCGGCGGCCGGAATCCCGCTGGCGCCGGAAGCCTTCCGACGTTGCCCAATTGGGTCCGCTGCAGCGCGAACTGCTCGAAGCCGCGGTCGCAGCCGCAAAGCCGGGCGGCCTGATCGCCTACGTGACGTGCTCCCCGCACCCGGCGGAGACGACGGCGGTGGTCGCCGACCTGCTGCGCCGTCACCCCGGGCTGGAACTGCTGGACACGTCGGCCGTCCTCGACGGCGTCAGCGTCCCGGGCCATCTCGACGCAGGACAACCGGGCGGGGACACGGTTGGCCGGGCCGGCGGGACCACCACGCAACTCTGGCCGCACCGCCACGGCACCGATGCCATGTTCATGGCCCTGCTGCGCCGAAGCAACTGACCCGCACCGGATCGACCCGCACGGGTTCCCCCACTCCAACAACACCAAGACAGGCAGGCAAGCATCCGATGGCACATTGCTGCATCAACCCCAGCATCCTCTCGGCTGATTTCGTCAACCTCGAAGCCGAACTGCAGCGCATCAGCACCGCCGATGCGGTGCACGTGGATGTGATGGACAACCACTTCGTGCCGAACCTGACCATCGGGCTGCCGGTGGTGCAGCGGATCCAGGAAGTCAGCAGCCTGCCGTTGGACGCGCACCTGATGATTGCCGATCCCGACCTATGGGCGCCCGCCTATGCCGAGGCCGGCATCGAATCGGTGACCTTCCATGTGGAAGCGGCGAAGGCGCCGGTACGGCTGGCCAGGGAACTGAGGTTCCATGGAGCGAAGGCGGGCATGGCCCTGAAGCCGGCCACCGCCGTCGAGCCGTATCTCGATCTGCTGCCCGAGATGGACCTGCTGCTGATCATGACCGTTGAACCGGGCTTCGGCGGCCAGGCGTTCCTGGATGTGACGCTGCCCAAGATCCGCAAGGCCGCGAACGCGGTGGCCGGCTCCGGGCTGCCGGTGGCCATTCAAGTGGATGGCGGCGTCACCGAGGAGACGATTGTGCGGGCGGCCGAGGCCGGTGCGACGGTTTTCGTTGCCGGCTCCGCCGTCTACGGCCAGGCGGATCCTGAGCAAGCCATCGCCTCGCTGCGGGCCGCCGCCAAGGTCCTGTGAGCGCTATTACACGATGTGACGGGAATGCGGGACCCCCTGCAGTAGTTATGAGAGCATAGTTACGCAAACACAACGTGCTCCGGGGTCGGTGTAAGTCCGAACCGGCGGTTATAGTCCGCGACCCGTTGCCGAAAGTTCCACCCGGAACCCGAGGCCACGGTTGAACCGGTGGAATTCCGGTACCGACAGTTAAAGTCTGGATGGGAGAAGCACGTACAGGTGGCAGCCATGGGCCACCGGGTACGGTCACTGACCGTTTATCCCGAGCGCCCGGACCTACCGCACTGTCGTTCCCCCGGAGCCGCCGCGGCTCGAAAGGAACGGCATGGATTTTCTGCGGTGGCTCTTTGAAGCTCAGATTCCCGTTGCAGGCAGCTCACTGCTGCTGCGCGAAGTTCTGGGAAACATTTTTGGACTCCTCAGCGCCCTCGGCGGCATGCGCCGCAAAGTATGGGCCTGGCCGGTGGGCATCATCGGCAACCTGCTGCTGCTGACGGTCTTCCTTGGCTCGCTGTTCGGCTCCGCCAGCACGGCCAACCTGCTGGGACAGGCGGGCCGGCAGATCATGTTTATTGCGGTGGCCGTGTACGGCTGGAACCGCTGGCGCGCCGCACGCAACGGCACCGGCAGCGCCATCACGCCGCAGTGGGCCGGCGGCAAGGCGCGCGTTGGCCTGGTCGCGGCACTGTTCTTGGGCACTGTCGCCCTGACCCCGGTCTTCGCTGCCCTGGGTTCCTACGAGCCGGTGTGGGCCGACGCCTGGACCTTCGTCGGTTCGCTGCTGGCCACCTACGGCATGGCCCGCGGCTGGGTTGAATTCTGGCTGATCTGGGTCGCGGTGGACATTGTGGGCGTGCCGCTGCTGTTCAGCGCCGGCTACTACGCCAGCGCCTTCATGTATCTCTTCTACGGCGGCTTCACCCTGGTCGGATTCTTCGTCTGGTGGCGGGCCAATGCACTGGCCAAGCCCGAGGTGCAGACGCTGCACCCAGATCCGCGGATCGGGCAGCCGGCACAGGCCGGCGGCGACGACGAGCCGGTGCGTGTGCCATGAGCCAGCCAGCCGCTGGCATCAGCCAGCAATTTTCGACGGCGGAGCAGCTCGGCATGGAGTTGGCGCTCCAGGCCGCCGGGCAGGGGGTTCGCGGCGCAAATCCATTGGTCGGCGCGGCGATCATCGGCCCGCGCGGTGAGGTGATCAGCACCGGATATCACCGGGGAGCGGGCACACCGCACGCCGAAGTGGATGCGCTGGCCCATGTGCCGTCAGGACGGGAAGCGGAGCTGGCGGACTGCACCATGCTGGTGACCCTGGAGCCGTGCAATCACCGTGGCCGTACTGGCCCCTGCTCCGATGCCATCCTGGAAGCGGGCGTCGGTTCGCTGGTTTACGCTGCGGCCGACCCCACCGACGAAGCGGCCGGCGGAGCGCAGAGGCTGGCCGCAGCGGGCGTCGCCGTGCGCACCGGACTGATGCCGGAACAGGCCCAGGAACTGAACCACCGCTGGTTCCAGGCCCGGCGGGAAGGCCGGCCGTTCACCACGCTGCATATCGCCCAGACACTGGACGGGTTGATCGCCGCAGCAGACGGCACCAGCCAATGGATCACCGGGGAGGAAGCCCGGGCCGACAGCCACGGCATCCGCTCCCGCGCGGATGCAATCATCGCCGGCAACGGAACCATCACCGCCGACAACCCCCGGCTGACCGCCCGGGACCGGGCCGGAGCGGAGACGCCCGCCCAGCCGCTGCGGGTCGTGATGGGGCGCCGGAAGGTGCCCGCTGACGCGGCAGTCCGCGGCACCGATGGCCGCTTCCTGCAACTGGCCACGCATGATCCAGCCGAAGTTTTGGCTGAACTGGCCGGGCGTGGCGTTGGCCACGCCATGATCGAAGGCGGAGCCACCATCGCCTCGGCCTTCCTGCGCGCCGACCTGATCGATGAACTGGTCCTCTACCTGGCGCCCCTGATGCTTGGTGCCGGCACCCGCGCGGTGGCCGACCTCGGCATCGGGACACTGGCCGAGGCAGGCCGGTGGCGCTGGGATAGCGCCGGCGGCAGTGCCCGCACACTGGGCGCGGACCTGCGCCTGCACCTTGAACCTCTGCCGTTCCGCGGCACCCAGAAAGGCAAGTGAATGTTTACCGGAATCATCGCCGAACAAGGGCGGATTGAATCGCTGGACCTGAGTCCAGCCACCGACAGCGCCGTGCTGACCTTCACCGCGCCCCGGACGGCACCCGGGCTCGGGCTCGGCGGGTCGATCGCCGTCAACGGCGTGTGCCTCACCGCCGTTGCCTTAGACGGCAGCCGGGTCAGCGTGGACGTGATGGGCGAGACGCTGACCCGCACCACCACCGGATCGCTCCAGCCGGGGCAGACCGTCAACCTGGAACGCTGTGTGCCGGCCGGCGGGCGGCTGGACGGCCACGTGGTCCAGGGGCATGTGGACGGCGTGGGCGCGCTGGCCGAACGCGAGGACCTGGGCGACTGGGAACGGCTGCGTTTCACCGTTCCGCCGGAGCTGGCCCGCTACATCGCGGAGAAAGGGTCCATCGCCGTCGACGGCGTCTCGCTGACGGTCACCGCGGTCAGCGATGCAGCAGCGGCGACGCAGTTCTTCGAAGTCGGCTTGATTCCCACCACGCTGGCCGACACCGGACTGGGCGCGAAGCAGCCCGGCGACACGGTGAACCTGGAAGTGGACGTGCTGGCCAAGTACGCCGAACGACTGCTGGCCTTTACCCCGGGAGCCCGGGCATGAGCGCCGCCGTGGAGCCGCGGATCGCGCTCGACACGATCGAAGCCGCCGTGGCGGCGATCGCCGCGGGCCGCGCCGTCGTGGTTGTGGATGACGAGGACCGGGAAAACGAAGGCGACATTATTTTCGCCGCAGACGCCGCCACCCCTGAGCTGATGGGCTGGACCATCCGCTACACATCGGGCGTCATCTGCGTGCCGCTCGCGGCGGACCGCGCCGACGAACTCGGGCTGCCGCCGATGGTTGAGGTCAACCAGGATGCCAAGGGCACGGCCTACACGGTGTCCTGCGATGCCGCCGCCGGCGTGACCACCGGGATCAGTTCCGCGGACCGTGCGCGCACTGCAACTGTGCTCGCCGCGGCGGACAGCACCGCCGCGGACTTGACCCGGCCCGGCCATGTCTTTCCCTTGCGCGCGGTCGACGGCGGCGTGCTGGCGCGGCGCGGGCACACCGAGGCGGCCGTGGACCTGTGCCGCCTGGGCGGGCGTGCGCCGGTCGGTGTCATCGCCGAGCTGGTGCACGACGAGGGGGACATGATGAGGTTGCCGGCCCTGCGGGCATTCGCCGACGAGCACAACTGCCCGCTGGTCTCGATCGAGGACCTCGCGAACCACCTGTCCGGGGCAGCGGCCCCGGCATCCCTCTCAAAGGCGGCGCACCGTGGCCACTGACGAGATCCGCGAAAAGGCGCCGATCGCAACGGTCGAGGCCGGGCCATCGGTTCAGCTGCCCACCGGCTTCGGCAACTTCATGGCGCAGGCCTGGACGGATGCCGCCACCGGCGTGGAGCACTTGAGCATCACCTCCCCGGTCCGGCCGGCGGCCGAGCCACTGGTCCGGCTGCACTCCGAATGCCTGACCGGGGACGTGTTCGCGTCCTACCGCTGCGACTGCGGCGAACAACTGGAACAGGCGCTGGCACTGATTGGCGAGCAAGGCGGAACCGTCCTTTACCTGCGCGGCCAGGAGGGGCGCGGCATCGGACTGGCCAACAAGATGCGGGCCTACGCCCTGCAGGAAGCCGGCGCCGACACCGTGGAAGCCAATGAGCAGTTGGGGCTGCCCGTGGACGCGCGCGACTATTCGGCTGCGGCTGCCATCCTGCGCGCCATGGGCATTGGGTCCATCCGGCTGCTGAGCAACAATCCGGCCAAGAGCGTGACGCTGGCAGCACTGGGGATCGAGGTAGTGGAGATGGTGACCGCCGAAGTTCCCTTCCGCGAGCAGAACCGCCGCTACCTGGAGACGAAGCGGGACCGCATGGACCACCGGCTGGCCGTCCTGCAGACCATACCGGTGCAGCAGAGCTGACGCCTGCGCCCCGGCCACACCATCCACTACTCACAAGACAATCACGAAGGAAGAACATGAGCGGACACGGAGCCCCAGTCATCGACATCACCGGCCTGCAGGAGGCGACCGGCGGGCTGAAGCTCGCCATTGTCGCCGCCAGCTGGCACACCCAGATCATGGACGGCCTGGTCAACGGCGCGCTGCGCGCGGCTTCCGAGGCGGGGATCGACGACCCGGCCTTGGTCCGCGTGCCCGGCGCCTTCGAGCTGCCCGTGGCCGCCGCGCGGCTGGCCCCGCACTATGACGCGGTGGTGGCGCTCGGCGTCGTGATCCGCGGCGGGACCCCGCACTTCGAGTACGTGTGCCAGGCCGCCACGGAGGGCCTGACCGATGTCAGCGTCCGGACCGGCAAGCCGGTGGGCTTCGGCGTGCTCACCTGCGATACGGAGCAGCAGGGCCTGGACCGTGCCGGCCTGGAGGGCTCCACCGAGGACAAGGGGCACGAAGCGGTCACCGCAGCGCTGGCAACCGCCGCCACGCTCCGGGGCCTCGGCGTTTGAGCGGGCAGCCCGGCGGCGCCGGAGGGGTTCGTCACAATGGGGACGGCGGTTTGTCGCCGTTCCGCGCTCCTGACGTAGGCTAAAGGGCGTGAAATCCTTCGAATCCCTGTTTGCGGAACTGAGCGACAAGGCGCAGCAGCGCCCGGAGGGCTCCCGTACGGTAGCCGAGCTGGATTCCGGCATCCACGGGATCGGGAAAAAGGTCGTCGAAGAGGCCGCCGAAGTCTGGATGGCAGCCGAACACGAATCCGACGAAGCCGCCGCCGAGGAAATCTCCCAGCTGCTGTACCACCTGCAGGTCCTGATGATCGCCAAGGGACTGCAGCTGGAGGACGTCTACAAGCATCTGTAGCGGGACGCCGCCGTCGTCGGCGCCCCGCCCGGACCCAGGCCGAATCCATCCTTGAAGGCCGCGCTGCGGCCGAGCCGATTCCAGAAAGACTTTCACATGCTCCGTGTAGCTGTTCCCAACAAGGGATCCCTGTCCGAGGCCGCCTCCGCCATGCTGGGGGAAGCCGGTTACCGCCAGCGCCGCGACACCCGCGAACTGGTGATGACCGACCCGGACAACGATATTGAGTTCTTCTTCCTGCGCCCCCGCGACATCGCCGTCTACGTGGGGTCTGGCACCCTGGACGTTGGAATCACCGGCCGCGACCTGTTCCTGGATGCCCAGGTGGAGGCCGTGGAGCTGATGAACCTCGGGTTCGGGACATCCACGTTCCGCTTCGCCGGTCCAATGGGGGAGTTTTCCCGCGCCGAGCAATTGCACGGCAAGCGTCTGGCCACCAGCTACGACGGGCTGCTGCGCAGCTACCTGGCCGAGCGTGGCATCGAAGCCTCCGTCGTCCGGTTGGACGGAGCGGTTGAATCCTCCGTTCGCCTGGGTGTTGCCGATGCCATCGCCGATGTTGTGGAAACCGGCAACACCCTGCGCGCCGCGGGGATGGAGATCTTCGGCGACCCCATCCTGAAATCCGAGGCCGTGCTGATCGGCCGCTCCGGGGAGACCCCTCCGCCCGGGTTGGACGTGCTGATGCGCCGGCTGCGCGGGGTCATTGTGGCCCGCGAATACGTGATGATGGACTACGACATCCGCAAGGACTTGGTGGATGCCGCCGCGACGCTGACCCCCGGTCTGGAATCACCCACGATCTCGCCGCTGCGCGACACCGGCTGGGTGGCCGTGCGTTCAATGGTCCGCCGGACCCAGACCAACCGGATCATGGATGAGCTCTACGATCTCGGCGCCCGGGCCATTCTGGTCAGCACCATCCACGCCTGCCGCATCTGATTGCTCCGGAGTAAGTCATGACTGTTGCCATCCGCGTTATCCCCTGCCTCGACGTCGACGCCGGACGTGTGGTCAAGGGAATTAATTTCGAAGGCCTGCGCGACGCTGGGGATCCGGTGGAACTGGCGCACCGGTACGACCGTGCCGGCGCCGACGAGCTGACGTTCCTGGACGTCACCGCTTCCTCCGGAAACCGCGAAACGACGTTCGACGTCGTGGCCCGCACCGCCGAGGAAGTCTTCATCCCGCTGACCGTGGGCGGCGGCGTGCGGGAAGTCGCCGACGTCGACAAGCTGCTGCGGTTCGGAGCCGACAAGGCCGCGATCAATACCGCCGCGGTTGCCCGGCCCGACGTGATTGACGAAATCACCCGCCATTTTGGCTCTCAGGTGCTGGTGCTCTCGCTGGACGCACGCCGCACCGATAATCCCTCGGTAGCCTCCGGATTCGAAGTCACCACGCACGGCGGCCGCAGGGGCACTGGGATCGACGCGGTGCAATGGGCGAAGGAAGCAGCCGAGCGCGGAGTGGGGGAGCTGCTGCTCAACTCGATCGACGCCGACGGCACCAAGGACGGGTTCGACCTGGAAATGATCCGCGTCGTCCGGGCCGCTGTGAAAGTTCCGCTGATCGCTTCGGGCGGCGCCGGCAAGCCGGAGCATTTCCCGCCGGCCGTGGCCGCCGGAGCCGACGCCGTGCTGGCCGCTTCGGTGTTCCACTTTGGTCCCGACGACGCGATTGCCCAGGTCAAGCAGGCCATCCGGGACGCGGGCTACCCGGTCCGCTGAGTTTCAGAGGCCGATGTCGTCTTAGAGGCCGATTTCGGCGCTCTCCAGCAGGGCCAGCGCATCGGGTTGGCCCTCAAAGGTGACCAAGGCGTGCTTGGTACGGCCGAAGGCATGCATCAGCAGTTCGCTGGGTTCCCCGACGATGGCCACCGAAACCGGCGCGCGCTTGGCCACGTGCCGCGGTCCATCCGGACGGACCAGCACGATGCCCAGATCCACGCCCCGGTACAACAGCGCGGCACGCTTGACCAGGTGGTCCCACAGCGCCGTCGAGTAGTCCTCGTCCAGCGCGCGCGGCGCCCAGCGGTCGGTGGCACGGCGCACGTCCTCGGTATGGACGAAGAATTCCACCAGATTCGCCACATTGTCCACGGCCGGGACTTTCAGCGGCGACATGGCCGGCGGCCCGGCGCGGAAGGCCTCCACCAGTTTGGTGTAGCCGGCCGTTGCCCGGGCGTTGTCCGCCGTCTTCCGGGTGGCGTCGTCGGAAACCTTGGCGAGCGGCTTAAAGGCCAGCCCGAGTGCGGCCCCCACCCGATGTTCGCGGATATACAGGTGCGCGGCGAGCTCCGCCGTCTTCCATCCCGCGCACAGGGTGGGCGAATCCGGCCCGGCAGCCAGCAAGGTCTCGGCCAGGACTTCACGGGACGGATTTACGTAATGCATCACTTCTGAACCTAGCACGAAGCCGCCGGTTTCGGGCCGCAAATCATGTACATCCAAGCCGCCCTGGTGCGGGCAGGGGCGACCGGGACTTGGCACTAGACTTGTAGGGATGTCGTCCCAGCCTGATTCCCCGAATACCCTGCCGCCTGCCGCCGGTCCGGCGGCCCTTGATCCTGCCGTCGCCCAGCGGCTTAAGCGCGACCCCGCCGGCCTGGTGGCCGCGGTGGTCCAGCAGTTCGATTCCGGCGAGGTGCTGATGCTCGGCTGGATGGACGATGAGGCACTGCACCGCACGTTGACCAGCGGCCGTGTGACTTTTTATTCACGCTCGCGGCGGGAATACTGGCGCAAGGGCGATACCTCCGGGCACGTGCAGTTTGTGAAGTCGGTGGCGATGGACTGCGACGGCGATGCCCTGTTGGTCCAAGTGGACCAAGTCGGGGCGGCCTGCCACACGGGCACCCGCACCTGCTTTGACGGACGCGACCTCGGCGCTGTTGCCGGCCGCCGTCCGGCGTCGGACGACGCACCCGCGCTGGACGGCTGAAGAAGCTGCCGGCACATTTCCCCAACCCCAGCTTGATCAGCGACTGAAGCGAAAGACGGATAACGCATGCAGGACCTCGGAGTCATCAGCCCCAGCCTGGAAGAATTCCGCACCTTGGCGCGGGACCGACGGGTGATCCCGGTGTCCATCAAGGTGCTCGCCGATGACCAGACCCCGATTTCGATCTACCGCAAACTTGCGGGCGAGCGGCCGGGCACCTTCCTGCTGGAATCCGCTGCCGTGGGAGGCGTCTGGTCGCGCTATTCGTTTATCGGGGCGCATTCCCGGGCGACGCTGACCACCAAGGACGGGCAGGCGCACTGGCTGGGCGAGCCGCCGGTGGGCGTGCCGCGGGACGGCAACCCGGTGGAGGCGCTGCGCGCCACGGTGGAGGCGCTGCGCACCGAACGCTTCGAATCGCTGCCGCCGCTGACCTCCGGGCTGGTGGGTTTTGTCGGCTGGGAAGCCGTGCGCCACTGGGAGAAGCTGACCTCCCCGCCGGAGGACGATCTGAACCTGCCCGAACTTGCCATGAACCTGGTCACCGACCTGGCCGTGCACGACAACGCCGAAGGCACGGTCACGCTGATCGCGAATGCGATCAACTTCGACAACCGCGACGAACGCGTCGACGAGGCATGGCTGGATGCGGTCAAGCGGGCCAAGCACATGCTGGCCCAGCTGGCCGAGCCGCTGGCGCAGCAGGTGTCCGTGCTGGAGGACTCCGCGCTGGCCACCGAAGACCTGATGAACAGCGTGACCCACCGCTGGGCCCGCGATAAGTATCTGGCGGCCGTGGACCGCGGCAAGGAAGCAATTGTCGACGGCGAAGTGTTCCAGGTGGTGATCTCCCGCCGGTTCGAGGCCGAATGCTCGGCCGCTGCGCTGGACGTCTACCGGGTGCTGCGGAACCTCAATCCCAGCCCCTATATGTACCTGTTCAGTCTGGAAGACTCCGACGGCGTGGGCTACTCAATCGTGGGATCGTCCCCGGAAGCGCTGGTCACCGTGACCGGCGATGAAGTCATCACGCATCCGATCGCCGGATCGCGGCCGCGCGGGCACAGCGTGGAACATGACAAGGAACTGGCCGAGGAACTGCTGGCGGACAAGAAGGAACGCGCCGAGCACCTGATGCTGGTCGACCTGGCCCGCAACGACATCTCCAAGGTCTGCAAACCCGGCAGCGTCGACGTCACGCAGTTCATGGAAGTGGAAAAGTTCAGCCACATCATGCACCTGGTCTCCACCGTGGTGGGCCGGCTGTCCCCGGACAAGACCGCGTACGACGTGCTGGCCGCGACGTTCCCGGCCGGGACGCTCTCCGGCGCCCCCAAACCGCGCGCGCTGCGACTGCTGGATGAACTCGAACCACACCGCCGCGGCATCTACGGCGGCGTGGTGGGCTACCTGGACTTTGCCGGGGACATGGATATGGCCATTGCCATCCGCTCCGCGCTGCTGCGCGGCGGAACCGCCTACGTCCAGTCCGGGGGCGGGATCGTGGCCGACTCCCAGCCGGAGGCCGAGGCGCTCGAGACCGTAAACAAGGCGGCAGCACCGCTGCGGGCGGTGACGTTGGCGGCGCGGCTGCACGAGGCCAACCCGGCGCACGTGCCGGTGAAGGGGCAGCAATGAGCGAAGACAAGACCACGCCGGCCAAGGACCGGGAGCCGGAGCGAAGGACGGGCGAATCGCGCTGGCAGCGCAAGGGCATGGTGGTGCTCGCCGCGGTCGCGGTCGCGCTGGCCGCCTTCGGGACGACGACACAGACATGGCTCACCGCCCACCTGCCGGGAACCAGGGTCCAGACACCGGACGTCAGTGTGGCCGGCAGCGATGCCGCCACCGCCGTGACCGCGCTGGCCCTGGTGGCGCTGGCGGCAGCCTTGGCGGCGTCCATTGCCGGCCGGATTGCGCGCATCGTGATCGCCGCGCTGCTGGCAGCGGCCGGCATCGGCATCGCCGCTGCGAGCTTGGCCGTGATCGCCAATCCCGCCGCCGCCGCCTCGCCCGCCATCGGCGAGGCAACCGGCCAGATCGGGGGAGAGGCCGCCGTCGTCGTTACTGCCTTTCCGTACCTCGCGGCCGTGGCCGGGATCCTGCTGGTGGCGACGGCCATTTGGCTGGTGTTGGCCGGCCGGTCCTGGGCGGCGTCGAAGAAGTACGTGCCGGCCGCTGAACGACAGGCCGACGGCATGCCCTCCGACCGGGCCGGCAGCGTCGACGAGATTGACAGCTGGGACCAGCTCAGCCGGGGCGAGGATCCGACCGACTGAACCGCCGGCAGCGGCTCCGGACGGGAAGCCGGGCCGCCGGCCAGCGTGTCACACTGGCCTGCCATGCCGCTAAACAATGGCAGAATGAAGAAGCAGAACCGTTTAGAGGGAGAAACATCATGGCCAACCACGCCACCACCACCGAAACCGCAATGAAGACGGATCCGGCAGGCAGCATCCACGACGAAGTCATCGGCCACGGCAACAGCCCCGCCGCCTGGACCTGCGTGTTCATCATGATCGCCGGCTCCATCGTGTCCGGCATCGGTTTCGCCATGGCGTCGAACGTGATTTTTTGGGCCGGCGTGGTCGTGATCTTCCTGGGCCTGATCGCTGGCTGGATCATGAAGAAGGCCGGCTACGGCGTGGACGGCAGCAAGATCCAGGGCAGCGGACACTAAGCGTGACCGTTCTCGACGACATCATCGTTGGGGTCCGGGAAGACCTCGAATCCCGACGCGCCCAGATACCGCTCGCGGAGATCAAGCGACTGGCCGCCGAAGCGCCCGCACCGCGTGACGCCTACGCTGCCTTGGGCGGCAACGATTCCCCCCGTGCCGCGCTGAAGGTGATCGCCGAGGTCAAGCGCAAGAGCCCGTCCAAGGGTGAGCTCGCCTCGATCGCCGACCCCGCCGAACTCGGCGCCGCTTACGAACGCGGCGGCGCCGCCGTGATCAGCGTCTTGACGGAGCAGCGCAGGTTCAACGGCTCGCTGGCCGACTTCGACGCCGTGCGCGCCGTGGTGGACCTGCCGCTGCTGCGCAAGGACTTCAACGTTGAGGAATACCAGATCTTCGAGGCCCGCGCCCACGGCGCGGACCTGATACTGCTGATCGTCGCCGCCTTGAACGATGCCGACCTGAAAGCCTTGCTGGCGCTAACGCACGACCTGGGCATGAACGCCTTGGTGGAGACGCACACCGCCGAGGAAATCGACCGGGCCGTGGCCGTTGGCGCACGCATCATCGGAGTGAACGTCCGCAACCTCAAGACGCTGGACGTGGACCGTTCGCTGTTCGCGGAGCTGGCAGGCAGGATTCCGGCCGGCGCTGTAGTGGTGGCGGAATCGGGTGTCCGCTCGGTGGCCGATGTCCGCGACTACGCAAGCCAGGGTGCCAACGCCGTCCTGGTGGGCGAAGCGCTGGTCACGATGGGTGATCCGGAAGCGACCGTTGCCGAATTCGGGGCGGCCGGCTCCGAAGCCGTTGCCGCCCGCCGCTGAGGCAACGGCCCGTACGACGTAAGAATCCTTCAGGGGCAGGCAGCGGCCATCCGTGGCTCCGCGGCCTGCCCCCAGCACTAGACAGGACCGCCATGACGCAGAGCCCCGACACCCCGGCCGAGTCCGGAAACCCACAGGAAGCAGCCGACGCTTTCCTCGCCGGAAGCAGCCTTCGCCATGCCCCCGGTCCGTACTTCGGCGCCTTTGGCGGGCGCTGGATGCCCGAATCCCTGATTGCGGCGTTGGACGAGCTGGAAAGCACCTTCGAAAAGGCCAAAGCCGACCCCGAGTTCATCGCCCAGGTCACCGAGCTGAACAAGAACTACTCGGGGCGGCCCTCGCTGCTGACCGAAGCCAAGCGCTTCTCCAAGCATGCCGGTGGCGCCCGGATCTTCCTCAAGCGCGAGGACCTGAACCACACCGGCTCCCATAAGATCAACAACGTGTTGGGCCAGGCCCTGCTGGCGCAGCGCATGGGCAAGACCCGGATCATCGCAGAGACCGGGGCGGGCCAGCACGGCGTGGCCAGCGCCACCGCGGCCGCCCTGCTCGGCATGGAGTGCGTCGTGTACATGGGTGCCGAAGACACCCGCCGGCAGGCCCTGAATGTGGCCCGGATGGAATTGCTCGGAGCTACCGTGGTTCCGGTCACGGCCGGGTCGCAGACACTCAAGGACGCCATCAACGAAGCCCTGCGCGACTGGGTGGCCAACGTGCACAACACCCACTACCTGCTGGGGACCGCGGCCGGGGCTCATCCCTTTCCTGCACTCGTGCGCTACTTCCATGAGGTCATCGGCGAGGAGGCCCGCGCCCAGATTCTGGATCAGACCGGACGCCTGCCGGACGCCGTCTGTGCCTGCATCGGCGGCGGATCCAACGCCATCGGCATTTTCCACGGCTTCCTGGACGACCGCAAGGTGGCGCTGTACGGCTTCGAAGCCGGCGGCGACGGCGTGGACACCGGCCGCCATGCCGCAACCATCACCTTGGGCCGGCCCGGTGTGCTGCACGGCGCCCGCTCCTACCTGATGCAGGACGAGGACGGCCAGACCGTCGAGTCGCATTCGATCTCCGCGGGACTCGACTACCCGGGGGTCGGGCCCGAGCACTCCTACCTGTCGGACATCGGCAGGGCCAGTTACGAACCGGTCACCGACACCGAAGCCATGGAAGCCTTCCGGCTGCTGTGCCGGACTGAAGGGATCATCCCCGCGATCGAATCGTCCCACGCCCTGGCCGGTGCGTTGCGGGTGGGCAAGCGCCTGACCGAGGGCAAAGACAATCCGCAGGACGTCATCATTGTGGTGAACCTATCGGGCCGGGGCGACAAGGACGTTGCCACCGCCGCCGAGTGGTTCGGCCTTCTCCCGCAGGAATCACCCGAGGCCGAAATCGGCTCCGAAGGAGAGCAGCTGTGAACAATACCGCTACCGCCAGCAAGTCGGCGGCCGCCATCGACCGCGCCCTGGCCGCGGGCCGGACCGCTCTCGTGGGCTACTTGCCCGCAGGGTACCCGGACGTCCAGACCACCATTGATGCCGCCGTCGCGCTGGCGGAGAACGGTACCGATGTCATCGAGATCGGCATTCCGTACTCCGACCCGGTGATGGACGGTGCGGTCATCCAGGCCGCCACGGTCCAGGCGCTGAAGGACGGCTTCCGGGTCAGCCAGGTGTTCGAGATCGTCGCCGGCATCACCGCCCGCTGCGACGCCGCGGTGCTGGTGATGACGTACTGGAACCCGGTCATGCGGATGGGGGTTGACGAATTCTCCCGCCGGTTGGCAGAGGCCGGCGGCGCCGGACTCATCACGCCGGACCTGATTCCGGATGAGGCCGCCGAATGGTTCGAGGCCTCGGACAAGTACGGACTGGACCGGGTGTTCCTGGTCGCTCCCTCGTCCTCGCCGGAACGGATGGCCATGACCGTCAAGGCGAGCCGCGGTTTTGTCTATGCGGTGTCGATCATGGGCGTCACCGGCGCCCGCGAGAACGTGTCCAGCGCTGCCGAGCGAGTGGTCCAGGCCGCCCACGAGGCCGGCGCTGAACGGGTCTGCGTGGGCCTGGGTGTCTCCAACGCGGAGCACGTGCGGGAGATTGGCGCTTATGCCGAAGGCGCCATCGTGGGCACGGCGCTGGTGGCCGAACTCGGCCACTCCGGTGTGGAAGCACTGGGCGCACTGGCGGCGCGGCTGAGCGAAGGCACGGCCCGGGCCTGACAGAATGACCGGTGGGTCAGCGGTTCGCCCGCGGCCGCGCCCCGACCCGCAAACTTCGGCCTAGAGGACGAATCTGGTGTACAGCACGACTATTGCAATGGCCGTCCCGGCATCCATCCCCAGCCCCGGCTGGTCCGGATTCAGCATCGGCCCGCTCACGATCCACGCCTACGCGCTGTGCATCCTGCTGGGCATTGTGGCCGCGCTGTGGCTCACCAGCCGCCGCTGGAAGGCCCGCGGCGGACCGGAGGAATTCATCTGGGACGCGGCCATCTGGGCCATCCCGTTCGGCATCATCGGCGGCCGCCTGTACCACGTCTTCTCTTCGCCTGATGCCTACTTCGGGCCGAACGGCGACCTGACCCTCATTCCGCAGATTTGGCGGGGCGGGCTGGGCATTTGGGGTGCGGTGGCCTTCGGCCTGCTGGGCGCCTGGATCGCATGCCGCAGGGCAGGCATCAAGCTGCCGGCCTTCATGGATGCGGCGGCCCCCGGGGTGTTGCTGGCCCAGGCCATCGGGCGCTGGGGTAACTGGTTCAACCAGGAGCTCTTCGGCGCGCCCACCACGCTGCCCTGGGGTCTGCAGATCGACGCGGACAACCCCAACTTCCCTGCCGATACGGCGCCGGGTACGTTGTTCCACCCCACCTTCCTTTATGAGTCGCTGTGGAACCTGGCCGGCGTGGCACTGTTGCTGCTGCTGGACAGGCGCTTCAAGTTCCGCCGCGGCATGTTGTTCTGGTTGTACGTCGCGTTCTACACACTCGGCCGGATCTGGATCGAAATGCTGCGCATCGACGATGCAGAGATGATCACCGTCCTCGGCATTACCCAGCGCCTGAACGTGTGGACATCGCTGCTGCTGCTGGTCGCTGCCGTGGTGACCTTCATCGTGCTCGCGCGGCAGCCGCGGACCGTGGAGACCGATTCGGTGTACCTGCCGGGCCGGGCACCGACTGATGATGTGGATAGCGTGGAACCGGCCGCTGAAACGGCCGAGGTGCGCCAGGACGCTTCCACGGACGACGACGCTGTCCCCGTCTCCCGCGGCGACGCCGAGTCTTCCCCTGCAGCGAAGGCGAAGGGCGGGGAGGCGCCCGCGGCAGAACCCGGTTCGAGCAGCGAGCAGCCTGCCGCCACAGACGCCCAAGCCACCACCGATCCGCTGAGGGCCGATAGGGCAGAGAACAACCGGACACAGGACTAGCGAGCCCGAGAAGCTGCCGGAACGAATGCACCTGCGTTCGTTCCGGCGGCTTTGTGCTGTCGTCTCAAATCCGCTAGGAGTCCGCAGTTAACAATCTGGAAAACCCTTGTTAAAAATCCAGAAAAGTCTGGGTTACAGGGTTCCCGCCGTGCTATCGTCGCTCTACCGTAGAACTGACAGGTTCTGCGGTTCGGTCGGTCCTCATCGGCAGACCGGAACGAACAGGTACGCACCATCCCGGACTACCGACCGGAGGCAGAAATGCAGCGTGCCGACCACACTGACGTGGATAATCCGCCGGTCAAGGCGCACCACTAGTGCGGTTCCCGGCGGTCGTGGCTGATCGACCGCACCGAATATCCTTGCGGCCCCATCCAAACCCTGAACATCGAGTGCGCTGTCACGGGGGAGCATGCCACGGAATCCCCAGTGCATCACGGGCCGGCTTGTCCGCAAGCTGAACCGGGCGGGGCCAGTGCCGTCCCCTTCTCACGTACATCTAGGAGAAGGAAGTTCAGATGACTCCTCCATTCAAGGGGTCGAGTACCCCACGCAGCCTCGGCGGCGGACACGGGCACCAGCACAGCACAGTGCAGTCGCCGTTCAGTCGTTTCGCCGCCTACCCGGAACAGACCGGGCTGTACGATCCCGCCAACGAAAAGGATGCCTGCGGCCTCGCCGTGATCGCCACCCTCAGGGGCGAACCCGGGCACGACATAGTCGACGCGGCGCTGACGGCGCTGCGCAATCTGGAACACCGCGGCGCGGTCGGCGCCGACGAAGGAACCGGTGATGGCGCCGGGTTGCTCACCCAAATCCCCGACGAATTCTTCCGGGCAGTGGTGGGCTTCGAACTGCCCGAGCCGGGCCACTACGCGGCCGGAACTGCCTTCCTGCCCAGCGACGGCGCCGAAGCCGCGGTAGCGCGGGACGGCGTGGAATCCCTGGCCGCCTCCGAAGGCCTCACCGTACTTGGCTGGCGTGAAGTGCCCGTGGTCGCCGACTTGGTCGGAGCCATGGCCCGGTCCTGCATGCCCGACTTTGTCCAGGTGTTCCTGGGGCTGGACCCCCGCAATGCCGGCCGAAACGATCTGGACGCCCGCGTTTTCCGCGTGCGCAAGCGCGCCCAAAACAAGTACGGGGTGTACTTCCCGTCGCTGTCATCGAAGACCATCGTCTACAAAGGCATGCTGACCACGGCGCAGTTGGAACCCTTCTACCCGGACCTCTCCGACCCCCGGTTCAAGACCAAGCTCGGCATTGTCCACTCCCGCTTCTCCACCAACACTTTCCCCTCCTGGCCGCTGGCCCAGCCGTTCCGCACCATCGCGCACAACGGCGAGATCAACACGGTCAAGGGCAACCGCAACTGGATGCGCGCCCGGCAGTCGCAGCTGAACAGCCCGCTGCTGGGCGATACGCCGGAAGAGCTTTTCCCGATCTGCACTCCGGGTGCTTCCGACTCCGCCTCCTTCGATGAAGTCGCCGAACTGCTGATGCTCTCCGGCCGGCCGATCACGCACGCCATCATGATGATGATCCCCGAGGCGTGGGAAAACCACGCCACGATGGATCCGGAGCGGCGCGCTTTCTACCAGTACCACTCCATGCTGATGGAGCCTTGGGACGGCCCCGCGGCCGTGTCCTTCACCGATGGCAAGCTCGTCGGGGCGGTGCTGGACCGCAACGGCCTGCGCCCGGCCCGTTACTGGGTGACCGAGGACGGGCTGGTCGTGCTGGCCTCCGAGGTCGGCGTCGTGAATGTGGATCCGGCCAAGGTGGTCCGGAAGGGCCGGGTCTCGCCGGGCAAGATGTTCCTGGTGGACACCGAGGCAGGACGGCTGGTCGAAGACCAGGAAGTCAAGGCCGAGGTCGCGACGGCCAACCCTTGGGGCGAATGGCTCAAGGAGAACATGATCGGGCTGGAGGACCTGCCGGAGCGCGAGCACGTGGTGCACACCACGGCCTCGGTCAACCGACGCCAGCAGACGTTCGGCTACACGCACGAGGAGCTGCGCATCCTGCTGGGCCCGATGGCCCGCACCGGAGCCGAACCGCTCGGCGCCATGGGCACCGACACACCGATCGCGGTGCTGTCCAAGCGGCCCCGGCTGCTGTTCGACTACTTCGTGCAGTCCTTCGCCCAGGTGACCAACCCTCCGCTGGACGCAATCCGCGAGGAACTGGTGACGTCGCTGCGTTCCTCGATCGGCCCCAACGGCAACCTGCTGGCCACCGGGCCAGTACGCACCACCCAGGTGGCCTTGAAATTCCCGGTGGTCAATAACGACGAACTGGCCAAGATCACGGCGATGGAAGACAACGAGGGCAACCGCGTCACGCTGAAGGTGCGCGGCCTCTACCGGCCCGACGGCGGCGCTTCGGAGCTGGCGGCCAGGCTGCAGGAAATCTGCGAAAAGGTCTCCGGCGCGGTCAACCGCGGCGTGAAATTCATTGTGCTTTCCGACCGGGACTCAAATGCCCAGTGGGCGCCGATTCCGACGCTGCTGCTGACCAGCGCCGTGCACCACCACCTGCTCAAGAGTGCCAACCGGACCAAGATCTCGCTGATGGTGGAAGCCGGCGACGTTCGCGAGGTCCACCACGTTGCCGTGCTCATCGGGTTCGGCGCCTCCGCGGTGAACCCGTATCTGGCGATGGAAAGCTGCGAGGAACTGGTCCGCAACGGCCACCTCCCCGGCGTGACCGAAGCCCAGGCCGTGCAGAACTTGATCAAGGGCCTGGGCAAGGGCGTGCTGAAGATCATGTCCAAGATGGGCATCTCCACCGTCTCCTCCTACTGCGGTGCCCAGACGTTCGAAGCGATCGGCTTGTCCCAGTCGCTGGTGGACCAGTACTTCGCCGGAACGCAGTCCCTGCTGGGCGGCGTCGATCTGGACGTGATCGCGGCGGAAGCCGCGGCCCGCCATGCCCGGGCGTACCCGTCCGACGGGATCGAGGACCCGCACCGGACGCTGGAGACCGGCGGCGAGTACCAGTGGCGCCGGGAAGGCGCGCCGCACCTGTTCAACCCGGAGACCGTGTTCCGGCTCCAGCATTCCACCCGGGAACGCCGCTACGACGTCTTCAAGGCCTACACCCGCGGCGTGGACGACCAGTCCAAGGAACTGATGACGCTGCGCGGGCTGCTGAAGTTCAAGTCCGGCGACCGCCCGGCGGTTCCGCTGGAGGAGGTCGAGCCGGTCTCCAGCATCGTCAAACGGTTCTCCACCGGGGCGATGAGCTACGGCTCCATCTCACAAGAGGCGCACGAGACACTGGCCATCGCAATGAACCGGCTGGGCGCCAAGTCGAACACCGGCGAAGGCGGCGAAGACGTGGACCGGTTGCTCGACCCGGAGCGCCGCTCGGCGATCAAGCAGGTGGCTTCCGGCCGGTTCGGCGTTACCAGCCTGTATCTGACGAACGCCACAGACATCCAGATCAAGATGGCCCAGGGAGCCAAGCCCGGCGAGGGCGGCCAGTTGATGAGCCAGAAGGTCTACCCCTGGGTGGCGCGGACCCGGCACTCAACACCCGGGGTGGGCCTCATCTCGCCGCCGCCGCACCACGACATTTACTCGATCGAGGACCTGGCGCAGCTGATCTACGACCTGAAGCGCTCGAACCCTTCGGCACGCGTGCACGTGAAGCTGGTCTCTGAAGTTGGAATCGGCACGGTGGCCGCCGGCGTGACCAAGGCGAAGGCCGACGTCGTCCTTGTTTCAGGGCACGACGGCGGAACCGGTGCCAGTCCGCTGAACTCGCTCAAGCATGCCGGCGCCCCCTGGGAAGTGGGACTGGCCGAGACCCAGCAGACGCTGATCCTCAATGGACTGCGCGACCGCGTGGTGGTGCAGGTAGACGGGCAGCTGAAGACCGGCCGCGACGTCATGATCGCAGCCCTGCTGGGCGGCGAGGAGTTCGGCTTCGCCACCGCGCCGCTGGTGGTGTCCGGCTGCATCATGATGCGCGTCTGCCATCTGGATACCTGCCCGGTGGGCGTTGCCACGCAGAACCCCGAACTGCGCCGGCGTTTCACCGGCAAGCCCGAGTTTGTGGTGAACTTCTTCGAGTTCATCGCGGAGGAAGTGCGCGAGCTGCTGGCGGAACTGGGCTTCCGCAGCCTAGAAGAAGCCATCGGCCATGCCGAGCTGCTGGATACCCGCGAAGCGGTCGACCATTGGAAGGCCGACGGCTTGGACCTGGCGCCGATCCTGCGCGGCTACGGCTCCGATGCCGATATACCGCTGCGCAACATGACGACGCAGAACCATGAACTGGACAAGCATTTCGACAACCAGCTGATTGCCATGAGCGCCGATGCGCTGACCCGGCGCGAGCCGGTCCGGATCAGCCTGGAGGTCATCAACACGGACCGGTCCGTAGGCACCATGCTGGGCCACGAGGTGACCAAGCGCTTCGGCGTTCAGGCGCTGGCGGACGACACCATCGACATCACGCTGACCGGCCAGGCCGGACAGTCGCTGGGCGCCTTTTTGCCGGCCGGTATCACCCTGCGGCTGCTGGGCGACTCGAACGACTATGTGGGCAAGGGGCTTTCCGGCGGCCGGATCATTATCCGGCCGGATAGGGCCAGCGCGTTCGCGTCCGAGCAGAACGTGATTGCCGGCAACGTCATCGGATACGGCGCCACCAGCGGGGAAATGTTCCTGCGCGGCCAGGTGGGCGAGCGGTTCCTGGTGCGGAACTCGGGCGCCACCGCCGTCGTCGAGGGAATCGGCGACCACGGCTGCGAGTACATGACCGGCGGCCTGGCCCTGGTTTTGGGCCCGACCGGCCGCAACTTCGGCGCGGGCATGTCCGGCGGCGTGGCCTACGTGCTGGACTTGGACCCCGCCCGGTTGAACACGCAGGGCGTGGACAGCGGGGAACTGCAACTACTGCGCCCGGACGCGGTGGACGAACAGTCCATCGCCACGCTGCTCAAGAAGCAGGCAGAGGAGACCGGTTCCGAGCTGGCTGCCCAGCTGCTTGAGGACCTCGAAGACACGCTGACCCGCATCACCAAGGTGCTGCCGCGCGATTACGCGGCGGTGCTTCAAGCCCGGGCGAACGCCGAAACCGAGGGGCTGGACCCCGACGGCGACGTTGTCTGGACCCGAATCCTGGAGGTAACCGGTGGCTGATCCACGCGGATTTCTGAAAGTACGTGACCGGCAGACCCAGCCGCGCCGTCCCGTCCCCGTGCGCATCATGGACTGGAAGGAAGTCTACGAGGCGCAGGAGAAGGGCGTGCTCCGCAGCCAGGCGGGCCGCTGCATGGACTGTGGCATTCCGTTCTGCCATCAGGGCTGCCCGCTGGGCAACCTGATCCCGGAATGGAACGATCTGACCTGGCGCGACATGGGCCAGGAAGCGATTGAACGGCTGCACGCCACCAACAACTTTCCGGAATTCACCGGCCGGCTGTGCCCGGCACCCTGCGAGGCGTCCTGCGTGCTGGGCATCAACCAGCCGGCAGTGACGATCAAGCAGGTGGAGGTCTCGGTGATCGAGGAAGCCTTCGACCAAGGCTGGGTGACGCCGCATGCTCCGGAGCGGTTGACCGGGCACACGATTGCCGTGGTCGGCTCCGGTCCCGCAGGGCTCGCTGTGGCGCAGCAATTGACGAGGGCCGGCCACACCGTGGCGGTCTATGAACGCGACGACAAAGTCGGCGGCTTGCTGCGTTACGGCATCCCTGACTTCAAGATGGAGAAGCAATATCTGGACCGCCGGCTGGACCAGATGCGCGCAGAAGGCACGCGCTTCCGAACCGGGATCGAAGCGGGCAAGGACATCAGCTGGGATCAACTGCGCCGCAGCTACGACGCCGTGGTGATCGCCACCGGCGCCACCGTGCCGAGGGACCTGCCGTTGCCCGGGCGCGATCTGTCGGGCGTGCATTTCGCGATGGATTACCTGGTGCAGGCCAACCGAGTGGTGGCCGGGGAATCGATTCCCGACCAGATCGACGCTCGGGGCAAGCACGTGGTGATCCTCGGTGGCGGCGACACCGGCGCCGACTGCCTGGGCACAGCGCACCGGCAGCAGGCCGCCTCGGTGACCACGCTGGCCATTGGCAAGCAGCCACCGGCCGAGCGTGCTGCGCATCAGCCGTGGCCGACGTTCCCCACGCTGTTCGAAGTGGCCAGCGCGCACGAGGAGGGCGGTGAACGGACCTACCTTGCGTCCACCGTTGAGTATGTGGGCGAAAACGGAGTCGTCACCGCCCTAAAGGTTGCCGAAACCGAGTACGTGGGCGGCAGGCGGGTACCCAAGCCCGCCACCGAACGGGAAATCCCGGCAGACCTGGTGCTGTTGTCGCTGGGCTTCACCGGGCCGGAGCAAGCCGCGCTGGGCGAGCAGGTCGACGCGGCCTTCGACCAGCGCGGAAATGTCGGCCGGGACGGAAGGTACATGACCAGTGTGGAGGGCATCTTTGTAGCCGGCGACGCCGGCCGCGGACAGTCCCTGATTGTGTGGGCGATCGCCGAAGGCCGCGCCTGTGCCGCTGCCGTCGACGAGTGGCTGACCGGCACCACCCGGCTGCACGCCCCGGTTGCTCCGGAAGACCGGCCGATCGCGGTGCTGCCTTAGCATGGCATTGCCTGCGCGCCCGCCGCAATCTGATTAGGGTAGAGATATGAGACGCGCAAAAATCGTTGCAACCTTCGGCCCTGCCATCGCCAGCTATGAGAGCACCTTGGCCGTCCTGAAGGCCGGTGTGGACGTGGCCCGGATGAACATGAGTCACGGCGACTACAGCGTGCATCAGCAGACCTACGACAACGTTCGCAAGGCATCCGCCGAGCTGGGCAGGCCGGTGGGGATCTTCGCGGACCTGCAAGGCCCTAAGATCCGGCTGGGCAGGTTCGTGGACGGCCCCCACCACCTGGCGGTGGGGGACCGGTTCACCATCACCACCGAGGACGTGGAAGGAACCGCCAAAATCTGCTCGACGACGCACAAGGGCTTGCCCGGCGACGTCAAGGTGGGGGATTCCTTGCTGATCGACGACGGCAAGGTGGCGCTCAAGGCGCTTGAAGTGGACGACGTTAAAGTGGTCACTGAAGTGACGGTGGCGGGCGTGGTGTCCAACAACAAGGGCATCAACCTGCCCGGCGTGGCCGTCAACGTCCCGGCCTTGAGCGAGAAGGACGAGGACGACCTGCGCTGGTCCCTCAAGACCGGCGTCGACATGGTGGCGCTGTCCTTTGTGCGCAACGCCGCCGACGTCCAGCGGGTCCACGAGATCATGGACGAAGAGGGCCGGCGGGTGCCGGTGATCGCCAAGATCGAGAAGCCGCAGGCGGTGGATGCGATCGGGGAGATCATCGACGCGTTCGATGCCATCATGGTGGCCCGCGGCGACTTGGGCGTGGAGCTGCCGCTCGAGGACGTGCCGCTGGTGCAGAAGCGCGCGATTGAACTTGCCCGCCGCTGGGCCAAGCCGGTGATTGTTGCCACCCAGGTGCTCGAATCGATGATCGACAACCCGAGGCCCACGCGGGCGGAAGCCTCGGACTGCGCCAACGCGGTCCTCGACGGGGCCGACGCCGTCATGCTCTCCGGCGAAACCAGCGTGGGCAAGTACCCGCTGGAAACGGTCCAGACCATGGCGCGGATTATCGAGTCCACCGAGCAGCACGGACTGGACCGCGTGCCGCCGCTGGGCAGCCAGCCAAAGACCCGCGGCGGCGCCATCACCCGGGCGGCCGTGCAGATTGCCGACCAGCTGGATGCCAAGTACATCTGTACCTTCACCCAGTCCGGCGACTCGGCCCGGCGGCTGAGCCGGCTGCGTCCGGGCCGGCCGGTGTACGCCTTCACGCCGCTGCAGTCCACGCTGAACGTGCTCTCGCTGACGTGGGGGATCCAGCCGCTCGTCGTCGAATTCGTGGAGCACACCGATCAAATGACCGCCCAAGTGGACCGGATCCTCTACGAACGGGGCCTCGTGGAGATCGACGACCTGGTGGTCATCGCCGCCGGTTCGCCCCCCGGCAAGGCCGGCTCCACCAACTCGCTCAAGGTCCATCGGGTGGGAGACTTGGCCGACGCCGGCGAAGTGCTCAACGGGCACTCGCACCCGCGCCCCGAAAAGGTCGGACCGTGGCCGGTATCCTAGCCGCAAGATAGAGAAACGGGCTCCGGAAATTTTCCGGAGCCCGTTCTTTCTTTCACGTCGATGGTCGACCAAGGCCGCTCGCGGCCGCGTGGAGACCCGGCTAGTTCACCTGGTTGATGATCGTCTCGGCAACTTCGCGCATGCTCAGGCGGCGGTCCATCGAGGTTTTCTGGATCCACCGGAATGCCTCGGGTTCGGTCAGGCCCATCTTGGTGATCAGCAGGCTCTTGGCACGCTCCACCAGCTTCCGCGTCTCGAACTGCTCCTGCAGGTCAGACACCTCGGACTCCAGCGCCGTGATCTCCTCGTGGCGGGACAGCGCGATCTCGATGGCCGGAATCAGGTCCGCCGGTGAGAAGGGTTTCACCACGTACGCCATGGCGCCGGCGTCTCGGGCACGCTCCACCAGTTCCTTTTGGCTGAATGCGGTCAGCAGCACCACCGGGGCAATACGCGCTTTGACGATCTGCTCCGCGGCCGTGATCCCGTCCATCACCGGCATCTTCACGTCCATCAGGACCAAGTCCGGCTGCAGTTCCTGGGCAAGTTCGACAGCCTTTTCGCCATTGTCGGCCTCGGCAACGACGTCGTAGCCCTCACCGCGGAGGATCTCGACGATATCCAAGCGGATCAGTGTTTCGTCCTCCGCTACGACGACGCGGCGAGCGGGGGCAGACTCGGTTTGTTCAGGCACTGGCGCTCCTAGACTGTTTCGTTGCCATTCACCATGGCGTCGGTTCCGTGAAATAGCCTATCTGCATGTAGAGTAGATTCGCGCACCAAGCAGCATGACGGTTTTCACAGTGTGGACGATCGACTTTTGCGGCCGGTGCATGCCCGAGTGGCGGAACGGCAGACGCACCGCACTCAAAATGCGGCGGGGAAACTCGTGTGGGTTCGAATCCCACCTCGGGCACTTATTTTCTCCGTAAGGAGGCCTGTAGGCCTCTGGTTGTGGACAAATGTTGACTTGTGGGCCCCCTTCGGGGGTTTTTCTTTTGGCGGCCGTTGCCGGGGCAGCCGGCTCCTCGCTTGGTATTGGCAGCAGTGGCGCTGCCGATTGTTCATGGCGGGGAGCTGTTCCGCGTCCGGAACCGCAAGATGTGACAGTGGCTGGGGAGAAGCTGCACCTTGCAGCCCCGGGTTGTTCCGTTGGCTTGGTCAGTGGGTTAGGACCCCGGGCGCCCCGGCCAGTCCTTGCCGGCCCATGGGTCGTAGTCGCCGATGAGCTCCTCCTGCGGTGGCCGCTTCGTTACGGGGACGTGCTGCAGGTTCACTCGCACCCTGTACCAGAGCGAGCTTGATCCGCGCATTCCGTCGACGAGCACATCGGCCGGGTGCAGGGCCGGGACGACGTCCGCATGCCGAGTCTTCCACTCATCGAGCGCCGCGTACGCCTCGGGCTTGGTCTTGGTTCGGGCCACCTCAATGAGCGGCATCATCGACTTCCGGCGGCCGGAGCCGTCGCCGCCGCGCGGCGGCTTCTCGGCGGGGCCGAGCTCGGCCGCCAAGGCGAGGAGCCCGTCGAGGGTGCCGACCGCGTCATCGATGCCGGCGTGAGGGTCGCCCACGTCGGCGAAGCGCTCGAGCACTGAGCGCACAGTGAACTGTTCCGGCCGGGCGGAGGTGACCTCGTCCCATGTGAACGGCGTTGAGACCCGGGCGTCGGGCAGGGGCCGGATCGAGTACGCGGAAGCCACGGTGCGGTCTTTGGCGTTCTGGTTAAAGTCGACGAACACACTCTCGCCGCGCTCCTCCTTCCACCACCGCGCGGTGGCGAGGCCGGGAGCGCGGTTCTCGACCTCGCGAGCGAGGGTCTCGGCGGCGAGCCGCACGTTGCGGTACGACCATTGAGGCGCGATGCGCACAAGGATGTGGAGTCCCCGCGACCCACTCGTCTTCGGCCACCCCACCAGGCCAACGTCGTTGAGCACTTCCCGCACGACGTAGGCGACGTCGACGATCTGCGACCAGTCGACTCCCGGCATCGGATCAAGGTCGACCCGGAGCTCGTCGGGGTGCTCGAGGTCCTCGGCGCGCACGGGGTGCGGGTTGAGGTCCAGGCATCCAAGATTCACGACCCACGCCAGGCCCGCAGCATCCCGGATGACGGCCTCTTCGGCTGATGTCCCCGACGCGTAGTGCAGCGTTGTCGTGTAGATGAAGTCAGGGTGGTTTTCAGGCACGCGCTTCTGAAAGAACGGCTCAGCGTCGATGCCCTTCGGGAAGCGCTTGAGCACCATTGGGCGGCCGCCGGCGCCGCGCAGCGCACCATCCGCGACCGCCAGGTAGTAGCGAACCAGGTCGAGCTTCGTCAGCCCGGGTTGGGGGAACACCACCTTGTCCGGACTCGAGATGCGAACCTCGCTGCCGGCAATGCTGAGGATCTCGGCTGGGGCCTTCGACGGGTTCATTCCGCCACGCTAGCAACGATCGGGTGTCCCAACCAGACCAGCTGCGCGGCAGCTGAAATTGATCCGGAAAGTGTCCAAGCCTAGCTTGACCAGCGGAGGGCCGCGGCCGAGTGCTCCGCGATGAGCCCGCACGCCACAGCCTAAGTACCGCAGGCCTGAAAGGTTCGTCCTCCAGCTTCGTCATTGACGCCCGCAGGCTGGGACGCGCCTGCTGGAACAGGTCGTCCCGGCCATGTAGCCGGCAGTCAACCTCGGTGCGGCAGTGCTTGAGTTCATTCAGTTCGACGTCCGGGCAGGCAGCGGTGCTTTTCTATTCGATTTCACCCGCATCGGATGAAGGCAGCCCCCAACCGGAAGCGCTAGCTTTGGCGAACAGGCGACTGACCAGCCTCTGCCGCGCGTGAGATCTAACTAGCGGCTCCTATCGTCTAGCTGACGGCCAGCGGAAGGAGAAGTGATGCCCAACTGTTCCTGGCGGCACACTGAAACCGTTCCCTTAATCTTGTGCGCCCCCGTTTGCCATTCGCCTCGATCCCGCAGGAGGACGTTCAGGGAGATCCGGATCGTCACCGGCGCGCCGGGATGTCTGGCATGAGCAAGCCTGCCGCGTCGCCGCCCGGTCTGGACCCGATGGTCGTGATTCGTTCCAGGCCGTACATTGCTGCGCTCGTGCTGGCAGCGGTGCTGGGCGTTCCCATCTCGATCCTTGCCTACGGCTTTCTCGCTTTGGTCGCGGCACTCCAGCAGTTCGTCTTCGTCGGGCTGCCGAATCAGGTCTTCGGGGGTCCGGCTCCTGCATGGTGGCCGGTTCCGTGGCTGGTGCTGTGCGGGCTGTTGACGGCGTTGACCATTCGAAATCTGCCGGGAACCGGTGGCCACTCACCCGCTTTCGGATTCAAGACGGGCGGGGGTCCGCCCAGCGGGCGGGAGCTGGTGGGCATCGTCCTTGCGGCGCTGACCACGCTCAGCTTGGGTGCGGTGCTCGGGCCCGAGGGGCCGTTGATTGCGATCGGTGGCGGCCTCGGTGCGATGGCGGTGCACCTGGTGAAGAAGGACGCTCCACCGATGGCGCTGACGATCATGGCGTCGGCTGGCAGCTTTGCAGCGATCAGTACCCTGCTCGGGTCTCCCGTCCTCGGTGCATTCCTGATCATGGAGGCCGCCGGGATCGGGGGAATGACACTGAGCCTGATGGCCCTGCCCGGGCTGCTCGCTTCCGGCGTCGGGGCGCTGGTGTTCGTCGGTCTGGACGGCTGGACCGGGTTGGGCAGCTTCTCGCTGGCGCTGCCCGTGGTGCCGCCTGCGGTTCCGCCGACCTTGGCGACGTTGGGCTGGGCTGTGGTCATGGGCGCGGCCGGCGCGCTCTTGGGCTGGTTGATCCGATGGCTCGCGCTGTCGCTCCGTCCCGTCGTGCATCTCAACCGGGTGTTGGTGACGTCTGCGCTCGGCTTGCTGATCGGTCTCACCGCGATGGCGTACCAGCTGATCTCCGGGCAAAGCTTCACGCAAGTGTTGTTCTCTGGGCAGGACGCGCTTCCGGAGCTGGTCGAACATGCCGCGGAGTACTCGCTTGCTGTGCTGGTCCTGCTGATCGTTTGCAAGACGTTGGTCTACGGGCTCTCACTCAGCGCATTTCGTGGCGGCCCGGTGTTCCCTTCGATGTTCATCGGTGCGGCGCTTGGTATTGCTGCGAGTGGGTTGCCCGGAATGAATCTAGCGGCAGGGATCGGAATGGGCATGGGAGCCATGTGCGCGGCCATGCTGCGGCTGCCATTGACCTCGACGCTGCTGGCCACGCTGCTCCTGGGAGTAGACGGGGTGGCCGTGACACCCCAGGTGGTGATGGCGGTAGCGGTGGCCTTCGTGATCACCTATGTGCTCCCCGTCCCGGGGGCTTCGCAGGCGCCTGACACTGTCGGAGGCATCCGTGATCGGGCTCGCTGGAGGGCCGACCACGCAACTGGAAACTCGAGGGTCAACCGTTCGACTGCACGGGGCCGATGGATCGCCTGGTTGTTCATCATTGGCTCGGGTCTGTTCGCCTTGGGGGCAGTGCCGTCATACGCCGACACCGTGGGATTGCACTTGTGTGCACTCACCTTCTTCGTCGGGTCTCTGTTCTTCACCAGTGCGGCCTTCCTGCAGTACCGCGAAGCCGTTGACGCGCTCCCTCACGTGAGTGCCGCGCGGCGCCATTCGTTCTGGGTATGGGCACCGCGGAATCTCGGCTGGATCGCTTGCGCGATACAACTTGCCGGAACCCTGTGGTTCAACTGGAGTACGGGAAACACACTGCGGGCCAATCTCAGTGCGGCGCTCACCGAGCAGCGAGTGTGGCGACCCGATGCGCTGGGGTCAGTCGCCTTCCTCGTCGCAAGTGGCGTGGCGTTGCGGGATGCCGGTCGCGGCGCCCTTTCCGGCGGTCACAGGACTGGCGCCTGGAAGATCGGGGTGATCAACATGGCCGGCTCCATTGCGTTCGGCATCTCGGCCGTCGCGGCCTTTGTCATACCGTCGAGCGGCGATATCTGGAACGCCCAGCTGTCCAATCTCGGCACACTCGTGGGAGCCCTGTGTTTCCTCCTCGGCGGCGCGATTCTGATGCTGACTCCGGAACCCGCCGACGACTCGGTCCCTGCGGCCGGAAGAACTCCACCGTAACCGCGTTTCAACATCTCTGAAGGAGCAATGATGTCAATAAATTTCCAGTCGGATGCCGCCGCGGCGCTGTTCGGCAACAGATTCGCCACCCAGGAGGTCCCGAGCCGGGAGTTTCCCGAGACCGGCATGCCTGCCCAGGACGCTTTGCGGCTAGTGTCGGAGGACCTGGCGTTGGAAGGTGATCCGGCCCGGAACCTAGCGACATTCGTGACGACATGGATGGAGCCGCAGGCCCAGCAGATCATCGCCGCGAACCTGCACCGCAATTTCATCGACCACGCCGAGTATCCACGCACGGCCGAGATCGAACAGCGCTGCATTCGGATGCTCGCCGACCTCTTCCACGCGCCTGGCGAGACGACGGGAGCCCGAACCCAGGGATCGTCGGAGGCGATCATGCTTGGCGGTCTGTCCCTGAAGTGGAACTGGCGCAAGCGCCGCGAGGCCGCGGGCGCGTCGACGTCGAGCCCGAACTTGGTGTTCGGCGGGGACGTGCATGTGGTGTGGGAGAAGTTCTGCCGGTACTTCGACGTCGAGCCGCGAATCGTGCCACTGCAGCCAGGGAAGTACACGATCGGCCCGGACGACGTGCAGGCCCATGTCGATGAGAACACCATCGGTGTCGCAGCCGTGTTGGGTACGACGTTCACCGGGCACAAGGACGATATCGTCGGCATCAACGACTTGCTGGTCCGGATCAAGCGTGAGCGAGGCCTTGACGTGCCGCTGCACGTGGACGGGGCCAGCGGCGGGTTCGTCTGGCCCTTCCTCTACCCGGACTCCGAGTGGGACTTCCGGCTTGAGCAGGTCCGCTCGATCAATGTCTCCGGGCACAAGTTCGGGCTGGTCTATCCCGGCATCGGCTGGCTGATTTTCCGGGAGACGGCCGACCTGGCCAAGGACCTCGTCTTCGAGGAGAACTACCTCGGCAAGACGGACTCGACCTTCACCCTGAACTTCTCCACCGGCTCGTCGATGGTTCTCGCCCAGTACTACAACTTCGTGCGATATGGGCGCGCCGGTTACAGCTACATCATGCAGAATATGCAGACCAACGCCCGCGTCCTCGCCGAGAAGCTGGAGGCCATGGGCCGGTTCGAGATCATCGGCCCCACCGAGGAGCAACTTCCCTTGGTCGCGTTCCGGCTCGCCGATGACACCGGGTACGACGAGTTCGACATTGCCTGGCAGCTCGCGGCCGAGCGGGGCTGGATGGTGCCGGCCTACACCCTGCCGCCGAATGCCCAAGATGTGACGATCATGCGGGCCTTGGTCAAGGAAACGCTGAGCCGAGAGCACGTCGACACGCTCGCCCGCGACATCGAAGAGGCGTGTTCCACGCTGGCGAAGAAAGGTGGGGCGCACGAAGCCGAGCGAAAGAAGATCGTGACAGGACCCGGCCACTGATTCAGTGCAACGGTGAAGCACCCGGCCCGACTGCGTTTCCTTGATGATCTACGGTTTGCTTCGTTGTACCGTGGATCAGCCGCCGGACGCGGTGGTCCAACACATCTCATCAGGGGGAGCCGTGCCCTACGTTGTCGACTTCAAGAACGTTTCTACTGTGGGCCTGGAATCGTCTCCGGTCGCCGAGGCGCTTGCAGGGTTGCGTGCCAACGAGGCGCGGTACTACAGCAACAAGTACAACCACGTCTTCACTGTCAGCCCGGCAAACGATGCTCCGGAGGTGATCGACCGGGTCAGCCGCATCCTCAAGGATGAGCGCGACATCGTCATTGGCTCCCGCGCCCTCGAAGCAACTGGCTTCGAAGTGGACGGTCTGCGGATGGATTACGTGTTCTATGAGTCGGGGCTGTCGATCAACGTCATGTACAGCATCGAAGACGGAGGGAAGCGAGCCGTCGGATTCAAACTGGCGGAAGGCATGGAAATTCCACAAGAGCTCTCTGGCTTCAAGTTCGCCCGGCAGAAATCAAAGCTGGCAGGCGTTATCCGCGGCTCCTACTTCGTGATCAAGGGCGAATACTGATCGGCTGACGTCCCGCACCACTTACCGGGAGCTGGCGCTCGGCCTCCTCTTGTTTGCACAGGGATGCGGTCCAACCCTTGCCGCTGTAGCCCTTCTGGGTGTCGAATCTGTTAACAGCATGCGAGTGTGCAGGGACGAGGATGCCTACGACGCCAGGAGGCGCTCATGTCGGGGAAATCCGCCAACGGCTTGGCAAAGGGATCGGGGCGGAGCGCCGATCGGCGGCGGGCGGAGGGTTCTGCCGCGGCAACGGTCTCCCGGCCCGAGCAAATCCGCAACGTGGTGCTGGTAGGGCATTCCGGGGCCGGCAAGACGATGCTCGCCGAGGCCATGCTGGTGGCGACGGGCGCCATCAACCGGATGGGTTCCATCCTGGAGGGCACTACCGTCAGCGATTCGGATCCTTCAGAGATCCACCAGCAGCGCTCCGTGGTGCTGTCCGTCCTCCCTTTTACGTACGACGACGTCAAGATTAACCTCCTCGACACCCCGGGTTATTCGGACTTCACGGGCGAGCTGCGTGCCGGTCTGCGCGCGGCTGACGCGGCACTGTTCGTGGTCTCCGCCGTCGATCGTATCGATGCGGCGACCATCGCGCTGTGGGAAGAATGCTCCAGCGTCGGGATGCCGAGGGCCGTGACGATCAGCCGGCTGGACCACCCGCGGGCCAACTTCGAAGCGGCGCTGGCCGACTGTCGCCGCGCCTTCGGCGAGTCGGTGCAACCGCTGTACCTGCCGGTGCGGAGCGGGGCTGTGGTTTCCGGGTTGCATGCGCTGCTTTCCGGCACCGTGTCGGAGTACCAAGAAGGGGAACGTCAACCAGTCTTCCGCCCGGCGGATGCAGGGGAACTGGAGGGTGCCGACGGCGCCCGCAGCGCGCTTATCGAAGGCATCATCGCGGAGAGCGAAGACGAGTCCCTGATGGATCGTTACCTCGGCGGCGAGGACATTGGGCTTGATGTTCTCTTGGCCGACTTGGAGACCGCCATCGCCCGTGGCTCGTTCTACCCGGTGCTGGCCACCTCGTCTGAAATGGGGCTCGGCGTTACAGAGTTGCTGGACATGCTCCGGCGTGCCTTCCCGTCCCCCCTGGAACGTCCGCTGCCGCAGGTGACGGGCCTTTACGGTTCGCCAAGCGGCCCGCTGCGCTGTGATCCCGACGGGCCGCTGGCGGGCGAAATCGTCCGCACCAGCACAGATCCCTTCCTGGGCCGGGTATCCCTGGTGCGGGTGTTCTCCGGAACCCTACGCATTGATTCGGCCATCCACGTCTCCGGGCACGGGCTCGCCGACCGCGGCCACGCCGACCACGACAGTGATGAAAGGGTCACCCATCTGCATGCCCCGGTCGGCGCAAGCTTGCGGTCCGTGTCCTCTTGCATCGCCGGCGACATCTGCGCGTTGACAAAGATCGGCACCGCCGAGACCGGCGACACCGTGTCGGGAAAAGAGCACCCGATGCTGATCCAACCGTGGGAGATGCCGGAGCCGCTGTTGCCCGTCGCAGTCGAGGCTGCGACACGCAACGATGAGGCCGCGTTGGCAAAGAGCCTGGCCAAGGTGGCCGCGGGTGATCCGACGCTGCGCGTGGAACGCAATGCGGAGACGCACCAGCTCATCCTGTGGTGCATGGGCGAATCCCACGCCGAGGTGGTGCTCGACCGGCTGCGCGGGCAGGGCGTGAATGTGCAGACGGTCGACGTGGTCACGCCGCTGCGGGAAACGTTCGCGGCAGCGGCCCCCGGACACGGACGCTACGTCAAGCAATCCGGAGGGCACGGCCAGTTCGCCATCTGCGATATCGAGGTCGAACCGCTCCGGCAGGGTGCCGGGTTTGAGTTCGTGGACAAGATCGTCGGGGGAGTGATCCCCGGCCCGTACATCGCCGCCGTCGAGAAAGGTGTGCGGTCGCAGATGGAAAAGGGCGTCTCCGCCGGATTCCCCGTCGTCGACATCCGGGTAACGCTGGTGGGTGGCAAGACCCACAGCGTGGATTCCTCCGACGCCGCCTTCCAATCCGCCGGCGCCCTGGCCTTGCGTGAGGCCGCCGCGGCGGCACGCATCCAGTTGCTTGAGCCGGTCTCCGCCGTGACCATCACGGTTCCCGACGACTATGTGGGAACGGTCATGAGTGATCTGTCCGCCCGGCGCGGCCGGCTCACCGGATCGGACTCAGCCGACGGGGAGGGCACCGAAATCAGCGCCGAAGTTCCCGAACAGGAATTGCTGCGCTACGCCATCGAACTTCGGGCGCTGACCGGCGGCACCGGACGTTTCCGGCGTGCCTATCTGCGCCACGACCCGGTGCCATCTAATGCCGTGGGCGAGAAGTCGCAACGGTAGGGCGAAGCCGGAAGGGTTACGCGCCGGAGCGGACGGCCTGTGCGAGCTTCCCGAAGGCGTCCGTCCAGCCGGCCCGATGCAGGGCGAGCCGTTCTTCGGTTGCGAATTTGCCGTGGGCGAGTGCGATCCACGTGTGGCCGCCCCGGGGGTCGAGGGAAAGTGTGACAGTCGTTTC
Source organism: Actinomycetota bacterium (assembly GCA_051751385.1). Taxonomy (GTDB): domain Bacteria; phylum Actinomycetota; class Actinomycetes; order Actinomycetales; family Micrococcaceae; genus Crystallibacter. Next base: position 346,873 of record JBNJKW010000005.1, on the reverse strand, counting down.
ACGGTCGTCAGGCGCTGGTTCCTCCCACCGGAAGGTGTAGACGAGGCGGCGCGGAGGATCGACCTCGAGGAACTCACCGGCGAGGTGGAACGGCTTGCCGTCGGGCGGCTGCATTGTCAGGCGGTAGCTGCCGCCTGGTCGCGGGTCCAGCGTGGCCTCGGGCGTGCTGAAGCCTGCGGGGCCCCACCATTTAGCCAGCTCGGCCGGTTCCGTCAGCATGCGGAAGACCCGCTCGCACGGTGCTTCCAGCATGGTTTCCAAGTCCAGCATGTGGCCGCTGCTTCGCTCGGTCATGGGATCCTTCTTCGGGGACTCGCTGCGCGAAGGGACCACCGCGTTGCACCCTCTGCCTGCCCAGCGTAGTCCCCAGACAAGGTCCCGGCTAGGAGACTTGCACCCGGCCGTGCGCTCGCAGAATGTGCGGGAAAACCATCCGGATTGGCGTCCCGCCGCTGGCCCCGAGGCGCCTCATCGGCGGAGGCGGCATCCGCGCCGGTGTGATGGACGGCTCCGGGTGGCCGGTGGGACCATGACTGTATCAACGGCCCGCCGGCGCCGACGGTTTTAGGCCGGAAGCGGTAGCAGGAGGAACCATGTTGTGGTCCGGTCTTGAGCCGATCGTCGAACGCTACCATCACGCGTTGGATGCGTTCGTCCGGGGGGACCCTGCGCTTCAGAAGGAACTATTTTCGAGCCGGGACGACGTGACGCTCGCCAATCCGCTCGGCCCGCCTGCCCGGGGCAGGGACCAGATTGAGCAGACCATGGAGCGCGCGGCTTCCCTCCTCAGGGAGGGCGAGCCCAACCGGTTCGAGCGGGTGTCCGCTTACGCCGGGGCAGACCTGGCCTACATGGTGGAAATCGAGCGGACCCGCGCGAAGGTCGGCGGCTCCGAGGAGATGCTCCCGGTGTCGCTGCGGGTCACTACGGTGTTCCGGAAGGAGGACGGCCAGTGGAAGGTTGCCCACCGCCATGCGGATCCGATCACCTCCCGGCGGACCATCGACACCATTGTCGATAACGATCGGCCCTAGCCCAGACTTGTGCGCTGGCGCGCGGGTGCCGTTATCGTCAGTTGTGTGAGCGCAGGAATTCGGTGACCTTGCCTGCCAGGGAGGCGCCGACGTCGTCCGCTGAACGTTTGAGGCCCTTCACGCTGAAGGAATGGTCGCCGCCTTCCTGCCAGTCCAGAAAAGCGTTTGGCCCGATCCGCTCGGCGACGGATTCGAGCAGTTCGCGGGTCGCGAACGTGTCGCGGGTGCCCTGCAGGAAGAGCATCGGCAGCGTGAGGCCGTACAGGTGTTCGTCGCGGAGCTTCTCCGGCTTCCCTGGCGGGTGCAGCGGATAGCCGAGGTACACCAGGCCGGCGGCCGGCATCCCCTCCGCCACGGCCATCGACGCCATGCGGCCGCCGAAGGACTTCCCGGCCGCCCACAGCGGCTCGCCGTCGGAACGTGCAGCAGCTTCCTGCATGGCCGCCCGCCAGGCCTCGATGGCTGCCGGCGGGCGGTCGGGGAACCGCTTGCCGGCCTCCCGGTAGGGGAAGTTGAAGCGCAAGGTGGCAACGCCGTCGTCGTTCACTGCGCGGGTGAAGCCGGACAGGAACGGGTGTTCCATGCCGGCACCGGCACCGTGGGCCACCACCAACGTTGCCGTCGGGGCATCCGGACGGGCATAGACGCCGGAGACGGTGGTCTGGCCGACGTCGATGGAGACATCTGACTCGCTGACTTGCATGCTCCCATCATGCCCTCGCCAGAAGCCACGTGTGTATGTTTAGGTGTTCCCATGGCCAGCGAACAAACAACGCTGACGGTCGAGGGACCGCACGGTGAGCGTGAGGTACGCATCTCCAGTCCGAGCCGGATGATGTGGCCCGAGCTCGGCATCACCAAACTGGATCTGGCGCGCTACATCGCGGAGGTGGGGGAGGCGTTCATCCGCGCCAACGGCGACCGCCCGGTGTCCCTGCAGCGGTTCTCGAACGGGATCGACGGCGAGCAGTTCTTCTCCAAGAATCCGCCCAAGGGCGCCCCCGACTTTGTCCGTTCGGTGATGGTGGTTTATCCGAGCGCCCGCTCGCACCCGCAGCTCGTGCTCGATGAGCCCGCCGCAGCCGTCTGGGCGGTCCAGATGAACACCGTGGTGTTCCACCCGTGGCCTTCCCGGGCGGAGGACTCCGACAACCCCGACCAGCTGCGCATCGACCTCGATCCCCAGCCGGGGACGTCCTTCGACGATGCCATCCCGGTGGCCATCGAGCTGAGGTCGGTACTGGCCGAGGCCGGGCTGGAAGCGTTTATCAAGACGTCCGGAAACCGCGGGCTGCATATGTTCGCCCCGATTGAACCCACGTACGAATTCCTGGATGTGCGCCACGCCGTCATTGCGGCCGCGCGGGAGATTGAGCGGCGGATGCCGAAGCAGGTGACAACCTCCTGGTGGAAGGAGGAGCGCGGCGAGCGGATCTTTGTGGACTTCAACCAGGCCAACCGCGACCGGACCATGGCCGGTGCCTACAGCCCGCGCGCGCTGCCGCACGCCTCGGTTTCCTGCCCGATCGGTTGGGACGAACTGGAGACGGTGGACCCGAAGAACTTCACCATTGCCACGGTGCCGGACCGCTTGAAGTCAACCGGCGACCCCTGGGCGACGATGCACGACAACCCGGGCAAAATCGACGTCCTGCTTCAATGGTGGGAACGCGACCTCGCCGCCGGGCTGGGGGAGATGCCGTTCCCGCCGGACTATCCGAAGATGCCGGGAGAGCCGCCGCGGGTCCAGCCCAGCAGGGCGCGCAAGAAGGACTGATCGGCCTACTCGAACCGGGACGGGTCGCCGGCGCCATGGCGGACTACCTCGGCGGCGCCGCTGGAGAAGTCGACGACGGTGGACGGTTCGGAGCCGCAGTCGCCGGCGTCCACGACGGCGTCCACCACATGCTCGAGCCGCTCCTTGATCTCCCAGCCTTCGGTCATCGGTTCGTCCTCGCCCGGCAACAGCAGCGTGCTGGAAAGCAGCGGCTCGCCGAGCTCGGTCAGGATCGCCTGGGCTACGTTATTGGAGGGGATGCGGACACCGACCGTCTTTTTCTTCGGGTGCAGCAACCGGCGGGGAACTTCCTTGGTGGCCGGCAGAATGAAGGTGTAGCTGCCGGGCGTGGCCGCCTTGATGCTGCGGAAGACCTTGTTGTCGATGTGCACGAACTGGCCCAGTTGAGCAAAGTCCTTGCAAACCAGGGTGAAGTGGTGCTTGTCGTCGAGCTGGCGGATGGTCCGGATCCGGTCCAGGGCGTCCCTGTTGCCTAACTGTGCGCCGAACGCATAACAGGAGTCGGTCGGATACACGATCAAAGCGTCGGACCGGACAAGGTCCACAATCTGGCCTACCGACCGAGGCTGGGGGTTCTGCGGGTGGACGTCGAAGTATCTCGCCATTCCCCGAGCTTACGACCCCGGGCGCTGGTTGATCCACGAGCGGCCGTTCCGGGTGATCCCACGACCGGCGCGGGCTCGGCCGCACCCGGACTCAGGAAGCGTTCGACTGGTCCATCCACCACTCCGTGAAATGCGTCGCTTGGCCTTCGCCGTCGAGGCGGATCACCCACAGATTGCTGTACGTTGGCCCATCCCTGTACACCGTCGTTCCCTCCACCACGGAAACGCCGTCGGCCACCGCGACCTCGCGCCACTCGAACGTCGCGGCGCCGGGTTCATCCTTGCGTGCCAGCCACTCCCGGACAATGTTGTCCCGACCGCGCCACGGCGCCGTCCACGGCTCGGGCCGGTACTCGGCGTCGGTGCTGAACAAGGCTCCGATCTGGTCTGGATCGTTGGTCTCCCACGCCTGTCGGTAAGCTGTGATCCACGTCGCAGTTTTCGCGTCCATCCCACCGTTGTACTGCGGCGTTCCGAGGCGGGCAAGCCCAGCTTTCCTGCGGCGGTGCACGCGGCGCCGGCTTTTGATGAACATCGACTGGCTGGCATTTCTGATTGTCGCCGTCGCGACCCTCGTTTCGGCACTGCTCGTCGTCGGTTCCTGTGGCCTCGGCATTCGTCTGCTGGCCGTGGCCTCCGATGCACCCCAATCGCGCCGTCCCGCCTATCGCGGCCTGGCCTACCTGAGCTTCGCGGTGGCTGCCGTCGCTGTCGGCTACGGCCTTTACCTGATCGTGCCCGCCTTTCACTAGTCCCTCCCGCTGGCTAGCATGGGCCCATGGCCCGGACTATCTACTATGTCGGCAGCTCGATGGACGGGTATATTGCCGACCGCAGGAACAAGCTTGACTGGCTGATGCAGTTCAACGACGTCGCCGGCGTCGAGGACAGCATCGAAACGTTCATGCAACGCATCGGCGTGATTGTGATGGGCTCCGAGACGTACAAATTCCTGCTGGAACAGGCGCCGGACTCCTGGGCCTACGGCTCAACTCCCACGTGGGTTTTCACGCACCATGAACTACCGGGCATTCCGGGGGCGGATATCACCTTTGTGCGCGGCGACGTGGATATTTTCCATCCGAGCATCTGCGCCGACGCCGGGGAGAGAGATGTGTGGCTGATGGGCGGCGGCCAACTCGCTGCGCAGTACGCGTCCGCCGGGCTCTTGGACGAACTGATTCTCACCCTGGTTCCGGTCGCGCTGGGCGGCGGCCAGCCGCTACTTCCGGTCTCAAGCACGACGGCGCCGGCCCGGCTTCGTGCCACCCGCACCTTGGGCGACCTGGTGGAGATGCATTACGACCTCACGCCCGCCAGCAGTTGAGCCGCGCTGGGTTGCTGGGGGGCATCGTTCAAAGGTTGGATCCTTCAAAGGTCCATTGCCTACCATGCGAGGTTTCGCTATCCGGCGCACTTCTGCCTCCGACGTTTGCTGGCCTTTTCCCGGGATCCAAATCAGGTAGCGCCGCACATAGCTTTTTTCACAGTGGTGTCGCCCGGAGCCGAAAGTGTCCGACCCGGCTTATAGGCTGTTTTCAGTAGCAGTTGAGCACCATACGTTGGCCACCGGGCAGGTTTTCCGGTGGCGTCTGCGGGCTTTGTTCCGCGACCGTTCGTAGTCGATGCCGTGCCCTGAGCGGGCATGCTGAAGATTGAGACGCAAGAGATGCTTGATCCGGCAGCACCTGAACCACCCGACGCAGCTCCGCCTGGTGGCGGTGGGGAGCCCGCGGCCGGGGCGGCCCGGGCCGGTCTCCCCGCCGTCACGGGCTCGACGATCCTGCTGCCGCCGGTCGATCTGGAGGCGCCCGCGGCCGGGCTGGTGGACCAGATCACCGCCCGAGAGAACGCCAAGGACGCCATCGCTGCGGAGCAGGCCAGACTCATGGCCGCCCTGGACCAGCGGATCCGGGCCGAGCGGGCCGCCAAGGGCGTGCCCGCGTCCCGGCAGGGCGAAGGGATCGCCAAGCAGGTCGGGTTGGCGCGCCGGGAGTCCCCGAACCACGGCGCCGTGCTGCTGGGCCGGGCCAAGGTCCTGGTGAACCAGATGCCGCACACGCTCAAGGCCCTCGAGGCGGGGATGCTGAACGAGCGGCGGGCGGCGATCCTGGTCAGCGAAACCGACTGCCTGAGCCCGGAGCACCGGGCTGTGGTGGATGAGGAACTGGCCGGGAACCCCGGCCGCCTGCACGGGCTCGGGAACCGGCGGTTGGAGGCCGAAGCCAAACGCGCCGCCTACCGGCTGGACCCGCACGCGGTGGTCAAGCGGGCCGCGCAGGCCGAAGCGGACCGGTATGTCTCCTCCCGGCCCGAACCCGATGTGATGGTCTCGGTCCGGACCCTGCTGCCGGTGGTGCAGGGGGTCGCGGTGATGGCCGCGCTGCACCGGGAGGCGGACCGGCGGGCGAACGCCGGGGACCCGCGGACCCGGGGGCAGGTGATGGCCGATACCGTGTTTGAACGCGTCACCGGCCGCAGCACCGCCGACCCGGCCGCCCTGGAGGTGCAGCTGGTGATGACCGACCGGGCACTGCTGCAGGGCGAGAACGAACCGGCCTGGCTCACCGGCTACGGCATCGTCCCGGCCCAGTACGCCCGCGACCTGATCCGCCTGCCCCAGGACCCGCCCGGAACATCCCGGCCCGAAGGCGGCGGCAGCCCGCCGGGAAGCGGGCAGAAGGCGCCGCCGGCCGGGACCGAGCCGGGCTGGAAGACGGCCCGCGAGCAGGCCCGGCAGGACAGGCTGCGGAACCTGAAGGCCGGCGGCGTGGAGGATGTCTGGATCCGGCGGCTCTATACCGCGCCGGCGACCGGGCAGCTGCTGGGCATGGACTCGAAGGCGCGGAAGTTCCCGGACGGGATCCGGCGGATGGTCATGGCCCGGGACGCGTTCTGCGGCGGTCCCTGGTGCGACGCGCCGATCCGGCACATCGACCACATCGTCGCCTGGTCCGAGGGCGGGCCCACCACCCTGGCCAACGGGCAGGGTCTGTGCGAGCGCTGCAACCACGCCAAGGAAGCCGACGGCTGGTCCGCCAAACCCGTCGACGGGCCACGCCACGCGGTGGAAACAACCACCCCCACCGGCCACACCTACACCTCCACCGCACCACCCCTGCCCGGCACCACAGCAAGAGGAACTCAAGCGCCGGAGGGGGCCGAGCCGCGAGCTATGCAGGCAGTCCGTCACGCGCTGGCCGCGGTCAATGCTGCCAGGCAACAAGTGAATGCTGCGGACGGTCCCCACCCCGGCGTCAACGCTGAGAACGGATGGGCCGTTGTTCGAAGTTTGTGGGGCGACGTTGCTGGCGAAGCAGCCTGACGAGGGAGCACATAGTGCGCACCGCGGGTCGCTGCGTCAGCGGTTATCGCGGATCAAATTGGTGATCCGAGCAGTGGAGAGGCGCCGTCCCTCGTCGTCGGTCATTACTACTTGGTGGACTGTGAGGGACTGGCCCAGTTGGATCGCCGTGGCCGTTCCAGTGACCAGCCCGGACGAAACAGACCGGTGATGGCTGGCGCCAACTTCAATCCCGACGGCGTGGCGGCCGGGTCCTGCATGCAGCGCCGCGGCGAAGGAACCCAGCGTTTCGGCCAGCACTACATGGGCACCGCCGTGCAGGATGCCGGCCACCTGGGTATTTCCCTCCACCGGCATGCTGGCGACGATGCGCTGTGGGGTCATTTCGCTGAAGACAATGCCCATCTTGACCACCAGGGCGCCGACACCGGTAGGCACAAGCCACCGGTGCAGGTGTTCCGGAACTCCTGCGTCGACGAGTTCTGCGATCGTCGCCGCAGGGGAGGCCGGCACGTGTTCAGGCACACCGCCTTCGGGTGTGAATTTGTCGCTCATGGGAACTAGGCTGGCAGGTGTGAGTGAATCTAACAAACCGGACGCAGCGACTGCCACTTTGGACACCGATGGGGCTCCGCTGGCCGGCGTAGAGGGTGCGTCTTCCGGCCCTCACCGCCTGCTGCTGATCGATGGCCATTCCATGGCGTTCCGCGCCTTCTATGCCCTGCCGGTGGAGAACTTCTCTACGGATACCGGCCAGCACACGAACGCGGTTTACGGTTTCACTTCCATGCTGATCAAGATGATCGAGCAGCGCGAACCCACCCACGTTGCGGTGGCCTTCGACCTAGACACCCCTACATTCCGCACACAGGAGTATGCCGAGTACAAGGGCGGCCGGAACAAGACGCCGGAGGAATTCCACGGCCAGGTGGACCTGATCGTCAAGGTGATGGAGGCGATGCAGATTCCCACCGTCACCCTCGACGGGTACGAAGCCGATGACATCATCGCCACGCTCAGCACCCAGGCTGAAGAAGCCGGGTGGGAAGTCATGGTGGTCTCCGGCGACCGGGATGCTTTCCAGCTGATCACTGACAAGGTCACCGTGCTGTACCCGAAGAAGGGCATCAGCGACATCCCGCCGATGGACAGCGCCGCGGTGGAGGCCAAGTACTTCGTCCCGCCGGAGCGGTATTCCGATCTGGCGGCCCTGGTCGGCGAAACGGCGGATAACTTGCCCGGTGTTCCGGGTGTGGGTCCCAAGACCGCTGCCAAGTGGATCAACCTGTACGGCGGGGTGGACGGCATCCTGGAGAACCTGGATTCCATCGGCGGCAAGGTCGGCGAATCTCTGCGCGCCAACGTTGACTCGGTCAAGCGGAACCGGCGGCTCAATCACTTGCTGCGGGATCTGGAACTGCCGGTGGAGCTGGAGCGCATGGTGCTGCAGCACCCCGACCGCGCCGCTGTTGAGGAACTCTTCGATGCGCTGCAGTTCAACACCCTGCGCAAGCGACTCTTCGACCTCTTCGGCGAAGAAGATGCAGTTCGCGAGACGGAGGTGAATGCCCCTGCTCATCAGGTGGTTTCGGAAGCGGCTGCGCTCAAGGAGTGGCTTGCGGAGACCAACCAGCTGAACGTCGCCCTGCAGCTCGTGACCGAAACCGCGGAAGGCGGGGACGACGCCGTCGGGCTGGCTTTGGTGGCGCACGCACGAGCGGCCTATGTGCCGCTGGCCTCGCTCGACGCCGAGGCCGAGCAGCTGCTGGCACACTGGCTGTCCGATCTGGACGCGCCGAAGATCGTCCACGACTTCAAGTACGCCTACAAGGTGCTTTCGCGGCGAGGATTCGAATTGCTAGGGGTTGTGGATGACACCGCCATTTCGGCCTATCTCATTCAGCCCGACCGCCGCAGCTACGAACTTGCTGATCTGGCGCAGTACCACTTGAAGATGTCCGTGGCGGCCCCCGATGCAGCCGCGAGCGGACAGCTGGAGCTTGGCCTGACCGAGGATGACAAGGCCGGTCCCGCCGTGATTCAGGCGTTCGCAGCCCTGCAATTGAGCGAGCATTTCGCCGGACAACTGGTCGAGCGCGGCGCTAACCAGCTGATGGGCGGGCTTGATCTGCCGCTGTCGCTGGTGCTGGCGCGGATGGAGCTGGCTGGAATTGCGATGGACGTCGGCGCACTGGATCGGCTGATGGACGACTTCACGGTCACCATCGACGCCGCCAGCTCGGCAGCCTTCGGCATCATCGGCAAGGAAATCAACCTGGGCTCGCCCAAGCAGCTGCAGGCCGTGCTGTTCGAGGACCTGGGCCTGCCAAAGACCAAGAAGATCAAGACCGGCTATTCGACCGACGCCGACGCACTCAACGATCTGTTCGCCAAGACCGGCAATGAGTTCCTGGTGCAATTGCTGACCTACCGCGATGCCACGAAGCTGCGGCAGACGGTGGAAGGCCTGCGCAAGACGGTGGCGGACGATGGACGGATCCACACCACCTATGCCCAGACGGTGGCCGCCACCGGACGGCTCTCGTCAATCAACCCGAACCTGCAGAACATTCCGGTCCGTTCCGAAGAAGGCCGGCGCATCCGGGAAGCGTTCATCGTCGGCAAGGGCTACGAGACGCTGTTGACCGCGGACTACTCGCAGATCGAAATGCGAATCATGGCCCACTTGTCCGGAGACGAAGGCCTGATCCAGGCCTTCCGCTCCGGCGAGGACCTGCACCGGTTTGTCGGCGCACACATTTTCGGGGTCGCGCCCGAAGACGTGACCAGCGAGATGCGCGCCAAGGTCAAGGCCATGTCCTACGGCCTGGTGTACGGACTGAGTTCGTTCGGGTTGTCCAAGCAGCTGAACATCTCCGTAGACGAGGCCCGGACGCTCATGAAGGACTACTTCTCCCGGTTCGGCGCGGTCCGCGACTACCTGCGCGGCGTGGTGGACCAGGCCAGGGTTGACGGGTTCACGTCGACGATCGAAGGCCGGCGCCGGTACCTGCCGGATCTGGCCAGCGACAACCGGCAACTGCGGGAGATGTCGGAGCGGGCGGCCCTCAACGCACCGATCCAAGGCTCCGCCGCGGACATCATCAAGAAGGCGATGCTCGGCGTTGCACAGGAGCTGGAAAGTCAGGGGCTGAAGTCCCGGATGCTGCTGCAGGTCCACGACGAACTCGTGCTGGAAGTGGCACCGGGGGAGCGGGAGCAGGTGGAGAAGTTGGTGCGGGCCCAGATGGGCGGCGCCGCGGACCTGTCCGTGCCGCTGGATGTTTCGGTAGGCGTGGGCGCCAACTGGCAGGAAGCCGGCCACTAGCCGGTCGGCCCGCTTCATCCGGGCGTGGCGAGCCGGCCGAGCAGGCCGCCCTCGGCCAGATACGCGGTGACGGCAACCGCGATGGCTTCGGCCGCTAGCAGTGACACCAGAACCACCAGTTGGATGAGGCCGGCGTCGAGCGGCGATGCACCCCCGAGCACCAGTCCGACGAACGCTCCGGGCAGCGTGACGGTGCCCACGGTGCGGGTTTGGTCCAACGCCGGGAGCAGCGCTTCAGCTGCCACCGGCCGCGCCACCAGCGACCGGGCAGCGCGGCCCCGCAGCCCGAGGGCAAGGCCGGCTTCGACTTCCCCAGACCGCGCCTGCAACTCCTGGGACAGCCGCCGACCGGCCAGATTCGTGGCGGTCATCGAGCCGCCGATCAGCTGGCCCACCACGGCCGCCAGGGCCAACGGCTGCAGCGGCAGGACCCCGGTCAGCATCATCAATCCGACAACCGGCACGGTCCCGGCGGCAATGGGGAGCGCGGCCAGCCAGACGGCGGTGTCACCGATGCGGCCAGCAGCTGTCCACGATGCCACGGCCAGCATCAGCAGCAGGAAGGCTGCGGCCAGCCATCCGGACCTGCCCAGCTGCGAAATGACGACGGCGACGACGGCCAGTTGGGCGAGTGCCCGCGTTCCGGCCAGCAGGACCTGGCCGATAGGTATCCCCAGCACGGTCCGTCCGACGGCGGCGGCAAGGCCCAGCAGGGCAACCAACAGAAGCCAGACGATGGGACCGGTGTTCAGCAGGGTTGAATGATCCGGCACCCGCCCAGTCTCGCACCTCGGGCTTGTGCACGCGGCGGGTCCGGGGCACGGTGTGCTCTGGCGGACCGGGGGGAGGTGCCGCTAGGCTCACAAACCGTGATTACCCACACACAGGACACCAGCCAGGACCTCCGCATCGAACGGTTCGCCGCCGGGCTTGACGGCGAAGCACCGGACGACAGGACGCTCGGCTGGTTCGAAGCGGTCAGCTTCGGCTTCCACGACAAAAAGCCGGACCCGGCCGACGTCGTCGCGTACACCAAGGCCTACGGCGCCGACCGGCGGGTCCTCTGGGGCGCGTACGACGATTCGCCGCGCCCCGGTGTGTGGGACAGCCGAGTACCCGTCGCCACGTACGCCACCATGGTCAACACCCTCAATGTGGGCGGCGGGCGGCTGATGGACGCGCACCTCATTACCGCCGTGACCGTCCGGGCCACCCACCGGCGCCGCGGGCTGCTGCGGCGGATGATCACCGACGACCTGAAGCAGGCGGCCGACCGGGGGCTGGCCATGGCGGCACTGACGGCTTCCGAGGCCACCATCTACGGCCGGTTCGGCTTCGGTGCCGCCACGTTCACCCGTGAAGTCGAGATCGACGTCAGGGAGCGGTTCGGACTGCGTGCCCCGGCGACGGGAACGATGGAGCTGGCCGACCCGGCTTCGCTCCGGGAACTGGCGCCGGAACTGTTCAACCGGTTCCACGCCCGCGTCCCGGGCTCCATCGGCCGCCAAGCCAGCTACGCCCTGCGCGTCTCGGGCCGCTGGGGCCCGGACAGCACGTCGGAGGACAAAGCGCTGCGCACGGCAGTCCATTACGACGGCGAGGGCCGCCCGGACGGCTACGTCAGCTATCGCTTCGCGGGCTGGGAAAACAGGCCTTACACCGTGAAAGTGATGGATCTGGTCGCTGCCGGACAGGAAGCCTACCTGGAACTATGGCGCTACCTCGGATCACTGGACCTGGTTGAGCGCATCCAGTTCCCGCTGTCCCCGGAGCAGGATCCGCTGGCCTGGGGACTGACGGACAGCCGCGGCTACGAGGTGAAGTCGGTGGAGGACGTCTTGTGGCTGCGCGTGCTGGACCCGGTGACGGTCCTGCAAACCCGGCCGTATCTTCACGACGGCGCCTGCACGCTGCGGATTAGCGATCCGTTGGACATCTGTGGCGGCGCGTACCGGCTCACCGTGAAGGACGGACAGGGAACAGTCGACCGGCTGGCTGGGGACGCCGACGTCGACGCTGTCGTGCCGGTAGATTTGCTCGGCTCCCTCTTCCTTGGCGGGGTCCGGGCCAGGACGCTGGCCGCGGCCGGGCACTTCTCCGGGGCATCCGCGGACACTGTTGACCGGCTGGACAGCCTGTTCGCAACGGGCACCGCGCCCTACTGCATCACGCACTTTTGACCGGGCGCCGTCCCGGGCGGCGGCCGGTCCCAGTTGCGGCGCAGGGGACTAAAGCGCCTCGGGGCCGGGGCGCTTTGCCCGAATTGGGGTAACCGGTTAGACTTATTGGGCGCGTAATGCGTATGGAGAGCCCCTTCCACTGGAGGGCAGGCTCCATGAGCTTCACCAAAATACATCAGTCCGTTTCCGTAAACGGCAGTGCATCCCATGGGCAGCAACGGTTGAGTGTTGTTGTGCGCCGGGAGGCAGGGCAGTCACGGAACTTTCGAAAACTATCCACATCGGAGCCCCTACTACATGACCATCACCTCCACCGAGAAGCCCGGTACCCCGCAGGTCGCCATCAACGACATCGGTACCGCTGAAGACTTCCTCGCAGCCGTCGACGCAACCATCAAGTACTTCAATGATGGCGATCTGGTCGAAGGCACTGTCGTCAAGGTTGACCGCGACGAAGTCCTGCTCGACATCGGTTACAAGACCGAAGGTGTCATCCCCTCCCGCGAGCTTTCCATCAAGCACGACGTCGACCCGGGCGATGTTGTCGCCGTCGGTGACGAGGTCGAAGCCTTGGTGCTGACCAAGGAAGACAAGGAAGGCCGCCTGATCCTGTCCAAGAAGCGTGCTCAGTACGAGCGCGCTTGGGGCGACATCGAGAAGGTCAAGGAAGAGGACGGCGTTGTTACCGGCACCGTCATCGAGGTTGTCAAGGGTGGCCTGATCCTCGACATCGGCCTGCGCGGCTTCCTGCCCGCCTCCCTGGTCGAAATGCGCCGCGTGCGCGACCTGGCTCCGTACATCGGCCAGCAGATCGAAGCGAAGATCATCGAGCTGGACAAGAACCGCAACAACGTGGTGCTGTCCCGCCGTGCATGGCTCGAGCAGACCCAGTCCGAGGTCCGCTCCACCTTCCTCAACAAGCTGGAGAAGGGTCAGGTCCGTCCGGGCGTCGTCTCCTCGATCGTCAACTTCGGTGCCTTCGTGGACCTGGGCGGCGTCGACGGCCTGGTGCACGTCTCCGAGCTGTCCTGGAAGCACATCGACCACCCCTCCGAGGTCGTCGAGGTTGGCCAGGAAGTCACCGTCGAGGTGCTCGAGGTGGACTTGGACCGCGAGCGCGTGTCCCTGTCCCTGAAGGCCACCCAGGAAGATCCGTGGCAGACCTTCGCGCGCACCCATGCGCTGGGCCAGATTGTTCCGGGCAAGGTCACCAAGCTGGTGCCGTTCGGTGCATTCGTCCGCGTCGAAGACGGCATTGAGGGCCTGGTCCACATCTCCGAGCTGGCCGTGCGCCACGTGGAGCTGGCCGAGCAGGTTGTCTCCGTCAATGACGAGGTCTTCGTCAAGGTCATCGACATTGACCTGGAGCGCCGCCGCATCTCGCTGTCGCTGAAGCAGGCCAACGAGGGTGTCGACCCCGAGGGCACCGAGTTCGACCCGGCTCTGTACGGCATGGCTGCCGAGTACGACGAGCAGGGCAACTACAAGTACCCGGAGGGCTTCGACCCGGAGACCAACGAGTGGCTCGAAGGCTACGAAGCACAGCGCGCCGCATGGGAGCAGCAGTACGCTGACGCCCAGGCTCGCTGGGAGGCACACAAGAAGCAGGTTGCTGCTTCGCTGGCCGAGGAAGCCCAGGCTCCGGGCGAGTCCGAGGCCGCCCCGACCAGCTACTCCTCCGACGCCCCGGCGGCTCCGGCCTCCACCGGCGGCGGCACCCTGGCTTCCGACGAAGCCCTGGCTGCACTGCGTGAGAAGTTGACCGGCGCGTAACAAACCGCATCAACGGCGTCGTAACCATCCGGCGCTGCGTGGCTCTCGGAACCCCCGTACCTTTCAGGTGCGGGGGTTCCGTGTTGTCGGGCCCGGCGCGGCAGCGCCGGGCAGCCGTTACCGCGGGCAACTAGTCCTTTCCTGCGCGGACGGTCGGGGCGTAGCATGGGCCATCCAGCGTCCAGGACGCAGACTGAGGGGAAGTCCACATGCCAGGTGCAGAATCCGTTCGGCAGCGTTTCCAGAACCACCCTCGTCACTCCAACCGGCTATGGTCCGTTGCGCTGTGTGCGGCGCTGGTGGGCGGCATCGCCGCGTGTTCGGGCGACCCGCGGTCGCCTGTGAAGGTGGAGGCCCCGCCGGATCCGTCTTTCGTGCGTGAGGTGGTGGAGCCCAGCGCGCTGACGCGGCACCTGGAGGCGCTGCAGGCGGCGGCGGACGCGAACGGTGGGAACCGGGCCGATGCCACCGGGGGCTACGAGGCGTCGGCGGTGTACATCGAGGAGCAGTTGCGTGCGGCGGGGTACGAGCCGCGGCGGCAGGAGTTCAGCTACGGCCAGAGCGACCCCGTGGACGCGTTCAACGTCTTGGCCGACACCGGCAGCGGCTCCGGGAGCGTGCTGGTGCTCGGCGCGCACCTGGACTCGGTTGAGGAGGGGCCCGGGATTAACGACAACGGCAGCGGGGTCGCCGCGGTGCTCGAGGTCGCGCTGCGGCTCGCGGAGCAGGGCGCCGTGTCGCGGGAACGGATTCGGTTCGCGTTCTGGGGCGGCGAGGAGGACGGATTGCACGGCTCGGAACACTACGTCGAGGAGCTCTCCCGCGCGGAGGCCGCCGCGCACGTCGCGTACCTGAACCTCGACGTGGTGGGCTCGCCGAACGCGGTGGTGTTCGTGTACGACGGCGACGGCTCGGACTCCGAGGAGGCCGGGCCCGAGGGATCGGGCGCCGTCGAACAGGTGTTCCTGGAGATCCTGCGCGGCGAGGGGGTCGAGGCGCTGCCGTTCGGCTTTATCGAGGATTCGGACTACGACGCGTTCGTGCAGGGCGGCATCCCGGCCGGTGGCCTGTTCACCGGCGACGCAGGGACCAAGAGCGAGGCTGAGGCGCGCACGTTCGGCGGGCAAGCCGGGGTGCAGTACGACGAGTGCTACCACGAGGCCTGCGACACCATCGAGAACGTCGACATGGCCGTGCTGGAGCAGATGACCGAAACGCTCATGAGCGCGACGGTCGCGCTCGGCGGCATCGAGGGCGGCCTCGCCAAAGGCGCGGCAACCGAGGGCGCGGGCTGAGGCGCGAACTCACGCCTTCACGAGCGTCGGCGCCTCATTTTCCGTGGCGGTGCTCGAGCCGAGATAGCGCTCGATGCTGACGGGGCAGTTGCCAAGCGCGCCGCCCTGCCCCCGATGCCGGAAGTTGACCACCTGGCCGGTTCTCCCGCACCCGCAGGTGCCGGTCTCGACGTCGCCCACGTCGTCGGTGAGGAGGAAACCGGGGTAGCTGGTGTTGAGGGCGTCCAGTACCGCGATGGTGCCGGTGCCCCCCGGAGCGAGCTCCTTGCCGATCTGGCCAGGGTCCCGGATGGAAATGTAGCACCACGGCGGGACGTGCTTGCGATGCAGGTGGCATTCGACAGCGAGCATATTCGACTCGATCATCCCGTACATGTCGCGCACGTTCCCCGGGCGCACGGCGAGCAGGTCGTGGCACCGCTGCCGAAACTCTTCGGCAGGCATGGCGTCGGCCGTGTGCCGCTTCCAGCCGCCGAGAGTAATGATCATGCTGTACGGGTCCAAGCGCATAGTGATTTTTTCCTGCTCGAGGAACCGGAGGAGTCGGCCGATGAGGAACGGCGGACCGACGATGTGACGGGTCATGTGGCCCTTCCACCGGCGCAGGTGCTCCAGGGCCTCCCTGGCGTCGAACGCGTGGTCGGCAACGAGGTATGCGTGGTAGTCGAAGACGCTGTTCAGGATATTGAAGTCCTTGAGCAGACCCATCTCCGAGGCTTCGGCGTCCGACGGGTTCAAGAAAAGGCCCGCGCCCCCGGACAAGCTGAAGAACTCCCGGTAGGTCCCGATCAGGCCAACCAGCGCCCGGGTCATTGTCTCGCTGTTGCGGCGGGCGACGGAGGGGACACCGCGGGTTCCGCTGGAGCTGGTCTCGGTCTCGACGTCGGCCAGGGAGCAGGTGAGCAGCACCTGGGCGTCGGGACGTTTGAACATGCCGACCGGCAACAGGGGCAAGTTTTGCAGGCCGTTGATGTCGTTGATCGCGGCGGGATCGACTCCCAACGCGTCACACTGGGCACGGTAGAAGCCGTTTCCGGCCTGGTGGTAGATCGCGGCGTCCCGCAGGACGTCTGTGACCGATTGTGCCCAGTCTTCAGGGGACTGGACGTATGCCTGGGACACATTCCCCAGCATCTGCGCTAACGAGAGCATTCTGTCTCTCCTCGGTGGGTGCGAATCGCTGAACGTGGTTGGGCCGCCGGGTCAGCCGTACCGACGCAGCTCGGAAAAGAAGTCCTCGACCACCCGGAGCTGCCCGTTGTGGGCAAGTTCGTCGTAGACGTACTTGCCCACCGCAAGGTCGAGCACGCCCAGGCCGAACGGCGAGAACACCACGGGGCGGTCGTCCGCCGGCGAGACCGTTCCTGCCATGACGTCGGCCAAGGTACCGTCCACGAAGTCCCGGTGGCCGACCATCTGCTCCGCGAGGTGGGCCGACGTCCCGGCTTTCAAGCAATGGTCGACGTCGTCGAGGATGTTGGTCGACGCCAACAGGATCTCCGGGGCCAGGTCGCGCAGGGACACGTGCAGCACCAGCGGGTTGTGCGCGAACCACGTCGTGTCGTGCACGTGCGGCTCGCCCGCTACCGTGGCGAACACAACGAGGTCGCTGCTTCTGATCAGCTGCTCGGGGCCGTCGTGCACGGTCACCCGGGCTTGTGTGCCGCTGCGTTCGAGATAGCCTTTGAAACCCTCCGCGCTCTCGGCCGATAGGTCGAACACCCCGATCTCGTCGAAGGACCAGTCGGTCGCGTTCAGGAAGGTGTGGATGTAGCGGGCAATGAGGCCCACGCCGAAGAACCCGATGCGTCTGGGACGCCCGCGTCCCCGGCTGAGCCAGTCCGCAGCCGCGGCGGCCGATGCAGCCGTCCTGGAGGCGCTGATAATGGAGCTCTCCATGCACGCGAAGGGGTAGCCCGTAGCCCTGTCGTTGAGGATCAACACCGCTGAGGCGCGCGGAATCCCCGATGCCACGTTGTCCGGGAAGCTGGAGACCCACTTGATGCCGTCAACCTCCACCTGTCCGCCGACCGAGGCGGGCAGGGCGATGATCCGCGACGTGGGCCGGTCCGGGAAGCGCAGGAAGTAGGACGGGGGGTTCACCGAGTCTCCGGCTGCATGCACCCGATAGGTCTGCTCGACCAGCTCGACGACCTGCTTTTCCCGTCCCCGGAGCACCTGCTGCACCTGCGACCCCGCAATGACCGCGAAAGGCGGAACCGTCTTCGGCTGTAATGCCGCTGTGTCTGGGGGAGTGGCGAATTCTGTCATGGTGCACCGTCCTCGGTGTGGGTATCGAGATCGAATACGTTGCGCGGCTCGGCCATGCCGACGAGGACCTCCCGAGGTCCCTCGTACGCTTCGCGGCTGTGGGCCATGCGGATGTTGTCGACCAGCATGAGGTCCCCCGTCTCCCAAGGGGTTCGAAGGGTGTGGGCCTCGTAGATATCGTTTAGGAGGGCGACGATGTCCTCGCCGATGGGCTCACCGTTGCCGAAGCGGGTGTTGAACGGCAGCCCGTCGGGACCGTAGACGTCCACCAGGTACTCCCGCACCTCCGGCGCGATTGTCCATTCGTTCAGGAAGGCGACCTGGTTGAACCAACAGCGTTGGCCGGTCGCCGGGTGCCGAACCACGGCAGGGCGCCGTTGCCGGGTGCGCAGCTCCCCGTCGGGCTGCCACTCGAACTCAATCTCGTGCGCCCGGCAGTAGCTCTCGACGTCGCCGCGGTCAGAGACCCCGAACGCCTCTTCGTAGGAGGCGCCAATGTCCCCGTTGTAGCTGCGGGCTAGCAGCCACCCCTCGGTTTCGAACCGTCGGACGATGTCCGAGGGTATGGCGTCGAGCACGGCGCGGGCGTCCGCCACGCCGGTCACCCCACCGACGCTGGGGGCCTGGAGGCAGGCGAAAAGCAACAGCCCAGGGAACTCGAGCGCGTAGCTGAGCTCCTGGTGCATGCACATGGGCTGGTTCGCGGGCCACGTGAGGGATGAGTACACGCCGTCCAAGTAGGGGTGCCTGGTGGCGAAAGCCTCCCGGTCAGGCATGAGGCCGCTTGGAACCAGCCGGTGGAAGGCATCGGCTACTTCGGCTGGATCACGGAGGCCGAGGCCGCGGACCAGGACGGCGCCGTGTTCATCTACCGCCGCACGAAGCGCCTCACGGTTCTGTTCGGCCCACCGCACGGGGTCGTGGCCGTTTTCGACGGTGAGCATCGGCGCCCGGCCGGTTTGGCGTTCCACATCGAACTGGGTCCTGGGTGATTGTGACGACATCAGAGGTCCTTTTGTTTCACGGGTAGCGGGTGGGTGTGGCCAACCGGTCCTCCCACCGGGGCCATGGAGTCGGGTTCCGCGGCGGCTCCCGCCGGCCGCGGGGCGGGCGGAACGGCAGCGTCTGCCAGCGACGAGGCCTCAAGCAGGGTCGCCAAGTCCGCCAGGACGGGTGTCTGCATGATGTCCTTAATCGACACCGCGCGCTTGAGCAGGACGGCGAGCTTCACCGCGGACAGCGAGGTCCCGCCCAGTGCAAAGAACGAGTCCTGCCCGCCGATCCGGCCCGCCGGTAGGCCGAGCACCGTCGCCCATGCATCGGCGAGCCGCTGCTCGGTGGCCGAGAGGGCTTCCGTGGTGGTGCCGGCTTCGGGAACGACTTCCCGCGCCATGCGGGTCAGGGCCTTCCGGTCGATCTTCCCGTTGCCGGTCAGGGGCAGGCTCTCCTGCCACCTGTAGGCCGACGGAACCATGTAGCCCGGTACCCGCGCGGCCAACTCGCTGCGGATTACGTCGACCTCGAGCGGCCGGTTGCCGGAGTAGAACGCCACCAGGAACTTGGACTGCCCGGCGCCTTCGCCCTCGCCCTCGCCGACGACGACGGCGCCGTCGCGGACACCGGAAACCCGCAACAGCGCGTTCTCGATGTCGCCGATCTCGATGCGGAACCCGGAGATCTTGACTTGGTTGTCCCGCCGGCCCAGGTACACCAGCTTGCCGTCCGGGGACCAGCGGCCGTAGTCGCCCGCACGGTAGAGCCGCGCGCCGTCCACGTAGGGGTCGGTGGAGTACGCCTGCGCCGTCCGCTCCGGATCGTTGATGTATCCGCGGCCCACGCACACCCCGGAGAAGGCGATCTCGCCCGGCGCTCCGAGCGGCACGAGCCGCTGCCGCTCGTCGAGGATGTGGATCCGGACGTTCGGGATCGGCGGGCCCAGTGGCACGGATCCGCCCGCGGGCGCTGCGCTCATCACCTCGTGGTTCGTGTCGTCCGAGGTCTCCGTCAGTCCATAGGCGTTGACCAGCTTGACGTTGGGCATCACATCGAACCAGCGGCGGACCAGCTCAGGTTTCAGGGCCTCCCCGGTCGCCGAGACGCAGCGGAGGTGCGGCAGGGCGCGGGATTTACCGCCCAGGTACGCCACGACCGCGTCCAGATACGACGGGACGACCTGGAAGACCGCGACCGCGCCCCGTTCCACCGTGTCGATGAACCGCTCGACGTCGAGGATGCGGTCCTGCCCAACGATGAGGGTGCGACCACCGACGAGCAGGGCCGAGACCAGTTGCCACAACGAGATGTCGAAGCATTGGGGGGCGCTCTGGGCGACGACGTCGCCGGGGCCGATCCCGAGGTCCTCGATCTTGGCGTACAGGTGGTTCACCATCCCCTCGTGCTCGCACATCGCACCCTTCGGTTCGCCCGTGGAGCCCGAAGTGAAGTAGACGTAGGCGAGTTGGTCTGGGCGCACCTCCACGCCGAGGTCGTCGTCGGCGTGCCCCTCGGCCTCGATGTCCACGAAGAGGAGCTTCGTGACCGAAGGCATTCCGTCGAGTGCTTCGTCGAGCGTGGCGATGCTACCTTCCTCGGTCAGCACCATCCGGCATCCGGCCCGGGTGAGCGTTCTGGCAATCCTGTCGGAGGGAAAGTGCGGTTCGATCGGCAGGTACGCGCCTCCGGCCTTGAGGATGCCGATGACGGCGGCCATCCATTCCAAGTCCCGCTCGGCGACGACGGCCACGATGTCCTCCGCCTGTAGCCCGCGCGCCAGCAGGGCACGGGCGATCCGGTTGGCGCGGGCGTTCAGCTCCGTGTACGTCCACTCCCGCGAGTCCTGGACGGCGGCGATGCGTTCCGGATGCTGCCGGACGCGTTCCTCGAACAGCTCGTGGAAGCGGCGATGGGGCCGGGGCCGGACGGGCCCGGCTAGTTGCTCGAGCTGGAAGCGCCGCTCGTCGGGATCAACCAGGTCGGCGTCAGCGGGATCCGCCTCGGGGTTGGCGACCAGATGGCGGAGTGCGCTCAGGTGGTAGCCGGCGATCCGGAGGGCTGCATCCTCGTCGAGGACGTCGCGGCGGTACCGCAGGCGCAACGATTCGCCACCTGCGGCGTCGCGGAGTGACACGCCCAGGACGATGCCCTCCGGCAGATCGGGATCGTCGTCCTGGTCGGTGCCGAATAGCACCTCGTACGCCGCGGAAGCCGACAGCCGCCCCGCCCGGGGTCCACCGGCTCGATCGGCGTGGGCCTGGACCTGCCGGATGCGCGCCGCGGAGACCAGCGCCCGCCATGACCCTTGTCCCAGATCAAGTTCGCATGGCCAGGTCCCCGACGCGTCCCTGCAGCCGGTGCTGACCTCTGTTTCGCCGGACAGCGCCTGGAGCACCCGAGCGTGAGCCGCCAGCCAGATCGATGCAGGGGTCGCGTCCAGGGAGCGGGACAATGTCAGCACGGCTTGGCGCAGGTCCTCGGGAACTGCCACCTCGACCCGCCCCTGACCCGGCTGGCGGTCCTGTGTCCACCTGGGAATCGCCATCGGCGCCGCACCCGCGGGGGCGGTCCTGTCGTTTCCCACACCTGAGGAGTGATCGGCGACGGTTCGGCAGGTCAGCGCAGAGGTGGTGGTCATGACACGGGCCTTTCCTGTGCGACGGGGGACGTGGCGGTGGCTCGGGCCTCTTCGGCCGGGTTACCACCCCAGAGGGTTCCCCGAGAGAGTGTCGTCCCCTTCATCACGAAGGAGTCGGCGGCGACAACGGCACCGTCTTCGACGGTCACGCCGTAGTGGACAAAGGCGGCGACGCCGAGCGTGACGTCGTTCCCGACGACGTTGTAATCGGACTTGAACATCCCGTCCTCTTGGGAATGGGACTGGATCGTGGTGCCGTTGTTCAGGGTGCACCGGGAGCCGACCGTCACCAGGGTCCGCTCGATGATCGCGCAGCCGTCGTCGAAGACCCGGGAGCCGATCCGCACGCCCAGCAAACGCCAGACTAGGGGCTTGAACGGCGTTCCGTTGAAGAGAGCCACGTATCGGCTTTGGGCCATCAACTTCCAGTACCGCTCGTGCCACCAGAAGTAGGGGTTGTAGATGGAGCACAACTGCGGCCGGAGCCGCCGGAACCCTGTTGCGAGGTGCTCGATGCCGACGGGGACCAGCACGCCGAGCAGGAGCGTCACGACGAACGACGCGCTGATCGCAAGGAAGCCGAATTGGTCGGACATTTCTAGGCCGGCGAACATTGCGAGCAGGGCCACCGAGGCGTTGAACCACCGCGCCAGCATCCAGAGGGCCATGGTGCACAGGTTGTGGCCGTTCTTGGCCGCCAGGTCCCGGCGGAGCTGGGTAGGGCTCCTTTGCTCCTCGGGGAGAGTGTCCCGCAGCACGGAGCGTGGGATCTCGAACGCCGGCGATCCGAGCAGGCCCACGCCCTGGCGCAGCGGCCCGTCGATGGGGACCATGACCTTCGTCGCGAGCAGACAGTTGTCCCCGGCCCTGGCTTCGGAGGGGTACAGAACGGCGTTGCCCAGATAGTTGTGAGCACCGATCGCGACCCCACTGATCTTGAACGACGTAGCCGAATAGTCCGTGTTCATGAAGGACACCCCGTCGGCGATCATCGTGCCGGTGCCGATAGTCGAAAGGAACGGGTTGTCGTGCTTGAACCCCGTGCCGAAATTCGAGCCGGTCTGTTGAACCTGCGGCTGCTTGTACCCGATGGCCCGCACGTAGTGCACGACGTAGGAGCTGTCGCCGAATAACTGCCCGAGCATGGGACTGTTGGTCATCTTGCCCACCGCCCGTGCCACCGCGTCACGCAGTCCGAACAACGGATACACAGTGTCGGGCTTCAGTGCGAGTTGGAGCAGCGCCGGCAAGGTGGTGATGAGGGCCAACGCCACGACCGTTCCACCGAAGACGGTCAGGCCGGCGTAGATGGCGGCTTCGGCGTAGAAGACCCAGTCGGTGAACGCCAACTCCTCCGTCTCCAGAAGGGCCGCGACGTTCGGGCTCGCCAGGATGAACAGCGCGATCACCAGTCCCCACATGGTGCGGCCCAGCCCGACGGCGCTCACGAGTTGGGAAACGGCGAACCATCCCCGGCGCGACGGACTGTAGGGTCTCGGCTCAACCGTGGCGTAGTCGGCATCCCCCGGCCTGCCCGGCGAACCGTGCCACCGCTCGCCGGCGGGCACGGCTTGGCCGGTGTAGAGAGTGGACCGGTGGCCCAGCTGTGAGCGGTCACCCATCGACGTGTTGATGTCCAGGACGCTGCCCTCGCTGATGGTCACGTCCTTGCCCAGAGTGACCCCGCCCAGCTGGATGACGCCGCCATGGGCACGGTAGCCGTTGAGCATGACGTCCTTGCGGATCACCGTCCCCTCACCGATCGTCAGCAGGTCGGTGCAGATCGGCAGTCGATTGGTCATGATCATCACGTTGCGGCCGACCTTCGCCCCCATGGCCCTCAGATAGAAGGTCGTCAGTGGCGAACCGGTCATCAGCGAGAGGGGAGAGGTGCGCATCAACGCCTTGACCAGCCAGAACCGGAAGTAGGCCAGACTCCAGATGCGGATCTCCCTGGGCCGGAATCGCCCGATGAAAATCCACTTGGCGGCCACGGGCAGGATGCAGAGCAGCACGAACGTCGCAGCGGTGTACGCGATCGACCGCAGGTAGAGCTCCCAGAACTCCGTCCCGTGGCCCAACCAATGGTGGTTGTCCGGCCCTGCGGCCGGGAACAACCACTGGTAACCCACGACCATGATGAGGCCGGCGAGCAGGCAGTAACCGATGTAGACGAGCACCTGCAGGACGCCGCAGGCGACATACTCCCACGTCCGCGCGTCCATGGGCGGCGGCGTCTCCGGCACGGAGGCCACGGCTGGCGAGGGCTCCTCCTGCTTGTCCTGCTGCGGGGGAACCTGCAGGGCCGCTGCCAGTGAGGAGATATTCGGGGTGCTGTAAATCTCCTTCATGGAGACTTGGGGCAGGTCCGGCTGCTTGCGCACCCTGGCGCAGAACTTCGCCATCACCAGAGAGTCGGCGCCCAAGTCATGGAAGAAGTCATCGCTCAACCCGACCTGATCAACGCCCAGTACGCTGGCCAGCACCTCGGCCAACCGGTCCTGCACCTGCGCCTGCGCCGTGGCCTCTTCCGCCGGTGCCAGGGCCGCGGCCAGCGCCGCGATCGTCGGGTGCTGGTAGATGTCTTTGATCGACACGGCAGGCAGGTCCGGCTGCTTGCGGACGCGGGCGCAGAACTGCGCCATCACTAGCGAGTCGGCGCCCAAATCGTGGAAAAAGTCGGCGTCCACAGGCACGTGCTCGACGCCCAGCACGCCGGACAGCACCTCCGCCAACCGGTCCTGCACCTGCACCTGCGCCGTCGTCGACGCCTCTTCCGCCGGTGCCAGGGCCGCTGCCAGCGCCGAGATTGTGGGGTTCTGGTAGATGTCCTTAATAGAAACGGCAGGAAGGTCAGGCTGCTTGCGCACGCGGGCGCAGAACTTCGCCATCACCAGCGAGTCCGCGCCCAATTCGTAGAAGAAGTTGGCGTCCACGGGGACTTCGTCCTTCTTCACCACCGTTGCGAGAAGTTCCGCCAGCCGGCGCTCCAAGGCAATGCGCGCGCCGCCCGTGGCCGGCGTGCCTGGAATGCCGTTCCCGGCCAGAGCTGCGGATGCCGCAGGAGTCGGGGGATTCGTCGGAGTTGTGGACCGCGGAGCCCCCTGCAGGTCCTGGACGGGCACTTTCACCGCACAAAACTTCTTAGTGAGGCGGTGGCGGCGGGATCGGCCAAGGGTGCGGGTGCCGTATGCCGTGGCCCCGAGACCGGGCCGGACCGTCGGTCCGGAGCCACCGTCGCGTCGGCGGTGGCGAGCGCTTCGGCCCCGAAATGGTCGAGCACCCAGTCCGGGTCGTAGACGGTTTCCAGGTACGGGCGGCCCAAGTCGGGGGAGATGGCCACCGCCGTGGCGTCCTGGGCGTGGTGGTCGTCGAGCCAGGACATGGCGCCGTGGACCACGGTGCCGGTGGACCCACCAAGCATGAACCCGCCCGCCGCAAGGCGGTGGCAGGCGCGCACCGTGTCCAACTCCTCGACCATCACCACGTCATCGATCAAGGACTCGTCGAGTTGTGGTGGCCGGACGCTCATGCCGAGGCCCGGAATCAGGCGGGTGGCCGGCGGGCCACCGAATGAGACCGATCCTACGGCGTCGACCGCGACGATCCGAACCTCGGGCCGGTGCTCGCGGAAGTACCTCGCGCAACCCATCAGGGTTCCCGTTGTCCCGGCTCCAACGAACAGCACATCCAGTTCGGGGAACTGATTGGAGATCTCGGGGGCCGTCCAGCGGTAGTGCGCTCCCCAGTTGCCGGGATTGGAGTACTGGTTGAGCCAGATGTACCGCTCGTCGGACGCGCACAGGTCCCGCACGTGGTTGAGCCTGGCCCCGAGGAAGCCGTTGATGGGATCCGGTTCGGTGACCAGGTCCACTTGTGCCCCGAGCGATTCCATGACTTGCCGGGTCGCCGGGTTGCAGCGCGGATCGATCACGCACAAGAAGCGGTATCCCTTGCTGGCGGCGATCATGCTAAGCGCGACGCCGAGATTCCCGGAAGAGGATTCCACGAGGGTGGAACCCGGGCCGATCAGCCCCTCCCGCTCGGCGTGCTCGACCATCTCGCGGGCGGGTTTGAGCTTGATCGAGCCGGCGAAATTGAACCCCTCGATTTTCAGGTAAAGCCGGCGGCCCAGCATCCCCTCCAAATCGACGAACAGGCTCTGCTCGTTGAACAGGTGCGGATCCTTAATGATCGGCATGGTATCCCTCGTTCTCCTGACATGAGCTTAGTCACGAGGGTCGCCAAAGAATGGCTCGTTGGATCAGTGAGCACCGCTGTTCCCCCAAGAACCCCATGAAGCTGCAAGTTTGCAATGCCTTTTCAGTGAACCCCCGGCCACGTTATCGTGCCGTTATTGCGGCGTTATCGGCACCCGTTAGGGCTCGTCGGCGGGCGTGGCTGCTGCTGATGGCCGCGGACGGTTTGGCCATACTAAGTGGAGACGTTCAAGCCGAATTCATTATCGGAAAAGTCGCCCGCGGACGCCTGGCACTCAGTGCCGTCAAGTAAGGCTGAGACACTACACTGGGGCGTGGAAAAGCACCCTACAGCAGGCCTTTGGCCGGGATGGAGAGAACATGCCGGAACAAGTGGATGTCCACGCCCTGCAGCAAGCCACGGTGTGGGACAACGCGGACCGGAAACTGGGAGTGGTTGGCCAGGTGCACCAGGATCCGGTCACCGGAACCATCACGTGGATCACGGTGGGCCTGGGCCTGGCGGACAGCCGTGAAAAGTTCGTGCCGATCAACGGGGCGCGGATTGATAAACACGATGTGTTCGTCGCCTACAGCCACGACACCATCAAAGACTCGCCTTCGCCGGCGGCCTCCGACGGCCTGACCCCTGAGGAAGAAGCCGAGCTGCGCCGCTACTACGGCACCGAGCGCTAGCGTCCAGTCAGGCCCGGGTGCTGACCGTGACCGTGAATTTGGGGTTGCGCGCCACCTGGCGTGTGGGCCCCACCAAACTGTTTAAGGCCGGCTTATAGGCCAAATGGCTGTTCCACACCGTCCACAGTTCTCCGCCGGGGGCGAGGACCCGGCCGGCGTCGGCGAAGAGCTTCAGGGCAATGCCGGCATGGACGGTGTTTCCAATATGGAACGGTGGATTGAGCACAACCAGCTGTTCGGAAGCCGCGGGCAGTGAGGACAGGGCATCATCCCGCCGCACCTCCACGCGGTCCGCAACCGCATTCGCCTCGGCGGTGGCACGCGCTGATTCGACGGCGGAGGCCGACTGGTCCATGGCCAGCACCCGCATCCCGGCGCGGGCCAGGGCCAGGTAGGCGGCGATCGTACCGTTGCCGCAACCAAGATCCACCGCCCGGTCAGCCTGCCGGGCACCTGCGAGCAAGGGGAGCAGGAACCGGGTGCCCGGGTCCACCTTGGGCCCGCCAAAGGTGCCGCCGAAGGCGACCAGCCGCAGCGGAATCGGGAGGCCGACGTCGTGCTCTTCGGCGCGAGGGAAGCGCCCACCCACCGATGGCAGCGGACCAGAGGCGGTGAGGATCCGCGCTTTCTGCCGCGCCAGGCCGGCCATCACGGTG
This sequence comes from Actinomycetota bacterium, assembly GCA_051751385.1. Classification (GTDB taxonomy): domain Bacteria; phylum Actinomycetota; class Actinomycetes; order Actinomycetales; family Micrococcaceae; genus Crystallibacter. Next base: position 320,103 of record JBNJKW010000005.1, on the reverse strand, counting down.
GAGAACGATGTGGCCAGCACGGAGTTCATTGCGGTGCTCATGTGCTTGACCCGGCCGCCAGCCAGCAGCGTGACATCGGGGGAAGCCGCCGCGGCGATACAGCTGGCAATCTCCTCCAGCGCGTCGAGCGAGCGCGGCAGTTGAAGAAGTACCAGCCGGGCACCTTCAAATGCGGCGGGCTCCAGCAGACGGTGGCGGTAGCCCGCCAACCCCAGCCGGGAGGCATTATTGTCCAGCGCGCGCTCGGAGCTGAGGGCGTCCTGCACCACTCGGACTCCCTCCTGACCGGCAGCGGCCAGGGCCAGTGTGAGCGCCCCGTAGTGGTCGTTGACCACCGCAATCTGGCTTCCCTCCAAGCCGGCGACCAGGGGCTGGGCAGTGTCCAGCAGGAGCTTGTCGGCGGCGTCGTGGGCGAACAGGTTGTCCGCTTCCACATCCGGCCAGCGCCGGAGCGCGGCAAAGTCGAAGGCGGGCTGGAGGCTCCCGGCGTTGGCGGCGGCGTCGCGATGTTCAGCCAAGGTCCACCCACTCCGTCCCCAGCTCAATGGGCGCGGGACCGCCCGATGTCAGTGCCGCCAGTTGTTCCGTGAACCGGTCGATCACATCCGGCTTGTCTTCCAGGGCGAGCCGGATCCGCACGTCGGCGGCACCATAGTCGCTGCCCAGCACAACCGTTCCCGACGCCCGCAGGTCATTCTCCAACCGGCCGGCGTCCGCGTGCATGGTCGGCGCCGCGAACAACCGCATCCGGCGCCGCTGCACCATGTCGGCGGTGGCAACGGCCTGTGACACCGATTCTGAATAGGCCCGCACCAACCCGCCAGCGCCCAGCAGAATCCCGCCGAAGTAACGCACGACGACGGCGGCGACGTCGCTCAGGTCCGTCACCCCGGGTGCGGTCTCACGTTTGAGCAGGGCTTCCAGCATGGGGATGCCGGCCGTGCCAGAGGGCTCGCCGTCGTCATTGGAACGCTGGACCGCACGATCGGGGCCAAGCACGAAGGCGCTGCAGTGGTGCCTGGCGTCATGGAATTCGCGGCGCAGTTCCGACACCAGGCGCCGGGCCTCGTCCTCGGTCTCTGCACGGCGCAGCACCGTGATGAACCGCGACCGCTTAATCTCGATCTCGTGACGGTGTTCGCCAGCGATCGTGGTGTAGCTGCTGGCATGGGACGGATGAGGCACATCCTCCAGCCTAATCGCCTTCCTGACGGGCCGGAGCCTGGGTCCGGGATCGCCCACCGTTGTCCACGAGACGGCGAGAGGCCGCTGGCTGAGAGGCGGTGAGTGTGGCCGGCGCCCCTTGTCCGGCCGGCCGGACCGTGCTTAGTCTGGCGGATAGGTGGCCGCCGAACCGGTGCGGCCGTCCCGGCAACGAACGGTGGAGCCATGGCGAAGAACCAGCCCGAATTCGATCGGCGCATCCAGGACGAGCAGGAACAAGGTTCGGCCACGGACAAGACCGACGCGGAACGGGTGTCAGCTGACCAGGGGGCCTCGGCCAACCCCGATCCCCAAGACCAGAACATCACCGGGCTGGAACCGGGCGGCGGCGTCCCGCCCGGAGAAACTCCGCCTGCCGAGGACCAGATGAGCGCAGACCAGGGGCACGAGGAGTAACCCGGCCCGCCACATTCCGGTGCGCGGACCGGCGGGCCACACGGTCTAGGCTGGCCTGCTGGCTAGACTGAGGTCGTGCTCAGAATCGGACTGACAGGTGGAATTGCCGCCGGAAAATCACTCGCTGCCCGGCGCCTGGCGGAGCTCGGCGCCACCCTGGTCGATGCCGACGCCATCGCCCGCGAAGTGGTGGAGCCGGGCACCGACGGCCTGCTCGCCGTCGTCGAAGCCTTCGGCCCTGGGATCCTGAACGACGAGGGCAGGTTGAACCGCCCGGCGCTGGGCGCCTTGGTGTTCAATGATCCAGCGCAACGCGCCCGGCTGAATGCGATTGTGCACCCGCTGGTCCGCGCGCGGGCGGCCGAGCTGGCAGCAGCCGCAGGCGAGGGCGGAATCCTTGTCCAGGACATCCCGCTGCTGGTGGAAACTGGGCAGAGTCCCTCCTTCCACTTGGTCGTGGTTATCGATGCGCCCGAAGCAGAGCGGCTGCGCCGCATGGTTGAAGACCGCGACATGACGGAAGCGGATGCCCGTTCCCGGATGGCCGCCCAGGCCTCTTCGGCAGAACGCAGGGCCGCCGCCGATGTGGTGTTAGATAACACCGGCAGCCGTGAGCAATTGCTGGCTGGGCTGGACGCCCTCTGGGAGGAGCGGCTAGTGCCCTTCAACCAGAACCTGCTGGCCGGCAGGCTGGCCCCGCGCATCGGGCCACCGGTCCTGCTGGATCCGCAGCCGCAGTGGCCCGCGCAGGCAGCCCTGCTCGCCGAACGCATCAGGCGCACCGACCCGCGGATTCTGGCGGTCGATCACATCGGATCGACCGCCGTTCCGGGCCTGCCGGCCAAGGACGTGCTGGACCTGCAGGTCACGGTCGCCAGCATGGCGGACGCCGATTCCGCCGCCGACGCACTGGCTGCGGCCGGCTTCCCCCGCTGGCCCGGCAGCTGGCGCGACACCGCGAAACCGCACCATCCGGAGCCGGGCGACTGGGCCAAGCGGCTGCACGGCAACGCCGATCCCGGCCGGCCGGTCAACGTCCACATCCGGGCAGCTGGCTCGCCGGGGTGGCGCTTTGCCTTGCTGTTCCGCGACTGGCTGCGGGCCGACCACGAAGCGGCCGAGGCATACGTGGCCGAGAAGCGGCGGCTGGCCGGCCTGCATGCTTCCGACGCGTCTTCGGGTCACTACGCGCGGGCCAAGGAAGACTGGTTCAGCCAGGCGGCGGACCCGCAGATGAACCGATGGGCTGTGGACACCGGGTGGGAACCGCCCGCCGTCGGCGGATAGAGAGCTGAAGGCGCCTCAGCGGCTAGGCGCGTTCTCAGCCGGACGGAGGGGTGAATTGGCTGGCGGTGAAGACCGCTCCAAACGGGTCGCTGATCGCCGCGTCCCGCGTCCAGTCAGTGTCGGTTCGGTCAAGCACCTTCCCGCCCAGGCGTTCGGCGTCGAGCGCCGTCGCATCGCGGTCGGCGACGGCGAACGCCACGTGCCAATGCGGCGCCTCCCCACGGTCTAAGCCAGTGAGCCAGCCGATGGCATCGGCGAATCCCGGCGGAACGTTGACACTGGACTGGCGCTCGCGGATGTCCGGATCACTGGTCGCCTGCAGGTGGTCACCATAACCGGGGACGCGGATCATGTTCCCGAAGCCAACGTCGTCGAACTGCCAGCCGAAAACCGTGCCGTAGAAGTCCGCGGCCGCGGCAGGATCGGCGGTATGCAGGTCGCTGAAGTTCCACGCCCCCGGCACGTTGACCGCCTGGGCACCTGGCCGGTGCCGCGCCTGCCAGAGCCGGAACAAAACCCCGGCCGGATCGGCACACACCGTGGCGCGGCCGCCTTCCCCGGCGTCGGCCGGCCCGGAGAGCACCCGTCCGCCGGCGGCGCGGATCCTGTCCACGGCCGCCTCGGAATCCTCGACTGCCACATACGTGTTCCAGCTGGGCTCAGCATCGCCGGCTGCGGCTTCGCCGAGACCTGCGACGTCGCGGCCGTCGAGTTGGGCGATCACGTAGCGCGGGAAGACGCCCGGCGGAGTCGCGTCGACGAACGTCCAGCCGAACAGCCCAGCGTAGAAGTCCTTGGCCTTTTCAATGTCCTGATGTTCGACGTCGATCCACGACGTCACGCCCTCGGGATAGGTCCGGACCGGGTCCATGGGGTGCCTTCCGTTTGTGGTCGGGTGCATGGACAGATCTACCGCACGCGGCCGCGCGGGGCAACGGTGCACGATATGTGGCGGCGGAACGGAGGGATCGATTTTGGCCCAGAGCGATTCAGGACCCACGCTGACCGGAATCGGGTCTACGGTTAATCGCATGAGTCTTGCGCAGGACATCAATCGCGTTGTAGCGCCCTTCGAAGTGGTCAGTGAATTTAAGCCTGCCGGCGACCAGCCAGCGGCAATCAAGGAGCTGACCGAACGGATCCAGGCCGGCGAGAAGGACGTGGTGCTGCTCGGCGCCACCGGCACCGGCAAGTCCGCTACCACCGCATGGCTGGTGGAACAGGTCCAGCGGCCCACCCTGGTGATGGTGCAGAACAAAACTCTGGCCGCCCAGCTGGCCAACGAGTTCCGCGAGCTGCTGCCGAACAATGCCGTGGAGTACTTCGTTTCCTACTACGACTACTACCAGCCGGAAGCCTACGTGGCACAGACGGATACTTTCATTGAGAAGGACTCCTCCATCAACGAGGAAGTCGAACGTTTGCGCCACTCTGCCACCAACGCGCTGCTGACCCGGCGCGACGTCATCGTGGTCGCCACCGTGTCCTGCATCTACGGTCTGGGCACGCCGGAGGAATACATCGCGGGCATGGTCACGCTCCGTAAGGGCGCCGAAATGAACCGGGACGACATGCTGCGCCGGTTCGTCGCCATGCAGTACGCCCGCAACGACGTCGACTTCCACCGGGGCACGTTCCGGGTCCGCGGCGATACCGTGGAGATCATTCCGATGTACGAGGAACTGGCCGTCCGGATCGAGTTCTTCGGTGACGAGATCGAGCAGATCCAGACGCTGCATCCGGTCACCGGGGAGATCATCCGCGAGGAGACGGAAATGTACGTCTTCCCGGCGTCGCACTATGTGGCCGGCGAGGACCGGATGAGCCGGGCTGTCAGGGACATCGAGGACGAGCTGCGTGACCGGCTGCAGGAGCTCGAGTCGCAGAACAAGCTGGTTGAAGCACAGCGGCTGCGGATGCGCACCACCTATGACCTGGAAATGATGCAGCAGATGGGGTTCTGCAACGGCATCGAGAACTACTCGCGGCATATCGACGGCCGCGGTCCGGGCACGGCGCCGCACTGCCTGCTGGACTACTTCCCGGACGATTTCCTGCTGGTGATCGACGAATCGCATGTCACCGTGCCGCAGATTGGCGCGATGTACGAAGGCGACATGTCCCGCAAGCGGAACCTGGTGGACTACGGTTTCCGGCTGCCGTCCGCGATGGACAACCGGCCGCTGAAGTGGGACGAGTTCTTGGAACGGATCGGGCAGACGGTCTACCTTTCGGCCACGCCGGGGAAATACGAGCTGTCCAAGTCCGACGGGTATGTCCAGCAGATCATCCGGCCCACGGGCCTGGTGGATCCCGAGGTCATCGTCAAGCCGACCAAGGGCCAGATCGACGACCTGCTGGGCGAGATCAACGCGCGGGTGGAGCGGAACGAACGCGTCCTGGTCACCACGCTGACCAAGCGGATGGCCGAGGACCTGACCGACTACCTCAATGAGCACGGCGTGAAGGTCCAGTACCTGCACTCGGACGTGGACACCCTGCGCCGCGTGGAACTGCTCCGTGAACTGCGGATGGGCACCTTCGACGTCCTGGTGGGCATCAACCTGCTGCGCGAGGGCCTGGACCTGCCCGAAGTCTCACTGGTGGCCATCCTGGATGCGGACAAGGAAGGCTTCCTGCGCAGCAGCACCTCGCTGATCCAGACCATCGGCCGTGCCGCCCGCAACGTCTCCGGCCAGGTGCACATGTACGCGGACAAGATCACGGACTCGATGGCCAACGCGATTGAGGAAACCAACCGACGCCGTGAGATCCAGGTGGCGCACAACAAGAAGCACGGCGTGGACCCGCAGCCGCTGCGCAAGCGGATCGCGGACATCACCGACCAGCTGGCCCGGGAAGACGCCGACACCCAGCAGCTGCTGAAAGACTTCGACTATGGCAAGGGCAAGCGAGGGATTTCCGCGGCCGTGTCGAAGGACAAGATCCGCCGCGACGGGCTGGCCGCGGCGCCGGCCGAGGACCTGGGCGAGCTGATCGCGCAGATGACCGAGCAGATGCACGCCGCCGCGGCGGAACTGCAGTTTGAGCTGGCCGCCCGGCTGCGCGACGAGGTCTCCGACCTGAAGAAGGACCTGCGGCAGATGCGCGCCGCCGGCCACGCCTGACGCCGCGTCGCCGGCCTCTGCAGACCGGATGGTAAGGATGACGACGGCGGTGCGCCCCGCCGTCGTCGTCCTGCCTTGCGCTACACTTGTCCGAGCGTAGGGGAGTATCCCGAACACTGTGAACGTCAGCACGTGGGGCATCGAAGCCCCGCCGGGCGCAGTGGCCTGGCCGAACAGGGTAGGCGGAGAGACTTGCGGCGAACACTCGCACCCGCGCACCGCACGCGCGCGGCATCTTCTGTGAAAGGCAAGGTTCCGTGTCGGACCAATTATCGCTGCCCTTTGAGATCATTTCGTTTGTGGTCCTGGGCGCCATCCTGCTGTTTGACCTGCTCTACGTGGTCAAGCGGCCGCACGAACCGTCCATGAAGGAAGCCGGACTGTGGGTGGGCTTCTACGTCACCCTTGCCCTGATCTTCGCCGGCATGCTGTTCTGGCAGGCCGGCCCGGACTACGGCCAGGAGTTCGTCGCAGGCTGGATCACCGAGTACAGCCTCAGCGTGGACAACCTGTTCGTCTTCATCATCATCATGGCCAGGTTCTCCGTACCGCGGAAGTACCAGCAGGAAGTGCTGATGTTCGGCATCATCATTGCGCTGATCCTGCGCGGCATCTTCATCCTGCTGGGTGCCACCGTGATTGCCCACTTCAGCTGGGTCTTCTACATCTTCGGTGCCTTCCTGCTCTGGACCGCCTGGAAGCAGGCCACCGACTCCGGCGAAGACGAGGAAGAAGGGTCCGAGTCCGGACTGGTGGCCCGGCTGACCAAGAAGCTGCCGGTCAGCGAGCACTACGACGGCAACAAGCTGCGGACCACGGTGGACGGCAAGCGCCTGTTCACCCCGATGGTCATGGTCTTCATCACCATCGGCATGACCGACCTCTTGTTCGCAGTGGACTCCATCCCGGCGATCTTCGGCCTGACCCAGAGCGCCTTCATCGTGTTCACCGCGAACATCTTCGCGCTGATGGGCCTGCGCCAGCTCTACTTCCTGCTCGGCGGGCTGATGGACCGGCTGGTCTTCCTGAAGCACGGCCTGTCCGTGATCCTGGCCTTCATCGGGGTGAAGCTGATCTTCCACGCCCTGCACGAGAACGAGCTGCCGTTCATCAACGGCGGCCAGCACATCGAATGGATCCCGGAGATCAGCACCGGGCTGTCGTTGGCCGTGATCATCGGCACCCTGGTGGTCGCCACGGTCGCCAGCCTGCTCAGCCCCGCCGGGCGCCAGGCCGCCGTCGACGCGCGGCTGGCCAAGGACGCGGAACGGGCCAGGGACGCAGAACTGGCCAAGTCAGACGAGCAGGCCACGGACGCCGAACAAGCCAAGTCCGAGACTGAGTAACACCGGTATCACCGGTTGTCCGTCGACTAGGCTCGGCGTGTGAATGAACAAAGCAACGCGGCGCTGAACGCAGACCCTTGCACGAGGGCGGTCCAGCGCCGCGTTGTCATTTCCCTGTCCCTGGCGCAGCTATTCAGCGGCCTGGGCCACGGCGCGGGGCTGGCCATCGGCTCGCTGCTCGCGGTTGAGCTCACCGGCAGCGAGGCGCTGGCGGGAACGTCCACCATGGCGATTTCGTTGGCCGCCGCGCTGGCCGCCCTGCCGTTGGCCGGTGCCGCCGCCCGGTCTGGACGCCGGCACGCGCTGGTCACCGGCCTGCTGCTGGCCCTGCTGGGATCGGCGCTGATGGCGCTCGCACCGGTCACTGGATCCTTTGCGGTGCTGCTGGCCGGCTCGGCCCTGCTGGGGGTCGGCAACGCAGCCAACCTGCAGGCACGCTTCGCCGCGGTGGACCTTGCCGTGCCCCAGCACCGGGGCCGCGACCTGGCTTTCGTCGTCTGGTCCATCACCGTGGGCGCCGTCGCGGGGCCCAACCTGATCCGACCGGGCGCCGAGCTGGGCGCTGCGCTCGGGCTGCCGGAATCGTCGGGTCCCTTCCTGTTCTCGATGGCCGGCATGGCCATCGGCGCCGCCCTGCTGCTGGTTGGGCTGCGGCCCGACCCTCTGCGCTATGCACGTTTACGCGGCACCGGCCCCGGCCCTGAAGAAGCCCTCCCGGTCCAACGCCGCGGAACGCTGCGCACCGGTATGGCCGCGGTGCGCCAGCATCCGATGGCAACGCTCGGGCTGGCCGCCGTGGTGGGCGCGCACCTGGTGATGGTGGCGGTCATGTCCATGACGCCGGTTCACCTGCAAGCGCTGGACCATGCGAGCGGACATCAGCACAGCCAGACCGACACGTTCGCGATCATCGGTTTCACCATTTCACTCCATATGGCCGGGATGTATGCGCTCTCGCCGCTGATGGGCTGGCTGACCGACCGCCTCGGTCGAACCCGAACCATCGTCGTCGGACAGCTGATGCTGCTCGCCGCCGCCGCACTAGCCGGGCTGGGGCAGCAGGACACCTGGCTGGTGGGGGTCGGACTGATGTTGCTGGGCCTGGGCTGGTCTGCCTCGGTGATCGCCGGATCCACCCTGTTGGCCGAGTCGGTCCCGGAGTCGGGACGCGTTCCCGCCCAGGGTTTGTCCGACACCCTGATGGGAGCGGCCGGGGCATTGGGCGCCGCGTTCTCCGGACCGGTGCTGGCCGCTCTGGGGTTCGCCGGCTTGAACGCGGCCGCGGCGCTCGTCGCCGTGGTCCTGCTGGCTGCCGCCGCGACTGCCCGGCGGCGGGGTGTCCATGCGGGAGCCGCCAGCTAGTTCCGAACCATGCCGAGCAGCCGGGCGAAGATGGCTTCGCCGTCGTCCGCAATCCCGTCATGATGGAACTCGCCGGTTTCCCAGACCTGGAGCCCGTTGACCTGGCCGGCCGTGTCCAGCGACAGCCCGCGCTCCACATAGATATCGTCGCGGTACACGGCCGCTGCCACCGGGACGGTATTCCCGGCCAAGCGGCCGCGGTCGTAGAGGGCGGGCCAGTCGGACTTGGCGGCCAGCAGGTCGGCGACCTCGCGGAGCGGGACCAGTGCCGGATCCTGCTCGAAGTACCAGGGGTAGATCATCTCGCCGGTCAGCAGCGGCTCCGCGGCCTCCGGGGCAAACTGCGGGAAGTCCTGGAGGACGCGCCGTGCCGCCCAGTCGGTGGCTTCGCCCTGGGCATAGATCGACTCGTGCATCAGCGCATACAGCGGGTTGGCGGCCCGGCTGACCAGCGCGGCGACCTGCTCCACGAAGGAATCGGAGAGCCGCTGGCCGGACGGAGTCTGGACGAAGGCGTCTTCCAGCAGGTAATGCAGCGCGTCGACCCGGGTGTTGCCGCCCAGGAACGACCCGGCCATTTGGAAGCGGCCGGTGGTCAGCCGTTCACCGGAGGGCAGGTACTCGGGCACCGCTTCCAGATGCCGTGCGACGGCGGTGACCCGCTCACGGTCCTGCGGGTAGCGGTCGAAGTACTCCCGGTTGCGTGCCTCCACCCGGGGAAAGGTGGCCCGATAGACGCGGTCGGCTCCTCCCGTCAGCGGTGCCAGACCGCCGGTGATCAAGACTTCCTGCAGCCCCTCCGGTGCCAGCGACAGGTAGGTCAGGGAGCAGAACCCGCCGTAGCTTTGGCCGAAGATGCTCCACGGACCGCTGCCGAGCTGCCGCCGGATCAGTTCGGCGTCGCGCACAATCGAATCCGCGCGGAAATGCGTCAGGAATTCCGCCTGCTCCGCGGCGCCCCCGCGCAGCGGCAAGGTCTGCCGGTTCACCGCAGCGGACAGGCCGGTGCCCCGCTGGTCCAGCATCAGGATCCGGAAGGACTTGGCCGCTTCTTTCATCCAGCCGCCCAGCGAGGTCACCCGGTTGCCGCGGCCGCCGGGCCCGCCCTGCAGGAACAGCAGCCAGGGCAGCCGGGACGCGGAGTCGTCGTCGTGCTCCAAGGAGGAATATTCCCGGGCGAAGACCTCCAGTGTTTCGCCACCGGGATCGGCGTGGTCCAGCGGAACCGTGAAGTAATGCTCCGCCGTCCGCATCCCGCGAAGGTGGTATTCACCGGCCACCCGGTGCGGCTGCCCGGTCACAGGGACACCCGATCCACCGCCCCGAAGGCAGACAGGGCATCGCCGGTCAGCCGGAAGGTTGACCATTCCTCCTGCGGGCGGGCGCCCAGGCTGCGGTAAAAATCGATGGATGGACTGTTCCAGTTCAGCACCGCCCACTCCACCCGGGCGTAGCCGGAGGCTACCGCGTGGCTGGCCAAGGTCTGCAGCAGGGCCTTGCCGTGGCCGCGGCCGCGCGCCTCCGGCCGCACGTAGAGGTCCTCCAGGTAGATGCCGTGGACGCCTTCCCAAGTGGAGAAATTCCGGAACCAGAGCGCGAAACCCTGCACGCCGCCGTCGTCTTCGGCAAGGTGTGCGAACACCGACGGCTGAGCCGAGAACAGCGCGTCTCGCAGCTGGTCCGTTGTGGTCTTGACCGCGTCCGGTTCCTTTTCATACACCGCGAGATCGCGGATCAATTCGAGGATGACGGGGACATCGGCTTCTTCGGCAGGGCGGATCACAGACATACCAAGAGCCTATCGTCCGGAGAAGGCGTCGTTGGTAGGGTCGGTCCATGGACGGAACGTTGGGGAAATTCATTGACGACTTCGCTGCGCTGGCGGCACTGGCACAACAGGCGCAGCAATCCACGGTCCGCGGTGACAAACTTTTGGACCGGCTCGGTGCGTATCTGGAAACCGACGTCCGTGACCTGCCGACCGTCGTCGAGGAGATCCCGGCGCACCGATTGGCGGACGCCGACATCCTGCTGGAGGAATTCGCCGGCGACGATCCGGAGAGCGGGCTGATCGGAATCGGCGGCGGCGATCAACGCCACCATATGTCGCTAAGCGACATCCTGCAGCACGCTTCGCAGTACGGGGGCTTCCCGGTAGGACAGCCGGACTACACCAACTTGGCGGTCGGACCCGCGGAGCAGCGGCAGGCACTGGCCCTCGGCATGCGCTTGTTCCGCCGCAAAGGCCACCCGCTGGCGGTGCTGATCCGGGCGGCAAATCCTCGCTTCGGACAAACTGCGGCAATGCTGGAAGTTTTGTCTCCCGAGCCGGACGCGGTGGCCGAGTTCCTGACCGCGTTTCGGGAGCGAATGCGCACCCAGAGCGTGCTGAAGGGCCAGGTGGTTTCGTTCACCATGCAGGAGTTCGGCGCCACCGGAGCCGGCGTGACCTTCCATGAGCGCCCGCAGGTGGAAGCCGGCGACGTGATCCTTGCCCCCGGCGTATTGGCACGGATAGCCAGGCATGTGGTGGAGATGGCCCAGGCGAGCGAAAACCTGCGGAGGCTGGGCCAGCACCTCAAGCGGGGCGTCCTGTTGTACGGCCCACCGGGCACCGGAAAGACACATACTGTCCGCCACCTGCTCTCCCGCAGTGAGGGCACGACGGCGATCCTGCTCTCCGGCGGCTCCCTCGCCTTCATCTCCGAGGCGGCCAGGATGGCCCGCGCACTGCAGCCGTCCATCGTGGTGCTGGAAGACTGCGACCTGATTGCCGAAGACCGCAGCTTTGGCCATGGGCCCCAGCCACTGCTGTTTGAAGTCCTGGATGCGATGGATGGGCTCGACGACGACGCCGACGTCGCCTTCGTGCTGACCACCAACAGAGTGGAAGCGCTGGAACACGCGCTCGCGCAGCGGCCCGGCCGGGTGGATCTGGCGGTGGAAATCCCGCGACCGAACGCCGAGCAACGCGAGGCCTTGATCCGGCTCTACGCGCGAAGCCTCGGCTTTGGAACCGAGGCAATAGCGCAGGCCGCGGAACGAACCGCCGGCACCACCGCATCGTTCGCCCGCGAGCTGGTGCGCCGGACGGTGGTGGCCGCGGCCGCTAGCGGCAGCGAGCCCGGCGACGCGGACTTGCTGGCGGCAGTCGACGAACTGATGGCCGACGGCGAAACCCTCACCCGCAGCCTGCTGGGCAGTGATGGCGACGGCGGGGGACCCGACAAACCCCCGCGGCGGATGCATGCCCCAGGGCCGCAGAACGCGGTCGACTCCAGCGGCTACTTTGCCTACGCCAGCGAGCTGCAGCTGGACTCGGACGAATCCTAGGCAGCTGAAACAGCTGCCGTAAGCCGTTACGGCTTGAGCACCACCTTGATACAGCTGTCGTCCGTTTTCTGGAACTTCTCGTACATCGCCGGGGCGTCGCTGGGCGGGGCCGTGTGTGTGACCAAATCGCCGACCCCCAGCGGGTCGGCCACAGCGGCGGCCAGCGGCACCAGGTCGTCGATCCAGCGGTGGACGTTGCACTGTCCCATCCGCAGCGTGACCTGTTTGTCGAAGAGCGTCAGCATCGGCATCGGGTCGGCCTCGCCCGCGTAAACCCCCGACAGCGAGATGGTGCGGCCGCGGGCAACGGCGTCGATCGCCGTGTGCAGGACGGAGAGGCGGTCCAGGCCTGCAGTCGACATCAACTTCTTGGCAACGGCGTCGGGCAACAGGCCGACGGCAAACTGCGCCGAGGCCGCTGCGGGCGCCCCATGCGCTTCCATTCCGACGGCGTCGATGACCGATTCGGGACCACGGCCCTGGGTTGCGTCGCGCAGGCCGTCGGCAACCGTCGAGCTCCCGGTCAGGGTCTCGATGCCGTGCCTGCGGGCCATTTCCAACCGCTCGGGGATGAGATCGATCCCGATCACGCGGTGGCCCAGATGCCGGCCAATCCGGGCGGCGAAGTGGCCGACGGCAGGGGCGACAGTAATGGATATCGAGGGCCGTTTCCGGTCGAAGGAAGAGCTGGCAGCAGCCGTCATGGCCGCCCAGCACCGGATCGTTACCGAGGACGCCCTCGCTGTCCTCCAGCAGGGCCACCAGCCACTGGATACGATGATCATCATGTGCCGGGAGTTTGGTTGGCGTCTGGCCGGTGACCCGGTGGTCAGGGCCGGCATCCGGCTCACGTTTGAGGCTTCCTCGTTCGGCCATCGGGTCGTCGAACCCTACAGTGATTGGACCAAAGGCCTGGAATCCTTGTCCGCGAAGGCGGCCGCCATGGGCCAGCTCAGGCCCGGGACCGACCCCGGTGCCTTGGCGCGGCTGGTGGTGGCATGCTTTACCGGTGTTCAGCTGGTTTCTGCGGTGATGACGGACCGGGCTGATGTGATGGAAAGGATCAGGCACATGTGGGAGATCCTGCTGCCGGTAATCATCCATGAAGCTGCCGCCACCGGCATCGGACGGTTACTGGCGCTGGCCGGCGCCGGACCACACGGCGCCGTGGAGAGCATGGCCCGCCACTAAGGCAAGAGCCGGTACTCAGCAGAAGTTCGGCCCCTCCCGACAGCGAACCAGCGGGAACGGCCGTTCAGCCGTCGCAGTCGGTGCAGTAGGCGTGGCTGCCCTTCTGCCAGGCTATCTGGGACCGGTGGCGGACCATAAAACACGACTGGCAGGTGAATTCGTCGTCGGCCTGCGGGATGACCTGAACGGTCAGCTCCTCGGCGATGAACTCGCCGCCGGGAACACCGGCTCCGTCCAGCCCGTCGGCCTCATCCAGTTCCAAGACGACGCTGCGGGCATCCGGTGCGCTTGCGGACTTCAGTGCCTGCAGAGAGGTCTGCTGGGATTCCTTGACGTCGGAACGAAGCTCGTCGTAATCGGTTGCCACTTGGCGTGTTCTCTTTTCTCGAAGGTTGAACCAGCTCCGTTAGACCGTAGAGCACTCCGCGGCTAAAGCCACATCGAGACACCAGCGGGCGATCATTCTGCGCTCGGTACACGCCAGCGGCATCAGCTTCCACACTAAGGACACCCCCATAGCCAGCAGAAGCTGTGTCGGCTGTCAGGTTCTTCACGACCACACACATACCACCAGGACTGCGTTGGGGTCGGGCAAAGCGTTTAATACCTTACAATTTCTGCTCTGCGAATGGCTACTAGGCAGAGGAGTTCCTCGGGATTCCGACCCGAAAGTGAAAATAGTTTCTCCGAGATTAGCAAAGATTCACGATGGCTAAAGTTTAGTGCAGCAGCATTAGGCGCACTGGTTTCTATCGAATTCCGAAGTCTGGGAGCCTGAACTCTTTTTCACGTAGGGGCGCGGAGCTGCGGTTGCAAAACTGGATCTAGCCCTGATCGCTCTCGCTCGGCGCCGCTGCAACGTCCTCTTCGCCATGCTCCGTGACATGACTCTCTACGAAACACCCCAGCTCAAGGCAGCCTGACCCCTTGACGAAGAACACAGGGACACCCCCTGATCAGCCCCATTCAACACTACTGAATCGGGTTGAATCAGTAGAGTACCTCGGTCGTTTTCGCGCCTGCATGTGCATTGCAGTGCTGGGAATAAGGCACGCAAAAGAGCTCCTTAATTTTGCCGATATGGTTGTCATAGGACAGTCCACAGGATAGAAGGAACGCAATTTGCACGTGCTCGAAAACGCGGCTGTACACTCGCCGCTGGAAGTTGTTTCAAAACTCGCCAGTGAGATCGATGAGAGTATCGCGCTGCCCCGGAAGTCTCGTCTCTCCGCTTCCGCTTATCATCTTCCGGAGCATGTCCGTACCATTGCCGACATCGAAGAAAAAATCAAGGCGTCTTCCCCGGCTAGCGTGAAGCTTCCCTATGGGATGATCAACAGGATCACGGGTGTCGAGCGCGTCCACGTCATGCCCGATGATTGGCAGACTTCCGATCTGGCAGCAGCCGCTGCCCGCAATCTCTTCTCCGAGACCGGCATCCATCCCTCAGACATCGACATGCTGATCTTCGCTTCGGCAAGTCAGGACATGATCGAACCTGCAACCTCCCATATCGTGTCCGCCAAGCTCGGCATCAATGCCCCGGTCATGGATGTAAAGAACGCTTGCAACAGCATGCTCAACGGAATACAGGTCGCTGACGCGATGGTGCAGACCGGAGCCTATCAACGAGCGCTCGTCGTGTCCGGTGAAGCGCCGTCTCGCGGCATCCGGTGGAACATACCGGAGAAGGACACCTACATGTCCTCATTCCCCGGGTTCACGATGTCGGACGCCGGGGCTGCGGTGCTGATCGAGTCGACGGACATTCCCCAGACCGGCAGGAGCCAGGACTTGCCGCGTGCTGAGATCATCGGTATGGGCTTCTCTGCCGATTCCAGCGCATGGGACGTTGGCATGCTCCCGCACGGCGGCTCGGTCAACCCGCGTGGTTTCGACAGGACCTATTTTGAGATCGACGGCGGGAGGCTGTTCAAGGCGTTCACCGCCCTCGGCTCCTCCGTACTCACGGAGACGGTCAACAAGCTTGGTTATGCCTGGGACGAGTTCGCCATGATCGGCGTGCATCAGGTCGCGCTGCCCTACTTGGATCAGGTGCGGGAGACGCTTGGCATCCCCGGCGACAGGACGGTGATCACGCTCGGCGACCACGGTAACGTTGCCTCTTGCACCCTGCCGCTCCAACTCAAGATAGCTGAGCGATCCGGAATGGTTCAGCCCGGTGACCTGATCGCGCTGGTCGGACTCGCCGGTGGCATCAGCCTGGGCGTCACCGTAGTGAGGTTGTAGATCATGACTGAGAAGAAGCTGATCGTCGTCTTGCCCGCCTACAATGAGGTGCACCACGTGAAGCCGACCCTCCGGGCGCTGCACCGCCAGTCCGATCAGGACTTCGATGTCGTGTTCGTGGACAACCATTCCACTGACGGCACTAGTTACGTCATCAAAGAGTTTATCGCGGAGCAGCGGATAACCCGCTGGCATGTGATTGACGAGCCGCAGAAGGGCACCGGTGCCGCCGCCGACACGGGCATGCGGTGGGCAGCAGAGCATGGGGCTGACATCATTGCGCGCACCGATACCGATTGCCTGCCCCGGCAGGACTGGGTGGAGCAGATCAAGGCTGAGTTCGACACCGGCACTCGCTTTATCGCTGGAAAGCTCAAGCCCCGGACTGATGAGTACCCCTTGCCCTCGTGGCAGTACAAGGTATTGGATGGAGCCGTCGTGGTCGCCGAGGCTTTTGGCAAGGTGCGTCCGTCCAATAAAGGACCGCATTTCAAAGGTCCGTACATCATGACCGCTGGATGCAACGTGGCGATCGAGGCTGCACTGTATTTGGAATGCGGTGGCTTCCCGCGCACAAAGATCGAGGATGTGCACGAGGACCGCGCGCTCATCAACAACGTGCGCCGACACACGGACAAGTACGTTGCGGCTAAGGACGTGGTGGTCTATTCCTCCACCCGCCGGGTCAAGGAATGGGGGCTCTGGAACACCCTCATGTGGTATGCGGACCACCGATACAAGCCGGACGTGGTGGACATCCGATGACGGCGGTGAACGTGTGGGAAGAACGTCTCCAGCGTGCCGCGCACCCGAAGGGATACCCGCTGCTGAAGTGGCTGGCAAAGCTGGGCACCAATATCCGAATCCCCGGCGTCGGACTCGTGGTCTCCGAGGCGCAGTTGATGCGTGACGTGCTCACTGACCCGGTATTCACCAAGACCGGCAAGGGCGGACCGGCAGGACTGTGGACTCCGATTACCGGACCTACCGCGCTCGTGAACATGGACGGCGACGCGCACCTGAGCCTGCGTCGCAAGCTCGGTCCGATCTTCTCCCCGCGTGCGATGGGTGAGCTCTCTGCCGCGATCATGGACGAACCTTTGGGGCAGATGCTGGATCGGCTGAAGAACGGGGAGAGCATCGACGTCGTCGCCGAGGTGTCACGGATCGCCGGAACCATGATCTGTGAACTGACCGGACTGGACATCTCCGATACGTCAGTGGCGGACGTGGTACTGCAAGCTCACGAGCTCACCTCGCAGGCGTCCCTGACGGGAACACTGACCGAAGAGCAGGCTGTGTACTCGCGTGGTGTCCTCGCTAAGCTCACCCACCCGGTCATCGCTGCCTACCACCGGGGAGAGGAGAACACTGTCCCCGGACGGATGAAAGCCCTTGGACTGAGCGAGGAAGAAGCTGTCGGCGCCGCCACCGCATTCATCATCGCCGGGACCGAGACCATCATCTCCTACCTACCCCGCATGGTCGCTCTGATCCTTGAATCCGGGTGGCTGCATAAGCTCTCCGATGACCCGGAGGCAATGGGCAGAGTCATCAATGAGGGACTGCGGCTGACCGTCCCGACCCCGGTAATGCTGCGCGCAGTTGAAGAGGACTCGGTGATCGGCGGCAAGAAGATCAAGGCTGGGCAGCGCGCGGTCCTACTTACGCTGTTCGCCTGCCGCCGCGTCCCACAGGGCGGAACCTTTGACCCTGACCGGGAAATCCCTAAACCGATGCAGCAGATGTGGTTCGGTGCCGGTTCGCACTTCTGCATCGGCATGCCGCTGGCGATGTCCCAGACCAAGGGCTTCATTTACACGCTGCTGGAAGCGGTGAAGGACGGCAGCGACATCGTGATCGAGGACCGGGCGGTGCGGAAGAACGTGCTCGCCCCCTCGTACGAGAAACTCATCGTTAGGAAAATCAATGCCGCATGACGTGATTGGACTGCTGCTCGAGGCAACGAAGAAGCACCCGGAACGCACTGCCATTACACAGGGCGGCGTCTCCTATACCTATGCGCAACTGGGTGAGGGAATCGTGAATATCGCGTCCAGTCTCCAGCAGCGCGGAGCGAAGCAAGGGGACCGATTCCTGTTCTCGGTACGCCCCAACCCGGACGGCATCCTTCTTGCCTTGGGCATTGTCGCCTCCGGCGGCGTGGTCGTCTTCGCCGACCCGGGCACTGCTCCCGAACTCTTTGACTCGCGGATTAAGATGACGGCTCCGAGGTATGCAGCTGCCGAGTCACTGCTCTACATGGCGTCGCTGCCCATGCTGTCCCCGTTGATGCGCAAGCGCGGCTTGTCCATGCCTAATTACCGCAGCCTACCCGTGGAGCACTACTACTCCGGTCATCGACTGCCCGGTACCCCGCTGGCCGCGTCCAGCGTGAAGAAGCTGTTGCGCGCGACTAAGCAGGAGATGCTGGCAACCGACCCTAGTGGGGAAGCGATCATCGCGTTCACTTCAGGTACGACCGCTCACCCCAGGGCAGTAGTCCATTCACGCGCGTCTCTGGGCTCGGGCATGCACGCCTTCATCGAGTTGATCGGCATCGATAAGGACAGCTCGGTCTACACGGATCACTTCATGTTCGGCGTCACCGCCATGATCTGTGGAGGTCAGTGGGAGATTCCCAATTATCCCCCTGCCAAGGACGCCGGTAGGTGGCTGGACGCGCTGCTGGAGCGGAAGGTGACCCATACCTTCCTCGTTCCCGCTGACACCACGCTCATGCTCGACGAGATCGAGCGCCGGGGCGGACTCCCCGAGGGGGCTAACCCGCTTCCCGTGTTGGCAATGGGTGCGGCTCCCGTGCTGCCGCCATTGATCCGTCGCGTAGAGAAGGTGATGCCACAGACCAAGGTGCTCGCTGTCTACGGAATGACGGAGATTCTGCCTGTCGCGGTCGTGGACGGAGCTGAGAAGGTGGAATTCGTCGGTGGTGACCTTGCAGGTCGTGTGATTCCCGGAGTCACCGCGCGCATCGAGGATATGGACGACCTCGGCACGGGCGAGCTGATCCTGTCCGGAGACGGTCTGATGCTGGGATATCTGGGCGAGGAACGCAAGTCTGAGCACCGCACCGGTGACATTGCTACCCTGACCGCAGACGGGCGGCTGGTCTTGCTTGGGCGGAAGAAGGACATGCTGATCCGGTCCAACAAGAATATCTATCCTGGGCTCTACGAACCGGGGATCATGCG
Organism: Actinomycetota bacterium; assembly: GCA_051751385.1. Lineage (GTDB taxonomy): Bacteria > Actinomycetota > Actinomycetes > Actinomycetales > Micrococcaceae > Crystallibacter. The sequence goes on along the minus strand of JBNJKW010000005.1, from coordinate 301,374 downwards.
ACTGGACGGCATCTCTTCCTGTGTCATCGTCGGGGTGCCGGATATGCATGGTGAAGACATCGTCGTTCTGCTCGTGGTCCCCGAAAAAGGGCAGGACGAGCAGAAGTTGCGCAGCAGGCTGGAGTCTCATCTGCCGGACGTGGTCGACTTGGACGCGCTGCCCGACGTGGTCATCATGCAGGACGAAATCCCACTCTCCGGACGCAGCAGCAAACCCAACCGCATCCAGCTACGCAAAGACGCCGCCGTTCACCCCGAGGTGGAGAAACTCCTGAACGAGCATGCCCGTGTCTAGGATCGCTGTCACGGGTGGAACAGGGTTTGTTGGCGGCGCTGTCATCAAAGCGGCTCTAAACGACGGGTGGGAGGTGCACTCATTCGGAAGGCGGGAAGGGCCCGGTACCGTCCATCACTACTGGGAAGCACTACAGCAAAATGAGTCGACCGGGCTCCAGTTCGATGCTGTCATCCATTGTGCTGCGGCTGCCAGTGACTGGGGCAATGATGAAGAGATCGCTGCGGTCAATATCAGCGGAACGCGGGAAGCGCTGCTCATCGACCCGGAAGCACGCTTCATCCACATCTCCACCGGCAGCGTCTACCAGCCAAACGGCCGTCGCGGAACTCTTATGACAGAGACAACGCCACGCAGCGGCTCCTACTTGAACGCGTACGCGCGATCGAAGTCCGAGGCAGAGGAAATAGTACTGGACGATGGGCGAAAGAACGGTTCCATCATCCTGCGCCCCCATGCGATCTATGGTTCCGGCGATATGACATTGCTCCCCCGGGTAGAGAAGGCAGCACGGCGCTTCATTCTGCCGTTGCCGGACGGCGGGAGGAACTTGATCTCGCTGACGAGGATCGACACCCTGGTGTCAGTGGTCATGGAGATGATCTCCGAACAAAAGCTGCAACACCGGGTTTTCAATGTTGCTGACGGCAACTCGGTTGTGCTGAAGGACGCGCTGAAGGAGATTTTGCGGCAGCGGGGCAAGCGGGTGCTGGTCCTGAGCGTCCCCTCGGGCACAGCATGGAGCATCGGGCACCTGCTGGAGTGGATATGGCGGCGCAAGGGCATCCGGTCGCCGCCGCCATTGACGCGTTATCTGGTCAGCCAGCTGGGGTACACAAAGACATATGACCTGATGCGCGTCGAGCGTCAGCTAGGCAGGGAAATGCCTGAGCCGGACTTCTCAGACGCAAGTGCATGGTGAGCAAAGACGATAAGTCGGTGAACGCCAAACAGGAGGGCGAACCTGCTAGCCGACTGGTTCACCCTCCTGTTGACCACCTTCCCGAGGCGTGGCCAGCCCATACAGGTTATCGACGGTCGCTGCCGCTTGGCCATCCGCCGCTGGAGTCGATGATCATCATGTGCCGGGAGTTTGGTTGGCGTCTGGCCCGTGACCCGGTGGTCAGGGCCGACATCCGGCTCACGTTTGAGGCTTCCTCGTTCGGCCATCGGGTCGATGAACCCTACAGTGACTGGATCAAAGTGCTGGAATCCCTGTCCGCGAAGGCGGCAGCGATGGGGCAGCTCCGGCCCGGCACCGACCCCGGTGCCTTGGCGCGCGGCTGGTGGTGGCATGCTTTACCGGTGTTCAGCTGGTTTCTGCGGTGATGACGGACCGGGCTGATGTGATGGAACGGATCAGGCACATGTGGGAGATCCTGCTGCCGGGGATCATCAATGAGACCGCCGGCACGGGCGTCGGACGGTTACTGGCGCTGACCGGCGCCGGACCACAAGTGACGATGAGCATGGCGCGCCATTAAGGCAAGCGCCAGATAATCAGATGCGGCCCCACCCGACAGCGAACCAGCGGGAACGGCCGTAAGCCGTCGCAGTCGGTGCAATAGGCCTGGCTGCCCTCCTGCCGGGCACCCTGAGCATTGTTTACCTTGTTGAACGGTTGACCCTGTGATGATAAGCATGCTTATAATTGTTCATGCCTGATCTAGCTAACTGGCCCATGTCCCGGCTCTTGTCCACAGCTGCCAGACTTGTTGAATACAAGTGGAACGAACATCTGGCTACCCTCGGTCTGACCCACGCCGGGGCTGTCGTCCTGGAGATCCTGGCCGCAGAAGGGGAGATGACCCAAGCGAAGCTGGCCCAGCGGGTGCGGGTGCAGCCGCAGACGATGGGCAAGACCCTGGAGCGGCTGGAAATGACCGGTTACATATCCCGCGTTCGCAGCCAGGATGACCGTCGTCAGCAAAGGGTTAGCATCTCCGAACAAGGGCAGAACGTGTTCCGGGAAGTGGTTCGGGCGGAACAGGAGCTTCTGGGTGAGGACGGCGAGATGGACCAACTCAAAACACAGCTCGTTAGTATCGTCCGGGGCCTCGGAAACGAAAGGTTTGGCATCACGGGATTGCGGCCGGCCTGACCCGCAGAACCAACAACAAACTCGTCCCATGCTGACATAATTTTCAAGGGGATCCCCTGAAGATGTAATGACCCCTGTTGGATTCTTTGGTGGCGGCGTACCGTGCTGCCAAAAGGCCGTGCCCCTAAGTATCGGCCGAGCACGAAAACTGCCATCCCGCTACGACAACGGCATCCCGCTGCACGGGAGCTGGAGGTGGGGGCTGAAGCTTCAGCCCTCCTCGCCGTTAATCCACAGGCCGATTCAGGAGTCTAGGGTCATCGGTAGCCAAAATATTTCGGAACAACCAATAGTGCCCGGGGCAGGAGGCCACGCAGGCCGAGCCCGACGGCTACAGCTTCTAATGGAAAACTCCAGGGGAGAACCATATGAGCGACAAAAGACCCGGCCATGTTGATCGGCGCGTCCATGGCCTAGCCAGCGGCCGACAAAGGCCGAAGTCATGAACCACTCCCGTCATCTCGCGCCGGCGGAAAAATTTCCACAGGATCTTTCGGCCATGGACGATCGCGAACTGCTGTCCTTGTATGGCAGAGCGGTACGGCAAATGGACCGCGAAACCATCCAGTATGGACAACTCGCCCACGAGACTGAATTCCGTGTCGAAGAGCTCCGCCTCGAACTCCAGCACCGCGACGACCGCGATGCAACCAGAGCAAGCCGGGCACGGCGCGGCTAAGAGGAGAGCGGGAACAACCCCGCGCTTGGGGGCCGGCGAAGTGTTCCTCTCGCATTGGTGCCTTCGGCGCCGCCCCGGCAGATCGGCCGTAACGGCGGGGCGCTGCCGAGAGCAGGCACCGGACCAACGCGGCCGAAGTAGCCACTGATGCGAATAACGAAACAGGCTACGGCGCAGAAGGAAAAAAGATCATGCCCATCCTCCGGGCCACTCTCGTGACGTATGCGCCGTTATCGGCGTTTGCCTCAAAGCAGGGTCCGGACCGGGGGTATCGGCGGCTCATGAGGGACTTTGTTCCCCTGCCGGTGCAATGGGCAGCCCGTCTTGCCGAATGCCCTTGACGGCGGAGATCGCCGGGTCCTCCACGCCGTTCAGCCCTGGGGGAGCGGCGGGGGAGAGGACAGCACCTGTGATGAATCATCGTGGTATTACCCGTACATCGCAAAGTTGGGTAACGCCCACACGGCGGAATGGTGCATGGTCGAACATGGGTGAATTGTTCAAACCATCTTGGTGTTCGACCGGCCCTCCTTTGCCCCTTCGGACCAGTAACATCCTGAGCACCGGACTCAGCCCAGGCGACCCCGTCGGCGGGTTCCCGTGGCTCCTGAGGATGTCGGGAATGGCAGGCCCTCTCTCCCGGTATTAGGATCGCCGCGGGCCAGGCCCTTCACCGTGAGGCGGGCTGAACGGTGTGGGCGCGGTTCGAAAGCCCCGTTGAGCCGGGATTCAACGCGAGTCAGCGTCAACCGCCTGTTGTGAATTGCCTGCTATGTTCCGAGCATGACACTGCTGAATGCAACGCACCGGCCTACGGCTGGCTCCCGCCGAACATTGGTACTGCTCTCACCACTGGTGATCATCGCCGCCGTCCATTGTCTGGCGCGCTGGGCTGAGCATGCTTTGGGCGACGGTGCCTGGCTGGTAGTTGCGGGCGGTTATTGGCTGCTGGCGGCGGCGGCTGTTTTTGTCGGCAGCACCGCCGAGCAACGCCGGACATGGTTTCGGCCTGGCCTCCGAACCAGATGGTGGGTGTACGCCGGTGCCGTGCTGTTGGGCCTGTTCCCGGTGGCCGGAATCCTGCTGCTGAACCTAAACCTGCTGGCCTTGCACCCGGGGCTGGTTCTTCCCTGGCTGGTGTTTGCCCTCGTGAACCCCGTCATCGAGGAAAGCTACTGGCGCGGTATGCTGCTCGAGGCGCGGGGGTCTTGGCCGTTCTGGCTCATCGCTGTCTATTCCACCATGCTGTTCGTGCTCAGCCACCCACTGATGTGGGGAGTGTTCTCGACCGGAAACCGCTCGGCCGCGCTCTTCGGCTCGCTGGCGGTCATGGGGCTCGCCTGGGCCTATATCCGACGCACGACCGGAAGCCTACGTATTCCCATCTGGTCCCACGCACTCGTGGATGTCGGAAATATGTCCGTCTTCGTCTTCCTGAATCTTTATGTTCCCCCGGGTATGTGAGCAGTTAGGAGAAACTGAACCAACGTACCGGAACCGTAAGGGGCGCAACAGCCCGAAATGCCGGATGCGCTGAGTTGAAAGCAGACGGGTCGTTTACGCGGCCGGCGCTTGCCGGTAACGTTGTCGCCGGTTGTTGTGAGTTCATCGATCAGGGGCCTTGCGCGCTCACACATGTGGTCCGAGCAGACTCCACCAAAGACGAAGTGCTGGGACAGCTCTCCGTACACGAGTTCGGCCCAGCCAGTAGCAAGCTGTGCTCGCAGCGTCGGTGAAAGTCTGGGGCGGCGGCGGCCACGATGTGTGGGCAGCTCGGCCAGCGCGCTGCCCGGTGACTCCATCTCGACGATCTTCGCCAAGCACCGCTGCCTCATTGGCCGCTGCCTCCTTCGACCCCCGGACTACATTCTGGCCAGCGGCTCCGCGGCACGCCTGGTCACTGCCGCCGCGCCCGCCAACACGGTCGGACCCCCGAGTTATTCCGAAGGGGAACCCTACCGGAACCGGCAGGTTCAAGGCGCTTCGGGCTCGGACTGCAACGGCGGAAGCTCTGGGGGACGAGGCCGCGGTCAATAGGCATTGGCCGCGGCTCGAGCATTCACGACAATCAAGCGCATTGTTTTCGACTGGCACGGTTATATCTCCCTTCTTCGGTGTTGCTATTGTCACCAATTTTATTTTTACTTAATCCGGCCTTTTAGCTACGATTGACGTAGGGGGACTGCCAATATAATTGTGATGCAACCTTAAGGAGTGCTATTTGCAGGGTCATCCATCTGCCCGAAACGAATTCAAGCTCGCGGGAAAAGCGACAAATCAATATCGTGCAGAAAAGCGGTACCGAACTCCATCAGAAGCGGAGTTCCTTGTCCGGTCGCAGGCAAGCAGCGCGCCTCGACGGGGCCATGCCACGACGTCCCCGGGGCCGATGCGGCCAGGAACTGAACCACTGGGAGGGGCCATTTAGGTGTTAGGGAAGAATGTGTCTCTGTCTAACAACGAACGAAAGCAGCTGGCGGAGATGGAAAGGCAGGTCAGCACCGGCGATCCCGTATTTGCACGAAAGTTCAGGGCCGCAAGGCCCGGCCTTTCGGCGATTGCTCCGGGCTGGTCGGGGCTGCTCCTGTTGTTGACCGGGGTACTGGTAATCGTGGTTGGAATCGTCACGCAGTTGCCCCTCATCGGCATTATTGGCTTCCTGCTAATAGTTATAGGCATGTTCACCAGCTGGCCCACAAAGAATTCGCACGAGCAGCCAAGAGATTAAGCATGCCAAAAGGACAATCAGATCCGCAATAACTTCCAGGCCCGGTAGTTGCCGCACCCGGTTGACCAGGACGAATCCGAATGCTGTCTGGCACCCCCCGATGCCATCGCCGGGACATCCTCAGGACGAACGTAGGCCTCCTGACCTTGGTCCCAGCGGAACAGCAGGGGAGGGCAGGGCTGAACATCCAAAGCACCGCAGGAGCGAACCGCCGATGGTGCCCGCCATACCTGCCTCGCGCAACGTTTCACATTCCTGCAATGAAATTTAAGGAGCTCTATGTTGGTACCTGAAATTAACTTTGAAGCCGCGTCCCGCCACCGACATCAGCTGCTTACAGCCAACACGATGGATAGGCTGACGGGAAGCGCTCATGGCAAGACCAGGGGACCTCAGGAGGCCGACGCCCTGGAGAAAGAGCTGCACAGATGGGTGGGTGAGGGCGGTTCGTTGCTATCCGATGCAAACTCCGACTCCGAGGGCCGTCACCGCAAGTGACCTGGAAGCAGTTGCCGTTACTGGATATTAGGGGCCCTACCCGAGATGCTACGACGCGCCTTCATCCACACCATATCGGTAGCAATAGGCGCCTCTGAACTCACCGGCATTCCGATGACGACCCATAGAACTGGAAGTGTGGAGTCGGGCATCCCTTGCCCCAAGAGCCGCAGCCTCCACACTCACTACCTGTACCGCCGCCAGCCGATGTCAGGCATTGAGGTCAGTCCTTTCCGGATCGTGCTGTCTGTGGAGGTGCTGCCGCGGTCCGCGGAGGCAACGGTTTGGAAGAGCGCGGGCATCGCGGCCGAGAGTTCATGGGCAAAACGGATCAGCATCGGGCGAGGGCTTCCCGGTCTTCATGTCGCCAGCCGGAGAGTATTTCTTCGAAGGCGGCCGCGCCGGCCTCGCCGATGCGGCGTTGAAGTTCCCTTCCAGCGGCGGAAGTGCTCAGCAAGCTGGCCCGGCGGTCCGTGGGGTCGGGGCGGTGGTTGACGAGCCCTCTGGGTGGTCTGTCGGCCGAAACGGGATCAGCTCCAGGAGAGTGGGGAGCTGCCGTAGCGTCGGGGCGGTGTGCTGTATTCGAGTTGCTGGCTATCGATCACCAGTGGCGGTGGCACAAAGGTGAGCTCGCCGTAATCGCTGCGGCAGCTGCGCAGCGGGGGATCGAAGACGACTTGTTCCGTGCCGGTTGGGGGCGCGGGCAGCCGCAGAAGTTCGGTTGCCGTGCGGGCGAGCGACAGGTGCGCAGAGCCGCTGAGTCCCTGTGCGCGGGACGCGACGAGTGCGATTGCCACAGCTGCCATCCCCAGGCCGGTCGCGTGGTCGAGGGCCTGGACGGGAAGGGCGCCGGGGCGTCTGAGCGGCCCCGCCCCGGTGCCGTAGAGATGCGATATTCCGGTTGCTGCCTGAACAATGCTGTTAAAGCCGCGGCGTTGCGCCCAGGGGCCGCGGTTGCCCCAGGCGTTCAGGCGCGACGGCCAGTCCGGGTAGTCCGTGCGCAGGGAAGCGGTGTCCAGTCCGTACCGGGCCAGGGAACCGCCTCGATAGGCGGTCAGGACGATGTCGGTTGCCGGCAAAAGGGAGCGCAGCCGCTGGAGCGCCTGCGGGTTGTTCAGATCGCGGATGCAGAGGCATCTGCCGATCCTGCGCGGCATCGCCGGCAAACATAGAACGCGCTGCGGTGTATAAGCCGGCGTCGCGCAGAGTCCTCTGGCCAGCCTTCCCGAAGATCGAGAAATAGAGTCTTAACCGACGGCCAGCCAGTTTGCGGCCCTGGGCTGCACAATCATGATCAGGTACGGCCGCCGTGTATTTGTTGCTCGTGACCGGGCCGTTATGCCGCTGCCTGTGCCTTTGCTGCCATTGCCCCTTTAGCGGATGTCGGGTATCGAACCGGCTAGGATCGGCCCTGAACTTTTGCCAACTACGTTTTCGAACCGTATGCTGTGGTCTACGCCACTCACTATCTCCATAGATAGTTGAAGAGCATTTGCATTCGGAGTGTCATTGATGACGCTCCGGCCCCGTAGATAGGGAAGGAATCACCATGACCGCAGTGCAGTCCACCAGTTCCACAACGAACAAGGTCCTGGGCCACCCGCTGAACGCGTGGTACGTGGCGGGCTGGGACCACGAGGTCACCCGCAAGCCGATGGCCCGGCGCATTGCCAACCGACCGCTGGCGCTGTACCGCACCGAGGACGGTAAGGCGGTGGCTCTCGCCGACGCCTGCTGGCACCGGCTGGCGCCGCTCTCCATGGGCAAGACCATGGGCAAAGACGGGATCCAGTGCCCGTACCACGGCATCGTCTACAACTCGGCCGGACGGTGTGTCTCGATGCCGGCGCAGGAGACCATCAACCCATCGGCCACGGTGCCGTCCTTTCCGGTGGTGGAGCGCCACCGGTACGTCTGGGTATGGCTGGGCGACCCGACCCAGGCCGATCCGGACCTGGTTCCCGACATGCACCAGATGGACTCGCCGCAGTGGGCGGGCGACGGCGAGACCATCCACGCCGACTGCAATTATCAGCTGGTGCTGGACAACCTGATGGACCTGACCCACGAAGAGTTCGTGCACTCGTCGTCCATTGGGCAGGAGGAGCTCAGCGAGTCCGACTTCGTGGTTTCCCATGAGGGCGCCACCGTCACCGTGACGCGCTGGATGCACAACATCGACGCGCCGCCATTCTGGCTGAAGAACATGCGGGATAAGTTTCCCGGCTTCGAAGGCAAGGTGGACCGCTGGCAGATCATCACGTTCCAAGCCCCGTCCACCATCTGCATCGACGTCGGCGTCGCCAAGGCAGGCACCGGCGCGCCGGAGGGGGACCGCAGCCAGGGTGTGAACGGTTTCGTGATGAACACGATCTCGCCGGAAACAGACAAGTCCTGCCACTATTTCTGGGCGTTCATGCGCAACTACCGGCTAGACAGTCAGTTGATCACCACCCAGCTGCGGGACGGCGTGCACGGCGTGTTCGGCGAGGACGAGGAGATGCTCAAGGCCCAACAGGAAGCCATCGACGCCAATCCGGATTACGAGTTCTACAACCTCAATATCGACGCCGGCGGCATGTGGGTGCGCCGGCTGATCGAGCGGATGCTGGTGGCCGAAGGCCGGATGGCTTCCGCCGTCCGGGCCGGCATCTGAAGGAAGGTGTAGGCGGCAACATGGCAGCAACAAACGTAGAAGTCTGGCAGCACGCCACCGTCGTGGACGTGCAGGACGTGGCGGCCGGCATCCGCCGCATCGTGCTGGAACCGGCCCTGCCAAAGAGCGCAGAACCGGGATCGCACATCGACCTGAAGGTGCGGATTGCCAGCCAGGAGGACAAGCGCTCCTACTCCATCGTGGACTCGGCCGAAGGCGGACGCCGCCTCGCCCTGAGCGTGCTGAAGGCGCCGGCTTCCCGGGGCGGGTCGGAATTCATGCACACGCTGGCCGCGGGCGACACACTGGAGATCACCCAGCCGCTGCAGAACTTCCCGCTGCGGGTCGGGGCCGAGCGGTACATCCTGTTGGCCGGCGGCATCGGCGTGACCGCGATGATCAACATGGCCCGCGTGCTCAAGGCCGTGAAGGCCGATTACCGGATGGTGTATGCCGGCCGCAGCCGCGAGGCGATGGCCTATTTGGACCGACTCCGCGAGGAGCACGGGGACCGGCTTCAGGTCCACGTGGACGATGATGCGACGTCGCTGCAGGTGGGCGAACTGGTGGCCGGCGCGGACATGGACACCGAGCTGTACATGTGCGGGCCGATCCGGCTGATGGACGCCGTCCGCCGGGCCTGGACGGAGCGCGAGCTGCCGGTGGCGAACCTGCGCTACGAAACCTTCGGCAACAGCGGCTGGTACGACCCGGAGGAATTCATCGTCAGGGTCCCGCGGCTCGGCATCGAGGCGAAGGTGGGGCAGGGCCGTTCGATGCTCGAAGCCCTCGAAGAGGCCGGCGCGGACATGATGTTCGACTGCCGCAAGGGCGAATGCGGCCTGTGTGAGGTGCGGATCCTGGACCTCGACGGCGCCATCGACCACCGCGACGTCTTCTACAGCGAACGCCAGCAGCAGGCCACCGAGAAAATGTGCTGCTGCGTCTCCCGCGCCGTCACCTCCGAAACCGGAGCCAAGTCGGAAGTCGATCCGCACCGGGGCCCGGCAGTCGTGACCATCGAAGTCTCCTAACCCAGCTACAGGCAACGTCGGGACACCCCCCTATTCGAGAAAGACAGTATTGAATGGAACTGCGCGAGCGGATCAATAAATCAGCCATGTCTCCTTACCAGTGGCTCATCATCGGACTATGCGTCCTGCTCAATGCACTGGACGGTTTTGACGTCATGGCCATGGCCTTCACCGCTACCAACGTGACCAACGATTTCGGTCTCAGCGGTACCGAACTCGGCCTGCTGCTGAGTGCAGGGCTGGTGGGCATGGCCCTCGGCTCGCTGGGGCTGGCACCCTTTGCCGACGTCGTTGGGCGCCGCCCAATGATCCTGGTTTCGCTGGTCCTGGCTGCGGGCGGCATGTTCCTGTCCGCCCTGGCGAATTCGGCCATCGAACTGGGGCTGTGGCGGGTGGTCACTGGCTTGGGCGTCGGGGGAATCCTGGCCTGCACCAACGTCATCGCCAGCGAGTACTCCTCGGACCGCTGGCGCGGACTGAGTATCAGCATCTACACCGCTGGCTACGGCGTCGGGGCAACGCTCGGCGGCATGGCCGCCGTGTCGCTGCAGGGCAGCTACGGCTGGCGTTCAGTCTTCGTCTTCGGCGGCATTGCCACGGCCGCAGCGCTGGTGCTGCTGGCGGCGCTGCTGCCGGAATCCGTGGACTTCCTGCTGACACGGCGCCCGCGCAACGTGGTGGAGCGCTTGAACAAGATAGCCGGCCGAATGGGCCAGCCCAGGGTTACGGCCCTCGGCGAGATCCACCGGGCAGCGGGACAGGCGAAGGGCCGCAACAAGGTCGGCGAACTGCTGTCCTCTGCCAACCGCCGCACCACGCTGCTGATCTGGCTGGCGTTCTTCGCCACGATGTTCGGCTTTTACTTCGTCAACAGCTGGACACCGCGCCTGTTGGTCGAAGCCGGGATGACCACTGAGCAGGGGGTGGTAGGAGGCCTGATGCTGACCCTCGGCGGCACCTTCGGCTCCATCCTTTACGGGGTGCTGGCCACCAAATGGAGCAGCCGCGGAGTGTTCATCTGCTTCGCCCTGCTGTCGGCAGTCTCAATGGTGCTGTTCATCAGCTCGGCGGGCGTCCTGACGATGGCGTTCATCACCGGTGTGGCCGTAGGCATGCTCATCAACGGCTGCATCGCAGGCCTCTACACAGTCACACCGGCACTGTACGCCACGGAGACTCGCAGCACCGGAGTGGGCTGGGCCATCGGCATCGGGCGCGTCGGCGCGATCGTTGCCCCGATGATCACCGGCTCCCTGCTGGACGCCGATTGGAGCCCTGTTCAGCTCTACCTGGGCGTAGGCGCGGTGGTTCTAATAGCGGCTGTCGCAGTCCGCATGCTGGGCCCCATACCCAAAAGCAACGCCACCCGCGAAATGGCAGGCGCAGCGGTCAACTAGGATCGTTCGGCACTCTTGCCTACAACATATGTGGGGTCCCCTCCGATTTCGTGAGGGGACCCCACAAGCGCGACTGGAAACGTAGCAAACTCACGGCAACCAGCGCATCACCTCGACCCGCTCACACTCTGCGGCCCACTCAAGATCGGCCGGTCCCCACAAAAGCTTCAGTTGTCACCGCTCAAGGTCGTGATTTTCGAAACTGACGAGTGAGTGGTTGAGTCCGAATGCGTCGTCCTTAGCCGCGGACTAAATACATATGCGCCGTTATCGGCGCCGGTATAGGGGCCTCCGACAGTGTCCACAGGATCTGGGTCAGCTTGCGGCGTGTTCCTCGGCCCATGCCACCTCTATCCGGTCCATATCCATGAAGGTTCGGGCATCATCGAGCACCTTGGACCATTCCGGGGACTGCATGGCGGCCTGCGCGGTTTCCAGATCGTCGAACCAGGCCTCGCCCAGTCCGGCGAACGGAGGTTGGACACCATCCGGAGCCGCCAGGCATCGGTTCTGAACGTATCTTCGTAGCCCCGGCAGGGCCAGGACGAGCGGAATATGAGCGCTCTGCCAGTGCTGTACCGCTTCCTCTGCTGGAATCCCGGACTTTACCTGCCATATCGTCAAGCGCTTAATCATTGTCCGGTCCTCTCAGGGGAACCCATGCATGGTAGTTATGCGTTGTTCAAGGCTAACCACCTTTGTCCCATTCGGCCGAATTCCTGTGCCTGATGAAGACTCGGAGCTGCTAGAGCCTGCGCATAGGTGGGCCAGAGCTTGGCAAGCAAGCTGAGGCAACGTGAGGTGAGACCGTGTAGTGCCACAGACGGTCGGAGAGGCAGCTGATCATTACAGATGCGCTGTCCTGAGAGGATCTTGTTCTGTGCGTGGATCATCCGAGTAGCAGCGGTTTGGGACATCGGATCGCTGATGAGATCGCCGAGTGCGTGGGTGAAATTTTGCATCAACGTGACCACGGCCTCCGTATCAGGGAGGGACGCGGGAGAGCTGAGACTTAGGTCGTCCTCATATTCAGTCAAGCCCAGGCCCTCTTCAACGCGAGCCACCGCGGTGCGCCGTTCGACCACCTTCGCATTCACCTCGCCGGCAGGGGCTTTGGCGCCGCACTCAGCACAGGCCTCACCCAATATGCGCCTTGCACGACACCGGAGGCAGGGCAGCGTTAGAAAGCTAATGCTTTTGCTCTTGCTGCGCACTGACACTGGTCGATCATTTTTCTTTCGCCCCATACCACCACCTTATTTTGAGAGACAGGAGAACCACTTTCGGAGGGTAGGCGCGAACGATACTTGGTCTAGCTCCGGGCCTCCTTCGACCGGGTCCGATACGACCCATGTCTGTTGCCAGCATCAGCGGGTCTATGTCGTGTAATGCCGAATGAAGAACGGTTTCCAATCGAGTCGGTACTGATGATGGAATCGCTGCCCTTTGATCCCGCCATACTTCAGCGTGACTGTGAACTCGGTCGGCAAGGCTTCTTCCTTGTACAAGTGGGACGCATCCCAAAATGTCCGCCACTCCTGCTGCGGGGCGAGTGTAGGAATCTCGTTTGGGATTCCCAGCGCATTGGATTCTGTTGAGGGAGGTCTTGGTGACCTTTTCATGTCTGTGAAGGAACCAATGGTCACTCCTGTCGCCATCGTTGATCCTAGGTTCTTAACGACTAGGTCAATCAGGAATGGCTTGATCTGGTCCGCCTCAAGATAAGCGACCACGTAGGGCTGCGCCTGTTCAGTCTGAAGCTCCCGCTGTAATTTACGAGACCGGAACGCGTCAAGAGTGCTGCCCGCGATGGCCTTCTCTGCCTTGTCGATCTGCTTCTTCGCGTAGCCAGCCGCTACGCAGGCAACAATAAGTGTGCCTACTGCTGCGATAGCGCCAATCCATGCGGCGAAAGCACTCATTTCCTCAGGGGACACATCGGGCTTCCTATTCTTTCTGGTAAGCGTGCGGACGAGCTCGAAGCAAGTCTTGCATGCAGAGGCACGGCTTCGCTTCAGAGCGCGGTCGCTTTCTGGCGGAGCGCATAACCTGTGATCTCAACGATGCCGAGTGGGGTTGTTACATTCCGCCGCGTACCAGCAGGTTCTTGTGGAGTTGTCGCCAGCCTTCGCTCAGTTCCTTGCTGGCGTCGTAGTTATCTGCAATGAGCTTCGCGCTTACGCCTGCGGTGCCCAGCTCCAACGGGTGCAAGTTGGGAAAGTTGCCACAACCAGAAGCTCCGGTTTCCGGTTCCGGGGTCTGGATGACCAGACACACGTTGCCCTTCTCGGGCTTGTCCGGCGCTGCGATATAGAACGCGTAGTCGTTCTCCTCCACCAACAGTCGCGTGCTGTCCGGCGCTATGCCCAGCGTTTCGATGTCACCGGCGAAGGTATCAGCCGAACCTGCCGGAGCTTCAAGGGCAGCTATCCCAGACTTCGGATCACTACTGCAGCTGGCCAACGTCAGCAGTACGACGGCACCGGTTGTGAGCTTGGCTAAGGTGCGCATTATGTCCCCGTCTCTGGTGTAACAGCGTTTGTTTCACGCTAGCCGCAGGACTGTGCTGCAGAGTCGGTTTGCCGTTACAAAGCAATAACTTCCAAACCGATAGCGATGTAGCTGCCAGCCATGAGCCGGCCCGTCTGGTCGTCTCGTCAAAGGATGTAAGGATGATGCATGGCGCAGAAGCGAAGGATCGGTAAACCTGGCCGACTAGTTCTGACTGCAGTATGGGTCGCAGTTTGGTGCTGGATCGCGTATCAACTAATGGGTTGGCTTGGAGTCGTCGCAATCGTTGCCGCAAGTATCTCAGGATGGTTCGTGGCAGTCTCCGTCAACCGTTCCGTGCGACGGAACCAACCTCGCGACCCCCACAACTCCCCGGACAACGGTCTCATTTAAGGACCCTTTGCCAGGACACGGCGGTCTATCTCTACCTTCCTTCCGGCGCCGCCCCGGATTCCTGGCGCTGGATTGTCTCAGCAATGCGTCTCACAAGCAGAATTCTCAGCAGTGCAGAAAATAACCTTTGATGGGATCGCAGTGGGTGCTTCAGTGATAAACGTCGCCCTCGCCGATTCTCGGCTAGTTTCGCGAACGCAGCCCGTGCGGGCAGTCAGATCAGCAGTCCGCTCCTGCCGGCTGTCTCGTAACCCTACGGTTGCAAGACTCGCGCCCGGTCACGTGGCGACATCTGTCGATGCCTCCGCGAGCATCTCTGACATAGGTGACCAGCAACGCGGAGCGATCAATGATCGCCGTCTCAAAGCGTCGAAATCCACAAGGGGCAGTGGATTGGGTAAGTGTGGGTGAGCACGTTGGTCCAGAACGAGCAGCGCCAGCTGGAGGGTGCTGGAGCGGGTGTTCACGGACAGGGCCTCGGGCAAGGACACAAAGCGCCCGCAACTGGGGGAGTTGGCCGGGTTCGCGCGGAACGGGGACACCGTCGTGGTGCATTCGATGGACCGGCTGGCCCGGAACCTGGATCACCTGCGCTCGGTGGTGCAAGCGCTCACCGGCAAGGGGGTGCAGGTGGAGTTCGTGAAGGAGTCCTTGTGTTCACGAGGGAGGATTCCCCGATGGCGACCCTGATGCTCTCGGTCAGGGGGTCTTCGCCGAGTTCGAGCGTTCGTTGATCAGGGAGCGCCAGCGTGAGGGCATCGTGCTGGCCAAGGCCCGTGGCGCCTACACTGAGCGCAAGCGGCCCTGGCCCCGGAGCTCGCGGCCGAGTTGACCGCCCGGTCGCCTGCGCTGATCCTCCTGCGGATGCCTGCTGGCGTCCCGTCTCATCTAAAGTGGCCCACCTGCGTAAATTCAGGCCCGGATTGACCAGCTTGGATGAGGCGGGACAGCTTGGGGCCTCGGACGCTTTCTTGCGGAACACGGGCGCGGGGTCTTCGAATCGCCGTGCCCTCGGTGTGCGTCCGTTTCGTGGACGCCCGCGTACTGCAAACGTTCGACGAGAGACCGCTGGGAGCAGGCGCCGGGGCGGAATGACGCCATCCTGGTGGCCGTCTGCTGTGTGTCAGCGGGTCGTTTGGGCCTGCTGCTCCTCAGGGCGGTGTTCTGAACTGGCAGTCGTCGTCGCGACTGCCTCGGCAGCGGATTTTTCCATGGCCCTCTTGTTTAAACACAACAATTGTTATACAACAGTGTTTACATATAAAAGTGTTGTGGGCCACACCATCGGGTGGCCTGGGTTACGGAGAGATGTTGTGAGCGTTTTGGTGAACACGGTGCAGCAGGTGGCCGAGCGGTGGAACGAGCGGAAAGCCGAACTGGAACATGTCGAGATTCCCCGGAACGTGCGCGAGCTGGTGGAGTCCGCCGCTGTGCGGTACGGAGACCGGTTGGCATGGAACTTCTTCGAGTCCGGGGAAGCAGCCACGTTCAACGAGGTGGCGCAGTTGGCACGCAAGGCGGCCAATGCGCTGGCGGCGATCGGGGTGGGCAAGGGCAGCGTCGTGGCGGTCATGCTTCCCAACTGCCCGCTCTATCTGGCCACCTGGCTGGGGCTGGGGTATCTGGGTGCTGTCATCGCCCCGGTGAACGGACGCTATACGGCGCGCGAGGTAGAGCACGTGCTTTCAGTCTCCGGCGCCTCCAGGCTCATCGTTGGTCCCCGTTACGGAGAGCTGCGCTCCGAGATCGCGCCCTCGGTCATGGGGGATGGGCACATCCTCGATGGGGTGGGCCTTGGGCCGGACTCCTGGGCGTCCCAAGTGGAGGCGGCCGACGTCTCCTTCATCCCGCTCGATGAGCCCGTAGCCACCGATGCGGTGAGCATCCAGTTCACCTCCGGGACAACGGGCTTTCCAAAGGGGTGTACGTTGACCCACGGATCATGGCTTCACTCGGCGGTGACCTTCGCCAGCTACGTCGACGTGCCCACCGAGCGATTCCTGTGTAACCAGAACCTCTTCTATCTGGACGGCCAGTTCATCACGCTGGTGAACCTCAGCAGGGGAACCACAACCTACTACTGCTCGGCTCCAAGCGTTTCGAAATTCGATGGCTGGCTCCGCCAATTCCGGATCCAGGGAGTGTTCTACTTCGACCCCCTTTTCGCAGCCGAGCCGCAAGGAGATCCCGAAGACTACGATCTGCAGGTCATTCACATCTTCGGGTTCAACAAGAAGCGCCACCAGGAGCTTCAGGACCGTTATCCCGGATCCGTCGTGCGGGAGTCCTACGGGATGACCGAGTACGCCCCTTCGCTGCTGATGCCCATGGAAGCGGATGCCCTTAACGGCTCGGGGTCCTGCGGTCTTCCGGCGCCCCATGCCCAGCTGCGCATCGTCGACGAGAGCGGACAAGACGTCCCGCGCGGTGAGACCGGCGAGCTGATTCTGCGTGGACCGGGGATGATGCTCGGCTACTACAACAACCCGACCGCCACTGGGGAAACCATTCGGGACGGCTGGCTGCACACCGGAGACCTGTTCCGGCAAGACGAGCACGGCTTCTACTACATCGTGGGACGCAAGAAGGACATGATCCGCCGCAACGCCGAAAACATAGCCTGCGTCGAGGTTGAATCAGTCCTCCGGCTCCACCCCGGCATCCGCGAAGCTGCCGTCGTCCCGGTTCCCGACAACCTGGTCGGGGAAGAAATCAAGGCCTACATCCTCCCCGCGAGCGGCCCGCTCGATCCCGGCGAGATCATCGACTTCTGCGCACTCCACCTGGCCAAGTTCAAGGTGCCGCGCTACGTGGCGTTCGTTGATTCGTTCGTCATGACCGAATCGGCCCGGGTGGAAAAGAAGAGGCTAATCCAAGGGGTCGAGGACCTCACCGCCGATGCCTTCGACGCGTCCCTCGCCCGGAGGGGTGCGGGCATGAATCCGGAACAGCCCCGGGACCTGACCGAGTTTCCCTCCAAGATCGGCCACACATATACCGGGGAATGGCTGGATCTGAGCCCGGAACGCATCGGAGGATTCTGGACCGGGACGTATTTGGACAAGACCTACGGGGATTCCTTGGGCCCCGAATACCCGCCCGGGCTCGTCGAGGGCTTCTACCAGCTCGCGCTTCTCGACTACATGAGCGCCGAAATCATCGGACGATGGCACGGGTACAACTACGGGTTCGACCGCGTTCGCTTCCTTTCTCCCCTGAGTGACGACCAGGCCGTCCGCCTCGTTCTCACCGTCGCCGAAGCCCACCCCAAATCCACGGGACTGCTTGTCACCTACGACGTCGTTCTGGAGGCCCGCGGCCAAATCAAGCCCACCATGGCGGCCCGATGGCTCGTTCTGCTCCAAGACCTTCAACCCATCCACAACAAACCCTAAGGAAAGCCATGTCCCCAATGACATCGCCCGCGACGGGACAACGTCCCTCGTTGCGGCAAACGGTCACCCTGGCCGGGGCAATCTGCAGCCTGCTTATCGGTTCCGGCTTCGCCACCGGACAGGAGGCCCTCCAATACTTCGCTGCCCACGGCTGGTGGGGCGTGGCCGGCGTCGTGCTTGTCACGGCCATCTTCGTTTGGCTGATGTACACCTTCATCGACTGGGGCCGGAAGAATCCGGAAAGGACCCACGAAGCGTTCGTCATCTTCTGTGGCAAGTACATCGGGACCGTCCTGAAATTCGTCGTCCCCGCGTTCCTCTTTGCGGTCGTGGTGACGATGATCGCCGGCGCCGGAGCGCTTCTGAACGAGTCCTACGGGCTCCCGAATTGGGTCGGATCGACCCTCATGGCCGTGATGATCGGTGCAACTCTGCTCGTCGGCCTCAAGCGGCTGGTCGAGATCATCGGTTCCGTGGGGCCGGTCATCATCGTTTTCCTGGTGCTGATCGGACTTGCCGTCCTCTTCACCAATTTCGGGGGCCTCGAAACAGCCACGAGCGCGGTGGAGGAACTGGGGCCGCCCAAGGCAATGGAGAACTGGGCCCTCGGAGCCCTGCTCTACGCCGTGTCGATCATGCTTACCTGTGTTCCGTTCCTCGCCGGTCTCGGCGCGGCGTCGCCCGCCCAGCGCACGGTCCTGCCCGGTACGGTCCTCGGAACCCTGGCCGTCGGATCCGTCCTGCTGATCATGACGCTGGCGCTGCTGGCGGCGATGCCCCTGGCCCATGACAAGGCGACGCCGTTGGTAAGCCTCGGGGCATCCATTAGCCCCATCATCGGCATCCTGTTCGCCATCATCACGTATCTGGGGATCTATTCCACCGCCGCGCCCCTCATCTGGAGCGTCGCGGACCAGCTCGCACCCACGTCCAAGGGCACCTACAAGCTCATCGCGGTTGGACTCACCGCCTTGGCGCTCGTTGGAGGCGCGCTCCTGCCGTTCGGGAAACTCGTTGGCCTCATCTACCCGATTGCCGGCTATTTCGGGCTCTTCCTGATGGTCTGTGTCGCCTATCGGCAGATCAAGGGCGCTCTCGCCGCCCGATAACCAAGGACGCCGGCGGGACGCCAGAATCAGATCCCGTTCCGCCGGCTCCTAGGAAGGAATCGGCAGCAATCCCACCAGACGCTTGAGCGCTGCCTCCTGGCGCGCCGCGGACCACCGATGTTCCACCGTCTCCAGCTCGATCCCTGTAGCGATGGCACGCAGCATGTCGACCAGCCCTTCGATGTCGGATTCCGGCACCGCACCCTCAAGCAGCCGCCTGAGGCAGTCGCGCACATACGCATCGAAACGCAACAGCACTCGCGCGGCACTCTCGCTGCGATGGCTGGCCGCCGAAAACTGCAGACGGCTCAGTTCGCCTTGCACCTTCTCGTCCGTGTTCGGAATCAGCCACAGCAGCACGCGCTTCAACGCCTCCGCACGATCAAGCGAAGCTTCTAGAAGAGCGTCCAGCTCCGCCTGCCACTTGGATTCCAGCACCCCCGGAAGGTCATCGAGCAATTCTTCCTTCGTCGCGTAGTAGTGGGTTACCAGCGACGTGGACCCTCCCAGCCTTTGGCCCACTTTCCTCAGCGTCAACCCCTCGAAGCCCTCCGCGGCAAGCACATCCATGGAGGCTTCGATGATGTCGCGCTTGCGGTCCGTAGCAATGACGACTCTCGGCACAACTCCCTCACTTCCGTTATACAACGATTGTTGCATAGCTGGGGGCGAAGTTGAGGGAACCCGGGCCCTTGGCGGGAGTTTCCTAGCCAGTCGTCCCGAGACTTGTGTTCTATCTAGTCAGGGTCGATTTTTTGTGGAGCTGACCCAACGAGAGCTGTCCAGGCCGGGAAGCGACGTCCCGCGGGTGCAGGCCGCCCTAACCCTGCTTTCGAGCGCGTTGGCGGTGAAGGTAGGCGTGGGCAGCGACTGGAGTAGCAAGGGCCGCGGCCGCCATCGTCACGCAGTTGGCAAGAAACGTCCGCAAGGGGCGATCAAGATCGAGCCCCCATTCAACCGCAACTCCGAGTAGCACCACGAGGAAAGCCGATGCCAACGCGAAGCCCCACGTTTCCGAACAACGAAAGCCGCACGGCATCCGGGTCGTCGTCAAGCTCCAGCTCCTCGTGTCAGTCCTGTCCCGTTGCGCGGCTACGCACGTGTTTCATCCGGCAGCAGTCCACTGACCGGCAGCAGGCGGACCTTCTGGCCGCAGGCGTCCGACGGGACGACTTCTAGTCGACCACGGCAGGTCCAGAGAACGAGCTACACATCCCCAGTTCGATCGGGCTTTCGACGCGCTAATCGATGGCGGCAGCCTCGTCGCTACAACGCCGGCGGATCACACTCTCGTCCCAGTAATCTCTCAACAGCTGAGTCGCAAGAAGGCGCATAACGTTTGCATAGACGAGATGAGATGTCTGGAATTACAGATCAGGCAGAACGGAGCTTTCTGCAGATGCCGGCACCTTCTCAGTGCTTCCAGCCAGGGCGGCCTGGCGCAGGTACTGGTAGACGGTCTCGCGGCTGATGCCGTAGTCCTTGGCCAGAGTTGACTTGGGGATGCCGGCGGTCGCGCGGCGCATCAATTCGGCCGCTTTTTCGGGGGATAGGGACTTTTTGCGTCCGCGGTAGGCGCCGCGTTTTTGGGCCAGGGCGATGCCTTCGCGCTGACGCTCCTTAATAAGGGAGCGTTCGAACTCGGCGAAGGCGCCCATGACCGAAAGCATTAGATTCGCCATGGGGGAGTCCTCGCCGGTGAAGACAAGTCCTTCTTTCATGAACTCCACCCTCGCTCCCTTGTCGGTCAGCTTTTGGACCAAGGAGCGCAGGTCGTCCAGATTCCTGGCCAGCCTGTCCATGCTGTGCACCACGACGGTGTCCCCGTCACGGGCGAAACGGACCAGTTCGGTTAACTGGGGCCGGGCAGTGTCCCGGCCCGAGGCTTTGTCTGTGAACACTCGGTCCAGTACTTGGCCCTCAAGTTGCCGCTGCTCATTCTGATCCAAGGTGCTGACCCGCACATATCCGATCCGCTGACCCGCCATCTTGTCTCCAACCCTCAAAGTGTCAGGTTGAAATCTAAGACTCTCACCAGGTTGTGTCAATAAATAGCAAACTCAACCCTATATGGACAGCTTTCGGGTATCTGCCGGACGTCAGATTGGGGTGTACTCTAGCCTGACCTCTTCGGCTGACCATTCGAGGCGAAAGCCGGTCCGGAGCGCGTTCAGCGCGGCGTGAGTCTAGGGCACCCAGCTATGGTCGAACTCCCAGCGCTGATCCCAGCCATCGGGTCGATGCAGCAGGGCCTCGTTGACCCACTTCATGACGTTGGGCCGGCCCTCGACGGTGATCTTCTCGGCCTGAATCAGCCACGGGTTGACGGTTGAGCCCAAGCTGCGCACGTCACGCAGCACCAACTCCCGCAGCGGGTGTTCGGTGGAGACGACATCCAGGCCGGAGACCTCGCCGATGCCCTCGAAGATGATCTTGCTGGCCGATGCCAACTGATGGATCCGGCTGACGTCGATCCGGCGGTGGTGTCGATGTAGACAACCTCGGCGGGGTGCGCCAGCCGGGTGAGCCGTCGGCGAGCTTCAGCTTCTGCAGCCCGAGCCAGGACAGCGGTCCCTGGATCAGGTCCAGGTCCTCCTGGTGGCACCCCGCAGCAGCAGCGAGTCCAAGCGGGATGCGGCGACGAAGGGCGCAGCCGCCGGCTGCCACGGGCCGTCATACGAGCGCAGCTTGGACCATTCCTGCCGGGTCGGCGCAACTTTGATCCTGTCGTCAATGTCCAGCCCTTCCAGATGTGGGATCTCATCCAGCAGGGAGAAGTCGGTGACCCCGAGGCAGGCTTGGACGGTCCGCACGACATCAAAGACCGGGGCCAGGGCCTCGAGCCCGGGCTGGTCGTCGGGTGGGTAATCGATGACTACGCGCCCGTCCTCGGTGGACAAAAGATGTTCCCTGGCGTTCGAGGGCAGCACTCCGTGCTCGACGACCAGCGGGTCTACCTCGTTGTCTTCTTCTTCGAAGCCGTCGGGTGCTTCGAAGAACCCGAACTCCTCAAACCAAGACCCACTATCGGCGTGGCTCATCTGGATCCCTTTCTCCTTGAAGCTCCGAACTTAGCAGCGTGAACTCCTCATGCATCTTCTCTGACAGCGACTTCCGCTGCTGCAATACCCGCTGCGATCTCACCATTGGGTGGAGGCGTTCAAAGAACTGGGCTATCGCCCGACATGCTGTAGCTGTTGAGCTACCTATGCGGGACAGGTTTACGGGCGGGGTGTACGCGCCCGGAACGAACGCCAGTAACCCCCTTCAGCCACCGGTCCCGCCTCAGCGGCGGGCGGGGAGGATCGTCGTCGTGACGGCCACGGCCTGCGGCGTGCGGGGGACGGAACTGAAGCCGAAGCGCACGGGCGGATCCACCGGCGCGAGGGGCCCGAGGCCGGCCCCGTTCCAGCTCGCCGCGGCGCGCTCAACGCCACGGATGGAGCGCACGCCGTAGTACTCCCGACGTCCGCCTCCGGCGGAGCCGACGGTGGCCACCCGCGGGAGCAGGATCCCCGCCGCGCGGTTCACGGCTGTCAGCCACGCCGGGTGGACGGCGATCCGGGCGGGGACCAGTTGCAGCATCCAGCCCAGCGCTGTCACCGGGCCCAGGTCGGCGCGCAGCTCCAGCGGGCCGCCGGAAACGCGGAGGACCAGTGCGGCGGTCCCGGGTTCGTTCCCCGGTTCCGCGCTCCGTTCCCCGGCGGGGCTCAAGCTGGTGTCCAGCGGCGCCACCACCATGTGGTCGAAGCGGTAGGTCGCGGACACATAGTCGGCGACCGCCCGGTTGGGGGCCAGCAGCGTCCGCAGCCCGTCGCGGTCCTCGGTCATGACGTCCGTGAAGGCGCCGAGCGGCGAGTCCATCCAGTGCCCGACCACCAGTCGGCGACCCGCGCTGGTGCCCAGACCCGTGATGAACCCTGTAAAGCGTTCCATCCGGCTACCGTACGGCTCCGGCGGGCCCCGCCGCACGCCGTTGCGTAGAATCGACGTCGCCGCTGTCGAAAGGACCACCTTGGCCAAGCTGTATTTCCGCTACGGCGCCATAAACTCTGGGAAGTCCACCGGCCTGCTGTAGGCGTCGTTCAACTACGAGGACCGAAACCATTTTCCATCTGAACCCGTCAATCACTGATAACCGTGAATATGTCGACCGGGGCGAATGCTGAGCGGAGACTGACATCGGGGGAGTGGAGTGTTGGAGGATCCTCAAACGGGACAGTAATGAGCCCTGATGGACATAAATTCTATGGCCCACGTGCTATTCACGTGCTTGCATAAGCTTTCGCTCATCCATGTCGCGGTGGGGGACCGCCTTACGGGACGTCCGCTCAGGAGTCGGGGTGCGTGCGGAATAACTCGATTCGGCCCGGCGCCCGTAAGCTCCTGCCATGAGCGATGCACATGTGCGCGAGGCCTACGACTCGCGAGCTGCGGAATACATCGAGCTTTTTGGGGACGTCAGCCAGACGGCCGAACCCGACCGAAACCTCATAGGACGTTGGCGCGATTCCACTCCGGGGCTTCTGCTGCACGCCGGTTGCGGACCGGGACAATGGATTAGCTTCCTGCACGACCGTCACCGGGATGTTCTCGGTATAGATCTCTCCGAAGAATTCCTGGCCACAGCTCGTGACCGGTACCCCGCGCTCCCGTTTATTTACGGCACGTTTCGAGAGTTGCCCACGCTCGGCGAGCTTTGGAGGCACCCGAAACGGCCAGCGGCTATGAGGGAACCGTCGCCGCTGAGATGGCCGGAGCCAAGACGGGGGAGGCCTCGGACAGGTGGGGCTGGAACCCGCTGCGGGACCACGTGGCCAATTCCACGGCCCGGCCCGAGGTGTCGCTGATCGCACTGGTCTGCGCCGGGTACGAGAAGACCATCGCCAAGGACTCCCGGCGGTCCCCGGGCAGCGGCCACATCGACTACCTGACCCGGCTCATTGGCTGGGGATACACGGCAAGCCCGGTTGAGCAGATCATCCACGACAGCGCCGCACCCGCACAAGGACACGAAACCGCCCAAGAGCCCGTTGCCTGGCGGTAACCCCACCGCCCGGCAAAGTTGTTGGTCGAGACCATCGCACGGAAGGCGTGGGCGACGAACACCGTCCTCGGGCGAGACCTAATCCGCGAAGCGTGCTTGGGCGTAATGCTGGACTCACAGTACCGCTTTCTAAGCAGGGTCCCTCTGGGTCAGGCCGACCGACCTGGCGCGACCATGGCGGATTCCTTCTTTCGCGACCGGACATTGGCTCTGAGGACAGCGATGGTTGCTGCAAGGAACACGATCTGCACCAGCGTCCTCGGGAACAGCGGCATGGTTTGGACGCCTTCCATGGCAGCTCCACTCACGGCGGCGTAGACGTTGGCTGGAAACATTGCGACGAGCAGGACAGCCAAGCCTGCAGCAGCCCAGGACGCCATTCGGGGCAATAGCAGTCCGAAAGCGCCGGCCAGTTCGAGCACACCCGTCAGCGTGACCAGCAAATCGGGCTCCGGGAGGGCGGGCGGCACCATGCTGATGAGTTCTTCCCTCTTCCCCACGAAGTGACTCATTCCCGTGAGCACGAACATAGCGGCAAGGCCCCCGCGCAGGGCGGTCGGCCATGAAGTCAAACGGGTGACGCCAGCGGCTCCGGCCACGCGCAGCCCCAGTGTGACGGTGACGAGAACGATAAGTGGTGCCATACGACCCTCCGATAATCTTGTCACTGACAAGTTGCCAGCGCTACCAAGGATTGCATTGGGAGAAAATCTTGTCAATGGAAAGATATGGATTAGATTGGGTGCCATGTCTCTCTCCCGCCCGTATCACCACGGCGACCTGCGCCGCGCCGTCCTCGACGCTGCTATCGCGGCGATTCCTGAAGCCGGGCCTGCGGGAATGAGCCTGCGGGACCTGGCGCGGCGCGCTGGCGTCTCCCACGCGGCACCCGCCCATCACTTCGGCGACAAAGCCGGGCTCCTCACGGCCGTCGCGATCGAGGGATACGACCGGCTCACAGAGGCGTTAACCGACGCGCAGCAGGGCAGCGGCGACTTCCTCGAGTTGGGCGTCGCCTACGTGCGCTTCGCCGTGGACAATCGCGCCCATTTCGAGGTGATGTTCCGGCCCGATCTCTATCACCCCGACGATCCCGACCTCCGTGCCGCGCAGCAGCGCGCAGAAGCCGCTCTCTACGGCGGGGCGGGCTCAATCCCGGCAGGCCGGCGTGGACCTGACGTGCGTGTCGCCGGCGTTGCTGCATGGTCGCTTGTCCACGGCTTTGCGAGCCTCTGGCTCGCCGGATCGCTTCCAACAGAACTCGGAAACGACCTGAATGCAGCGGCCCGCGCCGTAGCTGGCTTGCTGTTCACGAGCGCTGAACCTGATCTATTAGACTCCGCCGCCGACAAGCAAACCAGCGGTGAGAGCGGCCAGCACGAAGCCGAGCAAGCCCGGTTGTTCGATCGGAGGGAAGTAGACCGGGAGGGCCAAAGCCTATAGCGGCGCGAGAACGGAGCAAAGCCGCCAGCAACGAAGTTGCCGCCGTGATCCACAGGACAGTAGAGCTGTCGCGTAACACCACCAGAGCGCCCACCGCCGCAGGACCGGGCAGCAGCACCGGAGTCCTGGCCGATGTCTACTGCGGCAACGCGTGTTCCTGGGCGAGACGGATGACGGCGGCGAGGCCAATGTGCCTGGGGAATTGATCGACCTCGCCGAGCAACTGTTCGGACTGCACCAGCCAGCGGACTGATCGCCTGAGACGGTGGCCGGCCCTGCTGGGCGGGTCACCGCCGGCGGTCCGCCGTCGTGGCTGGCTGCCGCTTCTGGTTGCCGCCCGCGGACCGCTCAGGGCTTGTATAATGGCCGCAGCAGTACCACCAGGTCGGCCGGGGGTGGCTTTCTGCCGCGGTAGTGAGGTGGTGGCGTTCGGACGCCGCCCGGAAGCGGCCCGCGCCCGGCCCGGCTCAGGCTCCGCCGACGGGGCCGACGTCGAGGATCCGGACCGCCGCGGAACCGGTTTCGTTGCTGGCGGCCAAGTCCACCTCTGCGCTGATGCCCCAGTCCCGGTTACCGGCCGGGTCGTCGAAGATTTGCCGCAGCTTCCAGACCGCCTGCTGCTCCTCGATGATGAGCAGCGCCGGCCCACGTGCGTCGGGACCGGTGCCGATGTCGTCGTATTCCTCGAAGTAGGCGTCCATCGCGTCGGCCCAACGGTCTGCGTCCCAGCCTGCCTCGGCATCCAGGGCGCCCAGCTCTTCTTCCTGCTCGTCGGCAAAGAGTTCCACCCGTCGGAACAGCTCGTTCCGCACCATCACGCGGAAGGCCCTGATATTGTCGGTCAGCTTCGGCGGCTCCTTGGTGAGCACCGATTCGGCAGCGTGTTCGGCGGCGAGATCGGCCGCCCCCTTGCCGGCGGCCAGTTCTTCCCATTCGTCCAGCAGGCTGGAGTCCACCTGACGAACCAATTCACCCAGCCACGCAATGATGTCCGCCAGGTCCTCGCGCAGCGCATCGGCCGGCACCGTCTGGCGCAGGGCCTTGTAACCGTCGGTCAAGTAGCGGAGAACAATGCCCTCGCTCCGGGCCAGTCCATAGAACTGCACAAATTCGGCAAAGTTCATCGCCCTTTCGTACATGTCCCGGATGACCGATTTCGGCGCGAGTTCGAAATCTCCCAGCCACGGGGCGCCTCGCCGGTAGGTCTCGAAGGCGGCCTCGAGCAACTCGGCCAGCGGCCGCGGATAGGTGACCTCGTCCAGCAGGGCCATCCGCTGGTCGTACTCGATTCCGTCAGCCTTCATGGCGGCCACCGCTTCACCGCGGGCCTTCTTTTCCTGGGCCGAGAGGATCTGGCGCGGTTTCTCCAGCGTGGCCTCGATGACCGACACCACGTCCAGGGCGTAGCTGCCGCCCTCCGGGTCCAGCAGCTCCAGGCTGGCCACGGCGAACGGGGAAAGCGGCTGGTTCAGGGCGAAGTTCGGCTGTAGGTCCACGTTCAGCCGGACAAGGTGCCCGTTCTCATCCGGGGCGTCCAGCCGCTCCACCAGACCGGAAACCACCAGCTCCCGGTAGATGCCCAGTGCCTTCCGGATCAGCTTCAGCTGGGAAGCACGCGTTTCGTGGTTGCGGGTCAGCAGCCGCTTGGCGGCGGCGAACGGGTCCCCGGGGCGCTCCAGAACGTTCAGCAGCATCGCATGGCTGATCGTGAAGCTGGACGTCAGCGGTTCAGGGTCGCTCTCCACCAGCTTGTGGAAGGTCGGCTCGCCCCAACTCACAAAGCCGGTCGGCGGCTTCTTCTTCACCACCTGGCGCAGCTTCTTCTGGTCGTCGCCAAACTTCGCCACTGCCTTGGCCATCGCCTTGGTGTTCTCCACCACGTGTTCCGGCGCCTGCACGACGACGGTGCCTGCCGTGTCGTACCCGGCACGCCCTGCGCGTCCGGCGATCTGGTGGAATTCGCGGGCATTGAGCAGGCGGGTGCGCACGCCGTCGTACTTGCTCAAGGCCGTGAGCAGCACGGTGCGGATGGGGACGTTGATGCCCACGCCCAGGGTGTCCGTCCCGCAGATGACCTTCAGCAATCCGGCCTGGGCCAGTTGCTCCACCAGCCGGCGGTACTTGGGCAGCATGCCTGCGTGGTGGACGCCGATGCCGTGCCGGACCAGGCGGTTAAGCGTCTTGCCGAAGCCCGCCGCGAAGCGGAAGCCGGAGATCAGCTCGGCAATCCGGTCCTTCTCCTCGCGGGTGCAGACGTTGACACTCATCAGGTTTTGGGCGCGCTCGATGGCCTCCAGTTGGCTGAAGTGCACCACGTAGACCGGAACCTGCTTGGTGGAGAGCAGTTCCTCCAGCGATTCCTGGACGCTGGTCTGCACGTAGTAGTAGTGCAGCGGAATCGGGCGCTCCGCGGAACTCACGGTGACAGTCGTCCGGTCGGTGAGCTCGGTGAGTTCCTTCTCGAACCGGGTGACGTCGCCCAGGGTGGCGGACATCAGCAGGAACTGCGCCTGGGGCAGTTCGAGCAGCGGGACCTGCCACGCCCAGCCGCGCTGCGGATCGGAGTAGTAGTGGAACTCGTCCATAACCACCGTGCCAAGGTCCGCTTCGGAGCCTTCGCGCAATGCGATGTTGGCCAGGATTTCGGCGGTGCAGCAGATGATAGGAGCATCCTGGTTCACCGCCGAGTCGCCGGTGACCATGCCGACGTTCTCCGGCCCGAAGATGTCGCACAAGGCGAAGAACTTTTCCGACACCAGCGCCTTGATCGGGGCCGTGTAGTAGCTGATGGACCCGGTGGACATGGCGTGGAAGTGGGCGGCGATTGCCACCATCGATTTTCCGGACCCGGTGGGGGTGGCCAGGATGACGTTGTTTCCGGTGACCAGCTCCATGACGGCTTCGTCCTGGGCAGGGTAGAGCGACATGCCGCGGGATTCGACCCACTCGGTGAACCAGGTGTAGACGTCGTCGGGATCTGAGGCAGTGCCGGTGTCCGGCAGGAGTTGGAGAAGATTCATGTTCTCTCCAGCTTAGGCGCTGGCGCAGCGGGACCACGCGGGGCTCCGGTTGGCAACATCCGTGGCGTAACGTACTGCGCATGGACTGGGACCCGCAAAAGTACGTTGAGTACGCCGACTACCGGAATCGTCCGTTCTTCGACCTGACCGGGCGTATCGCTGCCACGGATCCGGCGGTGGTGGTGGATCTGGGCTGCGGCCCCGGCGGTCTGACGGCTGCGCTCGCCGAGCGCTGGCCTGGCGCCAGGGTCACCGGGGTGGATTCCTCGGCGGAGATGATCCGCCTGGCTCAGCAGCGGATCAATCCGGCCAACGCGGAGTTTGTGCCGGGGGATATCCGTGACTGGACACCGCCGGACGGGCTGGATGTGTTGGTCTCCAATGCCGCACTCCAGTGGGTGCCAGGACACCAGGATCTGATGCGTTCGTGGCTGCGTGCCATGAAGCCCGGCGCGTGGCTGGCCGTCCAAGTGCCAGGGAACTTTGCTGCACCATCGCATGCGCTCATGCGGGCGCTGGCCGGTGCGCCGCACTGGCACCGTCGGTTGGACGGGGTGCTCAGGCATGAGGATGCTGTGTCCGAACCGCAGGACTACCTGGAGTTGCTGTTGGACGAAGGCTGTGAGGCCGACGTCTGGGAGAGCACCTACCAGCAACTGCTACATGGCCCGGATCCGGTACTGGAGTGGGCCCGGGGCACCGGGCTGCGTCCGGTCCTGGCGGCATTGCCGGCCGCCGAAGCGGCCAAGTTCGAATCCGAGTACGCCACGCTGCTGCGTGATGCCTACCCGGAATCCGAACATGGCACCGTCTTCGGCTTCCGCCGGATTTTCGTTGTGGGGCGCAAGCTCGGCTGAGCCTTACTGCTCGCCGGCTTCCTCCGACACGGTTCCTTCCGGCTGATCTCCGCTGCCCTGATCCTCCCGCAGGGGAGCGGCCTGGACCTCTTCGGAGTCGGTGTCGTCAGTGAATGGTTCGCTCTGCCTGAACTCTTCTACGTGGCTTGGCTTGACGCCTTGGAGCCCGCTCTGGGCCTCGTGCTTCATCTGCTCGTCGAGTTCTGGTCCGTGCTTGTCGCTGCCGCGTTCGGCCATGGCATTCTCCTCGGTTTCCTCTTGTCGGTAATTTCCGGCCTGCGTGCGGTCCGGATTGTCGTGGGCCGGCTGAAGGCGGCCCCCTGTCCACAGGCCGATTCAGGGCGTGGGGGTCCCGCCGTTGACGTTCAGAGTCTCGCCCGAAACGTAGCTTGATTCCGGCGAGGCCAGGTAGACGTAGGCCGGAGCGAGTTCAGTGGGTTGTCCGGCGCGGCCCAGCGGTACGTTCTTGCCGAACTCGGGCAGCTTCTCCTTGGGCTGGCCTTCGCTGACCTGCAGCGGAGTCCAGAAGGGCCCCGGGGCCACCGCATTGACCCGGATACCCCGGCCGGCCAACTGCTGGGCCAAGCCCTTAGTGAAGTTGTTGATGGCGGCCTTGGTGGAGGCATAGTCCAGCAGGAAGGGCGACGGGTTGTACGCCTGGACCGACGTGGTGTTGATGATCGTCGAACCGGGCTGCATGTGCGGCACCGCCGCCTTGGTGATCCAAAACATGGCGAAGATGTTCGTGCGGAAGGTGTCCTCGAACTGCTCGTCGCTGATGTCTTCGATCTTTTCGACGGCGATCTGCCGCCCAGCATTGTTGACCAAGATATCCAGGCCGCCTAGTTGCTCCACCGCCTTGGCTACCAGATCCCGGGAAGCGGCGGCGTCCGAAATGTCGCCCGGCAGCAGCACCGCTTTTCTTCCGTCTTTCTCGATCACGGACGCAATGTGCTGGGCGTCGGATTCCTCCGCCGGCAAGTATGAGAGGGCGACGTCGGCACCTTCCCGGGCGAAACCGATGGCAACGGCTGCACCGATGCCGGAGTCGGCCCCGGTGATGAGGGCCTTGCGGCCGGTCAGCCTGCCGGTGCCGCGGTATGACTCTTCTCCGCGGTCCGTCTTCGGTTCCAGTTCCTCGTCCAGCCCGGGCTCCGGCTGGCTCTGCTTGGGCGGAGAGATGCTGGGATAGCGGACAACGGGATTCTGGAATGTGTACTGATCCGAGGTCATGTGTGGCTCCTTCCTGCGGCCAGTTCGGGAGGCGCCCGGCAGCAACGACTGTGCTGAAGGGAATGCCGGATCCGGACGGCACATATGGTCAGTATGCTGATCGTGATGCCACCTTACGCTGCCGGGCATCGGCCGTATAGCCCGGCCAGCGGAGCCGGGAGGCTCGCCAGTTGGACCCGCTACAACCCGGAAAGGGCGCCGCCATGGCTCCGGATGACCTGAAACCTCTCCCCGTCGACTGGCGCCGGGCGCTGGTCCTGATGGCCCATCCCGATGATCCCGAATACGGGATCGCGGCGGCTGTCGCCGAATGGACGGCGAACGGAAAAGAAGTTGCCTATGTGCTGGCGACCAGGGGAGAGGCCGGCATCGCCGGGCTGCCTCCCCGGGAGGCCGGACCGCTGCGCGAACAGGAGCAGCGGGCCGCCTGCCAGGCGGTGGGGGTAAAGGAGGTGTCGTTTCTCGATTATCCGGATGGCCGGCTGGAGGAAACGCTGCAGCTGCGCCGCGATCTTGCCCGCGAGATCAGGACAGTTCGGCCCGACGTCGCGGTGACACTGAATCACCGGGACACATGGGGCCCGGGAGCGTGGAACTCGCAGGACCATCAGGTCATGGGCCGGTCGGTGCTGAATGCAGTCGCCGATGCCGCCAACGAATGGATCTTTCCGGAGTTGGCAGAGGAGGGGCATCGGCCGCACACCGTTTCATGGACGGCGGTCGCCTCCTCCCGACCCACGCATTATCTCAACGTCGGACAAGAGGCTTTGGACTGCGCGCTGCGCTCGCTGTCCGCACACCGCCGCTACCTGGAAGCGCTGAGCGACCGGCCGGTGGAGGAACAGGCAGCCGAACAGCTCGCGCTGGTGACCGGCGGCCGGCCCCGCATCAGCTTCGAATTGTTCGGTTTGTAACTGGGTTGTGGCGGTTTAGTGCATCAACTCCCAGCAAAGGTCAGCAAGCTTTGTACTTGGCGTGAGGCGAGGTAATCTGGCTACACCTGTTGAAAATCCTGAACCGAAAGAGGTGCTGTGATGGGTGTGGGCGACAAGTTTGAGGCCGCGAAAGACAAGGTCAAGGGCAAGGTGAATGAAGTCGTCGGTGAGGCGACCGATGACAAGTCACGGGAAATGAAGGGTAAGGCCCAGCAGGTCGAGGGCGAAGCCAAGGACAAGATGGCCGACGCCAAGGCTCATCTGCGCGAGGACGCCAAGCGGACCACCGACGACACCGAAGGTGGCGGCCTGCGCTAAGCGTTTTGCCAACTCGGAAGCCTCCGTGGACCATCGGTCCGCGGGGGCTTCCCGCATAGGGGCAAGCGGGGCGGCCCATCGGCCGGGCTGCCTGCGAGGTCCGTGCCCCGGCTGCCAAGCCCGTACGCCCCGGCAACCAGGCCCGCGCCGGGCAATTTCCTCCCGCCCGCCGAGGGGCAGGCTGTGGCTCTTCAATTTCGACCCAGCCTGTGGTAATCCTAAGTAGCCTTACAAACCTGCCTGTGCGTTCATCGCTGCTTGCAGGGCGGTGCGCGCGAAGCGGCTCGAAGAATCTGAAGGGACTGATGACCGTGACTACCGCAAGGGAAATCATGACCGGTGGCGTTGAATGCATCGGGGAAAACGAGACGTTGGAGTTGGCCGCCCAGAAGATGAAAGACCTTGACGTCGGGTCCCTCCCCATTTGCGGCGAGGATAACCGGCTCAAAGGCATGGTCACCGACCGTGACATCGTGGTCAAAGTCTTGGCCGATGGTCAGGATCCACGCTCTGTGAAGGCCGGCGAGCTGGGCCAGGGCAAGCCCGTGACCATCGGGGCCGACGACAGCATCGAAGAGGCCATCAAGACCATGCAGGACCACCAGGTGCGCCGGCTGCCGGTGATTGACGGGCACGAGCTGGTCGGAATACTCAGCCAGGCCGATGTGGCCCGAAACTATCCCGAGGATCGCGTGGGTGAACTTGTCGAGTTCATCTCCTACTGACCGGGGCGGCCATCATGGCGGAGCAATTGCCTGACGGGTATGCCAGATACGTGGCCGGGCTGGAGGAGAGCCAGGCGGACGCCATTCTCCCTGTGCTGAGGCAATCGGCCGCGGACGGCGAGCGTGGCGTGCTGGTGAGGTTCCTTCCCGATGAAGTCCAAGCCATGGCGTCCGAGGATGTCCCGTTCGGAACCATCCGTGAAGAACGTTACGACGAATAGGCGCCGGCCCTAGTTGGATGTTTCGGCCCGGGATGCTTCAGCATCCCGGGCCTTTGCGTGTCAGGAACGCGGCGGCTCAAAAAGATGGCGCCGTGATATTTCCGTGATTCATTGCCCGAGGGAAGAAGCGCTTGTAAGCTCACTGCAGTGGAGTCGAATCGGCTCCCGGGGCTACCTGGAGGCGGCGCATGGATGGGTCCGCTGCCGGTTGGTCAGGAATGACACGTTCAGCTTCGGGGGGGAACCTAATGCGGCATCGTCATTTGCCTCCCGCGGACGATTTTCCGGTGGAGTTGGCTCTCCTTGGCGACCCCGAGCTGCTGGCGTTGTACGGCAGGGCCATGCGGCAGCTCGAGCGGGAGAGTATCCAATTCGGGGCGGCGGACCCTGAGACCGAGTTCCGCCTTGAGGAGTTGCGTGTCGAGTTGGACCGGCGGGACAGCAGGGATGCGCTAAGGGCCAGCAAGCGTCGAATCCGCGGGCTTTACGGTGAAGCCGGAAGCGAGCCGCCCGACTCACTGTATGGCGGCGACACCTAGGCGCGGTCCACCGGCCCCTCTTGGCCGCTGTGGCTGGCGCAGTGCGCGCAGCAGAACATAGTGCCGTCCACTTCGCTGCCATGCCCCAGGATCCGGCACCCGCAATGCGCGCACGCGGGTGCCATCGCGTGGATGGCGCATTCAAAGCTGTCGAAGGTTCCAGATTGGCCGCCCAGAGTGATGGTAAAGGCCTTGTCGTAGTCATTGCCGCACGTGTCGCAGACCGCCATCATTCGCTCCTGGATCCGGTAGCCCGCCGCGCATGGTGTGGAGTGCCCGGCAAGCACTTTGCTAAGGCTTCTGATGGTTTCAAGCTACCCGGGCTGATGGTGGCCGTAAACCATTTGATGCGCGCCGTGCCGTCTTCACCGCATTCCCCGGCTTCGGTACTATAGACAGTAGCCTTACCAATTATCATGTTGATTCGAAGGGGCAGACGATCATGATCGCCAACGATAGTTCACGTGCCCATGCCGGCGAGCATAATTTCGGTGAATCCGAAGGGGCCTTGCCGGATCCTTGGTGCTCCGCCTGCAACAGCGACGAATACCTGGTTTTCGACGATGTCACGTTGCTTCCGCCGGGGCCGGGCGCTCCGGCGCTGCCGCGGTGGGACGTTAGCTATTGGTGCAGTCACTGCGACAGCTATTACGGCCATCAGACCTTTAAGGTACCCGCGTCGGATACAGGGACGGTGGGGATCGATTTCGGCGCCGAGGGCTACATGCACTGCGGGGAACCCATGCAGCCGGTGGAACGAGTCGATCAAGCCATCCTCGATCCCGTCGATGCAGGTTCGCCGGAGACCGGCCCGCTGCCGACGGTACGCGTGAACGTTGAAATTCTGCGCTGCCGCTGCGGCTTCAAGATGGAGGTACCCGTCTGAGGCTACGGCGGAGCAACATCCGTGCTCCCGGTATATCCCGCCGGCGGCACGGGACCGGATTCTCCTACCGCCATCCCGATGGTTCGAAGCTTTCCGGTGACGAACTCCGCAGGGTCAAGGCGCTGGCGGTTCCGCCGGCATGGTCCGACGTGTGGATCTCGCCGGCGAAGAACGGCCATATCCAGGCTGCGGGAACGGACGACGCCGGGCGGCGGCAATACATCTACCATCCCCGTTGGCGCGAACTCAGGGACCGGGAGAAGTTCAACCGCGCGCTGGACTTCGGCCGTACCCTGACGGCTGCACGGCGGAAAGTGACGTTGCTGCTCCGGTCGGGGGACACTACCCGGGAGGTGGCCTGCGCCGCGGCGTTCCGCTTGCTTGACAGTGCGTCATTGCGGATCGGCTCGGATGTCTATGCCGAGGACAATGGGTCCTACGGGGTGACTACCTTGCTGGTGGGCCATGTCCAGGTGCACGAGGACACCATTAGGCTGGATTTTCCGGGCAAGAGCGGGCTGCAGTGGGACGTGGATGTGAAGGATCCTGACCTCGCCTCCTGGCTGGCCATGGCCGGAGGGAAGAAGGCGGATGAGCCCGCCATTGGTTACCGCTGCGACGACGGGAGCTGGTCCGGCCTGGCGGCTTCCGAGCTGAACGATTTCATTCACGGGCTCTGCGGGCAGGATTTCAGCGCCAAAGATTTCCGGACCTGGCAAGGGACCGTCGCCGCCGCGGTTGAACTGGCTCGCTACGATGGCAAGCCCGGCATCACGGCCCGGCGTAAAGCAGTGGTGGCCGCCATCAAAGCCGTGGCAGAGCGGCTTGGCAACACGCCCGCCGTTGCCCGCTCATCGTACGTCGATCCGCGGCTGGTGGACCGCTTCATGGACGGGCAGATTCCGGATGCCGTTACATACTCCGCGGCCGAGCGCAGCCTGCCGTCTTTCCTGGGCAACGAGGAACAGAAATAGCCCGCGGCGCTAGAATGAGAGAGCCCCGGCAGGCGGGATTCCCCCCAACGTCCACGTCTGTCGGGGTTGTTGACTGCTGCCTACCAGCCGCGGGATTTCCACTCATCCAGATGAGGCCGCTCCGCACCAAGCGTTGTTCCCTTGCCGTGTCCGGGATGGATCACGGTGGCGTCAGGCAGGTAGCCGAACAACCGGTCGTGGACGTCGCGGAAGAGGGAAGCAAAGCGCTCCGGATCCTTCTCTGTATTGCCCACTCCGCCGGGAAACAGCGAGTCTCCGGTGAAAACATGTGCGGCGCCGCTCGGAGGACGGTAGAGCAGTGCCACCGAGCCGGGGGTGTGTCCTCGTAGCTTGATGGCCTCCAACGAGAAGCCATCGAATCGGCTGACGTCCCCATGCTCGAGCGAAACATCGGTGGGCACTTCGATCGCAGGAACGTCCTCCGCGCCGGCGGCTGTCTTGGCCTCGGTGCTGGCTACCGTGTCCGGCAAGGCGCGGACATGGTCCCAGTGGCTGTGCGTGGTGATGATCAGCGCGAGCTTAGCGGGCCGGGCCGCATCCGCGGCCCCGTCCCGCAGGAGCTGCTGAATGGCCGGAAAGTCGTCGGCAGCATCAATCAGTACCTGGGTGCCGGTGTTTTTGGCTGTCAGCAGATAAACGTTGTTGTCCATTTCGGAAACCGAAATGCCGCGGATAGTGACTGCAGGATCTTCATGAAGCAACATGCGTTCCAGCCTACCCACAGTCGACCGGGGCGGCTCCGGATGTCATTCTGGTTGTAGCAGTGAACAGGCCGGTTGCTGCGGACACGACGAGGAGCGGGCACGGGCAATGGAAGCGAGTGGGTTTGACTGGCGAATGAACCGCGACAGCGCCGTGCCGCTGTTCGAGCAACTGAGGCTGCGGATCATTGAAGCGGCCGACGCCGGGGAGTTGCCGGTCGGCACCAAGCTGCCGCCCGTCCGGCGGCTGGCCGATCATTTGGGTGTGGTGCCGAATACGGTGGCCCGCGCCTACCGGGAGCTGGAAACCGCTGGCCGGGTGGAGACGCACGGCCGGGCCGGTACGGTGGTCAGCGCCGGAGCGGGCAAGGCCCGGCAACAACTGGGCGATGCCGCCGAGGCTTTCGCGCTGGCGGTTCACGGTCAGGGAATCGGCACCAAGGAAGCCCTCGCCGCCGCCAAGGCCGCCATGGAACGCCACGGCATCAAGTAGCGCCGTAACGGGTTGCCCGGTAACAGTTGCACGGTTACGCCTAGCCGCTCACGCAGGAGACCCGGGCCCCCCGCCGAAGCCGGCCCAAGAACTGTGCCAAGCTGCGCCGTCGTGCTGTGCAATGGTGCCGGGCGGCGGCTAATGCGGACATTGGTCGTCCGCATTAGCCGCCGGCCGTGACCGATGTAATACAAGTTCGAACGCATTTTCGATTAGAGTGGATACCGTGCTAAAAGCGAGTGAAACGTCCGTCCCGGCGACCGATTCGGAGTCCGCCACCCCCGTTTCCCACCCCGCGGATATGTCACGCTTGGTCGTCAAGGGCGCCCGCGAGCATAACCTCCAGAACGTCAGCGTGGACCTTCCCCGCGACTCCATGATCGTCTTCACCGGTCTGTCCGGCTCCGGAAAGTCGTCTCTGGCTTTCGACACGATCTTTGCCGAGGGCCAGCGCCGGTACGTGGAGTCGCTGTCTTCCTATGCACGGATGTTCCTGGGGCAGGTGGACAAGCCCGACGTCGATTTCATCGAGGGGCTGTCGCCTGCGGTGTCGATCGACCAGAAAGCCACCAGCCGGAACCCGCGCTCCACCGTCGGAACCATCACGGAGATCTACGACTACCTGCGCCTGCTGTGGGCCAGGGTGGGCCGGCCCTTCTGTCCGCAGTGCGGTGAGCCTGTGGAGAAACAGACGCCGCAGCAGATTGTGGATCAGCTGCAGGAGCTGCCCGACGGGACGCGCTTCCAGGTCCTGGCACCGGTGGTGCGCGGCCGCAAGGGCGAGTTCGTCGACCTGTTCAAGGAACTGAGCGCCAAGGGATTTTCCCGCGCCAAGGTGGACGGCAAGCAGGTGCAGCTGTCCGAGCCGCCGAAGCTGGGCAAGCAGTACAAACACACCATCGAGGTGGTGGTGGACCGGCTGGTGGCCAAAGAAGGTATCCACCAGCGGCTGACCGACTCGGTGGAGACCGCCCTGGCGCTGGCGGAGGGCCGGGTGCTGGCCGACTTCGTGGACGTCGACGAGGACGACCCTGGCCGTACGCGTGCCTTCTCCGAACATCTGGCATGCCCGAACGAGCACCCGCTGGCCATCGACGAGATTGAACCGCGCTCGTTCTCGTTCAACAACCCGTTTGGCGCCTGCCCTGCCTGCACCGGCATCGGCAGCAAGCTCGAAGTCGACGTGGACTTGGTGGTCCCGGATCCGGACCGGAGCCTGGCCGACGGCGCCATCGCCCCCTGGTCGCTCGGCAAGGCCACCCAGGAGTACTGGACCCGGCTGCTCGAGGGGCTCTCGCACGAGCTCGGATTCTCCATGGACGAGCCGTGGAAGAACCTGCCGAAGAAGGTCCGCGACGCCGTGCTGCTCGGCAAGGACTTCAAAGTGGTGGTGCAGTACCGCAACCGCTTCGGACGGGAGCGCAAATACTCCACCGGCTTCGAAGGCGCCTTCCAATACATCCACCGCAAGCATGAGGAAACCGAGTCCGAAATGGCCCGGGACCGCTACAAGGAGTACATGCGGGAAGTGCCCTGCCCGGAGTGCAACGGCGCGCGGCTGAACCCTGCCTCGCTGTCCGTGCTGATCAACGGCAAGTCCATTGCGGACGTTTCCGCCCTGCCGCTGCGCGAGGCCAGCTCCTTCCTGGACGGCCTGGACCTGACGTCCCGCGAAGCGCAGATTGGCCACCAAGTGCTCATTGAGATCCAGGCGCGGCTGCGCTTCCTGCTGGATGTGGGCCTGGAGTATCTGAACCTGGAGCGGGCGGCCGGCACGTTGTCCGGCGGCGAGGCCCAGCGCATCCGGCTGGCAACTCAGATCGGTTCCGGCCTGGTGGGCGTCCTCTACGTTTTGGACGAGCCCTCGATCGGTTTGCATCAGCGGGACAACCGGCGGCTGATCGAGACGTTGACTCGACTGCGCGATTTGGGCAACACCCTGATTGTGGTTGAGCACGACGAGGACACCATCGCCGAGGCCGACTGGATTGTGGACATTGGACCCGGTGCCGGTGAACACGGCGGCGAAGTGGTCCATTCCGGCTCCCTGCAGGAACTGCTGGAGAACACACGTTCTATCACCGGCGACTACTTGTCCGGCCGCCGCCGGATTGAGCTTCCCGCCAAGCGCCGGAAGGTGGACAAGAAGCGCCAGTTGAAGGTGATCGGTGCGCGCGAGAACAATCTCCGCGGCATCGATGCGCAGTTCCCGCTGGGCGTCTTCACCGCGGTCACCGGCGTCAGCGGCTCCGGCAAGTCGACCTTGGTCAACGACATCCTCTACAAGGTGCTGGCCAACAAGCTCAACGGCGCCAAGCACGTGGCCGGCCGGCACACCAGGGTGGAAGGGCTGGACCAGCTGGACAAGGTGATCCACGTGGACCAGAGCCCGATCGGACGCACCCCCCGGTCCAATCCGGCCACCTACACGGGTGTTTTCGACAACATCCGCAAACTGTTCGCCGAGACCAACGAGGCCAAGCTTCGCGGCTACTTGCCCGGCAGGTTCTCCTTCAACGTGAAGGGCGGCCGCTGCGAAGCGTGTTCGGGCGACGGCACGCTGAAGATCGAAATGAACTTCCTGCCGGACGTCTACGTCCCGTGCGAGGTCTGCCACGGCGCGCGCTACAACCGGGAAACCCTGGAAGTCCACTACAAGGGCAAGACCATTGCCGAGGTGCTGGACATGCCGATCGAGGAGGCGGCGGACTTCTTTGCCGCGTTCACCCCGATCGCCCGCCACCTGCGGACCCTGGTGGAGGTCGGGCTGGGCTATGTCCGGCTGGGCCAGCCCGCCACAACGCTGTCCGGCGGTGAGGCGCAGCGCGTCAAGCTCGCCAGCGAACTGCAGCGGCGCTCGAACGGGCGCAGCGTCTATGTGCTGGACGAACCGACCACCGGCCTGCATTTTGAGGACATCCGAAAGCTCCTGCAGGTGTTGCAGGGCCTGGTGGACAAGGGCAACACGGTGATCACCATCGAACACAACCTGGACGTGATCAAGAGTGCCGACTGGGTAGTGGACATGGGTCCCGAAGGCGGCTCCGGCGGCGGTCAAATCATCGCCAGCGGTACACCTGAGCAGGTTGCGGCAGCCGAGGGGAGCCATACCGGCCGGTTCCTGGCGGAGGCATTCGTTCGCCAGTGAGCCGCGACGGGATGATATATTCCGCCGCAGGAATGGGTTCCGGTCGATCCGCGGATCTGTGGGAAAATGCCCGGGTGACTCATTTGCCTGCGCTGGTCTTGTTCGACCTTGACGGAACCCTTGTTGACCCCGCGGGCGCTATCACCAGTGGAATTGCCGGCGCCCTGGCGGCTGCCGGACTGCCGGTCCCGCGGGAGGACATGCTGGGGAGGTTGGTGGGGCCGCCGCTCGGCGATTCGTTGCGCGGCGCGGGCGTACCGGAGGACAGGCTCGGCGAAGTCATCGCCCTGTACCGCGCGGGCTACCGAGCGCACGGGATGGCAGCAAGCCGCGTATACCCCGGCATCACCGGATTGCTGGAGCGACTCCGGGCGGCGGGCATGATGCTGGCTGTTGCCACGCAGAAACCGACCGGCCTGGCCCGCGAGCTCCTGCGCCTGAAGGGCTTGGACACTTTCTTCGAGGGCATCCACGGAGCCGAGGGCGACGATCCGGCACCGAACGATCCGGGA
Source organism: Actinomycetota bacterium (assembly GCA_051751385.1). GTDB lineage: Bacteria > Actinomycetota > Actinomycetes > Actinomycetales > Micrococcaceae > Crystallibacter. The sequence goes on along the minus strand of JBNJKW010000005.1, from coordinate 261,505 downwards.
CTCGGCAAGGTGCCGATCCTGCATGCAGCACTGGAGGCAGCGCACGAATTCGGGTCGGTGGTGATGGTCGGCGACCGGCTCTACGACATGGCTGCTGCGCGCTATCTCGACATACCGGGCATCGGAGTCAGTTGGGGATTCGCCGCCGACGGCGAGCTGGAAGCCGCCGGTGCTTCCGCCGTCGTGCATTCCATGCCGGAACTCGAAGCCGCCATCGGACGGCTGGCGGTTGCGCAACCTGAGGCTGCCTCGGCCGGGGGGCCGGGACCGGCCGCATGACAACCTTCGAACTCACCCGCGCCTCCTTCCGAGCCGCCTTGCGGGGCAGTTGCCGGCCCACCGTAGAAGGCATCGCCAACTTTCCCGACGCCGGCCCGGTGATTGTCGCCCCGAACCACCTGTCCTTTCTGGACAGCATCATCATCCAGGCCATGATGCCGCGGAAGGTGGCGTTTTTCGCCAAGGCCGAGTACTTCACCGCGAGGGGGCCCAAGGGGGCTGCCATGCGCTGGTTCTTCAGCAGCGTGGGCTCGATTCCGGTGGAACGGGGCGAGCAGGCGGCCAGCGTGGCGGCGCTGCAGAGCGCGGTGGACGTGCTGGGGCGCAACGAGGCTTTTGGGATCTATCCTGAAGGAACACGGTCCCGTGACGGCAAGCTCTACCGCGGGCGAACCGGTGTGGGATGGCTGGCACTGACCACCGGAGCACCGGTGCTGCCGGTAGGGCTGATCGGCACCGAGCAGCTTCAGCCCGCCGGGAAGATGATCGTCCGGCCGAAACACTTCACCGTCCGGATCGGCAAACCGCTGTACTTCGAGCGGACCGGGCCGGGGCATTCGCTCCCGGCACGCCGTTCCGCGACGGACCAGATCATGGACGCGATCGCGGACCTGACGGGCCAGGACCGCTCACACAGCTATAACAAGACGCCGTCCGACTGACCGGCCGGTCGGCAGATCAGGACTGAGATGACGAAGGGAGTGACCGACAATGGCTGATCCGGCGTCCTACCGTCCGCGGACGGGGGAGATCCCTACCAATCCCGGCGTCTACCGCTTCCGGGACGAGCACGGCCGCGTCATCTACGTGGGCAAGGCGAAGAACCTGCGGTCCAGGCTCAACAACTACTTCGCCAGTCCCAAGAACCTGCTGCCCAAGACCTATGCGATGGTGCACACGGCGGCTTCGGTGGAGTGGACGATCGTGGGCAGTGAACTGGAAGCCATCCAGCTCGAGTACACGTGGATCAAAGAGTTCACGCCGCGCTTCAACATCATGTTCCGGGACGACAAGTCCTACCCCTACCTGGCCGTGACCATGGGGGAGAAGTTCCCGCGCGTGCAGGTGATGCGCGGGGAGCGGCGCAAGGGCGTGAAGTATTTCGGCCCGTACTATCCGGCCAAAGCAATCCGCGAGACCGTGGACACGCTGCTGCGGGTTTTCCCGGTCCGTAGCTGCAGCACCGGCGTGTTCAACCGCGCCCAGCGCACCGGCCGGCCGTGCCTGCTGGGCTACATCGACAAGTGCTCGGCGCCCTGTGTAGGCCGGATCTCGCCGGAGGACCACAAGGCGCTGGCAGCCGAGTTCTGTGCGTTCATGGGCGGGGAAGCCGACCGGTTCATCCGGGCGCTGGAAAAGAAGATGGCCGCGGCGGTGGCGGAACTCGACTACGAGGCGGCGGCGCGGCACCGCGACGACATAGCCGCGCTGCGGCGCGTCTTCGAGCGCAATGCCGTGGTGCTCAGCGAAGACACCGACGCCGATGTGTTCGCGTTGGCGCAGGACGAGCTGGAGGCGGCCGTCCAGGTGTTCCACGTGCGCGGTGGCCGGATCCGCGGCCAGCGGGGCTGGGTGGTGGAAAAGGTCGAGGACCAAAGTACCGCCGACTTGGCCGAGCACCTGCTGCAGCAGGTGTACGGCGACGCCGACGGGCCGGACCGGATCCCGCGCCAGGTGATGCTGCCGCAGGAGCCGGAGAATGCCGCCGAGCTGCAAACCTGGCTGAGCACGCTGCGCGGCAGCAAAGTGCAGATCCACGTGCCCAAACGCGGCGACAAGGCTGCCCTGATCTCCACCGTCCGGGAAAACGCCGAACAGGCCCTGGCGCTGCACAAGAGCCGGCGGGCCGGCGACATCACCACGCGCTCGGCCGGCCTGCAGCAGTTGCAGGAGGCATTGGAGCTTCCGGTCGCGCTGCTGCGGATCGAGTGCTACGACATCTCCCATGTCCAGGGAACCAACGTGGTGGCCTCCATGGTGGTGGTCGAAGACGGGCTGCCGAAGAAATCCGATTACCGCCGCTTCGCGATTACCGGCGACGCCGCCCGCGACGACACCTCGGCCATGTACGACGTCATCAGCCGGCGGTTCCGGAATTATCTGGTTGATCAGGGGCGCCTGGCAGCTCCTGCCGCCGCCGACGCAGCCGCTGTGGACTCAGCCGCTGCGCAGGCGCAGCCTCCCACGGACGGCGGGGAAACCGCCGTCGTGCCGGAAGACGGCGTGTTGGAACAGGCCGTGCCGGAAGAGGCCGTGCTGGAACAGGCCGTGCCGGAAGACGGCGTGCTGGAAGAGACACTAACGCCGGCGCCGAAGACCAAGTTCGCCTACCCGCCCAATCTGGTGGTGGTCGACGGCGGCCCGCCGCAGGTCGCCGCGGCCTCCCGCGCCCTGGCCGACCTGGGCATCAGCGACGTGTTCGTGGTGGGCCTGGCGAAGCGGCTGGAAGAGGTGTGGCTGCCCGGCGACGATTTCCCGGTGATCCTGCCGCGCACGTCCGAGGGGCTGTTCCTGCTGCAGCGCATCCGCGACGAGGCCCACCGCTTTGCAATCGCCTACCATCGGCAGAAGCGCGGCAAAGCGATGACGGTCTCCGTGCTGGACGGCGTGCAGGGACTGGGGCCAGCCAAGCGGAAGGCGCTGCTGAAACATTTTGGCTCGGCGAAGAAGCTGAAGGCGGCCAGTATCGAAGAGCTGCAGCAGGTGCCGGGCATCGGCCCCGCGATGGCGGCGTCGCTGAAGCGGCAGCTGGCGCCCGCGGCCACGGACGAGACCGCGCCGGCAGTGAATATGGCGACCGGCGAAATCATTGAATCTTAGTTAGGCTAGAGCTGAAATCGAGGGGTGTGTGGTCGAGATGGATGGTTTGACGATGACGGTGGACGAGGATTTGACGCCGGAGAAGCCGGTGGAATCCGAACTCCTGGTGGTCACCGGCATGTCAGGAGCCGGCCGTACCACGGCAGCCCACGCGCTGGAGGACCACGGCTGGTACGTGGTGGACAACCTGCCGCCGCAAATGCTCGGAACACTGGCCGAACTGGTGTCGCGGATGCCGCAGTCGCTGCCCAAGCTGGCCGTGGTGGTGGACGTGCGCAGCCAAAGCCTGTTCCGCGATATCCGCGAGGCACTGCATGCCTTGGCCGCCAGCGGGATCCACTACCGGATGCTCTTCCTGGACGCCTCGGACGACGTCCTGGTCCGCCGTTTTGAACAGGGCCGGCGGCCGCACCCGCTGCAGGGCGATGGCCGCATTTCCGACGGCATCACCGCCGAACGTGAGCTGCTGAGCAGCCTGAAGGACTCAGCCGACCTGGTGGTGGAGACCACCGAGATGAACGTGCACGCCCTCGCCACGGCGATCACGGAACTCTTCACCGACTCCGGCCCCATCGTGCTGCGCATGAACGTGATCAGCTTCGGCTTCAAGTACGGGCTGCCGGTGGACGCCAACTTCGTCGCCGACGTCCGCTTCATTCCGAACCCGCACTGGGTTCCCGCGCTGCGCCCTTACACCGGGCTCGACGAGAAGGTCCGTGACTACGTGCTGGTGGATTCCGGCGCCGAAGAGTTCGTCAACCGCTACGTGGATGCGCTGGAGCCGGTGCTGGAGGGCTACCGCCGGGAAAACAAGCACTACGGAACCATTGCCATCGGATGTACCGGCGGCAAGCACCGGTCGGTCGCGGTCGCCGAGGAAATCGGCAAGCGGTTGGCCCAGCTGCCCAGCGTCAGGGTGACCGTCCAGCACCGTGATCTGGGGCGCGAATAGTGGCAATCCTGACCGGACCGTTGCCGCTGGTTCCGGTCCCGGGTACCTCCCGCAGCCGGACCGGGGAGAGCGGGGCGCCGCCCTCGGTCGTCGCGTTGGGCGGCGGGCACGGGCTGTCTGCCTCGCTGGGCGCGCTGCGCCTGCTCACGACCGAGCTGACCGCCATCGTCACGGTGGCCGACGACGGCGGATCCTCCGGCCGCTTGCGTGAGGAGTTCGGCGTGCTCCCGCCCGGGGACCTGCGGATGGCATTGGCCGCCCTGTGCGACGACACCGACTGGGGCCGGACCTGGCGCGATGTGATGCAGCACCGCTTCAAGTCGTCCCCGGGGTCCGAGCAGTCGCTGGACAACCATGCCTTGGGAAACTTGCTGATTGTCACCTTGTGGGAGTTGCTGGGGGACCCGGTGGCGGGGCTTAAGTGGGCCGGCGCCTTGCTGGGAGCCCGCGGCGAAGTGCTGCCGATGGCCACCGTACCGCTGACCATCGAGGGCGACGTGCTGGTGGAGGACGAGGACGGGCGTTTACGGAGCGCGCTGATCTCCGGCCAGTCCCGGCTCGCCGCGGCCGGACGGAACAGCCACGTGAATGACGTTCGCCTGCTGCCCGACGACGCCCCGGCCTGCGTCGAAGCGCTCAACGCCGTCGAACTTGCCGACTGGGTGATCCTGGGTCCCGGGTCCTGGTACACCTCCGTGCTGCCGCATCTGATGCTCAAGGAGATGCGGCAGGCGCTGTGCAACACCCCGGCGCGGCGTTGCCTGACCATGAACCTCTCGGTGGATACCAAGGAAACGTCAGGCATGACCGCGGCTGACCACCTGGCGGCCGTGAAGCGCTGCGCTCCCGGCATGCGTTTCGATGTGGTGCTGGCCGATCCGCGGGTGATCGAAAACAGGGACCGGTTCGAGGCAGCCGCCGAAGAACTCGGTGCGCGCGTGGTCTTCGGTAGAGTAGGAAGCTCAGGCGGACGCCCCGTACACGATCCGTTGAGACTGGCGAGTGCCTACCACGACATTTTCGGGGACAGCAAGGATTAGGTAAGGACAAGGTGCATGGCGCTGACCGCAGCAGTCAAGGATGAGCTTGCTCGCCTCGACATTAAGAAGTCCCAGGTCCGGAAGGCGGAGGTCTCCGCGACGCTCCGGTTCGCCGGTGGACTTCACATCATTTCCGGCCGCATTGTTATTGAGGCGGAAGTTGATCTGGCTGCGACGGCCCGGCGGCTGCGTGCCGCCATTTCGGAAGTGTATGGGCACAGCGGCGACATCATCGTGGTCTCCGGCGGCGCCCTGCGCCGCGGGAACCGCTACGTGGTGCGCGTCGTCAAGGATGGAGAGTCCCTGGCCCGGCAAACCGGCCTGCTGGATGGCCGCGGCCGTCCGGTCCGCGGGCTGCCGTCGGTGGTGGTCAACGGTTCGGCTGCCGACGCCGAGGCGGTCTGGCGCGGCGCGTTCCTGGCACACGGATCGCTGACCGAGCCCGGCCGCTCGTCCGCGCTGGAAGTCACCTGCCCCGGTCCGGAAGCGGCGCTGGCACTGGTCGGTGCGGCCCGCCGGTTGGGCATTGCGGCCAAAGCACGCGAGGTCAGGGGCGTGGACCGGGTGGTGATCCGGGACGGTGACAGCATCGCCGCGCTCTTGACCCGGATGGGCGCCCATGATGCGCTGATGGTGTGGGAAGAACGCCGGATGCGGAAGGAAGTGCGGGCCACCGCCAACCGGCTGGCCAATTTCGACGACGCCAACCTGCGGCGCTCGGCCCAGGCCGCGGTCGCGGCGGGTGCACGCGTCGAACGGGCGCTGGAGATCCTCGGTGAAGATGTGCCCGAGCACCTGCGCTACGCCGGCGAATTGCGGGTGGCGCACAAGCAGGCCTCGCTGGACGAACTCGGCCGTCTGGCGGATCCGGCGATGACCAAGGACGCCATCGCCGGCCGGATCCGCCGGCTGCTGGCCATGGCCGACAAACGGGCGGCAGAGTTGCGAATACCGGGGACCGAAGCCAACGTGACGCCGGAGATGCTGGACGACTAGATACGGGATGGGCGGCCGGCCGGGTATCCCCGGCGGTCCCGGTCAACGAAGACCGGTTTTCAGAGCTACCGGGCGGAACCTCCGTCCGGTTGGACAATCCGACCCAGCCGCGGACCGCGGCCGGGAGAAGACGGAGGAAACCATGAGCACGTACGAACTGCCCGAGCTCGACTATGATTACGCAGCCCTGGAGCCGCATATCTCGGCCCGGATCATGGAGCTGCACCACTCCAAGCACCACGCCACCTACGTGGCCGGCGCCAACACCGCGCTGGAGCAGCTGGCCGAGGCCCGCTCCAAGGGCGAGTTCGGCAACGTGCCGAAGCTGTCCAAGGATCTGGCCTTCCACCTCGGCGGGCACACCAACCACTCGATCTTCTGGAAGAACCTCTCCCCGGAAGGCGGCGACAAGCCCACCGGCGAACTGGCCTCGGCGATCGATGAGTACTTCGGTTCCTTCGACGCCTTCCACGGCCACTTCGGCGCCGCAGCGCTGAGCCTGCAGGGCTCGGGCTGGGCCGTGCTGGCCTACGAACCGCTGGGCGGCAATCTGGTCATCGAGCAGCTCTACGACCAGCAGGGCAACATCCCGGTGGGCACCATCCCGCTGCTGATGCTGGACATGTGGGAGCACGCCTTCTACCTGGACTACGTCAACGTCAAGGCCGACTACGTCAAGGCGTTCTGGAACATCGTCAACTGGGCCGACGTCGCCGCCCGTTTCGACGCCGCCCGCACCGGCGCTTCCGCGCTGATCACCCCGGCCAGGTAAGGCCGCACCCATCAGGCACTGGCAGGGGCGGGGATCATGCGATACCCCGCACCGGTCGCAATCTCCACCAGGAGGTAGAGGGACATGACTACTCGAGTTGGTATCAACGGATTCGGCCGGATCGGCCGCAGCTACTTCCGCGCAGCTTTGGCCAAGAAAACGGATCTGGAAATCGTGGCCATCAATGACTTGACCGACGCGGACACGCTGGCCCACTTGCTCAAATACGACAGCGTGCTGGGCATCCTGCCGGAAACCATAGAAGTAGACGCCGGCAACCTGATCGTCGGCGGCCGGAAGATCAGCGTCCTGTCGGAGAAGGACCCGGCAGCCCTGCCGTGGGGCGATCTCGACGTGGACATCGTGATCGAATCCACCGGCCGGTTCAACAAGGGCGGGGGCGCCCGTAAGCACATTGAGGCCGGCGCCAAAAAGGTCTTGATCTCCGCGCCCGCCAAGGACGAGGACATCACCATCGTGATGGGCGTCAATGACGGCGAGTACGACGCCGATGCGCACCACCTGATTTCGAACGCCTCCTGCACCACCAACTGCCTGGCACCGCTGGCCAAGGTGCTGCACGAGAAGTTCGGCATCGAGCACGGACTGATGACCACCATCCACGCCTACACCGCCGATCAGAACCTGCAGGACGGCCCGCACCGGGACCTGCGGCGCGCCCGGGCGGCGGCCATCAACTTGGTGCCAACGTCAACCGGCGCGGCGAAGGCCATCGGGCGGGTGCTCCCCGAGCTGCAGGGTAAGTTGGACGGCTTCGCGGTGCGGGTGCCGGTGCCCACCGGGTCCTTGACGGACCTGACCGCCACGCTGTCCCGCGAAGCGACGGTGGAAGAGGTCAACGAGGCCTTCAAGGAGGCCGCCGCGGATCCGCACTGGGCCGGAATCCTCAGCTATACCGAGGACCCAATCGTGTCGTCCGATATCGTCACAGACCCGGCGTCTTCGATCTTCGACTCGGGACTGACTAAGGTTATGGGTAACCAGGTGAAAGTTGTTGGCTGGTACGACAACGAGTGGGGCTACTCCAATCGCCTGTTGGATCTGACTGTCCTGATCGCATCAAAGCTGTCCTAGGTACGGCACCACCCGTCCTCCGCACGAAGGTAGAAATGACTGCACATTCTCTCGATGAACTGCTGGCCGCCGGAGTCCGCGGACGCCACGTGTTGGTCCGTTCGGACCTGAACGTCCCGTTGGAGGGCGAATCGCCGGAGCTGAAGGTGTCCGACGACGGACGCATCCGCGCGTCGCTGCCGGTGATCACCAAGCTGGCGGAGGCCGGGGCGCGGGTCATCGTGACGGCACACCTCGGTCGGCCCAAAGGTGCGCCCGAGGAGAGGTTCTCGCTGCGCCCCGCGGTCGCCCGGCTGAAAGAGCTGGCCGCTGTCACCGTCAAGTTCGCCGCGGACACGGTAGGTCCGGCAGCCCGGGAGGCAGCTGCCGGACTGCAGGACGGCGAAGTGCTGGTGCTGGAGAACGTGCGCTTCGATCCGCGCGAAACCAGCAAGGACGACGCCGACCGTGCAGCTTTTGCCGCCGAACTCGCCGCCCTCACCGGTGACGAGGGGGCCTACGTGGACGATGCTTTCGGCGCCGTGCACCGCAAACATGCGTCTGTCTTCGACATCGCCCGCCTGCTGCCGGCCTACCAGGGCGACCTGGTGCGGACAGAACTCCAAGTGCTGAACCGTCTCACCGACGCCCCGCAACGGCCCTATGTGGTGGTGCTGGGCGGTTCCAAGGTCTCGGACAAGCTGGCCGTGATCGAGAACCTGCTGGGCAAGGCCGACTACCTGCTGGTCGGCGGCGGAATGGTCTTCACCTTCCTCGCGGCCCAAGGACATAAGGTCGGCGCCAGCCTGCTGGAAAAGGACCAGCTGGACACGGTGCGCGGCTACCTCGCCCGGGCCAAGGAACTGGGGTGCACGTTCATCCTTCCCACCGACATCGTGGTCGCGGAGAAGTTCGCCGCCGACGCGGCCTGGGAAGTGGTGCCCGCAGACAGCATCGAATCGGCATCGTTCGGTGCCGATGGCATTGGTCTGGACATCGGTCCGGAGTCGGCCGAAGCTTTCGCCCACCAGATCCATTCGGCAAATACGGTCTTCTGGAACGGACCGATGGGCGTGTTTGAATTCGATGCCTTCGCCCATGGGACCCGCACCGTGGCCAAGGCCCTCACCGGAAGCGACGGCTTCACCGTGGTCGGCGGCGGCGATTCCGCCGCTGCGGTACGTACCCTGGGCTTCGACGACGACGCCTTCGGCCACATTTCAACCGGTGGCGGTGCCAGCCTCGAATACCTCGAAGGCAAGGAACTGCCCGGCCTGGCCGCACTGGACCGCTGACGACAGCCGGAACCCTCGCCGCCAGGCGGGGACGGTTCCGGTATTGCCCAAGCCACAGCGCGGCCCGGCCGCGCAGAACGACGCCCAGCACCACAGATGGAGACCGCAGTGACCACTTCGACCAACGGCAAGTTCGACCGCAAACCGCTGATCGCCGGCAACTGGAAGATGAACATGGACCATGTCCAGGGCATCACGCTGCTGCAGAAGTTGGCCTGGACGCTCAGCGATGCCCGGCACGACTACAACCGCGTGGAGGTCGCTGTCTTCCCGCCGTTCACGGATCTGCGCGGCGTACAAACGCTCGTCAACGGCGACAACCTGAAGCTTGTTTACGGCGCTCAGGACCTCTCGCCGCATGACTCGGGTGCGTACACCGGGGACATTTCCGGACAGTTCCTGGCCAAGCTGGGCTGCAAGTATGTGCTGGTGGGCCATTCCGAGCGACGTGAAATCCACGGCGAGGACGACGCCCTGCTGAATCAGAAGCTGAAGGCGGCCTACCGGCACAAGCTGACCCCCATTCTGTGCGTCGGCGAGGGCCTTGAGGTGCGCCAGGCCGGAAACCACGTGGAGCACACGCTCAGCCAGTTGCGTGCCAACGTGGCCGGCCTCGAAGCCGAGCAAGCGGCCAGGTTGGTCATCGCCTACGAGCCGGTCTGGGCGATCGGCACGGGGGAGGTGGCCGGTCCTGACGACGCCCAGGAGATGTGCGCCGCCCTCCGCGCCGAGATGGCCGTGCTGTTCGACGAGAGCGTGGCAGCCGGAGTGCGCCTGCTCTACGGCGGGTCCGTGAAGGCGGGTAACGCTGCCGCCATCCTGAACGAGCGCGACGTCGACGGCGTGTTGGTTGGCGGGGCCAGCCTGGACGCGGGCGAATTTGCTAATATTGTGAGGTTCGAACACCATCTGCTGACAAAGTGATGTCTGCCCGCCACTGGGATATCCCGACAGCTGACGAAAGGCCACTGTGGAAGCTCTGAAGATCACTCTGCAAATCCTGCTCGGCATCACCAGCCTGCTGCTGACCCTGCTCATCCTGCTCCACAAGGGGCGCGGTGGCGGCATGTCCGACATGTTCGGTGGTGGCATGACCACCAGCCTGGGATCGTCCGGCGTCGCAGAGCGAAACCTCAACCGCTTCACGGTGGTTCTTGGACTGGTCTGGGGCGCGGTCATCGTGGCTCTCGGCCTCATGATGCGTTTTAGCGCGGAATCCTAACCGACTTTCGGCGGCTCTGCCGCGTTTCCGGGACCGGTTTCAAAGGGCCCGGAAATCCGAGAGACTTTGCCCCACCCCCTTAACCCTGCGCTGTTCCCACCGTAGACTGGTGCCCGATGCAGGGGGCATCCTTTCTGGTAATCGGGGGCAAACATGGTTGATCCGTCGAATTCCTTCCGGGCCGTTCGGGTCGGTTCCGAAACGGGAGCCGGGCTTGCCGGTTGGCAGGCCGTGACCGGCCGGACGGTGGTACCGGTCACCAAAGTCCCGGTCACATACTGGTGCCCGAAGGGACACCAGACCACACCGGTTTTCGCCAATCTCAGCGAAGCCGATATCCCCACCTCGTGGGATTGCCCGCACTGCGGCCAGACAGCCGCCAGGGAGCCTGGCGGGGGCGCTGCCGAGGCCCGCAGCAGCGACGAGCCCTATAAAAGCCATCTGGAGTACGCCAAGGAACGGCGCAGCCCGGACGAGGCCGAGGCCGTGGTGGAACAGGCGCTGGAGAAGTTGCGGAGGCGCCGGCGGGAAGCACTCCGTCGGGCCGAGTCAGGCCGCCAGCGCCAGACCGACTAGAGGCGCGCGCCCGGACGCCTTCGCGGGCCACCTACGATGGTCGCACCGGCGCAAGGCAGATTCAGGCTCCTAGTCGTTGTCGTTGTCGGCCGGGGAGAGCAGGGCGTCCGGCAGCTTGGACGCGGCGTCCTGATCCAGCAGCCATACGGTGCGCTTGCGCCCGCGTGCTCCGGCGGCGGGAACCTGCACCGGGCTGGCACCGGCCAGGGCAAGCCCGACCGCGCCGGCCTTGTCACTGCCGCCCACCACCAGCCACACCTCGTCGGCGGAATTGATCGTGGGGAGTGTGAGGGACACGCGCTCCGGCGGCGGTTTCGGCGCATCGGTTTCACCGATCGCGGAGCGGTCTTCCGTACGGATACCGGCCATTTCGGGAAACAGCGAGGCAACGTGTGCGTCAGGTCCGACGCCCAGCAGCAGTACATCCAACTTCGGTGCCGGGCCACTCGTGCCCTCGTCAGCCGCAGCCTGTCGGAGCGCCGCGGAGTAGGCGACGGCGGCCGCCTCCGGGTCGGCGTATTCCCCGGCGGCACCGAAGGGGTGCACTCGGGCCGGATCCAGGGGGAGCCCGTCCAGCAGCGCTTCGCGTGCCTGCCGCTCGTTGCGGTCCGGGCTGTCCTTCGCGACGAAGCGTTCGTCACCCCACCAGACATTTACCTTCGACCAGTCGAAGCCGGCGGGAAGTTCAACGGCGGCGACCGCCTTCAGCGTGTTGATACCCAGGCTGCCGCCGGTGAGCACCACGGTCGCTTCGCCGCGTTCGGCCTGGACGGCCGCCAGCCGCTCGACCAGCCGTTGGGCGGCCGCGTCCGCGAGGGTGGCGGCGTCGGAATGGACTATGACGTGTGGTTCAGCGTTCACTGCGGCGCACGCTCCTCAAATTGGTCCGGGGCAATCCATCGGTCAGCACTTCACCGAACACCTCATCCGGGTCGAGCCGGCGAAGCTCCTCGGCCAGGCATTCTTCCAGCGGCCGGCGCGGCAGTGAGATCCGCTGGACCGGTAGGCCGGGCATCAGCAGTTCGGCCACGCTGGGCCCGGGACGCAGGATGCGGATGTCGCCGGTCGTCCGCGAGATCTCTACCCCCCTGATGCCGGTGCCCGCGAGGTCCTCCACGATGGTCACCGGCGCGTTCAACGCCAGCGTCAGCCATGCCGCCAGCAGGACGGTGCTGGGGGAGTCCGACGCCCCCTCGACCGCAACGGACGTCACCGGGGCTGGCTCCAGCTGGTCAAAGACTGCCGCCAGCTGGACGCGCCAGCTGGTCAGCCGCGTCCAGGCCAGATCCGTATCGCCGGCGGTGTAGGTGTCGCGCAGGCTGAACAGCGCCTGCTGCGGGTCGGCCTCATTGCCGGAATCCGTGATGCGGCGGTGGGCAATCCGGCCGATCGACGTGCGCGAGGCGTCCTTCGGCATGCCGTGCGGCCACCAGGCCACGATCGGGGCGTCCGGCAGCAGCAGGGCGGCCACCAGGGACTCGCTTTCGGCAGCCAGCTGGCCGTAGCCGTACAGCACGATGACTTCGGCCGCCCCGGCGTCGCCGCCGACCCGGATTTGGGCATCGAGGCGGGTCTTAGCCTCCGAACCTGCATCCACCAGCACAATGATCCGGCAGGGATGTTCGCGGCTGGCGGCATTGGCGGCGAGGATGGCTTCCTCTTCATGGCCCAACGGGGTCAGCACCACCAGGGTGAGCACGCGGCCCAGCGCCACCACGCCGCCCTGCTCGCGCATGGCCACGATCTCCTTCGAGATCTTTGACGTGGTGGTGTCTTTCAGGTCTTTGATCACGGCCTTCTCCAAGTGCGTCCGTCGCGGGCCAGCAGTTCATCGGCCGACGTCGGTCCCCAGCTGCCGGGCGAGTACGGCTCCGGCCTGGTCCGGCTCTCGGCCCAATATTCCTCGAACGGGTCCAGGATCTTCCAGGAGAGCTCGACTTCCTGGTGCCGCGGGAACAGCGGCGGCTCGCCGAGCAGTACGTCCAGGATCAGCCGCTCGTAGGCCTCGGGACTCGACTCGGTAAACGCATGCCCGTAGCCGAAGTCCATCGTGACGTCGCGGACTTCCGTCTGGGTGCCGGGCACCTTGGAACCGAAGCGGATGGTCACCCCTTCGTCCGGCTGCACGCGGATCACCACTGCGTTTTGGCCGAAGTCGTCCTCACTGTGGTTCGGGAACAGCAGGTTCGGGGCCCGCTTGAACACGACGGCGATCTCCGTCACTCGGCGGCCCAGCCGCTTGCCGGCGCGCAGGTAGAACGGAACACCGGACCAGCGCCGGGTGTGGATGTCCAGCCGCAGCGCGGCATAGGTCTCGGTGACCGAATCGGGGTTAAAGCCTTCTTCCTCCAAATAGCCGGCGACCTTTTCACCGCCCTGCCAGCCGCCGGTGTACTGCCCCCGGGCCGAATGGGCCGAGAGATCCTCGGGGAGCTTGACGGCGGCCAGCACCTTTTCCTTTTCCGCCCGCAGGTCCTCCGCGTTGAAAGAGATCGGTTCCTCCATTGCGGTCAGCGCCAGCAGTTGGAGCAGGTGGTTCTGGATGACGTCGCGAGCCGCGCCGACGCCGTCGTAATACCCCGCGCGGCCGCCAATACCGATGTCTTCCGCCATGGTGATCTGCACATGGTCCACATAGTTGGCGTTCCAGAGCGGTTCAAACAACTGATTGGCAAAGCGAAGCGCCAGCAGGTTCTGGACGGTCTCCTTGCCCAAATAGTGGTCGATCCGGAATACGGCGTCCGGCGGGAAAACCGATTCAACGATGTTGTTCAGCTCACGCGCTGACTGTAGGTCATGGCCGAAGGGCTTTTCGATGACCACCCGGCGCCACGGCGAGCCGGGCGCGTCTTCGGTGGCCTGGGCGAGGCCGTGCGAGGAGAGCATCTGGCACACCTGCTCGAAGGCCTTGGGCGGGATCGAGAGGTAGAACGCGTGGTTTCCCTGGGTCCCGCGCTGTTCGTCGAGCTCCTTCAACGTGGCCCCCAACTGCTCGAAGGCGTCGTCGTCGTCGAAAGCTCCTTCGACAAAACGGATGCCGGCAGCCAGATGCGTCCAGATGTCCTCGCGGAACGGCGTGCGGGCGTGCTGCTGCACTGCCTCCTTCACCTGGGCCGCGAACTCGGCATCATCCCACGGCCGACGGGCAAAGCCGACCAGCGCGAAGCTGGGCGGCAGCAGTCCGCGGTTGGCCAGGTCATAAACCGCCGGCATCAGCTTCTTCCGCGCAAGGTCTCCGGTAACCCCGAACAGCACCAGGGAACACGGGCCGGCAATGCGGTCGAGCCGGCGGTCGCGGGGGTCCCGCAGCGGGTTGGCCGGACGGCGGTGTGAAGTGGGAGGTGCCATGACTTACTTTCCGGCGAGTCGGGAGACGGCGTCGATCACCTGGCGCAAACCCGCCGCACGGTCAGCCAGATGAAGGCGCAGGACGGGCCGGCCGGCCTCGCGCAGGACGTTGGCGTCGCCGGCTGCCTGGGCGTCAATGAGTTCGCCGAAGCTGAACGGGCGGCCCGGGATGGGGATGTCCGCGGCTGCTTCGCCGGTCAGCTGCAGGTAGACACCGGTGGCCGGCCCGCCCTTGTGGAACTGCCCGGTGGAGTGCAGGAAGCGCGGTCCCCAGCCGAACGTCACGGGACGGCCGGTGGCTTCGGCCAACACGGGACGGATCCGTTCCAGTTCGGCCTGGCCGAAGCGGTCCAGATAGGCCTGCACGCTGACGTAGCCATCCGGCCCAAGTTTGCCCAGCAGGTCCCGGAGCGCGTCGTCCAGCGAGCTGCCCATGGCCAGCCCGCTGCCGCGTACCTGGACGGCACCGTCGGTGAAGTCGGGAAGCGTGGCCTCCGGACGCTCTTCCAGCAGTCCGCGCGCGGCGGTCTTGGCCGCCTCCACATCCGGCTGGTCGAAGGGGTTGATGCCCAGCAGGCGGCCGGCCACTGCCGTGGCGTACTCCCAGAGCAGCAGTTGGCTGCCCAGGCTGCCGCCGACGGCAACTTCGTCAGCGCCGAGGGGCACCTCGTGGTCGGCCGGGACCAGCCGGACGACCAACACATCGGCGGCCTTGGAGACTGTCTCGGGATCACCGGAGTTGACCACCACCGGCAGCAGGCCGGTGCCCAGCTTGCCGGTGGACTCGGCAATCAGCTGCTCGGCCCAGTCCCCGAAGCCGACAATGCCGGAGCCTTCGTCGGCAATGGCCACTTTGCTGCGCAGCGGCTCAGTACCGGCCAGCGCCGCACCCAGTGCCAGGGCCATGTTGTCGGCGGAGTCCTCTGAGAGCACCTCGGCGGCCTCTTCGGCGTCGTCAAGCAGTCTTTCGATGTCCACCCCGGCCAGTCCGGAGGGGACCAGCCCGAAAGCGGTCAGTGCGGAGTAGCGCCCGCCGACGTCGGGATCGGCGTTGAACACCGCCCGGTAGCCGGCTTCCCGGGACGCCTGATCCAGCGGTGACGCGGGATCGGTGACCACGATGATCCGCGAAGCGGCGTCCAGACCGACGTCGGCAAATGCCTGTTCGAAGACTCGGCGCTGCGAATCTGTTTCCAGCGTGGAACCGGATTTCGACGCCACGATGAGGGCGGTGTCTTCAAGTCGCTCCGCCAGGGCGGCAGCTACCTGTTGCGGATCCGTGCTGTCGAGCACGGTCAGCTCCACCCCGGCGGTATTGGCAATGACTTCGGGAGCCAGCGAGGATCCGCCCATACCGGCGAGCACGAACCTGGTCACGCCTTCGGCGGCAAGTTCCCGGCGGAGCGCCAGAATGTCCGCCACCAACGGCCGGGAGAGTGCTGCGGCATCCACCCAGCCGAGGCGGATTGCCGCCTCCGCTTCTGCCTCCGGGCCCCACAAGGTATTGTCCTGGGCGGCAATCCGGGACGCGACCCGGTCCTCGACCAGGGTGTCGATGTGCCGGCGGACAGCGGCCAGCGCAGCTCCCGATGCTTCGAAGGCCAGCGAGCTCATGCCTTCGGGGCTCCCGGTGCCGAGTCCAGCGCGTTCTGGACGGTCTCCCGCAGCTGTTGCCAACTGGTGACGAACTTCTCCAGGCCCTCTTCCTCGAGCAGTTCGACCACTTCGTTGTAGGAAATGCCGACCTTGGCGATCTGGTCCAGCACCTTGTTGGCTTCCTGGTAGCTGCCGGTCACCCGGTCGCCCTCGATCTTGCCGTGGTCGGCGACGGCTTCCAGCGTCTTCTCCGGCATGGTGTTGACCACGTTGTTGGCCACCAGTTCGGTGACGTACATGGTGTCCGGGTAGTCAGGGTTCTTCACCCCGGTGGAAGCCCACAAAGGCCGCTGCGGCCGGGCACCGGACGCGGCCAGGACCTGCCAGCGCTCGGTGGCGAACTGCTCTTCGTAGATCTGGTACGCCAGCTGGGCATTGGCGACGCCGGCCTTGCCCTTCAGCGCGGCTGCCTCCTCGGTGCTGACCGCGTCCAGGCGCTTGTCGATCTCGCTGTCCACGCGGGACACGAAGAAGGAGGCCACCGAGTGGAGGCTGGCGAGGTCCTTGCCGTTTTCCTTGGCCTTCTCCAGCCCCAGCATGAAGGCGTTGATGACTTCGCGGTAGCGCTGCAGCGAGAAGATCAGCGTGACGTTGACGCTAATGCCGGCCGCGAGGGTCTCGGTGATGGCTTCCAGACCTTCGCTGGTGGCCGGAATCTTGATGAACGCGTTCGTCCGGCCCACGGCCTTGTGCAGGTGCTTGGCCTCGGCGACGGTGCCACGGGTGTCGCGGGCCAGCCGCGGGTCCACCTCGATCGACACGCGGCCATCCACGCCGTCGGTGTCCGTGGCCAGTGCGGAGAACAGGTCGCAGGCTTCGGCCACGTCGGCCGTGGTGATGGCGAAGACCGCCGTGTCCAGGTCGGCGCCATCGGCGGCCAACTGGTTCACCTGTGCCTCGTAGCTGCGGCCGTCCTGCAGGGCCGAGGCGAAGATGGACGGGTTGGTGGTGACGCCCACCACGTTCATCTCGTCAATCATGGCCTTCAGGGTCCCGGAACTGATCCGTTCACGGGAAAGATCGTCGAGCCAGATGGAGACACCTGCATCGGAGAGAGCCTGGGTATTCGGGTTGGACATCGCGTCCTCCTTAGGAGTTGTTGATCTGTGCGAGCGAGTCGCGGGCGGCTTCGACAACAGCCTCGGCCGTGATACCGAATTCGCGGAACAGGGTCTTGTAGTCGGCGGAGGCACCGTAGTGCTCCAGGGACACGCTGCGGCCGGCGTCGCCGACCAAGCCGTCCCAGCACTGCGCGATGCCGGCTTCCACCGAGACCCGGGCCTTGATGCCGGCGGGAAGCACGGATTCGCGGTAGGCCGGGTCTTGGCGGGCGAACCACTCGAAGCAAGGCACGGAAACCACGCGGGTGGCGATGCCGTCCGCCTGCAGCGTTTCGCGGGCCTTGACGGCCAGCTGTACTTCGGAGCCGGTGGCCAGCAGGATCACCTGCGGCGTGGTGTCCGTGCCGCCGGACTGCGCTTCGGCCAAGACATACGCGCCCTTGGACACGTTCTCGGCGGAGGCGAAGCCGGCTTCGCCGCGGTCGTACACCGGCAGGTTCTGCCGGGTGAGCACAATGCCGGCCGGGTTGCTGTGGTTCTCCAGCATCGCCTTCCATGCCTGCGCCACTTCGTTGGCATCGGCAGGGCGCACGACGTCGAGGCCCGGGATGGCGCGCAGGCTCGCCAGCTGCTCCACCGGCTGGTGGGTGGGCCCGTCTTCGCCGAGGCCGATGGAATCGTGCGTCCAGACGTAGATGGAGGGAACACCCATCAGCGCGCCCAGCCGGATGGCCGGCCGCTGGTAGTCGCTGAAGATCAGGAACGTTCCGGAGAAGGCCCTGGTGTTGGAGCTGAGCACAATGCCGTTGACGATGGCCGCCGCAGCGTGCTCGCGGATGCCGAAGTGCAGCACCCGGCCGTACTGGCCGCCGGACCACATGGCGGTCTGCCGCGACTCCGGAACAAAGGACCCAGCGCCTTCGATCGTGGTGTTGTTCGATTCTGCCAAGTCGGCCGAGCCGCCCCACAGCTCCGGGAGCACCGGACCGATGGCGTTGAGCACCTTGCCGGATGCGGCACGCGTGGACACGTCCTTGCCGGCGGGGAACTCGGGCAGCGACTGCTCCCAGCCCTGCGGCAGCTCCGACGCCTGGACACGGTCCAGCAGTGCGGCGTTCTCCGGGTTGGCTTCCCGCCATGCCTGGTAGCCGCTGTCCCAGTCCGCCCGTGCCTGCTTGCCGCGTGCGGCAACCTGCCGGGCGTGGTCCAGCACCTCCTGCTCCACGGCGAACTGCTGCTCCGGATCGAAGCCGAGCACGTTCTTGACGGCGGCAACTTCCTCGGCGCCCAGCGCGGAGCCGTGGATCTTGCCGGTGTTCTGTTTCTTCGGCGCCGGCCAACCGATGATGGTGCGCAGCGAGATGATCGAGGGCCGGGACGTTTCGGCCTTCGCGGCCTTCAACGCCTCGAACAGGGCCGGAATATCTTCGGCGTACTCACCGGTTTTGGTCCAGTCCACGCGCTGCGTGTGCCAGCCGTACGCTTCGTAGCGCTTGAGCACGTCCTCGGTGAAGGCGATGTCGGTATCGTCTTCGATGGAAATCTTGTTGTCGTCGTAGAGCACCACCAGATTGCCCAGCTCCTGGTGGCCCGCCAGCGACGAGGCCTCGGAGGTGACGCCTTCCTGCAGGTCGCCGTCGGACGCGATCACCCACACCGTGTGGTCGAAGGGGCTCTCGCCGGCGGCAGCATCGGCGTCGTACATGCCGCGGGTGCGGCGCTGCGCGTAGGCGAAGCCGACGGCGGATGCGAGGCCCTGGCCCAGCGGGCCGGTGGTGATTTCAACGCCCGCCGTGTGCTTGTACTCCGGGTGGCCCGGGGTGAGCGAACCCCAGGTCCGCAGCGCCTGCAGATCCTCCAGTTCCAATCCGTAGCCGGAGAGGAACAGTTGGATGTACAGCGTCAGCGAGGTGTGGCCGGGGGAGAGGACAAAGCGGTCGCGGCCCACCCACTGCGGGTCCGTCGGGTCGTGCCGCATGAACTGCTGGAAGATCAAGTAGGCGGCCGGCGCCAGGCTCATGGCGGTTCCGGGGTGGCCGTTGCCGACCTTCTCCACGGCATCGGCGGCGAGAACGCGCACCGTGTCCACCGCCCGCTGGTCCAGCGATGTCCACGACAATTCCTGATCTTGCATATGTGGCACCGGTGGGGCCCTTTCTGATCGACATAGCAGCACCGACGGTCCGGAAAAGGCGCCCGCAACCACGGACCCGATGGACCATTCGCCGTTGATACTGCTTGAGCATTGTTGCGCCAGATCCCCGCGGACTGGCACCTGATCCCCACTCTATCCGTTGAGCCTGCAATGCGCAGGACGCTTTACGGTGCGTGCAGTCACACAGGCACTGATAGTTTTTGCACTGGCCGGCGCGGCCACCGCGCGCTTCGGTTTCTACGACAGATAGAAGGAGTATGATGTAGGTGCACCTTGACCCGCCGCAAGCGGCTGGGCGTTTTCGTGTGTCAGACGGACTCCAGCAGAACTGAGTGGTTTTTCCTTGAATATGCAGACCGTGCCGGACCAGGCGTTGGCCGTCCCGGCCAAGCCCGGCTTTTCGCGCAAGGCCAAAGCGTACATAGCGCTCACGAAGCCCCGTGTCATGGAACTGCTGCTGGTCACCACCCTGCCCACCATGATCTTCGCCTACGGCGGCTTCCCGGACCTTTGGTTGATGGCCGCCACGATGATCGGTGGCGCGCTGGCCGCTGGGTCAGCCGGCTCCTTCAACTGCTACATCGACCGGGACATGGACAAGCTCATGCACCGGACGGAGAATCGGCCACTGGTTACCGGTGAACTCACTCCTCGCGAGGCTCTGGTGTTCTCCTGGGTGCTGGGCGTCGTAGCCGTGGCACTGCTCTGGTTCGGCGCGAATCCGCTGGCCGGCATGCTGGGCGTGGGCGCGATCTTCTTCTACGTGGTCATCTACACGCTGATCCTCAAGCGCCGCACCTCGCAGAACATTGTCTGGGGCGGCGCTGCCGGATGCTTCCCGGTGCTGATCGCCTGGGCCGCAGTGACCAACACGGTGGCGTGGCCCGCCGTGATCCTGTTCATGGTGATCTTCCTGTGGACACCGCCGCACTACTGGCCGCTGTCCATGAAGTACAGCGACGATTACAACGCCGCCAACGTCCCGATGCTTGGCGCCATCGCCAGCGCCCGCCAGGTATCCGTGCAGGTTGTCCTCTACGCCTGGGCCACGCTGGTCTGCTCGCTGCTGCTGGCCCCGGTCGGCGGTGCCGGCTGGGTGTACACCGTCGTGGCGTTGCTGAGCGGCGGCTATTTCGTCTATGAATCGCACCGGCTGTACTCGGTGGCCAAGCGCGGTACCGAAACCCCGGCCGCAACGAACAAGAGCGCCATGC
This sequence comes from Actinomycetota bacterium, assembly GCA_051751385.1. GTDB lineage: Bacteria > Actinomycetota > Actinomycetes > Actinomycetales > Micrococcaceae > Crystallibacter. Next base: position 241,045 of record JBNJKW010000005.1, on the reverse strand, counting down.
GCGTGTTCCACGGCTCCATCAGCTACCTGACGGTGCTGTTCCTGGCACTGGCCTTAGACCCCTTCATCGGCGGCCCCGTCTTCGGCTGACCGCCGCCCCTCTCGCGTCGGCGTTGGCCGCCTCGGGTTAGCTGCGCCCAGTTTAACGGTGCAGCCGTTGCCTCCAGCTAGCTAAAGCCGGTTTCGCGGCGCCGTCGTGCCCCTGTGTCCGAACGCCTCCTGCGCTGACCTAAGATAGCGGCATGAATCCCTTCCGCGGTCTCATTGCATATCCGGTGACTCCCTTCCACGACGACGGCGCCGTCAACTTTCCAGAGTTGCGCCGCCACGTTTCCGCGGTGGCCGAGTCACCTGTCGACGCCATAACGGTGCTTGGCAGTTCCGGGAACTTCGCCTATCTGGACCGCGCAGAGCGGAGGGATGTCATCACAGCGGCCGTGGAGGCGGCCAAGGCGGTGCGCCCCGGGCTGCCGGTGTGTGCCGGCGTGAGCGCCGTGGGCACCCGGGAACTCCTGCAAAACATCGACGACGCCGCTGCCGCCGGTGTCGATGGGCTCCTGGTTTCCACGGTCTCCTACTATCCGTTGACGGACGAGGAGGTCGCAGCCCAGTGTGTTGCCGCTGCGCGGCAGACGGCGCTCCCTGTGTGCCTGTATAGCAATCCCCGCACCACTCAGTTCAGCTTTAGCTTGGAGTTGGTGGCAGAGCTGGCCGTTGAGCCGAACATCGTGGCGGTGAAGGAATCCGCACCCGACGCGGACGTATTCCGCGCACGTTATGAACAGCTTCGACGCGTTTTGCCGGCGGAAGCGGGCGATTTCAGCCATGGCATGAGCGGAGACGCGCTGATCGCCGACGCCGGTTTTGCCGGCGACGCCTGGCATGGCGGACCGATCGCCGTCCTGCCGGCACACTACCGCTTGCTGCGCGATGCCTTGGAGGCAGGTGACATGGAAGCGACGGACGAGGCACGCGCGGTGCTGGCCCCATTGATGGGCTACTTCGGGACCTTAAGGCCGCTCAGCAATCTGTATGGCTTGGCCAGGGCGGCGGGCATCGACGCGGGCGATCCGCGCCTGCCGCTGCAACCACTGCCCGGAAGCAGTCTTCGCGAACTGGCCCGACTGCTCGAAGCCATCGAAGCGTTCCGTCCGGCCGCACGGGCGGTGGCGGGGGAGTAGCGCTCCAGTGGCAGCGCGACGGCCCCCGATTCTTCCGCGCCACAGTTTCGCTGCCGCCTGAACCTTCCCTGTCATACTTTCGGCCGTCTTAGTCTCCGCGTCCAAGCTTTCAGATGGCTCGAGTCATCCCGGCCACACTTCGGCCGGCCCGATTCTTCGCGGCCTCAACACCCCATCCATTCTTACCCCCATCCTTTTATCCCCACCCGAATTTTTAATCCCCACCCGCGCTTGGTCGCCTCCAGATTGTCGTACCCGGCTGGTTGAGTTGGGTCATGGAGGAGAAAGCGGAGCGCACACCAGCCTCTGGGGAGGGCCGGCGGTTGCCTACGCAGGAGGAGCGTGAGGCGGCGATCGCGCAGATTCTGGCCGGGATGAAACCGGCCCGGAAGGAGCCGGTGCCGGTGCCGCAGCGGTGGGCGGAGCCGGTGTTCGAACCGGGCCCCGACCCGTACGCCGGCCTGGAGGTCCCGCCGGCCTCGGATGAGGATCTTGACCAGGGGAACCGGGCCTACCGGGAGGACTTTGAGCCCCGGGATCTGGATGACGAACTAAACCGGCCGCCGGGGGTGGGGCCGGTCCCGGCGGAGTTCGCGGTGCTGCCGAACCTGCCCGAGGGCTGCTGGCTGCCGGAGGGCTTGTTTGAGTCGAAAGCGAACGCGGACTATTACGCCGAACGCCTCGAAACACTGGTGGCGGGGGCGGAGCCGGCGGTGCTGCTGGCCACGCTGACCGGGTCGGGCACCGGCGGGCTGGGGTATCAGGAGACGGTGGAGCATCTGGCCGCGGTGCACCGGGTGAGGTGTTGGCTGGACGGCCGGGAGGTCGCGCTGGAGGCGCGGCTGGGGCAGACGGCGCTGGCGCAGCTGCCGCCGCCGGGGCCGGGCTGCACCACGTTGCGGCAGCGGCAGCTGCTGGCCGCGACGTCCGCGGCGGAGGAACTGGGCTGCCTGCTCGGCCTGCCCGAAGAGCAGTCCCGGGCCCGGGTGGACCAGGCCGCGGACCTGCACCGGGTGTTCCCCGCCACCCTGGCGGCGATGGCGGCCGGGGAGCTGGACCGGGAGCAGGCCGCGGTCATCGTCACGCAGGGCCGGTCGCTGCCGGAGGAGGCGGCGGCCGGGTTTGAACAGACCCTGCTGGGCCGGGTGAAGGGCCGCTCGCTGCGGTCGCTGCGGGAGATGGCGCGGCGGCTGCGCGAGCGCATCCACCCGGAAACCATTGTGAAGCGCCGCCGCACGGCGGAGGAACGGCGGAACGTGGGCGTGGACCCGGCGCCGGACGGGATGGCGTGGCTGAACGCGTACCTGCCGGCCGAGCAGGCCGCCGCGATCGATGACCGGCTCACCCGCGCCGCCGTGCACCTGCGCGGCCAGGACGGCGAGACCCGGTCCAGGGGGCAGTTGCGGGCCGATGTGTTCGCGGACCTGCTCGTGCACGCGGGCATGGATACCGGCCCGGCGGCCGGGATCCACGCCGAACCGTCGGTCACCGTCCCGGTGCTGTCGCTGCTGGGGCTGGGCGGGGAACCGGCCACGCTGGACGGATACGGTCCGATCCCGGCGGACGCGGCCCGGCAGCTGTGTGCGGATGCGAAGTCGTTTTACCGGATCCTGACGCATCCGGAGACCGGGGCCAGGCTCTCCTACGGCCGCACCCGGTACCGGCCGCCGGCGGACCTGGCCCGGGCGGTGCGGAAACGGGACGAGGTGTGTCCGTTCGCCGGCTGCCGCAAACACGGCAAGGCCTGCCAGATCGACCACACCCAGGCCTTCCGCGCCGACGGCGCGAAGGGCGAAACGGACGCCGGGAACCTGGGCCCGCCGTGCGAAACCCACCACCGGTTGAAAACGAACGCGGGCTGGAAGATGGCCCAGCCCTCACCCGGAGTATTCGAAGTGACCACCCCGGCCGGACGGACCTACACCGACCGGCCCGGCGAAGACAACGCCGCTCCCGGCCAACCACAGTATCCGCCCGCCGTCGCGGCCGCGCTGCCGAAAGACCACCGGCAACGAATCGAACCGCTGGTCGTACAACCGGCGACGGGATCCGGGCCAGCGGACAACTCAACCGATGCTGGTTGGCTGCCGCCCTGGCACCCCGCACACAAGAACAAAGCAGCAGACAACCACCAGAACAAACCACGGGCAACCAATGGACAACAGGACCCGCCACCTTTTTGAGGTCAAACGACCTGACGGTGCCGGCGGTCGCGGTGAGGCCCAGCTGGGTCGTTGCCATGAGTCCCCATCTCTGCGGCAAATGTGCAACACCTAAACGAAATAGCGGCAGTGCCCCTTAAGGCACCACCGCATAGATGGGTAGCAGAGAAGTCAGGCCAGTTGGCCAGGCCTTCTTATTGTTGTGACGGTAAGCACGCCAGCACACCGCCGGTGCGTCCGACGTTGAAGTTCGCGACCCGTTCAGAGGAGGCGCCGTGGTCCTGCGGGTTCGTCCACGGGATGTTTCCGCCGAGCGAACTCAGCGCAGTAACAAGTTCGTCCTGGTCACCTTCTTCAAAAATAAGAGTTCCGTCTGCAGCCGCCCCATACAGGGTCGCTCCCGCCAAGCAGTCAGCCTGCAACTCATAGGCCTGAGACCGGAGGCTGGGGTCGAGCCGGTTCGCGATTGCATGGCTCCATTCGTGAGCAATGACCAAGTAAGGCCAAGCGTCTCCGAATTCGAATCCGCGCGCCATGAGCGAAGCGTCCCAGGCCACGTAATCCTCTGGAATGCAATAGAAGGCGTTGTCCGGCGGAAGCGGCCTGCCCGCGCAAGTGGGTGCGTTGCTTGGGTCTCTGCCATCGTATAGTCCCACGACCGCAGGCGGCGTGTATGTCCCGCTGAACAGTTCACTCCAATGCGTGCGCCAGAACTGATCCGTGATCGCCTGGGCTGTTTGAATATCGGCCAGCTCTTCCGATGTGATGGCGTTCGTGTCGTTCCCGGCCTGGCCTGCAACAGAAGCATCATTCCCTGATACTTCCCAGAGCGGTGCTTGCCCGTATTGCGAATAATCGCCGAGTGTCTGCTCACCGGGGCCGCCCCCGGCGCCGCCCTGGTTGGCGGGCGGAGAGCCGGTATCGCCGAAACCTCCGCAACCTGACAGTCCCAGGGTCATTGCCAGCAGAAGACCCGCAATCACGCCCCATCTATTTTTGGTTTCACCAGTCATGACCTTCACTCGACTTTCCGCCAGTTTTTCCCTGATCGAGATGGAATTGCGACCGGACTATCACCCACAGGTAGTGGGCGCAAGGGGCTGAGGAGAGACAACCGATTCAGCAATTTGATAAAGCCCTTCACCGACCCAGAAGGGGTAAAGCCTTACCGATGCCGAGGCCCTTATCGGGATGTCGGGTCGTGTTCCGCCGCGGTATTCGGATACCTCCCAGGAGGTACCTGTGCTGCGGCGCAGCCGGCTTCGGGGCGGCGAACAACTGCAGCGCCATGGTCACCAAGACGGGCCCGAGGAGCTCGCCGATAGGGATCCCGGGGCCTCCTTGGCCCGCTAAGCCTGCCAGTACCGTGCTACTCAGCCATCATGGCCAGGGCGACGATAGAGGGGTCAGGCTTGTCCACTCCACCGGTTATCCGCACTTTGTCGACCCAATCGCCTACCAGGGGGCTAGAGCGGGAATTTGCCGGTCGAACGGTCCCAAACGTTCGTCGCGGCAACGGTCAGCAGCGCCGAGCCGAGCATATGCAGCAGTACCAAGCCGATAGGCAGGCCGGTGAAATGCTGCAGGTAGCCAATGCCGCCCTGAAGCAGAATCACTGCAGCCAGCCACCACAGACCGGTGCGCAACTGTCGGGAGGTCGCGTGGCGATAGGCGAGCACGAGCGCCAGCACGGTTGCGGCAACCAGAAGGTAGACCGGCACCACGTGGATCCGTGTCACCAGATCTGCGTTGAAATCATGGCGGGGTGCGCTGGCGTCCCCGGCGTGGGGTCCGGTGCCGGTCACGATGGTGCCCAACACGATGGAGGCGGCGGAGGCAACGGCGATGGTCCAGCCCAGCGTTCGCTGCATGCTCGGGACCGGAGCGACAGCCACCGCCGTGCCACCGCGCAAATACATTCCGGTCCGGTTGACCAGCAGGGTGGCAACCGCCACGAGTGCGGCCGAGGCCAGGAAGTGCAGGCTGACCACCCAGGGGTTCAAGCCGGTCCAGACGGTGATACCGCCAATCAGGGCCTGCACAGGGATCACGCAGAGCAGTCCGACGGCGAGTCCGAACAGGGTGCGGTGCGACCGGCGCATGCGCCACAGTGAGACCAGCATGGCGACCGCGATGATGGCCAGAATGAAGGTCAGGGTGCGGTTGCCGAATTCAATGATCCCGTGGATGCCCATTTCCGGCGTCGGTGTCATGGAGCCAGGCACGCAGTTGGGCCACTGGGAACAGCCGAGGCCTGATTTGGTCAGCCGGACGGCGCCGCCGGTGATGATGATGCCGATCTGCGATACAAGAGACGCAATGGCCAAGCCGTGGACCGCTCGGTTGACGGAGGTCGGCAGCCGGTCCAAGAGGTCGTGGGACTTGGGGGTGGCGGTGGTCATTGACTTAGCTCCATTTGAACCAGCGGATGGCGGCAAGGCTGGCCACTACGGTCCAGACCAGCAGCACGATTGATGCGGTGAGATTGAACTGTGCGTCGATCAGGGCGCTGCGCAGGGCGTCGCCCAGGGCGGTCGAAGGCAAAAGGTGGGCGGCGGGCTCGAAAACGTCGGGCCAACTGGCTACCGGGAAGAGGATACCGCCGGCAGCGGCCAGCAGCACCCAGAGCAGATTGGTGATGGCCAGTGTGGCCTCCGGCCGGACTGTGCCGGCGATCAGCAGGCCCAGCGACGTGAAGGCCGCGGCGCCCAGCACCAGTTGCGCAGCCGCTGGCAGCAGGCCGCCCAGTGCAGGCTGCCAGCCGAGGAACAACAGCGCGGTCCCACCCACCACCACAACTTGGATGACCATGATGGCCAGCACCGCAATGATCTTTCCGAGGATCAACCCGCTCTGCCCCAGCGGGGTGGTGGACAGGAACCGCAGGACCCCGTAACGGCGGTCAAAGCCGGTGGCAATCCCTTGGCCGGTCAGCGCGGTGGACACCGTGCACAACGCCAGCACGCCCGGGGCTGCCATGGCTATCCGGTCGTCCGTGTACGTGTCGAGCAGCGGTGTCACGGTGAGGCCGATGAGCGCCAGCAGCGGCAGGATGATGGCAATCAGCAACTGTTCGCCGTTGCGCAGCATGCCCATCGTCTCGTAGCGGCCCTGAAGGGCAACCCGGCGGATCAAGGCGGCGGGAGCGCTCATCGCAGATCCTTTCCGGAGATGTCGAGGAAGACATCCTCGAGCGACCGAGGCGCCATGTGGATCGACGCCGGCATGACGTTGTGGGCGGCCCATTCCGCGGCCAACGCCGCCAGCACGGCGGGGGTCAGTTGCCCGGCCACCGTGTAACGGCCGGGAACACTTTCGACGGCGGTGAACGGCTTGGGCAGGTCGAGGGACAGTCCGGGCGGGGCGTCGAAGGTGAGCAAACGTTTGACACCGGCGGTTTCGTCCGTGGCTGCGGTCAGTTCCGCGACGGTGCCGTGCACGACTGTCCGGCCGGCGTCGATGATGAAGACGTAGTCAGCCAGCCGCTGGGCGTCGTCCATGAGGTGCGTGGTGAGGATGATGCCCAGGCCCTCGGCACGCAGTTCCTGGATCAGGTCGAACACCACGGCGCGGGACTGGGGATCCAGCCCGGCGCTGGGCTCGTCCAGGAAGAGCACTTCCGGATCGCCCACCAGCGCGGCCGCCAAGGCTACTCGTTGCTTCTCTCCACCGGAAAGCCGGCGGATGGGTGTGTTGGCGAAGCCCTGAATGCCGAGCCGTTCGGCGAGTTCGTCCACGCTGCGCGGGTTCTGGTACATCCCCGCGACGTGCTGCAGCAGCGCCAGCGGCCGGATGGCCTGCGGGAGTCCGCCTTCTTGGAGCATGACTCCCACGCGGCTGCGGAGCTCTGCTCCCGCCTGGTACGGATTCTGGCCGAGGAGTCGGACGGTCCCGCCGTTGGGAGGCATCAGACCCTGCGCGCAGGCTAAGGTGGTGGTTTTTCCGGCACCGTTGGGTCCGAGAAGTGCGGTAACCTGCCCGGGGTAGGCGCGTAGATGGACCCCGTCAATGACGCGGACCATCTTGTTATCCAGAGCTTCGACCGGCCCCAGATCTTTCACGAGTCCCTGGATGTCGAGGCAGGGTTCGGAGGTAGGCACCCGAACATTCTACGGGACGTAGAGCGGACGGGCTAAGGAGTGCCGACCGGGCTAAGAAGGCGGACCGGCTAAGGGGAGCCGAGCGGGCCATGAAGGCGGACCGGCTAAGGACTGCCTTACTGGTGGGCCGGAATAGAATACGTCATGATTGTGTTGTGTATTCCATGAGCAGTAGTGCTTCTTTGCGTGCCCAGGCGCCCGAGTCCGAGGAGCGGACCCGGGACCGGGTTTTGAATGCCGTTTTGGAACACGGACCCGTCAGCGCTGCTGGCCTCGGCAGGATCCTCGGATTCACGCCAGCGGCCGTTCGGCGGCACCTTGACGCCCTGTCCCGCAAGGGCTTGATCGAGGTCAAGCTCACCGCGAATTCCGCCACCGGCGCTGGACGCCCGGCCCGAAAGTACGTGCTCAGCAGGCAGGGCCAGACCCGGCTGGGCGATGACTATCTGGATATTGCCCGAACGGCGTTGGCGGCGTTGGGCGAAGCGGCCGGCAGCGCAGCGGTCGCAGAGTTTGCCCGGAACCGGTACCGGGACATGGAGGAGCGCTACCGCCCGATCGTGGAGGCAGCGGGGCCCGGAATCGAAGAGCGGGCCAAGGCACTGGCGGAGGCGCTCAGCGCCGACGGCTTCGTTGGATCCACCACGGTGGTTGGATCCAACGCGCCGCACAGCACGATGCTGGCAGTCCAGCTCTGCCAAGGGCACTGCCCGGTGCAACAGTTGGCAGCGGACTTCCCGGAGTTCTGCGACAGCGAAACTGAAGTTTTTTCCCGGCTGCTCGGGGTGGATGTCAGGCGACTATCCACGCTGGCAGGCGGGGGACACGTTTGTACGACCCACATCCCGGTGGGCCGAACAAGGTCTGCGGTTCGACCCGTTGAACCCGCGACAGGAACCAGACGAGTATCCATCAATCTGCAAGAGAGGCCGTGATGACGGACCAAGTGGATCAGAGTATGAGGAACACGGTCGGGACGACCGATGTAGCCGACACCACCATTTCCGAAATCCTGGAAAAGAATCCCGAGCTGCATGGCATCGGAACGTACGAATACGGCTGGTCGGACGCCGACACCGCCGGCGCCAATGCGCGCCGCGGCTTGAACGAAGAAGTGGTCCGCGACATCTCGGCCAAGAAGAACGAGCCGCAGTGGATGCTGGATCTGCGCCTGAAGGGCCTGAAGTACTTCGACCGCAAGCCGATGCCCACTTGGGGCGCCGATCTTTCTGGCATCGATTTCGACAACATTAAGTACTTCGTGCGCTCCACGGAGAAGCAGGCCAAGACGTGGGAGGACCTGCCTGAGGACATCCGCGTCACCTACGAAAAGCTGGGCATCCCCGAGGCCGAGCGTGAGCGCTTGGTGTCCGGAGTCGCCGCCCAGTACGAGTCAGAGGTGGTTTACCACCAGCTGCGCGAAGACCTCGAGGCCCAGGGCGTGATCTTCCTGGACACCGACACCGGCCTGAAGGAACACCCGGAGATCTTCCAGGAATACTTCGGCTCAGTCATCCCGGTGGGTGACAACAAATTCGCCTCGCTGAACACCTCTGTCTGGTCCGGCGGGTCCTTCGTCTACGTCCCCAAGGGCGTCCACGTGGATATTCCGCTGCAGGCCTACTTCCGGATCAACACCGAGAACATGGGCCAGTTCGAGCGCACGCTGATCATCGCCGACGAAGACTCCTACGTGCATTACATCGAAGGCTGCACGGCGCCGATCTACAGCTCGGACTCGCTGCACTCCGCCGTCGTCGAAATCATTGTGAAGAAGGGCGCCCGCGTCCGCTACACGACCATCCAGAACTGGTCCAACAACGTGTACAACCTGGTGACCAAGCGCGCCATTGCACACGAAGGCGCCACCATGGAGTGGATCGACGGCAACATCGGTTCCAAGGTGACCATGAAGTACCCGGCCGTCTACCTGGTCGGCGAGCATGCCAAGGGCGAGACCCTGTCCATCGCCTTCGCCGGCGAAGGCCAGCACCAGGACACCGGCTCCAAGATGGTCCACATTGCCCCGAACACCTCCAGTGCCATCGTGGCCAAGTCGGTGGCCCGCGGCGGCGGCCGCTCGGCCTACCGCGGATTGGTCCAGGTCCGTGAGGGCGCGAAGAACACCAAGAACTCCGTGGTGTGCGATGCCCTGCTGGTGGACACGATCTCGCGCTCGGACACCTACCCGTACATCGACGTTCGTGAAGACGATGTCACCATGGGCCACGAGGCAACCGTGTCCCGCGTCAGCGAAGAGCAGCTGTTCTACCTGATGTCCCGCGGTCTGGCCGAGGACGAGGCCATGGCGATGATCGTGCGCGGCTTCATCGAGCCGATCGCCCGAGAACTGCCAATGGAATACGCACTTGAGCTGAACCGCTTGATCGAACTGCAGATGGAAGGGTCCGTAGGTTAATGACTGAGATCACTGAGAAGGCACGTATCGGTGCTCCGGCCATCGACGGATTCACTGAAGAGGGCGAAAACCTCTCCCCGGTCAACGCCTCGGCGGGTCCTCTGGCCGGTGCCAGCGCCAAGAGCCACAGCCACGGCGGCGGCGTCGGCGTCCCGGACAGCTCCCGTGCCGGCCGCCTGACGTCGTACCGGGCGGACGACTTCGGTCCGCTGACCGGCCGCGAGGAAGACTGGCGGTTCACCCCGCTCAAGCGGCTGCGCGGCCTGCAGAGCGACGCACTGGTCGGTACCGCTCCGGCGGTCACCGTCAGCGGTCCCGAAGGCACCGACCTTCCGGCCGGCGTCGTCGTTGAAACCGTCGGCCGGGACGATGCACGCATCGGCGTTGCCGGTATTCCCGAGGACCGCGTTTCCGCAGCCGCATGGGAGGCCTTCAAGGAGGCCACCGTGGTGACCATTCCGGCCGAGGCCCAGCTGGAGACCGGGGTCGCCGTCGTGATTGAGGGCACCAGCACCGAACTGTCCGCCCAGCACCTGGTCATCGTGGCCGAAAAGTTCTCCAAGGCCGTCGTCGTGCTGGACCACAAGGGCAGCGCTACCGTCTCCCAGAACGTGGAGATCGACGTGCAGGACGGCGCGGACCTCACCGTTGTTTCGGTGCAGGAATGGGCCGATGATGCCGTTCATGCCTCCTCGCAGCAGACCCGCGTGGGCCGCGACGCGAAGTTCAAGCACGTGACCGTCAGCCTCGGCGGCGATCTGGTCCGCGTGACGCCGTCCACCCGCTTCACCGCCACCGGCGGCGACGTGGAAATGTTCGGCCTCTACTTCGCCGACGCCGGACAGCACCTGGAGCACCGGTTGTTCGTGGATCACGCAGTCGCCAACTGCAAGTCCCGCGTGCTGTACAAGGGAGCCCTGCAGGGTAAGAACGCGCACACCGTCTGGGTGGGCGACGTGCTGATCCGCAAGGAAGCCGAAGGCACCGACAGCTACGAGGCCAACCGGAACCTGGTACTGACCGACGGCGCGCGCGCCGATTCCGTGCCGAACCTCGAAATCGAAACCGGACTGATCGAAGGTGCCGGCCACGCCAGCACCACCGGCCGCTTCGACGACGAGCACCTGTTCTACCTGATGGCACGCGGCATCCCCGAGGACGTCGCCCGCCGCCTGGTGGTGCGCGGCTTCCTCCACGAGATCATCCAGCAGATCAGGGTTCCCGCCCTGGAAGAGCGCCTCAACGCATCGCTGGAACGCGAACTCGAGGCGGGCAACCTCTGATGAGCGGGACTCCGCGCGGCGAACTGGTGTGCAACGCCTCGGACGTACAGGTCAATCAGGCTGTGCGCATCCTGGTCGATGACTATCCGGTAGCCATCGTCAGGGACTCCGAGGGCGTACTGCATGCCATCGGGGATACCTGTTCGCACGCGGACGTCTCACTCTCCGAAGGCGACGTCGAAGGCAGCACGATCGAATGCTGGGGCCACGGCTCCCAGTTTGATCTGCGAACCGGCGAGCCGCTGAGCCTGCCGGCGTTCGAACCCGTCCCGGTTTTCGCGCTGACGCTTGACGGCGACAGCGTCTACGTAGACGTCACGAACGTCCTCAACGGGGCGCCTGCTCCGGACCTTAACTAAAAACTTCAACACGCGAACTTACGCCCGCCCTCACCGGGCGCAAAGGAGAAAGCAGACAGATGTCTACTCTTGAAATCAAGGACCTGCACGTCAGCATTGACACCGAGCAGGGCAGCAAGGAGATCCTCAAGGGCGTCTCCCTGACAATCAACACCGGCGAAATCCACGCCATCATGGGCCCGAACGGTTCCGGCAAGTCCACCTTGGCTTCCACCATCGCCGGGCACCCCCGCTACAACGTGGACTCCGGTTCCATCACCTTGGACGGCGAAGACGTGCTGGCCATGAGCGTGGACGAGCGTGCCCGCGCCGGCCTGTTTCTGGCCATGCAGTACCCGGTCGAGGTGCCCGGCGTGACCATGACCAACTTCCTGCGCACCGCCAAGACCGCCCTCGACGGCGAGGCCCCGAAGCTGCGTACCTGGACCAAGGACGTCAAGGAAGCGATGAGCCAGCTGCGCATCGACGCCGACTTCGCCCAGCGCAACGTGAACGAGGGCTTCTCCGGTGGCGAGAAGAAGCGCGTGGAGATCCTCCAGCTTGAACTGTTCAAGCCCAAGTTCGCCATCATGGACGAGACCGACTCCGGTCTGGACGTGGATGCGCTCAAGGTGGTCTCCGAAGGCCACAACCGGGTGCACGCCGAAGGCGCCATGGGCACCCTGCTCATCACCCACTACACGCGGATCCTGCGCTACATCAAGCCCAACTTCGTGCACGTCTTCGTAGACGGCCACATCGCCGAAGAGGGCGGCCCCGAACTGGCCGACCGGCTGGAAGAAGAGGGCTACGACCGCTACCTGACCGCAGCAAAGGCCTAATCATGACTGAAGTCAATGCCCCGCAGACGTCCCTGGAGGACGTCGAGGAAGCGCTCAAGGACGTCATTGACCCTGAGCTGGGCGTCAATATCGTGGACCTCGGCCTGCTGTACGGGCTGAAGTACGCCGACGACGGTGCCCTGCTGATCGACATGACGCTGACCACCGCGGCCTGCCCGCTCACCGACGTCCTCGAGGAGCAGACCGGCCAGGCGCTGGACGGCGTGGTGGACGAATGGCGCCTCAACTGGGTCTGGATGCCGCCGTGGGGTCCGGAACGGATCACCGACGACGGCCGCGACCAGATGCGCGCGCTGGGCTTCAACATCTGATCACACTGTCAATTAACGACCGCGTGAATTAACGACGGCGGACCGGTCACCTTCGGGTGTCCGGTCCGCCTGTGTCTGATCCTCTGTCTGGTGCCCGGCAGCCGCGTTAGGATCGGCGTATGGGAGTTATCACCGTGGGGAAGGCGCAGGGGCGCGGACGCTATGACGAAGTCCATATCGCCGCGGCCTTCCACGGGCTGACGGCACTGCTGGCCATGGTCGGCGTCGCCCTCGGAATCACCGCTGTGCCGGCAGCGCCAGGCTATGCCGCCGCGGCCGCGCATTCGTGGTGGAACTTTGCCAGCGCGGCCGGTGTCCAGGCGGCCCTGCTGGTCTTCGTGGTGAGCCTGACACTGCTGATGGACTCGACCTTGGCCGGGGGACGGCTCTGGCGTGCGGCCCGGATGGCCACGTTGGCAGCCATGCTGCTGGTCTTCCTGGCCCAGTTCACCCCGTTCCGCGGGCTCCCCGACGCCGCCGAAATGAGCGCGGCCGGAGTAATGGCGGACCGGCTGTTGCTGTATGCGCTGCCGGTGGTGGTGGTGACCGGCTGGCTGATCTTTGGTCCCCGTCCCCGCATCAGCACCGGCCCAGTCACTCTCAGTCTGGTCTTCCCGGGTTTCTGGCTGCTCTGGACCGGCATCAGGGGAGCTCTCACGGGCTGGCTGCCCTACGCCGTCGGCCCGGTGCCGGCAGCGGGGCAGTTGCTGATGATGGGCATTGGCCTGATCCTGCTGTGGCTGGGAGCCAGCATGGTTTTCCTGCTGCTGGACTCAGCGATGGGTCGAGAGCCCGACGGGTACCTACCGGGCTACGGGCCGGCTGATTCTGCCGCAGGCGGGAGTGCCGACGGCAGGCCGTTCACCGAAGGCACCCAGGAGACCGATCCGGTGGATCCGCGCGACCTGTAGCCCCTGCAGACCGTATGGCTTGCGTGTGCCTGCTTCAGGCGGGTCTATCGAGGTCCGGCGCGGAGAAAGTGTCGCAGCGGCCGGCGTCGCCGGTCTGGTAACCCTGCAGGAACCAGCGCTGGCGTTGTTCACTGGAACCGTGCGTCCACGTGTGCGGATTGACTTGGCCGGTGGCAGACTGCTGGATGCGGTCGTCGCCCACCGCGGCGGCGGCGGAAAGCGCGTCCCGTAGGTCTTGCTCCGTCAGCGGTTGCATGAAGGGCTCGCCGGTCCGCTTAGCAATCGGCTTGGAGTTCCACCCGGACCGCGCCGGATTCCGGTCCCTGCGGATCTTGCTGGGAGTAATCGATGGCCCCGGTGAGGTTCTGTATGTGGTGACCGAATTCGTGCGCCACCACATACTCCTCGGCCAACGGACCGCCGTTGGCGCCAAACCGGCCGGTCAGCTCGACGAAGAAGGAGGTGTCGAAATATGCGGTCTGGTCTCTCGGGCAGTAAAACGGGCCCACGGCGCTGCTTGCGCTCCCGCAGCCGGTGCTGACACCGCCGTCGAAAAGGACAGTCTGCGGTGCCGGATACTGCATGTTGTAGCGGGGGAGGTAGCCGGCCCAGAAATCGTTGAGACTGTTGACGGTTCCCACAATGCGGCAATCGGTGCGTTCGTTGGCGTCGGCGCCGGTGAGGCATTCCTCCTGCAAGGCAGGGCCACCGGCCTGCTGCTGTTCCTGACTGCTGCCGCCCAGCCCGAATCCCTCCAACACGTCGGCCGGCACGCCCAACAGGCTCGCGATGAGCACCAGCAGCCCGCCGCCGCCGATGGCGATCTTGCCGCCTAAGCCGCCTCGACGGTCCTGTACCTGGGACGTATCCAGCCGGGAACCGCGGGAGAAACTCATGAGCCAAGAATAACGGTCCGGCCAGCTGGCGGGCTGGCGGGCGCGGGTTGTCGATGCCGGTAGACTGGAAAGGTTGATTTCCGCGCCGTCCGCTCACGGACGGCGCCCGGGCAATCTCGTCCCGCACCCTTTTGAAAGGCCTCCACTGTGATTACAGTCAACGATCTTGAGCTGCGTGCAGGAGCCCGTCTGCTCATGGAGGCGGTGTCCTTCCGTGTGGACAAGGGCGACAAAGTGGGGCTGGTAGGCCGCAACGGCGCCGGCAAGACCACCCTGACCCGGGTCCTGGCCGGCGAAGGCCTGCCTGCCGGCGGAACCGTGGTGCGCAACGGGGAGATCGGCTATCTGCCGCAGGATCCACGGACCCCGGACATGGAACAGTTGGCCCGCGACCGGATCCTCTCCGTCCGCGGACTGGATGTGGTCACCCGCAAACTCCGAACAGCGCAGACGGACATGGCCAGCAGCGATGCTGAGGTGCAGGCGAAGGCGATGCGCCGCTACGACCGGCTGGAGGCCGAGTTTATCTCCGGCGGCGGCTATGCGGCCGAGGCCGAAGCAGCTGCCATTTCCTCCAACCTGGCCCTGCCGGAGCGGATCCTGAACCAGCCGCTCAGCACCCTGTCAGGCGGTCAGCGCCGCCGCGTGGAGCTGGCACGGATCCTATACTCCGGCGCGGAAACCATGCTCCTGGACGAGCCGACCAACCACCTCGACGCCGACTCGATCAGCTGGCTGCGCGAGTTCCTCAAGAACCATCAGGGCGGACTCATCGTGATCAGCCACGACACTGGACTGCTGGAAGCGACCGTCAACAAGGTTTTCCACCTGGACGCCAACCGCGCCACCATCGACATCTACAACATGAACTGGAAGCGCTACCTGTTGCAGCGCGAGACCGACGAACGCGCGCGCAAACGCGAGCGGGCCAACGCGGAAAAGAAGGCCCAGGTCCTGATGGACCAGGCAAACAAGATGCGCGCCAAGGCCACCAAGGCAGTGGCGGCGCAGAACATGGCCAAACGCGCCGAACGGCTGCTCAGCGGCCTGGACGAGGTCCGGGCACAGGACAAGGTGGCGGCGCTGCGCTTCCCCGACCCCGCACCGTGCGGCAAGACTCCGCTCACCGCCGAAGGCCTGAGCAAGTCCTATGGCTCGCTGGAGATCTTTACCGACGTCGATCTGGCCATCGACAGGGGCTCCCGCGTGGTGATCCTGGGCCTGAACGGCGCGGGCAAAACCACCTTGCTGCGCATGCTGGCCGGCGTGGATACCCCCGACACCGGCGATGTGCTGGCCGGCCACGGGCTGAAGATCGGCTACTACGCGCAGGAACATGACACCTTGGATGTGGAACGCACCGTCCTGCAAAACATGCGCACGGCTGCCCCGGACCTGCAGGATGCCGAAGTGCGGAACATCCTCGGTTCCTTCCTGTTCTCCGGCGACGACGTCAACAAGCCGGCAGGGGTGCTCTCCGGCGGTGAAAAGACCAGGCTGGCCCTGGCCACGATCGTGGCGTCATCGGCGAACGTGCTGCTGCTGGACGAGCCCACCAACAACCTGGACCCCGCCAGCCGCGCGGAAATCCTCGGCGCCCTTCGCAACTACAGCGGCGCCGTCGTCATGGTCAGCCACGACGAAGGCGCGGTCGCGGCACTCAATCCGGAACGTGTTGTGCTGCTGCCGGACGGCGTCGAGGACCTCTGGAACGAGGACTACCTGGATCTCGTCACCCTGGCCTGAGCCCTGGGCACATCCCGTCTGAAGCGGATTTACTAAGGCGCGCATCGCCGACCGAGGAACGAGGGCAAAGGAGCAGCGAGGGACCCGGCCTGAGCTTGCGAAGGCCGGGTAGCTGCGACCGCTAAGCGCCGTGTGAATCCGCTTCGAGACGTTGTGCTTGGCTAGTCGTCGCGGCTGAGCAGGGAGCCGTCGGTGCGGAAGCCCTGCGCGTCCAGCAGCGCGTCTTCCTCTTCTTCGGCTGTGGGCCGCTTCCGGTTGCGCTTCGGGGCTGCGGCGGCACGCGGGGCCGGATTAGCCTGGTGGAAGCCGCTGAGCGCCTCTTCTTCCTCGGTCAACCGGCCATGGTGTGCGTGTTGCCGCGCGGCGTAGCCGTAGCCGACGAACAGGAGCACGCCGAAGGCATACCACTGCATGGAGTACGACAGGTGTGGGCCTTCATCGATGGCGGGTTTGGGGATCTGCACCGGCTGCGCGGCGGCAGCGGGGGACTCGGCCGCCATCAAGCCGTAGCTGCCGGTGTAGATGGGGTAGCCCAGTTCTGCCGCGTAGGCGTCCAGCTGGATGGACGCGAGCTGGCCTTCGGGTGCACCACGGCTGACCGTCCCTTCGCCCGGCTTAACGCGTGCGACGACGGTGACCTCACCCTTGGGTGCGGCGGGGATGGCGTCCGGATGACCGGCCTGGTTGTTGCCGATCGGCAACCAGCCACGGTTGATGATGACGGCCTGCCCGTCCTCAAGGCGGAGCGGGATGAGCACCTCGTAACCCGGCCGGCCGTTCAGGGGCCGGTTCCGCACAATCCGCTGGCCGGCGTCGTCGTACGTGCCGTTGAGGACCACCGGGGTCCATTCCACCGAATCATCGGCAGTGGCGAAAATTTTCGGAACCTTGCTGAACGGCACCGGATCGGCGTCGTAATGGGTCTCCACGGCGGCGATGGTGGCGCGCGCCTGGTCCCGGCGGTCCATCTGCCAATTGCCCAGCACCACGCAGACCGCGGCGAGCAGGGCAACAATCAGCAGCCAGCCCAGCCACTTGCCGCTGAGCAGGAATCGGTAGGACATTCAGGCACTGCTTTCCGGTGTAGCGGATTTTTCCAAAGGAAGGGTTTCCTTCCAAAGGCTTCGCTGGACCAAATAGTCCTGCAGCCACTCGCGATGGCCATCGCAGGCGAGCCAGATCTTGCGGCGTTCGGGCGTATGGATTTTCGGGTTGTTCCAGAGCAGCTGCCACTGGGCGTCCCCGCGGCAACCCTTCCGCGAGCAGATCGGTGTCTCGGCGGCCGACGCACCGCCCAGCTGGTTTAAGAGGTTCATGCGGCAGTCTTCCGTCGGCGCCGCTTGACCACCGGGCTGAGGCTTCCCATGAACGCCGCCGGCTGGTCATAGTCGTCTTGCCCTGCGGGACGGTCTTGTTCTGCGGGACAGGGCGGCGGTTGGCTGGCCGTTGAGCCTGCTCCCGCAGATGCTTTCGGGTGTTCCGCGTCGGGGGCCGCGTCTGCAGGGGTGCGCGGTTCTTCCGCGGAGGTTGTGGGGCCCTGGTCGGTGGCCGTGGCCTGCGCGACGTCGTCGATTACCACCCCGGTCAGGAAGTCGCCGTCCTCGGTTCCTCCGCCCTTGGCGTTGGGGGCTTCCAGCTCCGGCAGCGGAGCCTGGTCCAGCAGTGCGGTGCTGTGCGTCAGGTGCGACTTGTCGCTGCCGCCATTGGCGATGATCACGGCGATCCACGGCAGGAAGACGGCGCCGGCCACAAAGAACCAGCGGAACCAGCTGTCGATGAAGAAGAAGAGCAGCAAACAGGCCAAGCGGATTCCCATGGCAAGCGAGTACTTGACCATGCGCCGGTGCATCTCATCGGTGTGGCTTTCAGGGACGTCCGTAATGCTCAGGACTTCCGGTTTCTCGTCAGGCTGCTTGCTCATCACACTCCATCACGGCTGTATCAATTCTCCCACGACGGCCGGAATGTCTAAAGCCGACGCAACGATCACCGGCCGCAGGAGCGCCCGGGCTAGGATTCTTTAGGAAAACAGCAGCTTCATGGAGGTAAGTGTGAGCAACGAACAGCAGACCGGCCGCAGCGTGCTGGTCACCGGAGGTAACCGGGGCATTGGCTTGGCCATTGCCCGGGCCTTCGAAGCGAACGGTGACAAGGTAGCGATCACCTACCGCAGCGGTGACGTGCCCGAAGGACTTCTGGGTGTGAAGGCCGACGTCACGGACGCCGGGTCCGTGGATGCTGCGTTCACCGAGGTCGAGGCAGCCCACGGCCCGGTGGAGGTGCTGGTGGCCAACGCCGGCGTCACGCGCGACATGTTGCTGCTGCGGATGAGCGAAGAAGACTTCACCAGCGTGGTGGACACCAACCTGTCCGGAGCGTTCAGGGTGATCAAGCGTGCCTCCAAGGGGATGATCCGGCTGCGCAAGGGCCGCGTGGTGCTGATCTCCTCGGTGGTGGGCCTCTACGGGTCGCCCGGCCAGATCAACTATGCCGCCTCCAAAGCCGGCCTGGTGGGGATTGCCCGCTCGCTGACCCGCGAACTTGGATCCCGCAACATCACCGCCAACGTGGTGGCTCCAGGATTCGTCAACACGGAAATGACCGCCGTGCTGCCGGAAGACACGCAGAAGAGCTACCTGTCCTCCATCCCGGCGGGCCGCTTCGCCGAACCCGAGGAGGTGGCGAAGGTGGTCCGGTGGATCGCCAGCGACGAAGCTGCCTACATCTCCGGCGCCGTGATCCCGGTGGACGGCGGACTGGGCATGGGCCACTAAGCCGCCCGCAGGTGGGCGGCCCGTCTTTTGTGGGCTTTCTACAACGGCTAAGGCTTCGGGGGCTGGCAAGATGGAACCCGAAGCCTTATCCGGTTAAGCGTTTCCTACAACCGCGCGACCGGAACACCACAGATACGTACCGAGAACCTCAAGGAGCAGCCATGGGCGCACTGGATGGCAAAGCAGCAATCGTCACGGGATCATCCCGCGGCATCGGCGCCGAGGTGGCCAAGTTACTTGCCGCCGAGGGCGCAGCGGTGGTGGTCAACTACCGCCAGAAGGCACCGAGGGCCAACAAGGTTGTGGCGCAAATCGAGGAAGCGGGCGGCCGCGCCGTCGCCGTCGCTGCCGACCTCACGGCAGAAGAGGGCTCGCAGGCACTCGTGGACGCCGCCCGGCAAAATTTCGGCGGCTTGGACGTGCTGGTGCTCAACGCCTCCGGCGGCATGGAGACGAGCATGGGCGAGGACTACGCACTGCGCCTAAACCGCGATGCGCAGGTGAACATGCTCAAGGCGGCGGCCGAAGTGATGCCGGCGGGCTCCCGGGTGGTCTTCGTCACCAGCCATCAGGCACACTTCATCCGCACCGTGCCGACGATGCCGGAGTACGAACCGGTGGCGTTGAGCAAGCGGGCCGGCGAGGACGCGCTGCGTGACCTGCTGCCGGAGCTGGAAGCCAAGGGCATCTCGCTGGTCGTGGTCTCCGGCGACATGATCGAAGGGACCGTGACCGCGACCCTGCTGGACCGTGCGCGCCCGGGTGCCCTCGAAGCCCGCCGCGCCGAGGCCGGGAAGCTCTACTCCGTGGAAGAATTCGGCGCAGAAGTGGCGAAGATGGTCACCGCCGACGTTCCCTCTGGTCACACCGAATACGTGGGCGGGGCCGAGTCCTTCCAGCAGTCCCAAAGCTAGGTGCACGCTGGCAGCAGCTGTCGGACAACGGTTGAGGGGCGGGTGCGCCCGCGCGCAGTGCGCTGGGCAGTGTGCCCTGGACAGGGAGCCCCTAAACGGCGTGCCCCTGCACGGCGTGACGCTAAACGCCCTGACGCATCAGTGTCGGGCATGCCGGGTGGAAATCCCCGATGCTGTCCGTAGCGGGTGCTACGTTGGCCGCATCCTTGGACCTTCAGGAGGGTAGCGAAGATGGCAAAGACCCATTCCCGCGGCGTCGGGTTTGACTTCATGGAACCGAATTCGTGCGGACGTTGCGATGCCTGCGACGATTTGCCCGCGCCGGCTATCTGCGAGGACTGTTCCTACGACGAGAACGGCAACTTTGTCCGGCTCGTGGAATGGCCCTGCCCATCTGCGGCGGTCTCCCTAGCGGCATAAGGGGTGGCCTCGGGCACCTTGAGCCCCGGGGCCTTTGCGGCCGAACGCTATACGCGAGCCAGGCTGCGCGCAGCCTCCGCGATGTGCCGCGCCGAGATGCCCGCCGCCTCCAACAGCTCCTCCGGTGCGCCAGAGGTGGGCAGTCCCTGCACGGCCAGGCGGACCAGTTTGAGGTCCGGGACCTGGGCCTGCGTCAGCGCATCGGCGACCGCTGACCCGAGGCCGCCCTCGGGATAGTGGTCCTCCACCGTGATGATCCGCCCGCCGGTGGCCCGGCACGCGGCCAGCAAGGTTTCCTGGTCGATCGGCTTGATCGAGTACAGGTCGATCACGCGGGCGGCAATGCCTTCACCGGCGAGTTGGGCGGCGGCGGCGAGGCATTCGTGCACGGTGACCCCCGCCCCGACGAGGGTGACAGCGTCGCCGCCGGTGGCTCCGTGCACTTTGGAGCCGCCCAGGGGAAATTCCTCGCCCGCCTCGTAGAGAACGGGGTAGTCGCCGCGGGTGGCGCGGAGATAGCAGATGCCAGGGGTATCGGCCATGGTCTGGATCAGCCGTGCGGTGGAGGGCGCATCCGCCGGGTAGAGGACGGTTGAGGTGTGGATCGCGCGCATCGCGGCGAGGTCCTCAAGCGCCATCTGGGACGGCCCGTCCTGGCCGATCTCTACGCCCGCATGGGTTCCTACCAAGCGGATGTTCACCTCGGAAACGCCGGCCATCCGGATGAAGTCGTAACCGCGGGACACCAGGAAAGCCGCGAAACTCGCGGCGAACGGCACATATCCGCGCACCGAGAGTCCCGCCGCCGCTGCCACCATTTGCTGCTCGGAAATGAACATCTCGAAGAAACGGTCCGGGGCGGCCTTGCTGAATTCACCGGCCTTGGTGGAATTTCCCACCTCGCCGTCCAGCATCACCACCTCGGGCCGTGCGGCGAGGGCAGAGACCGCATCGCCGAAGGCGGTCCGGGTGGCCACGGCGTCGCCCACGGCGTAGGTGGGAAGTTTGACGGCGGCCGACGGCTTGGGCGTGATGGCAGGTTCGCCTGGGTCCGGGGCACGCGTGGTGACCCGGATCTGGGTGGGTCCACCCAACGCCTTGATGGCCGGAACTGCGATGTCGTCCGGCAGTGCCTTTCCATGCCAGCCGTTCTTGTCCTCCACTTCGGGAACGCCCTTGCCCTTGATCGTTCGCGCCAGGATGACGCTGGGCTGGTCCGTGGTGGCCCGGGCCGTAGCGAGGGCGTCATTGATCGCGTTGAGGTCATGGCCGTCAATCGGCAGCGGCTGGGCCCCGAAGGCCCTGACCCGTTCGGCGTACCGGTCCAGGTTCCACCCCAGCTCGGTGGGCCCGTTCTGGCCCAGCCGGTTCACGTCAACGATCGCGGTCAGATTTCCCAGCCGGTAGTAGGCGGCCTTGTCCAACGCCTCCCACATGGAACCTTCGGCCAGCTCGCTGTCGCCGCACAGCACCCAGGCCTGATAGGGCAGCCGGTCCAGGAACTTGCCCGCCAGCGCGATGCCTACCGCGTCGGGCAGTCCTTGGCCCAACGACCCGGTGGCCACGTCCACCCACGGCAGGGCAGGCGTGGGGTGTCCCTGCAACCTGCCGCCGAACTGCCGGTAGGTATCCAGCAGTTCCGCTTCGTCGATCGCTCCCGCGGCCCGGAAGATGGCATAGAGCAGCGGCGAGGCGTGCCCCTTGGAGAAGACCAGATGGTCGTTCGCGGCCAGTTCGGGCCGCTGCCAGTCGTAGCGGAGATGGTTGACCAACAGCACAGCCATGAGGTCGGCGGCCGACAGGGAGGAGGTGGCGTGGCCCGATCCGGCCCGGCTGGTGACGCGGATGGAATCGACCCGCAGCTGCGCGGCCAGCGCGCGGCAGGTCTCCGCCAGGCTCGGATCCCAGGTGGTGGTTGAGGTGGAGTCGGTGCTCATCACTGATCTCCTTCAAGGAAGGTTCAGGGAATCCCGGGCCCCGTTGCACGCATCGGCACCGCGGCCCCGGGTGATGCTCAAACCGACCCTACTCCCGTACGTAGTCCGGCAACAGGGTCACATCGCATCCCAGCTGAGCAAGAGGCGGAGGCCGGTTGGTGCGGCGTCAGACTCCGGCGAAGTAGCGCGCCACGTCCAGGTAGGGGATGTTGATGGCGGCGTCCGCCGCCTCGCGGACGGCAGGCTTGGCGTTGAAGGCAACCCCCAGGCCCGCGGCGGCCAGCATGTCCAGGTCGTTGGCGCCATCGCCGATGGCAATGGTCTGGGCCAAGTCGATGTTCTCCTCCGCGGCCCATTCGCGCAGCGCGGCCTCCTTGGCAGCACGGTCCACCACATCGCCGTTCACCGTACCGGTCAGCATGTCGGCGTCGGTGCCCAGCAGGTTGGCCCGGTAGTACGTCAGTGCAAGTTCCTCGGCCAGCGGGTCCAGGATCTGGCTGAAGCCGCCGGAGACCACCGCCACCGCATGGCCGTCGGCCAGGAAGGCCTCCACCAGTTCCTTGGCACCGTGCGTCAACAGCAGTGAAGCGCGCACCCGCTCGATCACGCCCAGCGGAAGGTCCTTTAGCGTGGCCACGCGGGCGTGCAGACTCTCGGCGAAGTCCAGTTCGCCGCGCATCGCCGCTTCGGTCACGGCGGCAACCTCGTCCCGTTTGCCGGCGTGCTCCGCCAGCAGTTCGATCACTTCCTGCTGGATGAGCGTGGAGTCCACATCCATCAGCAGCAGCTTCCGGTCCGGCCCGGCCAGCGACGCGTCCATCACGGCCGTGCCCAGCTCACCGGTGAGCACGGGGGCCACCGCCGCCCGCAAAGCCGAGACGCCGTCGGAGGCACCGCCGTCGTACTCCACGGTCAACACGGTGACCTGAAAGCGGCCGTTGGCCGCGTTCTCCAGTTCAACGATGTTTCCGCCGGCCCCGGTGACCGCCGCCTGCACGGCGGCAAGGTAGGCATCGGGCAGTTCCCGGCCGTAGGAGACTACGCGGAGGAGCGAGGGCATGGTGATTCCGTTCTGCGCAAAGCTGGAGGGGATGGCCGAATCCATGATGGCAGGCTCCGGCGTCGCGTTTGGCGATTACTACGCGTTTTAGCCTACTGTCTATTGATATGAGCGATGTACTTGAGTTTGCCGGGGTCACTGTTGTCCGCGGGCGGAAAACCCTGCTGGACGGCGTCGACTGGCAGGTCAAGGAGGGGGAGCGCTGGGTAGTGCTGGGCCCCAACGGCGCCGGCAAGACCACCCTGCTGCAGATCGCCGGAGCGCGTATGCACCCCACCCGCGGGATTGCCGGCATCCTGGACGAGACCATGGGCAAGGTGGACGTGTTCGAGCTCCGGCCCCGGATCGGCCTGGCCTCCACCGCCTTGGCCAACCAGATCCCGGAGCACGAGCAGGTGCTCAATGTGGTGGTCACTGCCTCATACGGTGTGACCGGCCGCTGGCGCGAACAGTACGACAAAATGGACGAGCGCCGGGCCTTCCGCCTGCTGGACGCGTGGGGGATGTCCACCTTCATAAACCGCACCTTCGCCACGCTCAGCGAGGGCGAACGCAAGCGCGTGCAGATCGCCCGGGCGCTGATGTCCGATCCGGAACTGCTGCTGCTGGACGAGCCGGGCGCCGGACTTGACCTGGCCGGCCGCGAGGACCTCGTGGAACGGCTGAGTGAACTGGCCAAGGATGAGGACGCGCCGGCCCTGGTGCTGGTCACGCACCACCTGGAGGAAGTGCCGCCGGGCTTTACCCATGCCATGCTGCTGCGCGAGGGCGGCGTGGTGGCCCAGGGTCCCATCGCCGAGGTGCTGACCGAAGACAACCTGAGCGCGGCCTTTGACATGCCGCTCAGCCTTAAGCACGACGACGGCCGCTACACTGCCGTAGCCAAGCGCGCCTAGGCGGGCCCCGCCCCCGTGGATGTACTCAATGCTGCCCTGATCGGGCTGGCCGGGCTGTGGGCCGGCACCATCAACAGCATCGTCGGTTCCGGCACGCTGGTCACGTTCCCCGTCCTGGTGGCGCTGGGTTATGCCCCCGTGACGGCGACCATCTCCAACGCGATAGGCCTGATCGCGGGCAACGTGGGCGGGGTCTACGGCTACCGCCGGGAACTGGCCGGGCTGCGCCGCACGGTCGCCATCCTGCTGCCGGCGTCGCTGCTGGGCGGGATTACCGGCGCGTGGCTGCTGCTGCACCTGCCGGAGGAAGTGTTCGGCATTGCCGCGCCGTTCCTGATTGTGGTGGCGCTGTTCTTCGTGGTTTTCCAACCGAAGCTGCAGGCCTGGGTGCGCGAGCGCCAGGCAGCACAGGCCCGCACCCGGCCGCGGCCCTGGCTGTTGCTGGGACTGGTGTTTTTCGCCGGCGTCTATGGCGGCTACTTTGTGGCCGCCCAAGGCGTGCTGCTGGTCGGCATCCTCGGCGTCTTCCTGCACGGCACGCTGCAGCAGGCCAATGCCATGAAGAACGTGCTGGTCCTTGGCGTGAACATCATTGCAGCGATCTCCTACATGCTGTTCGCCTTCGACCGGATCGAATGGCCGGTGGTGCTGGTGATCGCCATCAGTTCGCTGATCGGCGCGCTGATCGGATCCGCCGTAGGACGCCGGCTGAAGCCGGTGGTGCTGCGCGGCGTGATTGTGACACTGGGGCTGGTGGCGCTGGTTGTGCTGGTCAGGAACCTCTTCGTATGAACCTGGTCCGGCTGGATTCCGCCGACGACCCGCGGGTGGCCGACTACACGCAGTTGACCGACACCGCCCTGCGCCTCCGCCGCGAACCTGCGGAGGGGATGTACATCGCCGAAAGCTCCAAGGTGCTGCGCCGGGCCGTTGCGGCCGGCCACATCCCGCGGTCCTTCTTCCTGATGGACAAGTGGCTGGACGACCTGCGCGACGTGATCGGCCAGTTCCCGGAGGCGCCGGTGTTCATCGGAACACCGGAGGTGTTGGAGTCGATCACCGGATTCCACCTGCACCGCGGCGCCATGGCCGCCATGCACAGGCCTGCGCCGAGGTCCGCCCAGGACGTGCTGGCAGGTGCCCGCCGGGTGGCGGTATTGGAAGACATCGTGGACCACACCAATGTGGGCGCAATCTTCCGGTCCGCCGCGGCCATGGGCATGGACGCCGTGCTGCTGACCCCGCAGTGCGCCGACCCGTTGTACCGGCGCAGCATCCGGGTCTCCATGGGCACCGTTTTCCAGATCCCCTGGGGCAGGCTCGAGGAATGGCCGGCAGGACTGGCCGTGCTGAGGAGCGAGGGATTCACGACGGCGGCGCTAGAGCTTGCCGACGACGCCATCACCTTGGACGAGCTGGAGCGGCGCACTTTCGACAAGCTGGCCCTGGTGCTGGGCACCGAGGGCGCCGGCGTGCAGCAGCAGACGCTGGAGCAGGTGGACCTGACCGTGATGATCCCGATGCGGGCAGGCGTCGATTCGCTGAACGTTGCCGCAGCCAGCGCGGTGGCTTTTTGGGCCTGCCGGCCGGACTAGGCTTACGGTCTTCCGGCCCTGCCGTCCGGAACGTCCGTTTCGCTTCGACGCGGGGCCGGCCGATGCGGTAGAGTTGTGTGCTGGCCCTTATGGGGCTGCCATCTTTCCATCCTTCTAGCCGCTGGCAAAATCCAGGGGCGTGTAGAAAAGGTTCAACTATGAAGTCTGATATCCACCCGGCATACGCCCCGGTTGTTTTCCGCGACCTGGCCTCCGGCGTTTCCTTCCTGACCAAGTCCACCGCTACCTCCAGCAAGACGGTGGAGTGGGAAGACGGCAACAGCTACCCGCTGATCGAGGTTGAAATCTCCTCGGAGTCCCACCCGTTCTACACCGGCAAGCAGCGCATCATGGACAGCGCCGGCCGTGTGGAGCGCTTCAACGCACGCTTCAAGGGCTTCGGCGGCAAGAAGTAACTCTTCGCCCCGCGCCTTTCAGCAGAGTCCGCACCGCTTGGTGCGGGCTCTGCTGCTTAACAAGGCCCTAGCACCTGGCCGGCTGGGTGGCATGCCGGGTCGTGAATGCCGGCGGAAGCCGGTTTCGACGCTACGCTGCTGCCATGGCAGCACCTGGTAGCGGTGGCATGGTCCCGGACCCCTTGAGCCGGCGTCGGGGGAGCGGCTCCGGACGGTTGGCTTTCGCCGCACTCAGCATGCTGGCCTTGTCCACGCTCCTGATAACCGGCTGCGGCGCCGGCCCGCAGCAACTGCCTGCTGGAATTAGCTGCACTACCCAGTACCGTCCGGACTTCGGGAGCGGCGCCGGAGAGGAGGACGCGCAACTCGTCCTGCCGCGGGTCGACGGGCCGGCAGCAACCAGACAGGAATTGTCCACGGGCACTTTCCGGCTGTCCGGAAGCTATCTCGGGGAGGGCCCGGACGGCCGGGCAGTCTCGCTGTCCATCAGCAACGCTGAGGGGAAAATGATTGCCAGCATGCTGTACCAACTGGAGGACGGCTCGTCCTTGGCATCCCGCTTCAGCGGTGGCCATGGGTTTACTGGACTGCATTATGTCCGGGATGGCGAAGCCGAACTGCAGCTGTACTGCACGGCGGGGGAGTAGGCATCAGGGCCGCCGGCTGGTCCTGTCTCCCAGAGCCGTTTGCCGGACCTGATCGTCCCGCCGTCGCACGGCAGACGCCCAGACCCAGGTAACCCGCCGTTCCCCGGCATCCGTCCATGCGACCTCAACCGCCCGCGACGTCCAGCCGAAGGCCTCGCCCTGCACCAGCTCGGCCGCCCCCGGGAACCGGATCCACGCCCATACCGGCACCCCTGGCACCACGCGGGTCACCTGGCAATGCTCAAGATCCAGCTCCTCCGGCGTCAACGACACCGGCTCCGCCCGTCTGGCATAACGGGCAGCGATCTTCGCCAGCGCGTCCCGGTCCATCTGTTAAAGATAGAACGCATGTTCGAATAAAGCGACGCGCCGAACTAAAGATGTCCGGGTCTTTGTCCACGCCCTATGAGTCCCCGGTGCGCCTGCGACTCCGCCCTATGCGATGAGGGCTACCGCCAAGACCATCGGTAGCGAGACCACCGACGCGATGGATGTAACCATCGTCAATGTCTTGAAGGTCCCCTGAGTCGACAGTCCGAGGAGCGACTTGAACATCCAGAAAAAATTGCTGTTGACCTGAAGCGCGAACATCGCACCCGAGGCTATGGCTAGGCCGATGACGAGGGGCGAGATGTTGATTGACCCGAGTACCGGACCGATGATCCCGGCGGCCGCGATGGCCGCTACCGATACCGATCCGATCGCTAGGTGCAGCACAGCGGCGATGACCCAGGCGAGCAGGATGCTCAGGATTACAGGCGCCGTTGCATCGGCAGTGAAGAGGCCAGCCAGGATCGTGTCGAGCCCGGTCTCCCCGATGACTGCGCCCAGGGACCCCCCAATGCCGGTGATGAGCAGGATCTCGCCGGTGGTGTGGAAGCCCTCGCTCATTGCCGTACCTGTGCCCTTCGAGCCCAAGGTCCGCCGGCACAGCGCGTAGGCTCCGAGGAGGCCGACAAAGAGCGCTAAGTTGGCGTCACCGATGAACGTGATGAAGTCGTTGGAGAACCCGAACAGCTCCGCGAATGCACCGAAGGCAATCATCAGCAGCGGCACAAGAATGGGCAGCAGGCAGACGAACAGCGGGGGAGTTTTGGTGTCCTCTTCTACCAGTTCGGTGGTCTCCAGTTCGACCATCGCCTCATCGACCTCTTCGTCCCTGTCCGATTTCCAGTAGCGGCCGCGCAGGAGCCAGCGGAAGAGCAGCGTGGTTAAGATCGCTGTCAGCGGCCCGAGCACGAGGCCGTAGATCAGCCAAAGGCCCAATGGGATTTCCAGCAGGCCCGCGATGGAGACGGCGGCCAGACCCGGGATCACGAAGACGTAGCCAGCGAAGATCCCGGTCCCGAGTGCACCGGCCATGTGGGGCAAACCTGTCCGGCCAATAAGTGGCCCGCTTGAGCGGGCAACCGGAGAGGCCAGCACGACCTGCACGTCCACGTAGATCGAGGGGAAGATCGTCGACATCGCAGCGGTCATGGCATACGGGAGCCGGCGTGCGCCGACACCGTTGACGAGCATCGTCACCATCTTCCCGAAGGCGCCGATCGCATGGAGCATCGCTCCAATGAGAACCCCGAAACCGATAAGCAGGCCGACCTCGCCCATGATTTCGCCGAAGCCGGTGGCGATCGCCACGATTGTTGCCGTGAAACCGACACCGGTTGCGAGGCCGAGGTAGAGCGCGCCGATGATCAGCGAGATCACCGGGTCGACCTTGGCCTTGATGATGAGCACGATGATGATGACGATTGCTATGGCGGTATGAATGACGATCATGGCCTGCTCCTGCCTTTATGGAGTGGCAACGTCATTTAGTGCCGTAGCCACATCGACCCCCGCTCTGGTACGGCGCCGCCGCCGCAGCCGTCGACGATGAGCTTGGCGTCGGTATGGGCACGGACACCGCAGGTCCCCGCAAAGATGCACACCGGTTCTATACGGGAACTCATTGATGCACCTTAATCCCGGCACCAAGTCCATATTGGCAGGCCGGCAGTGTCAAGGCTCTGAAGGAAGTAATCCAGTTCCAAGAAGAGATTGCGTACCCGGGACTCCAACGCGGAGTCAAGAAGCTAGCGCGGATCTAGAACTCACCGATGGATTCTTTCGGGGGAGGCAAGGAGAAGGAACCTATCTGCTGCCGTGCATACTGCCGGTAGTGCCGGCGCATATCATCGGTCCGTCTTTACAATCAACACGTCGCAGGGTGCATTGCGGGCCACGCTGTTCGCGACGCTGCCCAACACGCGGCCGAGGCCCTTAGATCCGACGTTGCCCACAACCAGCAGCCCGGCCCCCACACGCGCCGCTTCCTCGACCAATGCCTCCTGCGGCTTCCCGCGAACGGCGACGGGGCTGATGCTCAGGTCGGGATGTTCCTCGCGCAGCTTGGACGCGACCAGTTCCGCCATTTTTTGTGCTTGCTTGGCGTCGACCTCGGTACTTTCCCTGACATGGGCGCTGAGCACGGCTAGTTCGGCGTTGAGGCCCTCAGCGATGTCTGCCGCCCTCGAAGCCGCTTTGAACGCAGTGTTGCTGCCGTCGACTCCCACCATGACGATTTCCGACATTGTTGCTTCCTCCTCATTGCTTTGCTCGGCCACGGTCTGGCCCTGTCCAAAGATGCATGTCTCGGGCGGATACCTTCTTATCCCTGTGACAACAGTAGATGTGGAAGTGGTTTCCACACATAGAAGCCACCGGTCCTGGGGCCTCGAGCCCACCCATCGCCGGGGCAGATGCTTGGCGCCACCAGCCGCTGCGCCCGGCGTCCGTCCGAACCCGCTCCCGCGCTGCGCCCCGATAACTCTCCGTCAGAGAGCCGACGTGGCTGCGTAACAAATTTCAATGCCACCAGAAAGTTAGACGACTTAGGCTTGGCTAACCTAAGCTTCGTTGAGGGGTTCCAACATTCCGTCCATGTCTGCAGAGAGAAGCGACCTATGAAGCTCCGCAAGAACGCTCTGGTCGGCATCACAGTGGCTGCCACCGCCGTCTTCGGCCTCGCAGCCTGTGGTTCGAACGCCGACACCGATACCGCCGCGTCCGGCTCCGCTGCCCCAGGCGAAGGCATCACGGTCTACAACGCGCAGCACGAGAGCCTGGCCAAGGAATGGGTCGACGCCTTTACCGAGGAAACCGGGATCAAGGTCACGGTCCGTCAGGGCTCGGACACTGAAATGTCCAACCAGATCGTGCAGGAGGGCGCAGCCTCGCCGGCCGACGTGTTCCTCACGGAAAATTCGCCGGCAATGACGCAGGTGGAGAACGCCGGACTCTTCGCGGACGTGGACAAGGCCACCGTCGACCAGGTGCCGGCGGAATTCCGTCCCTCCACCGGTAAGTGGACCGGTATCGCTGCCCGTTCCACGGTCCTGGTGTACGACAAGAACAAGATCAGCGAAGACGAGCTGCCCAAGTCGATGTTGGACCTGGCCAACCCCGAGTGGAAGGGCAAGTGGGCCGCCTCGCCGACCGGCGCCGACTTCCAGGCCATCGTCTCCGCGCTGCTTGAGCTCAAGGGCGAAGCCGCCACTGACGCATGGTTGGCGGGCATGAAGGAAAACTTCAAGGCCTACAAGGGCAACAGCACGGCGATGAAGGCAGTCAACGCCGGTGAAGTCGACGCCGCGCTCATCTACCACTATTACTACTACGGCGATCAGGCCGAGACCGGCGAGAACTCCAACAACGTCACGCCCTACTACTTCAAGAACCAGGACCCGGGAGCCTTCATCTCGGTCTCCGGCGGTGGCGTGCTGAAGTCCTCCAAGAACGCAGCAGACGCGCAGGCCTTCCTGAAGTTCATCACCGGCAAGCAAGGCCAGCAAATCCTGAAGAACGGCACCTCGTTCGAGTATCCCGTCGGTTCGCAGGTGGACGCCAATGAGGCTCTGGTGCCGATCAAGGACCTCGAGGCTCCCACGGTGGACCCGGCCAAGCTGAACTCCACCCAAGTCACCGACCTGATGACCAAGGCAGGATTACTGTAGATCTGTGGCAACCGATCTATCGGCTCCCGGTACGCCGCGAACGGGGAGCACGACGGCGGGCGGGGGCAGGCGCCGCCTTCGCCCGCCTTTCGGCATGTCCACGGTGTACCTGCTGGCGGTCTTGATCGCCCTGTTTTCACTCGTCCCTCTGGGTTATGTCGCCTACATGACCGTCGCAACTGGCTGGGACACCGCCGTCGAGCTCATCTTCCGTCCGCGCGTCGGCGAACTGCTGCTGAACACCGTCATGCTCACCGTCATCACCGTCCCGCTGTGCCTGGTCCTGGGCGCGGGCGGCGCGTGGCTGGTGGAGCGCACCACGCTGCGCGGACACCGCTGGTGGGCCGTCGCCTTGGCCGCGCCACTGGCCATTCCGGCCTTTGTGAACAGCTATTCGTGGGTCTCTGCCGTTCCGTCGCTGGCGGGTGTCTGGTCCGGCGTGCTCATCGCCACCTTGTCCTACTTCCCGTTGGTCTATATTCCGGCGGCCGCGGCGCTGGGGCGGCTGGATCCAGCCATCGAGCAATCCGCCGCCTCACTCGGACTGGGCCCGTGGGCAGTCTTTTTCCGTGTGGTGCTTCCACAGCTCCGGATAGCCCTCACTGGCGGCGCACTGTTGGTGTCCCTGCACCTCCTGGCGGAGTATGGTGCCTTCGCCATGATCCGCTTCGATACCTTCACGACGGCGATCATGGTCCAGTTCCAGTCGACATTCAACGGCACCGCCGGCAACATGCTGGCCAGTGTGCTGGTGTTCCTGTGCCTCATTCTGCTGCTGGCTGAGGTGAAGAGCCGCGGCACCGCACGCTATGCCCGCATCGGCTCGGGCGCGCCGGCCAAGGCGACCCGGCTGCCGCTACGCCACTACCAGCTGCCCGCGCAGCTGGCGCTGGCAGCTGTCACAGTGCTGGCCTTCGGGGTGCCTGTCTGGTTCGTGTTGAAATGGCTCATCGCGGGCGGGGCGGAGGTCTGGGCGGCCGACGAATTCATGCCCGCACTGCTGCAGACGCTGATGTACGGGGCGGCCGGCGCGGCAGTCACCACTGTGGTTGCCTTCCCGATGGCCTATCTGGCTGTTCGCCGACCCAGCGGGTTCAGCAAGCTGCTGGAACTCTCCAATTACGTGACCAGCTCGCTTCCGGGCATCGTGGTGGGCCTTGCGTTCGTCACCGTCAGCATCCGGGCGGTCCCGGGGATCTATCAAACGGCGGGAGTGCTGATCGCCGCCTATGTGCTTCTGTTCCTTCCCCGGGCGCTGGTCAACCTCCGTTCGGGGCTGGCGCAGGCGCCCAAGGAACTCGACGAAGCCGCCCAGTCCCTCGGCAAAGCACCGCTGACTTCCTTTGTTCGGGTGACGCTGCGCCTCACCGCACCGGCTGCTGCCGGCGGCGCCGCACTGGTTTTCCTCGCCATCGTCAACGAACTCACGGCCACACTGCTGCTCTCTCCGAACGGGACCCGGACCCTGGCCACCGAGTTCTGGAGCAAAAGCAGCGAGATCGACTACACCGGGGCGGCACCCTACGCCTTGCTGATGATCCTGCTCTCAGCGCCCATGACCTACCTGCTCTTCCAACAGTCCAAGAAAGTGGCCGGACAGTGACCGAACCATCCCCTGCCAGCCTCCCGGCGTTTCGCGTCGAGCCCTCCGTGGCTCCGACCACCAACACGCATGTGGAGATCGCCGACGTCACCAAGAACTTCGGTTCACAGTCGGTGCTCAAAGGCGTCGATCTGTCAGTAGCCAGGGGCGGAACCACTGCGATCGTGGGCCCGTCGGGTTCGGGCAAGACGACGCTGCTGCGGCTGATCGCCGGCTTCGAACATCCGGACACCGGCTCCATCAGCCTCAGCGGCCTCCCCGTTGCCGGAAACGGCGCGTGGATTCCCGCCCACAAGCGGCATGTCGGTTACGTCGCCCAGGACGGCGCGCTCTTCCCGCATCTGACGGTGGGGCAGAACATCGCTTTCGGTCTCAATGCCGGAAAACTCGACGGCGGTCGCCGGGCCGTGAACGCGCGCGTCCAGGACCTGCTGGACATGGTGTCGCTGGACGCTGCAATGGCAAAGCGACGCCCGCACCAACTGTCCGGTGGCCAGCAGCAGCGCGTGGCCTTGGCGCGTGCGCTGGCCCGCGAACCCGAACTCATGCTCCTGGATGAGCCGTTCTCATCACTCGACGCCGGGCTCCGGGTTGCCACCCGCCGTGCCGTCGCCAAGGTGCTGACCGAAGCCGGCGTGACCACCATCCTGGTGACCCACGACCAAGCCGAAGCCCTCTCCTTTGCGGATCAAGTAGCGATCATGCGCGGCGGAAAGCTGGCCCAGATCGGCAACCCCTTTGTGGTCTACACGCGGCCGGCCGACCGCGCCACGGCCGAGTTCCTGGGCGATGCGGTGATCCTGGATGCATGGATGGAGGGTTCCTTGGCGACCTGCTCGTTGGGCGGAGTCCCGGTCCGCCGGCCGCCGGCGCAGGGCAAGGTTCAGCTCATGCTCCGCCCTGAGCAGATCCGCATTGCCCCGGACGGTCCCATCCGGGGCGTGGTCGTCGACACCGACTACTTCGGTCCGGAAACCACCGTCCGCATCAAGCTGGCCGAGAATAGTGCGTCCGCGCGGGCCGCATCCGGCAACGGGCACCGATACCCTGGCGGCGGCGAGGTCATCACTATTCGGCACTGGAACGCTTCCATCACGAAGCCCGGGACTGAGCTCTGCCTGCGGGTGGTCGGCGAAGGCGTGGCCTTCCCGCAGGAAAGGGAGCATGGCAAAGAATGAGCAGCGGCGACGACTGCTCGCCGATGCCGGCTTGGCCGTTCTCGCTGGCGAAGGCTCGCGCGGACTGACGCACCGCGCGATCGATGAAGCGGCTGGAGTCCCGGTCGGGACCACGTCGAATTACTTCCGCAGCCGCGATGCGCTGATCGCCGGCCTCGTCCACCGCATTGGCGAGCGTCTCGGCCCGGAGCCGGAGGTCCTCGCGCGCCTTACGGCCGAGCCGCCCAGCCGCAGGCTTTACTCCGACTATCTACGCGATATCGTGCGTCGGCTAACCGCGGAACGGGAGGTCACGCTCGCGCTGTTCGAGCTTCGCCTTGAAAGTACTCGCCGCCCAGCTGTCGCAGCCGTCCTGGCGGAATGGCAGCGGGCGGCCTTTGAGGACGAGATTGCGTTCAACACCGCGGCGGGGCTTCCAGACGGCCGAAAAATTGCGCTCTTCCGCTATGCGGTGGACGGCTTGCTGTTCGACCGGCTCACCACCCCGCTGGACCCTGACACGTCCACCGACGATGTCATCGAAGCACTCGTCGCCGGGCTTCTGGGCAAAGATGATTGATGCTGGACAAAGGCATTCAACGAGTGATCCGCCAGCCCGCTCCCAGCTCGCCGGCGCGCTGGTGAGGTCGGCCACCAAAGCTGCGCATCGGCGTCGTGCTTTGCTATTTTTGAATTCAAGACCTCCTTCCTAGGTCTCCGGACGACGGTTCAGTACCCGGTGCGCGACAAGACTGGCCAAAGGAATCAATCGTGGAATGGGTCATTCTCATCCTGTCCGGTGTCCTGGAAGCCGTGTGGGCCACGGCGCTGGGCGCATCCAAAAACTTCCGTCGGCTGTGGCCGTCAATCATTTTCGTTGTGGCCATGGCGTTGAGTATGGCCGGCCTGGCCTACGCCATGACCGTCATACCGGTGGGAACCGCCTACGCGGTCTGGGTTGGCATCGGCGCGGTGCTGACGGCCGCCGTCGCCATGGTCACCGGGGCCGAGAAGGCCTCGCTGATCCGGGTCGCCCTGCTGCTGGGCATCATCGGTTGCGTCGTCGGCCTCAAGGCGATCGGCTAACGGGGGGCTCACATGTATTGGATCATCTTGCTGCTCAGCGCCGTCCTGGAAGCCGTATGGGCCACCGCGCTGAGCCTGTCCGACGGCCTGAGCGACCCGGTGCCAACGGTCGTCTTCTTCGTGGCCCTAACGCTGAGCATGCTCGGCCTGGGCTACGCGATGCGCGGCATCCCCATCGGCACCGCCTATGCTGTCTGGACCGGAGCGGGCGCGGCACTGACCGTCGGCTACGCCATGGTCTTTGGGGGCGAGCAGGCCAGCGTGCTGAAGGTGCTGTTCCTGGCCGGGATCATCGGCTGCGTCATCGGCCTGAAGCTGGTTGACGGGACGCGCAAAGACAAGGCATGAAAAAGCGCCGGCAGGTAATGGAGAAGTCGGGGGAAATACTCCATACCCGCCGGCGCTTGGACCGGGCACGTCCGGTCCCTCTTTCACTCGCACCGTGATGAGGTGTCTATGACACTACGGAAGGCTTCTGGGCACAGCCCCGGCGGCAGCTGGGAGAAAGCTGAATTCATCGCGGACCGCTGACCGCAGTCAGGGAGCGGCGCCCGCCAGCAGGAGGCCGCGCCGTCGTGATAAGACTGTGGTGGCCCCCAGCCACCGCCTGCCGACCCGCCGGCGGCAACCCGGCCGATCCCGCCTGACCAAGGAGAGCGTGTATGTCCGACCATCGCCACGGAGAGTACAAGGTCCAGGGCGGCAAGCTTGTTGTTGTTGATTTTGATGTGATGGACCAGAGCATCGTCCATCCGTCGGTCAGCGGGGACTTCTTCCTGGAACCGGACGAAGCGCTGGCGGACATCAACATGGCGCTGGAGGGCATGAGCACCGAAAGCAGCCACACCAGCTACGCCGCGGCCATCACTGCGGCGCTGCGGCCCGACGCCCAGCTGTTCGGCTTCTCAGCCGACGCCGTTGCCGTTGCCGTGCGCCGGGCCCTGAACAAGGCCACCGGATGGTTGGACCACCAGTGGCAGGTCATCCCGCCCACTCCGCTGCCCACACACATGCATGTGGCGATGGACGAGGTGCTGACCCGCCAGGTGGGCGCGGGGAAGCGGCTGCCGACGCTGCGGTTCTGGGAGTGGGAGACGCCCTCGGTGGTGATCGGCAGCTTCCAGTCGGTGCGCAATGAGGTGGATCCAGATGGTGCGGAACGCCACGGCATCACCGTGGTGCGCCGGATCAGCGGCGGCGGGGCCATGTTCATGGAGCGGGGCAACGCCATCACCTACTCGCTGTACCTGCCGCAGACCCTGGTGGACGGGCAGAGCTTTGAGGCCTCCTATGCGTACCTCGATGCCTGGGTCATGGCCTCGCTGGCGAAGGTCGGCATCAAGGCGTTCTACCAGCCCCTTAACGACATCGCGACGCCGGAGGGCAAGATCGGCGGCGCCGCACAGAAGCGGTTGGCCAATGGCGGGATGCTCCACCACGTGACCATGTCCTACGACATCGACGCGGACAAAATGACCGACGTGCTGCGGATCGGCAAGGAGAAAATCTCCGATAAGGGCATAACCAGCGCCAAGAAGCGCGTCGATCCGCTGCGTCGGCAGACCGGCCTGAGCCGGGAAGAAATCATCGCCGTGATGATCCGGACGTTCAAGGACCGCTACGCCGCCGTGGACAGCGGATTCTCGGACGACGAGCTGGCGATGGCCCGTGAACTGGTGGCCACCAAGTTCGGCACGGACGAGTGGCTGCACCGGGTGCCGTAGCGGGCAACTGCTAGCTTCGTTGCCGCTGATGGGCGCTCAGCGGGCCTTCTTGGCCAGAACTGCGTGCGCCACGGTGGGGGAGGCGATGGATTGGACGCATTCGTAGCCCAGGGCGGCGGCATCTAGATTCTGGAAGAGCCGCTCGCCGCTGCCCAGCAGGACCGGAACGATCGCCAGATGCAGTTCGTCCACCAGACCGGCGCGCAGGTACTGGTTCACCGTGCAGGCCCCGCCGCCGAGCCGGACGTCCAGCCCCCGGGCAGCGGCGGCGGCTTGCCGCAGCGCGGATTCGATCCCGTCGTCGACGAAATGGAAGACCGTCCCGCCGGCCATGCTGATCGGCGGTTGCGGGCGATGGGTCAGCACGAAGACCGGGTGGTGGAAGGGCGGGTCATCGCCCCACCAGCCCTTCCACCCCGGGGGCTCCTGGTCACGGCGGGCCGGCCCGAACATGTTTCGGCCCATGATGGTGGCGCCGATGCCGCGCTCGCCAGCGAGGACGAAGTCGTTGTCGGGCCCGGTGGAACCGCCGCTTTCGCCGATCATCCGTTTGCCGGCCTCGGTCTGGAAGATCCACTCGTGCAGCTGTTCGCCGGCCACACCCAGCGGATTATCCGGAGACTGGTGGGGACCGGCGGCATAGCCGTCCAGGGAGACGGCGAAATTGTGGACTCGCAGCTTAGGCATTGATCCTCCTGCCACTGGAGCCCGGCATTCCCAGCGACACCGGACCCGCGGAAGTTGACAGTGTAGTGCAGCCCGAAGCTGCGGGGAACTACCCGGTCCCAACGCCGGTCTCGCCGCGGCCCTACGCCGGGCTGCCCACCTGCTGGGCGCGAAGCGCCCGGACCAAGTGGTCGCGCTGTTCGACGACGATGCGGCGCAGCGCGGCGGGTGCATCGGTGTTGCCCTCCAGCCAGGCATCGGTGCGGGCGACGACGGGGTGCTCGGTGGGTGCCTGACCGGCGGCAAGGTCCTGCCCGCCGGGGTAGAGCCCGCGGACCAGCCGGGCCGCGATCTCGATGCTCTTGGCCGACCAGATCGCCACCAGTTCCGAGAAGTAGGGTTCCACGTACCCGCTCAGCAGGTCGTGCGGTCCTTGGCAGAAACCGTCGATCGTGGCGTCCAGCAGTTGGTTCGATAGCGAATCGGTGTGCACCGCCGTGCGCCACGCTTCGGCTTTGACCTCCGGATCCGGCCTGGCAGTCAAGGCAGTCAGGTGGCCGGCCCGCGCAACAACCGTCTGGTCTCCCTCCAGCGCCGCATCGAGTTCGGCCACGGTGGCGTGGCCGGTGGCGGCCAGCGCCTGCCAGAACCGCCACCGCAGATCGGTGTCCACGGCCAGTCCGTCCACCACCACGTTGCCCAGCACCAGGTCGCGCAGGAAAGGCGCCTGGCTGTCCGCAGCTCGGGCCACCGCGGCCAGCGACCTCGCCCAGGTCAGTTGCCGGTCACTGCCCGGATCCGCGGCCTCCACCTGGCGCCGTGCAGCGGCGACGAAAGCTTCCTGAAGGGCCGGCCGGCGGCGTGCCGGTGCATACCGGTCCATGGCCGTCTTGGCGCAGTCCAAAACCACCTGCAGCACACTGTTCTCGGTCTCGGCGGGGGCAAAGCGCTGCACGGCCTCCACATACTCCGCGGCCGGGAGCAGCGCGTCGCGCGTCATGTTCCAGAGGCTGGACCAGCACAGGGCACGGGCCAGCGGATCGCTGAGCCGGTCCAGCGAAGTCAGCACGGTCTGCAGTGAGCGCTGGTCGAAGACCATCTTGGCGTAGGTCAGGTCATCGTCGTTGAGCAGCAGCAGTGCCGGCTGGTCCTTGCCGGCCAGCTCGGGAAGATCCGTGCGGGGACCGGCCACGTCCAGCTCCAGCTGGTCCGTGCGGAGCAACCGGCCGGAGGAATCCGGGTTGTAGAACCCCAGCCGCAAGCGGTGCGGGCGGTGCGCCGGTTCGTCCGTCACCGGATCCACCGCATCCTGGACGAGGGCCGCAGCGGCGATCGCCCCGCCGTCGTGCCTAAGGTCCAGCGCCATGGTGGAGATGCCGGCGGTCTGCAGCCACTGGCGCGCCCAGTGCTCCATGTCCCGGCCGGAGGCCGCGCTCAGCGCGGTGAGGAAGTCGGCCAGCGACGTGTTGCCGTAGGCATTTTCGCGGAAGTAGCGGCGCGAGGCGCCGATGAACGAGTCGAAGCCGGCGTAGGCCACCAACTGCTTGAGCACCGAGGCGCCCTTGGCATAGGTGATGCCGTCAAAGTTCTGCTTGGCCGCTTCCAGATCGTGGATGTCGGCGACGATGGGGTGGGTGGTGGGCAGCTGGTCCTGCACATACGCCCAGCCCTTGCGCCGGTTGGCGAAGGTGATCCACGCGTTGCTCCACTGCGTGGCCTCGGCCGAGGCGAGGGCGCCCATGTAGTCGGCGAACGACTCCTTCAACCAGAGGTCGTCCCACCACTTCATGGTGACCAGGTCACCGAACCACATGTGCGCCATCTCGTGCAGGATGGTGTTGGCGCGGGCCTGGTACTGCGCATCGGTGGCGCGGGAGGAGAAGACATAGGCCTCGGTGAAGGTGACCAGGCCGGGATTCTCCATCGCGCCGAGGTTGTACTCGGGGACGAACGCCTGCTCGTACTTGCCGAACGGATACGGGTAATCGAAGAGGTCGTGGAAGAAGTCGAGGCCGGCCTTGGTGACGGCGAAGATCTGGTCCGGGTCGAAGGAGTCAGCCAGCGCGGCACGGCAGTAGGCACCGAGCGGCACCTGCAGTACGCCGCCGTCGGGCAGCGGGCGGTGCCAGCTGTCCGTAGCGGCGTGGTAGGGCCCGGCCAGGACGGTGGTGATGTAGGTGGAGATGCGCTGGGTCGGGTGGAAGCGGCGGACCGAGTGCCCGGGCGTGGAAGCCAGGGGCTCGGTCGAGGCCACGGCGGCGTTCGAGGCGACGGTCCAGCCGTCCGGCGCGGCAACATGGAAGGTGAAGGAGGCCTTCAGGTCGGGCTGTTCGAAGTTGGCGAACACCCGCCGGGCATCGGCCGGTTCGTACTGGGTGTAGAGGTAGGTTTTCCCGTCGGCGGGATCAACAAACCGGTGCAGGCCTTCGCCGCTGCTGCTGTACAGCGCGGTGCCGGTGATGATGGCCTGGTTCTGTGCTTCCAGCGCTGGCAGCAGGATGCGCGAACCGTCCACGACCTCGGCCGGATCCAGCGGGCGCCCGTTGAGCAGCACGGAGTGGACGCCGCCGTGGATGAAGTCTGCGAACACGGTTGAGCCCGGCTCGCTGCAGCTGAAGGTGATGACCGTTTTGGAGATGAAGCCCGGTGCGTCCTGGTCCTCGGCGCCGCGCAGGTCCAGCGAGACCTCATAGCTTTCCACCCGCAGGATGGCGGATCGGGCCGCCGCTTCGTCGCGGCTGAGGTTCTGGTTCGTCACCCGGCCCATTTAACCATGCGGGGCCCGGCTGGGGGAGGTGCCTCTCGGGCCAGCCCTCCGGGCCAGGGCCCTCGGCTCCGTGCGCCCGGGCAGGGCGGAGCGGAGGGCGTCAGCTTCCGG
Source organism: Actinomycetota bacterium (assembly GCA_051751385.1). GTDB lineage: Bacteria > Actinomycetota > Actinomycetes > Actinomycetales > Micrococcaceae > Crystallibacter. The sequence goes on along the minus strand of JBNJKW010000005.1, from coordinate 201,068 downwards.
CCATGGCCAGCCAGGCTGCGCCGAGGCCCAGCCCGGCGATCAGCAGCCAGGACAGCAGCGCGGTGGAGATCGCCGGCAGCGACGAGCGGAGCAGTTCCCGAAACCGGACGGCCGACCCCAGCCCGAACAAGGCTGCGGCCAGCAGGATCTCCTGCACGAGGGCAGTACCGGCCAGCACAGGCTGCGGCAGCCATCCCGTACTGCGCAGCAGCACCAACGCCAGGAAACCGAGGATGAACAGCGGCACCACCGGCGGTTGTTTACCTGCCGCACCGGCACCCTCTGCCCGTGGCGCCTTGGCCGTGTGGCGCCGGTGCACTGCCACGGCGGCCGCCAGCGGCGCGAGCATCACCACACGCGCCAGCTTGACGACGACGGCGATGGTCAGCGCCGCTGTGCCCGCGGTTTGCGCCGTGGCCACCACCTGTCCTACATCGTGCACCGACGCACCGGCCCAGAAGCCGAAGACCTCCGCCGGCATCCCGGCGACGGCCATGACGGCCGGCAGCACCCCGATGGCCAGGGTGCCGCACAGCGTGACCAGGGCGACGGGCATCAGGCTGTCCTGACCGCGGCTGCCGCGGGCGGCGGCGACGGCACCGATGGCCGATGCCCCGCAAATGGCGAAGCCGGCGGCCAACAGCACCGGTTGGTCTCCGGGCAGGCGGTGCCAGCGCGCCAGCAGGTAGGTTCCGGCGAACGCGAGCAGCAGCACCAGCACCACCAGCACCAGCGCGAACCAGCCCAGCTCTGCCAGATCCGACAACGCCAGCCGGGAGCCGAGCAGCACAATCCCGGCGCGCATCAGCGTCCGGGCGCAGAAGGCCAGGCCCGGCTGTCCCGCGCCGCCGGTCCACGCGGCGGTCGGCGGCACGTTGGCGGCCAGAATCCCCAGGACGACGGCGAAGCTCATCACCGGGACTGCGGGCACCAGCCAGTGCAGGCCAAAGGATACGAGCACGGCCGTTGCCGCCAGCAAGAGTCCCGGCCCGACGCGGCGCAGCCAGCGTTCGATGCGGGACCGGGAGGCGGCCGGCTCGGGTGGATTCCGGACCTTCCCGCTCTCCCGCGGCTGGCTCGTCGTCACAAGGCTGAGGCGCTGTGGTGCAGACTACAAGCCTGCAGATTTGTTGGCAGCTTCGGCATCGGTCGGAGCGGTGAGCAACACGCGTTCGTCTTTGCTCAGCACCGTCAAACCGGAATCGGTCACGGTGAAGCCGCGCGCGCGGTCGAGTTCCGGGTCCACCCCGATGGTGGCCCCGGCCGGGATGTGCACATTCTTGTCCACGATGGCTCTCCGTACCACGGCGCCTTCGCCCACTCTCACGTTGTCCATCAGGACACTGCCATGGACCTGGGCGGCCTCGGCAACGAAGACATCGGTCGAGAGCACGGATTCGGTGACCTCTGCGCCGGAAACAACCACGCCCTGGGAGAGCAGGGAGTCGTGGGCCGTACCCGCAGTGCCGCTCATCCCGCGGACTAGCTTGGCCGGGGGCGAAACCGACTGCCTCGTGTAAATCGGCCACTGCAGGTTGTACAGGTTGAAGGCCGGCAGCGGACTGATCAGGTCCATGTGCGCCTCGTAGTACGAATCCAGCGTTCCGACGTCGCGCCAATACTGCCGGTCCACCCCGGTGGAGCCCGGAACGGTGTTGGCGGTGAAATCGTAGACCGCTGCCTCGCCGCGTTCCACGAAGTAGGGGATGATGTCGCCGCCCATGTCGTGGTCGGTGTCCAGCCGCTCGGCGTCGGCCTCCAGCGCCCGCAGCAGGGCATCGGTGTTGAAGACGTAGTTTCCCATCGAGGCCAGGAAACTGTGCGGGTCATCGGCCAGTCCCGGAGTGGTCGCCGGCTTTTCGACGAACGCACGGATCTTCGTCGGTGCATCAGGCTCCGACTCGATGACACCGAACTGGTTGGCCAGCTCGAGCGGTTGGCGTACCGCGGCCACACTGGCGGGCGCGCCGGAAGCGATGTGTTCGTCCACCATCTGGGAGAAGTCCATCCGGTAGACGTGGTCCGCGCCGACCACCACGACGATGTCCGGCTTGGCATCGTGGATCAGGTTCAGCGACTGGTAGATCGCATTGGCGCTGCCCAGGAACCAGCTCTTGCCGCGCCGTTGCTGCGCCGGTACCGAGGCAACGTAGTTGCCCAGCTGCGAGGCCATCCGCCATGTTTCGGAAATGTGCCGGTCGAGGCTGTGCGATTTGTACTGCGTCAGCACCACGATCTGCCGGTAGCCGGAATTCACCAGGTTGGACAGTGCAAAGTCGATCAAACGGTAGCTGCCGGCGAACGGCACCGCCGGTTTGGCCCGGTCCGCAGTGAGCGGCATGAGCCGCTTTCCCTCGCCGCCGGCGAGTACTACGGCCAGCACCTTCTTCTGTGCCATGATTTTTCCCCCTTCACAGGCGTCACGGCCGATTCGGGCCGAAACGTGACATCCCCCTCCCTGCTCACACTAGAGGAAGCCTCCCGCGTGCACTACGTTAGGTTTCGTGCGCGTAGATATTGTGACAAAAGAATTCCCACCGGAGATCTACGGCGGGGCCGGTGTGCATGTGGCCGAACTCAGCCGTGTGCTGGCCGGAAGGCTGGACCTGCACGTCCATGCCTTCGGGGCTGAGCGACCGTCCGACTTCCACGGCGCAACCGTACGCAGTTACGCCGCTCCGGCCGGGCTGGCGGAGGCCAACCCGGCCGTGCAGACCCTCGGCGTCGACCTGCAGATGCTGAATGGCTTCGCCGGGGCGGAGCTGATCCATTCCCACACGTGGTACGCCAATATGGCAGGGCATCTGGGCTCGCTGCTGCACAATGTCCCGCACGTGCTGAGCGCACATTCGCTGGAGCCGTTGCGTCCGTGGAAGGCCGAGCAACTGGGCGGGGGCTACCGGCTCTCCTCCTGGGCAGAGCGCACGGCCTACGAAGCGGCGGCCGCCGTTATCGCGGTCTCGGCCGGGATGCGCAAGGACATCCTGCGCTGCTACCCGGAGGTGGATCCCGGCCGGGTGCAGGTGGTCCACAACGGCGTGGATGTTCAGCAGTGGAAACCGGATCTTAACGACGACGCCGTGCGCGCTTTGGGCATCGACCCGGGCCGGCCCAGCGTGGTCTTCGTGGGGCGGATTACCCGGCAGAAGGGCGTGCCGTACCTGCTGCGCGCTGCTGCGCTGCTGCCGCCGGAGGTACAGCTGGTGCTCTGCGCCGGCGCCGCCGATACCCCGGAACTGGCGGCCGAGGTCAACGCCCTGATCGCCGGACTGCGCGAAACCCGCGACGGCGTGGTGGTGATCGAGCGGATGCTGCCGCGCGCCGAACTGATCCAGGTGCTCAGCCACGCGACCCTCTTCGCCTGCCCGTCCATCTACGAGCCGCTGGGCATCGTGAACCTTGAGGCGATGGCCTGCGGCGCGCCTGTGGTGGCCAGCGCCACCGGCGGCATCCCGGAGGTGGTCGACGACGGCATCACCGGCGCCCTGGTCCCCTTGGAACAGAGGGCCGACGGGACCGGAACGCCGCTGGATGAGGAACAGTTCGTGCGCGACTTCGCCGCGGCGTTGAACCGGACCCTGGCCGATCCGGCCGCGGCTCGCCGACAGGGCGAGGCCGGCCGCCGGCGCGCCGAGGAGCACTTCTCCTGGGACTCGATCGCCGGCAAGACCCTGGAGGTCTACAGCAGCGTGCTGGGCTGAGGGAAGCGGCGCACGAACCGCCGCTGCCACGGAGTCTCGACGGCGCCCGGCCGGTAGCGCGCCCTGACGTACTCGACGGCTTCGGTCCGTGGGACGCCGTCCAGGATGGCCATGCAGGCCAACGCCGTGCCGGTCCGCCCGCGTCCGCCGAAACAGGCCACCTCCACCCGCTCGTCCGCTGCCCGCAGCCATGCCTCGCGGAAGGCGGCCGCGGCGTCGTGGAAATCATCCGGCAGCCGAAGATCGCGCCAGCGCACCCAGCGCTGTTCCCAGTCGGTGGCCAGTGGTGGCCCGTGCTTCAGGTAGAGGGCGAACTCCGGCGTCGGGCCCGCGGGCATCGGCTTGAGCAAGGCCCGTCCGCGCACCAGCCGCCCCGACGGCAGCCGCAGCACGCCTGGAAGTGTGGGATCCCACGGCGTTCCCATGGCAGAACTTTAGTCCTCCGGCGTCATCTCCGGGAGCCGGGCCACAGGCGAGAACAACGCCTCTCCCGGGTATCAAGAAGGCGTTAAGACTGCGTGAACCGGGCTCCAACGCGCCTACCGTGACAACGGGTCCTCACGATGGGCCCCGTTGAAAGGGTTTGGTTCGATGACCACCTTGAGTTTGCCTCCTTTCGATCCGTCAGCACCCAAGGCGCCCCTGGCAGCGCGGCTGCGGGGCTGGCTGCTGCACGACCTGCCGGCCGCCAGTGGGGTGAAGCAGGGCCCCCATGGGACGGTGGATCCGCTGGAGCATGGCCACCCGTGGTGGAAAGTGATGTGTTTGACCGGCGTGGACTACTTTTCAACCTTGGGCTATCAGCCGGCCATTGCTGCGCTGGCCGCCGGTGCCGTCTCGCCGCTGGCCACCATGCTGGTGGTCCTCGTCACCCTGTGCGGCGCCCTGCCCGTCTACCGCCGGGTGGCGCAGGAAAGCCCGCACGGCTCCGGATCCATTGCGATGCTGGAACGGCTGTTGCCGCGCTGGCGGGGGAAGCTGCTGGTGCTGGCGCTGCTGGGGTTCGTGGCGACGGACTTCATGATCACCATGACGTTGTCGGCCGCGGATGCCACCGCCCACCTCATCGAGAATCCATTTCTGCCGCAGTGGCTGGAAGGCCAGAATGTGGCGATCACACTGGTTCTCCTGGGCGCTTTGACCGCGGTGTTTCTGCGCGGGTTCCGGGAAGCCATCGGGGTTGCGGTCGTCGTGGTCGCCGCCTATCTGGCCCTGAACACAGTGCTGGTGACCGTGTGCCTGGTTGACGTGGTGGCGCACCCGCTGGTGGTGGCGGATTGGTGGCAGGTGCTGACGGCGTCGCACGGAAATCCGCTGCTGATCGCCGCCGTCGTTCTGCTGGTGTTCCCCAAGCTTGCCCTGGGCCTGTCCGGTTTCGAGACCGGGGTGGCCGTCATGCCCCAGATTCGCGGCGACCTCCGCGCCGCCGGGGACAATCTCCACGACGCCGGGAACCGGTTGGCCGGCAGGATCCACGGAACCCAGCGGCTGCTGACCGTCGCGGCGCTGATCATGAGCGGATTCCTGATCTCCAGCAGCTTTGTTTCCGTGCTGCTGATCCCGGCGCCGGAATTCCAGCCCGGGGGAGCCGCGAACGGGCGGGCGTTGGCGTACCTGGCGCATGAGCTTTTGGGCCCGGTGTTCGGGTCGCTGTACGACGCCAGCACCATCACGATCCTGTGGTTCGCGGGCGCATCGGCGATGGCCGGACTGCTCAACGTGGTCCCTCGGTATCTGCCCCGCTACGGCATGGCCCCCGCTTGGACGAAAGCCTCACGCCCGCTGGTGCTGGTGTTTTGCGCCATTGCTTTCCTGGTCACGGTGGCCTTCGAGGCCGACGTCGACGCACAGGGCGGGGCCTACGCCACCGGTGTGCTGGTCCTGATAACTTCGGCCGCCGCGGCAGTCACGCTGTCGGCACGGTCACGGGGTCAGCGGCGACTCGCGTGGGGTTTCGGGACGATCACGGCGGCATTCGTCTACACCACAGCAGCGAACATCGTGGAGCGGCCCGAAGGTATCCGGATCGCGTCGCTGTTCATTCTGGGCATCGTCGTCATCTCGTTCATCTCGCGGACCAGACGCTCTTTCGAGCTGCATGCAACGCACGTCCATTTCGACGAACATGCGGTCGAGCTGATCGCACGGTCGGACACCGGGCCGCTCTTGTTCATCGCTCACGAACCCAAACGGCTGGACGCGGAGGCCTACCGGAAGAAGCTGGCAGCCGCCCGTGTGGTGAATAACCTGCCGGCCGACGAGGTGCCGGTGTTCCTGGAAGTCATTGTCGATGACTCATCTGACTTCGAGACGGAACTGGAGGTCCACGGGGTGAGCCGCCACGGGTACGGCATTCTTGAAGTCCATGGTCCCGTGGTACCCAACACCATCGCCTCGGTGCTGCTGCACATCCGCGACATCACCGGGCTGATGCCCCACGTCTACTTCCGCTGGACGGAGGGCAACCCGATCAGCAACCTGCTGCGTTTCCTGGTCTTCGGCGAAGGGGAAATCGCCCCGGTCACCCGGGAAATCCTGCGCGAAGCCGAACCGGATGTGACCAGCCGGCCCTGGGTGCATGTTGGCTGACCGGTGCCCCCGAACCGGTGATATCACGCCGGCCGGTCTGGTTCGCGGGGCCGGTCTGGTCAGGGATCGAACCGGTAGCCGAGCCCGGGCTCGGTGATCAGATGCCTCGGCCGCCCCGGGTCGGCTTCCAGCTTCCGGCGCAACTGGGCGATGTACACCCGCAAATACTGGGTCTCCTTCACATACGCCGGTCCCCACACATGCTCCAGTACCTGCCGATGGGGTACCAGTCTGCCGGGCTGGCGCGTCAACACTTCAAGGATCTTCCATTCCGTCGGCGTGAGCTTGACGGCGGTGCCCTGCTTCTCCGCCCGGCGTGCAGCAAAATTGAGCACGAAGCCAGCCGCCTCCACCACCTCGTCCTGGCTTCCGGTCTGGCCGCGGCGCAGGAGTGCCCGTAACCGGGCCAGCAGTTCGTCCAGCCCGAACGGTTTAGTCACGTAGTCGTCCGCCCCCGCATCAAGCGCGCTGACCTTTTGGGCGGAGGCATGGCGCGCGGACAGCACCAGAATCGGGGTCTGCGTACCGGACCGGACGCGGCGGATGATCTCGACCCCGTCCATGTCCGGCAGCCCCAGGTCGAGCACCAGGGCGTCCACCGGCCCTTCAGCCAACGTCGCCAGGGCGCTGCTGCCCGTGGGCGCGGCGACAACGGTGTACCCATTGGCCCGCAGTGTCAGCTGCAGCGCCCGCAACAAGCGGCGCTCGTCTTCTACTACCAGGATGGTTGTCACCGGTCTTCCTGCCGGATGCCCTGGGCGTCGGGTTGGGCGTTGGGTGATGCACGGGGAACGGCCAAGGGAAGCCGCAGCACCATCGTCAGCCCTCCGCCAGGGCTGCGCTCTGGGTGCAGGGTTCCGCCCATCGCCTCGGTCAAGCCCCGGGCGACCGCAAGACCCAACCCGACGCCGGCGTCTTCCCCCGAGTCGGTCATCCGCTGGAAGGGCTTGAACATTTCTTCCAGATCATGCGGCAGCTGGCCGGTCCCGGCGTCGATAATCCGCAATTCCCCGTGCACCCGGCTCCCTGCTGACGGCGGTTCCCCGGCCTGCAGCGGTTTCCCGGCCTGCAGCGTGATCATCGAGGGTTGAGCGTGACGGGCGGCATTTTCGACCAAGTTCGCAATCACCCGCTCCAGCAGCCCCGGGTCGGCCTCCACCGGCGGGCAATCCTCGGCAATCTGGCAGGCCACCGACTCGGGCGGCACGGTGCGCAGGGCTCCCGGAAGCACGTCTTCCCAGTGAACTGGTCCGAGCAGGGGCCCGACGGATCCGCTGCTGATGCGGGACATATCCAACAGGTTCTCCACCAGCAGCCCCAGTTGGTCGGCGTAGGCATCGGTCGTCTGCAGGAGCTCTCGCTGCTCCTCGGTGCTGAACGAACCGCCCTGATGCAGCAGGCTGCTGACCGAGAATTTGATCCCGGCCAGCGGGGTGCGCAGATCGTGGCTGACGGCCTGGAGGATTGAACCGCGCATCAAGTTGTCCTGGGCCAAGCGTTCGTTTTCGAGCCGGCTGATCATCAACTGTTGGCGGGCACGCAATGCTGCGGCCTGCGCGGCGAAAGCCTTCAACAGCTGGCTCTCGCCAGCCGTCAGGTGAGGACCCAGCAGGGTCATCACCGTGTTGTCGTCCACTCGTTCGACGGTGTCGGCGGCGTCCGGAGACCCCAGCTGCTGGCCGGCACCGGCGAGCAGGACCCAGCCGGGTTCAGCGCCGGTGTCCGATCCGCTGCCGGAAGGCCGCACGAACAGCGCCGCGGCATTGGCCTTGAACACTTGCCGGGCCTGTTCCAACAAGCTCCGCAGGGGGTCCTCGGTGGCGATCGCCACCCGCGTCAGCTCATTCAACACCGCAGCCTCGGCACCGGCTTGGCGCGCCCGCGCGGCCCGCCGGGCAGATACGTCCACGACCCAGGCCACGGCGCCGGCGACGGCGACTAAACACAACAAGGCCACGGCCATGTCGGTCTCGTGGATCAGCAGTTGACCGGTGGGCTCGGTCATGAAGTAGTTCAAGAGCAGGCTGCTCCAGAGAGCGGCCAAGAGGGCAGGCCAGATCCCGCCCACCAGTGCCACGCCAACGGCTCCGGTGAGCTGGACCAACGACGCGGTGACCAGATTGGCGTGCCAAACCTGCAGCAGGAGGAACTGTAAGCCGGCCGGCAGTACAACGGCCAGCACCAGGCCGGCCAACACCCTACGGACACTCAATGACCGGGGTGACGGCCAGCGACGCATCCCGGCGTGCACCTTCGACATGCCCTAGTCATACCACTGCATCAGCCGGCAGGGTTCAGCGCAGGACGATGTCCACCGGGCGGGCCAGTGAACGGCCACGGTCCAGGATGCCTGAACGATTGGCGGACTCGTCGCGCAGGACTTCCGTGACGGAGCCGAGGAAGCGGGCCAGATCCACCTTGTCCTCCGGCGCCGCCAAGAGCAGCTGGAAGCCGAACTCGTGGAGCGCATTGATGCTGGCCTCGGCGAAGGCCAGCGACGACTTCACGAACGCCTCGTCCATCATGACCGTGCCGAAGGTGCTGAAGCCCTGGCCGGCGATGCCGAGCTGGTAGGCCAGCGCCGAGGCCATGATGAATGCGGTGAAGCGCTGGCCCTCGCCTCCGGACATCAGGCTGGCCTGCAGGTTGGTGTAGGCGCGGCCGTCCGCCAGCTGGTTGGTGCAGGTGATGTCCACGTGCGACCGCACGTCCAGGACCTCCGCGCGCCAGCGGCGGTCGTCCTCCGAAGCCAGCCGCTCCACGATGCGGTCCAGGGCCAGGTAGCGGGCGTCCATGTCGTCGCCGGTCTGCCGCTGGCCCATCACTGGTAGAGCGTTCTTCAGGTCGGTCCGGAACTTGTGTGAAGCGTCCGGGACGGCGTTGGCAATCTCGATCTGCAGGTGGCTGTCCGCGTGGTAGTTGACCCGCCGCAGGATCTGGTTCAGCGGCTGCAGCCGGGACGCTATGGTGCGGCGTTCTTCATCCAGCAACTGGAGCAGGTCGCTGAAGCGTTCGTAGGTGCGGTTGTTGAAGTACTCGCGGAACTCTGCCTCCCGCTGCGGCAGGCCTTCGCCCACAATGTCGTGGTAGCGGGCCTCGTAGTCGGCGGCGGCGTCCAGCGAGGTGCCGTAGTCCGACCCCCACTGCCGGTTGTAGGCCTCGAAGATCTTCACGAGTTGGTTGCCGGCCTCCAGCTTGGCCCGTTCCAGCGTGCCGCGGGAGGTCAGCATGTCGCGTTCCACCTTGGTGCAGACATCGCCGAGGAACTCCAGATCGGTCACTTCGCCATGCGGGGCAAACAATGCGTCAAGTTCGGACGCCAGTTCCTCGGTCAGCTGGCCGGCCGATGTGCCGTCCCCGGCCAGGCCGTCGCGGCGGTTGCGCGCGGCAGCCAGCCCGGCGGACAATCGGGTGGCTTCGCCCTTGAGAACCCCGATCTTCTCGGTCGCGGCCGTGATGTCCAGTTCGGCCGTCTCCAGTTCAAACCGCAGTTGTTCCAGATCAGTGTTGGCGTCCCGGGCCTGCTCCAACCGTTCAGCCGCCGCTGCCACCGCCGCGGCGTGTGCGTCGGTGGAGATCTCCTCCCAGCTCCGGGTGTCGGCAGCAATGGCTTTGGCCGCGGCCAGCCGCTGGCCGAGGTCCTGCTGTTCCCGGGCGCGTTCGGCAGACTCGGAATCGGCCGTGCCGTAGGTGTCCCGCAGTTCCAGCAGCCGGGTGGCGAGTGCGGCGATCTTGTCCTGGTTGTCGAAGCCCAGCAGGTGGTCGGACGCTCCGGTGTGCCGGTCGTCCTTTTCGGTGGTGCTGCTGCTGCGCTTGACCGCGCCGCCCAAGGTCACGCCGCGGGAGACCTTGGCCAGCTGCTCCGGCTCCTCGACGCAGACGTAGTCGTAATGGGCCGTGATCTTGCGCCGGACCCATTGGCCCATCGCGGTGTCCTTGGTGACCAGCTTGGTGACCAGGTCGTCTCGGTCGGCATCGGCCTTGCCGTCCAGCGGGGCACTGACATCGATGATCCGCAGGAAGCTGCGGATATTGTGCTCGTTCAGATACCGGGTTACGGCCTTCATCCGCTCGCCTGGCACCAGCAGCGCCGAAGCCAGGGAGCGCAACGCTCGTTCGGCTGCAGGCCGCCAGCGGGCTTGGGCGGGGTCAAGGTCGATCAGCTCGCCGGCAAAGGGCAGTTCCTCTTCCGGGATGCCGGTCGCGGCGCAGATCTGCCGTCGGCGTTCCAGGCTCTCCGGGCGGATGTTGCTGCTGCGGCGGCGGAAGGACTCGATTTCCTGCTCCAGTGCCTTGATCTGTCCCTTGAGGCTCCAGGCCTCGCCCTGCGCGTCGTTGCTGCGTTCGCGCACGGATTCGGCCTCGGTGAGCAGTTCCTTGACCAGTGCCGCGGCGCGGCTGCGCGCTGCCGCCAGTCCGCCGGGGCTGAAATCGGCGTCGAGGCCCGCGGCCTCCGCTTCGGCCCGGAAGGTATCCTCGACCGACTGGCGGGCCCGGAGCTCGGACTGGGCTGCGGCCAGTTCCCGCTCCAAGGTGGCGACGGCGGCGCCGCCCTCGCTGCCGTACCGTGCGGTCAGCTGGGCCGTCTGCTGCTTGAGTGCGGCGCGTGCAGCTTCAGTCGCTACCAACTCCTGTGCTGCGGTGGCCGCTTCCGCCTCCAGCAGGTCGATCTGCCGGTCCTGGCACTCAAGCGCCAGCCGGCGCCGGTAGAGCGACAGCGCGACATCGGCCAGGAGGATGTTGCGATCCAGCTGCGACTGCGTCTCCCGCAGCTGTTGGTGCAGCCGGGGCACGGGAGCCAGCAGGTCCCGTTGCTGCCGGACACGTTCCAGCTGCCGCCGGATGCTGCGCAGATGGCTGAAGTCCTGCACGGCCTCTTCGGCCGCGGCCAGCGTCCGCGGTGTATCCAGAACGTGGTTGCGGAAAAATTCGTTGACGGTGCCGCCCAGTCCCTTGCCGGTCTGCAGCGTGCGCAGCAGTCCAAAGGCTTTTTCCTGGTCGATGCCCAGTGCCTGCCGAAAACGTTCCGCGAAGGCCTTGTGTGAATCGAAGACCTGGCTGCCGGGGAGCAGCGCCTCGAGTGATGTCTTGCTGAAGCGGCCCACCATGCCGGACTCGAGACCGGGGATGTCCAGCGGCTTGTTGTGCAGCACGTAGAAACGGCCCACGTTGTGTTCCGTGCCGTTCACCGGGAGATCCAGCATCACGGCGAGGCTGGTGGTCTGGCCCAGGGCATTGTCGAAAGTCAGGCAGACCGCCGACCAGATGGCGCCGGGACGCTGATAGAACGTGGCGGTCTGGGAATCATCGCCGTCGGCCGGCGTGGCGCCCAACCGGCCGCGCATGTAGCTGAACGCGGTGCGCCGTTCCTCGGACGCTTGGCCCGAGTTGGTCTGCGCGGCCTCGTTCATCTTTGGCCGGGCGTCCAGTACCTGCAGCATGCCGTCGAAGATGGTGGATTTGCCCACGCCGGAGCCGCCGGTCAACAGGGTGCCGGCGCGGTCCACCCGGATGGTGTGGGCGCCGTCGAAGGTGCCCCAGTTGACCAACTGCACGGAGGTGAGCCGGTGCTGGCCCGGATTGAGCAGCCCGTCCATCGGCAGGATTGTCTCAATGCTCATGCTCAGGCCTCTCCGCCGTCGAAAGCCAACTGGTCCGTCTCCGGTGCACCGTCCGCCTGCAGGCCGTCGCCGGCCAGCGAGCCGATCACCGCAGGGATGTCGCCGATGTTCTCGAAAGGCAAGGCCAGCGGCAGGGCCGGCGAAATGACCCACACGTCCGGAAGCTCGGTTGCCTGCAGCAGCCGGCGCTCGTTGGCCAGCTTGCGGATGGAGGCGTCGGCCAGATCTTCCACGTGCTTGGCATCGCGCTGTTCCGGATCCACGTAGTCCTGCAGCACGTCGATAACGTCGGCGCGGCTGATCAGCGGTTCGGTTCCGGTGCCGGCGTGCCGGTCCTGCACCAGGCGCATGCGCAGCAGCAGCAGCGTCTCTTCCCGGGTCATTTCCCGCTGCCGCTGCAGGGCAGTGGTGTGCGGTTCGGCCATCGGGACCGGGCGCAGCATGGCGACCTTGCGGTCTTCGTCAATGACCAGTTGCAGGAACAGCTCGCTGAGCCGGGAGGCGAGGATCTGCCGGTGTTCCACCACGGTCTCGTAGACCCGGTCCGTGGAACCGGCGTCCAGATAAGGGCCGCGCAGCAGTCTGACAAGGGCTTGGCGCAGCTTCAGCGGCAGGGTGCCGGTATCGCCGTCGAACAATTCGGGCCCGTCTCGGACCTCGTCCCGTGCAGGCACAGCCCGTTCGGCCGGTTCTTCAAGCTCAACCGGTTCTCCCAGCCCGGCCGGGTCGTCCAGCCCGGTCCGGTCGTCCAGCCCGGCGTCGGCAAGCCCGTGTTCTTGACGCCCCGCCGATTCATCCAGCGGGACGCCGTCGTCGGGACCTCCGTCGGTGGCAAGGCGGACCTCGGTCATCTCGTTCATGAATCTGCAGCTTTCGTGAAGGTAACGGCAGGCAGCACTGCGGTGCGTTCGCTGCCGTCGATCTGGATCAGGGTCACGGTGTCGGTCGCCTGCGGGTCCAACGTGCCGCCGGAATTCAAGGCATGCTGCAGCAGCCATCGCAGGCTGTTCAGGTGCCGGTGTTGCGGTTCCAACTGGGCGTAGACCGCGGACAACGGAGCCGGCCCGCGGGCCTCCACGGCGGTGCGCACGGCGTGGGAGAGGACCGCTGCGTCCGCCTGCGGCGTGCGGACCGCACGGTGGATGTCCGCTTCGGTGAACGCCGGCGGTGCCGGCAGCTTGGCCGGGGCCTGATGGTCCTGCGGGTCGTAGAGCCGGACCATGCTCACCGATTCAAAGCCGGCGCCGAAGAGTTCGGGCGCGGGGATCACCGCACGGCGGCCCGGCAGGCTGCGCCGGGACTTGAGGATGGCGGCCTCGGCCGCACGGATTGCCTGCCGCAGCTGGATCGATTCGCGGACGTCGTCCGACTGCACAAAGGTGTGCATGCTCTCCGAGAGCCGCCCGTAGATGCGGTGGATTTCCGCCGATTGCGCCCGCAACTGGGGCATGAGCCGCTGCAGTGCCCGCCGGTCCTCGGCATCCAGCGCGTCGGCAAAGTCCCGCTCGAGCACCTCGGCGATCGCCTGCCGGAAGCGCTGCTGCTGCTCCTCGTCGTTCAAAAAGGCCGTGAAGCTCTCGTAGGTCCGGCCTTCGCTGGTGCCGCGCAGCCGCTTGTCCGCCTCCAGGACCTCGCCCATGGTGATGCCCTTGGTGGCGTTCGACTCCACGATCTCGGCGCGCAGCGTGTGCAGCATCAGCTCCAGGCCGTCACGCATCCGCTTGAAATCGGCCGGCAGGCCGGCAGCCAGCGCCAAGACATCGCGGGCGGCCTCCACCGCCGTGGCGTCGGGCAACGACGCCGGTGCTTCGCCGGCTTCCAGCGCGCGAATCTTTTCCTGCCGCTGGTCGATTTCAGCCTGCAGCACGGCGATCCGGGCCTCGGGATCAGGATCGGTTTCATGGGCCAGCGCTTCCACGCGGGTGAGCAGTGTGGCCAGGCGGGAGCTGTTCAGCGACGAGGAAGTCCCGGTCAAGCCGTCCAGGTACTCCAGGAACCGCACGGTGGTTTCGGTGGGCTCGTAGATGAACCGTCCGTCCTCACGCAGCCGGGACAGATAGCGCCGGGCCACCCAGTCATCGGCATACTGGCGCGCTGACCAGTCCACACGCAGTTCCACCCCGGCTCGGCGCAGCTCGGCCAGGAACGAGTCGGTGCTGCGGTGAAACTCCTCCAGCTGCAGCCGCGGCCGGGAACGGGTGAAAGCGGTCCTGAACAGCGCCGGCACCCACGGGCTGGCGGAGGCGAGCTTGAGGCCGGGTGTGGCGGCCAGCGCCTGCAGCTCCTGCCAGCGGGCAAGGGCATTCTGGGTGAAGGACATGGAAGTGCTTTCCGCCCGCGGAAGGGAGTAGCGGGCCCAGAAAATCTTAGCTGGTCTGGCTCCGCTCACGACGGCGGGGCCCCGCCCAGGCGAGCCGTGTCGCCTGGGGGAGCCCCGCCGTCGTTGTCCTAGCCCTTGGCTTCCGTTTTCTGCCGCTTCTGGCTGAGCTTCTCCGCGGCCTTGCGGCGGGCGATGAGTACCTTTTCGTCCAGCGGGGCCTCGCCGCTGGCGCGCCGTGAGCGGGCATAGGCCATGGCTTCATCCTGGCGTTCCTGCTCCGCGCCGCTGGCAATCTTGGCGCGCAGATGCTCCGGGCCGTAGCCGAAGGCATCCACTAGGTCGCGGGCGTGCGGGCGCAGCCGGGACAGCAGCCGGTTGATGTAGGTACCGAGGATGCGGGCGCGTTGCGCTGACAGCCGGCCGTACATCAGGTACCAGCCCAGATTCTTCTCCACCAGCGACAGCCCGAACAGGTCCCGCAGCCAGGTCAGCACCTGCCGGGTGCCGTGGTCGTCGATCTGGGTGAGCGCGGCGGTGAACGCTTCCCACTGCAGCAGTTCGGCGTGCGCGCGGGCCGCCTCGATCAGCTCATGCTGGTGTTCGTTGAACAGCGCCGCGGCCTCCTTTTGTGGAAGCCTGGTGGCGTTGCGCAGCGCGCCGCCGATCCCCGCCACCATGGTGGAGACCCGGTCGGTGAGCAGCTGGCGCTGGGTCTCCGGATCCTTGAGGTAATTGGCGCTCTTGCGTTCCGATCCGCTGTCCGCGAAGGTCTGCGCCACCTGGCGCAGGCCGGTGCGGTGCAGCGTGACGTCGGCCGCCTGGTGCGCCACCCAGCGGGCCATCACGCCGAAGTCGGCGTGGCGGAATTCATTGGCGTAGTCCGCCAGCAGGCGCTTGGCGACCAACTGCAGCAGCACCGTGTTGTCGCCTTCGAAGGTGGCGTAGATGTCCAGGTCGGCGCGCAGGGCGGCGAACCGGTTCTCGGCCAGGAAGCCGGCGCCGCCGGTCGCCTCGCGGCACTCCTGCAGCGTGTCCAGGGCGTGCCAGGTGCTGAGCGATTTTAGCGCCGCCGCCAGGGTTTCCAGGTCCTGCCGGTCCTCGTCGGTGTCATGGGCACCGGAGAAGACGTCGTCGAACTTCTGCAGCAGTTGTTCATGCGCGAACGACGCCGCGTAGGTGGTGGCCAGCCGGGGCAGCAGCCGGCGCTGGTGGCGCTGGTAGTCCAGCAGCACCTCTTCGACCATGTCCGAGGAGGCGTTGAACTGCCGCCGCTCGGTGGCGTAACGGACGGCGATGGCCAGCGCCACCTTGCTGGCGGCCACCGCGGCGCCGTCCAGCGAGACCCGGCCCTGCACCAGGGTGCCCAGCATGGTGAAGAAGCGGCGGCCGGGGCTGGCGATGGGGGAGGAGTAGGTGCCGTCCTCGGCCACGTCTCCGTACCGGTTCAGCAAGTTCGTGCGCGGAACACGGACTTGGTCGAAGTGCAGCCGGCCGTTGTCGATGCCGTTCAGGCCGCCCTTGTAGCCGTCGTCCTCGCCGCCGATGCCGGGCAGGAAGTTGCGCTGCTCGTCGCGAAGCGGGACGTAGAACGCGTGGACGCCATGGTCCACGCCGTGGGTGATCAGGTGGGCGAACACCACGGCGGCCAAGCCGTCATTGGCGGCGTTGCCCAGGTAGTCCTTCCAGGCGGCGCGGAACGGGGTGTGGATGACGAATTCCTGCGTCTCCGGATCGTACGTGGCGGTGGTGGCGATGCTGGCAACGTCCGACCCGTGGCCGGTCTCGGTCATGGCGAAGGCGCCGGGGGTCTTCAGGCTCATGATGTCCGGCAGCCACTTGTCGTGGTGTTCCGTGGTGCCCAGGTGCAGCACGGCGGCTCCGAACAGGCCCCACTGGACGCCGGCCTTGATCTGCAGCGAGGGGTCGGCGGTGACCAGTTCCTCGAAACCGGCGATGTTGCCGCCGTGATTGTCCTCTCCGCCCAGCCGCCGGGGGAAGGCGCGGTGCACGGTCCCGGCGTCCACCAGGTACTTCAGCTGGCCCACCACCCGTTCGCGGTGCTCCTCCATCGGCAGGCCGTCGATCCGGTGGATTTCCGGCCGGCCGGCGAGCTCGCGCGCGGCTTTGCGGATCTCGGCCCAGCGGCCCAGCAAGACCTCGCCGAGCCCGGCCACGTCAACGGTAGCGCCGCTGTCTTCAACCGGTTCCGGGGTTTCGGCAGTGGGGGGATACGTCATCGGTTGTTCCTTCAGTCGTCACAAATAGGTCGGATGGTCAGCAGCGGCTGCTGCGGCTGCGGCGGTGCGGCGGCTGGGCTGGCTCAGCCTGCCCCTGGCTCAGTCTGGGGCGCCGGCTTGGGAGGGCGGCCCGGAACGGGTTACCGGGTCCGCACGGCTGGGCGCGACTCCGCGGAGCAGCCACTGGGTGAGCAGGCTGGTCATCAGTTCCCGGCTTGGTTTGGTGCCGTTATCGGGTGCGGCCAGCCAGCGTTCGCCGGCGGCACGCACCATGCCGATGGCGGCCCGCGGCCAGTAGGAAGCCGCGGCCAGCTCCGCGGCGCTGTCCGCGGAGGCGCTGAGGTGGCCGCGCAGCGGGGCTTCGATCATCGCCGTCACGTTGGCGAAGAAATCGTGAAGCACCGCCGAACTGCCGGTCTCCGGGGCAGCGTCGGCCGGCACCGGCTCGCCGCGCAGTTGCTGCGGAACCGATGGATCGAAGGGGCCGTCCCGGGTGACGAACGCATAGACGTGCGGCGAGGATTCCGCCATCTGCAGGTAGACCGAGACCATGGCGTGGAGGCCTTCCTGCGGCGTGGTCGCGCTGGCAGCGGCCTCCTGCAGTCGGGCCTGCATGCGGCCGATGACCACTTCGCCCATGGCCTGCTGCAGTCCGGCCTTGTCGCCAAAATACCGGTAGAAGACGGGCTTCGAGGTTCCGGCGGCCGCCGCGATGTCCTCCATGGAAGCGTCGGGGCCCAGCCGGTGCACCGCGTGGCGGGCGGCGCGAATCAGTTCCCGGCGGCGCTCGGTCCGGTGGCGGTCCCAGCGGGCGGAGCGGCCGTCGGCCCCAGACGGCGGAGTCGCGGGACGGACTGTGGCGCTATTCACGTTACCCAGCGTATCAGGTACGCTTGGTTACGGTTACTGACTTTGTCTTGCCCTGCACCCGATCCACGAGGAGAGCCTTCATGGCCGCTTCACCTGACGCCACCGGCACCCGCCCCGCCAACGTTCTGCGCAAGGCGGTCGTCATCGGCGGCAACCGCATCCCGTTTGCCCGTGCCAACGGGGCCTATACTCAGGCCAGCAACCAAGACATGCTGACCGCCGCCTTGGACGGGCTGGTGGCCCGCTTCGGCCTGCAGGATGAACGGATCGGCGAGGTAGCCGCCGGCGCCGTGCTGAAACACTCGCGCGATTTCAACCTCACCCGCGAAGCGGTCATTGGATCCGCGCTGTCGCCGGAAACGCCCGCCTATGATCTGCAGCAGGCCTGCGCCACCGGACTGGAAACAGTGTTGGGCCTGGCCAACAAGATCAAGCTGGGACAGATCGATTCCGCCATCGCCGGGGGCGTCGACTCTGCCTCCGATGCGCCGATTGCCGTCAGCGAGGGGCTCCGCGCGGTCCTGCTGGACCTGCACCGCGCCAAATCCATGCAGCAAAAGCTGGCCGCCCTGGCCAAACTGCGCCCCAAGGACCTGGCCCCCAACGCTCCGGACACGGCCGAGCCCCGGACCGGACTGTCCATGGGCGAGCATCAGGCGCTGACCACCGCGGCGTGGAACGTCACCCGCGAGGCGCAGGACGAACTGGCGCTGGCCAGCCACCGCAACCTCGCGGCAGCCTATGAGCGTGGGTTCTTCGACGACCTGATGACGCCTTACCGCGGCCTGGCCAAGGACTCCAACCTGCGGGCCGACACCACGCGGGAGAAGCTGGCCAAGCTGCAGCCGGTCTTCGGCAAGAACCTGGGCGCCGAAGCGACCATGACCGCCGGCAACTCCACACCGCTGACCGACGGCGCCTCCGCGGTGCTCATCGGTTCGGAGGACTATGCCCGGAGCAATGACCTGCCGGTGCTGGCCGAGGTGGTCGACTCGGAGGCCGCAGCGGTGGATTTTGTGCACGGCAAAGAAGGCCTGCTGATGGCCCCTGCCTATGCCGTGCCCCGGCTGCTGGCCAGGCAGGGCCTGACCTTTGCCGACTTCGATTTCTTCGAGATCCACGAAGCCTTTGCCGGCACCGTGCTGTGCCATTTGGCAGCGTGGGAAAGCGAGGAGTTCTGCCGCAACAAGCTGGGCCTGCAGAAGCCGTTGGGTGCCATCGACCGGACCCGCCTGAATGTCAACGGTTCGTCGCTGGCGACCGGCCACCCCTTCGCCGCCACCGGCGGCCGGCTGGTCGCCACCCTCGCCAAGATGCTGCGCGAAAAGGCCGACGCCGAGTCCCGCCCCACCCGTGGCCTGATCTCCGTGTGCGCCGCCGGCGGCATGGGCGTGGTGGCCATTCTGGAGGCGAACTGATGGCCGACCGCTACCTGGACCTGGTCAACGCCGGGCCCGTGAAGAGCCTTGCCAAAAAGCTGGGACTGCCCCAGCCCGCCGTGCTGCGGCGCTACCGGCCGGGCGCTCCGCTGCTGCCCGGCCCCGTCCTGGTGCTGGGCTCCGGGTCCGGCACCGACGTCCTGGCCAAGGAACTGCTCGGCTGGGATCTGGATGTCCGACGGCATGTAGCGCCGAAGGAACGGCTGGGCGGCATCGTCTTGGTGCTCGACGAACTGGCCTCGCCGGAAGAACTAGCGGATCCGATGCTCACCGCCGGGGCCAGCCTGCGGGACCTGGCTCCCGGCGGCCGGATCGTCACGATCTCCCGCCCCGCAACCGGCACCGGACAGCCGGCCCAGGCCGCAGCCCGCCAGGCGGTGGACGGAGCCTTGCGGTCGCTGGCCCACGAGCTGCGCGGCGGTGCCACCGGCAACGGGATTCTGCTGGGCGAGGGAGTGGATGCCGGCGCGCCGGCCGTCCTCGGGGCCTTGCGCTTCCTGCTCTCCGGTCGTAGCGCCTACGTCAACGGGCAGTTCCTCTTGGTTGGCTCCGGCATGGCCTCGCTGCCGGCCGACCCGGACCGTCCGCTGGCGGGCAAGGTCGCCGTCGTTACCGGTGCCGCCCGCGGCATCGGCGCAGCGATCGCCGAGACCCTGCACCGCGACGGCGCCCGGATCATCGCCGTCGATGTCCCCGCGGCCGGGGAGCAGTTGGCGCAGATCGCCAACCGGGTCGGCGCTACCGCCCTGCAATTGGACATCACGGCGCCGGACGCGGGCGCCAAGATCGCAGCCCATGCCGCGGAGCGGAACCACGGGCTGGACATTGTGGTGCACAACGCCGGCATCACCAGGGACAAGCTGCTCGCCAACATGGACCAGGCGAAGTGGGACTCGGTGATCGCGGTCAATCTCTCCTCGCAGCTGAGGATGAACGAGCAGCTGCTGGCGTCGGGCGCCCTCCGCGAAGCACCACGGGTGGTGTCGCTGGCCTCCACCAGCGGGATCGCCGGCAACCGCGGGCAGACCAACTACGCCGCCTCCAAGGCGGGCATCATCGGCATGGTCCGCGCGTCGGCGGCCGCCTTTGCCGAGGCCGGCGGCAGCATCAACGCCGTCGCGCCCGGCTTTATCGAGACGGACATGACCGCCCGGATGCCGTTTGTGACCCGCGAAGTGGCACGCAGGCTGTCCTCGCTGCAGCAGGGCGGCAGGCCGCTGGACGTCGCCGAAGCGGTCTCCTTCCTGGCCAGTGATGCTGCGGGCGGGATCAATGGCCAGACACTGCGGGTCTGCGGCCAGAGCATGGTCGGCGCATGAGCGAGGTCATCCTGGGGGAGATGCCCACGCTCTCCCGGCTCTACCTGACGGCTGCCTCCACGGCGGCGCGGCACAAGCTGGGCGTCGGCCAGCAGACCGAGCAACTGCCGTCGGTGCGGCACACCGTTGACGGCGTGCACATAGCCCCGGAGCGGGTCAGCGGCTTCCAGCAACTGATGCATGGCACCGTGCGGGACACCTTGCCCTCGGTGTTCCTGCACTCGGTTGGCTTTCCCGTGGTGATGAGCGTGATGACGCGGCAGGACTTCCCGCTCCCGCTGCTCGGCATGGTGCATTTGGCCAACCGGGTGAACCACCTGCGGCCGGTCCACTTCGCGGAGCCGCTGACCGTGACGGCCTGGGCCGAGGGCCTGCACGGTCACCATGCCGGCACCCAGGTGGAACTTCATACCCGGATTGAGGCGGGTGGTGAAACCGTGTGGGAAGGCGTATCGGACTATCTGGCCAAGGCGGTCTACCTGCCCGGACTCGACAAAGCTTTCAGGCCGGAGCGCACCGATTTCATCCCGCCGCAGCCGACGGCGCGCTGGCGGCTCGGTCCCGAAGCCGGCCGCGAGTACGCCGGGGTATCCGGCGACTTCAACCCGATCCACTTGAGCGCGGTATCGGCCAAGATGCTGGGACTCAAGCGGTCCATCGCGCACGGCATGTACCTGGCCTCCCGGGTCCTGACCAGCGTGGAAGCCACGGCCAGCGAACCCTTCAGCTGGCACATTGATTTCGCTGCCCCGGTCTTCCTCCCCGCCACGGTGGCCGTACGGATCCATGACACGGAACGGGATGGATCGTGGGAAGCGTCCGAGTTCACCGGCTGGGGCGAGCGCAGCCACCGGCTCCACTTCACGGGCAGCGTCCACACCCTCGCGCGGTAGCCACCGCAAACACCGGTTCAGGTGGCAGCCGCCCTGCGTTCGAGCACGTCGCGTTCGCGGTCGTTCTTGGCCAGGGCGGCGGCGGCGGCGAACTCGGCCCGAGCCTCGTTCGGCCGGCCGAGCCTGGCCAGCAGCTCGGCCCGGACGCTGGGCAGCAGATGCGATCCGCGCAGGGCCCCCGCCGAGACCAGGTCGTCCACGATGGCCAGCGCTGTGGCGGGCCCGGTCGCCATGGATACGGCCACGGCCCGGTTGAGCTCGACCACCGGGCTGGGCGCAAGCCGTCCGAGCGCCTCATAGAGCAGCACGATCTGTGCCCAGTCGGTTCGCTCGACGCTGGGCGCCACCGCATGGCACTCGGCGATGGCGGCCTGCAGCGCGTAGTTGCCGCGGCCGCGGCCCAGCCGGTCAGCCCGGGCCAGCGCCGCGCGGCCGCGTCCTATCTGTGCGCGGTCCCAGCGGGTGCGGTCCTGGTCGGCCAGCAGCACGGGAGTGCCGTCGGACCGGGTGCGGGCGCCGAATCGCGAGGCCTGGATTTCCATCAGGGCGACCAGCGCGTGTGCCTCGGGTTCCCGCGGCAGCAGCGAAACCAGCACCCGTCCGATCCGCAGGGCCTCGCCGGCCAGATCCGGCCGGATCCAGCGTTCCCCGGAGGTTGCCGCATAGCCTTCGGTGAACATCAGGTAGATGACCCGGAGGACCCCGCCCAGCCGCGGCCCCCATTCGTTCGGTTCCGGCACCTCGAAGGGGACTTTCGCCGCGGCCAGCGTCTTCTTGGCGCGGACAATGCGCTGCTGGACCGTGGCCACCGGGAGCACGAAGAGCCTGGCGATTTCCTCGCTGGACAGACCGCCCACAATCCTCAAGGTCAAGGAAACTTGCGCCTCCCGGGAAAGCACCGGATGGCAGGCGGTGAAGACCAGCCGGAGCACGTCGTCCGGCACCGGGTCCCAGGAAGCGGCGGCGTCGTCCTGCAGCCCGCGAGCCAGCAGTTGGTAGCGGTCGTCGAGACGTTCGGCCCGCCGCCACGCGTCAATTGTCTTGCGCTTGGCCACGGCCGTCAGCCAGGCGGCAGGATTGCGCGGCACGCCGGTCTCCGGCCATTGGAGCAGGGCGTCGGCGACGGCTTCCTGCGCCATGTCCTCGGCAAACCCGACGTCACCCGTGGCCCGGGCCAGCGCTGCGACGATCCGGGCACCTTCGATGCGCCAGACGGCATCGAGCCGGCGCCTGACTGCGGCTGCCCGCTCCGCGTCCGTCCCCGCCACGCCAGCCCGCTCCGCTTCCATCCCTGCCACGCCGGCCCCTCCCGCTGTGCGGAGGCTACGCGTTCTCAGCGCGCAGCTTCGCCTCTTGTTCGCGCCAGCCTTCTTCCTTCTGGATGTACTCGTTGTCGGAGAACTCGGCGAAGTCGGCGGCCTCGGTCACGCGGCGTACCTCCAGCTTGGAGCCGGGGCCCAGCGGGCAGCGGCTGGCCCACTCCGCAGCTTCTTCCTTGGATGCCACCTGGACGATCCAAAAGCCGTTGAACAGCTCATGGGTTTCGCCGTAGGGGCCGTCGGTGACGATCGGCGGATCTTCCGAGAAGTCGACGACGAAGGCGGTCCCGTCGGACAGGTCCGCCAATCCTTCACCCCCGAGCATGATGCCGGCGTTGATCATGGACTCGTTGTAGGCGCCCATCTTGTTGATCATTTCTTCAAACGGCATGGCCTTGGATGCCTCGAGGGCTTCGTCGGTGGATCGCAGGATGAACATGTACTTCACGGCTATCTCCTTTTGTGACCGAGGACGCGGTGTGCGCCTTCTACTATGCCGTCGAACGACGAACATGAATATCGACACGGGTGGAAAACTTTTTCGCGGAACCGTGCCGGCCTTCATTCCGGCCGCCACCGCCGCCCTTATGCTGGCCCTATGACCACCGATGCTCAGCTTGCCGACCGCGCCCGAACGCTCGATGCCGCCGATCGGCTGGCCGAATACCGTACCCGTTTTGTGGGCCACGATGACGAATCCGTCACCGCTTACCTGGACGGCAATTCGCTGGGCCGGCCACTGGCCGCCAGCGTGGACAGGGTCCGGGACGTGATGCTGCAGCAGTGGGGCGGACGGCTGATCCGGGCCTGGGACGAGGGCTGGCTGGCGCTGCCCGAGCGGATCGGCGACGAGTTGGGCCGGGTGGTGCTGGGCGCCGCTCCGGGCCAGTGCGTGGTGGCGGACTCCACCACCGTGCTGCTCTACAAGCTGGCCCGCGCCGCGATTGCGGCCCGTCCCGGCCGACGGCGCATTCTGGTGGACCGGGATAATTTTCCGTCCGACCGCTTCATCGTGGAGGGCATTGCTGCCGAATGCGGCCTGGAGCTGGACTGGCTCGAACCGCCACATGCCGGGGGAGTCACGGCGGAAGCCGTGCGCGCCGCCGTCGGGCCGGACACGGCACTGGTCTTGCTGAGCCATGTGGCGTACCGCTCCGGCTATATTGCCGACATTGGCGCCATCACCAGCGCGGCGCACGACGCCGGTGCTTTGGTTTTGTGGGACCTGTGCCATTCCGTCGGGGTGCTGCCCGTGGAACTGGATGCGTGGGGCGTGGACCTGGCCGCAGGCTGCAGCTACAAGTACTTGAACGGCGGCCCGGGTGCACCCGCCTGGGCCTACGTGCGGACAGAACACCAGCACTTCCAGCAGCCGATCCAGGGCTGGCTGGGCAGTACGGAACCCTTCGAGATGGGCCAGGGCTACCAACCCGCCGGCGGCATCCGCCGATTCGCCTCCGGGACTCCACCGATCCTCGGGATGACCGCTATCCAGGACATGATCGCGCTGATCGACGAGGCCGGCCTGCCCGCCGTCCGGGACAAGTCGGTCGCCCTGACCGAATTCGCCATCGAAGCCGTGCAGGCGACCTTGGCCGAGTTCGGCGTCGTCATCGCTTCACCGCTCAACCCGGCGGAACGCGGCGGACACGTCACGATAGACCATCCGGCCTTCAAGCACATCACCGCCCGGCTCTGGGAACAGGGCGTGATCCCGGACTTCCGCGAACCGGACGGCATCCGGCTGGGCCTCTCGCCGCTGTCCACCAGCTTCGCGGAAGTTTGGCGCGGCATCGCGGCCATCCGCGACGAGCTGGAACGGGCCTAACCGGAACGGGCCTCACCGGCCCTGCGGACCATCCGGATCTCGTGCAGGCCCTCCCACAGGCCGGTCAGCGGCTCGCGGCGTCCGTCCGGACTGAATCCGTGCTTGCGGTAGAACGCCTGGGCGCGCGGGTTGTCCCCGAGGACCCAGAGCAGCGCCGGCCCGCCGCCGATTGCGGCATCCAGCAGCCGCTGGCCGAGCCCGGTTCCGTGGGCCCGCTCCAGTACGTAGAGCATCTGCAGTTCGTGCGGCAGGCCGGCGTCGGCGTCGTCGTCCTGGGCGGGGCCGGCGCCGGCACACCCCACGATCCGGCCGGCAGGATCCTCGGCGATCCACAGTTCCGCTCCCGCCGCCAAGCCGCGCGCCCACCAGTCGATCTGCTGCTGCCGCCGGGCGGCTTCGGCGGCAAAGAAGGATGCGGGACGCTGCGTGGCGTAGGTTTCCCGCCACGCAGCCAACTTCATATCCAGGGTGGCGGGGACATCATCGCCGGTGGCGCGGCGGACGCGGTATTCGGGAGTTGGCACCTATGAATCTTAGCGGTGCGGCCAAGCCGTCACCGGCGGAAGTGGTCTACCGCCAGCTGGTAGCTGTGTGCCGTCAGCGCAGCGGTCTGCTCCCAGCCGAAGGAGGAAGCGTGCACGGCGGCATTGACGCCCAGCCGCCGGCGGAACTCCGGGTAGTCGTGCAGTTCGCGCAGCGCGCCGGCCCAGCGGGCAGGGTCGTGTCCATCCACCAGCAGGCCGGTGAGACCGTGGCTGACCGCCACCGGCAGCCCGCCCACGTTGGTGGCGACCACCGGGGTGCCGCATGCCTGCGCCTCCAGGGCCACGAGCCCAAACGATTCGCTGAAGGACGGAACCGCCACCACGTCGGCGCTGCGGAAGGTGGCCGCAAGTTCTGCCGGCTCAACGGGCGGCGAGAGCGCCACGATGTCGTCCAGCCCCAGCTGCGTGGCCAGCGCCGGCAGGTCCAGCCCGGCTGCCCCGCTGGCCTCGCCGATGATGGATACGTGCAGCCGGATGTCCGGCCGTTGCCGGCGCAGTTCCGCCGCCGCGGCCAGCAGCACCTGCGGCCCCTTGAGCGCCTGGATGCGGCCGGCGAACACCAGGTGGAAGGTTTCCGGCCCCAGTCCGGCTGCCGCCCGGTCCTGCAGCCGGCCCTCCGGACGAAAAGTCCGCAGGTTTACGCCGGGCGGGATCACGTCCACCGTCCCCTCGTCGGCGCCGTAGAGGTCGACCAGCTCGCGTGCCTCAGTCAGCGTATTGGCGATCAGCCGGCCCGCCCCGGAGGCAATCGCTTGTTCGCCGCGGACCCGGGTTACCGGCTCCGGTGCCTCGCCGGGCTGCAGGTGGAGGTTCTTGACCAGCCCCATCGTGTGCATCGAATGCACCAGCGGAATCTGCCAGTCCTGCTGCAGGCGTAGTCCCACGGCACCCGAGAGCCAATAGTGCGAGTGCAGCACGTCATACCTGGCCCCGTCCCGCCGGGTGAACTCCCGCAACGAAGCCTCCAGCTCGGCCAGCCGCTGCGGCACCTCTTCTTTCGCCACGGTGTCGGCCGGGGCCCCGTCCAAATGGATCACACGCACGCCGGCCCGCGGATGCTCCACCGGCTCCTGGCCGTCATGTTGGGAGCGGGTGAAAACATCGACGGCGGTGCCCAGCGCCGCCTGTTCCCTCGCCAGCGCGCGGACGTAGACGTTCATGCCGCCGGCATCGCCTCCGCCGGGCCGGGCCAGCGGCGAGGTATGCATCGACAGCACGGCGATGCGGTCCGCGCCGACCATGCTCCACCTCCGTGCCGTGTGCCCAGCCGGTACGTCTCCAGCCGTGGAAAACCGACGTGTTGCCGATTTTGTCTAGCAGCAACTTTAGCCGCCCGGACACGCGGCAGCCGCTCGATGACAAGTCAGTGCATGGTGAAGCGGTTGGCCACCGCGTCGTGGGCCCCGGGAAGGTGGGACAGCGTGCCGACCAGGTGATTACGGGCGGCGAGCACTGCCGGCGGCAGCGGCCGTCCCAACGCCATGTTCAGATGCGCCTGCCAGGTGGCGGTGGCCGCAGCCCGCCGCCGGTCCGCCTCGAACTGCCGTAGCGCCGCCGACGTCGGCTCGCCCCTCAGTGCCGCGGCCACGATCGGGGCCAGAGCCGCCGCGTCCAGCCAGCCCAGGTTCATGCCCTGCCCGCCGATCGGGCTGATTTGGTGCGCCGCATCGCCGATCAGCGCGAGGCGGCCGGCGACCAGGCGGCGCGGCATCCTGGAACTGACCGAGAAGGCGCTGAGCATGGAGCAGCTGTCTGGTTCCGGTCCGATGCCGGTGCGCCGAGCGATCAACGAGGCCAGGCCAGCGGCCGTGGGATGGCTAACCAGGCCGGGCATCCGGGCCACCCAGCGCCGGGTGCCGCCGGGCAGCGGAAAGGATTCGACGATTCCGCCGGCCTCCAAGTAGAGCACGGCGGTGCTGCCGTCCGGGGTGGTGTCGGCGAAATCCCCCATCAGGTAGGCATCCGGGTAGGTCCGCGTTCTGACCGCGACGCCGCGTTGCCGGCGCAGCGCCGAGTATGCGCCGTCGGCAGCGACGGCCAGCCGGGCGCGGACCGTCGCCGTATCAGCGCCGGCTGACGGCTCCATGTCCGGGCCCGCTGCCCGTTCCGGCCCTGCCGCGTGCGTTTCGGATCCCGGCCCCGCGCCCACGCGGCAGGACAGCGTGACGGTTGCACCGTCGTCGTCCGCGCAGTGCACGTGCACGCCGCGCCGCAGGGCACCCGGGCGCAGCGCTTCCAACTGCTCCTCCAGCAGTTGTTCGGTGATCACCTGCGGCACGGCCAGCACGTAGGGATGCCGGCCCGGCACGGCGGCGAAGGACAGCGATGCGACCTCGCGTCCGCGGCTGCGGGCCGTGCCGTGGCGGATGCGGACTCCTGCCGCCAGCAGCGCCGGACCCACGCCCGCGTCGTCGAGCACGGCCAAGGCCGGCGGATGAATCCCGATCGCGCGGGAATGGCGGCTGCGCGACGTCCGCTGCTCCAGCACCGCCACGTCCAGTCCGCGCTGGGCCAGGAGGATGGCCATCAGCAGTCCCACCGGGCCGCCGCCCACGACCGCGACATCGTGCAGCCTGTCCTCGGCCCGAGGGACACCGGTCCGGCGCCGCGGGGATGACAGCTCAGCCATCGGCCCCACGGACCAGCAGCTGCCGGAAACGTGAATCCCGTACCACCTGCCAATCCGGCGGTACGGCGGCGCGCAGCTCCGCCGGCGTGTAACTGCGGCGGATGGAGGTCAGGCCGTCGCGGCGGATTAAGGATCGGTGGAAGAACGGCAGCGTCGCGGCGGCAAACAGCACATACGCCGGGCGGCTCCGGATGATGTCGCTGTGCACCGCGAGGGCAGGCGTCAACTGCCGCGAGTCCTCCAGCAGTCCTGCCAGCTCAGCAGCGGTCAGGTGGTGCAGCAGGTGGTTGGATACCACCGCGTCGAAACGACGTCCTTCGGCGACCAGCTCCGAGCTGAAGGCCTGCCGGAACTCCAGTCCCGGCAGCGGCGGCCGCGAGAGGGCGAAGTCGTGCGCGCGGAGGTCGGGATCGATGGCAGTGATCCGCAACCCCAGGTTGTCGCGGGCGGCCCAGCGTGCGAGCATCCGCGGCACGTCGCCGCCGCCGGAGCCAATATCCAGCAAGGTGGGATGCTCGACCCCGGCTAGGCGCGGCCGGAGCAGCCGCCGGTAGATGCCGTGCCAGCCCGAGACCGCCCGGTTGATCAGCGGAAACTGGGCATAGGTGCGCCGGAGCAGGGCGGGATCGCAGTCCGGTTTGTCCATTTCCTCCACCGCGTCCGTGGCGCGGGTGGCGAGGAATGTTGATCTGCTGTGCGCCGGTGAGTGTGGGGCCACGGCGGTCCGCTCCGGTTAGACCGCGGCTGCGGCGGCGGTGTGCTGGGCCTGCAGCGTCACGGCCGGGACGGTCTTGGTAAACAGCCCGGTCTCCACGGTCAGCCCCGGGCCGAAGGCCATGGAGCAGATCCTTTCCTCGGCGGCGCCCGGCGGTTGCTCCAGAATGTGTTTGAGCACGAACATCACCGTGGCGCTGGACATATTCCCGTAGCGCCGCAGCGTTTCGCGGGCCGGCACGAGTTGTTCCTCGGTCAGCGCGAGCTTGGCCTCCACCTTGTCCAGAATGCTCCGTCCACCCGGGTGGATCGCCCAGTGCTCGATGTCGCGGTACGGTTTGGCCGCCAACGCGGGTTCATGGGCCAGCAGCGGCTCCAGTGCGCCGACGATATGTTCGTCGATGATGTGCGGAACATACGTGCCGAGGACCATCTCGAAGCCTTCGTCGCCGATGTTCCAGGCCATGGATTCTTCACCCACCGGGGTGAGGATGGTTTCAAAGTGGTCCAGCCGGATGGCCGGGCCGGATTCCTCCAGATCGCGTGCGGTGATTACCGCGGCTGCCGCACCGTCCGCGAACAGCGAGGAGCCAACGATGGTGTCCGGGTTGTTGGATGTGCGCACATGCAGCGTGCACAATTCCGCCGTCACCACCATGACGACGGCTTGCGGATCGGCGTCGCAGAACGACTTGGCTGCGCGGAGCGCCGGGAAAGCCGCGTAGCAGCCCATGAAGCCCAGGTGATAGCGCTGCACGCCCGGATTGAGTCCGAGTGCCCGGACTACCTTGTAGTCCGGGCCGGGATTGAAGAATCCGGTGCAGGAGACGGTGATGAGGTGCGTGATGTCCGCCGGGCCGATCCCGTGGCAGGCGGCCAGCGCCTTGCCCGCGGCTTCTATGAACAGCGGGGTGGCCTTGGCCGCGAAAATGTCGTTGCGCACCTTGGTGCTGGGGGAGAGCAGCTTCCGGGAGCCGGCGTCGAAGAACACCGGATTCTCGGCCCGCTTTGCCGTGGTGAGCTCGTCGACGGCGGCGTGCCGGGTGTCAATGCCGGACTGGTCGAACGAGGTGGTCACCAGCCGCTGCCCCAGGCGCGTCAGCCCGGGCTGCGAGGCAAATACGTCACGCGCCTCGGACTGGATCAGGACCGTCTCCGGAACAGCGGTTTCCAAGGACCTCAGCGTGACCGTCATAGTCCATTCATAAGGCAGCCGGCCGGGGAAAACAATGGACCGGCCGCCCGGATGCCCAGTTGAACCGCATCACCGGCCCGCGCGTCTTACCGGATGAGGGCCCTGCGCGGAGCCTAAGGAGCGGAATCCGATGGACTACGAAGTCAATGCGCTGCCGCTGCACGTGCTCTTGGTCCACGCCACGGTGGTGTTCATTCCACTCACCGCGCTGTGCATTGTGCTCAGCCTTCTCTGGCCGGCGGCCCAGCGCCGGTTGGGGATCGTCACCCCGCTGATTGCGCTGCTCGCACTGGTACTGGTGCCGGTCTCCCAGCAGGCGGGGCACTGGCTGTTCCTGCGGATCGACCAGACGCCGCTGGCCATCGAACACATGCGCCTGGGCGACATGATGCTGCCCTGGGTGATCGGCCTGTTCATCGCGGCGCTGGGCCTGTGGCTCTGGTTCCGCTACGGGACGACGGCGGCTGCCTCCTGGCGGCGCAAGCTCGGCGCCGGGTACCGCATCATTGCGGCGGTGCTGGTTGTCGTCGTGCTGGCGGTGTGTGCCGGCGCCACGGTGGCGGTGGTGCTGACCGGTGAGTCTGGATCCAGGGCGGTCTGGGAAGGTCGCTTTTCCGAGCCGCCGCCGCTGCGTTAGCCCGGCTCCGGCTGCCGCCAAACCGACGTGGGCGCGCCGCCGGGCTACCGGCCGAGACGTTGATAAGAGGAAGCGAAGTGGATCAGCGGATCGGCGCTCTCCGCACCGGGAGCGTCGCGGCCCATGGCCTGCACCTCGCCGACGATCAGTAAATGGGTTGCCGCCGGATGCACGGCGGTGGTCTTTAGTTCGAACCATGCCGGAGCACCGCCGATCACGGCAGCGCCGGTGGCCGGGCCGCGCCGGTACGGAACCTGGTTGAGCAGGCCTTCCACCGGGTTGCCGGGGCTCGCCAGCCAGTTCGCGGTGCCCTGATGATGGGCGGCCAGCAGGCTCAGCGCCCACGTCCCGGAGCTCGCCACCGCGTCGCAGATCCTGGACTCCTCAAAGAGGCTGACCAGCATGGTGGGCGGGTCGTAGGAGACGGAGAGATAACCGCTGACGGTTGCCGCGTAGTCCCGGTTTCGCCACCGCGTGGAGACCACCGCGACGCCCGAGGCGATGTCTGCGCTCAAGGCGCGGTACAAGTCGATATCCCGCTGGTCCGGCGCGTCCGGCCGAAGCCGATGACCCGCCAGTTCTCCACCCAGTTCCATGCCGCCATCTTTGCACGCGGTCCCGGTGCGACTGGCCGGAAGGTTCATAACGCCGTCAAGCGATGGTAGAAAGTAAGCACCCTGATCGTGAAGAGTGGAGCAAACATGGCCCAGCAGCTGGTCGCAGACCTCATGGTGGAACGGCTCCAGGCGTGGCAGGTGCCCCGCATCTTCGGTTACAGCGGGGACGGCATCAACACCTTCATGGGCGCGCTGCGGCGGGCCGGGACGGTGGAATTCGTACAGGCCAGGCATGAGGAGAACGCGGCCTTCATGGCGGTGGGCCACGCCAAGTACACGGGCGGGGTGGGAGTAGTCACCTCCACCCAGGGACCCGGGGCGGTGCACTTGCTCAACGGACTGTACGACGCCGCGTTGGACAGCGTGCCGGTTGTGGCGATCGTAGGACAGCAGGCCCGCACGGTGCTCGGTTCGGGGTACATGCAGGAAGTGGACCTGTCCACCCTCACCAAGGACGTTGCCCTCTTCCGGCAGCAGGTCAGCAGCGCCGAGCAGGTTCCGCTGGTCTTGGACCGGGCCTTCAAAGCCGCCTTGGCCGGCCGCGGCCCCGCCGTCGTGATCATTCCGCACGATATTCAGAAGGAGCCCGTGCCCGAACTCGAGCACACCCACGGCGTGGTGGCCACCGCGCCGGTGTGGCGCCCCGGACAGGTGATTCCGCGGCCCGAGGATTTGCGCGCTGCCGCCGAGGTGCTCAATGCCGGGCAACGGGTGGCGTTGTTGGTGGGGCAAGGGGCCCGCGACGCCGGCGAGCAGGTGGTGGCAGTGGCAGACAAACTCGGCGCCGGCATCACCACCAGTCTGCTGGGCAAACCCTACGTGGATGAGTCGCTGCCCTTTGCCGCCGGGACCATGGGCCACCTCGGCACCGGTGCCAGCGGCCAGGTGCTCGGGAACTGCGACACGCTGCTGATTGTTGGCTCCAACGACCCCTGGACGGAGTTCTATCCGCCGCCCGGAGCGGCCCGGGCAGTGCAGATCGACAACGATTCCGGCGCCATCGGCAACCGCTATCCGGTCGAGGCAGCGCTCACCGGCGACTCCGTCGCCACGCTGGAGGCACTGCTGCCGCTGCTGGCGGACCGTCCGTCCAACCTGTGGCGGGATCAGGTCGAAGGCTGGGTCCGGCAGTCGCGTGAACTGTCGCGGAAGCGGGCGATGACACCGGCGCGGCCGGTCAACCCGGAGCGGGTGGCCTTTGAGCTCAGCGCAAGGTTCCCGGACGACGGCTGGCTCGCCGTCGACGTGGGCAGTTCCGTCTACTGGTATGCCCGGCAGCTTCGCCTGCCGCCCGGTGCCCAGGCCCATCTGTCCAGCACCTTGGCGAGCATGGGCTGTTCGCTGCCTTATGGCATAGCCGCCAAACTCGCGGCCCCGGAGCGGCCCGTTATTGTGCTCAGCGGCGACGGGGCGATGCAGATGAGCGGTCTGGCCGAACTGATCACCGTCAGCCGGCTCTGGAAGCAGTGGCTGGACCCGCGTTTTGCGGTCTGCGTCCTGAACAACCGGGAACTGGCCGAAGTGACATGGGAACAGCGCGAGATGGAGGCCGAACCCCGCTTCGCAGACAGCCAGGAACTGCCCGATTTCGACTACGCGGGATATGCACGCCTCGTGGGTCTGCAGGCGAAACGGGTCGAGGACCCCGAGCAGCTCGGTGCCGCCTGGAACGAGGCGCTGGCAGCCGACCGGCCCTATCTGATCGAGGTGGTTACCGATCCCGATGTTCCGCTGCTCCCGCCGTTTCCTGCCGGCCGCGAGAAGGCCGACACCATGGCGCAGGCGCTGGAGCAGGAGGGCCCAGCGGCCGACGGTGCCAAGCACCTCCTGCGCACCTACACCGAGCAGGAAGAGTCCGCCAACGGGCACCCGGGGTAGGATGCGGCGCCGGCCGCGAATGAAAGAATCTTGAGATGAGTGAGGCGGCTGAGTTCATCGACTTCACGCTGCAGCGGGAGGCCAACGAGGAACGGGCGCGGGCAGAGAAGGATCCGGTCGATGGCCTGCGCTACTACGGCGCGTCCGTCGGTGCGGTGCGGGGCACGGTCCGCGACGCGGGCCGGAAAT
This sequence comes from Actinomycetota bacterium, assembly GCA_051751385.1. Classification (GTDB taxonomy): domain Bacteria; phylum Actinomycetota; class Actinomycetes; order Actinomycetales; family Micrococcaceae; genus Crystallibacter. The sequence goes on along the minus strand of JBNJKW010000005.1, from coordinate 168,528 downwards.
TCCGGCCGCTGTCGCATGATCAGGTCACGGCACTCAGTTCCGAGTTGTGGACGCAACCGGTCTTCGAACTGCGCCTGGCTGCCGTGGTGCTGCTGCAGTCGAACCAGCGTCTCTTGCGGAACTCCGACCTGACCCGGATCGAAGGTTTTCTCCGAGACGCACGCACGGCGGCGCTGGTGGATCCGCTCGCGGTCGACGTCGTGGGCCCTTTACTCCAGGGGCTAACGGACCAGTCCCGTGCGCGGGCCGAGTCAATCCTCGATCGCTGGGCACGGGACCCCGACCCCTGGCTGCGCCGGGCTGCCATCCTCGCTCCGCTGCGGACAGTGCGCGCCGCCGGCATTGACGCGGACGCGGTGGTGCGCCGGACACGTGCTGCGGTGGAGAACGACGACAGTGACATCGTCCGGGAGGCGGTTGCCGCGCTGTGCACCGAATTGGCAAAAAACGAGCCTGGGCGGGTGCCATCTTCCTAGCCGGTTCACTCCGCCGCGTGCCGGGGACGGGCAGCAGACACAAAAAAGCCCCGGGATCCCGGGGCCTTCTTTGTGCGCAGGAAGGGACTCGAACCCTCACCCTCAATAAGAGGACTAGCACCTCAAGCTAGCGCGTCTACCATTCCGCCACCCGCGCAGGTGGAGTTTTCGATGGATGATCAGGAGCCCTCGGGCCCACTGATTCCGTCGAAAGCAGCGAGAAAAACTCTAACATGTTTTGCCGGAACTGTTGAATCGTGAGCCGCGTGCCCGGCGGTGCCGGCAGCGCGCCGGTAACCCGTGCGGTGCTGCGTGAGGCGCAACTCGGCGCTGCTGCTGCCTCCGACGCCGCTGCTGGATAGGCTGGGGACAGACATCGACCTCGAGGGAGCCTTCATGACCGCACCGAACCCGCACGATGAAGTGGTCCGGATCTGCCAGGAACTGATCCGGATCGACACCTCCAACTACGGCGGCAATGAGGGCCCGGGGGAGAGGCAGGCCGCCGAATATACGGCGGGCCTGCTGGAAGAGGCCGGGTTGGCCACCGAAGTGTTCGAGTCCGCGCCCCGCCGGGCTTCCGTCGTGACCCGGATGGCCGGCTCGGACCCGTCGGCACCGGCGCTGGTGGTGCACGGCCATCTTGATGTGGTGCCAGCGCAGGCCGACGACTGGCAGGTGGATCCGTTCAGCGGAGAGGAGCGGGACGGGCTGATCTGGGGCCGCGGTGCCGTGGACATGAAGGACATGGACGCGATGATCCTCTCGGTAGCGAGGCATATGTCCCGCAGCGGCATCCAGCCTCGCCGGGACATCATCTTCGCGTTCTTCGCCGATGAAGAAGCCGGCGGCACCTACGGGGCGCGCTGGGCGGTTGAGAACCGTCCGGAGCTTTTCGACGGCGCCACCGAAGCGATCTCGGAAGTGGGCGGCTTCTCGGCCACGATTGGCGGCCGGCGGGCCTACCTGCTGCAGACCGCGGAGAAGGGGATCGCCTGGCTCCGCCTCGCCGTCGCGGGGCGCGCGGGCCACGGTTCGCAGATCAACACCGACAACGCCGTCACCACGCTGGCTGCCGCCGTGGCGCGAATCGGATCACATCAGTGGCCCATTGAGTTGACGGATACCACCCGGCAGTTCCTGGACGGCGTCACCGAGCTGACCGGCGTCGAGTTCGATCCGGACAACCCGGAGATCCTGCTCAAGGAGCTGGGGACGGTGGCCCGCTTTGTCGGCGCCACCCTGCAGAACACCTCGAATCCCACCGTGCTGAAGGCCGGCTACAAAGAAAACGTGATTCCCGGCCTGGCCGAGGCGCGGATCGACGCCCGGACGCTGCCCGGCCAGGAAGAGCTGGTGCTGGCCACCATCCGCGAGCTCGCGGGTCCGGGCGTGGACGTGAGCTACGTGCACCAGGACATGTCGCTGGAAGTACCGTTCGCCGGGAATCTGGTGGATGCCATGGTGGATTCGCTGAAGCACGAGGACCCGGAGGCGGTGGTGCTTCCGTACACGCTCTCCGGCGGCACCGACAATAAGTCCTTGGCCCGGCTGGGCATCACCGGCTACGGCTTTGCACCGCTGCGGCTGCCGGAAGAGCTGGACTTCACCGGCATGTTCCACGGCGTGGACGAACGGGTGCCGGTGGAATCGCTGAAGTTCGGCACCCGGGTGCTGCAGCGGCTGCTCACCACCTACTGATCTGGACGAACGACTCTCTGTACGAACGACGAAAGGACCACCGGCATGCCTGCCAGTGTTGAAGAACTGCTCCCGGACACCCTGCTCGAAACTATCCGTGAACGGGCCGCAGGCTACGACGAGGCGAACAGTTTTTTCCACGAGGACTTCGCCGATCTGGTCGAGGCCGGCTACCTGAAAATGTTCGTGCCGGAAGAGGACGGGGGCCTGGGCTACTCCTTGGAGGAGGCGGTCAGGGCGCAGATGCGGCTGGCCGGCGCGGCTCCGGCCACCGCGTTGGCGGTCAACATGCACTTGGTGTGGACCGGCGTTGCCCGCGTGCTCCAAGCCCGCGGCGACAACACCCTGGACTATGTCCTGGCCGAGGCCGGCCGCGGCGAAGTCTTCGGCTTCGGCGTTTCCGAAGCCGGCAACGACCAGGTTCTTTTCGACTCGCGCACGGTGGCGGCTCCCCGCGAAGACGGCGGCTATGAATTCACCGGGACGAAGGTCTTCACCAGCCTGTCTCCGACATGGACCCGGCTGGGCATCTTTGGCCGGGACGACTCCGGCGCGGAACCGCAGCTGGTGTGGGCGTTCATCGACCGCGACAGGCCGGGCTACCGGATCAAGGACGACTGGAACACGCTGGGAATGCGCGCCAGCCAGTCCAACACCACGGTGCTGGAAGGCGCGGTTGCGGCGCCGGACCGGATCTTCCGGAAGCTGCCGGTGGGCCCCAACCCGGATGCGTTGATCTTCGGCATCTTCGCGTGCTTCGAAATCCTGCTCTCGTCCGTGTATGCGGGGATCGGCACGCGCGCCCTGGACCTGGCGGTGGAAGCCGTGCACCGCCGTCGTTCTTTGAAAACGGGCAAGAGCTACGCGCAGGATCCGGACATCCGCTGGCGGGTGGCCGCTGCCGCGCTCGAGATGGACGGGCTATACCCGCAGTTGGCGTCCATCGCCCGCGACGTGGATACGCTGGCCGACCACGGCAAGCTCTGGTTCGCCAAACTGGCCGGCATCAAAATCAGGGCCACCGAAACCGCCAAGGAAGTGGTGGAGAAGGCAGTCCGCGTCTCCGGCGGCGGGGGATACTTCCGCGGCCGGGAGCTTGAGCGGCTGTACCGCGACGTGTTGGCCGGGCTGTACCACCCCTCGGACGACGAGTCGGCGCACAGCACCATTGCCACGGCCTGGTTGGGGCCGTTGGACGACTGAACCGGACGGCTCACGCAGTGCGGCGCACCGCCTGGCGGGGGTTCAGGCGGTGCGTTCGACCCTGAGCACCCTGCGGCGCAGCCAGTACTTGCGGCCGCCGCCCAGATACAGGCGGGTGCGCACCAAGTCCCATTTGCCGTACTCGGCGTGGTCGGTCAGCACCCGGCGTGCTTCCCCGACGGATTCGCCTTTGTTGACAGTGAGGACCAGGTATTCGTACTGCCTGGCGTAGTCGCGTTCGCGGGTGACAGCGGCACCCAGAAATTGTTCTCTCATTGCCCTCCTGTTCTATTCACTTATTCTCCACATTGCGGCTAACGTCTACATCATGAGCATTGATCCGCGTGTCGCACTGGAGTCCCTGGTTTCCGCGCTGCAGGAACATCTGGCCGCCGCTTCGAGCCGCCGGGGTGAAGACGATCCTGCCGTGGAAGCAGCGTTCTCGTCCATTATGGAATCCTTCGAGACGTATGAGGACGCGCTCTACGATGCTTATGGCGAAGTGACGCCGCTGGTCATTTACGACGAGTCGGATGACGACGACATGGACGACCCCGACGACGTGGTGGACCCGTTCGACGACGATCTGGAAATCGAAGAGAAGTAGGACCGACGCGCCAAGATCAGGGTGCCGCCGGCAACGCGGCAACGAATCTACGCGCCACGATCAGGGCGCCGAGATTTCGTCCAGCACCTGGGCGATCTCGGCAGGCAAAGCATCCAGCGGGGCCTTGAGGATCTCGTCCAGCTGCGCCGGCGTTCGCGGTCCCACTACGGCGGTGCCGACGGCGGGCCGTTGCAGCACCCAGTTCAGGGCCAGGTCCAGCGGCTGGACGTCCAGGCCGCGGGCCGCCGTTGCCAGCGCATCCACGATCCTGGCCGGCCGTCCGGACAGGTACGGCTCCACGAAGCCCGCATGCTGTTCGGAGGCGGCCCGCGAGTCGGCCGGTGTTCCGGTGCGGTATTTGCCGGTCAAGACGCCGCGTCCCAGCGGCGACCATGCCATCACACCCGGGCCCAGCGCGGTGGCAGCCGGAATCACTTCATGTTCCGGCCGACGCTGCAGCAGCGAGTACTCGTTCTGCACCGCGACCAGCGGAACCGGGCTGACCGAGACCGCCCGGGCCAACTGCCAGCCGGAATAGTTGGACACGCCGACGTAGCGCGCGCGGCCGGAGGAAACGGCATGTTCGAGCGCGGACAGGGTTTCTTCCAGCGGAGCCGAGGCATCGTCCCAGAGGTGGACCAGCCACAGATCCAGGTAGTCGGTGCCCAGCCGCGCCAGGCTGGCGTCCAGGCTGCGCAGCATGGCGCCGCGGGAAGTGTCCACCTCGCGCCGGCCCTCGCTGCGGGTCACGCCGGCCTTGGAGACCACCAGCACTTCCTGCCGGGGGACCAGCTCGCCCAGGAACGCGCCGAGCATCGCCTCGCTGCGGCCCTCGGCGTACGGCGCGGCCGTGTCCAGCAGCGTGCCGCCGGCGTCGAGGTAGGCGCGCAGCATGGCCCCGGCGGCCTCCTCGTCCGTCTCCTCGCCCCAGGTCATCGTTCCCAGCGACAGCTGCGGGACCTTCAGCCCGCTGTTACCCAAGCGCTTGTGCTCCATAGAGCCAGCTTATGGCCTGCGGCGCCGTGCCCTCGGCAGCGGCCCGCCGACGTCGCGCCGCCCGATCCCCGCCTGCCCGGGGCAGGGACACCCGTCCTCATACCGCGGGCGGAACTTGGCCCGGAGGACTGTGTCCGGTTCCGTTTCCGGGGCCCGCGTGCCATAGGGTCTACTGTGTGAATTGGCTAGAAGCAATCCTCTTGGGTCTCGTGCAGGGCCTGACCGAGTTCCTCCCGATCTCGTCCAGCGCACACCTGCGCATCGTGGGCGAGCTCCTGCCCGGTGCCGCCGATCCCGGGGCTGCTTTCACCGCCATCACCCAGCTGGGCACCGAAACCGCCGTCGTCGTCTATTTCTGGCGCGACATCGTCAACATCGTCAAGGCCTGGTTCGGTTCGCTGACCGGCAAGGTGCCGCGCAACGATCCGGACGCCCGGATGGGGTGGCTGGTCATCATCGGCTCGATCCCCATCGGTGTGCTCGGGCTGCTGTTCCAGGACCAGATCGAATCCAGCTTCCGGAGCCTGTGGATCGTGGCCAACATGTTGATTGTCTTCGGCCTGTTCCTGGCCATCGCGGACTCCATCGGCCGCCAAACCCGCACGCTGGACAAACTCACCTACAAGCACGGCATCCTCTACGGTTTGGCCCAGGCGCTGGCCCTGATTCCGGGCGTCTCGCGTTCCGGCGGCACCATCACCGCGGGCCTGCTGATGGGCTATACGCGCGGTGCGGCGGCCCGCTATTCATTCCTGCTGGCCATTCCGGCGGTCTTCGCCTCCGGCTTGTACCAGCTGGCCAAGAGCTTCGGTGAACCCGGGCCGTACGGTCTGGGGGAGACAGCGCTGGCCACGCTGGTCGCGTTCGGCGTGGGATTCGTGATCATCGGCTGGTTCCTGAAGTACGTGTCCACCCGCAGCTACCGCCTGTTTGTCTGGTACCGGATCGGCCTGGGCACACTGCTATTCGTGCTGCTGGGCTTCGGGATCATCAACGCCTGACAGGGCGGGAATTTATCCGGCTCCTGCGTCCTTAAACGTTAGGAGCTTTAAAATGTACGACGGCGGGACCGCGCCTCTGCGGCCGGTCCACCTCATTGGAAGGAAACTCAAGAGTGCTTGGTTGGAATGCCCATGCCATACCCGAAATTCCGGGCGGCAAAGACGAACTGACCATCCACGACACCTCCGTGGGGTCGCTGGTAGCGCTTGAACCCTCCTCCACCGGGAGCCTCTACGTCTGCGGCATCACCCCGTACGATGCCACCCATATGGGCCACGCCGCCACGTACGTGGCGTTCGACCTGCTCAACCGCTACTGGCGCGATGCCGGCCGCACGGTGAACTACGTTCAGAACGTGACGGACATCGACGATCCGCTGCTGGAACGTGCCAATGCCACCGGAGTGGACTGGCAGATCCTGGCGAAGGACCAGACGGAGCTGTTCCGCACGGACATGGAAGAACTCAACGTGATCCCGCCCGAGCAGTATGTGGGTGCCGTGGAATCCATCGAATGGATTGTTCCGGCGGTGGAGGACCTGCTGGCCCGTGGCCTGGCCTACCGGATAGCCGGCACCGACGGCGAGCCCGACGGCGATGTCTACTTCGACTCCGTTGCTGCCGCCGGACCAGGCTGGCACAACGGCGCCACCTCCCGCCTGACCGAAGCGGAAATGCTGCCGCTGTTCGCCGAGCGCGGCGGGGACCCGGAACGCCCGGGCAAGAAGCATCCGCTGGACGCGCTGTTGTGGCGCGTGGGCCGCGACGGCGAGCCCGAGTGGCCCGGTGCCTCGCTTGGCGACGGCCGGCCCGGCTGGCACATTGAGTGTTCGGTGATTGCCCGCAAGTTCCTGCCGGAAACCTTCGATGTCCAGGCCGGCGGCTCCGACCTGAGCTTCCCGCACCATGAAATGAGCGCCGGCCACGCCTACGCCCTGGCCGGCAAGCCGCTGGCCAAGCACTTCGTGCACGCCGGCATGGTGGGCCTCGACGGCGAAAAGATGAGCAAGTCCAAGGGCAACCTGGTGCTGGTTTCGGCGCTGCGCGAGGAAGGCGTGGAGCCTGCAGCCATCCGCACGGTCCTGTTGGGCCAGCATTACCGCAGCGACTGGTTCTGGACCGAGGAACTGCTGCACAAAGCACAGGCGCGGCTGGCTGCCTGGCGCGGCGCCGCCCCCTATGTGCAGGCGGACGAGGTGCCCGAACTCGCGCAGCAGGTGCGGCGCGCGCTGTCCAACGACCTCAATGCCCCCGCCGCACTGGCCGAAATCGACGGCTTCGCCGAGCACTCCCGCGAGCAGGCCAACGGGCAGCCGCAGGACGGCGCCGAACAGTTCGCCGCCCTGCTCGACGCCCTCCTCGGTATCCGGCTCTAAGCCAAGAACCGGGGCCGGGGCGGAGGCCGGGACAGCTAAGCCGCGCCTCGCCGAGCGAGGAACGAGCGAGGTGTCGAAGCGGCGTGCTGTTCCGGCACCCGGCCCCTATTCCTTGCGGCGCTTCTTGAGGTAGCGCTCGAATTCGCGGGCTATGGACTCGCCCGTGGCCTCCGGCAGTTCGGCCGTATCCTTGGCCTCCTCAAGCTGCCGCACGTAGGCGGCGACTTCGGGGTCCTCGGTGGCCAGTTCGTCGACGCCGCGCTCCCAGGCTTCGGCTTCTTCGCTGAGGACGGATACTTCAAGCGGCACCTGGAGAATGTCCTCCAGCCGGTGCAGCAGCGCCAGCTCCGCCTTGGGCGAGGGCGACTGGCCCACATAGTGCGGCACGGCTGCCCAGACGGACATGGTCGGGATGCCGGCAAGCGAGGCAACATCGGCCAGCACACCGACAATTCCGGTGGGGCCTTCGTACTGGCTGGATTCGGTGTTCAGGGCGCGCCGGACGTCGTCGTCGTCGCTGGTCACCGTCACGGGGATGGGCCGCGAGTGCGGGACGTCGGCCAGCAGCGCGCCCACCAGGATAATGCAGTCCACCCCTAGCTCCTCGGCATGGGCCAAAAGCTCAGCGGTGTAGGCACGCCAGCGATAGGACGGCTCCACGCCATGGACAAAGATGATGTCGATCGGGGCGTCGGGAACGCTGCTGCGGGTGAGCTTCGTCGTCGGCCATTTAATTCGGCGTTCCCCGGATCCGGTGCGGTGGACAACCGGTCTGGTGAACTGAAAATCGTAGTAAAGATCCGGGTCAACGGTGGCCACCTTGTGGCTCTCCCAGAGCCGGCTGAGGTACTTGACGGCATCCGTGGCTGCCTCGCCGGCATCGTTCCAGCCTTCGAACGCAGCCAGCATCACGGTATAGCGCCGCGGTGCCTCGCCGGCCTTGGCTTGCGGGAACAGCAGATGCAGGCCGTGCTTCTCGCCGGGTCCGTCCGTGGGCAGATCGCCACTGTCCTGAGTACTCACGGTTTCACCCTAATCCTCCGGGCACTGGTTGTCAGTGAGCCCCTTTGCGATTCGCGCACAGCATAGCGGCAGGATTCCGCTGGCGAAGCCAGTCCGCGGCGGGCCCGGCGGGGACCGTAGACTGGTGATATGCCCGCACTTGACCCTTCCGCCGCTGCGCCCGGCGAACTTCAGCCCGACCTGCAGGCGGTGTTCTGGGATATGGACGGAACACTCGTCGATACCGAACAGTATTGGATCGAAGCCGAATCGGAACTCGTCGCCTCGTTCGGCGGCGCCTGGAGTGACGAGCTGGGTTTGAAACTAGTGGGCAATGCGCTGGAGACATCGGCCGCGGTGCTGCAGGAGGCAGGCGTCGACCTCAGCATCCGAGCCATCATCGACCAGCTGATCGACGCCGTGACCGAACGGGTCCGGCAAAACATCCCCTGGAGGCCCGGGGCCCGCGAGCTGCTCGCAGAGCTGGTGGAGGCGCGCATTACCACCGTGTTGGTGACGATGAGCGAGACGAAATTGGCCACCGAAGTAGTGCGTGCGCTGCCCGAGGGCAGCTTCCAGTACCTGGTCACCGGCGACATGGTCAGCCAAGGCAAGCCGCACCCGGAGCCCTACCAACGTGCTTTTGACTGGCTCAGCGGCCGGCTGCCCGGCGCAGACAAGCGGTACGTCGTGGCGCTGGAAGACTCCGTTCCCGGCGTTGCATCGGCCGAAGCCGCCGGCCTCGTGACGGTGGCCATTCCACACGTGGTGCCGGTTCCGCCGGCAGCCGGGCGCCCGCAGTGGGACAGCCTGGCCGGCAAGGGCGTTATGGACGTGGAGCGGCTCCTGTTGCCTGCTTCCCAGAAAGCAGGAGTATGAGCACGCAAACCCCCCGGCCGCCGGAGGAAAAACAACGCAGCGAAGGCATTCCGCTGGGCCGGATGTTCGGCGTGCCGGTGGTGCTCGCCTGGTCCTGGTTCGTCATCGCCGCTTTCATCGTGCTGATCTTTGGGCCCCAGGTTCAGCGGTTGATGCCGGAAATCGGCGTCGGCGCCTACGCGGTGGCCTTCGGTTATGCGCTGCTGCTGCTGTTCTCCGTGCTGGTCCACGAACTCGCCCATGCCCTGACCGCCCGGGCCTTCCGCTGGCCAACGGCCAAGATCGTGCTCAATCTTTGGGGCGGCCACACCCAGTTCGACAATTTCAACGCCACACCGGGCAAGTCGCTGATGGTGGCGTTGTCCGGGCCGGTAGCCAACTTTGCGCTGGCCGGGCTCGGCTCGCTGGTCCTGCCGCTGTTCCGCGGCGAGCCGATTCCGTTCCTGCTGACCGATATCTTCATCTTGGCGAACTTCCTGGTGGCGGTTTTCAATATCCTGCCGGGGCTGCCCCTGGACGGTGGGCGGCTGGTGGAGACCGCGGTCTGGAAACTGACCGGCAGCCAGGAGAAGGGCACCGTGGCGGCAGGCTGGGCCGGCCGCGTCATCGTTGTGCTGCTGGTGATCGGCGTCATCGGCATCCCGTTGCTGCGGGGCGGAACGCCCGACCTGCAAATGGTGGTGCTCATGGTGCTGGTCTGCGGGTTCCTCTGGATGGGAGCCAGCTCTGCCATCGAGCACGCCCGGATGCGTCTGCGCCTGCCGTCCGTCAGCGCCGGACAGCTCAAACTCCCGGCGACGTCGCTGCCGGCCACGGCCATGGTCGACCAGGTGCAGCAGCTTCTGCAGCGGGAACCGGAGCTCAGCGTGGTGCTTACCGCCGCCACCGGCCAGCCCGAGGCAGTGGTGGACCCCGGTGCGCTGGGCCAAGTACCGCCGTCGGCAGCCGCACGGACCCCGGCCGCAGCCGTCGCCCGGGCGTTGGCACCGGGAGCCTATGTCCCGGAAGTGGCGGCCGGCCAGGAACTGGTGCAGTATCTGGCCCGGTTGGCCGGCAGCGAATACGCGGTGATCGACGACGGCGGCCGCGTCACCGGGGTGCTGCAGCAAAGCACCGTGGTCCGCGCCATCACGGGCAAGTCGGGCCGGCTCTGACCTTGCCCACGGTTCGCACCGGCGGCTCGGCTGCCGGTCGGAATACAATCGACAAAACCCGGCGGTCGGTACCGCCGCGGCACCGCAACAACAACCGGAAGTGATCCACGCATGAGCTCCTCCACCAGCCCGCACGGCGCCGACCAGCGACGCGGACCGCTCCGGCCCGGCGAACGGGTCCAGCTCACGGATGAAAAGGGCCGGATGAACACCATCACCCTCACGCCGGGGGGTGCTTTCCATACGCATAAGGGGTTCCTGCCGCACGACGAAGTCATCGGCCTGGAGGAAGGCACCGTCGTGGCCAACACGGTGGGCCACCGGTACCAGGCGCTGCGTCCGCTGCTGTCGGACTTCGTGCTGTCCATGCCGCGGGGCGCCGCCGTGGTCTACCCCAAGGACGCCGCGCAGATTGTAACCATGGCGGATATCTTCCCCGGTGCCCGGGTGGTGGAAGCCGGCGTCGGCTCCGGTGCGCTGAGCATTTCCCTGCTGCGTGCAGTGGGCGACGGCGGGCGGCTGCATTCGTTCGAACGCCGCGAAGAATTCGCTGACGTCGCCCGCGGCAATGTGGAAACGTTCTTCGGTGGACCGCACCCTGCCTGGCAGGTGTCGCTGGGCGATTTCCAGGATGAAGTGGTCAAGGCCGAGGAACCCGGCAGCGTGGACCGCGTGGTGCTGGACATGTTGGCGCCGTGGGAATGCCTGGACGCCGTGGCCACGGTGCTGGCGCCCGGGGGAGTGTGGATCAACTATGTGGCCACCGTGACCCAGCTGTCCCGCACGGCCGAAGCCATCCGCGAAGACGGACGGTTCACCGAGCCCGAAGGGTGGGAATCCATGGTCCGGGGCTGGCATCTGGAGGGGCTAGCAGTTCGGCCCGACCATCGGATGGTGGCGCACACCGGCTTCCTGCTCACCGCCCGGCGGCTGGCCGGCGGGGTGACCGGGCTGACGCCCAAGCGCCGTCCGTCCAAGACCGAATTCGCCGCCGAGGACGTGCAGGTCTGGACCGGCAACGAGGAAGACTGGAATGCCGAGGGCCTGGGGGAGCGGACCGTTTCGGACAAGCGGCTGCGTCGGGTTGCCAAGGACGCCGCTTCCACTGTCCAGCGCGGCGCGTTTAAGGACGTCAATCCCGAAACCGACTAGTAGTCGCCTCGTGACATGTCCACGACGGGCGTGGCAGGGACGAACCCCGCCGCGATGTAGGTTGCCAGAGCGCCGCTATTGGCTCCTTCGGCGGCCACCACGACACTGGAGGAACCCATCTCTCGCAGCACCGCCGCTCCCGCGCGGGTGATCTCCACCCCGTAACCGCGCCCACGGTGGTCCCGGTGTACGCCCATAGGCTCGATGAGGCCGGGACGCCCCGGTCCGGCAGACCATACCGTTGTCACCGCGACCGCCTTGCAGTTCTCATCGAAGGCGACGAGGTTACGCGATGCCTCTGCGAAGGGCCCGGAGGTCATCGTCAGCCATCGGTTGACGAACGTCTGCCTCACGCGATCATCGAGCGGAGTGCCCCGGAACGCGGACCAGTGCACGCAGACCCATTCTCCGGCCCGGTCCTCGTCGATCGTCTCGATCAGGGTACCGGTCGGCTGGACAGGTGCGGAGAGATCGAAGCGCAATGGAATCCACGGTTCGTCCTCTTGCCAGCCTTGTCGTCCCAGCGTGCGCGTCAGAGCATCAGCCCCTCGCGCCTCCACCGTCGCCTGTCCGGGGGCGAACACGCCGCCTCCAGGGTCTTCGACCGAGTCTGCGATCCGCGTTGCAAGGCCGGTGTCGTCCCGTCGCGTCGGATCGACCGCCAGACGAAGGAGCTGCGGGCCATCGAGAAGGCCGATGGCGGACGGTGTCGCACCGTCCGCCCAGATCCGTATCGACGATGCCGTCTCCTCGGCGCCGCGCAGCGAATACCAGCCGAGGTCACCAGGATGCAGGTGGACGGGGCCTCCATCCACCTGCCATCGTGCAAGCGTCTCTCCGACCTGTGCGAGCCGTGAGACGTCGGGCGTCGTCACTTCGAGCACAACTGTCCCTCCCCTCTCCGATCGGATTCTACGGGGCGCGCCCGACTGAGCGTGCGACTGTCGCCACGGCTGAGCGGCGCCGCCCGGAATCAGCGGCGAGCAACCTTGTTGCGGCAAGCATGGGTATCGAGCGCGCGATCGTCTTCCACGGCTTCCGGGCTACGCCGGACGCTCATTGGTTCGCCTGGCTCGCGAAGGCTCTCGGCGACGAGGGGATCAGCCTCGAACGTACCCGCCCTTCCCGACTCCGCGGCCCCTGATCCGGAGCGCTGGATCGACGCGGCCGCACAGGCGATCGGCGATCCGGATGCGCGCACCGCGATCATCACCCACCAGCCTCGGGACCGTGACGGCGCTGAGCGCCCTCGATCGGCTCCCGCAGGATTGAGCTCGGGCAATTCATCGGTGTCGCCGGGTTTACCGCTCCCCTCCGGCCTTTCCGGAGCTCGATCACTTCACTCGGACGGAACCTCGCGTTGGTCGCTGCGCCGCCGCCCCCCGAATTCCGGTGCTGCCGCCCCGCCGGAACGGGCACCAACCCGGCGGCTTTTTCGTTATCTTGCGTAATGATCCGGTCACAGGCAACGGTCCCTTCGTGCCGGACGTTGGAATTCCATGTCTCGATTCGGCGTTTCTTTTCGTAGACACGTGCAGGCGGCTCAGGCGGCCGTTAGGGTCTAGTGAAGGAACCGATTCAAGGAAGCGGGTCGCGGTGATGAAGGACAACCAGAACCAGAACAATGAACCGGCACCGGCTGAACAACAGGACGAACAGCGCGACGCGCTGACGGTCGCGCAGCGCCAAATCAACGTATTGCGCGACAAGCTGCGCCACCTGGATAAGCAACTTGCTGCAGCCACGCAGAACAATTCCCGTTTGGTCGCCACGCTTGAGGCGGCCAAGACGGAGATCGTGCGGCTCAAGTCTGCCCTCGAACGCGACGGCGAAACACCCTTCAGTTTTGCCACCATCACCGACGTCCACAAGGCGCAGAAGCCGCGTCCTGGCATCAGCAACGCCGCGATGGTGCAGGAGAGTGTGGACATTGTGCAGTCCGGCCGCAAGCTGCGCGTTGCGGTCAGCCCCTTGGTCGACATGGACCAGCTCGGGCCCGGGCAGGAAGTCCTGCTGAACGAATCGCTGACGGTGATTGCCGCGCTCGGCTTCGAGCGTTCCGGCGAGCTGGTCACCATCAAGGAAATGCTCGACGGCCACCGCATCCTCGTGGTCGGACGGGCGGACGAAGAACGCGTGGTCAAGCTGTCCGGGGCACTGCTGTCTGAGCGGCTTCGGGTCGGCGACGCCGTCTCCATCGACGCCCGGAGCGGCTACGCGCTGGAGAAGATCCCGCGCAGCGAAGTGGAGAACCTGATCCTCGAAGAGGTTCCGGACATCTCCTACGAGGACATCGGCGGACTGGGACCGCAGATCGACCAGATCCGCGACGCCGTCGAACTGCCCTTCCTGCATCCCGACCTGTACCGCGAGCACGGCCTGAAGGCCCCCAAGGGCATCCTGCTCTACGGACCTCCGGGCTGCGGCAAAACGCTGATTGCCAAAGCCGTTGCCAACTCGCTGGCTGCCAAGGCGATCGAGCGCAACGGCACGGACACCCGCAGCTACTTCCTGAACATCAAGGGACCGGAGCTGCTGGACAAATATGTGGGCGAGACCGAGCGCCACATCCGGCTGATCTTCGCCCGGGCCCGCGAGAAGGCGTCCGATGGCAGCCCGGTGGTGGTGTTCTTCGATGAGATGGATTCGCTCTTCCGGACCCGGGGCACCGGCGTCTCGTCCGACGTCGAAACCACGATCGTGCCGCAGTTGCTCTCCGAGATCGACGGCGTGGAGAAGCTGGAGAATGTGATCGTCATCGGCGCCTCCAACCGCGAGGACATGATCGACCCGGCAATCCTGCGCCCCGGACGGCTGGACGTGAAGATCAAAATCCATCGTCCGGATGCCGAGGCCGCCGCGGACATCTTCGCCAAGTACCTCACCACGAATCTTCCCATTCACGCGGAAGATCTGGCCGAGCATGGCCAGGACCGCAAGGCCACCATCGAGGCGATGATCCAGCGCACGGTCGAGGAAATGTACTCCACGGACAAGTCGAATGAGTACCTGGAAGTCACCTATGCCAGCGGCGACACCGAGATGCTCTACTTCAAGGACTTCAATTCCGGCGCCGTCATCCAGAACGTGGTGGACCGGGCCAAGAAGAATGCCATCAAGGACCTGCTGACCAGCCGGCAGAAGGGCCTGCGGATCGAGCATCTGATGCGTGCAGTGGTGGACGAATTCCGTGAGCATGAGGACTTGCCCAACACCACGAACCCCGACGACTGGGCCCGGATTTCAGGCAAAAAGGGCGAACGAATCACCTACATCCGAACCATTGTGCAGGGCAAGGCCGGGCAGGAGGCCGGCAAGTCCATCGAAACGATGCCGAATACGGGGCAGTACCTGTGAGCGTCTACCGGGTGATGGGATCGGAGACGGAGTATGGTATCCATGCTCCGGGCGAACCGCTGGCCAACTCCACTGTGCTCTCCTCGCAGGTGATCAACGCTTACGCGGCGACCATGCGCAAGGGCCTGGGCAATCTGGCCGGCACCCGCTGGGACTATACCGATGAGGAGCCGCTGCACGATGCGCGTGGATTCGACCTCTCGCGCGAGGCGGCCGACCCGTCGCAGTTGACGGACGTGCCGCCGGTCTTGGACGCCGAACAGATTGCACTGGCCGGCGGCCGGGCGGCGGCCAACGAGTTCTACACGGACGAATCCACCGGCGTGCTGATGAACATGGTGCTCAGCAACGGCGCCCGGCTCTACGTGGACCACGCGCACCCGGAATACTCCTCGCCCGAGGTGACCAACCCGCTGGACGCGGTGCGCTGGGACAAGGCGGGCGACGCCGTCGTGCTTTCCGCCTTGCGCCGGATCGCCGCGACGCCGGGGTTCTCGCCGGTGAATCTGTACAAGAACAACACGGACAACAAGTCGGTCTCCTACGGCGCGCATGAGAACTACCTGATGCCGCGCAGCCTGCCGTTCAACCAGATTGTGACCGGGTTGGTCCCGTTCTTCGTGTCGCGGCAGGTCGTGTGCGGGGCCGGCCGGGTGGGACTGGGCACCAACGGCCGCACTCCGGGGTATCAAATCAGCCAGCGCGCGGACTTCTTCGAGGCCGAGGTGGGGTTGGAAACAACCATCCGCCGGCCCATCATCAACACCCGCGACGAGCCTCACGCGGTCGCGGACAAGTACCGGCGGCTGCACGTGATCATCGGCGACGCGAACCTGAGCGAAGTGTCGATTTTCCTGAAGATGGGCACCACGGCCGTGGTGCTGTCCATGATCGAACATGGTGAAGCCCCGGACGTGCAGCTGGCCGACCCGGTACAGGCGCTGCAGGCGATCAGCCACGACCCCTCGCTGCAGCATAAAGTCGCGCTCAGCGACGGCAGCATGGTCACCGGCCTGGACCTGCAGGAGGTCTATCTGCAGGCGGCCGTGGAGCATTGCACCCGGCACGGCACCGATACCGACCAGACCGCAGAGGTGCTGCGGCGCTGGGCTTCGGTGCTGGACATTCTGCGGCGCGACCCGATGAAAGCAGCGGACCAATTGGACTGGGTGGCCAAGCTGAAGCTGCTGCAGGCCTACCGGGACCGGGACAGCCTGGAATGGGGCGATCCGCGGCTGGGGCTGATCGACCTGCAGTACGCCGACGTCCGCCCGGAAAAAGGCCTCTACCACCGGCTGGCCGCACACGGCCGGATGCAGCGGCTGCTCTCCGACGAACAGATCGCCACCGCCGTGAGTCAGCCACCGGAAGACACGCGGGCCTACTTCCGCGGAAAGTGCATCCAACATTTCCCGCAGGAGGTGGTCGGGGCCAGCTGGGATTCGGTGATTTTCGACCTTCCCGACCGGCGGCGGCTGCAGCGCATCCCGACCCGGGAACCGCTGCGTGGCAACCGCGAGCTGACCGGGAAGCTTTTCGAGGAGGCCTCATCAGCGGAGGAATTTATTTCGGCGTTGTTGGGACCCAGCAGCGAGCCCCACGTGGCAACATAAGCATGAGGAACACAGTCGATCCTCACACCATAAGGAGGCCATCATGGCAACCCAGGACCGCAAGAGCGCGGACTCCCGCCACGAAGACGAAGAGTACGACGACGAGCCCACACCTGACCCTGCCGCCGCACCGGCCGCGCAGGCCGAGACCGAAGGCACCGATGATCTACTGGACGAAATCGACGGCGTGCTGGAACAGAACGCGGAAGAATTCGTGCGCGGTTTCGTGCAGAAGGGCGGGCAGTAATTGATGAACATGCCGGCCGGCGGCCCGGGCTCTGTTTTCGCCCAGATTTCCCACTCCGCCACCGCCTCCTTCAGCGAGTATCTGGCACGTACGGCGCCGGACTTGCTGCCGGGTGCCCGCGGAGTCCAGCAACTGCCGCCGGGAGCGGCACCGATGGTGCCCCATGCCACCACGATTGTCTCGGTGACCTTCGCCGGCGGGGTGTTGATGGCCGGTGACCGCCGGGCAACGATGGGCAACATCATTGCCAGCCGGCACATTGAGAAGGTCTTTCCGGCCGATTCCTATTCGGTGCTGGGCATCGCCGGCACTGCCGGCATTGCCCTCGACATCACCCGGCTGTTTCAGGTGGAACTTGAGCACTACGAGAAGATCGAAGGCACGCTGCTGAGCCTTGAGGGCAAAGCGAACCGGCTGGGCGCGATGATCCGGTCCAACCTGCCGATGGCGATGCAGGGCCTGGCAGTCATTCCGCTGTTTGCCGGCTTCGATGCAGAGCGCCGGGTGGGCCGGCTGTTTTCCTACGATGTGACCGGCGGCCGCTACGAGGAGCAGGAGCACCACAGCGTGGGTTCGGGCTCGGTCTTCGCCCGCGGTGCCCTGAAGAAGCTCTGGCAGCCGAATCTGGAGGAGTCGGCCGCCGTGCGCGTGGCCATCGAAGCCCTTTATGACGCTGCCGACGACGACTCGGCCACGGGAGGCCCGGATGCCGTCCGGCAACTGTGGCCGGTCATCTACACCGTCAATGCCGCCGGCGCACGCCGGATTCCAGAGCGCGAACTCGCCGCGACGTCCGAAGCCGTGATTGCCGGGCGAACCGTCGCCGGACGGGAGGCCTGAGCATGACGCAGCAGTTCTACGTATCGCCTGAGCAATTGATGAAGGACCGGGCGGACTTCGCCCGGAAAGGCATCGCCCGCGGCCGGTCGGTGGTGGTGCTCAGCTGCCTGGACGGGATCGCGCTGGTCGCCGAAAACCCCTCGCCGTCGCTGCACAAGGTCGGCGAGATTTACGATCGCATCGCTTTCGCCGCCGTCGGCAAATACAACGAGTTCGAGAGCCTGCGCCAAGCAGGCGTCCGCTACGCGGATGTGCGTGGCTACTCCTACGACCGCGAGGACGTGACCGGTCGCGGCCTGGCCAGCGTCTATGCACAAAGCCTGGGTGCGGTCTTTACCGCCGATACCAAGCCGTTTGAAGTGGAGCTGGCGGTCGCCGAAGTCGGCGATACGCCGGCCGAGGACCGCCTGTTCCGGCTTACGTTCGACGGATCCATCGCCGATGAACGCCGGTTCGTGGTGATGGGTGGCGATGCCGAAGCCGTGGGCGAGGCCCTCCGCGGGGACTGGGCAGACGGCCGGGACTACGCCGGGGCGATACGTGCCGCGGTGGCCGCTTTGTCCGGCAGGATGGGCCAGCAGAATGCGGGACCGGCTAAAGAACTGCGTCCGGAGGGGCTGGAAGTTGCTGTGCTGGACCGCGACCCACTGTCCAGCCGGGGGAGCCAGCGTGCCTTCCGTCGGTTGGCGACCCCTGAACTGACCGAGATATTGGGCGAGGGAATGGACGGCTAGTCATGGACAGACGGATCTTCGGGATCGAGACCGAGTTCGGCATTTCCTATTCGGCGCCGGACTCGCGCCCGCTCTCGCCCGAAGAGGTGGCCCGCTACCTCTTCCGCAGGGTGGTCACGTGGGGTAGGTCCTCCAACGTCTTCCTGACCAACGGGTCCCGGCTCTATCTGGACGTGGGATCCCACCCCGAATATGCCACCGCGGAATGCGACGACGTCGCCCAACTGGTAGCACACGACCGGGCCGGCGAATTGATCCTGGAAGACCTCATGAACGAAGCCCAGGAACGCTTGGCCCGCGAGGGCTTCGGCGGCAGGGTGTATCTGTTCAAGAACAACACCGACTCTGCCGGAAACTCTTATGGCAGCCACGAGAACTACCTGATCCCGCGCAAACTCGAGTTCTCCCGGCTGGCCGACATCCTGATCCCGTTCCTGGTGACCCGGCAGATCCTGGTCGGCGCCGGCAAGGTGCTCAAGACCCAAAACGGCTCCATCTATGCGTTCTCGCAGCGCGCCGACCACATCTGGGAGGGCGTCTCCTCGGCCACCACCCGGTCCCGACCGATCATCAACACCCGGGACGAACCGCACGCAGATGCCGAGTACTACCGGCGGCTGCATGTTATCAACGGCGACTCCAACATGTCCGAAGCCACCACCATGCTGAAGGTCGGGACGGTGGACCTCCTGCTGCGGATGGTCGAAGCCGGACTGATCATGCGCGATCTCCGGCTGGAAAACCCGATCCGCAGCATCCGCGACATCTCGCATGATTTGACCGGACGCAAACCGCTGAAGCTGGCCAGCGGGCGGGAGATGTCCGCGCTGGCCATGCAGCAGGAATACTTGTCCAAAGCGCGGGACTTCGTCGAAGCGAATGGCGCGCACAACCCGCATGTGGGACGCATCCTGGATTTGTGGGAGCGTACGCTGGCGGCGGTCGAGTCGGGAGACCACAGCGGGATTGAGCGGGAGATCGACTGGGCGATCAAGAAACGGCTGATCAACCGGATCATGGACCGCCAGTCGATCGACCTGGATTCGCCGCGCATCGCCCAAGTGGACCTGACCTACCACGACATCTCGGCCAAACGCGGCCTGTACCACCTGTTGCAGTCCCGCGGGGAGGTGGCCCGGGTAGTGGAGGAACAGGACGTCAAGAACGCGATGGACCACCCGCCGCAGACCACCCGGGCCAAGCTGCGCGGCGACTTTGTCCGGGCTGCCCGGGAGAACGGCCGCGACTTCACGGTGGACTGGGTCCATCTGAAGCTCAACGACCGCTCGCAGCAGACGATCCTGTGCAAGGATCCGTTCAAGAGCGAGGACCCGCGGGTGGAGGCACTTCTCGCCACCCTGTGACGTTCCGCGGGCGTTCCGAGCGGATCTCCAGATTTCTCTGCGAGAATGTCCTTCAAGCCCACATATTCCGCGATAAGAAAGTCGATTGTGCGCAAAATACTCTCCGTCCTCCTGCCCGCAGCCTTGCTCCTGACGGCGTGCACCGGCAGCGCCGAATCCGGCTCGGACAGCCTGGACGACATCACTGTGAAATCCGGCGCCGAGGGCGCCGCACCCACCGTGGACTTCTCCGCGCCGCTGGAACTGCCCGAATCAAGTGCCGAGGTCATCACCGAAGGCAAGGGCGACGGCGCCACCGACGGCCAGTGGATCCGATACCGGCTGCTGGCCAAGGACGCCGTCTCGGGCGAACAGCTGGGCGAGACATACTCCGGCCCGGTCGACCAGACGGTGGAACTGAGCGAGGGCTTCAAATCCGCTGACCCGGCCTTGTACGACGCTTTGCTTGGCTCAAATCCAGGCAGCCAGATTGCCTACTACGTCCAGCCGCCGGAAGCCAGCAGCGCTTCTGCGCCCGCACAGAACCCGCAGCTTCTGTTCCTGACCGTGCAGGACGTCAGGGACAAGGCCGTCAAGGCGGATGCAGCCGAAGTCGCCGAGCTGGACAAAGCCGGCAAGCTGCCCGAGGTCACCCTCGACAAGGACGGCGTTCCCTCCGTCAAGGTTCCTGAAGGCAACGACGCACCGGACAACCTCATCGTCAAGGTGATCGAAGAGGGCGACGGCAAGCAAGCCACGGAAAGCAGTACCGTGAAGGCCAACTACGCCGGATGGAACTGGTCCGAGGGCACCGAGTTCGATTCCAGCTACTCCCGCGGAGAAGCTACCGAGTTCCCGCTCGATGGCGTGATCGAAGGCTGGACCAAGGGCCTGACCGGCCTCAAGGAAGGCGCCAAGGTCATGCTGTCCATCCCCACCGAAATGGCCTACGTCCAGGGTCAGGGGGATGCGGTCGGAGACCTCATCTTCTATGTGGAGTTAACCGACGTGAAGTAGCGGAAGAGGCAGGGCGGTACGGTAACGTAGCCGTCGGCAGCACCGCATACACGTCAAGCAAGAGAGGTTCAGCATGTCTTTTGGCAAGCGCGACTACGACCGCACCAAACCTGAAATCGAGTTCCCCGGGACCGACACCCCACAGGACCTGGTGATCGAAGACATCATCGTGGGGGACGGCGCCGAGGCCAAAGCCGGCGACACCGTCTCCACCCACTACGTAGGCGTCGCCTGGTCCACCGGTGAAGAGTTCGATGCTTCCTGGAACCGCGGTGCACCGCTGGACTTCCGCGTCGGTGTCGGACAGGTCATCCAGGGCTGGGACCAGGGCCTGCTGGGCATGAAGGTCGGCGGACGGCGCCGGCTGGAGATTCCGGCCCACCTGGCCTACGGCGACCGCGGTGCAGGATCGGCCATCGCGCCGGGCGAGTCGCTGATCTTCGTGGTCGATCTGCTCGGCGTCCGCTAAGTCCTTCGGCCTGCCAGGGGGCGGAGCAGCGGTGAACGTTAGTTCATCGTTACTCCGCCCCTGTTGGTTAACTTCGTCCCCACAGCCCCGCAACCAGTAACGTTTCAACTATGTCCGCCTCCAAAACCGAACGACTCCTCAACCTGCTGATCGCGCTGCTGGAACGCCGGCGCGGCTACAGCAAGGAGGAACTGCGCGCGCTGATTCCGCCATATCGAGAGGCTACCGGCGATGATGCCTTCAACCGCCTGTTCGAGCGGGACAAAGAAGACCTGCGGGAAATGGGCGTACCGGTGGAGACGTTCCCCGACGACACACTGTACGAAAACGACCAAAGCGGGCTGCGCTACCGGATCGACCGGCACAAGTACCGGTTGCCGGAGCTCCAGTTCAGCCCGCAGGAAAGCGCGGTCCTCTCCCTGGCGTCACGCCTGTGGCAGCAGGCCTCGCTGGGTTCTGCCGCGGCCCGCGCCGTCCGCCGGTTGGACGTACAGGGTGCCTTGGCCGAGGGCGATCCCCTGATCGGCGTGGAGCCGCGCATCCGTACGGCGGAACCGGCTTTCGAGGCAATGCTCAAGGCGGTGCTGGCGCACACCCCGGTCTCCTTCGACTACCGGTCGCTCCGGGACGGCCAACCGCAGCAACGCCGGGTCGAGCCCTGGGGGCTGGGCAACCGCTACGGGCACTGGTACTTGGTCGGCCGCGATTTGGACCGCAATGCCCAGCGCACCTTCCGGCTCTCGAGGGTCACCTCCGCCGTCAAGAAGCTGTCCGGGACCTACGGGATCCCGGAGGACTTCACCATGCGGGCGGCGCTGGCGGCGCTGCAGGCGCCGCAGGACCATGGCACGGCGGTGCTTCTGCTCCGTCAGGGCAAGGCCAACTCGCTGCGTTCGGCCGCCGCAGCTGCCGAAACCGCCCAGCCGCCGGCAGGCTGGGATGCGGTGCAACTCGGCTACGGCGAGGTAGAAGTGCTGGCCGAGGAAATTGCCTCGCATGGTGCCAACGCCTGGGTGCAGGAACCGGACGACCTGCGCGGCGCCGTGGTCCGCCGGCTGGAAGGCGCCCTGGCCGCCGCAACCGAAGCCCCGCCGTCGTACTCCCTGAAAGAGGACACGTCACGGCCGTCACGGAAGACGGGTTCCTTGGACCATCTGCCGCGGCTGCTGGACCTGGTGTCCTACGTCACCGCCAACCCGGGCGTGCCGCTGGAGGAGACAGCCCAGAAATTCGACATCAGCACCACCCAGCTGATCAAGGACCTCAACCTGCTCTTCGTCTGCGGGACTCCCGGCTATGGCCCGGACCAGCTGATCGAAGCGTTCTGGGAGGACGGCACCATCTCGATCAATAATGCCGACGAGATCGATAAGCCGGTGCGGCTGAGCCTGGACGAGGCGCTCTCGCTGGTGGTGGGGCTGCAGGCCTTGGAGACAGTGCCCGGGGTGGGGGAGCAGCCCGCCCTGCGCAGTGCACTGAGCAAGCTGCTGGCGGCAGCCGGCGGGATGGCCGGCCGGCATACCGCCGTCGCGGCGGATCTGGCCGCGGAAGAACGCGCGCCCGAAGTGCTCGCGCTGCAGGAAGCCGCGGCCGCACGGCGCAGCGTGGAGATTGAGTATCTGGTGCCGTCGCGGGATGAGATGACGAACCGCCGGATCGATCCGCTGCGGGTCTTCGCCGTGGACGGGCACTGGTACACCGAGGCCTGGTGCCACCGCCAGCAGGCCGTGCGGCAGTTCCGCGTGGACCGGATGCGTGCGCTGACCGAGACCGGGGAGCATTTTGAGCCTCCGGCCGAGCGCAGCAGCGAATTCCCGGACAGCCTGTTCACCCCGCAGGAGACGGACCAAGTCGTGGTGCTGAAGATCTCCGAGCGCCTGGCCGAACTGGCCGACCAGTACAACGCCCGGCGGCGGGCCGTGCTGGAGGACGGTTCGTTGGCAGCCGAAATCCGGCTGTCCACCACGGCTGTGCTGGCCGGTTTGGTGGCCCGCCACGGAGGCGAAGTGGTTGTGCTGGAGCCAGCCGACGTGGCGCGCCAGACGCAGGAATGGCTGCGGCAGGCGCTGGAAGCCTACCGCACGGCAGCCGCTCTCACCGGAAGCTAGAGTAGACAGCATGCCCCTTTGGTTCTGGATTCTTCTTTGGGTTGCCCTCTGCGCGCTGGCCCTGGTTTTCATGGCCCTGCTGGGCTGGCGGATCTTCCGCCAGTTCATGCGAACTTTGCGTGAATTCGAGGCGGCGGCGGACCGGCTGGGGACTGGCCTGCAGGCGGAGCCGCCGCTGGTGGAACCGCATCATCCCCGGCCGGCCATCTTCGCCGATCCCGCCGCGCTCAAGGTGGACTACGCCGCGGGCAAGGAGCAACGCCGCGAGGAGCGAAGGCAGCGCCGGGTGGCCCGTCGGGCGGCCCGGGGGCAGAGGCAGTCCCTGCGCGATCTGCGGCTTTCCTGATCCTGCCATGGCATAAGATGAAGTAGACGAAAGGAACCACGCATGGGACGACTCTTCGATAACCCTTGGACCATCATTATTCTGGTCATCATTGTGCTGCTGCTCTTCGGCGCACCGAAGCTGCCCGGCCTCGCCCGCAGCGTGGGCCAGTCCATGCGGATTTTCAAGTCCGAGGTGAAGCAGATGAAGGACGACGATACGTCTGCTGCCGACCCGGACTCGGAGCCGGTCGAGGGCCGTGTGGTCAACCCGCCACGCAACAACACTGACAACCGCGGCCAGGCGCCGAATGCGAACGGTGGATCCCCATCGCCGCACCAGCAGTAAGGGCCGTGGCCGGTAAGAAGGGCCGCAAGGCCAACCCTGAGGGGCGGATGCCACTCAAGGCACACCTCAAAGAACTGCGCAACCGGCTGATCATTGCCGGCGTCGCCGTCCTGCTGGGGGCCATTGTCGGCTGGTTCCTCTATGACCCGGTCATGGTGGCTGTCCAGCAGCCGCTGATGGAGATCTCGGCGGAAGAGGGCCGGCGCGCCGAAATCAACTACGGCAGCGTCGGTTCCCCCTTCGATCTGAAGATCCAGGTCTCCATTTTCCTGGGGCTGCTGATCAGTTCGCCGGTGTGGATCTACCAGATCTGGGGCTTCATTACGCCGGGGCTCAAAACCAAGGAACGCCGCTACACGCTGGGCTTCATGTTCGCTGCTGTGCCGCTGTTCCTGCTTGGGATCTACTTCGGTTGGATTGTGCTCCCGGAGATCGTGAAGGTCCTGACCATGTTCACGCCTCAGGGTGGCGTGAACCAGATCCTGGCCACGGACTACCTGACCTTCGTCATGCGGATGTTCCTGTCGCTCGGCGTCGCGTTCCTGCTCCCCGTGGTGTTGGTTGGCCTGAATTTCGCCGGCCTGCTGTCCGGCCGCCGGGTGATCAAGAGCTGGCGGATTGTGGTGTTCGTGGTCTGCCTGGTCGCGGCGATGGCGGCACCCGGCCCGGATGCCATGTCCATGTTCCTGTTGGCCGGCCCGCTGTTGGTGCTGTTCTTCGTTGCTACCGGGATTAGCCTGATCAACGACAAGCGGCGCGAGAAGCGGCGCGCGGCGCGAGAAGCCGAAGTCGCTGCCACGCTGGACCAGGCCACGCCGCTCGACCAGCTGGAAGCCGATGACGGGAAGCCGGACGGCGTCCAATAGTGCCAGCGGCTCGTCGGTGCCAAGGGCAGCCATCAGGCGGACACGTTTAAGCGGATAGTCTTTTGGTATGAGTTCTCCATCCGAACGTTATCTGGCAGCCGCCGAACGGGTGGCCTTCTCCAAGACCCGGCTGTATGCGTTCAGCCAGACTCTCAGGTTCGAACTCGATCCGTTCCAGCGCGAGGCTTGTGAGGCGCTGGAGCTCGGCAGCGGCGTACTGGTGGCCGCTCCCACCGGCGCCGGCAAGACCGTCGTCGGGGAGTTTGCGGTCTACTTGGCTCTGCAGCGGGGACTGAAGGCGTTCTATACGACGCCGATCAAGGCCTTGAGCAACCAGAAGTACAACGAGCTGGTGGCCACTTACGGGGCGCAACGGGTCGGCCTGCTGACCGGTGACACGTCGGTCAACCCACATGCAGATGTAGTGGTGATGACCACTGAGGTGCTGCGGAACATGCTGTACGCCAACTCCGACACCTTGCTGGACCTGGCCTACGTGGTGATGGACGAGGTCCATTACCTGGCCGACCGCTTCCGCGGTGCCGTGTGGGAAGAAGTGATCATCCACCTGCCCGACGACGTGCAACTGGTCTCACTGTCAGCGACCGTCTCCAATGCGGAGGAGTTCGGCGCCTGGCTGGACACGGTCCGCGGCGACACCCGCGTGGTGGTGTCCGAGCACCGCCCGGTGCCGCTATGGCAGCACGTAATGGTCGGCTCCGACATGTTCGATCTCTTTGCCGGCGACATCGCCTTCGATGAATCGGTGCCGGAATCCGGAACCGACAGCAGCCGGGCCTATGAAGTGAATCCTGAGCTGCTGAAGCTGGCCTCGGCCGAGCACCGGCTCAACCGCAGCGCCAACTGGGGGCGTTCCGGCGGTCGGCGGGGCCGGCGTGCCCCCGAGCCGCCGCGGCAGGCGCTGACCCGGATCCGGCGCGCGAGCCGCCCGCAGGTCATCGCCAAGCTGGACAGCGAGGGGCTGCTGCCGGCCATCACCTTCATCTTCTCGCGCAACGGCTGCGACGCCGCCGTGAAGCAGTGCCTGGAATCCGGGTTGGTCCTGACCACCGACGCAGAACGTGCCGCCATCGTCCGCCGGGTGGACGAAGCCGTGCAGGACATTGCCGAAGAAGACCTGGACGTCCTCGGCTTCTGGACCTGGCGCGAGGGCTTGTCCCGCGGGTTTTCGGCCCATCACGCCGGCATGCTGCCCACGTTCAAGGAAGTGGTGGAGAAGCTCTTCGCCGATGGTTTGGTGCGCGCCGTCTTCGCCACCGAGACGCTGGCGCTGGGCGTCAACATGCCGGCGCGGTCAGTGGTGCTGGAGAAACTGGATAAGTTCAACGGTGAGGCACACGTCGACATCACGGCGGGGGAGTACACGCAGCTGACCGGCCGCGCCGGAAGGCGCGGCATCGACGTCGAAGGCCATGCCGTGGTGCTTTGGCAGCCCGGCACCGATCCCGGGGCCGTGGCGGGCTTGGCTTCGCGGCGGACCTATCCGCTGAATTCCAGCTTCCGGCCCACCTACAACATGAGCATCAACCTGATTGCCCAGTTCGGCCGCGGTCCCGCCCGCGAGATCCTGGAGAGCTCGTTCGCGCAGTTCCAGGCCGACCGCTCGGTGGTGGGCCTGGCCAAGCAGGTGCGCAGCCGGGAAGAATCCCTGACCGGCTACGAACAGGCGATGAGCTGCCATTTGGGCGACTTCAGCGAGTACGCGCGGCTGCGCAGGGAGCTGAACGACGCCGAGAAGCTCGCTTCCCGCACCCAGTCCCGGCATCTTCGTTCGGCGGCAGCGACGTCCCTGGACCGCCTGCGCCGCGGCGATATCATCGACATCTCGGCCGGACGGAGCCTCGGCTACGCAGTGGTCCTGGACCGGGACGAATCGGCCCGCGAACCCCGTCCCACGGTGCTGACCCAAGAGAAGCACATCCGTCGTATCTCGGTTGACGATTTCCAGGGCCCGGTGGAGGTCCTGTCCAGCATCAGGATTCCCAAGACGTTCAATGCGCGCAGCCCCAAGGAACGCCGCGATCTGGCGTCCTCGCTGCGCAATGCCCTGCATGACAAGCGTCCGCCACGGCGCGGAACCGAGCACCGTGACTTTGTGGTGCCCGGCGGGGAACGGGCCGAGCGGCAGATCAACGGCCTGCGCCGCCAGCTCAAGGCCCATCCCTGCCACGGCTGCAGCGACCGTGAAGAACATGCCCGCTGGGCCGAGCGATGGTGGAAACTCCGCAAGGAGACCGACCAGCTCGTCTCGCAGATCCAGGGCCGGACGAACACCATCGCCAAGACCTTCGACCGCGTCTGCGAAGTACTGGACAGCTACGGCTATCTGGAGACCGGTGGCGACGGGGTGGCCATCAGCCCGGCAGGGGAACGCCTTCGCCGGATCTACGGCGACCGCGACCTGCTGGTGGCGCTGTGCCTGGAGCAGGACGCGTTCGCAGGGCTCACCGCGGCGGAACTGGCAGCCTTTATCTCCTGCCTGGTGTACCAGGCCAAGCGTGAAGAGGCCGGCATCCGGCCCAAGATGCCTTCGCCGGGAATGGAGGCTTCGGTCAACATCGCCGTACGCGAATGGTCGCAGCTGACCGACCTTGAGGAACAGCACCGTCTGCCGCTGAGCGGGGAGCCGGAGCTGGGGCTTGTCTGGCCGATGTACAAATGGGCCAGCGGCCGCTCCCTGCAAACTGCGCTCAAGGGGACCGACCTGGCTGCCGGCGACTTTGTCCGTTGGGCCAAACAGGTGATCGACCTGCTGGACCAGCTGGTCAAGGTTCCCAACATCGATTCACAGCTCGCGGCGCGCGGCAGGCAGGCCATCGGCCAGGTCCGCCGCGGCGTCGTGGCCTACGCGGCCGTGGCCGAATAGCCCGGACCGTCGCTGCACCACCTGAAAGGATCTCCATGAGTAAGTCCGCCCTGCCCGCCGCCACGGGTCACACGCTGTACCGCAACGGCAGCGTCTACAGTGCCGCCGACCCGTACGCCACAGCAATGCTCGTCGACGGCGGCACCGTGGCGTGGATCGGCTCGGAGCATGCAGCCACCTCCATCGCGGACAGCACCATGCGGATCGTCGATCTGGACGGACGGCTGGTGGCCCCGGGGTTCGTGGATGCACATGCCCACGTAACCCAGACCGGCCTCGCGCTGTCCTCGCTCGACCTCACCGGCTGCGCGTCTCTGGCGGAACTGCTTGACGCCGTCGCCGCAGCTGCGCGGCAAAACTCCGCGCCCGTGCTGGGGCACGGCTGGGATGAAACACGGTGGCCGGAGAACCGCGCGCCGAGCGCTGCCGAACTGGACCGCGCCGCTGCTGGGGCAGAGGTCTTCCTCACCCGGGTGGATGTCCATTCAGCGGTCGTCTCCGCCGCTCTGGCGGCCCGGCTGACGTTGTCGGAACTGCCGGGCTGGGCCGGCGGCGGCACGGTCAGCGGACCGGCCCTTGAACGGGCCAGGAACGTTGTCCAGACCCCCGCTGCCGGCCAGCGGGCGGAACTCCAGCGCAGGGCCATGCAGCACGCTGCTTCCCGAGGGTACGTCGCGCTGACGGAAATGGCTGCCCCGCAGTTGGGGCCCGCCGAGGACCTGATGGAACTGCTCGCGCTGAGCGATGCCGAACCCGGGCCGCGGATCTTGCCGTACTGGGGAGAGCTGATGACCTCCGCCGAACAGGTCACCGAGACCATGGAGCGCTTTTCCGGACGCCTGCGGGGGCTGGGCGGCGACCTGACCATGGACGGCTCCATCGGATCCCACTCCGCGGCCGTCAGCGCCGGATACGCCGACCGGCCCGGCGAACACGGTTCGCTGTATCTCGAAACCGAGGCAGCAGCGAGGCATCTCGAGTTGACGGCCGGACAGGGCATCCAGGCCGGGTTCCACGTCATTGGCGATGCCGCGCTCCTCCGGGTGCTCGATGCCTTGGATCTGGCCGCCGAACGCATCGGACAAGCGGCGGTTCGTTCGGCCCGTCCGCGCCTTGAGCACGTAGAAATGCTGCCGGACGGGGCTCTGGAGCGGTTGCTGCAGCACGGGGTGACCGCCAGTATGCAGCCGCTCTTCGACGCGTACTGGGGCGGCACCGAGGGGATGTATGCCGCCCGGCTTGGTGCCGAGGCGGCACTGGCGATGAACGCGGTGGGAACCTTGCAGACCGCGGGAGTTCCGCTCGCCATCGGTTCCGACGCTCCCGTCACCGAACAAAGCCCGTGGGCGACCGTGAAGGCATGCCTGGAGCACCACAACCGCGGCGAGCAAATGTCCGCACGCGCGGCGTTCCTGGCCCACACGAGGGCAGGCTGGCGGGCCGCAGGGGAGCGCAACCCCATGGAGGGGCAGTTGGCCCCGGGTACACCGGCTACGTTCGCCGTCTGGGATGCGGATGAGCTTTCCATTCAGACGCCGGACTCGCGGGTGTCCGCCTGGAGCACGGACGCGCGTGCGGGAACGCCGATGCTCCCGTCATTGGACAACGGAAGTTTGCCGGAGTGTGTCCGGACCGTGGTGAACGGAATAACCATACACGACGCGCTTTAAAGCCAGCGGGGTCCGAACCGTGGCTGGGCAAGGAAGCCGAAGATGTGAATGAAATGTTTAATTTCTGCTCATTTCCGCCGCAAGGAGACCTGCTCTGACGTGCATGTTTGGATAAAACCACAGGTCAGAGCCGTATTGACACTGCAAACATAGCCAGTAGGCTGAACTCTCAGTGGGCCGGTAGTTCTTCGCGGATTCCGGCCCGTGCCGGGGAGAGTGGCACCTGGTGGCAGCCCGCCTTTGGGCGGCTGCTCCCTTTGTCCCTTGACGAACCGGCACCTTCCAGGGTAGGTCCGCATGTCAGTAGAAAACATGTCTGCGTTCCCCTACAGGTTTGCTTTCGTGGCCCGAAGGCATGCGGACCTACCCGTCCCTTCCTCCCGGCGTCGACCGCGGTGGCCGCCGGCCACCTTCCCGTCCGGGCTATGGCCTATACTGAACCGTCGATGTCGAAGCCCGCTGGGCACGTCGCGCATCATGAAATCTGCGGTTTGCAGCACAACGTTCGAAAGGCCACTGAGTGCGGGTCGTCACCATCATCCCGACGTACAACGAGATTGAGTCCCTCCCGAAGACAGTAGCCCGCCTCCGCTCCGCCGACCCCGGCTCCGACATCCTGGTTGTCGACGACAATTCCCCGGATGGCACCGGCGCCCTTGCCGACCGGATGGCCGCTGAAGATCCCGCCATCCACGTGCTCCACCGAGAGGGCAAAGCCGGTTTGGGCGCAGCCTACATCGCCGGGTTCCGCTGGGGCCTTGACGCCGGCTACGACGTGCTGGTGGAGATGGACGCCGACGGCTCCCACCAACCAGAGGAACTGACCCGGTTGCTGTCAGCGCTGCGCGAGGGCGCGGATATGGCTAAAGGCTCCCGGTGGATCCCCGGCGGGAAAGTGGTCAACTGGCCTATCCACCGCAAGGCGATTTCCTTGGCTGGCAGCCTGTACTCACGACTGATGCTGGGCGTGACCATCCGCGACATCACTGGCGGTTACAACGCCTTCAAGGCCCAGACCCTGCGCACCATCGATCTGGATGCCGTGGAGTCGGTAGGTTACTGCTTCCAGATCGACCTCACCTGGCAGACCTTGAAGGCAGGACTGACGGTGCGCGAAGTACCCATCACCTTCGTTGAACGGGAGTATGGCGACTCGAAAATGAGCGGTGGAATCGTTGCCGAGTCGATTGTCCTGGTCACCAAGTGGGGGATTGCCGATAAGTGGCGCAGGCTGAGCGCCAAGCGGGCCTAATCCAGCACGGATGCAAAAGAGAGGGAGCAACCCGGATACCCGGGTTGCTCCCTCTCTTGTGAGGACTGCGGAGGCAGAGCCTTAAGCGGTGCGGCGTTCCCCGCGGCGTTCGCGGAGCTTGGTCAGCCGGTCTTCAAGGATCTGTTCGAGTTCCTCGACGCTGCGGCGTTCCAGGAGCATATCCCAATGGGTCCGCACGGGCTTGGCATTCGGGTCAACGGGCCGTTCTCCGTTGACGAGGAGTGCTTCTTTGCCGGACTTGGAGACCCAGACTGCCGGAATCTCGGCCTCTGCGGCAAAGGTGACGAACACCTGCTCGCCATCCTCGCAACGGTACTCGACGCGCTGGCGCGGAGCCGGCTCAACGCCGGATTCAGTCTCCATGCTCTGCGCTCCGAGGCGCATACCCCGCAGGCTACGATCGCTCATGATCTCTCCCTCTTGTCTTGTGGCGGACCCGGTAATTTCGACCACGTCCGCGATGCTCGCTAACACCCTCAACGTCGGCGGGCGGCCGTCTGTTCCCGGTGGCAGATGATAATGGCAATCTGCTCCACGTCAAGGATGGTTATGAGCGGCAACTTCCCGGCAAACAACCCATTATAGTCCGCGTCGGTGTCCCCGGTAAACCGGCCACGTGACGCCCGGGATCCGAAGTAGCGGATAGCCCGGGCATCCGTGCCCTCGCCTTGCTTCGGCCGCGGGGCCTCCTAGCCGCGCGGTTCGTTGTCGGTGGCGGAAACGGCCTGTGTGCTGATGTCCGGAACCGCGGCGCCCAGCACACTGCCAATGCCCTTGAGCGCTTCGCCGACCTCGCTGGGGATGATCCAGAGCTTGTTCGACTCGCCTTCGGCAAGTTTGGGAAGCGTCTGCAAGTACTGGTAAGCCAGCAGCTTTTGTGTGGGGTTGCCCTTGTGAATGGCGTCAAACACCTTCTGGATGGCCTGGGCTTCGCCGTCGGCCCGCAGGATGGCTGCCTTGGCATCGCCTTCGGCCGCGAGGATGGCTGCCTGGCGCTGGCCCTCGGCGGTCAGGATCTGGGACTGCTTGGTACCTTCGGCGGTCAGGATGGCCGCACGGCGGTCACGCTCGGCCCGCATCTGCTTTTCCATCGAATCCTGGATGGAATGCGGCGGATCAATCGCCTTGAGTTCCACCCGCGAGACGCGAATGCCCCAGCGGCCGGTGGCCTCGTCCAGGACTCCGCGCAATTGGCCGTTGATCTGGTCACGCGACGTGAGCGCCTCTTCCAGGTTCAAACCGCCGACCACGTTGCGCAGGGTTGTGGTGGTCAGCTGTTCAACAGCCTGGATGTAGTTGGCGATCTCGTAGGTCGCGGCACGCGCATCGGTGACCTGGAAATAGACCACAGTGTCAATGGAGACCACGAGGTTGTCTTCGGTGATCACCGGCTGCGGCGGGAAGGACACAACCTGTTCGCGCAGATCCAGCAGCGGCAGCAGCCGGTCCACGAAGGGGATCAGGATGGTGAGTCCGGGGTTCAAGGTGCGCTGGTACTTGCCCAGTCGCTCCACGACCCCGGCCCTCGCCTGCGGGACGATCCGTACGGCTCGGACCAGCACGATCACGACGAACAAGACCAGGACCAGCAGCACGATCCATATTGCGATATTGCTATCCATAGTTCCCCTCTAAGAGTGGTGTCAGTGGCTCAGGCGCCGGGATCCGGCCCGGAGCGGGTTTACTGGGCCGAAAGCGGCCCGTCTGTGCTCTGCGGTGTCACGACGGCGGTAGCGCCCTCGATCCGGGCCACCGAAACACGCTGGCCCGGCGGAATGGCCGATCCGTCCGATGACCGAGCAGTCCACGTGTCGCCGCCGATCTTGACCACACCGGAATGGTCGGTGACGGATTCGAGCGTCATCGCCGATTCGCCGATCAGCCGGTCCACGTTCGTGGCCAGGTCCCGCGGCCCGCTGCGTAGATGCCGCAGCGCGACCGGCCGGACGAACAGCACCATCAGCAGCGCGACAACGCAGAAGATGACCACCTGAAGCCAGAAGGGCAGTCCGAGCAGGGCCGCGAACAACGCCACCAGCGCGCCGGAGGACATCATGATGAAGAACAGGTCCAGCGTCATCATTTCGATGATGGCCAGAATCAGAAACACGACCAGCCAGGTTACCCAGCTGTTGGCGACAATCCATTCGATCATCAGCACTCCCTGATGGTTGGAGCAGCCGCCGTTTCCTCAGCCTGCATCGTTCAAGCAGGCATTCACCGCGAGCTGCTGCTGCCCTTGATAGTTCCATCATGCCCGACGGCGGGACGCTGCGGAGTGAATTTCGCCACTTGCATGCGGTATTGGACGTTTCGTGGCCAAGTTGTAATCAGTACGGCATGGCCCGAGGGTCAAGGCCCACGGCTGGATAGGATGGGGCGGTGATAAAAACCGCGCCCCGCCGTGCATACCGGAGCTTGCCATGCGGACCGTGCTGACCAGTAACCGGCTGTCCCTGAGGACGCTGCGCCTGTTTGCCGGGCTCTTCGCCTATGGCATCGCGATCGCGCTGATGATCCGGGCCAATCTCGGCTCCGCCCCGTGGGACGTGCTGAGCCAGGGCATTGCCCGCGCCACGGGCATGAGCTTCGGCTGGGCAACGGTGGCGATCAGCGCGGCCGTGCTGCTGCTGTGGATACCGCTGCGGCAGAAGCCGGGTGCGGGCACTATTGCCAACGCATTGCTCGTTGGCTTCTTCGCCGACATCGGGCTGCTGGTCATTCCGCTATGGCAGCACCTCGCCGCGCAGCTGGTGTCATTTGGATCCGGCCTGCTGCTGCTGGCAGCCGCAAGCGCCCTGTATATCGGAGCGGGACTCGGCCCCGGACCTCGCGACGGCTTGATGACCGGCCTGCATGCGGTGACCGGGTGGCAGGTCTGGATTGTCCGGACCGGAATTGAAGCGGCGGTGACGCTGGCGGGCTGGCTGCTCGGCGGCGTCGTCGGGCTCGGCACGCTGGTGTTCGTCCTGGCGATCGGACCCCTGATCCAGCTGTTCCTGAAGTGGCTGTACGTCGACCTGAACCCGGCGGCCCGCAAACAGGCGGCCGCCGCGCCAGTCCACGACTAACTCGGACGGAAGGTCAGGGCCGGCCTAGCTGCGGCCACGGCGCCGGTAGGCAGTCACGGTGAAACGCGCGGTCACCGAAATCTGGCCACCGCCTGCCCCGGCGGCTATGGCCGCGGCCGCCCGGACGTCTCCGGCGTCGATGTGGTGGGCGTTGGGCCCCATCATGACCAGCCGCACAATATCCTCGGTGCCCAGCTGCAGCGGCACCTGAAGCGCAACGGATTCCACTTCCTCGAATCCATCTCCCAACGTGCCGCCCAGCCGTTCCGATTTGTCGCTGTCGACAGCCAGCAGCGGTACCACCTCGCGCAGTTCGTCCAGGTGCCTCGGTGCGGCCGTGGCCACCAGCAGGTGCCCGCCGGGCTTCAGCACCCGGGCGAACTCGGCCGGATTGCGGGGAGCGAAGACGTTGAGGATCAGGTCGGTGCTGCCGGCGGCCAGCGGCAGCGGTTTCCAGAGGTCCCAGACCACGCACAAGGCGTCCGGCAGCGCCCGGGCAGCCCGGCGGAGGGCGAACTTGGACAAGTCCAGCGCCAGGGCCCGCCCGCCTGCCAGGCTACGCAGCACGGCTTCGAGGTAGTACCCGGTACCGGCACCGGCATCCAGCAGCACGGGAGCCGGTGTTCCGGCCAGAAGTGTCCCGGCGGTCGTCGCTAACTGCCGGGCCAGCGGAGCGTAATGTCCGGCGCCCAGGAAGGCGTCGCGGTCCGCCACCATCTCGGCGGTGTCCGGAATGAACCGGGTGCCGCGGCCGGTGAGCATATTGACGTAACCCTGCCGGGCGCCGTCGTACTGGTGGCCTGCCGCACAACGCAGACCCTGGGCCGGAAACTGCCCGGCGGCCTCCAGCTGTTCCCCGCAGACCGGGCAGAGCATCAGCGATATCAGGTCCAGGGGGCGTTCGGCGGAGGGCATGCTCTATCCTAGGCAAAGCGGCCGGCGGTCCGGCTGATTAGCCCCGGCCCGGCGATGAGACTAGGCTCACAACCGTGAGATCTGAAGACATTGCTTTATTAAATTCGCTGTCCGGCCCGACGCTTCACCCGGACGGCAGCCGCGCGGCCGTTTCCGTCACCCATCCGGACTTCGCCTCGGACAGTTATGTAGGGCAATTGTGGGAAGTTCCGCTCGACGACGGCGGTGCCTCACGCCGTCTGACCCGCGGTTTCAGGGACTCCGCCCCGGCCTACTCGCCCGACGGCGGGGCGCTGGCTTTCCTGCGGGCGGCAGCACCGGGGGAGCGGCCGCAGCTGATGGTGGTGGACAGCCGCGGCGGGGAGCCAGTGGCCGTCACCGAGCAAAAACTCGGCGTCTCCGCTTTCGTTTGGGCGCCGGACTCCCGCCGCCTGGTCTTCGCGGCCCGCGTCCCGGCAGAGGGTCGGTATGGCACGTTGGATGGTGTGGGCCCCGGGGCCGAGGATGCCCGGCTGGTCACCGGCTACAAGTACCGGATGAACGGGGAAGGCTACACCGGCGACAAGCGCACCCACTTGTTCCTGGTGGACGCGCCGGATCTGCAGGCCGAACCGGCGGTTGCACCGGTGGGCCGGGCCCGGAAGGCCACCGAGGATGCCGGCGCAGAGTTTTCCGCGGTGGCCCCGGCGCGGCAGCTCACCAGCGCGGACGCCGACCACGACAGCCCGGCCTTCAGCCCGGACGGCCGGACGCTGTACTTCACCGCGGCCCTGCACGAAGGCGCCGACGAGGATCTGCGGAGCGACATCTATGCCCTGGATCCCGATGTCTCCGGCGCGCGGCCGCGGCTCATGTCCAACCTCTCCGGCGAGACGCTGGGCACCGGCTCCCCACAGCCCAGCGACGACGGCGCCTGGCTGTTTTACCTGGGCAGCTCGATCGGGGACGGGACGGACTTCGTCGCCCGCAACACCGCACTGTATGTGGCTCCCGTGGCCGCTCCGCACGAGGTGCGGCGGCTGACGGATCCGGAGACCTCGGATCTGGCCGAAGGCGAGCTGGTGGCCGCCGGCCCGGACTCCGTGCTGGCCGTGAACCGGCACCGGGGCGCCGCGCAGCTGCTGGAAGTTACCGCCGCAGGCGGGATCAACGTGCTTGTCGACGGACCGCTGAAGGTGGCCGCGGCCGCTCACGCCGCGGGCCGGACCGTGGTCAGTTATGCCGACGCTGGGACGGCGGGGGACCTGGTACTGGTTTCGGGCGCAGGCCTGTCCCGTTTGACCGACTTTTCGGCCGCATTGCGCGGCGCCGGCCTGGGCGAACCCCGGGAAGAGGTCTTTGCCTCGGCGGACGGCTACCCGGTGCACGGCTGGGTGCTGCTGCCCGACGGCGACGGGCCGCATCCGGTGCTGCTGAACATCCACGGCGGGCCGTTCGCCCAGTACGGCTGGGAGGTGTTCGATGAGGCGCAGGTCTACGCCAAGGCGGGCTACGCCGTCGTGATGTGCAACCCGCGGGGCTCCGCCGGCTACGGCCAGGCGCATGGCCGGGCGATCAAGGGCGCCATGGGGACCGTCGATATGGCGGACGTGCTGGCGTTCCTGGAAGGCGCCGTCGCCAAGTACCCGCAGCTGGACGGCAGCCGGCAGGGCGTCATGGGCGGCTCCTACGGCGGCTATCTGACCGCCTGGACGGTGTCCCAGGACCACCGGTTCGCGGCGGCGGTTGTGGAGCGCGGCTATCTGGACCCGCCGTCGTTCGTCGGGTCTTCGGACATCGGCTGGTTCTTCTCCGGCGAATACACCGGCACGGATCCGGACCGGGTCCGCGGCCAGAATCCCTTTGCCCAGCTGGACGCGGTGCGCACCCCGGTGTTCGTCATCCACTCCGAAGAGGACCTGCGCTGTCCGTTGGAGCAGGCCCAGCGCTACTACGTGGGGCTGAAGCAGCGCGGCATCCCCACCCAGCTGCTGATCTTCCCCGGCGAAAACCATGACTTGTCGCGGACCGGCACCCCGTGGCACCGGAAGCAGCGCTTCGACGAAATCCTGCGCTGGTGGGCAACCTACCTTCCCACCCAGCAGAACAACGACGGCGGGTTCCCAGCCGCGGCCGGGACGAAAGCCGCTGCCCCGGCGTAGGGCCGCCCGGATCCGGCGCCGGTCTAGAAGTTCAAGCCGGCGCGCGCCTGATCAACCGTTGGCTGCGCCCAATACCGGCTGTACTCGGCGTTGCCGCAGAGCGAACGCGGCAGCATCTTGTCCACGTAGATCGTGCCGGACAGGTGGTCCGTTTCGTGCTGCACGATCCGGGCCTGCCAGCCGGTGAAGCTCCCGCGCCGGTGGCTGCCGTCGGGCTGGTCGTAGTCCAGTTCGACGCTGCGGTGCCGTTCCACCACGCCTTGGAATCCGGCGAAGGACAGGCACCCCTCATAGAAGGCGGCCGTGTCCTCCCCTACGGCGCGGTAGGACGGATTGATGATCGCGATGTAGGGCAGCGGGGCGCGTTGACGGGCTGCGGCCACCTCGGGCTCCGCATCGAAGGTGTCTTCAAGAACCGCAATCCGCAGCGGGACTCCGATTTGCGGAGCTGCCAGTCCGACGCCGGGGGCAGCGTGCATGGTCCTGCGCATCAACTCCAATAAGGCGGTCAGCTCGGCAGTGTCCAGCTGCCCGTCGAACGTAGCTGCCTGGCGGCGCAGCATCGGCTCGCCGATTTGAAGGATTGGGGCGGGTTCGCCGGAGGCGGCCAAAGTATGGACGAGATCGCGCAGTTGCTCGGCAGAGTAGTCGGTCACAGCCCTCAAGTGTAGGCGCCGGCACGGCCCAATATGCCCTGGCTCCCTGTGCGGCAGGTGCGGCGGTCGTTATCCCGTCTGGCCGGCCGCCGCACATGCCTCCGCGACGAAGCGGTATACCGCGCGGTCAAATTCGTGGCCCGCGTTCAGCCGGAGGACGCCGTGCCAACTCCCCGCCGCGATGCTCACCGGGATTCGGGTGCCCAGCTTTGTCCTCGGCCAGGGCATGCGCATCGCAGCGCGTGGGCACTATCTGCAGGCTCAGGCGGGACGCCGGGTCCGTTCCGTTCACGCGGAGGTTCCTGGGCCAGGCATGTGTGCCGTCCTCGTCCAGCAGGGTGGTGGTGCCAAAGGATTCGATGACCATCGAATCCTTCCCACCGGACGGTTGCACATCTATTCCCACCACTGCCGAGCCGCTGCCGGGCAGCACTTTCAGTGTCCGGTCAATCCGGAGCCCGGCCACCGACGCCGCTGCCTGCGCCAAGCAGTCATTGGAGTGGTTGCGGGAGAGCACCTTGTGCGGGTCGCTGGCCGGGACTTCCACAGTACTCAGCCCGGACCGCTCGCTGTCCATCGTCACCGTTATCCGATGCACCGCATCCTCCGACGGCTGATCAGCCGAACACTTGGCC
This sequence comes from Actinomycetota bacterium, assembly GCA_051751385.1. GTDB lineage: Bacteria > Actinomycetota > Actinomycetes > Actinomycetales > Micrococcaceae > Crystallibacter. The sequence goes on along the minus strand of JBNJKW010000005.1, from coordinate 130,466 downwards.
GGCGGCAGCTCGGCCGGCAAGCTGACCGTTGCACCGGCGGCGACCCTGGTCCCGCCGGTGCGCGTGGGCTTCCAATCCGCGGCTCCTTCATACAGCCCTGAATGCAGGGCGGCCGACGTCACCAGCACCGGCTCTCGGGAAATGTTCGTGATCAGCAGGTTAACCACACGGTCCGTGTACTGAGCGCGGCCCTGGTCCACAGCTGCGGAGACGGGATTGCTATCCGCCGGGGTGGCGGGGGACAGGTCCCCCGGGGCCCCGGTACATGCGGACAGCAATACAGCCGCCAGCATCAGCAACACCGAACGGTTCCCATTCCTTCGGCGGCCGTGGTCCATGCCACTAAGGTAGTACCAACTCCGGCGGACTTGGTCCTCGCCAGCAGCGAAAGGGCAACTTGTGGACGAACGGCTCATGCTCCTCGACACCGCATCGCTGTATTTCCGCGCCTTCCACGCTTTGCCCGACTCGATCAAGGCCAAGGACGGAACACCGGTGAACGCCGTGCGCGGGTTGCTTGACATCGTGGCCCGGCTGGTCGCAGACTACCGGCCCACACATTTAGTCGCATGCTGGGACAACGACTGGCGTCCCTCTTGGCGGGTCGAGCTGATTCCGACCTACAAACGCCACCGCATTGCCTCCACCGTACCGGGCGGTGTCGATGTCGAAGAGACGCCGCCGGGGCTGGTGGACCAACTGCCGTTGATCCGCGAGGTGCTTGCCGCGCTCGACCTCGCCGTCGTTGGAGCTGACCACCATGAGGCCGACGACGTGATCGGCAGCCTCGCAGCCCAAGCCGACGTTCCCGTCGACATCGTGACCGGCGATCGGGACCTGTTCCAACTGGTGGACGACGAGCGCGACGTCCGCGTGATCTACACCGCGCGGGGCATGAGCAATCTTGAAGTCCTGACGGACGTGTCCGTGGTGCGCAAGTACGGCGTACTTCCGGCCCAGTACGCGGACTTCGCCACGCTGCGCGGAGACACCTCCGATGGCCTGCCCGGGGTGTCCGGCATCGGCGACAAGACCGCGGCCGGGCTGCTGAAGGACCACGGCAGCCTGGCCGGGATAATTGCTGCGGCGGCGGACCCTAAGGCGCCGATGTCGGCGCGGTTCCGGGCGAAGATTGCCGAGGCTGCCGACTACCTGAAGGTCGCGCCCACCGTTGTCAATGTTGTCCGGGACCTTGACTTCGGGGCCTTCGACGGCCGCCTGCGGGCACCGGACGCCGATCATGCGGAACGGCTCGATCAGCTCGGCACCGAACTGAATATCAGTGGTCCCTTGGGCCGCGCCCGCAAGGCGTTGGCGACGGTCGGCGAGGCCTCCGGCTGACAGAACGCCGCCGGGGCAAGTTGGGTGCTACCGCAGGCGGCCGGCCAGGCCGGTCAGGAATGGAGAAGCGCCCGCGTCCATGCCACAGCTAGCATTACCGTCATGGATATCTCACCGTCGGCCGCAACGGTGACCCCGCCCGACAGATGGAGACACGATGAGCACTGCCACGACGACGGATTCGCAGCCGGGGCCGAGGCACGCCGCGGACAGCCACGACCTGATCACCGTGCAGGGCGCGCGGGTGAACAACCTTAAGGACATCAGCGTTGAGATCCCCAAACGCCGCTTGACGGTCTTTACCGGCGTCTCCGGCTCAGGCAAGAGTTCGCTGGTGTTCGCAACCATCGCCGCGGAGTCCCAGCGGATGATCAACGAGACGTACAGCGCCTTCGTGCAGGGTTTCATGCCGACGTTGGCCCGTCCCGAGGTCGACGTGCTCGAAGGTCTGACCACCGCGATCATCGTTGACCAGGAACGGCTGGGTGCCAACCCGCGTTCCACCGTCGGCACCGTCACGGATGCCAACGCGATGCTGCGGATTCTTTTCAGCCGGCTGGGGGACCCGCACGTCGGCTCGCCGAACGCGTATTCGTTCAACGTTCCGTCGGTGAAGGCGAGCGGTGCCATTACCGTGGAACGCGGCGGCAGGACCAAGGCCGAAAAGGCCACCTTCCACCGGCTGGGCGGCATGTGCCCGCGATGTGAGGGCATGGGCTCGGTGAGTGATTTCGATCTGACCGCACTCTACGATGACACCAAGTCGCTGTCCGAGGGCGCCCTAACCGTCCCCGGTTACAGCATGGACGGCTGGTACGGCCGCATTTTCAGCGGCGCCGGCCTGCCGATGGATAAGCCCATCGGCAAGTACACCAAGAAGGAGCAGCACCAACTGCTCTACGCCGAGCCCACCAAGATCAAGGTGGAGGGCATCAACCTCACCTATGAGGGGCTCATCCCCAAGATCCAGAAGTCGATGCTCTCCAAGGACCGTGAGGCGATGCAGCCCCACATCCGGGCCTTCGTGGACCGGGCCATCACGTTTGCAACCTGTCCCGACTGCGGCGGCACGCGGCTGGCCCAGGAGGCCCTGTCGTCGAAGATCAAGGGGCAGAACATCGCGGACCTCTGCTCGATGCAGATAACCGACCTGGCCGAATGGGTCCGGGAGCTGGATGAGCCCTCGGTCGCCCCGCTGGTCTCGGGGCTTCAGCACCTGCTCGACTCGTTTACCGAAATCGGCCTCGGCTATCTCTCCCTCGACCGGCCATCGGGCACCCTGTCCGGGGGAGAGGCGCAGCGCACCAAGATGATCCGGCATCTCGGTTCGTCCCTCACTGATGTTACCTATGTGTTTGACGAGCCCACCATCGGATTGCACCCGCATGACATCGAGCGGATGAACCAACTGCTGCTGCAGCTGCGCGACAAGGGCAACACCGTGCTGGTCGTGGAGCACAAGCCGGAGACCATCGCGATTGCCGACCATGCGGTCGACCTCGGACCACGTGCCGGCACGGCGGGGGGAGAAGTGGTCTTCGAAGGCAGCGTCGCCGGGCTGCGCACCAGCGACACGCTGACCGGCCGACACCTCGATGACCGGGCGACGCTCAAAGAAACCGTCCGGAAGGCCAGCGGCGCCCTTGAGGTCCGCGGCGCCACCACGAACAACCTGCAAGGCGTCGACGTCGATATCCCGCTCGGGATCCTCTGCGTCCTCACCGGGGTCGCCGGTTCCGGCAAGAGTTCGTTGATCAACGGCTCGGTCGCCCGCCGCGAGGGCGTGGTGGTGGTCGACCAGAGCGCAATCCGTGGTTCGCGGCGCAGCAACCCAGCGACTTATACCGGACTGCTGGAACCGATCCGGAAGGCCTTTGCCAAGGCCAATGGCGTCAAACCGGCGCTCTTCAGCTCAAACTCGGAGGGCGCCTGCCCGGTCTGCAACGGCGCCGGTGTTATCTACACCGACCTCGGCATCATGGAAACCGTCGAGTCGACTTGTGAGGAATGCGAAGGCAAGCGCTTCCAGTCGGCAGTGCTGGAGTACACGCTGGGGGAGCGGAACATTGCGGAAGTGCTCGCGATGTCCGTGACTGAGGCCGAGGAGTTCTTCGGCTCGGGTGAGGCGCGCACTCCGGCAGCACATAAGATCCTGGACCGGCTCGCGGACGTCGGCCTCGGCTACCTCACGTTGGGCCAGCCGCTGACCACCTTGTCCGGTGGAGAACGGCAGCGGCTCAAGCTGGCCACGCAGATGGCTGAAAAGGGCGACATCTACATCCTCGACGAGCCGACCACTGGGCTTCATCTGGCCGACGTCGAGCAGTTGCTCGGCCTGCTGGACCGGCTGGTGGACTCCGGAAAGTCGGTCATCGTTATCGAGCACCACCAGGCCGTGATGGCGCATGCAGACCGAATCATCGATCTGGGCCCGGGCGCCGGCAATGAGGGCGGACGGATCGTCTTCGAAGGCACACCCGCCGAACTGGTTGCGGACCGTTCCACCCTGACCGGCAAACACCTGGCGGCGTACGTAGGAGCCTGATTCTGCCACAGCGAAATATTGATCCTGCGCCATGAGGGGTCTTCCGCCATGGCGAAGGATTATGTCAACCTAGGCAGGAGAAGCAGGGTGGCGGCACCAGCCGGGACGGGGCCGGCGAACCCGGCCCGGGTTTGCAGAGCCTTCTGAGCTGACGACCGTGGGCTGCAATATTAGCCATCAGGTTCCATACATGTCCTAACGTGCCTGGCGTTCTTGACGATGGATCAGCGTTCCAGACGCAAAGTCGTCCTGCTCGGCAACAAGACTCAAATTCACGACGACTGTCACAACGACTGATGCCTGCCGCGTCGTCGCGAAGCGAAACCTGCTGATGTCGGAGGCCGTCCAGATGGCCTATGACAGCTGCCGCAATTTGCCATCGTGGCGCTATACAAGGCTCCTCACACGGCCCTACTCAAAACGCCGATAATCCACATTATGTCAACTAGAAGGCGGCTGCCAGTTCATCGGCCCCCGACACTCACCTGTTCTGGCGCGGGAATACAGGGTTGCGAGGCGACCGCGATGCGGCCCTCGTGATGAGGCAGAATGAGCGGTAGTCAGGACCAAGGGAAAAGAAGGAGCATGACATCAGAAAGCTAATCTGGTTCGCAGGTGGAGTGCTCGTCAGCGTTATCACCGTGTTCCTCATCGGCTTCCTCACAATTCAGGTTGCGGGAGTCCGCGGCGGCGCAGTCTTCGGCATCGACAATCAACTGGTCGCTATCACCGAACCAAATCCGGGCTTCCTCCAACTGCTGGCCATAGCGGCAGTTGGTGGCGCGTCCGTCGCCGTGCTGGCTCTGGCGGGACGAAATCGGTCCGCGCGCGATCGCTCCGCGGTTCGTTCAGGGTTCGTTGCAGCAACCCTCATTCAAGTCGCGGTGAGCGCTTTCTTGACGGCACAGGGATCGACGGTCCCCAATCTCAACCAGCCCCAACCACGTTGGGTGGAGGGATGGGTCACAGACGGCGGCATGAACTCCGCGGTCCACCTGATCTTGATCGTTGCCGGCTACCTCCTCCTATCGAACCGCTCCGTGGCGGAGAAGGAGCAGTCAGTAAGCACTGACGCCGGGCTCGACACCGAATGACCGCAGTCCCGCACTCCCCCAAGCATGGCTCCCTGGGGGGCTAACCCCCGGTCGCGGATGGCGAGGACCACGGGGACAATGCAACATCCGGCGTTTCGACGCTCAGTCGCTGAATAGGACTTCTCCCCCTCAATACCTACCGTCGCGGATCCTCCGGCTTTTCTTGATCCCGGCAGGGCTGTGGGGACTCTCTTTCGAGCCCTGCGAGCGTCAAGATTGCGTCAGCAGCCAACCTTTCCATCCACGGCATCCGGGGTCGGCAAGAACAAAGCGTGCCCCACAAGCTCAGACGGGGGTTCCGCCGCACGCCACCTTGGTGAAAACTGAACAGCATGCGTACCTTCGGCGTAGAGGAAGAGATGCTCCTGGTGGATGCCAGGACGGGCGCCTTGGCGTCCGTCTCGGAACAACTGCTCCGGGACCGCGAAAACCAGGCGGCGTCGGCTCCGGCCAGCGATACGGCTTCCCCGGGCGCTTACCAAGGAGACTTGACTTCAGAGCTCAAGCAGGAGCAGCTCGAGGCCGTGTCTGCCCCGTACAAGGATCTGAAGGACTTGGCCGCGGGCATTAGAGCCGGGCGGAGCGAGGCCGACCGGCAGGCCCGGCTCCTCGGTGCCAGGGCGGCAGCATTAGCCACTTATCCTCTGCCGGCCACCACCAGCATTGTGCCGCGGCCCCGATACCAAGCCATGGAAACGCGTTTCGGCATGACCTTGCGTGAACAGCTCACGTGTGGTTTCCACGTTCACGTTTCCGTTGCCTCAGATGAGGAGGCCATCGCTGTGCTCGATCGGATCCGCGTCTGGCTGCCGGTCCTGCTCGCCCTCAGCGGCAACTCCCCCTTCTGGCATGGCGTGGATAGCGGCTACGCCAGCTTCCGGTACCAGGTCTGGAGGCGCTGGCCCACGGCCGGCCCCACCGACATCTTCGGCTCCCCCGATGCTTACCGTCGGTTGGTGGGGATGCTGCTTGAGTGTGACGTGCTGCTGGATAGACGGATGATCTACTTTGACGCACGGCTGGTCGACCGGCATCCCACGATTGAGATCCGGATTGCCGATGTCTGCCTCCAAGCAGAACATGCTGCTGCCCTGGCTGCGTTGTGCCGTGCGCTGGTAGAGACCGCGGCCCGGGAATGGAGTGACGACAGCCCCCCGCCTCCGGTACCGGCCGAGATGCTGCGTCTTGCTTCGTGGCGGGCCAGCAAGTCAGGGCTGGACGACGAACTGCTACACCCACTGAACAGCCACCGCAGTCCGGCCCGAAAGGTCGTCGGTGCCCTGCTCAGGCACGTTGCCCCCGTCTTGGCGGAAACCGACGAACTGGACCCCGTCCAGGCTGTTGTTGCCGGAATTTTTCGCGATGGCACTGGCGCGGCGAGGCAGCGGGGAGTCTTCGCCCGCCAGCACAAACTCGCCGACGTTGTGTTCGACGCCGTCCGGACTACCCACCTTGCCGCAGGAATCCTCTGACCCGCCGCACGTGAGCGCAACTGCTGCCCCAGGGAGCTGAGGACACCTCCGGAGGGGCGGCCTCCATCGTTCACTGACGGCGTAGCTCCATCTGGATTAGCACCGCTTCCAAAAGCGTTGCACTATCAACCGACGTAACCAAGGAATTCCATGGACACCAATGGAATGGGCCCGGACCGTTCCCCAGACTACGATCCGATGGACACCTACTCGCAGACGGTGATGCGTGTTGCCGAAATAGTCACCCCGCACGTTGCTGCCATCGAGGTGAGGAACGGGCGCGGCAGCAGGATGCTGGTGGGCAGCGGCTCCGCGGTGGTGTTCACCCAGGACGGCTTCATGTTGACGAATGCCCACGTAGTTGCGGGTGCCAAAGCGGGCTCTGCGGTCTTCGCCGATGGTGAAGTCACGGAGATCGAGATTATTGGCGCTGATCGGTTGTCCGATCTGGCAGTCATCCGGGGCCTCTCGAACACGCCGCCGCCGGCAGAACTCGGCGACGCGGAATCGCTGCGGGTGGGCCAGCTGGTCATTGCGGTGGGCAACCCGTTGGGGCTGGCCGGATCGGTCACCGCGGGCGTTGTCAGCGGGCTTGGACGTTCGATTCCCACCCGGTCGGGTCGCGGCCGGCACGTGATCGAAGACGTGATTCAAACAGACGCAGCGCTCAATCCCGGCAATTCGGGCGGCGCCCTCGCCGACAGCCAAGGACGCGTTGTCGGGATCAATACCGCCGTCGCCGGTACAGGCTTGGGCCTGGCGGTTCCCATCAACGCCACAACGCGCCGCATCATCTCCGCGCTCATGAGCGCGGGCCGGGTTCGGCGCGCCTATCTTGGCTTGGTGAGCACGCCGATACGCCTCCCGGCGCACATGGCTCTTCGTTCGGGACAGCGGGATGCGCTGAGAGTTGTTGAGGTCATTCCCGGCTCCCCCGCTGAGCGCGCCGGGCTAAAGCCAGGCGATCTTGTGGTGGACGCCGGCCGACGTCACGTCTCAAGTGCGGAAAGCCTCCAGAAGTTGCTCTTCGCCGACGCCATCGGCGTTCCGTTTCCCATGACCGTCCTGAGGTCCGGGGCCCTGGTGGATGTCATCGCCCTGCCAGAGGAAATGGCAGAAACGCTTTAGCAGCATCCGCTGGGCACAACCGTAGCGAGCGGCGTGAGCCGCCCCGTCCGGAAGACTGGCGCCTTCAGTAACCGCCGTTCCACACAGCCATTGCTGTCAGCACGAATCCGGTCACGGCGCCGATGACGGCAAGCCATCCGGCAACCAGCATCGTGACGTGCCTGGAGTGGTCCTGAGTCAGCCGTTCGCCGTGGGGGTGCGAGAGCACTATTGAATCCGCGGCGAGCAGGAAGACCACCAGTCCTACAAGAGCTGCGCTCCAGGCAAAGAATTCCAGCCAATGCACCAATGGACCAACCGGGTTGAACATACCTCCGGTATACGCCCGCGCAACGGAAGCCACAAGTGCGCAAGCGCTATACCGGCCTCCGCACGGCTACCGGCTGCGCTCACCAAAATGGCGGGGCTGACAGCTCGTCGATTCCCGCCGCGGCGGCAGGCGCGCTGAGCGGAAATGCCGCTACCCGGCGTCGTAAGCGCGCTGCAGTTCGTCGATGTCGATTTTCTTCATCTGCAGCATCGCTTCCATGGCGCGCTGGGCTTTCTGCGGATCCGGGCCGCCGAGCAGCCGTGGCAGCGCCGATGGAATGATTTGCCACGACAATCCGTACTTGTCCTTGAGCCACCCGCATTGGCTCTCGGCCCCACCGTCGGCGGTCAAGGCATCCCAGAGCCGGTCGACCTCCGCCTGGTCCTCACAGTCCACCTGCATCGACACCGCCTCATTGAAAGTGAACTGGGCGCCCCCGTTCAGCGCAGTAAAGCACAGACCGTCCAGTTCGAACTCGACGGTCAAGACCTGCCCTTCCGTGCCGGGTCCGCTCTCGCCGTAGTGCGTGACGTCGAGGATATTCGAGTTTTTGAACAGCTGAACGTAGAAACGCGCCGCCTCTTCGGCTTCGCCGTCAAACCAGAGGCACGGTGTGATCTTCTGCATGATGGGTTCTCCCCTGGGTTGGACGTACCGATGTGTTAGGCGTACCAGAACCAGCCGACCGGCGTCCATGAATCGGGCACTTCGTGCCCACTGAAGGATCCGCAGCGGCTGCAGCTGTAACTGGCATTTGCCGGCACCCGCTGCCCATCCGGAAGCAGGCGCAACGGAGTGAATTCTTCGACGATGAGATATTGGTCAGTGCCACAGTGCTGGCAATAGGGCGCGGTTGGAGCGTCCGGACTGGGTTGGGCGGAATGCCCACCGGCGGTCAACGTCATGGCGGCCTCCCCCGGCTCAGCCCGCGGAGCCGACCATAGCCACAGCGGTGTCATCAGTGCCTGGCGGATCGATAACCCGTAGTCGGCAGCCCTCCCCCTCCGGGGCCGCATAACCGGGCAGGTGCTCGCTCGCGCTGCAATTGTGCAGCTCCTCAAGTGCTGCAGCTTCAATGCGAGCGTGCCGCAGGTTGATGATGACGCCTAGGCCGGTCGCCAGCGCACTGGTGCGCCGGACCAGCGAATAAAGCGCCACGATGTTTCGGGTTGTCACGTGTCCGCGCACTTCGATCTGGGCGGATTCCCGGTCAATGTCCACACGAACGACTACACGCAATTTGGGATCCATAGTCTGTCCCCTCAAGAGTTCCCCATGGCCGCTCCTTGACCGGTGACCATCATAAGAGCAGGAATGTGACACGGGCAACAAAGCAGGTCATAATATTTCGGGACGGACGAAACGCGGGCTGGGTGCCCACGGGCGATGGCCCGCCCTGCCGGGGTGGCTGCCATGAGTGAGGCCGAATTAGAGGCGCAGTTGGTCGTCAAGATGCAGGACGCGCTGCTTGACAGCGACGATCTGCAAGACTTTCTTGATCAGCTTGCCCTGAATGCCGCCGCGGCCATGGAGGGCCGCGCAGAGGTGGACTGCAGCGTGCTTCTGCTGCGCGGCCCCCGAGACCGCACTGTTTCGACCGGTTACAGCCCCGCTTCATGGGCGGAGTACCAACCCCAGTACGACGACGGCCCGGGACTGAGCGCCTTGCGCACCGGAGCCGCCGTGCTGGTGCACGACGTCGAAAAGGAGAAGCGCTGGAACGACTTGATGGCGGAGGCAGCATCGGCCGGGATCGGTTCCATCTTGGCCGTACCGCTCCGTGTGGACGACGGCGGCTTGGGTGCGGTCGTGTCCTACTATCAGCGCAGCGGCCACGGATTCTCTGAAGCTGTTCTTGCTGCGGCCTCCGCCTTTGCGCGGATCGCGGCCAAACCCCTTCTGCTCGCGGAACGGATGGACCGGATGGCTAAGCGGATGGAGCATCTGGTAGCGGCCTTGGAGTCCCGCACCACTATCAACCTCGCCGCCGGCATCGTCATGGGCCAGAACTCCTGCAGCCAACTGCAGGCAATGGAAATTCTGCGCCGTGCTTCAAACGCACGCAACGTCAAGCTTCGTGACGTAGCGCAGGGCATCGTCGAACCGCTGGCCGGCGCCGCCACCCGCTTTGACGACTGAGCGGCTTCCCGCCGGCTCAGCGCAACAGCACTGCAATTCCGGTGGCGGCAGCGGCCCACAGCACGCTCGCGAACGTGCCCAGAATGAACCGCTCGGCAGCCCCGGACTGGCCGAGCTCTGAGTACCGGCCCAAGCCCTTCACCGCCAGGACAACAGCCAGGCCTTCGGGCCAGTCAGCCAACAAGGTCGAGGCTATGGCTGTCCGCTCGAGCACTCCGATCCAAGCACCGCCGCGCAGGACCGGAGACTCTTCCGGGTCGCTGTGGTTCTCCGGATGGGAGGCATTGAACGACATCCGCAGGATGGTTACTGTGGCCGGGCCCCCGCCGATCGCGGCCGCCGCCACGCCCAAGGCATAGGCGACTGGCCCCAGTCCGCCGGCACCCAGCACCGCCAACAGCGCGGCAACCGCCAGGAGAAGCAGCGAGAGGGCGCTGGCCGCGTACAGCCAGCGGTTTCCGGCTCCCTGGAACCGGTCAAAGTACATCGGGCCGGCCACGGCGGCGGCCACGCAGAGCACCACCAGTGCCACGGCGCTCATCGATCGGCTCCTTCCAGCAGTGCTTGTGCAGCCGATAGCCCCCGGCGGCACTCGTGCCAGAGTCCACTATGCAGCCTGCTTGAGACAGCTTGCTGGGTTATCCCCAGCCGGTCGGCGATTTGCTGCTGGGTGAGTCCTTGGTCACTGAGCTCCCCGGCTTCCCGGGACTCCTTGCTGCGCTTGCGCGCCACCGATGCCAGCAGCTGCAGCACAGCCTCGGCATGCCCGGCTTCCGCTCGCGCACCGGAGACGGCGATATTCCCCGGCGAAGTCTTGGCCGCGGTCACTGCTTCCCGCGCGCGTTCGAACGCCTCCCCGGAGCCAGCCCGCGTGGATTCCGGTAGCGGTTCATCAACCCTGCCGACGCCGATGCCCACGCTCCAGTTGCTGCTGACAGCCAGGTCCAGCGCAATCTCCCCCGCCACGGAAGCGTCGGCAATCACCGCCTGCATCTCATCCCCCGCGGTCCGTTCAAAGCCACGCAGCAGCGGGCGGGCCGAATCATTGTTCAGGACGTCAAGCGCGCCCGGCACCAGGTCCTCGCGGCTGCGGGACCGGCGCTGGTCGACGGTCAGGACAAACATACAACCCTGCCTCCTTGTACTGGATCCTACAAGTATGCAGGTTTGTGGTCGACCCGTGCAAGCGTTGAGCTGCTACTCCCCGGGCTCGTGGCTGGCAAGTCCCAGCAGATTGTCTTCGGAGTCGCGGACGAATGCCATCCATTCGTCCGTCCCGGCGGGCCCCAATGCATCGTCGGCGTGGCGGAAGATGACGTGCGGCTCCTCCACAACCGGCGTTCCGCGCCCGCGCAGTTGCTGTACCTGGTCCCGGACCGAGTCCACCTGCAGGTACAACAGAGATGCCGGCGCGCCAACTTCCAGCAACAGCCGGACGCCGTCGAGATCGAAGAACACCAGTCCCGGCGGATCGAAGATGCCGGCCGGAGGATACCCCAACAGTTCGGTGTAGAAAGCGGTCGCGCGTCCGAGGTCCTGCACGCCCAAGGCGACCTGTGCCAGCTTCATGTCCGCCCGCCCTCCGTCCGATCGGTCCCGGGTTTCACCCGCCGGGGCCTCTCAGCCGAATCGTACGCCCGCCTCTGCCCGATAGTGTTGAGTGGTGATCGAAACTTCCCCCCGGCTTCGCGCTGGCCTCCCGCTGGTTGCAGGCTCGCTGGCCCTGGATCTGGCAGCCATCGTCATTTTTGCTGCAGCCGGCCGAAACACGCATGAACACGGACTGGCTGCCGCCGGCATCCTCATCACCGCTGCCCCATTCCTGATCGGCGCACTCATCGGCTGGGCCGCTTTGCGCGCTTGGCGCCGGCCGACCGCACTCTGGCCCACCGGCGTCGCGATCTGGCTGGCGGCAGTGGTCTTGGGTCTCGCCTTCCGCGGCCTCGCAGGCGGTGGGCTTGCGCTGTCATTCCAGATCGTCACGTTCTTGGTGCTCGGCGCCCTGCTGCTGGGATGGCGCGCGCTGGCCGCGCTGTTCATCAAACTACGCTTCCGCCGACGGGTGGAATAACCTCGGTGATAGGAAAGATCCCGTTCCAGCAGAAAGGCAGTGCAGTGGCTACAGCATTCGTTCTCATCCGGACCGACGCAACCCGGATCCCGGAGTGCGCCCAGGAAATCTCAGAGCTCGAGGGCATCAGCGAGGTCTACTCGGTCACCGGCGAATGGGATTTGATCGCTGTGGCCCGGGTTGCCAAACACGACGAACTGGCGGATGTCATCGCCGACCGCCTCTCAAAGGTCAAGGGCGTGCAGGCCACCACCACGCACATCGCATTCCGCGCGTATTCAAAACATGACTTGGATGCCGCGTTCTCGCTCGGATTCGAGTAGAGCGCCCCGCCCGAACCAATGCCCCGGACACCAGGTCACGTAGACCTGGTGTCCGGGGCCCTTCAGTTTAAGCGCGTGCTGCCGGCACGCCTGCAGGAATCAGCGAGTGGCGTCGATCCAGCGCTGCAAGGCTCCTGCCGCGGCCCCGCTGTCGATAGCCTCATTGGCACGCTCCAGTCCGCCCGCCAGCCGTTCCAGCAGCGATCCGTCCGCGGAAACGTCGTTGGCAACCAGGGCGGCAGCTGCATTCAGGACGACGGCGTCCCGCACCGGCCCCTTGTCGCCGGCCAGGACACGACGCACCACGTCGGCATTCGCGGCCGCGTTGCCGCCGCGCAGGTCGTCCAGGGTGGCCCGGGGAATGCCGAGGTCCAACGGATCCAATTCGTGCTCCGTCACGGCACCGTTGCGGACCTCCCATACCGATGAAGGACCCGTGGTGGTCAGTTCGTCCAGCCCGTCCCCGCCGCGGAACACCAGCGCGCGGATGCCCCGGGCGGCGAGCACGCCGGCAATCAACGGCGCCAGCCGGGCGTCCGCGACGCCGATCGCGGCCGCCGTGGGGTTCGCCGGATTGGTCATCGGTCCCATGAAGTTGAAGGCGGTGGCCACTCCCAGTTCTGCGCGGACAGCGCCCGCGTAGCGCATCGACGGGTGAAAAACCTGGGCAAAGCAAAAAGTGATTCCCGCTTCGACGGCTGTTTGCGCCACCCGCTCCACCGGGAGGTCGAGCCGGACACCGAGGGCTTCAATCACATCGGCTGAACCGGAGGATGACGACGCGGCGCGGTTTCCGTGTTTCACGATCCGCGCGCCGGCCCCTGCACAGACCAAGGCGGCCATGGACGAGATGTTGACGGTGTTCTGCCGGTCTCCGCCGGTGCCGACGATATCCAGCTTCTCGCCCGGAATCTCGATCGGCCGGGCATTGCCGACCATCGCCTCGACCAATCCGGTAAGCTCATCGACCGTCTCGCCCTTCGCGCGCAACGCGACCAGGAAGCCCGCCATCTGCGCATCGGTGGCCCCGCCGGACATGATGGCGTTCATCGCCCACTGCGTTTGAGCGGTCGTGAGGTCCTGCCGCGAGATCAGGGCCGAAATCAATTCCGGCCAGGTGGGTGTGTTCTGAGCGTTCGGTTCCGTCGTCACTCAACTAGGTTATCTACGTTTCGTAGAAACTTCCGGATTGTTAACTTCCGCGCCGTTCCGCGGAATCCCGCGGGTTGGGAACCGAAACGCCGCGCCGGGCGTTCGAATGCATTGGTGAACTGGCCGGATTTATAGACATAATGGCCTTGTGACAACTGCAACCCACGCCCCCAGTACCCCGGCGCATCCAACGCTGAACCGCCCCAACCTGGTTTCTGTCGGAACCGTTGTGTGGCTCTCCAGCGAGCTGATGTTTTTTGCCGGTCTTTTCGCCATGTACTTCACCCTCCGCGCCACTTCCGGCGAGATGTGGGCGATTGAAACCGAAAAGTTGAACGTTCCATTCGCGCTGGCCAACACCATTGTCCTGGTGTCCAGCTCCTTCACCTGCCAGTACGGCGTCTTCGCCGCAGAGCGGCTGCAGGCCCGCCGTACCGGCGGGCTCCTCAATGTCGCCAGGTGGGGCATGGTCGAATGGTTCCTGTTGACGTTCTTCCTCGGCGCCATTTTCGTCTCCGTCCAGGCCTACGAATACGCGATGCTCGTCTCCGAGGGAGTCTCGCTGTCCTCCAACGCCTACGGGTCAGCGTTCTACATCACCACCGGCTTCCACGGCCTTCACGTCACAGGCGGGCTCATCGCTTTCCTGCTGATCATCGGCCGCGCCTATGTCGCCAAGAAGTTCGGTCATTTCGAAGCCACGTCTGCCATCGTCACGTCGTACTACTGGCACTTCGTCGACGTCGTGTGGATCGCTCTCTTCATCATCATCTACTTCCTGAAGTAGACGGCCAGAGCCTGCACGCTGCTGCAGGACCGCCCCGGCCGAACATCTACGCACACGCACCGCAGAGTTAGGAACCATCAAGTGAAGGCACTCTCCCAGAGGCGACGACATCCCCTGGCGGCCGTTGCCCTGTTGCTCTTGGGATTGCTGGTCACCGGCGGCTTGTACGCCGTCGCCGGCAATGTCAACGAGGCCAAGGCCCAGACCACCAACTTTTCCGCGCAGGACATCGAAGAGGGCGAAAAGCTCTTCGTGGCCAACTGCGCTACTTGTCACGGAATGGGTGCGGTCGGGGCCCCCGAGGGTGCACACGGCAATCAGGCCGGCCCGGCCCTGGTCGGAGTCGGCGCCGCCGCTGTCGACTTCCAGGTAGGAACCGGCCGCATGCCCATGCAGATGTCCGGCCCACAGGCAATGGAAAAGCCGAACCAGTTCAATGAAGAGCAGACCATGCAGTTGGCGGCATACGTAGCCTCCCTCGGCGCCGGTCCCGCGATTCCGGAGGACGAATTCCTCGACGTCTCCCAGGGTGATCCTGCCGCCGGCGGCGAGATCTTCCGGGTTAACTGCGCCATGTGCCATAACGCTGCCGCGGCAGGTGGGGCCCTGACGCGCGGCAAGTTCGCGCCGGCGCTGAGCGGCGTCAGCGAAGCACACATTTACGAGGCCATGGCCACCGGTCCGCAGAACATGCCGGTGTTCAGCGATGCGAACATCTCCCCCGAGGAGAAGCGCGACGTCATCGCCTTCCTGAAGACCATCGAAGAGCAGCCATCCCCCGGCGGCTTCGCGCTTGGTGGGCTCGGCCCCGTGTCCGAGGGCCTGCTGATGTGGACTGCCGGATTGGGCGTCGTCATTGCGTTCACCATCTGGCTGACCCAGCGGTCTTCCTAACCTTCGCTTCCGGCGGCCCCAGCGGGCCGCCGGAGAAGCGCCAACAGTCATATATGTTTTTGAACTATTTAGAGAAGGATGAGAGGGATCATGGGCGACCATAGTCACGGCAGTCCGAGCACCTCGGGCACCGTTGCTACGGCTGGTCAGAGCGACGTGGAGAAGTTTCAGGATCCTGGACTCCCCCCGCACCGCCCGCGCCGTGCCGACAAAGATCCCCGGGCGGAAAAGCGCGCCGAGCGCCAGGTTGCGATACTCTTCGTAATCTCCATCATCGGCACCGTACTTTTCTTCGTCGGGTACTTTGGCATCCGTTTGGATGACACCACCGCAACGCTGCGGCTGCAGAATTTCACGCTCGGCATGGGCACCGCCTTTGCCATGTTGGGCATCGGCGTGGGCATTGTCCACTGGGCCAAGACCCTCATGCCGGACCACGAAATCGTGGAAGAGCGCCACGAGGTCACCACCGAAGAGGACCGCCGGGACGCTGAGCAGATCATCGGCCAGGTCCTTGACGAATCGGGCATCTCCCGCCGTCCGCTGATCCGTAACACGCTGATCGGCGCCGGTGTATTGGCCATCCTGCCTGCCATTGGTATCTTCCGCGACCTGTCCAAGGACCTGAACCCGGAGGTGCTGCGGCACACCATGTGGGATGCCGGCGTCCGCCTCACCCGCGACCCGAGCGGCACCCCGATCAAGGCTTCGGATGTCACCATCGGTTCCGCCTTCCACGTCATTCCCGAGGGACTGAACGAAGCCGAGCACAAGCTCGAAGAGAAGGCCAAGGCCGTCGTCCTCTTGATGCGCCTGAATCCGGACGAGCTGCAGGTCTCCCCAGGTCGTGAAGACTGGAACTACAATGGCATCGTTGCCTACTCGAAAATCTGCACCCACGTCGGATGCCCGGTGGCGCTGTACGAACAGCACACGCACCACCTGCTTTGCCCTTGCCACCAGTCGACCTTCGACCTGACCCAGGAATGCAAGGTGATCTTCGGCCCCGCCGCACACGCCTTGCCCCAGCTTCCGATCAGCGTCGACGACGAGGGCTACTTGGTCGCCACCAGCGACTTCCATGAACCTGTCGGACCGAGCTACTGGGAGCGTGGCTAAGCATGAGCGCTTCAACTGATACCTACGCACCCAAGACACGGGTGGGACGGATCACCAACTTCGTCGACAGCCGCGTCGGCGGCTCGTCGATCGTCAAGGAATTTGGACGGAAGATCTTCCCGGACCACTGGTCCTTCATGTTCGGTGAAGTAGCGCTTTACTCTTTCGTCATCCTGCTGCTCTCCGGAACGTTCCTCACGTTCTTCTTCGATCCCTCGATGGCTCATACGCAATATGACGGACCGTATGTGCCGCTCAAGGGCGTCGAAATGTCCGTCGCCTACCAGTCCACCCTGGAGATCTCCTTCGAAATCCGCGGCGGGCTCTTCATGCGCCAGCTGCACCACTGGTCGGCGCTGCTGTTCGTTGCCTCGGTGTCCTTCCACATGCTGCGCGTGTTCTTCACCGGTGCGTTCCGCCGCCCGCGCGAGCTGAACTGGGTCGTCGGCTGCGTCCTGCTGATCCTTGCCCTGGCTGCCGGCTTCACCGGCTACTCGCTGCCGGACGACCTGCTCTCCGGCAACGGCCTGCGCATCATCGACGGCGTGATCAAGGCAATCCCCCTCGTCGGCACCTACATCTCGCTGCTGCTGTTCGGCGGCGAGTTCCCCGGTACCGACATTGTGGGACGCCTCTATGTGCTCCACATCCTGCTGGTTCCGGCGCTGATCCTGCTGATGATCGCCATCCACCTGTTCATGGTTGTGGTGCACAAGCACACGCAGTACCCCGGCCCGGGCCGTTCCGAATCCAATGTTGTCGGGTTCCCGATTGGCCCGGTCTACGCGGCCAAGGCCGGCGGCTTCTTCTTCGTTGTCTTCGGCATCCTGGCTGTCATTGCGGCCAACTTCCAGATCCTGGCGATTTGGGACTACGGCCCCTATGACCCCTCCCCCGTTTCGGCCGGCACCCAGCCCGACTGGTACATCGGCTGGGTGGATGGCGCGCTGCGCCTGATGCCCGGTGTGGGCGAGTTCGTCATCTTTGGCCGGACCATTTCGCTGAACGTGCTGCTCCCGGCCCTTGCCCCGGCTGGCCTGCTGTTCACGCTGATGTTCGCCTGGCCGTGGATCGAACGCTGGGTCACCAAGGACAACCGCGAGCACCACATCCTGGACCGTCCGCGCAACGCACCGTTCCGCACCGGTATTGGTGTTGCAGGCATCGTCTTCTACTCGGTGATGTGGGCAGCTGCCAGCTCGGACCTGATCGCCACGCACTTCCACGTGTCGCTGAACGACGTGACGTACTGGCTGCGTGCGCTGTTCTTCCTCGGCCCGATCCTCGGCTTCATCATCACACGCCGCATTTGCCTGGCGCTGCAGCGCAAGGACCGCGAGATCGCGCTGCATGGCCGGGAGACCGGACGCATCGTCCGCCTGCCGCACGGCGAGTTCATCGAGGTTCACGAACCGCTGAACGACTACAAGCTGTACCGCCTGGTCAACTTCGAATCGCCCGAGGTGCTCCCGGCACAGCCGAACAGGGCCGGCCACATCAAGCACTCCGAGAAGCTGCGCGGCGCCCTGTCGCAGTTCTTCTTCGAGGATCGCGTGGCACCGGTAACCCCGGCCGAGCTGGAGGCTGCTCACAGCCACCGTGCTGAGGTTGAGGCTCCTGCCGAAAAGGCCGAAGTCGGCGGCCGCTAAAGAACCGTCTGCACGAGAATGGCCCCGGACTCAGTCCGGGGCCATTCTTGTGTCTGCAGCGGGATTGACTCAGCGGCCTGGCCGGGCAGTTGCCCAAAAGCATCCCGGTACGGCGCCTCCACCGGGCCTTGGTGCGGCTAAAACCTCTTCATGTTGTACGAGCGCGGCGCGCGGCCGCCGGGCCGTTGCAGCGGCACCCAGAGCTTGTAGCGGTCAGCCCGGTAGTACGAGATCGAAAAGTCCACCATGGTCTTGGAGACGTAGGCATGCCGCTGGATCTTGAGCAGCGGCGACCCGATGTCCACATTCAGCAACCGCGCGATCGAAGGCTGCGCCGCGGTGGCCTCGATGGTGTCTTCACCCCACTCCATGATCAAGCCGTAGCGCTCGCTCAGAACGTTGTACAGCGACGACGGCGGCCCCTCGTCCAGGATGCCTGGTACCCGCTGGGCGGGGATGAAGTTCTCGTCCACGCTCATGGGCTCGGCATCGGCCAGCAACTGGCGGCGGAAACGCACGACCGGCTGGCCCTCCTCGATCTGCAGTTCACGGGCCACCAGAGGGGTGGCCCCGATCTGTTCGAAACTAAGCACCCGGGCGTCCGGGACCATGCCGCGGCGCTGCATCTCTTCGCTGTAGGAGGTGAGCTTGACCTGCAGGTCCAGTTTGGGCTGGCGCACAAACGTCCCCAGCCCCACGATGCGCTCGAGCACCTGCTCGGCAACGAGCGAGTCAATTGCCTGCCGCACGGTCATCCGCGCCACGCCGAAGCGCTCGGTGAGATCCCGTTCGGAAGGAAATGCGCCTCCGGGTTCACAGCGTTCCTGGGCATGCCGGCGCAGGATGTCCCGGAGTTGGACGTGCTTCGCGGTACCCGAGGACACGTCGATCTCGCCCTCGATCGCGGCGGAACTGACGGACATGCGGCCTCCTGCCCGGGTATGGGGTCGATCCCATTCTATCCCGGTCTAGACCAGTCCCGCGGCGTCGTGCGGCGTCCGCGGGCATGCGAAAGGGCCCGGAACCAAGCGGTTCCGGGCCCTTCGTTCGTGCTATGGACTTAGTGGGCGTGGTCTCCACGGCTGTATTCGTAGACCCACCCGATGATGGCTACCGTGGTCAGACCGATGGCGATGTACACGATCCACCAACCGACCGCCAGACCCATGAAGCCGGAGGCGGCACCAAGGCCCAGGACCAGCGGCCACCAGCTCCAGGGGCTGAACATGCCCTGTTCGCCGGCACCCTCGTGGATTTCCGCGTCCACCCGGTCCTCCGGACGGGGGCCGACCCGGCGCGCCGTGAACCAGAGGTAACCGCCGATCATCAAGGACAGTCCGGCCGTGAGGTACAGCGCCAGATAACCTACCGGTTCGTTCCAGGCCCCCATGAAGCCGTAGACCGTGGCAACAATGGCGAAGAACGGCGCAAGCGCGATGAATAGCCAGGCTTCAATCTTCACAGTTATGCGTCCTTCTGGTCAGCGGGACCGGCCAGCTGGGCCACCGGCGCCGGAGTCGTCGGGGTGTGCCGCGGTGCGAGCTCCGGATGGTGCAGGTCCAGCGCAGGGCGCTCCGACCGGATCCGGGGCAGCGAGGTGAAGTTGTGCCGCGGCGGCGGGCAAGACGTAGCCCACTCAAGCGAGGCACCGAAGCCCCAGGGGTCGTCGACTTCGACCTTCTTGCCGTTGCGCCAGGTGATGTACACGTTCCAGAAGAACGGGATCATCGAAGCGCCCAGCACGAACGAAGCAACGGTGGAGAACTGGTTCATTGCGGTGAACCCGTCTTCCGGCATGTAGTCCGCGTAGCGGCGGGGCATGCCCTCGACACCCAGCCAGTGCTGGATCAAGAAGGTTCCGTGGAAGCCGAGGAACAGCATCCAGAAGTGGATCTTGCCCAGGCGCTCGTTGAGCATCTTGCCGGTCCACTTGGGCCACCAGAAGTAGAAGCCTGCGAACATGGCGAACACGACGGTTCCGAAGACCACGTAGTGGAAGTGCGCCACCACGAAGTAGGTGTCGGAGACGTGGAAGTCCAGCGGCGGCGAAGCCAAGATGATGCCGGTCAGGCCGCCGAAGAGGAAGGTGGCCAGGAAGCCCAGGCTCCACAGCATTGGCGTTTCGAACGTGATCGATCCCCGCCACATGGTGCCGATCCAGTTGAAGAACTTCACGCCGGTGGGCACCGCGATGAGCATGGTCATGAAGGCGAAGAACGGCAGCAGGACCGATCCAGTGACGTACATGTGGTGCGCCCACACCGTTACGGACAGGGCGGCAATCGCGATGGTCGCGTAGACCAGGCCCTTGTAGCCGAAGATCGGCTTGCGGCTGAACACCGGGAAGATCTCGGACACAATGCCGAAGAACGGCAGGGCGATGATGTACACCTCGGGGTGGCCGAAGAACCAGAACAGGTGCTGCCACAGGATGGCACCGCCGTTCTCCGGGTTGAAGATGTGGGCACCAAAACGCCGGTCAGCTCCCAGCGCGAACAGGGCCGAGGCCAGCGGCGGGAACGCCATCATGACCAGGATGCCGGTGACCAGCGTGTTCCAGGTGAAGATCGGCATCCGCCACATGGTCAGGCCCGGGGCCCGCATGGTGATGATGGTGGTGATGAAGTTGACCGAACCCAGAATGGTGCCGAAGCCGGAGAGGGCCAGGCCGAAGACCCACAGGTCTCCGCCCACGCCGGGCGAGAACGTGGTGTTGGACAGCGGCGCATACGCGAACCAGCCGAAGGACGCTGCGCCCTGCGGAGTGATGAAGCCGGCGACGGCGATCACGCTGCCGAACAGGAAGAACCAGAAGGCCAGCGCGTTCAAACGCGGGAACGCAACATCGGGAGCGCCGATCTGCAGCGGCATGATGACGTTGGCGAAGCCGGCGAACAGCGGTGTGGCGAACATCAGCAGCATCACCGTGCCGTGCATGGTGAAGAGCTGGTTGTACTGTTCCTTGGTCTGCAGGATCTGCATACCGGGTTCGAACAGCTCGGCGCGGATGACCAGGGCCATCACGCCGCCGAGGCAGAAGAAAATGAACGAGGTGATCAGGTACATGTACCCGATCGTCTTGTGGTCCGTGGAGGTGATCCAGTTGACGACGATGCGCCCCTTGGACCGCGGGACGACGCGCGGAGCTACCGTGGTACCCCGGTCGTCAGCTGTGTATTCGTACGTTGACACTTGTGGCCCTCGCTCCTTTACTTCGACGCTTCAGCGTAGGGATTGCGGTCGTACTCTTCGCCGATCTGGCCGTCCTTGAGCCGCGCCATCTGCGCCTCAAACTCAGCCTCGGAGACCACAGCGACGCGGAAGAGCATTTCGGAGTGGAATTCACCGCAAAGCTCGGCACACTTGCCGTCGTAAATGCCCTCACGGGTCGGGGTGAAGCTCAGGTGGTTGGTCTTGCCAGGGATCATGTCCACCTTCTGCAGGAAGGCGGGAACCCAGAACGAATGGATGACGTCGCGGGAGTTGATCTGCAACTCCACGCTCTGGTTCACCGGCAGGTACAGCGTCGGCAGGGTCTCTGGAACGCCGGTCTCACCGGTCAGGTGGGCCTGCACGCCGGCAAAGTACTTGTCCTGCTTGACGTAGTTGAAGTCCCAGGCCCACTGCTTACCGCGCACGTCGACGACGACGTCGGGGTTGTCCGTCCGGGCAGTGATGTTGGTTGTGGTCTTGTCCGTGAAGTAGAAGAAGACCAGGACCATGACGACCGGGACCGCGGTGTAGAAAATTTCGAGCGGCAGGTTATAGCTGAGCTGGCGGGGGTAGCCGGTCTCGCCCTTGCGCCGGCGGTAGGCGATGATGCACCAGAGGATCAAGCCCCAGGTCAGAACACCAACAGCCAACGCGGCAATCCATCCATTTACCCACAAATCGATGATTTCGGGAGTGTGGTTGGTAACGTCTCGCTGTGTGGGCAACCAGCCCATGCGGACTTCTTCTGAACATCCCGTCAACAACAACGCACCGACGGTGCCGAGGCCAGTGGCCTTGGCAATTCTGGCGCGTCGACTGCCGGTTCGAACCTGCGAACTCACAGACGGCCCTTCCTCTTTGTTTCGTGCAAGTGATGGGGCCATGGCAGAGCAAAGCCCTGGCCTCATATCCAGTTTTACTACTCACTGTAGAGCTTACCCGCACACATGACTTTCATGTGACAGGCTCCCCCGTGCGTCGGCCGTTCCTGCGGCCGGGGAACGCCCCGCCAGCTGTTAGTGGAACGAGTCCCCACAGGCGCAGGAGCCACCGGCGTTCGGATTGTCGATGGTGAATCCCTGCTTGGAGATGGTGTCCTCGAAGTCAATCGAGGCGCCGGAGAGATAAGGAACGCTCATCTTGTCCACGACCACCTCAACGCCGTCGAAATCACGGACTGCGTCACCGTCGAGCATCCGCTCGTCGAAGTACAGCTGGTAGATCAGGCCGGAGCATCCGCCCGGCTGGACCGCAACCCGCAGGCGCAGGTCGGTGCGGCCTTCCTGTTCCAAAAGACTGCGTACCTTCCCGGCTGCCACATCGGTCAGAGCCACTTCGTGCGTGGGCAGTTCTGCCGTTTCGGGTGCCGCGGTCGGGGCGGATGAGTTGGTCGTTGCGCTCATTGCACTTCCTTATCTGTGACGGGCCGTCCGGTGACGTGCTGCTATTACTCAGTGGTGCGTCGGGCTACCGTTCCATCGTACGTCGCGTCGCCCAAAAGGGGATAACTTGGCCGGTCTCCGGGCCCCTCCGGACAAGGCCTCAGATGCCCTCTTCGTTCACCCGGGCCAGCAGCAGGGCCTGGGCCAGGACCGCATTGCGGAAGTCCCCCAGATGCAGCGACTCATTGGCCGAATGCGCCCGCGAATCGGGGTCTTCCACGCCGGTTATCAGGATCTGTGCCTGCGGATAGACCTCCGTCAGGTCGGCGATGAACGGGATCGACCCGCCCACGCCTGCCTCCACCGGCTGCGTACCCCAGGCCTGTTCCAGTGCCCACAGCGCGGCCCGGGCCGCGGGGGCCGTGGTGTCGGTGGCGAAAGCCTGGCCCCGCTCCCCCGGTACGAACGTGGCCTCGGCGCCGAACGGCGCATGGGCGGTTACATGCGCAGCCAGCGCGTCCATCGCCCGGTCGGGATCTTGGCCCGGCGCGAGACGCAGGCTGATCTTGGCCCTGGCTGCGGGAATTAAGGTGTTGGATGCCAGTTCCACGCTGGGAGCGTCAATGCCGATCACTGACAGGGCCGGCTTGTTCCACAGCCGGTCGGTGATGCTGCCGGTGCCCGCCAGCCGCACTGAGTCCAGCACCGACGAATCGCGCCGGAAGTCCTGCTCCGGATAATCGACCGACGCGGCGGGAGCGGAGACAAGCCCGTCGACGGCGACAGCACCGTCGTCGTCGTGGAAGGTGGCGATCAGCCGGGCGAGCAGGGTGGGCGCATCCAGCAGCGGACCGCCGAACATGCCTGAGTGGACGGCGTGTTCCAGCACCCGCAGCTCCACGATGCCGTCCACCAGGCCGCGCAGGCTGGTGGTCAGGGCCGGAACACCGACCTTCCAGTTGCTGGAATCGGCAACAATGATGGCGTCGGCGCGCAGCAATTCGCGGTGGGTTTCGAGGAAGGAACGGAAGGTCGGCGAACCGGCTTCTTCCTCCCCCTCAAAGAAGAAGGTGACGCCGACGCCGAAGTCGTCGCCGATGACCTCCAGCAATGCCCGCAACGAGGCCAGGTGGACCATGATCCCGGCCTTGTCATCGGCGGTGCCGCGGCCGTACAGTCGGCCGTCGATCTCCGTGGCCTTGAACGGCTCGGTCCGCCAGAGCGCCGGATCCCCCGGTGGCTGGACATCGTGGTGCGCATACAGCAGGACGGTCGGCTTGCCGGCGGCGGCCGGACGCCGGGCCACAACGGCGGGGCCGCCAGCCAACTCGCCGTTGGGCATGCTGAGGATCTGCACGTCCTCCAGCCCCAGCTCCCGGACCAGACCGGCTACGGCGTCGGCACTGCGGACCAGGTCTTGCTGATCGAAGGCCGGCCAGGCGATTCCCGGGATGGAGACCAGCTGCTCCAGCGAGGAGATGGTGCGCCCCATGTCGGAGTCCACCGCGGCCGCAAATTCTTCAACGTTCACATTGGTCATAGCCGCCACCCTACCGCCCGTATTGTGCCCGCGCCGGTGCCAGTGAGGCGGCCGCCGTGCCGGTGCTTCAAAGCGGGCGGATAGGCGCGGGCGGTCCGGTATTCTTGACTGGTGTTCGGACGTAAAAAAGAGGCTCCCACGCCCCAAGCAACCATCGACCAGGCCAACGCGGCGCAGCCTCGGGACGGCAAGGGCGCGCCCACGCCGCGGCGGAAGGACCAGGAGGCTGCGCGGAAGCGCCCGCTGGTCCCGAACGACCGTAAGGCAGCGCGTGACGCCAACCGCACTGCCCAGGCGGAGCAGCGGCTGAAGATGCGCGAGGCGATGAACACCGGCGACGAGCGCTACCTGCCGTTCCGCGACAAGGGCCCGCAAAAGCGCTTTGTCCGGGACTTCGTAGATGCCCGCTGGGTACTGGGCGAATTCCTGATTGTCTTTGCCCTGATCTTCGTGATCCTCAGCTTTGTCCGCGACCTCAATGTCCAGGCCTTTATCCTGGTGGGCTTCTGGGTGCTGCTGGGGCTGGTGGCCGTCGACGCCATCATCCTGGGCCGGCAGCTCAAGAAGCGCCTGACCGCCAAGTTCGGCGAGGTGGAGCGCGGCGCTGTCTGGTACGGCGTAATGCGGGGCCTGCAGTTGCGCCGGATGCGCCTGCCGAAGCCGCAGGTCAAGCGCGGCGAATACCCCAGCTGATTCCGCGCGGAGAGCACCGCATCAAAGGGTCGGGAGCAATGCTGCTCCCGACCCTTTTGCATGTGCCCGCTGTGGTCCCCGTCCGGGAACCGGCCCGGCCGCGGCCGACGGTTCCTGACCGGCAGCGGTTCAGCGCCGCAGTTTCAGCGCCGCTGTTTCAGCGCCGCAGTTTCGCCAGGCCGCGGTTGATCCGGCTGGCCCAAAACGGTCCCTCGTACAGGAATGCCGTGTAGCCCTGCACCAGCGTGGCCCCGGCATCCAGCCGTTGCTGCACATCGTCGGCCGTCTCCACGCCGCCCACGGACACCAGCACCACATCATTTCCGACGGCGGTGCGCAGCCGACGCAGCACCTGGAGCGACCGCTGCTTCAGGGGCGCGCCGGACAGGCCGCCGTCGCCGCACGCGCCGACCTTGGCCTGGTCCGACACCAGGCCGTCACGGGAAATCGTCGTGTTGGTCGCGATAATGCCGTCCAGGTCCAACTCCTGCGCCAGCCGGGCGACGTCGTCAATGTCCTCGTCGCTCAGGTCAGGGGCGATCTTGACCAGCAACGGGACATGCCGCCCGGCCGCCGAATCCGCCGTCTGCCGCACGGCCTGCAGCAGCGGCCGCAGGGTGTCCACGCTCTGCAGCAGCCGCAGGCCCGGCGTGTTCGGCGAGGACACGTTGACCACCAGGTAGTCCGCCGACGAGGCCAGCAACCGGGTGCTCTTCAGGTAGTCCTCGGTGGCGTCGTCCAGTTCCACCACCTTGGTCTTGCCGATGTTGACGCCGATGACCGGGCGCTGGGCGCCGTAGTGGGCGGCGAGGCCGCGCCGCGCGGCGGCGATCCGCGGTGCGACGGCCACCGCGCCGTCGTTGTTGAACCCCATCCGGTTGATCACGGCGCGGTCCTCGATCAGCCGGAACAGCCGCGGCTGCGCGTTGCCCGGCTGCGCGCTGCCGGTGATGGTGCCGACCTCCACCGCGCCGAAGCCCAAGTCGGCCAGGGCTTCGATGCCGTGGCCTTCTTTATCGAAGCCGGCGGCCAGGCCGAACGGCGACGGGAAGTTCAGGCCCAGGGCCTGGGTGGCCAGCGATGGATGCGGACGGGTCAGGCGCCGCAGCACGGCCCCGGCCCCGCAGCGGTGCGCGGCGCGGATGAGCTGGAAACCTATTCGGTGTGCGCGCTCGGCGTCCATCCAGGAGAACGCGGCGCGGAAGAAGGCTGGGTACAGGCGCATGGTCCTAGTTTTCCGTGTGGAGGCCGCCGCACCAAACCGTGTCGGCCGGGCGATAGCATGGGGTCAGCGACCCTGGCGAGAGGAAGGACCACCCTGGCGATGGCAGCCGACTGGCAGGAAGACATGCTCGGTGCGGAGTTCGAGTCCACCATCCTGCAGGTGCCGGCCGTCGGTGGCGCCGCGCAGCGGGCCACCCTGATCCGCTATCTGCCGGAGTCCCCGCGGCGCTCCCCCGGCGGCCATGCCGTCCTGTATGTGCACGGTTGGAGCGACTATTTCTTCAACACTGAGCTGGCCCGATTCTGGCACCGGCAAGGGGTGGCTTTCTACGCGCTGGATCTGCACCACCACGGCCGCAGCCTGCAGGAGGGCGACCCCGCGGGCTATGTGACCGACCTGCGCCAGTACGACGACGAGATCTCCCTGGCGCTGGATCTGATCGGCGAGGAAAACGGCGGAGCGGAGACGAACATCACGCTGATGGGACACTCGACCGGCGGGCTGGTGGCGTCCCTGTGGGCGGCCGAACATCCCGGCCGGCTGCGCGCGCTGGTGTTGAACAGTCCCTGGTTGGAAATGCACGGCAGCGCCTTGGTCCGCCGTGCCGCAGGCGCCGTGCTGGAACCGCTGTCACGGCTGAAGCCGGAGGCCGAAATCAAACTTCCGGTGCGCGGCTTCTATTACCGCAGCATCAGCCGCACGGCCGAGGGCGAATGGGACCTGGACCCCAAGCTGCGCCCTCCGGCGTCCTTCCCGGTGCGCGCCGGCTGGCTCACCGCCATCTGGAATGGGCAGGCGAAAGTCGCGAAGGGCCTCAACCTGGAGATTCCGGTGCTGGTGATGTCTTCGACGCGCAGCATGAACGGACCGGTCTGGCACGAGGACATGAAGAATACCGACGTGGTGCTGGACATCCGGACGATGACCGAACGGGCGGTGCGGCTGGGCCGCAGCGTGACGATCGAGCAGGTGCAGGATGCCCTGCACGATGTGTTCCTCTCCCGGGCCGACGTGCGCCGGGACGCTTATGCCCGGCTGCAGCGCTGGGCGCAGGCCTACATGCTCGAGGCCGGGAAGACCGAGCAACCCGCCCTTCCGCCGCAACCGGCCTAAGCGCCGCCCGCGGCTGCGGCGTCCACCGCTCCCCCGTACCGGCGGTCGCGGCGGGCGTAGATGTCGATCGCCTCCCACAGCGTGCGCCGGTCGACATCGGGCCACAGGGTATCCATGAACACCATCTCGGCGTACGCCGACTGCCAGAGCATGAAGTTGGAGAAGCGCTGCTCCCCCGAGGTGCGTAGGAACAGGTCGACGTCCGGCAGATCCGGCTCGTCAAGGTAGCGCTGGACGGTCTTTTCCGAGACCGACGACGCGCGCAGCCTCCCGGCCGCGACGTCGGCGGCGATGGCGGCGGCGGCGTCGGCGATTTCAGCCCGGCCACCGTAGTTCACGCACATGGTCAGCGTGCAGGTGGAGTTGCCGGCCGTCTGGCGCTCGGCGACCTCCAGTTCGTTGACCACCGACTTCCACAGCCGGGGCCGGCGGCCGGACCAGCGGATGCGCACGCCCCAGGCGTCCAACTGGTCGCGCTGGCGCCGCAGGACGTCCCGGCTGAAGCCCATCAGGAAGCGCACCTCGTCCGGGGACCGCTTCCAGTTCTCGGTGGAGAAGGCGTACACGCTGACGTGTTTGACGCCGATCTCGATGGCGCCGGCCATCACGTCCAGCAGCGCCGCTTCCCCGGCCTTGTGGCCCTCGGTCCGCGGCAGGCCGCGCTGGTTTGCCCAGCGGCCGTTGCCGTCCATCACGATGGCCACGTGATCCGGAACCAGCGCCGGCGGCAGGGCGGGCGGCAGGGCGCCTGACGGGTGCGGCCAGGGCTGCTGTGGTTTCCGGGAAGTTGGGGTCACACTCGCTCCACATGCTTGAGGGATTTCAGGGTTCGTTCCAGATGCCACTGCAGGTAACTGGCCACCAGCCCGGCGGCTTCGCGGCGCGGACCGGTGGCAGAGGCATCCGCGGCCGGCCAGTCCGCCGAGAGCAAGGCGGCCAGCAACTGCATGGTCTGCGGTGCCGGCGACGCGGATCCCGGCGGCCGGCAGTCGTGGCACACCGCACCGCCCAGCGGCGCGTTGAAGGCGGTGTGCGGACCCGGTGCACCGCAGCGGGCGCACTGGTCGAAGCTGGGGGCCCAGCCCGCCGTCGCCAGGGCGCGCAGCAGGTAGGAATCAAGGATCAGCTCGGGTGCGTGAACGCTGCGGCTCAGCGCGGAGAGCGCGCCGATGACCAGCCCGTACTGAGCGCCGGCGGATTCGCCGTCGACGTCAGTGAGTTTTTCCGCCGTCTCGCAGATTGCGGCGGCCGAGGTGTATTTGGTGTAGTCGGCCGCGATGTCCCGGCCGTAGGGGCCCACCATCTGCGCCTGCGTGACAATGTCGAGGCTGCGGCCGGACACCAGCTGCAGGTCCGCCACCATGAACGGTTCCAGCACCGCGCCGAATCTACTGCTGGTGCGGCGGACACCCTTGGCGACCGCCCGGATCTGGCCGTGCTGCTTAGTGAGCAAGGTGATGATGCGGTCGGCCTCGCCCAGTTTGTGGGTCCGCAGGATGACGCCCTGGTCCCGGTAGGTACGGGAGGCGAAGGATCTGTTGGACACCGTTCCATTCTCCCACTACCGCGGGCCTTCCCGCCGCGGTACGGCAGGAAGGCCCGCAAGTGCGGTTTCGGTCACGGAACTAGAGCGAGGCGACGCTCTTGGCGGTTTCGTCGCGGATGGCGCGGTTCACGGCGGACACCACTGCCTTCAGCGAGGACATGGTGGTGTTGGTGTCGATGCCCACGCCCCACAGCACCCGCTCGCCGACGGCGCACTCAACGTAGGCAGCCGCCCGGGCGTTGCCGCCCTCGGACAGCGCATGCTCGGTGTAGTCCAGGACCCGGACGTCCACGCCGTCCTGGCGGAAGATCTCCAGCAGCGCTGCGATCGGGCCGTTGCCCTCGGCGGTGCGGCGGCTCTGCACCCCGTCCACGCCCATGGTGGCGGTCAGCTGGAAGGTTCCGTCCTCGGCGCTGTCGGTCTTCACCGAGCCCAGCGTGTAGTGGCCCCAGCTGTTCTCCGGGTTCGGCAGGTACTCGTCGCTAAAGACCTCCCACAGCTGCGCCGGGCTGACTTCGCCGCCCACGGTTTCCGTGCGGCGCTGGATCACACCGGAGAATTCGATCTGCGCGCGGCGCGGCAGGTCCAGCTTATGGTCGTGCTTGAGCAGGTAGGCCACGCCGCCCTTGCCGGACTGCGAGTTGACCCTGATCACCGCTTCGTAGCTGCGGCCCAGGTCCTTGGGATCGACCGGCAGGTACGGCACGGCCCAGACCAGCTCGTCCACCGTCTTGCCCTGGGCGGCTGCGTCGACGTCCATTGCCTCGAAGCCCTTCTTAATGGCGTCCTGGTGGGAGCCGGAGAAGGCGGTGAAGACCAGATCTCCGCCGTACGGGGAGCGCTCGGGCACCGGCAGCTGGTTGCAGTATTCAACCGTGCGGCGGACTTCGTCGATGTTGGAGAAGTCGATCATCGGGTCAATGCCCTGGCTGAACATGTTCAGCCCCAGCGTCACCAAGTCCACGTTGCCGGTCCGCTCGCCGTTGCCGAACAGGCAGCCCTCGATCCGGTCGGCACCGGCCAGGTAGCCCAGTTCCGCGGCCGCCACGCCGGTTCCGCGGTCGTTGTGCGGGTGCAGCGAGAGGATCACGTGCTCACGGTTGGTCAGGTTCCGCGACATCCACTCGATGGAATCGGCGTAGACATTCGGCGTGGCCATCTCCACCGTGGCCGGCAGGTTCAGGATCACGTTTCGGTCAGCCGAGATTTCAAAGACGTCGGTGACGGCGTTGCAGATGCGGGCCGCGAATTCCAGTTCGGTTCCGGTGTAGGACTCGGGCGAGTACTCGTAGGTGATCTCGGTGCCCTTCAGGCCCTCTTCGTACTTGCGGCAGAGCCGGGCACCCTGCAGCGCGATGTCCACGATGCCGTCCTGGTCTTCGCGGAACACCACGCGGCGCTGCAGCACGGAGGTGGAGTTGTACAAGTGCACGATGGCGCGGCCGGCGCCGGCAATCGACTCGTAGGTGCGCTCAATCAAGTGTTCGCGGGACTGCGTCAGCACCTGGATGGTCACGTCGTCGGGGATCCGGTCGCCTTCGATCAGCTGGCGGACAAAGTCGAAGTCGGTCTGCGATGCCGAGGGGAATCCGACCTCGATCTCCTTGAAGCCCATGCCCACCAGTAGGTCGAACATCTTGTGCTTACGTTCGGGGCTCATCGGGTCGATCAGCGCCTGGTTGCCGTCGCGCAGGTCCACGGCGCACCAGCGCGGGGCCTTGGTCATCACTTTGTCCGGCCAGGTGCGGTCGGGCAGTTCTACGGTGATCTGGTCCTGGAACGGAATGTACTTATGGGTGGGCATTCCGGAGGGCTTTTGTGCGTTTCGCATTTTGGTGTGTGGCCTTTTCTCATGAGTGCTAATTGAAGAATTTTGGCCGGGCAACACAAACTCCGCAGCGAGGGTTCGGCCTGTCAAACAGAAGTTCGCGTGGCCTCGCCGCGGCAGCTAAGAAGGAGCATTCCTGCGCGCACAATTTCACACTAGCACGGTGCGTAGGATGTGAGGGAAACCCTGACGCAACTATGAAATGAGGCGCCGCATGAGCCGCTCCGGAATCGTATTGTCCAACGTCGACCCGGCCGTCCGCCCGCAGGACGACCTCTTCCGGCACGTGAACGGGACGTGGCTCACGGAGACCGCCATCCCGGACGACCGGGCGTTGGAAGGCTCCTTCACCGCCCTGCGCGACGCCTCCGAAGAAGCGGTGCATGCCATCATCGAGGACGCCGCGCAGCACCCCGACCCGGCCAGTCCGGCTGGCAAGATCGGCGTGCTGTATGCCGGGTTCATGGACACAGCCACGGTCGAAGCTAAGGGCTTCTCCCCGCTGGCGGAGCAATTTGCCGCCATCGGGAAAATCTCCGACCGGGACGGGCTGCGCGAGGTCATCGGCGCCTTCAGCCGCAGCGGCGCCGCCTTTCCGCTGGCCTTCTTTGTCAACAACGACGCCGGCGACCCCACCCGCTACATGATCTACCTGTATCAGGCGGGGCTTGGCCTGCCGGACGAGGCGTACTACCGGGAAGACGAATTCGGCGCCATCCGGGAGGCCTACCGCGGCTACGCCGGGAAGATGCTGGAACTGGCCGGCTTTGATCCGGCGCAGGCTGACGCGGCACTGGACCTGGAGCACAAGCTGGCGGCCGGCCATCTGGACAAGGTCTCCTGCCGCGACCCGCAGCAGACCTACAACCTGCGTACCGCCGAGCAGGTGGCGGCCGTGGCCGGTTGGATGCCCGAGTGGCTGGCGGCGCTCGGGCCGGAAGCGGCCGGCGCTGCCGAAATGGTGGTGTGCCAGCCGGACTTCCTGCGCACGCTGGACGGCCTGCTGGACAGCGAGCCGCTGGAGGCCTGGCAGGCGTGGCTGCGGCTCCAGCTGCTGACGACGGCCGCGCCCTACCTTCACGATGCAGCGGTCCAGACCCACTTCGGCTTTTACGGCCGCACCCTGAGCGGTACCCCGGAGCTGAAGGAGCGGTGGAAGCGCGGGGTGGCCCTCGTCGAAGGCGCCCTCGGCGAAGCCATCGGGCAGGAATACGTGGCCCGGCATTTCCCGCCGGCGCACAAGGCACGGATGGAGGAACTGGTCGCCAACCTGCTGGCTGCGTACCGGGAAAGCATCACCGACCTGCCGTGGATGACCCAGGCCACGATCGGGAAGGCACTGGAGAAGCTGGCAGGCTTCCGGACCAAGATCGGCTACCCGGAGAAGTGGATCGACTATTCCAGCTTCGTCCCCGCGGACGACGTCTGGGCCAACGTGCAGGCCTCCAATGAGTTCGAGGTTCGCCGGAATCTGGCCAAACTGGGCGGCCCCATCGACGAAGCTGAGTGGCACATGACCCCGCAGACGGTCAATGCCTACTACATGCCGACCATGAACGAAATCGTCTTCCCGGCCGCCATCCTGCAGCCGCCCTTCTTCGACGCCGACGCCGATGCCGCGGCCAACTACGGCGCCATCGGTGCGGTCATCGGCCACGAAATCGGCCACGGCTTCGACGACAAGGGATCGCAGTATGACGGCACCGGCGCACTGCGGAACTGGTGGTCGGACGAGGACCGGGCCGCCTTCGAGGGGCTGACCAGCCAGCTGGTGGCGCAATACGCCGCCCTCAGCCCGGCGGAGGCTCCCGGCAGCACGGTCAATGGGGAACTCACGCTGGGCGAAAACATCGGCGACCTCGGCGGGCTGGCCATCGCCTACCGCGCCTACCAGTTGAGCCTGCACGGCGAGGAGGCACCGGTGGTCGACGGGTTGACCGGCAGCGAGCGGTTTTTCTACTCCTGGGCGGAATGCTGGCGCCAGAAGATCCGCTCCGAGGAGGCGGTGCGCCGGCTGGCGATCGACCCGCATTCGCCGAATGAATTCCGCTGCAACCAGGTGGTGCGCAACCTGGATGCCTTCCATGAAACCTTCGGCACCGCCGAAGGCGACGGGCTCTGGCTCGCCCCGCAGGAACGGGTCCGGATCTGGTAGCGGGTTAGAAGGCGCCGGACTGCTGGCAGGTCACCTGATCGGCAGTCTGGCCCTTGAAGCCGCCCGCCACGCCGCCGGTCTTCGCCAGCTGTTTACCGCTGGCGAAGTCCTGGCCCACCGAGAGCGCGACGCCGTAGTAGTCGCCGGAGGCCAGCACGTTGGCCTGGGGAACGTTCAGTTCCTCGGCCAGGGACTGGGCGACCTGTTCGAAGCCGGCGGAGTAGTAAAGCTGGGTCGTTGTCCGCTCCGCCTCGCCGTTCTCCGGGGTGGCCAACAGGTAGCCCAGTGCATGCAGCTGCTTGGTCAATTCCTCGCCGCGGTCCGCCGCGCCGGAGGCATTGACCACCTGGACAGGCTGCACGGCCGGGTCGAAGGCGGGCACGTCCTGGCCGGCGGTGGGTTCGTTGCCCGGCGGCGTGCTCGCGCCGGCGTCGGCACCGCCGTCGTCGGTCGCCGGCGTGGAAGTCCCGGCGCCCGCATCGGAGCTGGAGCCGGCCTTGTCGGTGGACTGCGCGTCGGACGATCCGGCGGTGTTGACCTCGGGGGCGGTCACGTCGCCGTCCTCGCGCAGGATCTTGAACAGCTCCTGGGCCGGCTCCTCGTCCTGCACCAGGCGGTTTCCGTCCACCGGCGAAGCCTGGGTGGGCAGCGACACGAAGGCGACCTTGCCGAGGTCCACGGCCTTGACCCGGTCCGCCAGGGCCAGCAGCCGGGGAATCTCTGCCAGTTGCTCGTCCACGGTCAGGTTGCTGACCACGGCCTCGGCGATGGAGTACAAGCGGGGCACATTGGTGAGGGTTCCCTCGGACTGAATCTTGCGGGCCATGGAGGCCAGGAAACTCTGCTGCGCCCTGATCCGGCCGCGGTCTCCGCCGTCGCCGAAGGAATGGCGGGTGCGCAGGAAAGCCAGTGCCTGCTCGCCCTGCACCGAGCTCACGCCCGCCGGCAGCTTCAGTTTCGAGAAGCTGTCGTTGATCGGTTCGTTCACGCAGACGTCCACGCCGCCAATAACGGTGGAGAGTTCCTTGACCGCGTTGAAGTCGGCCATCATGAAGTGGTCGATCTCCAGGCCCGTCATCTCATTCACTGCCGCGACGGTGCAGCCCGGTCCGCCGTAGCTGAGGGCGGCGTTGAGCTGGGCGGACTGCTGTTCCGGATAGACCTCCCCGGTCTGCGGATCAGTGCAGCTGGGGATGGTGGTGAGCAGGTCGCGGGGCAGGCTGACCACGGTGACACGCTCGCGGTCCGCCGACATGTTCAGCAGCATCATCACGTCCGACTTGCCCCAGCCCGCGGACGAGTCATTCGAGCCGTACTTGCCGTCGGTGCCGTCCCGCGTGTCCGTACCCAGGATGAGGATCTGCACGGGATCCCGGCTCAGGTCCACCGGAAGCCCCGTGCCACCGGTGCCCAGGTTCAGCGGCGACGTGGTGATGCTGTCGCGCAGGCCGACGATTTTGAAGACGACGACGCCGACCCCGGCGGCCAGAGCCAAGGCCAGCACACCGGAGACAACCTTCAGCCACAGGAAACGGGGGCCGCGGCCCATGTGGCGCGGGGTGGAACGGCGCGATGGTCCGCGCCGCTGCGGAGCCGACCCGTTCGGGTCCTGCGGTTCATCACTGGAGCTGCCGCGATGAGCCACTGGCTTTCCCCTCTATACGGTTGAAACGATTGATGCGCGAGCGGCCTGCACGAACAAAGGCCGCTACGTATTGTACGGCCTGGAGCTGGGGAAAGTTCCCGGTTTGTACCCCGGCCTAGAAGCCCAGGCGCACCAATTGCTTGGGGTCGCGCTGCCAGTCCTTGGCGATTTTCACGTGCAGGTCAAGGTAGACCCGGGTGCCGAGCAGTCCCTCGATCCCCTGGCGTGCCCGGGTGCCGACGTCGCGCAGCCTGGCGCCGCCCTTGCCGATGATGATGGCCTTCTGCGACGGACGTTCCACGAACAGGTTGACCCGGACATCGAGCAGCGGGTTGTCGGGGCTGCGCCCTTCGCGCGGAACGATCTCCTCCACCACCACGGCTAGGGAGTGCGGCAACTCGTCGCGCACGCCCTCCAGCGCAGCCTCCCGGATGAGTTCGGCCACCATCACGGCCTCCGGCTCGTCCGTGAGTTCACCCTCGGGATACAGCGGCGGCGACAGCGGCATCTGCTGGACCAGCACGTCCGCGACGGTCTGGACCTGACTGCCCTTGGCGGCCGAAACCGGCACGATGGCAGCGAAACCGTCCGCACCAAAGACTTCGGTACCGAGAGCGGCCACCGACAACAGCTGTTCGGCCAGCGCCTGCTTGTCCACCAGATCGGTCTTGGTCACCAGCGCCACCACGGGCTTGCGGGACAGGCCCGCCAGCTGGTTGGCAATGAACCGGTCGCCGGGGCCGATCTTCTCGTTGGCCGGCAGGCAGAAGCCGATCGCGTCCACTTCCGAGAGCGTGTCGGCCACCAGGTCGTTCAGCCGCTGCCCCAGCAGGGTCCGCGGCCGGTGCAGTCCGGGTGTGTCCACCAGCACCAGCTGGGCATCCGGCCGGTGCACAATGCCGCGGATTGTGTGCCGGGTGGTCTGCGGCTTGGCGGACGTGATGGCCACCTTCTGCCCGACCAAGGCGTTCGTCAGCGTGGACTTGCCCGCGTTGGGACGGCCCACCAGCGAGACGAACCCCGCGCGATAGTCCTCTGGCCAGCCGCTGGACGGCATCGCCATCGCCTTATCCGGCGTGTTCTCTGTCATCGTTCCCTCTCTGTCCCGGGCAGGCGCGCGGAGTCGGTGGCGGCAGCGCCGTCGTCGTGAGTGGACTGCGGCTGGGTTGGCGCGTCATACCAGGCCAGGACATGGCTGACGCGGTTGCGCCGCCCCTCCAGCCGCTCGGCGCGCAGATGCAGGCCCCCCAGCAGGACTTCGCTGCCCACGATCGGCACCCGGCCAAGGCTCTTGGCCAGCAGGCCGCCGACGGTGTCGACCTCTTCATCGTCCAGTTCCAGGCCGAACAGTTCACCGACGTCGTCGATGCTGGTGCGGGCACTGACGCGGAACCGCCCCTCCGGCAGCGCCTCGATCTCGGGCCGCTCCGTGTCGTACTCGTCAACGATTTCGCCGACGATCTCTTCAATCAGGTCTTCCAGGGTGACCAGTCCGGCGGTGCCGCCGTACTCGTCAATCACGATGGCCACGTGCGTGGACTCGCGCTGCATTTCCTGCAGCAGCTCCCCCACCGCCTTGGACTCCGGCACGTAGCGGACTTCGCGGCAGATCTGGTCCACCAGCATTCCGGCACCGTGGTCGGCGCGGCCATGGATCCTGGCGGCGACGTCCTTCAGGTAGAGGATGCCGCGCACCTGGTCCGCGGTGTCCATGATCACCGGGATGCGCGAGTAGCCGGACTGCAGGAACAGGGTCATGGCTTCCTGCAGCGTGGAGCCGGAGTCGATGCTGAGCATATCCGTGCGCGGCACCATCACCGCCCTGACCTTGGTGTCGCCCAACTCAAAGACCGAATGGATCAGTTCCGCTTCCGTGTCCTCGATCATGTCCGATTCGTTGGCCCGGTCGACCAGTTCGCGGAATTCCTCTTCGGTGAAGAAGGCGGCATCGGCGCGGGGCGCATGCGGCGCCACCGCGCTGCCCAGGCGGACCAGCCACTGCGGCACCGGACCCAGCACCGCGCACAGCAGCCGGACCAGCAAGGCCGTGGAGAGGACGACGGCGCTGGCGTGCATCCGGCCCAGTTGCCGCGGCGAAACCCCGACCAGCACGAACCCGACGCCGGCCATGGTGGCGGTAGCCAGCAGCCCGGCCAGCCAGATGTTGCCCAGCAGATCGTGGAACAGCAGCGCGATGGCGACCGCGGCCGCCATCTCGAACCAAACGCGCCAGAACCGCAAGGCGTGCATGTGTGCGGCCGGCGAGGCCAGGA
Source organism: Actinomycetota bacterium (assembly GCA_051751385.1). Lineage (GTDB taxonomy): Bacteria > Actinomycetota > Actinomycetes > Actinomycetales > Micrococcaceae > Crystallibacter. The sequence goes on along the minus strand of JBNJKW010000005.1, from coordinate 93,829 downwards.
TGACGCGCAGGCTGCGGCTGCGTCCCGAACGCAACAACTGTTCGGCGTCGTGGCGTGGCAGATAAGTGAACGCCGCCTCGGCAGCGGTGAGCGCGCCCGCGAACAGCGTGAAAGCCAGCGTCATGCCGGCAAGAATCCAGAGCATCGTCGCGTCTCTACAGCGTGGTTTCGGTGGGGGCGGCCTTGCCGGTAAAGGAGGAAAGCAGTTGACGCTGGAGGCCGAACATTTCTTCCTTTTCGGCAGGCTCCGCGTGGTCGAAGCCGAGCAAATGCAGGATACCGTGCGTGGTCAGCAGCAGCATTTCATCCAGCAGCCCGTGGCCGGCCTTCTGCGCCTGCTCCTGCGCTACCTGCGGACAGATCACGATGTCGCCAAGCACGCCGGCCGCGCCGGGCTTCATGGCGGTGCCGGGACGCAGCTCATCCATCGGGAAGGACAGCACGTCGGTGGCGCCCGGTTCGTCCATCCATTCGATGTGCAGCCGTTCCATCGCCTCGGTGTCCACCAGGATGATGGACAGTTCAGCCTCCGGATGCACGTAGAGCGAATCCAACACGAACCGTGCCAGCCGCACCAGCTCCTCTTCGTCTGCCGCGATGGTGGATTCGTTATTGACCTCGATGCTCATGCTCCACCCTCCGGGCCGGCCTCCGCTTCCATCTTCCGCCGAGCGGCCGATGCGCGCTGCGGCGTACGGCCACCCGTGATGCGTCGGTTCTCGTCCCAGCGGCTGTACGCAGTCACAATGTCGCTGACCAGCCGGTGCCGGACCACGTCCGTGGCGTCGAGCTGAGAGAAGCTGACATCCTCGACACCGTCCAGGATTTCGCTGACGATCTTCAGGCCGGAGCTGGTGCCGCCGGGCAAGTCGATCTGCGTGACGTCGCCGGTCACCACCATCTTGGAACCGAAGCCCAGCCGGGTGAGGAACATCTTCATCTGTTCCGGCGTGGTGTTCTGCGCCTCGTCCAGGATGATGAAGGCGTCGTTAAGCGTGCGGCCGCGCATGTAGGCCAGCGGGGCCACCTCGATGGTGCCGGCGGCCATCAGGCGAGGGATCGATTCCGGGTCCATCATGTCGTGCAGGGCGTCATAGAGCGGGCGCAGATACGGGTCGATCTTGTCGCTGAGCGTGCCCGGGAGGAAGCCCAACCGCTCCCCTGCCTCGACGGCCGGGCGGGTCAGGATGATCCGGTTGACCTCTTTATGCTGCAGGGCCTGGACCGCCTTGGCCATCGCCAGATAGGTCTTGCCCGTGCCGGCCGGGCCGATACCGAAAACCACCGTGTGGTTGTCGATGGCCTCAACGTAGTTCTTCTGGTTGAGCGTCTTGGGCCTGATGTTGCGGCCGCGCGAGGAGAGGATGTTCAGCGTCAGCACTTCGGCCGGCCGCTGCGCCGTCTGTTCGCCGAGCATGCGCAGCAGCTGGGCAACCACCTGCGGTGTGATCCGAGTGTCCTTAGCGGCCAGCGCGCGGATCTCTTCGACCAGGTTCAACGTGAGTTGCACCGCGTCGGCGGGACCGGAAATGGACAGCTCGTTACCGCGGACATGCAGGTTCACATCGCTGAACTCGGCCTCGATGACCTGCAGCACCTCATCGTGGGCGCCGAGCGCCCTGACCATGTGTTCCGGCGAATCGAAATGGACGGAACGGCTGCTTGATCCCAGCGGATCGACATCCAGGCGTGATTGGGACATAGTCCGGCCGATGTGGCCTTTCATCGCTCCTTCGGTGGGCGTTGCTTGCGGTGCTGCTGACTGTGGTGCCATCGGTGAGCCGGAAGTGTTCCAGCCCTGACGATACAAGGTACATGCTACGGCACGGGGCACCGCGCAGTCCTCTATGGGGGCGAAAACGCCTAGATATCGATACTGCATCAATCGTGCATCAGTCCGGTTGAGGGCTGGTTAAAGCAGCCATCAGCCCCCCTGCCCTATGCCAAGCTAATGGGGCGGGAAAACCGACAGCTACCGGTTCCCGCCCCGCTTTTACCAGTCATTCCGGCCAGCCAGAAGGGATCCAGGCATCACCAGCAACCAGCTCCGGCAGCCTTCGGGCTCGGTCCCGGCACGCCGCTTCGGCGCGTGGTTGGCGCTGGTTACCGCGTCCTCGCTGGTGCTGCTCGGCTGCACACCGCAAGGCACTGTCAGTGGCGGGCAGACCTCCATGCCCGTCCCCACGGCTCCCACCGCGGCCAGCAGTCCGCTGGTCTCCAGCGCACCGGTGGAAACCTTGCGCTCCTCCGAGCTCTCCCCCCTCTATTGGTTGGGCACCAACGCGGACACTGTGTTCCTGTACCGCGAGTACCGCCAGGCGGAGAACCTCGGAGACCCCATTACGACGGCGGTGGCCGCCTTGACCCGCCTGCAGCCCTTGGATCCGGACTACTTCAATCCGCTCAGCCCAGCCAGCAAGGTGGGCGCCTCCATTACCAACGGCTCGGTCATCACCCTGGATATCTCTTCCGATGCCTTCGACCGCCGCGTGGATGCCGGCATCGCCGAACGCGCCGTGCAGCAGCTGGTCTATACGGCCACCGCGGCCGCGGCCAATGCAGGGCTCAGCAGCACCGACAACCCGCTTGAGGTGGCGATCCTGGTGGACGGCCACCACGGCTACGAAGCCTTCGGCCATGTGCCGCTGGGCGAACCGATGGCCCGGGACGGCAGTCTGGCGGCCCCGGTATGGATCATCGATCCGGCCCAGGACGCATCGTCCGAGGGGCGCGTGGAGGTGTTCGGCCGCGGCGTCGCCTTCGAATCCCAGCTGCGCTGGCAGATCTACCGGATCACCGACGCCGACGAGGAGATCGCCGAGGACAAGCTGGTCAAAGCCGGAACAGTCTCCGTTGACGCACCGGCCGGGGAAATCGGCGAGTTCAGGTTCAGCGAGAACCTGGACCCGGGCACCTACAAGCTCTACGTCTTCCATGAGGACGTGAGCGGGCGGACCGAGGAACGGCAGAATCCGGACAGCAAGGTCTTCACGATCAAGTAGGCCGTGGCGATCACGGAGACCGTTGCTGCCCTGCGGTCGGCCTACCGCCAGCGACCCAACATCTCGCTGAGCAAGGTCATGGCGGCCGGTCCCGCCGTGGAGGAACGCAGGACGTGGGGCCCCAGCCGCACCGCCACCGCCCCGGCGTCCAGCATGGCGTCCACTTCCGCCTGGCTGATCCCGCCTTCCGGACCCACAATCATCAACACCCGCGCCGCGCCGCCGTCGCGGGAGGCACCGCCGTCAGGCGAGGCACCGCCGTCGCCGCCGTCGCGGGAGGCACCGCCGTCGTTGTTTCCCCGGGCTTCCGCGCCGCCCAGCCCGGCGCGTTGCACGGCGTCGGCCACGCTGCCCTCGGCATCTTCATGCAGCAGCAGCGACAACCGGCTGGACCGGATCAAGGCACACAGCCCAGCCCGGTCAACCAGCGGTTCCACGTCCGGCACGCGCGCACGCCGCGACTGCTTGGCGGCCGCGCGGACCGCCAGCTGCCACTTTGCCGCGCCCTTGGCCGCCTTGTCGGCTTTCCAACGCACGATGCTGCGTTCGGCCTGCCACGGGACCACGGTGTCGACGCCGAGCTCGGTGGCTGCCTCGATCGCCAGTTCGTCGCGGCTGCCCTTGGCCAGCGCCTGCACCAGCACCAGCTCCGGGTCCGGGTCCGGCTCCTGCAGGATCTGAAGGGCGCGGACCGTGAGCTCGCCAGGTCCACCCGCCACGGCCTCGCCAACCAGCCGGCGGCCCCGGCCATCGGCGAGGTCGACGAGTTCGCCGGGCTCGATCCGTTTGACCGTGACGGCATGCCGCGCCTCGTCCCCCGCCAGCGTGAAGCTATCGCCGGGAGCCACCGCGTCGAGCTCGCCCGGGGCGGTAAAGAACAGGTGGCTGGTCACGCCTAGAGGTTACCGAGCCGGTCGCGCAGCCGGGCGAAGACGCCGGTGCCCGAGGACGCCAGCTTCCCCTCGGTGTATTCCTCGCCGCGGGCCTGGGCCAGCCGGCGGATCAGGTCTTCCTGTTCCGGGTCCAGCTTGCTGGGTGTCTCCACATGCACATGTACCTGCAGGTCGCCGCGCCCGTAGCCGCGCAGATGCGTCACGCCCAGGCCGCGCAGCGTGAAGGTCTCCCCCGCCTGCGTGCCGGGCTTGATGCTCAGTTCGCGTTCGCCGTCGAACGTGTCCAGCGTGACGTCGGTGCCCAGCGCGGCCGCGGTCATCGGCACGGACAGGCTCACGTGCAGGTCATCGCCCTCGCGGATGAAGTTCTGGTCCGGGTTGACGCGGATCTCCACGTAGAGGTCGCCCTGCGGACCGCCCGCCGGGCCCGCCTCGCCCTGGCCGGCCAGCTGGATCCGCGTTCCGGTTCCCACGCCGGCCGGAAGCTTGATGGTCAGTGAACGGCGGCTGCGGACGCGTCCCTCGCCGTTGCACTCGTTGCAGGGGTCCGGAATGATCGTGCCGAAGCCCTGGCAGCTGCCGCAGGCGGCAGTGGTCATGACCTGGCCCAGAATGGACCGCACGGCGCGCTGGACCTGGCCGGAGCCGCCGCAGATGTCACACGTGCGCGGGCTGGTGCCGGGGCGGCAGCAGCTGCCGTCGCAGGTGGGGCAGACCACGGCGGTGTCCACCTCGATCTTCTTGTTCACCCCGAAGACTGCGTCCTTGAGGTCGATCCGCACATTGATCAGGGCGTCCTGGCCGCGGCGGGTGCGCGAGGCCGGACCGCCGCCCGCTCCGGCGCCGCCGAAGAAACTCTCGAAGATGTCCTGGAAGGCGAAGCCGGAACCGGAGAAACCACCGCCGAACCCGTTGTCATTGCCGTTTTCGTTGCCCGTGGTGTCGTAGACGCGCCGCTTCTGCGGGTCCGAAAGCACCTCGTAGGCGTGGCTGACCTGCTTGAACTGATCGGCCGCCTCCGGGCCGGGATTGACGTCCGGGTGCAGCTTGCGGGCCAGCTTGCGGTAGGCCTTCTTGATTTCCTCGGTCGAGGCGTCCTGGCTGACACCGAGGGCGTCGTAGTGGTTGCTCACCTTGTAATACTTCACTTCCTGGAGATCGGTTCACCGGCGCCGACGGCCGGTGCGGGCATTGCGCGGCCTAGGGCTGGCCGGCGAGAATCCGTGACAAATAGCGTGCGACGGCGCGCACTGCCGCCATCGTGGTGGGATAGTCCATCCGGGTGGGACCGAGAATGCCGACCTTGGCGGTGGCACCGGGTCCATAACCGGTGGCGACCACAGAGGTTTCCGCCAATGAGCCGTACGGATTTTCACGACCGATGCTCACCGACATGCCGTGCGCGTCCTGATGCATTTCGGAGAGCAACTGCAGCAGGACCACCTGTTCTTCGAGTGCCTCGAGGATGGGGCCGATACTCAACGGGAAGTCCACCGTGGAACGGGCCAGGTTGGCCGTTCCGGCCATCAGGATCCGCTCCTCGCTGCTGGCCGCGGCCAGCTGGGCAAGCGATGCAGACAGTTCGTCCACGATGCCCGCGTGCGCTGGATCCGCCGGCAGCGGGGAGGTCCTCAGCCGGTGGGGCACGCCGGCCAGCGGTTTCCCGGACAGAGCGGCCAGGAAGGCACTGCGCAGCGTGGCCAGCGCATCTTCCGCCACGTCCACCGGCAGCAAGGCAACATGCTGGTCCACCTTGCCGTTGTCAGCGATCAGCACCACCAGCACGCGACGGGGAGCCAGCAAGACGAACTCGATGTGCCGCACCTTGGCAGCACCCAACTGCGGGTACTGGATTACCGCAACCTGGTTGGTGAGCTGGGACAGCAGCCGCACGGTGCGTTCCATCACGTCGTCCAGGTCATCGGCGCCGTCCAGCAGTTTCTGGATGGCCCGGCGCTCGGGGGCAGAGAGCGGTTTGACGTCCGAAATCCGGTCCACGAACAGGCGGTAGCCCTTGTCGGTGGGAATCCGGCCGGCACTGGTGTGCGGGGCAACGATCAGCCCGTCTTCCTCCAGCGCCGCCATATCGTTGCGGATCGTGGCTGACGACACGCCCAGGCTGTGCCGGTCGACCAGTGCCTTGGAGCCCACCGGCTCGCGTGAATGCACGTAGTCCTCGACAATGGCGCGGAGCACTTCCAGCCTCCGGACCTCGCTCACTGCACTCCTCCTGTCTTCGGCTCAACCTGATGACGGGTTGTTAGCACTCAACACGTCCAAGTGCTAAGTCTAATACGTTGCCCCCGTTGTTAGCATTGTCTTCGCGGCGGTGCCGTAGACGTACTACCTGTGTAAGGACTTGAAGCATATGAGCAGCTACGGCTGGGGCCCCCAGGATCTCACCGCCCCCAAGGCCCGGGCCCTGCGCGAAATCGCCGCCGAGCCGGGGCTGGTGCTGGAGGACGCGCAGAGCGGCTGGGTCGGCGCCGTCGTCCGGGTGGAGAAGTCCGGCGGCGTGCATCTGGTCTCGCTGGAGGACCGCCGGGGCAAGGTGCGCTCCTTCCCGCTGGGGTTTGGCTTCCTGTTTGAAGGCGAGCCGGTGAATGTGGTGCCGCCGGCGCCCACCGCGAAGGCTCCGGTCCGCCAGCGGACGGCCTCCGGCTCGGTGAAGGTGGAGGGCCAACGCGCCAGGGTGGCGCGCGCCAGCCGGATCTGGGTTGAAGGCAAGCACGATGCCGAACTGGTGGAAAAGGTCTGGGGAGACGACCTGCGGGTGGAGGGCATCGTCGTCGAACCCCTGCATGGCGTGGACGACCTGGCCGCGGCCGTGGCGGACTTCTCCCCCGGCACGCAGCGCAGGCTGGGCATCTTGGTGGACCATTTGGTGCCCCACTCCAAGGAGTGGCGGATCGCCGAGGCCGCCATGGCCGTCCCTGCGGCCGCCGGCAACGTGCTGATAGTGGGCCACCCTTACGTTGACGTCTGGCAGGCCATCAAGCCGTCGGTGATCGGCCGGGCGCAGTGGCCGGTGGTTCCGCGCGGCACCGATTGGAAGACCGGCATCCTCGCCGGTCTTGGCTGGCCGCACCGGACCCAGATCGATGTGGCCGACGGCTGGAAGCGGCTGCTGGGCAGCGTGAACAGCTATGCGGACCTGGAACCCAGCCTGCTGGGCCGGGTGGAGGAAGTCATCGATTTCCTCACCGTCTGAGCCGGTTCCAGCGCCCGCCGCGGCCCCGGTCTGCACCGGCGCGCAGGTGGAACCGCTAGGCTAGGAACAGCAGTGAGCCATCAGCAGATTTTCCGAAGGTAGGTCCAGTGTCCGAGAACTCTGCTCGCAACCAGCAGCCGGAACGCAAGTCCGCTCCGCGCCCGCAGTACCAGAGCGCGTCGGCTTCCGCCTTGCCGCTGACCCCTTCCGAGGACCGGCAGTGGGCAACCATGGCGCACTTCGGCGGGATCCTGGGCTGCTTCCCGTCGCTGGTGATCTACCTGATCTTCAAGGACCGCGGTCCGTTTACCGCGCAGGAGTCCAAAGAGGCGCTGAACTTCACGGTCCCGCCCACCGTGGTGGCCATTGTGGCAAACCTGCTGATCGTCATTCCGGCCGTCAGCGGCATCTTTGCCGTCGTCGCCGCCGCCATTTGGGTCTTCCTGACGGTCTATTCCGTGATCGCCGGGATCAAATGCAACCGCGGTGTTCCGTACCGCTACGCCTACAACCTGCGCTTGTTCCGCTAGGCCCGCCGCCTGACCGCGTCTGCCTCCAGCCGCTGGCGGGCGGTGTTCAACCCGGCCCCCACCGGCACGTGGCCGGTGGCCGCAGCCAGCCCGAAGACCGGCATGTCGCTGTAAACGCTTTCCCTGCCGCCCGGCACCGTTTCGTAGGTCTCGTGCCACACCCCGACGTCGCCGGTGCCGGCGGATTCGCGCATGAACCGGCGCCAGGGCTCAAGGTGCGGCGCCGACCGGTCGGCCGCGAAGCGCTGCAGATGCTCCGGACTCTTCCAGTAGCTGACCATGATGGTGGTGAGGCCAAACCATTGCTGGTATCCCAGCAAGCCGGCCTCCGGTGTCTTGGCCAGGTGGGCCAGCATCCTGGGCATGGCCGCCCCCACCCGTGCCACCTTCCCGAACTTCCACCACCGGTTGGCGCGCATCCCGATCAGGAAGACCGTGACCGGCCCGCCGCCGGGATCGGCAGTGAAGCGTCCCGTATGCACTTGTTCCGACATGAGCTTCTCCATTCATAACTTGTGTTATACAACGATGTTACGTAACAGTGTTATGCAATACTGGTGACATGGCAAGACCCGTACTCCACGATGAGACCCTGCGCCGCAGGCTGCTGGACACCGCAGCCTCCCGGATTGCCCGCGACGGCGCCGCGGCCGTTTCGCTGCGCAGCATCGCCGCTGCGGCGGGGACGTCAACGACGGCGGTGTATTCGCTCTTCGGGGGCAAAGCGGAACTGTTGACCGCAGTGCTCGACGACGGCTTCGCCTCGTTTGCTGCGTCCCAGCAACAGGCCGCCGCCGGCGGCATCGAAGCGCTGGGCCGGGCCTACCGAACGTGGGCGCTGGACCATCCGGTCCTCTACGGCCTCATGTTCGGCGGGTCGCTGGCCGGCCAGGTGCCGTGCCAGCCGACGCCGGGAGCGGCCGAGCCATCGATCGCGCCGCTGTTTGCCGCAGTTGCCGCCGCGCTGCCCGGGGCATCGGATGACGAGATCGCCTCGATGGTCGGCGTCGTCTGGGGCCAAGTTCACGGGCTGGTGTCACTGGAGCTGGCCGGCGCACCGGCGGCTGGCTGGAGCTGGGATGCCGCATATGATGCGGCCCTCGGCCAGATCGGCCGCTCGCTGGGACGCTAGGGAAGTTCAGTCCTCGAGCAGCCGTCGGACTACGGCATCGGCCAGCAGCCGTCCTTTGAGCGTGAGCCGAATGGTCCCGGCGAAGGCCGCGGCCGGGTCGACGAGGGCATCTGCGATCAGTCCTGCCACGGCTTTCCTGCCGTTCGGCCCCAGATCCTGGGTGCGCAGCCCGTCGATAATGCGGGTCTGCAGCATGACATGCTCCAACTGGCGGGTACCCGCGTCCAGCGTTTCACGTCCGGCCGCCGGGGAGACTCCGGTGGCGAGGCGCTGGGCATAGGCGGCCGGATGCTTCACGTTCCACCAGCGCACGCCGCCCATATGCGAGTGAGCGCCGGGACCGGCGCCCCACCAGTCGTCGCCGCGCCAGTAGGCCAGGTTGTGCCGGCAGCGGTCGTCCGGTGTGCGGGACCAATTGCTTACCTCGTACCAGCCGAACCCTGCCGTCGCCAGCCGAGCGTCGGCGATCTCATACTTGGCGGCGTGGTCGTCGTCGTCGATGCCGGGTACCTCGCCGCGGCGGATCTGCGCCGCGAGTTTGGTGCCGTCCTCGACGATCAGGGCGTAGGCGGAGATATGGTCCGGCGCACAGGCGATCGCGGCGTCCAGGCTGGCTTCCCAGTCCGCCATGGACTCCCCCGGAGTGCCGTAGATCAGGTCCAAGCTGACCTTGAGCCCGGCCTCGCGTGCCCACTGCACAGCCTGAGGCACCCGTTCCGGATTATGCGTGCGGTCCAGGACCTTCAGCACATGCGGCACGGCCGACTGCATGCCGAAGGAGACCCGGGTGAAACCTGCGTCGGCCAGGATCTTCAGCGATTCCGGCGTAACGGAATCCGGGTTGGCTTCCGTGGTGACCTCGGCGCCCGGCTCCAGCCCCCACAGGCTTTCGGCCTGGGCCAGCATGGCGGCCAGGTCCGTCGCCGGCAGCAGGGTCGGCGTGCCGCCGCCGAAGAAGACCGTGGCCAGCGGCCGGTCGGGCAGGTTGGAACCGCGCAGCACGCGCGCCGCCAGATCCAGTTCGGTGTTCAGGGTGCCGGAGTACTCATCCTGCGATGCCCCGGAACCGAGTTCCTTGGCCGTGTAGGTGTTGAAATCGCAGTAGCCGCAGCGCACCCGGCAGAACGGAATGTGCACATACAGGCAGAAGGCCCGGCCGGCCGCCCCGTCTGCCGCCTGGGCCGGCAGCAGTCCGTCGGCCGGGGCTGGGTCCCCTACGGGCAGGACGCTAGGCACTGAGGCGAGCCTCCGCCGTCGTTGTTTTCAGCACTGCAGAACTACTTCTTTGCCTTGTCCTTGGAATCATCCGACGACAGTGCGGCGATGAAGGCCTCCTGCGGGACCTCCACGCGGCCGACCATCTTCATCCGCTTCTTGCCTTCCTTCTGTTTCTCCAGCAGCTTGCGCTTACGGGAGATGTCGCCGCCGTAGCACTTGGCGAGCACGTCCTTGCGGATCGCGCGGATGTTTTCGCGAGCGATGATCCGGGATCCGATGGCAGCCTGGATGGGCACCTCGAACTGCTGCCGCGGGATGAGCTCGCGCAGCTTGGAGGTCATCATCACGCCGTAGCTGTAGGCCTTGTCGCGGTGCGTGATGGCGCTGAACGCGTCCACCTGTTCGCCCTGCAGCAGGATGTCCACCTTGACCAGATCGGCCACCTGTTCGCCGTCGGCCTTCCAGTCCAGCGAGGCATAGCCGCGGGTGCGCGACTTGAGGTTGTCGAAGAAGTCGAAGACGATTTCCGCCAGCGGCAGCCGGTAGCGCAGCTCCACGCGGTCCTCGGAGAGGTAGTCCATCCCCTTCATTTCACCGCGGCGGCCTTGGCAGAGCTCCATAATGGTGCCGACGAATTCGTTGGGCGCGAGGATGGTGGCGGAGACCATCGGCTCGCGGACCTCGGAAACCTTCCCGTCCGGATATTCGCTCGGGTTGGTGACCGTCAGGATCTTCTTGTCCTCCAGCGTGACTTCGTAGACCACGTTGGGGGCGGTGGAGATCAGGTCCAAGTTGAACTCGGCCTCGAGCCGCTCCCGGGTGATTTCCAGGTGCAGCAGGCCCAGGAAGCCGACCCGGAATCCGAAGCCGAGGGCCGCGGAGGTCTCCGGTTCGTAGACTAGTGCCGCGTCGTTGAGCTTGAGTTTGTCCAGGGCGTCGCGGAGTACCGGGTAGTCCGTGCCGTCGATCGGGTAGAGCCCGGAGAAGACCATGGGCTTGGGGTCTGCGTAGCCGCCGAGTGATTCCGCCGCCGGCTTGAGCAGATTGGTGACCGTGTCACCCACTTTGGACTGCCGGACGTCCTTCACACCGGTGATCAGGTAGCCGACTTCTCCGACGCCCAGGCCGTTGGACGGCGTCGGCTCGGGCGAACTGACGCCGATTTCGAGCAGTTCGTGGCTGGCCCTGGTCGACATCATCTGGATGCGTTCACGCGGCGAGAGCTTGCCGTCAACCACGCGGACGTAGGTGACCACGCCGCGGTAGGTGTCGTACACCGAGTCGAAGATCATGGCCCGGGCCGGCGCGTCCGGGTCGCCTACCGGGGCGGGCAGATCGCGCACGATCTTGTCCAGCAGTGCTTCAACGCCAACGCCGGTCTTGCCCGAGACCTTGAGCACGTCCTCGGGATCGCCACCGATCAGGTTGGCCAACTCGGCCGCATACTTTTCCGGCTGCGCTGCCGGCAGGTCGATCTTGTTGAGCACCGGGATGATGGTCAGGTCGTTTTCCATCGCCAGGTAGAGGTTCGCCAGCGTCTGGGCCTCGATACCCTGCGCGGCATCCACCAGCAGGACCGCACCTTCACAGGCGGCCAGGGACCGCGACACTTCATAGGTGAAGTCAACGTGGCCCGGGGTGTCAATCATGTTGAGGGCGTAGCTGGCGCCATCCAGTTCCCACGGCATGCGGACGGCCTGGGACTTGATGGTGATGCCGCGTTCGCGTTCGATGTCCATTCGGTCCAGATACTGGGCCTTCATGTCGCGCGGCTGGACCACGCCGGTGAGCTGGAGCATCCGGTCGGCAAGAGTGGATTTACCGTGGTCGATGTGGGCGATGATGCAGAAGTTCCTGATGATCGCCGGATCGGTGGCGGCGGGCACCGGCGCGGTGCGGGCCATCGGTGACACAGATGGTTCCTTACTCTCGGACAAGCTGACTGGCAATGCGGCCGGTACCACCAGCACGCAGATTTTGCTCAACTATAAGTGTCCCACGCCCGTCAGGTATCCGCGCACCCGGATTGCCGCGAGCTCGCGGTGACGCACCACAGCCTCCGTTCAGTAGCCTAGGGCCATGGCATTTTCCCCAAAGGGTCTCAACCGGCTCCTTAACACCGCTGCCCGGGCCATCCGGGCCTTGTCCGGTTCCGGCCGCTCAGCACGGCCGCGCGGCGCAGCGCCTGGCAACCGGCCGGAGCCGCGCGGAGGCGGCGCGGGCGTGGGCGGCGGCGCGGGCCTCGGTGGCCGCGCAGCGGGCACCGGCACGGTCTCGCGGTATGCCGGCGACTACCTCGGCGCTGGGACCATCAGCTACTCACCCCAAACCGACGGTTCCCCCGATCCGGGGGAAATCGTCTGGACGTGGGTGCCCTACCAGGAAGACTATTCGCAGGGAAAGGACCGGCCGGTGCTGGTGATCGGCAACCACCGCGGCCGCCTGCTGGCGCTGATGATGACCTCCCGGGACCGGAACAACACCCGCAGCCGCGACGAGGACTACGTGGACATCGGTTCCGGCGCCTGGGATGTCCGCGGTCGTCCGAGCGAGATCAAGCTGGACCGTGTTCTCCAACTTGATCCTGCTGCTGTTCGGCGCGAAGGGGCGGTGCTCCCGCGGTCGACCTTCGAGAAGGTCGCCCAGGGCATGCGCCGCCGCGGCTGGAAGTAACGACGACGGCCCGCGTGTCGGCGAAGCGTCGTTCGCCCGTCCACAGTGCTGATCTGCTAACATTTATAGCTGTGTGTCCGCGCAGGTCGACGGGCACCTCGGGCCGGTTGCCATTACGGTGCCCCACGCCGCTCAGTCAATGACCGGACCGAATGCCCTCAAAGACCAAAGTTCCTCAACAACAGAGAGTTAATTCGTGGCCAATATCAAGTCCCAGAAGAAGCGCATTCTCACCAACGAGAAGGCACGCCAGCGCAACATCTCGGTTAAGTCCGAGCTCAAGACCGCCATCCGCGCCGTGACCGGTGCCGTCCAGTCCGCCGATCAGGAGGCCGCCGCCACCGCTCTGGTGACCGCGAGCCGCAAGCTGGACAAGGCCGTCAGCAAGGGTGTGCTGCACAAGAACAACGCCGCCAACCACAAGTCGGCACTGGCCAAGCAGGTCAACGCGCTCTAAAGCGCATCCGGCCGACAGGCCGAACCACACCAAGGCCGGAGGCCGTCACCCGTTCAGGGTGGCGGCCTTCGGCCTTTTCTGTTCCTCATCCTGGTCGGATCATCTTTCCCCAGCTGGCCGCCCCTATTTTGGCCACATGAAACGGGCCGCAACCGTCACCGCCTTGGCAACAGGTGCCCTCCTGCTGGCAGGCTCCGCCGGTCCATCGGGAGACGAAAGCCCTGTCAGCCCTTCGACGATCGCAAACCCGACGACGACGACGCCCAGCGCGCTGCAGTTAACCCGCAGGCGCCGGCTGGCTGAGACCAGATGTCACCCACTGCGGGCGATGCCGGTCAAGTGAGCCGGGGGCAGCCCTTTAGCGCCGGGCGCTGGTGGCGATCATCGTGACGGCCCGCTCCACCGCATATTCCGGGTCGCGGCCTTCGCCCTTGACCTGCGCGTCGGTCTCGGCCAGCACCTGGATGCAGCGGGCCAAGGCCTCCGACTCCCACAGCCGTGCGTCCCTGCGGGCCTGGTCGAACTGCCACGGGGCCATGCCCAGGTCCCGGGCGTTGGCCGAGGCGCTTTTGACCTTGGCTATCTGGCGCAGCTTCATGGCCAGTACGGCAACGATCGGCACCGGGTCCACGCCAGTGGCCAGCGCATGCCGAAGGGACGCCAGCGCGGCGGCACCGCGGCCGGAAATGGCTGCGTCAGCGACCCTGAAGCCGGTCGCCTCCACCCGGCCGCCGTAATACTTTTCCACCGTCTCTTCGGTGACGGCGCTCTCGGCGTCGGAAATCAATTGGGAGCAGGCGGCTGCCAGATCGGGCAGCGACGAGCCGACCGCGGACACCAGTGCCTGTGCCGCGGCAGGTTCGATGGCCCGGTGCGCAGTCTTGAACTCCTGCCTGACGAAGTCCAGCTTGTCTGCATCCTTTTTCATCGCCTGGCAGTCGACCACCGGGGCGCCCGTGGCCTTGACCGCATCAAGAAGTTTCTTGCCGCGGGTTCCGCCGCCGTGGTGTAGGACCAGCCAGACCTCGTCGGCCGGTGACGCCAAATAGGCGAGGGTGTCTGCGAGGAACTCGTCGTTCATCTGGGCCAGCGACGAGGCTTCAATCAGTTTCGCTTCACCGAAGAGGCTGGGGCTGGCCAGCAAGGTGAGCTCACCCGTGGTGTAGGAGTTGGCATCCAGCTGGGTCACCTCGAGGTCCGGATGCTTGCCGCGCAGCAGGTTGCGGACACGTTCCTTGGCCCGGTGGGCCAGGTACTCCTCCGGACCGCTGACCAGCACGACGGGGGCAGGCTCGACGTCGCGCCAAGAGACGGTCGCGGCGCTTTTCTTGGCGGCCGAAGCGCGGGATCCGGGGGGCGGGTTCACGTCAGATTCCTCCTTGTTCAGGTCAAGAGTTTCACGATCCGGGGCTTTTGCCCAAAGCCGTCCGCAGCCTACCGACCGGTGAGCACGGAGAGCCTGCCGCGGTCAGCATCCAGCAAGACCGTCCCGAACTGGTCGGTGCGCAACACCTGCACGCCGGCGGCCCGCAGCGCGGACAGGATTTCCGCCGCCGGATGGCCGTAGTCGTTCTCGGCACCCACGGAAATCAGGGCTGCGGCAGGCCGCAGGCCGGTAATGAGAGCGGTCCCGCCATTGCGGGCGCCGTGATGGCTGATTTTCAGGACGTCCACGGTGAAATCCGATCCCAGGTGACTCGTCAGCCTGGGCAACTGCTCCTGCTCAAGATCGCCGGTCAGCAGCATTCTCACTTCTCCCCCGGTGTCCACTCGCAGCTTGATTTCGACGACGAGGCTGGAATCGTTCTCGGAGAGGCCGGCGCTATCCTCAGCGGGCCAGTGCACGGTCCACTCGGCCGCTCCGGACGAACCGGCTAGACCGGCCGCGGCGCGTTCGCCGGCCAACCCATGGGCTTGGAGCGAGGCGTGAACCGCCTCCGGAAGTGCCTCCTTCGCGCTCGAATACAGGACGCGCTCCGTCTGGCGTCCGGCCAATACGCCGTCGAGCCCGCCGTAGTGGTCCAGATGCATGTGGGTAAGCACCAGGACGTCGATCCGCTCCACGCCCAGGCCGTCCAGGCACCGGCCCATCATGTCCGTTTCCGGCCCGGCGTCCACCACGATGGCGCTCCGCTCGCCGGTCCTGACCACCATGCCATCGCCCTGCCCCACATCGCAGGCGGCAACGTCCCACGACTGATTGGGTCCACCCGGGACCAGCAGGCTGGCCAGCAGGCCGGCCGCCGCTCCTGCCAGCAGAGCCGGAACGGTCGTCCAGCAGGCAAGCCGAAGAATCCCTCCGCGGGCTCCGGACCCGCCGCGTCCGCGGGGCCGCGCGATCTCGGGCGGCCCATTCGCCCGGCCCAGTTCCGTTCCGGATCTGCTGACGCCCGCCATCCGCCGCACACCCCAGAGGAGCGCCAAACGGGCAGCAGCCGCTCCGGCAGCCCCAACCGGACCGCCCGCCCACGGCAAGGCCGCCAGCGGCAGCTCCGAAAACCACCGTGCCACGCCGGAAACCCACAGTGTCATGCACCCCGCCACGTGTAGTACCAAGGTGCCGATGCCCGGGAGCCATGGCAGCAAGGCGGTCCCGACCATTCCGGCAATCGTGATGAAAGGAACCACCGGAGCGGCCGCCACATTCGCCGGTATCGAGTACAGCGCCAGTTCCGGCTGCAGCTGCACGATCACCGGGGCACAAAACACCTGCGCCGCCATCGGCATTGCCACGGCGTGGGCCAGCGGCACCGGCAGGAACCGCTGCAGCCAGCGCGAACATGCGGTGCCCAGCAGCACGAGCGACAACGTAGCCAGCACCGAGAGCACGAAGCTGTAGTTGGCGGCCAGCCAAGGATCCAGAACCAGCAGCACCAACACCGCCAAGGCCAGGAAGGACAGCGACGCCCTCCGCCGCCCGCTCAGCACGGCGGCAACCCCGATGGAGCCCATGACCGCCGCGCGCAACACGCTGGGCTCGGGCCGGACGAGCAGCACGAACCCGGCAAGGCTCGCCACCCCGGCAACAGCCTTGAGCCAACGGGGCAGCCGCACGGCCGAACCGAGCAGGTATACGAACCCCAACACGTATGACACATTCGCGCCGCTCACGGTCAACAGGTGTGTCAGCCCGGTACGCCGCATGGCGTCTTCCAGATCGTCGGCCTGGTGTTCCTTGTCGCCCAGCACCATGCCCGGGAGCAGCCCACGGGCGTCCGGCGGCAGCGGCACCAGTGCCTGAACGAACTGCGCGCGGAGACCCGAGACCCACGCATCCAGCGGCGGTGACGTGCGGTCCGCCGGCACCGTCGACGCGATCAACAGCGCCTCCACCGCCTGACCGGAGTCTGGTCTGACCAGTTTTCCGGTCGCCCGGAGCCGTTCGCCATAGCGGACGCCGGACCAGTCCGGGCCGCCCAGCACCAGCACGGGAGTGTCCGCCTCGAAGCGCGTTCCTGCGGCCGTTGCTTCAACGACGGTGGCCTTCACATGGAAGCGCGGACCGCCGCCGAATTGCCCCGGCGCCCGCACTTGGGACGCGTCGCCGGTGGCCACGAGGCGGGCGGTGATGGTCTCCTCGCCGGTGATGGCCCCTTCGATCGGTCCAGCCAGCCGCTGCGACTGTTGCACGCCCACCATCAGCGCCAGCAGCCCGGTGCAGCTGCACAACACCAGCACGACGGCGGTGGCTCCGGTCCCGCCGCGGCCTCGCCTACGCCGGGGGCTTAGCCCGCGTTCGGGTCGATAACGGGGAGCACGAGCCTGCGGGCGCCCTGGAAGGGGATGATGTGCGGGCGATGGCTGGATCTTCGGCAGCAACCTCCCGGCGCTTTGGAGCCTGGTCGGGAGGAGCCTGGTTGGAAGGAGTCTTGGCGGAAGCAGCAGGCGGGCCGACGCGCCGCAGGCACCACCCAGGAGCAGGGCAGCAAGCGTCAGGGCCACGCCGGCCGGGGCATGCGGCAACACCAGCGCCACTGCCCAGCAGGCCACCGCGGTGAGTCCCAGGCGGAGGTCCAACCGCCGTGTTTCTACCCGCGAAACCGCGGCCGGATCCGGCTTCATGTGCTTCAGCAGCAACTGCTGCCAGTCCCTGCGGCGTCTTCCCGCCGGCCGACTACCGCCCCGTCCGGCCGTCGGAGCGCAATGCTCCGGGCCGCCGAGGACACTGGCATCCTCCGGTCCACCGGGGAAACCGCCGTCTTGAGGAGCTACAGTGACCGGCCGGCGGGCCGCATCCGCGTACCGCTGCCATCGTGCGCCGCTCACACCGTCACCAGCTCCACCAGCGCCTCAAGCATGACCGGTCCGATGCCCGGCACCGCGTCCAGGTCGGACGGTTGCCCGTAGGGGCCGTGTTGCTCGCGAAATTCGACGATCCGTCCGGCCAGCACCGGCCCCACGCGCGGCAACTCCGCCAGTTCCTCCGCGGTGGCCGTGTTGATGTTGACCTTCCCGGCGGGACCGTCCGCGGCGCCGCCGCCCGTTCCGGGTCCACCGGCACCACCGCCGGAGCCTCCGGTGCCCGGCACCGGCGGCGGCGCGGCGTCATCCGGCGTGGGCACAAAGACCTGCTGCCCGTCGGTCAAAGGTGCGGCAAGGTTCAGCGCCTCAAGCTGTGCCTCCTTCCTGGCGCCGCCGGCCGCTTCGATCGCCTCGAACACCCTGGCGCCCTCAACCAGTCGGACGATTCCCGGCTTGTTGACGGCTCCCGCCACGTGGACGATGAGGCGTGCCCCGGGGTCGTCACCGACGTCCGCACCTGCACCTGCACCTGCTCCGTCGCCACCGTCTGTGCCGCCATTACCTTTGCCGCTGCCAGCGCCGCCCACGGACTCCGCTGAGCCTTCACCATCCCCGCCGCCGTTACCGGTGGTTGGCCCCGGGGAAGGGCCGGACTTCAAGGGGATGTCCTCCAAGACCGGAGTGGCCGAACGGTTCAGGTCTGCGGTCGCCACGGAGACAATCCCGTAGCCCAGGCACAACCCGGCCACGACGAAGGCGGCCCCGAGGGCTATGCGGAAGCGCGGTGTTCGCCTCGACCGCGACGCAGTGCCGTCGCGGGCAGCTGCGGGAAGCCAGCGATGTCGGCCCATGCGGCAACGCTAGACTGCAGCGGGGCACCCCCATCCGTCCGGCACGCGTTAGTGGACGGGCTGTCCCGTGGCGCGGGCTGTGGAGGAAAAGAACGTTCCCGCCGCCGCCGCTCGCCGCCGTCGTCCTTAGCGCAGCCTACGGCAGTCGCCGGTCCCCGGGATGCTGCAGGCGCAGCCACTTGTAGCCGAACCCCTCGAGCGGCAGGGTGCACGTGCCGTCCTCGGCGATTTTCACGTCCGCGTCGCCCAGCAGGTCCAGCAGCAGCACGCCCCGGAGCATTTCCGCGGGCCGGTCCTCCGTCGCCAGGTCCAGCTCGACGGTGACCGGATCGGGCGAGAGGTTGTGCAGCAGGACCATGCTTGACTCCTCCCAGGTGCAGCGGTGGGCCAGCACGGACTTCTCCGGCTGCTCGAGGATCTCGAAGTGCCCCCAGCCCAGCTCCGGGCACTCGCGGTAGCGTTTGATCAGCGTGGCCATGAAGTTCCAGAGCGAATCCGGATCCCGCTTGGCTTGGGCGGCGTTGACGAACTGCGGGCCGAAGCCCCCGTCCACGATCGGCGAGATCAGCTGTTCGGACTCCGCGGTGGAGAAGCCCGCGTTCGGACCGTCCGTCCACTGCATGGGCGTGCGCACGGCCAGGCGGCCGTCCGCGTCCAGGTTCTCCCCCATCCCGATCTCCTCGCCGTAGTACAGCACCGGGGTGCCGGGCAGGGAGAACAGGAGCGAGTACACCATCCTGATGTGGCGCGGGTCCCCGTCCAGCATCGGGGGCAGCCGGCGCTTGAGGCCGCGCCCGTATAGCTGCATGCGTTCCTCGGGCCCGAAGGCCGCGAAGACCTCCTGGCGCTCCTCGTCGGTGAGCTTGTCCAGCGTCAGTTCGTCGTGGTTGCGCACGAAGGTAGCCCACTGGTTGTCGGGATTGATCGCTGGCCTGCCGTTGAGGGCCTTCGCCAGCGGGCCCGCGTCCTGCCGGGCGAGCGAGAGGTACATGTTCTGCATGGCGATGAAGTCGAACATGACGTTCAGTTCGTCGCCGTCGCTGCGGCCGAAGAAGGTCAACTGGTCCTTGTACGGCAGGTTGACCTCGCCCAGCAGGATTCCGCTGCCGCGGCGGCGGCTCAGGTGGCGGCGCAAGTCGCGCAGAAACTCGTGCGGATCCGGCAGCACGGACGCGTCCTGGCCCATGGTTTCCAGGAAGAACGGCACCGCGTCCACGCGGAAACCGTCAAGCCCCAGCTCCAGCCAGAAGCCCATGGCCTTGGCGATGTGGTTCCTCACCTCGGGGTTGGTCACGTTCAGGTCCGGCTGATGCTTGTAGAAGCGGTGCAGATACCACTCCCCCGTCGGCTTGTCCTTGGTCCAGATGGACTGCTCCTGGTCCGGGAACACTACCTCCTTGGAGGTGTCCGGCGGCGGATCGGACCGCCACACGTAGTAGTCCCGGTAGGGACTGTCTTTGGACTGGCGCGCCGACTGGAACCATGGATGCCGGTCCGAGGTGTGGTTGACCACCAGGTCCGCGATGACCCGCATGCCGCGGTCCCGCGCCGTGCGGAGGAACTCGACTAGGTCCCCGTGGTCCCCCAGCCGCCGGTCCACGCCGTAGAAATCCATTATGTCGTAGCCGTCGTCCCGCTCGGGCGTGGGATAGAAGGGCATCAGCCAGATGCAGGTGACGCCCAGTTCGGCCAGGTAATCCACGCGCTGAGCCAGGCCAGCGAAGTCTCCCACGCCGTCGCCGTCGGAATCGAAATACGTCTCCACGTCCAGGCAGTAGACAACGGCTGTCTTCCACCACAGGTCGGAAGTGTCGGTAATCCTCACTGGCTTCTCCTCGCTTTCCGTCCGGATGATTTAGGCCGGTCCGTCAGCGCAGCTTCGGCAGGACCTCGCCGGCGAACGCCTCGATGAAGGGCCGCTGTTCCTGGCCCACGAAGTGCAGGTACAGCTCGTCGAAGCCCAGATCCAGGTACTCCTGCAGCCACTCCACATGCCGGCCCGTACTGGCCGACACGTTGACCGCCTTGCGCAACTGGTCCTCTCCGACGTGCTCGCTCACGGCGTCGAAGTGGCCGGCCGTGGCCAGGTCCGCGGCCACGTGCGGGGCGAACGTGTTGGAGCGCCACTGGTCCAGGCCGATTTCGACGGCGGCCTCCTCCGACGGCGCCCAGGACAGGTGTACCTGCAGCGCGGCCTTGCCGCGTCCGCCGTTGTCCCGGTAGGCGGCGAGGACCTTCCGGAGCTGCTCCGGCGCCTGGTTGACCGTGATCAGCCCGTCCGCCCAGTGCGCGGCGCGGCGGGCGGTCTCCACACTGATGGCGGGGGCGATGAGTTCAGGCTTGGGGTCCGGCCTCTCCCAAATCCGGGCGTGCTCCACGGTGACCAGTCCGCGGTGGGTGACCTCCTCGCCGTCGTGCAGGCGGCGGATCACCTCCACGGACTCCTCCAGCCGCAGCTGGCGCACGTCCTTGGAGGGCCAGGCGTCGCCCGTGATGTGCTCGTTGGAGTTCTCGCCACTGCCCGGCGCCATCCAGAACCGCCCCGGAAACATGACGGCCAGGGTGGCCGAGGCGTGGGCAATTATTGCCGGATGGTAGCGCTGGCCGGGAGCGGTGACGACGCCGAAGCGCAGCGCGGTGGTGGCCAGCGCTGCACCGAGCCAGGACCAGGCGAAGCCGGAATGGCCCTGACGGGCCGACCACGGCTCGATGTGGTCCGAGCACATGGCGGCGTCGAAACCCGCTTCCTCCGCCAATTTCACGTCCTGCAGCAGCTGGGCGGGCGAGATCTGTTCGTGGGATGCATGGAATCCTATGACAGGCACCCCTCCATCCTTACCTTGCCCTTCGCGGGTTGTCGAGGCGCGGGGTGGCCCGGAATAGTCCGTTCAGCCCAGGTGCGGAGTCGGCGGGCCGATCACCACGGCGATCACGCCCAGTCCCGTGTGCGCGGCCAGGACCGACGGCACCGGAGTGACCAGCACGTCGTCGCTGAGGTGCTGCTGCAGGGTTTCTGCCAACGCCCGGCTCTCGGATTCGTTGCCGAAGTAGTGCACCGAGACGCGGGGTTCGTAGTCGAGTTCCTCGATCCGGCGAACCACCAACTGCTGCAACCTGGCCTGGGCGCGCGCGGCGGTGCGGACCTTCTCCAGCGGGATGATCGCGCCGTCGCGGATGCCGAGCAGCGGCTTGATGGACAGCAATGAACCGAGTACGCCGGAGGCAGCGGAAATCCGGCCGCCGCGGCGCAACTGGTCCAGGCTGGGCACGTAGAAGTAGACGTCGGAGCAGACCGCGGCGGCCCGGGCTCGCTCGGCCACAGTTTGCCGGTCGAAGCCGCTCTGCGCCGCGATCACCGCATCGATGACGGCGAACCCCTGCCCCAGCGCTGCGCTGCGCGTGTCCACCACCTCCACCGGGATGCCGACGCCGTCGGCGGCCAGGCCGGCGGCCTCGATGGTGCCGGACAGCTCGGCAGAGAGGTGAATGGAGACAATCGACTCGAAGCCCAGCTCTTCGAGCTCACGGTAGGTCCGTTCCAAGAGCCCCGGCGACGGGCGCGACGTCTTGATGTCCCGTCCCTCGGCGAGACCGACCGCCAGGGCGGAAGCGACGTCGTCGACCCCTTCCCCGTAGATCTGGCCGGAGATCATCACGGGCATCGGCACCACCCGCAGCCAGTCTGCGGTATCCGGCTGGTTGACCCAGTCCGCAGGCAGCGACGCCGCCGAATCGGTGACGACGGCGACCCGGTGCAGCGGCGGCTGGCCCGGCCGGGCAGCCGGCTGGTGCAGCAGCCGCTTGGACCGCTGCAGCAGTTGCTCGAGCCAATTCATCCGGGTCCCTGCCCGATCAGGCCGGAACGATGTTGACCAGCTTCGGTGCGCGCACAATCACCTTGCGCACCTCGCGGCCCTCGAGGGTGCGGATGACCTGCGGCGAGGCCAGCGCGAGCTTCTCCAGCTCGTCCTCGCTGACGTCCACCGCCACCTCCAGCCGGTCGCGCACCTTGCCGGCAACCTGCACCACGGCCGTGACGGTGTCCTGCACCAGCAGGGACTCGTCCACCGCGGGCCAGGCGGCCTTGACCACCGACGGTTCGTGGCCCAGCTGGGCCCACAGGTCCTCCGCGGTGTAGGGGGCGAACATGCTCAGGATGATGGCCACCGCCTCGGTGGCTTCCCGCACCGCCGGGTCGGCCGCGCCGGGTCCGGCGTCGATGGCCTTGCGGGTCGCGTTGACCAGCTCCATCAGTTTGGCGATGACCACGTTGAACTTGCCGGCGTCCAGCAGGTCCGCCGCGTCGGCGACCGTGCGGTGGGTGACCGAGCGCAGGGCGCGGTCGCCGCCGTCGTACTCAGTGCCCGGCACCGAGGCGACGTCCTGTCCCAGCCGCCAGGCACGGGCCAGGAACTTGGCCGAGCCCGACGGAGATACGTCGGCCCAGTCCACGTCATCTTCGGGCGGCGAGGCAAAGATCATGGTCAGCCGGACGGCGTCCACGCCGAACTTGTCCAGCTGCTCGCCCAGGTCCACGCCGTTGCCCAGCGACTTGCTCATCGCCTTGCCGCCGTTGAGCACCTGGCCCTGGTTCAACAGCGCGCGGAACGGCTCGTCGAAATCGATCAGGCCCATGTCCTTGAGTACCTTGGTGAAGAACCGGCTGTAGAGCAGATGCAGGATCGCGTGCTCCACGCCGCCCACGTACTGGTCCACCGGCAGCCAGCGCGCCGCGGCATCCTTCTCGAACGGGCCCTCGGTGTAGTCGGGAGAGGCGAACCGCAGGTAGTACCAGGACGAATCCACGAAGGTATCCATGGTGTCGGTATCGCGCCGCGCCGCCTTGCCGCAGTTCGGGCAGTCCGTGTTGACCCAGTCCGCGGCCGCGGCCAGCGGGGACGTGCCCTTCGGCGACAGCGCCTCGCCGCGCAGGTCGTCGGGCAGCCGAACCGGCAGCTGGTCGTCGGGAACGGGCACTTCGCCGCACTCGTCGCAGTGGATGATCGGGATCGGCGCGCCCCAGAACCGCTGCCGGGACAGCAGCCAGTCGCGCAGCCGGAAGTTCACGGTTTTCTCACCGGTGCCGGCGGCTTCCACCAGTTCGATGGCGCGGGCGATGGCCTCGGTCTTGGACAGGCCGTCCAGCTCGCCGGAGTTGATCAGCGTGCCCTCGCCGTTGGTGGCAACACCGGTCACGGCCGGGTCCTCTTCACCCGTGTCGACGACGGCGCGGACCGGCAGGTCGAAGGCCCTGGCGAAGTCCAGGTCTCGCTGGTCGTGCGCCGGGACGGCCATGATCGCGCCGGTGCCGTAGTCGGCCAGCACGTAGTCCGCGGCCCAGACCGGCAGCTTTTCGCCGTTGAGCGGGTTGATCGCGTAGCGGCCCAGGAAGATGCCGGTCTTCTCGCGTTCGGTGGACTGGCGCTCGATGTCGGAGAGCGCCTTGATCTTTTCGCGGTAGTCCATCAGCGCATCGTGCTGCTCCGGCGTGACCAGGTCCAGGGCCAGGTGGGCGTCGGCGGCCACCACAAAGAAGGTGGCGCCGTGCAGGGTGTCCGGCCGGGTGGTGAAGACGGTGACGTCCTTCGCCGGGCGCCCGGCTGCCTCCTCGACGGTGAAGCGCACGTGCGCGCCTTCGGACCGGCCGATCCAGTTGCGCTGCATGGCCAGCACGCGCTCCGGCCAATGGCCCTTGAGCTCGTCCATGTCGTCCAGCAGGCGGTCGGCGTACTCGGTGATCTTGAAGTACCACTGGTTCAGGCTCTTCTTGGTCACCGGCGTGCCGCAGCGCTCACAGGCCCCGTTGACCACCTGTTCGTTGGCCAGCACGGTCAGGTCCTTCGGGCACCAATTGACCGGTGAATTCTTCCGGTAAGCCAGGCCGCGCTCGTAGAAGCGCAGGAACAGCCACTGGGTCCAGCGGTAATACCCGGGATCCGAGGTGTGCAGCCGGCGGGACCAGTCGGCGCTGATGGCGTAGCGCTTGAAGGAGGCCGCCTGGGTATCGATGTTGGCGTAGGTCCACTCGCTGGGGTGCGCGTTGCGCTTGATCGCGGCGTTTTCGGCCGGCAGGCCGAAGGAGTCCCAGCCGATCGGGTGCAGGACGTCGTAGCCCTTCAGCCGCCAGTAACGGGCCACCACGTCGCCCATGGCGAAGGCCTCGGCATGGCCCATGTGCAGGTCGCCCGAGGGGTAGGGGAACATATCCAGAACGTAGCGGCGCTCGCGCGAGCCGTCGTCGGCGGGTGCGAAGACGTCAAGTTCCTCCCACACGGCCGGCCACTTGGCCTCCATGGTGGAGAAACTGTACTCGTGCTGTTCCGTACCCGACTGCGTACTCACTGTGCTTGCCTCGTCCTCTTGTCTGTACTGCGCACTGGCCTGACTCCCCTAGACACACAAAAGCCCCTCAACATCGGAGGGGCGGGCCGCTGAAGCAGGGCTTGGGACCCCGCGGCAGCGGCTAGCTAAGGAGCAGTGCGAACATGGCACCACTTTACCGTACGTTCACCGCACATCGTCGTCGATCCAGTCGAAGGTCCGGGTGACCGCCTTCTTCCACAAACGCAGCCTGCGCTCCCGCTCTTCCACCGGCATCTGCGGTTCCCACACCTTGTCCTGCGCCCAGTTCCCGGCCAGCTGTTCCGTTCCTTCCCAAAACCCGACGGCGAGGCCCGCGGCATAGGCAGCGCCCAAGGCCGTGGTCTCGGTGACCCGCGGCCGCATCACGGGCACGCCGAGGATATCCGCCTGGAACTGCATCAGGGCGTCGTTGGCGACCATTCCGCCGTCGACCTTGAGGCCCGTCAGCGGCACCGCGGCGTCGGCGTTAATGGCATCCAGCACCTCCCGGGTCTGGAACGCCGTGGCTTCCAGCGCAGCGCGGGCGATGTGCGCCTTGGTCACAAACCGGGTCAGGCCCACCAGTGCGCCGCGGGCATCCTGCCGCCAATAGGGCGCGAAAAGTCCGGAGAACGCGGGCACAAAGTAGCAGCCGCCGGTATCTTTCACGGTGCCCGCCAACTGCTCGGCCTCCTGCGCGGAGGCGACCAGGCCGAGGTTGTCCCGCAGCCACTGGATCAGGGACCCGGCGACGGCGATGGACCCCTCCAGCACATACTGCGGTGCCGAATTTCCCAGCTGGTACCCGACGCTGGTCAGCAGTCCGTGTGAGGACCGGACAATCTCTCCGCCGGTGTTGACCAGCACGAAGCACCCGGTGCCGTACGTGTTCTTCGCCTCGCCGGGCTTGAACGCGGCCTGCCCGAACGTGGCCGCCTGCTGATCGCCGAGGATGCCCGCCACCGGAACATGGCGCAGCAACTGTGATCCGTGGACCTCCGCATAAACTTCAGAGGAGGAGCGGATCTGCGGCAGCATGGCGGTCGGGATGCCGAAGACCTTGAGGATCTCCTCATCCCACTGCAGGGTGCGGAGGTCCATGAACAAGGTGCGGGACGCGTTGGTGACGTCGGTTGCGTGCGTGCCGCCGTCCGGCCCGCCGGTCAGGTTCCAGAGCACCCAGCTGTCGGTGGTGCCGAACAGCAGCTCGCCCGCCTCGGCCCGTTCGCGGGCGCCGTCGACAGTGCGCAGGATCCAGGCCAGCTTGGTGCCGGCGAAGTAGGGCGAGAGCGGCAGGCCGGTCTGCTCGCGGAAGCGGTCGGCGCCGCCGTCGGCCGCCAATTCATCGCAGATCTGCTGCGTCCGCACGTCCTGCCAGACAATCGCGTTGTACACCGGCTTGCCCGTGCTCTTCTCCCACACCACCGTGGTTTCGCGCTGGTTGGTAATGCCGACGGCGGCGATGTCGTGCCGGGTCAGGCTGGCCCGGGACAGCGCCGTGCCCACTACTTCGCGGGTGTTGTCCCAGATCTCCAGCGGGTCGTGTTCCACCCAGCCCGGCTGCGGGAAAATCTGCCGGTGCTCCCGCTGGCCGGTGGAAACCGGCGTCCCGCTGCGGTCGAAAATGATCGCGCGCGTGGAGGTGGTTCCCTGGTCGATCGCCAGCACGAACTCCGCCATGTAAGCCCCTCCACGGTTTGTCCGGGCAACAGTGCCCGGCTGCTGTTGAACCTAACCGGCGGCACACGGCAGCGTCAATTGCGCACCGCCGCGCCCACGGGCCGTTCGCACGCGCCGACAAGGCCGGGCTGCGCCTTGCCGCGCCGTCATATCGGTAAAGTCGAAGGCATGGAATCTGCAGGAAGCCGGACGTGACCACCGTGGCTGGACGCGCCCTCCGGCGCGAAGTGCTGCTCGGCGGCGCCTGCGTGCGTTATTGGGAGTACCCCGGGCACGACGACGGCGCACCCACCCTCCTGATGGTCCACGGCTTCCGCGGTGATCACCATGGGCTGGAACTGGTGGTTGACCAACTGCCCGGATATCGCGTGATCGCCCCGGATCTGCCCGGCTTCGGCGAATCCGAACCGCTGGCCTCCGGCAGCCACGACATCGCGGGCTACACCCGGTTCCTGCACAGTCTGGCCGGCGAGCTGGAACTGGATCCGCAAACCTACATCCTGGGGCACTCCTTCGGGTCCATCGTGGTCAGCCACTATCTGGCGGCGCATCCGGGCAGCTTCCAGGC
The DNA here is from genome assembly GCA_051751385.1 of Actinomycetota bacterium. Lineage (GTDB taxonomy): Bacteria > Actinomycetota > Actinomycetes > Actinomycetales > Micrococcaceae > Crystallibacter. The sequence continues at coordinate 67,030 of JBNJKW010000005.1, read as the reverse complement.
CGCCGTCCTGGTCAACCCGATCAGTGAACCCGCGCTGCAGGGCCCCAAAGCCATCGCCTCCCGGCTCGCCGGTTTCTACTACTTGGCCGGGGCCAAGCTGCCCGAGCGGCTGGGCCTTGGACTGCTGCGCAACCGGGTCATTGTCCGGGCGATGAGCATCATGATGGCCAAGACCAGGGATCCGCAACTGCGCACCTACATCCACGCCCAGCACGATGCCTACTTCAGCGCGTTCGCGAACCGGCGTGTGGTGTTGGAAGCGTTCCGCGCGTCCATTTCCGCCGACGTCGCCCAAGTGGCCGGCCGGCTGGAACTGCCGGTGCTCCTGATCGCCGGGGAACGCGACGACATCGGTTCCGTGCCCAGCCAGCGCAAGCTCGCCGCGGCAATCCCGGGCGCCAGGCTGGAAGTGATCCCCGCCGTCGGGCATTTAATCCACTACGAAACCCCGGCCCTAGCCGCCGCGTACATCCGGGACTTCATCGACGGAATGAGTGCATGAAACTCCTGATTGACGCCCGGTTCACGCGCACCGATCAACTGGACGGCATCAGCCGCTATGGGTCGAGCCTGATCGAAGCCACCGCCCGGCTGGCCGACGTGGGCATGCTGATCAATGACGAGCGCCAGTTGCAGTTTTTGCCGGACGTGCCGTGGACCAAGATCAACAGCCCGCTCTCCCCCGCCGAACTCTTCGTGGCACGCCGAGTGAACAAGCTTGGCGCCGACGTCGTGGTCTGCCCCATGCAGACCATGGGCAGCTTTGGCCGCGATTACGGCTTGATCCTGACCCTGCACGACCTGATCTACTACTCGCACCCCACGCCTCCCGGCTTCCTGCCCAAGCCGGTGCGGTTGCTCTGGCGGCTGTACCACAAGGCCTACTGGCCGCAGCGCCTGCTCCTGAACCGTGCGGACACCGTGGCCACAATCAGCCGCACCACCCAGTCACTGATGGAGCGGCACCGGCTCACCCGCAAGCCCATCCGGATAGTCTCCAACGCCGCCCAGCCCCACGGAGCGCCGCGCGATCCCGCCGGCGGTCGCGACAAGACCCTGCTCTACATGGGCTCGTTCATGCCATACAAGAACGTGGAAACCATCATCGATGCCATGGCTTTGCTGCCGGACTACCAACTGCACCTGCTCAGCCCAGTCCGCTTGGACCGGCAGGCTGAACTGGAGTCCCGTGCGGCGGATGCGCGCCGCTTGGTCTTCCACAACGGAATTTCCGACGCCGGCTATCAGCAACTGCTCGAGCGCACCACCGCACTGGTCACCCTCTCCCGCGACGAAGGCTTCGGCCTTCCGCTGATCGAGGCCATGGCCGCCGGGACGCCGGTGATCGCCAGCGACATCCCCATCTTCCGCGAAGTAGGCGGCGGCGCGGTCACGCTGGTCGATCCGGACCAACCAGCCGACTTCGCCGCCGCTGTTGCAGCATTGGACCAGCCCGGTGCCTTCCGCGCCGCCTCCGAGGCCAGCATCGGGCGAGCAGCCGCCTACGACTGGAATGAATCGGCCCGGCAACTGGTGGCCGCCGCCGAGGAAGTCATGGAGCGCCGGCGGGCGCGGTAAGCCATTCGCCCGTCATCCAGCGCTGCAGTTAGGCCGGCCGGCCGTTGGTATCACCCAGGGTTTGACTTCGGCTATCCGCCTAGGGTTGGCCGCCGAGTCTGCCGCGGGCTAATGGCTCGCCTCCCTCACGAACCCAGCACATACAGACTCAGAACGGTGGCGGCGTGAGGTCCGTGGCGATGCCGTTGTGCGTGGCGTGCGGTGTGGGCGGGTGCGCGGCCTGGCGTTTGCGCCAGGCAACTTTGAGCCTGGTGTTGAGTTCGCTGATTTCCTTGCGTTCAAGGACATCGGCGAGCTCGCCGGGCGGTGTGACCGCCAATGGTTCAGCAGTGGTGGAGTAGGTGATCCCCGCCGCGGTGGTCCAGTCTATGGTGCCAGGCACCGGCTGGCCCACCTTCACGTAGCCAGCTGTCTTCAATGCATGATGGACCTTGCAGAAGCAACACATGCAGTCGACATCCGTCTTCCCACCCTTTGAATAAGCGTGGACATGATCGACTTCGCAGTGTTCGGCCGCCCTGTTGCAGCCAGGTGCCCGACACGTCCGATCCCTGGTGCGCAGAAACCGGCGCTGCGCCCTGGTGGGCCGGTATCGTTTTCGGTCGAGCGCGAGCACTGCACCATTGATCGGATCGGTCAGGATTCGTGTGAAGGACGTCCCGTCACCGACCAGCCTGCGGGCCACATCCGGGGCGATCGGACCGTACCCGTCGAGTTCGGCTGGCTCCTCACTGAGCCCCAGCAGCGTCAGAACCGGCACGGTGATACTGGCATGGGCTGCGATCCTCGGTCCCGGCCTGCCCATCCGAGGCCCCGGTGAATTGCCGGTCAGCAGCAGGTCGGAGAGAACGTCCGCCCGCAACTGGGTCAGCGTGCGTGACTCCTCGGCGCCTTGTAACGCTATGGCGGTGGACTGGATCCGGTTGAACGCCGCGACCGCTTCCTCGGCTGGCAGGTACGCGTTCAGCCAGGCCATGCCGTCCTCGTCCGGGTGCAGCTCGACCCGCCGATCCCGGCGCGCCTTGGAATGACGGACGGCGATCGATTCGGGGTGTTCCCGTTCGCGTCGGGTCCGGGCCCGCGCGGCGAACTTGGGCCGGGTCATCGCGTCCTCTGTAGCGGCCGGCAGCATCACAGCTTCGAACCCGGCGCGGGCGTCTTCGGGCAGCGAATCGGCCTGGTCCACCAGAGCCTCGGCGATCCCGGCGCTGGTGTCCCCGGCTTCTAGCGCTGCCAGCGTGTTCCGAAAGGTGCCATGGAGCTTGAGGGCCAACGCGATCTTTTCCTGCGCCGTCCTCCGCGCCAGCCGCAGCGCGCGGGCGGCTTCGTCCACCACCGAAGATTCCGCGTCATGGCCGTTTGGGCGGCGCCCTTCCGGTTCATACGGGGTGGCCCAGGCTTCTTCCTGCCCGTCCAGCGCCTGCTGGTAGAGGGTGTTGAGCAGGCTGAACTTGTGCGCTTCCAGCCACGCCAGCACCCGCCCAGTCTGGACTAGCGCGCACGCGGCTTCCTCGTAAATCATGAGGGCGGGCTCCTGCCGGCCCACCACACCCAGCAGCTCCCGGCCGGACAACCGCAACCCGGCACCCGTCCCGCCCATGCCTGCGTCGGCCGCGGCACCGGAGGGAAGACCGGCACCGCTAGCCGAATCAGGCAAGCCTGCCGAATCGCGTAAGGCGGTCAGGTCAGGCAATTTCGCGCCGAGGGGCCGGTCGCAGGTTTCGTCGTCGAAGAACTCCCTCGGCAGCAATCCGTTCAGCGGATCCACGAACCGCTCATCCAGCGAGGCGCCCAATGACGCCTCCAGCTCCGCCCAGTACTCCTCCGCTTCGGGAGAATCATCCCACCGGCCCGACGCCCAGCCGGGATCCGGATCCACCGGAACCCCGTCCCCGTCAAACTCCTGCACCGCGGTATAGCGGCGCCCCTGCCCCACCACTTGTGCCCCACCTGCAACCCCGCCGGCAGGTTCAACCTGCGACGGGTCCGCCGGCGACTGGCCGGAGGCGTCCGACACCTGCGGCTCGAACGGCACACAGCCCTGGCCGGAGGGGTCCGGCTCGTCGGGTTCCATTGGTGCGGGTGCCATTCTCCTATTTTACTAGAATGTGACTTCGAACACAATGGGTATAAGATAGATCGTATGTATTAGCTATCTGCTTAGCTGAAGTTTCGCGGTGGTGACTTCGGCGGTGATGGGCATTCCGGCGTCGACCATAATAGGGGCATGCAGATCCGGGCGGTCCGAAGCGACGAACTGGCAGCGCTCCAAGGTATCGAGAGGGCGGCCGGCGAGACCTTCAGGGCTATCGGCATGTCCGAGATCGCCGACGATGACCCGCTCCCGCTCGACGAGCTCGTCCGGTTTCAGGAGCAAGGGATGGCGTGGGCCGCGGTGGACCGTGCGGACAAGCCCGTCGCGTATCTTATTGCTCGGCCTGTTGACGACACCCTCTACGTCGAGCAGGTGTCTGTGGACCCAGCGCACGCACGAAGCGGCTTCGGCCGACAGCTGTTGGACCATGCATCCAACTGGGCTGCGTCCCGCGCGCTGCCGGCACTGACCCTGTCGACGTTCGCCTTGGTGCCGTGGAATGCCCCCTACTACCAGCGCCTCGGCTTCCGGTTAATTAACGAATACGCACTGAGCCCAGGCCTTCAGGAGATCCGCACGCAGGAAGAGTCCCTTGGGTTGAACCGATGGCCTCGAGTCTTCATGCGTCGCAGTGTTCTCAAGACCTAACCACCGGTGTTGCATGCGCATGGCCACCAAACGGTTCTTCACGCCTGAGGTGGGTTCGGATCGGCGTCGCAGGGGATGACGAGGTCTTTCAGGGGTGCGGGGTCGGTATTCGTGGCCTGTTGGAGGAGCCGGTAGAAGAGCAGGCCGCGGCTGGTGGAGGTGCGCCGGTTGAAGCGGAAGGTGAACTCGTCGAGGTAGTAGGCCAGCTGTTCCTGGGTGATGCCTTGGTGGAGGGTGCAGCGATCCAGCGCTTGAGCTGGGAGGCGGCGATGTGGACGGCCGGCATCTTCACGTGCGCGGGGATGTCCGAGCCAAGCTGGGGTGAAGTACTCGTGCTTGTATCCGAGGTCGGCGAAGGGCCGTAGCTGCCTGGCCCCGTCGGTGCGGATAGTGGAGCCGGGGGCGACGACGCGCTGGCCGAACTTGACCAGTGCGAGCCTGCGGTCGGTTGGACCGGGTTCGAGGCGGACGCGTCCGATCCTGTTGTGGTCCAGGTGCTCGGCGGCGATTAGGACCGAGATCTTGTTCGGGCCGACGCTGGGCAGGCCGCGGTGGACCCTGCCGACGAAGCTCTCGTCGACCTCGACCAGCCCGGAGAGCATCTCGCGCTCAGGGCGCACCATCGCCCGGCGGAGCTTATGCATCCAAACCCACGCCGTCTCATAGGAGCCGAGCCCCAGGACGCGTTGCAAGCCCAGAGCGGACACGCCGTTCTTCTGCGACGTCACGAACCAGATCGCTGCGAATCACGTCCGAAGCGGGGTGCGAGTGCGGTCGAAGATAGTCCCGGCCGTCACCGTCGTCCAACGCGAGCACCCTTTGCACATCCACAGCTTCGCACCGTCCGCCAGTAGTCGCACCCGCCGCACTTGGGGCAGACGAATCCATCGGGCCAGCGCAGCCGCGCCAGATACTCGCTGCATGCCTCCTATGCTGAACCAGTCCTGGAACTGCCCAAACATCTTGGGGTAGTCCACGCCCGCACGTGGCTTCTGTGGTACCTAAGCGGCCATGCGGCAAGCCTACTTCAGCTAAGCAGATACCCAATTCGTAGATTCGACCAAAACGGGGATGGAGCCCAGAGAAGGGGGATGGAGCCCATGGAGCCGTCTAGAGAAGGTCAATACCGTCGCATCGGACCTGCACCGGGTCCGGGACGCGTTTCGCCGCCAGCGCTGCCTTGCGGTGCCGCAACGCCGCAGTCACACTGGGCCCGTCCTGGTAGCTGAAGAACAGGAGGAGCCGGTGCTCGCTGCTCTCGCCCTGCCGTGCCTGAAGCTCAACCGGGCCGACGCTGCGTAAGCTGCCGCCGAGTTCAAAGTCCGCCATGAACGCTTCAATCCCGGTCGCCTTGCCGGTCAGGGCCGCAATCCGTACCGCCGGCGGCAACTGGAGCTCGCGCCGCAGCTGCATTTCCCTGGCTGCCGCGCCCGCGGGGTCCCAGCGGACCAGCGGGGCCACCACGGCCTCTTGGTCGGCAGTGACCACCACGAGTCCGCCTTCAGAAGAAGGTTTCACCAAGGAGGCGGCACGAAACCATCGGCGCAGCACATCTTCCGGCGTCCGCAGGGACTCTCTGCTGAGCATGGCGTTTCCGTCCAGCAGCAGGGCCGCAGCGTAGCCTTCGGGGGCTGCCGGCTCGGCGCCCGGGGTGGCTACCACCAGAGCCTTCTTCGACTCCACCACAGACTTGATGTGGTCCCCCGAGGAGGACACGACCGTGGCACCGGGGAAGGCGCGCCCAAGTTCCTCGGCGGTCCGCAGTGCACCCGCCACCGAGGCGCGAAGCCGGTGCGACCCGCATTCGGGGCAGGCGTAGTTCGTGGCGAGCCGGCCGCACCAACGGCAGGCAGGGGTGGCGGTGCGGCCCGATTGCGCCAAGGGACCGTTGCAGTCGGTGCATCGCGCGGGCGTGCGGCAGTCTTGGCAGGACAGCGCCGGAGAGAATCCGGTCCGCGCCACCTGCACCAGCACGGGCCCGCGTTCCAGCCCTTCTTGGGCTGCCCGCCACGCGGCGTGCGGCAACCGTGCATGCCGCAGGATCGGGTCGCGTTCCTGTTGGAACGAGTCGGCGGTGTTGAGGATGCGTGGCGTAGCCTGCCGCAGGAACGGCCGCGAAGGCGTGAGCGCCGATGCCCAGCCGCTCTCGACCAGCCGCTCAACCTCGCCGCTGCGCGAGACACCGGCGAACAGCGCCGCGCAGCCGCTCTGCGCCGACCGCAGCAGCAGCACTTCGCGGGCATGCTGGTAAGGCGAACGCTGCTCGAGGAGGAGGTCATCGCCGTCGTCCCACAGGGCGACCAGGCCGAGATCCTGCACCGGCGCATAGGCCGCCGAGCGCGTGCCGACCGCCACGGAAACGTCGCCGTGCAGCAGCCGCAGGTAGTTCCGGTAGCGCGGCGTGGGCCCGTCCTCGGCGGTCAGCCGCACGAACTGGTCTGCTCCCAGTACCTGCCGCAGTTCTGCTTCCAGGCTGGCCAGGTCCTTCGCGTCGGGAACAACGACGACGGCGCCTCGCCCGCTCTGCCGAACGCTGGCGACGGCGTGGGCTACTTGGGCGGCCCAAGACGCCCGGCCGTAGGACTTATGGCTGGCCAGGACGGCCCGCGGCGCGGCGCCTGCGGCCAACTGGGCGAGGAAATCCCCGGCACCCTCGTAACCGGCATAGGCGTCGGCGGCACCCGGTGACGGCTCGGGCAACCGGGCGTCGGCGGCACCCCATGACGGCTCGGAGACTCGGGCGCCATCGGCAGGCTGTCGCTGGGGTTCGGCTTGAGCCGCCGAGGCGTCCGGATCCGAACTCCCTGAGGTGGTCCCGCCTTCGGCTGCCGGCGCATCCGCTGCGATGGGCTCCGCTTCCCGGGCGGCGAACTCCTTGTCCACTTTCGCCACGCGGGCGGGGATGGCAGCACGCAGCACGTCGCTGACGTTTCCGGCGTAGCGCTCCGCCACCGCGGTGGCCAGCCGGAGCAACTCGTTGGTCAGCACCGGCTGGGCGGACACCACTTTGGCCAAGGGGGCCAGCTTGACCCCTGCCGGCGCCTCGGACGTCCGGCGGGTGATGAAGCCGCTCATCTCCTGGCCGCCGAATCGGGCCTTGACCCGCGCGCCGGGAACCGCCTCGGCGTCGAGAGTCTCGGGTACCAGGTAATCGAAGATGCGGTCGAGATGCGGCAGCGACGTTTCGATCAGCACCTGGGCCACCGGGTCGGTGGCGGCCGCCGGCGAGGTGCCGGGAGCATTCTTCGGAGCACCGAAGCCCTGCAGCAGGCTCAGCTGGTGCGGATCAGAGCCCATCGGGCTCAGGCGTTGAAGTAGCTGCGCAGTGCGTCGGCGCGGTCGGTCCGCTCCCAGGTGAAGTCCGGAATTTCGCGGCCGAAGTGGCCGTGCGCCGCCGTCTGCTTATAGATGGGCCGCTTGAGCTGCAGGTCGCTGATGATGCCCAGCGGGCGCAGGTCGAACACCTCGTTGATGGCCTGGCCGATACGCGCCGGGTCCACCGTCTCGGTCCCGAACGTCTCCACGTAGATGCCCACCGGGTGGGCCATGCCAATGGCATAGGCGATCTGGATCTCGGCCCGCCGCGCCAGGCCGGCGGCCACCACGTTCTTGGCCACCCAGCGCATGGCGTAGGCCGCCGAGCGGTCCACCTTGGACGGATCCTTGCCGGAGAAGGCGCCGCCGCCGTGGCGGGCCATGCCGCCGTAGGTATCCACAATGATCTTGCGTCCGGTCAGTCCGGCGTCGCCCACCGGTCCGCCGATCACGAAGTCGCCGCCCGGGTTGAGGATGTAGCGAACGTCCGTGGCGTCCAGCGAACTGGCCGCGAGCACGGGCTCGATCACGTGCGAGGCCAGATCGGCACGCAGGTGGCCAAGGTCCACGCCGGCTTCGTGCTGGCTGGAGATCACCACGGAGTTGACGGAGATGGGCTTGTCGCCGTCGTAGCCGACTGTCACCTGAGTCTTGCCGTCGGGGCGCAGGTACGGCAGGGTCCCGTCCTTGCGGACCTCGGTTAACCGCTCGGACAGCCGGTGCGCCAGCCAGATCGGGGCGGGCATCAGCACATCGGTCTCGTCGCTGGCATAGCCGAACATGATGCCCTGGTCGCCGGCGCCCTGCGCGTCACGCTCGTCCAGTCCGGTGCCCTCGCGGACTTCGAGTGAGTTGAAGACGCCCGAGGCGATCTCCGGCGATTGCTGGCCGATGGAGACGGACACGCCGCAGCGCGCGCCGTCGAACCCCTTGTCCGAGGAGTTGTAGCCGATCTCAAGGATGGTGTCCCGGACTATCTGCGGAATCTCCACGTAGCCCTGCGTGGTGACCTCACCGGCCACATGCACCAGGCCGGTCGTTGTCAGCGTCTCGACGGCCACCCGGGAGTCGGGATCCACGCTCAGCAGGGCGTCGAGAATGGCGTCGGAAATCTGGTCGCAGATCTTATCCGGATGGCCTTCAGTCACGGACTCGGACGTGAAGAGCCGCAGATTGCTGTCAGAAGAAGTCACAGACATACCTTACTTGCTGGCGGGGACCGCCACGGAACCGTCGACACGACGCCGCGGCGCCGGTCATGAAGCGAAACAGGGGGACATATGGGGAGCGCTAGCCGGAGCTTCCGTGGGCAAGCATCACCCGCTGCCGGCGCCGGCGGTAGGAGGCGTTCAGCCGGAGAGTTCGGCGACGATGCGCTTGACCACCGCGGCCGCAGCGCTGTCCTTGCTGCCGCGGTGCGACTGCGGTTCGGCTCCGCTGCGGGCCAGCACGGTGATCTCGGTGTCGTCTTGGCCGAACACCAGATCGCGGCCCACGCGGTTGAGCACCAGCAGGTCGCAGCCCTTGCGCTCGAGCTTGCTGCGCGCGTAGTCCAGCACGTTCCCGCGGTCGTCGCCGGTCTCCGCCGCGAACCCGACGATCAACGGCGTGCCGGCGGCACCGCGCTGCTGCACGACCTCCACCAGAATGTCCGGATTCCGCACCAGCGTGATGACCGGGTCAGCGGCATCGTCACGCTTCTTGATCTTGCTCTCGGTCACTTCGGCCGGCCGGAAATCAGCCACTGCCGCGGCCATGATCACGACGTCGGAACGCGCCGCTGCTTCGAGCGTCGCCTCGCGCAGGTCCAGGGCGGTTTCCACCGAGCTGGACTTGATCCCATCAGGAATGGCAACTTCGATGTGGGCGGCAATCAGTTCCACCTCGGCACCGGCGGCCGCTGCGGCACGGGCCAGGGCGATGCCCTGTTTGCCGGAGGACCGGTTGCCCAGGAAACGCACCGGGTCCAGCGGTTCGCGGGTGCCACCCGCGGTGATCAGCACCCGCTTGCCGGCCAGCGGGCCCGGCTCCGAATCACGCTGCCCCAGCCCGGACGCTTCCGGCAGAGAAGTCCCAGGAACTGAGGTTCCCGGTGCTGACGTTTCCGGCACAGAGGTTTCCGGCACAGGGGTTTCCGGCACGGGGGTTCCCGGCGCCGCCGACCCTGGCACCGCCGTCGGGCGCTGTTGCAGGGTTCCGTCGGCGAGGCCGCCGGTGATGAAACCGTAGATGTCCGCCGGTTCGGGCAACCGGCCGGCTCCGGTGTCCGTGCCGGTCAGGCGGCCGACGGCCGGGTCCATCACGGTGCTGCCGCGGCCGCGCAACGTGACCACGTTCGCCACGGTGGCCGGGTGCTGCCACATTTCGGTGTGCATGGCGGGCACAAAGACCACCGGTGCGGTTGCCACCAGCAGCGTGTTGGTCAGCAGATCGCCGGCGAGGCCGGCCGCGGCGCGGGCCAGCAGGTCCGCGGTGGCGGGGCAGACCACCACCAGGTCGGCCTCCTGGCCCAGCCGGACGTGATTAACCGACTCCACGTCGTCGAAGACGCTGTTGCTGACCGGGTTGCCGGAGAGGGCCTCCCAGGTGGCGCGGCCAACAAACTTTTCGGCGGCGTCGGTCGGCATAACGGTGACCTGGTGGCCGGCTTCCTTAAATAGCCGGAGCAGGGATGCCGATTTGTAGGCGGCGATGCCGCCGCCTACGCCCAGAATGATCCGCATGCCTGCCCCGGTGTTAGACGCTGTAGGAAGTTACTCTGCGACCGTTTCGACGGGCTTGCTGACCAGCAGGCCCTCGTTGATTTCGCGCAGTGCGATGGACAGCGGCTTCTCGTTCAGCTTGGTGTCCACCAGCGGGCCAACGTACTCGAACAGGCCTTCGTGCAGCTGCGAGTAGTAGGCGTTGATCTGGCGGGCACGCTTGGCACCGTAAATCACCAGCGCGTACTTCGAATCCGCTGCTTCCAGCAGGGAGTCGATCGGCGGGTTGATGATGCCTTCGAGGTTGGTCGACACAAAATCTCCAATTTGTTCCGGGACAATTTCTTCCAACGACCTGCTCAGCGCGGGTGCGGAAGAAGTCCCATCAGTGAAACGAGCTCGTCTGCCGCCCGCTGGACATCGTCGTTAACGACGGTGAAATCGAACTCGGGTTCGGCAGCAAGTTCTAGTTTAGCGGTTTCCAGCCGTTGCTGCTGTTCCTCGGCTGTTTCGGTGCCGCGGCCCACCAGCCGGCGGACCATTTCGTCCCAGCTTGGCGGGGCAAGAAACACAAAGGTGGCCTCCGGCATGGACTCCTTGACCTGCCGGGCACCCTGCAGGTCGATCTCCAGCAGCACGGATTTACCGTCTGCCATGGCGCGCTCCACCGTGCGGCGCAGCGTGCCGTAGCGGTTCCGCCCGTGGACCACGGCCCATTCCAGCATGTCGCCGGTGGCTACCAGCCGGTCGAACTCTTCGGCGCCGACGAAAAAGTAGTGGACACCGTCCTGTTCACCGGGGCGCGGCTCACGGGTGGTGGCGGAGACGGAGAGCCAGACTTCCGGGTAATTGTCGCGAATATAGGTGGAAACGGTGCCCTTGCCGACGGCGGTGGGGCCGGCGAGAACGGTCAGGCGGGGCTTATCGGGCATATCTTCCATCTGTTACTGGGATTCCAAGTGGTCAATCAGGGCACGCCGCTGGTGGATGCCGAGGCCGCGCAGCCGGCGGCTGCGGGCGATGCCTACCGTCTCCATGATGGCGGCGGCGCGGACCTGACCGATGCCCGGCAACGATTCGAGCAGCTCGGCAACCCGCAGGCGGCCGATCGACTCCATCGATGCGGCGGCCTCGATCACCTCGGCGATGGTCATGGCACCGGATTTAACCTTGGCCTTGATTTCCGCGCGGTCAGCCCGGGCTGCCGTCGCCTTCAGACGGGCGGCAGTGCGTTCGCTCTCCGTCAGCGGTCGAAGACCCACAGCTCCTCCAGACAATCCGGCCCATCGGACAAGCCGGCCCGGCGGGCATATTTGGGCATGAATTGAACTTACCAGAACCGCTCCGGCTCCGGCTCCGGGCCAGGAGCCGGAGCCGGAGCGCTCAGCCGGAGAAGGCTGCCGGGGTAGCCGCGGCCGGCTGCTCAGCCGGAGAAGGCAGACAGACCCGCCAGAGTGCGTTCGGTCGCCTCGCGCAAGGCGGCGGTGTCCGGACCGGCTTTGAGGATCTCCCGGCTGGAGGTGGCCAGGACATTCCCGACGGCGGCGCCAAAGGCTGCCGCAATGTCGGCGCCGGTGGCTCCCTGGGCGCCCAGGCCGGGCGCCAGCAGCGGCCCGTTGACGGCCGCCAGGTCCAGCCCCAGCCGTTCCAGGACGTCGGCCCGGACCGTCGCGCCGACCACCAGGCCGACCGAGCCCAACTCGCCGGCGCGGCCGGCCGCCGCATTGTCGGCCGCAGCCGATTCCGCGATCCGGTGCGCCACCGACTCCGCGCCGCCCACGTGCTGCACGCTGGCGCCTTCCGGGTTGGAGGTCAGCGCCAGCACGAACACGCCGCGGCCGGTCGCCGCGGCCAAATCCAGCGCCGGCCGCAGCGATCCGTAGCCCAGGTACGGGCTGAGCGTCACCGCGTCGGCGGCCAGCGGCGAACCGTCGCGCAGCCAGGCGTCGGCGTACGCCGCCATGGTGGAGCCGATGTCGCCGCGCTTGGCGTCCGCGATGGTCAGCACCCCGGCCTCGGCCGAGGCCGCCAGCAGCTTCTCCAGCACCGCCAGCCCGGCAGAGCCGTGCCGCTCGTACAGTGCCACCTGCGGCTTGAGCGCGGCAGCCTGCTCCCCCACCGCGTCCAGCACGGTGAGGGAGAAGCGTTCCAGCCCCCCGGCGTCGTCGTTCAGGCCCCAAGCGGAGAGCAGCGACGGGTGCGGGTCGATCCCCACGCACAGCGGCCCGCGGGCGGCCATCGCCGCGCGCAGCCGCTGCCCGAAGGTGCCGGGCAGCGGCCTTGCGTCAGGCTCAGGCATGGATCGCGGCCTTCAGCTTTATGGCATGCTCCTGCAGGCTGGTCACGTCCCACTCGTATTGCCGCATCGCCTCGATGGCCTGGATGGCGGCACCGAACTCGGACACCGTGGTGATGATCGGCGTGCCCACCGAGGTGGCCGCGGCGCGGATCTCGTAGCCGTCGCCGCGGGCCTGGCCGCCGGAGGGGGTGTTGAGGACGAGTCCGATCTGGCCTTCGGTGATCAGGTCAACAATGGTGCCCTCGCCGTCGTCGGACCGGCCCTCGGCGACCTTCCGCACTGTGGTGGACTGGATGCCGTTGCGGCGCAGCACATCGGCCGTGCCGCCGGTGGAAAGGATCTCGAAGCCCAGATCAACCAGCAGCTTCACCGGCATGATGATGGAGCGCTTGTCTCGGTTGGCCACCGAAACAAAGACCTTGCCGGACGTCGGCAGTGCGCTGCCGGCGGCGGCCTGGCTCTTGGCGAAGGCGGTATCGAAGTATTTGTCGATGCCCATCACCTCGCCGGTGGAGCGCATTTCCGGGCCGAGCAGCGAGTCCACCACGGTGCCTTCGGGCGTGCGGAACCGGCTGAACGGCAGCACTGCCTCCTTGACCGCCACCGGAGCTTCCAGCGGCAGCCGGGAACCGTCGCCGGTTTCCGGCAGCAGCTTGTAGACGCTGCGCAGCATGTCGATGTCGACGCCGGTGCCGATCAGCGCCGCGGCCTTGGCCAGCTGCACGCCGGTGGCCTTGGAGACGAATGGCACGGTGCGGGAAGCGCGCGGGTTGGCTTCAATCACGTAGAGCACATCGGCGGCCAGCGCGAACTGGATGTTGATCAGGCCGCGCACGCCGACGCCCTCGGCGATGGCGGCGGTGGCGTTGCGCACGCGGTCGAGCACCTCGGCGCCCAGCGTGATCGGCGGCAGCACGCAGGCGGAGTCGCCGGAGTGGATCCCGGCCTCCTCGATGTGCTCCATGATGCCGCCGACGTAGAGGTCCTTGCCGTCGTAGAGCGCATCGACGTCGATCTCGATGGCATCTTCCAGGAAGCGGTCCACCAGCACCGGGTGGTCCGGCGTGATCTCGGTGGCGTTGGCAATGTAGCGGGAGAGGTTGGCCTCGTCGTAGACGATCTCCATGCCGCGGCCGCCCAGCACGTACGACGGGCGGACCAGCACCGGGTAGCCGATCTCGTCGGCGATCTTCTTGGCCTCGTCGAAGGAGACGGCGGTGCCGTTCTTCGGTGCGATCAGGCCGGCCGAATCCAGCACCCGCTGGAACGCACCGCGGTGCTCGGCCAGGTCGATCGCCTCCGGCGAGGTGCCGAGGATCGGGATGCCGGCGTCGGCCAGCGCCTGCGCCAGCTTCAGCGGTGTCTGGCCGCCCAGCTGCACGAACACGCCCAGCACGCCGCCGGTGCGTTCTTCGGCCGCGATGACCTCCAGCACGTCTTCGAGCGTGAGCGGCTCGAAGTACAGGCGGTTGGAGATGTCGTAGTCGGTGGAGACGGTCTCCGGGTTGCAGTTGATCATCACCGTCTCGTGTCCGGCCTTGCGCAGCGCCATGGTGGCATGGACGCAGGAGTAGTCGAACTCGATGCCCTGGCCGATCCGGTTGGGACCGGAGCCGAGGATGATTACGGACGGCTTGGCGTGCAGCTCAACCTCGTCCTCCTCGTCGTAGGACGAATAGTGGTACGGGGTGTAGGCGGCGAATTCCGCCGCGCAGGTGTCAACGGTCTTGAACACCGGGCGGATGCCCAGCGCGTGCCGGACGCCGCGGACCACTGCCTCGCTGGTGTGGGACAGCTTGCCGATCTGCTCATCGGAGAAGCCGTGCCGCTTGGCCAGCCGCAGGATGTCCTCGGTCAGCGCCGGGGCCTTGCGGATTTCGGTGGCCACCTCGTTGATCAGCTGCAGCTGGTCCAGGAACCACGGGTCGATCGCGGTGGCCTCGAAGACCTGCTCGACGGTCGCGCCGCCCAACAGCGCGCGCTGCACCTGCGAGAGCCGCTCGGTGGAGCCGAACTTGGCCTTGGCCAGCAGCTCGGGGACGTCGTAGTCGTTGACCGGAGCGAACTCCAGCTGGGAGCCCTTCTGCTCCAGCGACCGCAGCGCCTTCTGCAGCGCCTCGGTGAAGTTGCGGCCGATGGCCATCGCCTCGCCCACCGACTTCATGGTGGTGGTCAGCGTCGGGTCGGCGGCCGGGAACTTCTCGAACGCGAAGCGCGGCACCTTGACGACGACGTAGTCCAGCGTCGGTTCGAAGGCGGCAGGAGTCTGCTGCGTGATGTCGTTGGGGATCTCGTCCAGCGTGTAACCGAGCGACAGCTTGGTGGCGATCTTCGCGATCGCAAAGCCGGTGGCCTTGGACGCCAGCGCCGAGGATCGGGAGACGCGCGGATTCATTTCGATCACCACAACGCGGCCGGTGTCCGGTTCGATGGCGAACTGGATGTTGCAGCCGCCGGTGTCGACGCCCACTTCGCGGATCACGGCGATGGAGATGTCGCGCAGCTTCTGGAACTCGCGGTCGGTCAGCGTCATGGCGGGCGCCACCGTGATGGAGTCGCCGGTGTGCACGCCCACCGGATCGAAGTTCTCGATCGAGCACACGACCACGACGTTGTCGTTCTTGTCGCGCATCATCTCGAGCTCGTATTCCTTCCAGCCCAGGATGCTCTCTTCGAGCAGCACCTCGCTGGTGGGGCTGTACTGGATGCCGGCCCCGGCGATCCGGCGCAGGTCGTCCGGGTTGTAGGCCATGCCCGAGCCCAGGCCGCCCATGGTGAAGGACGGGCGCACCACCATCGGGTAGCCCAGTTCCTCGGCGGCGGCGAAGGCTTCGTCCATCGAGTGCACGATCACCGACTTGGCGGATTCGGCGCCGCAGCGTTCGACGACGCCCTTGAACTTCTCCCGGTCTTCACCGAGCTCGATGGCGGCGATGTTCGCGCCGATCAGCTCCACGTTGTACTTCTCCAGCACCCCGTTCTTGTCCAGCGCGATCGCGGTGTTCAAGGCGGTCTGGCCGCCCAGCGTGGGCAGCAGGGCGTCCGGGCGCTCCTTGGCGATGATCTTCTCGACCACCTCGGGCGTGATCGGTTCCACGTAGGTTGCATCTGCGAACTCCGGGTCCGTCATGATCGTCGCCGGGTTGGAGTTGACCAGGATGACCCGCAGGCCTTCCTCCTTCAGCACGCGCAGCGCCTGGGTGCCGGAATAGTCGAATTCGGCCGCCTGGCCGATCACGATCGGACCGGAACCGATGACCAGGACGGATTTCAGATCTTCTCTCTTGGGCATTACTTGCTTTCCTTCGTGGTCTTTGAAGCGGGCTCAGCAGCGGGCTCAGCGGCGGTCCCGGTCTGGGTGCGGCGGGAATCCATCAGGTCGGAAAAACGGTCGAACAGGGTCGCCGCGTCGTGCGGGCCGGCGGCCGCTTCCGGGTGGAACTGGACGGAAAAGGCGGGGATGTCGAGGCAGGCGAGGCCCTCGACGACGTCGTCGTTCAGGCAGACGTGGCTGACTTCGACCCGGCCGAAGCGCTCCTCCGGCGCCAGCGTCGGACCGTCCAGCGGCGCGTCGACGGCGAAGCCGTGGTTCTGCGAGGTAATTTCGACCTTGCCCGTGCTCCGGTCCATCACCGGCACGTTGATGCCACGGTGGCCATAGCGCAACTTGTAGGTGCCGAAGCCCAGCGCCCGGCCCAGGATCTGGTTGCCGAAGCAGATGCCGAAGAACGGCAGGCCGGCGTCGAGCACCTTGCGCAGCAGCAGCACCTGGCGGTCGGCGGTGGCCGGATCGCCCGGCCCGTTGGACATGAACATGCCGTCGGGCGAGACGGCCTGGACGTCCTCGAAGGTTGCGGTGGCCGGCAGCACGTGCACCCGGATCCCGCGCTCGGCAAACCGGACCGGAGTCATCGTCTTGATGCCCAGGTCGAGGGCGGCGACGGTGAACCGCGGCTCGCCCTCCCAGCCATGGTCTGCCGGTTCGACGACGTAGGCCTCGGTAACGCTGACCTCTTCGGCCAGCCGGGAGCCTTCCATCGACGGCTGCGCGGCGACCTCGGCCACCAGCTCCGTCGCCGGCCGGCCTGCCGCGTCGCCGGAGAAGATGCCAGCCTTCATCGCGCCGCGCTCGCGCAGGTGGCGGGTCAGCGCGCGGGTGTCCACGCCCTGGATGCCCACGATGCCCTGGTTGATCAGTTCGTCGTCCAGGCTGCGCTGGGAGCGCCAGTTCGACGGCCGGCGGGCTGGATCGCGGACCACATAGCCGGCCACCCAGATCTTGCGGGATTCCGCGTCCTCGTCGTTCACTCCGGTGTTGCCGATGTGGGGTGCGGTCTGCACCACCAGCTGGCGCGCGTACGACGGATCGGTGATGGTCTCCTGGTAGCCGGTCATCCCGGTGGCAAAGACCGCCTCGCCCAGTGCGGTTCCCTGGGCGCCGTAGCTGCGGCCGCGGAAGGTCCGGCCGTCTTCAAGCACCAGCAGCGCCGGTGCGGTTGCGGAGGTTGTTTCTGCGCTCACGATGTTTCCTAGTCTTCCTGTACGGCGGGTAGGTATGTCTGCAGCTGCGCCAGCAGCGGTTGTTTCTCGGCGGCCTGCCGGGTGCGGAAGGCGGTGTCGACGTCGCGCTCCCCCAGTTTCCACGTGATCACGGCGAGCCCTTCGGATTCCACGAACTTGCCCACCATGCCGCTCTCGGTGCGCACGCCGGAGATGGTCGCGGCCGGAATGTAGAGGTCGGTGGAGCCGGGCCGCTCGATCAGCACGCCGTGCGGATAGGTCCGCAGCGCGGCCTTGGTCCGGACGCCCAGGCCGTGGACGGCCACGCGGTCCAGCCAGTCCCCCGCCGTGGTCGTGACCACGTACATGCCTTCGTAGTAGCCCGTGGGGTTGGCGGTGTCCGCCGGAATCTGCGGCAGCGGCGCGATGTCCTGCTGGCGCTTGAGCCGGTTTCGCCAGCCCACCGCCACCAGCACAATGAGCACGACGGCGACGGCGAGCATCACCAGGCCGGCTTGGAGCTGGGTCATCTCAGCCCTCCCTTGCCGGGCGTGCGGGCGTGTTCAGGGTGCCGTCCAGCACGGTGGGGTGTCCGTTGAGGAAGGTGGCCACCACGCGGCCGGGCAGCTGCCGGCCGGCGAACGGCGAGTTCCGGCCCTTGGTGGCCATGACCGACGGGTCCACCGTCCAGCGGGCGGCCGGGTCCACCAGCGTGATGTTGGCGGCCGCGCCGGCTGCCAGCGGCTGGCCTTGACCGGCCAACCGGCCGATCCGCGCCGGCATGGCGGAGGTGATCCGGGCGAAGTCCGCCCAGCCGATCAGCCCGGATTCGATCATGGTGTGCTGCACCACGGACAGCGCGGTTTCCAGCCCGGTCATGCCCATCGCCGCCTGCGCCCACTCGCACTCCTTCGCCTCGGAGGGGTGCGGGGCGTGGTCGGTGCCGATCACATCGATGGTGCCGTCGGCCAGGCCGGCGCGCAACGCCTGCACGTCCTCGTCGGTGCGCAGCGGCGGGTTGACCTTGTAGACCGGGTCGTAGCTGCGGACCAGTTCGTCCGTCAGCCACAGGTGGTGCGGCGTGACCTCGGCGGTGACCTTGATGCCGCGGGCCTTGGCCCAGCGGATGATCTCCACCGATCCGGCCGTCGAGACGTGGCAGACGTGCAGGCGCGAGTCCACATGCTGGGCCAGCAGCACGTCGCGGGCGATGATGCTTTCCTCGGCCACGGCCGGCCAGCCGGTCATCCCCAGCACCGCCGAAACCGTGCCCTCGTTCATCTGCGCTCCGTCGGTCAGCCGCGGCTCCTGCGCATGCTGGGCGATCACGCCGTCGAAGGCCTTGACGTATTCCAGCGCGCGGCGCATCAGCACCGGATCCGAGACGCAGATGCCGTCGTCGGAGAACACCCGGACCCTGGCGCGGGAATCGGCCATCGCGCCCAGCTCGGCCAGCCGCTCGCCGGCCAGCCCCACGGTCACCGCGCCCACCGGGCGGACGTCGGCCCAGCCGGCGCTGCGGCCCAGCGTGTACACCTGTTCGACGACGCCGGCGGTGTCGGCCACCGGAGACGAGTTAGCCATCGCGTGCACCGCGGTGAAGCCGCCCAAGGCTGCGGCGCGGGTGCCGGTCTCCACCGTCTCCGCGTCCTCGCGCCCCGGCTCGCGCAGGTGGGTGTGCAGGTCCACCATGCCGGGCAGCGCAATCAGTCCGTCGGCGTCAAGCACGACGGCGCCTGCCGCACTGAGCGCGCTGCCGACCTCCGCAATCTTTCCGTCGCGGACCAGTAGGTCGGCCCGGTCCCCGCCGGTGAGCGAGGCCCCGCGGATCAGGTAAGTGGTCCCGGTGTTGGACGGGGTGTTGGACGGGGTGTTGGACACAGTGCTGGTCCCGGTGGTGGACCTGGTGTTGGACGCGGAGTTGGACTCGGTCACTTGGCCTCCTGGGCGGCGGTCGGTGCAGGGGCGGCGGACGCGGTGCCGCCGGAAAGCAGAAGGTAGAGCGCGGCCATCCGCACGGCCACGCCGTTGCGGACCTGGTCCAGCACGGTGGACCGCGGCGAGTCGGCTGCGGCCGAGGAGATTTCCAGCCCGCGGTTCATCGGGCCGGGGTGCATGATGATGGTGCCGTCGCGGCCGGAAGCGTCCAGCGCTGCCAGCCGGAGGTCGTTGAAGCCCCAGCGGCTGGAGTACTCCTGCGTGGACGGGAAGTACGCGGCGTTCATCCGCTCGCCCTGGACACGCAGCATCATCACGGCGTCCGTCCCCGCGGCCAGCGTGGCGTCCAGGTCGTAGCTGATGGTGCACGGCCACTCGCGGCTGCCCACCGGCAGCAGCGTGGGCGGCGCCACCATCGTGACCTCGGCGCCCAGGGTGCGCAGCAGCCACAGGTTGGAGCGGGCCACCCGGGAGTGCAGGATGTCCCCGACGATGGCCACCTTCATGCCGGCCAGGTCGGTCCCGGTGGAGGCGGTGCCGTTGAGCTTGGCCCAGGTGCGCCGCAGCGTGAACGCGTCCAGCAGCGCCTGGGTGGGGTGCTCGTGCGTGCCGTCGCCGGCGTTGACCACGGTGGCGTCGATCCAGCCGGAACTGGCCAGCCGCGCCGGCGCCCCGGAGGCCCAGTGCCGGATCACCACGGCGTCGGCGCCCATGGCTTCCAGGGTCTGCGCGGTGTCCTTGAGCGATTCGCCCTTGGACACGGAGGATCCCTTGGCGGCGAAGTTGATCACGTCGGCCGAGAGCCGCTTGGCAGCGGCCTCAAAGGAGATGCGGGTCCGGGTGGAGTCCTCGAAAAAGAGGTTGACCACGGTACGGCCGCGCAGCACGGGGAGCTTCTTGACCTCGCGCAGGGACACGGCGGACATTTCCTCGGCCGTATCCAGGATCTGCACCGCGTCCGACTTGGCCAGGTCCGCGGTGGACAGCAGGTGTTTCATGCGCTGAAGTCCTCGATTACTACCTCGTCGGCGGCCGGGCTGCCGTTGTTCGTATCGATTTCGGCCAGCCGGACCCGGACCTTCTCCACCGAGGAGGTGGGCAGGTTCTTGCCGACATGGTCGGCCCGGATCGGGAGCTCGCGGTGCCCGCGGTCCACCAGGACGGCCAGCCGGACAATCCGCGGCCGGCCCAGGTCCACCAGGGCGTCCAGGGCTGCGCGGATGGTGCGGCCCGAGTAGAGCACGTCGTCTACCAGCACCACAACCTTGTCGTCGATACCGGCGGCCGGCAGCTGGGTGGGCAGCGGGGTACGTGTGGGGTGGCGGCGGAGGTCGTCGCGGAACATGGTGACGTCCAGTTGTCCGATGATGTCTTCGGCAGCGACGGAAGGATCGGCGGCGGCGATCTTGGCGGCCAGCCGGCGGGCCAGCGGATAACCGCGGCGCGGTATGCCCAGCAGGACCAGATCTTGGGACCCTTTGTTCGCCTCGAGGATTTCGTGGGCGATACGGGTCAATGCGCGGTTGATGTCCGCTTCGGCAAGTACAACTCGCGACGATGCCGGCTGTTGAGCCGGTGAGTCCGTGTTCATCTTTTGCCGCCTCCTTCCCCGCCTCACTGGACGGAATTTAAAGGTTGCTTGCGCCCTCAAAATTACCACGGTCGACCCTGCCCGCCTGCTTCGTGACGGCCGCACGACGGCGGTCGGTGGCCGATGTGGGCAAGCTCACCGAACGCGGGTTCCCCCGATCCTCGTCCCCCACCCGGCGGACGCGGCGACGGCGGGTGCCCGCCAAAGGGGGGCACCCGCCGTCGTCGGTGGGGATGGGTGACTGGAGAGGCGGCTCAGGCCAACAGCGTGGGCTTGAGCTGCTGCAACCGGCCCAACAGACCGTTGACGAAGGACGGCGACTCGTCCGTTGACAGAGTCTTGGCCAGCTCCACGGCTTCGCTCACCGCAACACCGTCGGGCACGTCGTCGTTGTAGAGCAGCTCCCAGGAGCCGACGCGCAGGATGATCCGGTCCACCGCAGGCATCCGGTCCAGCGTCCAGCCCTGGGCATAGGTTGCCAGGAACTCGTCGATGGTGGGCTGCAGGGCGGCCACGCCCTCCACGATCTGAGCTGTGTAGGGATTGATCACCTGGTCGGTCTTGCCCCGTCCGGCCAGCGCCTCGGCAGCACTCACGCCGCGCTGCTCGGCTTCGAAAAGGACGTCGACGGCCCTGCGGCGGGCCTTGCCGCGGGCTGAAGTAGGGGCACTCACTAGTCGTTGACTCGTCCCAGGTAGTCGCCGGTGCGGGTGTCGACCTTGACCTTGGTGCCGGTCTCCAGGAACAGCGGAACCTGGATCTGGTAGCCGGTCTCCACGGTGGCGGGCTTGGTGCCGCCGGTGGAGCGGTCGCCCTGCAGTCCGGGCTCCGTGTAGGTGATCTCCATGACCACGGAGGCCGGCAGCTCGATGTAGAGCGGAGTGCCGTCGTGCATGGCGATGTTGACCTTGATGTTTTCCAGCAGGAAGTTCTCGTCGTCGCCGACTACCGGACCGGGAACGGTGACCTGGTCGTAGTCCTGCACGTCCATGAAGACGAAGTCGTCCCCGTCCTTGTACAGGTAGGTGTAATCGCGGCGGTCCACCGTGGCGGTTTCGATCTTCAGGCCGGCGTTGAACGTCTTGTCCTGGATCTTGCCGCTGACGACATTCTTGATCTTGGTGCGCACGAACGCGCCGCCCTTGCCCGGCTTCACGTGCTGGAACTCAATGACGTTCCACAGCTGGCCGTCCATTTTCAGCACGGTGCCGTTCTTGATGTCGTTGGTTGTGGCCACAGTTTCACTTTCGTAGATGATGGCGGGCCGCCGGCGGAAGGTCCGCCCAGCCCGGAGCGAAGTCCAGCAGACATTCTACCCGCTGGCGGGTTCCCTGACCGAAGCGTGGCCCTGCGGATGAGCCTGCCGCGCTTCTCGCGGACCGGCTGCGGCGGCCGGCAAAGCAGCCGCTGCCGCGGACAGGGTGGGCGGTTGCGTCCCACGTTTGGCCCTAACTGCCCACGTTTCGGCAGCATAAAGGGCCCTGACGTGCGGCGATGCCCGGGCCGCCAGCAAAACGTGGGAGCGAACCCGACGGGCGCGAGGACCTCGGCCCACTTGTCCACGTTCCGCAGGAATTGTCCAACTCTTGGAGGCGCCCAAGCTCCTGACCTGCAGAAAGGTTCGCCGCCCTGCCAAAACGTGGACAGCACCGGCGTTGAAATCCCCGGCACCACTCCGGCGCCACTCGCCCCGGCGCCACTCGGGAAGTGCTACGCGGCGATTTCCTGGTAGGCGGCGAACAACAACGAGGTGTCCGGTACCTCGAGGATGCCGGGCTTGGCCAGACCGTCCAGCACCACGAACCGCAGCAGGTCGCCGCGGGCCTTCTTGTCCCGCTTCATTCCGTCCAGCAGGGCGGCCCAGCGGTCGCGGCGGTAGGTCACCGGTAGCCCGAGGGAGGTCAGGATCGCCTGGTGCCGGTCGGCGGTGGCGTCGTCCAGTCGGCCGACCATCCGGGACAGCTCGGCGGCGAAGGCCAGGCCGATCGAAACGGCGGCGCCGTGGCGCATCTGGTAGCGCTCGGCCAGTTCGATCGCGTGGCCGAGCGTGTGCCCGTAGTTCAGGAACTCGCGGCGTCCGGACTCGCGCAGGTCGGCGGAGACTATTTCGGCCTTGACCCGGATGGACCGCTCGATGATCTCCCGCAGCTGCGGCGTCCCGGCCGTGCTGGCCGCTGTGGGGTCGGCCTCGATCAGATCCAGGATGACGGGGTCGGCGATAAAGCCGCACTTGACCGCCTCGGCCATGCCAGTGATCAGTTCGTTCGGCGGCAGCGTCTGCAGCGCGTCCAGATCGGCCAGCACGGCGGCCGGCGGATGGAACGCGCCCACCAGGTTCTTGCCCTCGGCGGTGTTGATGCCGGTCTTGCCGCCGACTGCCGCATCGACCATGCCCAGCAGGCTGGTGGGGATGTGCACCACCTTGACGCCGCGCAGCCAGGTCGCGGCCACGAAGCCTGCCACGTCGGTGACAGCCCCGCCGCCCACCGCCACAATGGCGTCCGAGCGGGTGAAGTCGTTTTTGCCCAGCACTTCCCAGCAGAACGAGGCCACCTGGATGTGCTTGCCCTCCTCGGCGTCCGGGATCTCGGCGGTCAGTGCCTCCATCCCGTTCGACGCCAGGTCTTCGCGCACGGCGTCGCCGGTGGCACGCAGCGCCCGCGGATGGATCACCAGCACCTTGCGGACCCGCTCCCCCAGCACCTGCGGCAGCCGGCCCAGCAGCGCGTGGCCAACGACGACGTCGTACGCCTCCTGGGGGGTGTTCCCGGTGACGGGGATGACGGTGGCCTTGTTGCTCACGGTTCGTGCCTTTCCTCAAGCAGTTGTCTCAGTTCGGCCAGCAGCTGCTGCTGGCTTTTGCCGCGGGTGTCCAGCACCAGGTCGGCCAGGCGCTCGTACACCGGCCGACGCTGCCGGAGCGTTTCGGTCCAGCGGCCCACGGGATCACCGGCGAGCAGCGGCCGCCCGGTGTCCTTGATGATGCGCGGACGCACCGTGTCCACGTCGATGTCCAGGAAGACCACGGTGCAGTTGGCCAGCAACTGCTGCGTGCCGGTGTCCAGGATGGCGCCGCCGCCCAGCGAGACGACGGCGGGCGGTTTGCCTTCGCCGAGCAGCGCCGCCACTTCGCGGGCCTCGAGTTCGCGGAAGGCATGCTCGCCCAACGAGGTGAAGATCGCGGGAATCGGCCCGTGCCGTTCCACCAGCCGCTTGTCGCTGTCGGCGAAGGCGAGGCCGTGCCGGTTGGCAAACTGGCTGCCCAGCGTCGACTTGCCCGACGCCATCGGTCCAATCAGGACCAGGTGGCGCCGCAGCCGCAGCGGTTCCCCGGATGCCACTACTGGCCGATCGAATCCAGCGACTCTGGGATGGCCGCCAGATAGGACCGCAGGTTGCGTGCTGTCTCGGCCACGGAGTCGCCGCCGAACTTCTCCGCGACGGCCTCGGCCAGCACCAACGCCACCATGGCCTCGGCGACGACGCCGGACGCCGGCACGGCGCAGACATCCGAACGCTGGTGGTGGGCTTTGGCTGGCTCACCGGTGCTGACGTCGATGGTGGCCAGGGCGCGGGGCACCGTGGCAATCGGCTTCATGGCCGCGCGGACGCGCAGCGTCTCGCCGATGCTCATGCCACCTTCGATGCCGCCGGCGCGGTTGGTGGCACGCACGATGGTGCCGTTCTCGTCGCGGACGATTTCGTCGTGGGCGTCGGATCCGCGGCGGGCGGCGGTGAGGAAGCCGTCCCCGACCTCCACGCCCTTGATCGCCTGGATGCCCATCAGGGCGGCGGCCAGGCGGGAGTCCAGCCGGCGGTCCCAGTGCACATAGCTCCCCAGTCCCGGCGGCAGCCCGTAGGCCAGCACCTCGACCACGCCGCCCAGGGTTTCGCCCTCCTTGTGCGCCTGGTCCACTTCCTGCACCATGGCCTCGGACGTTTCGGCATCAAAACAGCGCAGCGGATCTTCGTCCAGGGCCAGCACGTCGTCCGGCAGGGGAAGCCGGCTGCCTTCGGGAACCGAGACCCGGCCGACGGCGGTGGTGTGGCTGACCAGCCGGA
The DNA here is from genome assembly GCA_051751385.1 of Actinomycetota bacterium. Classification (GTDB taxonomy): domain Bacteria; phylum Actinomycetota; class Actinomycetes; order Actinomycetales; family Micrococcaceae; genus Crystallibacter. Next base: position 42,302 of record JBNJKW010000005.1, on the reverse strand, counting down.
TGCCCAGTGCGGAGAGGAACTTCGCCGCTACCGTGCCCAGGGCTACCCGGGCGGCCGTCTCGCGGGCGCTGGCGCGTTCCAGCACCGGACGGGCTTCGTGGAAGCCGTATTTCTGCATTCCGGTGAAGTCTGCGTGCCCGGGCCGCGGCCGGGTGAGCGGGGCGTTGCGGGCCAGGTCCTCCAGCAGTGCAGGATCGACCGGATCGGCGGACATCACCGTTTCCCATTTGGGCCATTCGGTGTTGGCTACTTGGATGGCTACCGGGCCGCCCTGGGTCAGGCCGTGGCGGACGCCGCCCACCAGGGTGACTTCGTCCTGTTCGAATTTCATCCGGGCCCCGCGGCCATAACCCAAGCGCCGCCGGGCCAGCGCATCCTGGACCTCGGCTACGGTCAGTTCGACGCCGGCGGGGACGCCTTCGATAATTCCTACCAGGGCCGGACCATGGGATTCACCGGCGGTTAACCAACGCAACATGGATTCAATACTGCCATGCATCGGTGGGCGGATTAGCGCCGCGGTGCACCCACCGCGTCACACATCACATTTGTGACATCGGTGCTGTCGGTGAAGCGATCGCCGGCGAACAGCCGCACCTGCTCGACCGCCTGGTAGATCAGCATTTCCAAGCCGTGCACCACCGAGCCGCCTTGGCGCTGCCACACGGCTGCCAGCTCGCTGGGCCACGGGTCATAGGCCACGTCGAGCAGCACGCTCCCGCTGCGGTCCGCTCCGGTCTGGGCGGCCAACTGGGCAGCCAAGGGGTCGGCAGATTGCGGCGGCAGCGTGCAAACCACCGTTCCGGCCCGCTGCACTGCGGCGGCTGCGCGGTCCCAGCCGGCTACCTGGAGCGCTAGTCCAAGGTGCCGCGCAATGGCCTGCACGTTGTCTGACTTCGCCGGATCCCGCAGGCACAGGGTCACGCCGGACGGTTTCAGCTCCGCCAGCGCGGCGGCAGCAGCGGCAGCGGTGCCGCCGCCGCCCAGAATGACTGCCGGCTCACCCTCATGGGCCCCGCCGTGGCGCAGCGCCCCGACGATCCCGGCCACGTCGGTATTGTGGCCGGACAGCGTCACCCGCCCCTCGCCGTCGTACTGGGGAATCACGGTGTTGAGCACGCCCAGCAGATCCACCAGCGGGCTGGTGCGGTCCATCTGGCCGACCATCGCCGCCTTCAGCGGCATGGTCACCGACAACCCCGCCCACCCCCGCTCGCTGCGCAGGGTCTGGACGAATTGCGGCAGTTGGTCCACGGTGACGTCGATGGCCCGGTAGCTGCAGTCGAAGCCGATCAGCTCATACGCCGCCCGGTGCAGCGCGGGCGACCGGGAGTGGCCGATCGGATGCCCGAGCACCGCGGCCTGGTACCGGTGGCCAGCCGGCGGCGTGCCGGCGGACAGGCGGTCAGCAGACAGGCCGTCGGCGGACAGGCGGTCAGCAGACACGCTTCCGGCAGGCACACTGTCGGCGGGACCGGCGATCAACTGCACCGGCCTTCTTTCTGCGTGCTGCACCACTGCTGGTATTCCTTGGTGTACGCGTTGTGCTGTGCCAGCGTCTCGGCAAACTTCGTTTCGCCGGTGTCCAGGTTGACCGTCACCCAGTAGTAATAGGGCACGTCGGCCGGGCTGGCAGCCGCGTCGATGGCCGGACCGCCGGGTGAGTTGATCGGCCCCGCGGGCAGCCCGGTGTGCGCGTAGGTGTTGTAGGGGTTGGACTTGTCCGCCTTCTCCTGGGGCGTGATGTCGTAGCCCTTCCGGCCCAGGCCGTAGGTCACCGTGGCGTCCGACTGGATCAGGCCGTTCGTTTCGGTGTTGTCCGGCTTCAAACGGTTCTGGATGGCGCCGGCGACCTTGGCGTAGTCGGCTTCGCCGGCCTCGGCCTCGATGATGCTGGCGATGGTCAGCACGCGGAACTGATCCTGCGGATCGGTGATGCCGTCCGCGGTCAGCCGCTCCTTGGTGTTGTCCACCAAGTCGGTGAGAATGTCCTTGGCGCTGGTCCCCACGGGCCAGCGGTACTCGCCCGGGAAGAGGTAGCCTTCCAGGTTGCGGGCGGATTTCGGCAGCCCGAACTGCTGCGGGTTTTTGGCCAGTTCCGCGAACTCGGAGGCCGGAATCTTCGTGCCTTCGCTCAGGGCCGCGAAGACCTCTTCCTCGCGCCAGGTGCGGTTGATGGCGGCGTAGGAGACCTTCTCCCCCACGTCCTCCAGCAGGATGGCGGCGGCGTCCGCGGCCGGCAGCTTGTACTGCATCTGATAGTCGCCCGGCTGCACCTCGCGGCCGTCCGCTTGGCTGGCCAATTCGCCCAGGAAGGTCTCGCTGTTGGAGATGATGTCCTGCTCGACCAGTGTCTCGGCGATCACCAGCGGACCGGCGCCCTGCTGAACCGTGAAGGTCACCTGCCCCTCCCCGGGGCCCGGATAGTCTTCGGGGCCGGCTCCCATGCCCAGCAGGTTCTGCAGGAACAGCACCACGCCGACCAGGCCCGCGGCGAAGACCGCGAAAACCACCAGCATGATGGTGTTGCGCCGGCGGCGGGCGCGCTTCTTGGTGCGGACCGGACGCTTCCCGCCGGTGGCAGATTCATCCTCAAAAAAGTCCAGCCGGCCGTCGTGGTAGACCTGGCCGTCGTCGTCATAGCCCTGGCCCGCGTCGGCGGTGCCGGCGGCATATTCTGCCCCGCGTTCGGTGGCGCCGGCGGCATATTCTGCCTCGGGTTCTGCCTCCGGCTGAGGACGACGGCGGGGCTCACCGCGGGTGGGTACGTGCGGCTGGATCACGGTGGCCGGCTCCGGATCGTTCCAGCCGGCGGCTGCCGGTTCGTCCGCTGCCGGTGCATCGGGGGGCTCGGGCGCCGCCGGCTGGCTGGCCGGATCGGGCAGCCACGCCTCGTCCGCGGGCGGCTCTTCCCATTCGGGTACCGCGTCGTCGTCCCAGTACGGCGGAACGGTGTCGTCAAAGCGCGGATCAGCGGCCTGGCGTCCGCGCGCGGCACGCCGGGACGGCAGATTGGTCCAGTCGTCGGGGTGCTTGCTCACGTTCCCGGATCCCCGCTTCGATCGTGTCCGTGCGTAATCGTCGGCTCCTCATGGCTGGCGTCCGGCACCTGTTTGCCGGCGGGCGGTGCGACAGGTGTCCCCACGTCCTGTCCTTGGGCCCGTTGCATGTCAATAGCCTGCTGCAGGATACCTACCGCAGCTACCTGATCCACCACTTTACGATGTTGACGCGTATCCATGCCAGCATCGCGCAGTCCCCGGTGCGCCGCCACGGTGGTCAGGCGTTCATCAATCAGGCTGACGCTGGCCTCGGACCCGGCCGCGGCCAGCGCCGCGGCCAGCTTCCGGGCGTAGCTCCGGGCCATCTCGGTGGACGCAGAGTCGCCGCCGGAAAGTGTCCGTGGAAGCCCCACGAAAAACTGGACGGCGCCCCGTTCGGCGGCCTCGCGCACCAGCACCCTGATGTCGCTGTCCTTCTTCGCGTCGCGCTTCAGGGTGCGTACCGGGGTGGCCAGGATCCCGTCCGGATCACAGCTGGCCACGCCCACGCGCACCGCACCGACGTCCACACCGAGTTTGGTGCCGCGCGGATAAGAAGACACGCTGCCGCCCCCTAGCGGTTCGCGACCGCAGCCGTCACGGCGGCCAGTGCCTCGTCGATCTTGGCCGCGTCCGATCCGCCGCCCTGGGCTACGTCGTCCTTGCCGCCGCCGCCGCCACCCAGCACGCCGGCAGCGATCTTGACCAGCGCGCCGGCCTTCACACCGGCGGCGCGGGCTGCTTCGTTGGTGGCCACCAAAATCAGCGGCCGGCCGTTGGCCACACCCGTCATCGCCACGGTGACCGGCTCGGAGCCCAGCCGGGTCCGCAGGTCCAGGGCCAGGTTGCGCAGGTCGTCGGCGCCGTTGAGGCCGCCGACGTTGTGCGCCAGCAAGCGGATGCCTGCCGCGTCCTGCGCCTGGCCGACCAGCGAGGCGGCGGAGGCGGCCAGCTGTTCCTTGCGCAGCTTGTCCAGTTCCTTCTCCATGGACTTGAGCTTGGCCAGGGTGGCGGCAATCCGCTCGGGCAGCTGGGCGCCGGGAACCTTGAGCATCTCGGACAGCTCGGTCACCAGGGCGCGTTCGGCGGCCATGTGGCGGAAGGCCTCCATGCCCACGAACGCCTCCACCCGCCGGTTGCCGGAGCCCACGGAGGCCTCGCCCAGCAGCAGCAGCGACCCGATCTGCGAGGTGCCCTCCACGTGGGTGCCGCCGCAGAGTTCGCGGGACCAGGCCCCGTCGATCTCCACCACGCGCACGGTGTCCCCGTAGGCCTCGCCGAAGAGCGCCATCGCGCCCAGCTCGCGGGCCTGGGCCAGCGGCATCACGCGGGTCTGGACCTCGAAGTTGTTGCGGATGGCCAGGTTCGAGACCTCTTCGACCTCCGACTTGGCGGCGTCGGAGAGGCCTTCGCCCCAGGAGAAGTCGAAGCGGAGGTAGCCGGCCTTGTTGAAGGAACCGCGCTGCAGCGCCTCCGGGCCCAGGATCTGGTGCAGGGCGGCGTGGATGATGTGCGTGCCGGAGTGCGCCTGCTCGCCGGCATGGCGGCGCTGCGCATCGACCGCGGCCTGGACCGTGGCGCCGGCGGGCAGTTCGCCCTCGCGGACCACGGCCTTGTGCACGCTCAGGCCCTTGACCGGCTTCTGCACGTCCAGCACCTCGACCACGAACCCGTCGCCGGTGATCAGTCCGACGTCGGCTGCCTGGCCGCCGGCCTCGGCGTAGAACGGGGTAGCGTCGAGCACCAGCTCGATTTCCTCGCCCTGGCCGGCGAAACCGCGCACTTCGCCCCCGCGGACAATGCCGCGCACGGTCGATTCGGTGTTCAGTTCGTCATAGCCGGTGAAGACGGTCTCGCCCTCGGCCAGCATCTCGCGGAAGACGGTCACGTCGGCGTGGCCCAGCTTCTTGCCGCGGGCATCGGCCTGGGCGCGCTGGCGCTGCTCGGCCATCAGCGTGCGGAACCCGGCCTCGTCCACCCGCAGGCCCGCTTCTTCGGCCATTTCCAAGGTGAGGTCGATCGGGAAGCCGTAGGTGTCGTGCAGGGCGAAGGCGTCCTCGCCGGAAATCGGCTTCGACGCGGCCTTCGATTCCTTCACCGCCTCTTCCAGCCGGGCGGTGCCGGAGGCGATGGTGCGCAGGAAGGCCTTCTCTTCGGCATAGGCAATCCGGCTGATCCGCTCAAAGTCGTCCGCCACCGCCGGATAAGTGCCCTTCATGGCGTCGCGGGAGACCGGCAGCAGCTCCGGCAGGCAGGCGTTTTCCACGCCGAGCAGGCGCATGGCGCGCACGGCACGGCGGATCAGGCGGCGCAGCACGTAGCCGCGGCCCTCGTTGGAGGGGGTCACGCCGTCGGAAATCAGCATCAGGGCGGAGCGGATGTGGTCGGCCACGACGCGCAGCCGCACATCGTCGGTGTGGTGCGGATCGTCGTCGGACTCGGCGCTGGTGTATTCGCGGCCGGAAATTTCCGCGGCCTTGTCCAGCACGGGGCGGACCTGGTCCGTCTCGTACATGTTCTCCACGCCCTGCAGGATCATTGCGAGGCGTTCCATGCCCAGGCCGGTGTCGATGTTCTTCTGCGGCAGCTCGCCCAGGATTTCGAAGTCTTCCTTGCCGATGCCGGCACCGCGCTGGTACTGCATGAAGACCAGGTTCCAGATCTCGATGTAGCGGGTCTCATCGGCGAGCGGGCCGCCTTCGATCCCGTACTCCGGGCCGCGGTCGTAGAAGATTTCCGAGCACGGGCCGGCGGGGCCGGGCTGGCCGGTGGACCAGTAGTTGTCCTTCTTGCCGGACTTCTGGATCCGGTCGGCCGGAACGCCGACCTGGTCGCGCCAGATGGCGAGGGCTTCCTCGTCCTCTTCGTAGACGGTGATCCACAGCTTCTCCGGGGGCAGGCCGTAGCCGCCCTGCTCCACCGGGCTGGTCAGCAGTTCCCAGGCCATCGCGATGGCCTGCTCCTTGAAGTAGTCACCGAAGGAGAAGTTGCCGCACATCTGGAAGAAGGTGCCGTGCCGGACCGTCTTGCCGACCTCTTCAATGTCCGCGGTACGGATGCACTTCTGCACGCTGGTGGCGCGCGGGAACGGCGGCGTCTCGCGGGCGGTCAGGTACGGGATGAACGGCACCATGCCCGCCACCGTGAACAGCAGCGACGGGTCCGGCGACACCAAGGACGCCGACGGGACCACGGCATGGCCCTTTTTCTCGAAGAAGTCGAGCCAGCGGCGGACAATCTCGTGGGATTTCATGGTGCCTGTGTCTTACCTTCCAGGGTACAAACCGCCCGTGCGGGCCGGTGCGTGGCTTGAATGCCGTGAAAAAACTTAGCGCGTGCGGACGTCGTCGGCGGAATCGATGCCCAGGGCCAGGCGCAGGTCGGTTTCGCGTTCCTGCATGCCGTCGCGGACCGCGTCGGCGAAGGCGGCCACCGAATCGGCCACCTGTCCCAGGGCGCGGTTCAGCCCGGCCGGTCCCAGCGCATCCCGCGTCTGGGACAGCTTGCGGACCGCGAGCACGCCGATCGCCACACCTGCGGCCATCCAGATCATTCGCTTCATGTCGGTTCCTCTCGCGGATTAGCGGCCGCGGCGGCGCTTGCCCTCGGGCGCGCCCTTGCCGGCGGTATTGAAGGCGCTGCGCACGCCGTAGGAGAAGGCTGCCACCTTGATCAGCGGCGAGCCCAAGGTCGCGGAGAGCAGCGACGTCAGGGCGGAAACGTTGGCCGAGGCGTCCGACACGTTGCTGGAGATGCCGTCCACCTTCCTCAACTGTTCGTTGGTGGTGCTGACCGTGGTGGTGACTTCGCCAATCAACGGGGTGGTGCCGTCGCTGATCTCGCGGATGGCCCGGCGCAGTTCATCAAACACCTTGCCTAGCTTCCACACCGGGATGGCCAGCAGGGCCACCAGCACCGCGAACACGCCCGCGGCGATCAGCCCGGCGATATCTCCACCTGACATAGGTTCAAACGCTCCTCTTTGTTGGTTGACGGCGTCATCCGGTCCGCGCGCAGCGCAGGCATGCCTCGTGCTGCAGGGGTCCGGCTGACGACGGCGGGGCGAGCCTGGTGCAGGCATCTTTCCCGCCACTCACATCACCTTACCTACTGAACAGCCCGCGGCCGATGCCGCGGGCTGTTCAGCGCCGCCTCCGTGCACGGAGGCGGCATCTCGCAGAAGTGGTTCCTGGGGTTTCAGACCCCGGAACTACTTTTCTAGCGAGCGTAGTATTCGACCACCAGCTGCTCTTCGCAGGTCACGGGAACCTCGGAGCGCTTGGGGCGGCGGACCAGGCGGGCCTGCAGCTTCTCCAGAGCGACATCGAGGTACGCCGGAACGTTGGGGAGCACGTCGCGGTGAGCGCCGGCAGCTGCCACCTGGAACGGGGGCATCTTTTCGGAGCGCTCGTGCACGTGGATCAGCTGGCCCTCGGAAACGCGGAAGGACGGACGGTCCACGCGCTTGCCGTTGACCATGATGTGGCGGTGCACCACAAGCTGGCGGGCCTGGGCGATGGTGCGGGCGAAGCCGGCACGCAGCACCAGGGCGTCAAGACGCATTTCCAGCAGCTCGATCAGGTTTTCACCGGTCAGACCGGCGGTGTTGCGGGCTTCCTCGAAGACACGGGTCATCTGTGCTTCGCGGATGCCGTACTGGGCACGCAGACGCTGCTTTTCACGCAGACGAACGGCGTAGTCACTGTCCTGCTTGCGGCGGGCGCGTCCGTGCTGGCCGGGGCCGTACGGACGACGCTCCATGTACTTCTCAGCCTTGGGCGTCAGGGCAATGCCAAGGGCACGCGAAATGCGGACCTTGCGGCGGGCTCGTGTGTTGTTAGCCACGATGTCCTTCCAGTTATGTGCGGGTGCAATGGTTTGCTGGCCTCCAAGTCCCGGAGAGCGTTGGTCAACCGCTACCTTCAGCTACAGTCCGTCCCGGGCACGCTTCTCCCCTTCGCTGAACTGCTCTAGGGATCGACGGCGCAAGAACGGCTTGCCAGTCAGCCAACCATTCTAGCATCAGCCGGCCGGTGGCCCTGCCACGTCTAGGCTGGCTGGATGCGAGCCATCCTGCAGCGCGCCAGCCGCGCCAGCGTCAGCGTCGACGGCGCCGTGGTGGGCGCCCTGCCCGGTCCCGGACTGGTGGTGCTGGTGGGCGCCACCCACACCGACACCGCCCAGGACGCCGCCGTACTGGCGGAGAAGATCTGGCGGCTGCGCATCCTGGACGGCGAGCTCTCCTGCGCCGACACCGGCGCCCCGCTGCTGGTGGTCAGCCAATTCACGCTGTACGCGGACACCAGGCGCGGCCGGCGCCCATCCTGGTCCGCGGCCGCCCCCGGCGACGTGAGTGAACCGCTGCTGGAACACTTCGTCTCCGCGCTGCGCGGCCTGGGCGCCCAGGTGGAGACCGGTGTCTTCGGCGCCATGATGGAGGTGGAACTGGTGAACTCAGGCCCGTTCACCATCAGCCTCGACACCGAGGACTTCGCCAAGCCGCGCCGCGCCTGAAGCGGCCTGCCGTCCGAAAGCCGGGACCCCGCCGTCGTCAGGATCCGCGGATGATCTTGCGCAGCCGGTCCACCCGGGCCGAGATCTCCCGCTCGGCGCCGTTGGTGGTGGGTTCGTAGTAGTTACGGCCCACCAGGTCGTCCGGCGCGTACTGCTGGGTGGCGATCCCGTGCGGGGCGTCGTGTGAATACACGTACCCCTTGCCGTGGCCCATCCCCTTGGCCCCCGCGTAGTGGGAGTCGCGCAGGTGGACCGGGACCCCCTGGCCGCGCCCTGCCCGGACGTCCGCCACGGCGGCGTTGATCGCCAAGTAGCAGGCCGGCGACTTCGGCGCGGTGGCGATGTGGACCACGGCCTGGGCCAGCACCAGCCGGGCTTCCGGCATGCCGATCAACTGGACGGCCTGGGCGGCGGCGACCGCCGTCTGCAACGCCGTGGGATCGGCCATCCCCACGTCCTCGGAGGCGTGGACCATGATCCGGCGCGCCACGAAGCGCGGGTCCTCCCCCGCCTCCAGCATCCGCGCCATGTAGTGCAGCGCGGCATCCACGTCGGAACCGCGCATGGACTTGATGAAGGCACTGGTGATGTCGTAGTGCTGGTCCCCCGCCTTGTCGTAGCGCAGGGCGGCACGGTCGGTGGCGCGCTCGGCGTGGCCGAGCTCCACCCGCACCGGGGCGCCGTCTTCGCCTTCCCCGCCGGACTCGCCCCAGGCCACGCCCGCGGCGGCTTCCAGCGAGGTCAGGCCGCGGCGGGCGTCGCCGGCGGCCAGCCGGACCAGGTGTTCCAGCGCCTCCTCGCTCAGCTCCACCCGGCCGGCCAGCCCGCGCTCGTCCTGGACCGCGCGCACCAGCAGCTGCTCAATGTCGTCGGCGGTCAGCGGCTTCAGGGTCAGCAACAGCGAACGGGACAGCAGCGGCGAGACCACCGAGAACGACGGGTTCTCCGTGGTGGCGGCGACCAGCACCACCCAGCGGTTTTCGACGCCGGGCAGCAGCGCGTCCTGCTGTGCCTTGTTGAAACGGTGGATTTCGTCCAGGAACAGCACCGTGGTGGTGCGGTGCAGGTCGCGGGCGGTCAGCGCCTCGTCCATCACGCGGCGCACGTCCTTGACGCCGGCGGTGATCGCGGAGAGCTCCACGAACTTGCGGCCCGGCCCGCGGGCGATCACATGCGCCAGCGTGGTCTTGCCGGTGCCGGGCGGACCCCAGAGCATGAGCGACGACGGTCCCGCCGGCCCGGTGGCCGCACCGCCGGCCGCCAACAAGCGCAGCGGCGACCCGGGCTGGAGCAGGTGTTGCTGGCCCACCACGTCATCGAGCGTGCGCGGACGCATCCGGACCGCCAGCGGGCTGCGCGGACGGGTGGATCCGCTGCCGTCGCCGGACGCTGCATTGTGGCCGTGGCCCCCGCCGTCGTAGTCTTCGTCGTCGTCCGCGGCTGCACTGAACAAATCACTCACACCGTCAAGGCTATCCGTTCCGCGGCGGTGTCCTGCCGGCACCGGCCGCGCCGGTGCCGGTCAGCCGGCGGCGCCCTCCCTGCGCCGTGACGGCCCGCCCATATCCCCGAACCAAGAACGCGCCGCCCGGCCTACTGCTCGAAGTCGATCCGCATCACGGCGCGGCGGGCGGTGGGCCGGCTGACTTCGCGGAAACCGGCCGCGGCGAAGATGCTGCGGCTGCCAACATACAATTCGCCCCACGTCATTTCCTGCCCCGGCTTCGGGACCAGTGGATACCCTTCGACGGCGCGGGCACCGTTATCCTGCGCCCAGCCCGGCACGGCCGCGGCCAACGCCCGGCTGATGCCGCGGCGCCGGAAACCCACTCGGGTCACAAAGCAGACCGCCGCCCAGACGCTGCCGTCGTCCGGATCCTCGTCGCGGCCGGCCCACACCACCCGGCTGGTCCGCAAGCGCCGATAAGCCGTCCGCGGTTCCACCGCACACCAACCGGCCGGCTCACCGTCCAGGTAGGCCACCAGGCCGCTGGTGGAATCGGCCGCCGGATCACCACAGCCGGTCTCGGCCCGGAGCCGGAAGGCCCGTTCCTCCACACGCTCCTCCCGCCATTGAGCCGCAGGGGTCTGGAACCACTGGCACTGACAGCGGGACGCCTCCCCGCGGACACCCAGAACCTTCTGCAGGTCCTCCCACGTCGTTTCATTCGCGGGCACGATCGAAACGTCGGCGCCGGTGTCCGTAGTCATGCCCCCAGCAGACAACACGGCGGGCGCGCACCACAAGAGGTGCGCGCCCGCCGTCGTCCGTCAGTGCCGAATGCGGTGCCGGCTCGGTGCCGGGTTACTTGGCCTCGGGCTCCTTGGCGGGCTCCTTCGCGGGCTCCTTGGCGGAGTCCTTGGTCGGGTCCTTGGCCTGTGGCTTGGCGTCCACGCCCGCTTCCTTGCGCTGCTGCGGCGTGATCGCGGCCGGGGCAGCGGTCAGCGGATCGTAGCCGCCGCCGGTCTTCGGGAAGGCGATGACCTCGCGGATCGAATCCTCGCCGGCCAGCAGCGCCACCACGCGGTCCCAGCCGAACGCGATGCCGCCGTGCGGCGGGGCGCCGTACTTGAAGCCTTCCAGCAGGAAGCCGAACTTGGTCTGCGCCGACTCCTTGTCGAGCCCCATCACCTTGAACACGCGCTCCTGCATGTCGCGCTTGTGGATACGGATGGAGCCGCCGCCGATCTCGTTGCCGTTGCAGACAATGTCGTAGGCGTAGGACAGCGCCGACTCCGGATCGGTGTCAAAGGTGTCCACGAACTCCGGCTTGGGCGACGTGAAGGCGTGGTGCACGGCCGTCCACTTGCCGGAGCCGACCGCCACGTCGCCGGAGGCCACGGCGGCCTCGGCCGGCTCGAACATCGGTGCGTCCACGATCCAGACGAACGCCCAGTCGCCGTCATTGATCAGTCCGGTGCGGTGGCCGATTTCCACCCGGGCCGCGCCCAGCAGGGCGCGGGAGGCGGAGCGATCGCCGGCGGCGAAGAAGATGCAGTCACCGGGCTTGGCGCCCACGGTGCCGGCGAGGTTCTCGCGTTCGAAGTCGGTGAGGTTCTTGGCCACCGGGCCGGTGAGCTCGCCCTCCTCCTGGACCAGCACGTAGGCAAGGCCCTTGGCGCCGCGCTGCTTGGCCCATTCCTGCCAGGCGTCCAGCGTGCGGCGGGGCTGCGAGGCGCCGCCGGGCATCACCACGGCGCCCACGTACGGAGCCTGGAAGACGCGGAAGGTGGTGTCCTTGAAGAAGTCGGTCAGCTCGGTCAGTTCCTGGCCGAACCGCAGGTCCGGCTTGTCCGAGCCGTACCTGTCCATCGCCTCGGCGTAGGTCATCCGGGCGATCGGGGTGCTGATTTCGACGCCGATCAGCCGCCACAGAGCCTGCACGATCCGCTCGCCCAGCGCGATGATGTCGTCTTGGTCCACGAAGCTGGCCTCGATGTCCAGCTGGGTGAATTCCGGCTGGCGGTCGGCGCGGAAGTCCTCGTCGCGGTAGCAGCGGGCAATCTGGTAGTACTTCTCAAAGCCGCCCACCTGCAGCAGCTGCTTGAACAGCTGCGGGGACTGCGGCAGCGCGTACCAGGAGCCGGGGGCCAGCCGTGCCGGCACCAGGAAGTCACGGGCGCCTTCCGGCGTCGAGCGGGTCAGCGTCGGGGTTTCGATCTCCACGAATCCGTCGGCGTGCAGCAGTTCGCGTGCCACGCGGTTGACCTCCGAACGCAACCGCAGTGCCTTCGACGGTCCGGGCCGGCGCAGGTCCAGGTAGCGGTGCTTGAGCCGGGCTTCCTCGCCCACCTCCACGTGCTCGTCCACTTGGAACGGCAGCGGGTCGGCGGTATTGAGGACGACGACGTCCTCCGCGATCACCTCTACCTCACCGCTGGCAAGGGCCGGGTTTTCGTTGCCCTCGGGGCGCTTCTCGACTGTGCCCTTGATCTGCAGCACGTACTCGTTGCGCAGCGCATGGAAGACGTCCTCTTCGCGGACCACCACCTGGGCCACACCGGAGGCGTCGCGCAGATCCAGGAAGGCCACACCACCGTGGTCGCGGCGGCGGGCCACCCAGCCGGCGAGGGTAACGGTTTGTCCGATGTGCTCGGCCCTGAGGGTGCCGAGGTCGTGTGTGCGCAGCACAACAGTCCTTCCGGTAGAACGATTCGCTCATCTGTTCGCCGCCCTCTGTTTACCTCGTGCGGCGGCGGGATACGGCTATGGTGAGTGGAGATGTAGACGAGTTTACCGTTGATCAAGCTGCGCCCCGGACCTCGGCTACCGCCGCGCGAGAGGAAATGGCCCGGACCGGCCGGCCGGCGCCCGGGCGCAGCGGGCAAGGAGCTGGAGCAACTGTGAGTAGTGAATCATCGCTGGAACGCCGGTTGGGCGGGGTGGACGCCACCACCTTGGGCGTCGGATCCATGATCGGTGCCGGCGTCTTCGTGGTGTTTGGTCCCGCGGCCGCCGCGGCCGGTTCGTGGCTGCCGCTGGCACTGGCCATCGCGGCGTTTGTGGCCTATTGCAACGCGGCGGCCACCGCGCAGCTGGCCGCCCTCTACCCCACCAGCGGCGGCACGTACATTTACGGACGGAAGCGGCTGGGCGAATGGCCCGGCTTCCTGGCCGGCTGGAGCTTCGTGACCGGCAAGATTGCCTCCTGCGCGGCCATGGCCCTGACCTTCGGCCTCTACGTTTTCCCGGAGTATGCCACGGCCGCCGCCGTGGCCGCCGTCGTGGTGCTGACCTCGGTCAACCTGCTGGGCATCACCCGAACCGCGTGGGTGACCCGGTGGATCGTGGCGTACGTGGCCGCCGTGCTGGTTTTCGCGATCGTTGTGGCCTTCGACGCCGATCCGGTCGGGGCTCCGGCCGGGCCGGTCGCCGCGTCCCCATACGGCGTGCTGCAGGCCGCGGGGCTGTTCTTCTTCGCGTTCGCCGGTTACGCCAGGATCGCCACAATGGGTGAAGAGATCCGCGAACCGAAGAAGCTGATTCCCGTGGCGATCTTTTCGGCGCTGCTGATTACGTTCGTGCTCTATGTGTTGATCGGCCTGGGACTGCTGCGCTACCTGGGACCCGAACTGCTGGCGGAGAGCGATGCCCCGCTGCGCGCCGTCATGGAGGAGGTCGGAGGTGGGGTGGGCACCACGGCCATGGCCATCGCGGCCGCCCTCGCCAGCCTGGGCGCCCTGCTGGCACTGATCGCCGGCGTCGGCCGGACCACCTTCGCCATGGCCCGGGAAGGCGACCTGCCGCGCGTCTTCGCCACGGTGGGCACCCGTTTCAAGGTTCCGTGGGCGGCGGACCTGGTCGTGGCCGCCGTCGTCATTTTCCTGCTGCTCACCCAGGATGTGCTCGCCGTGGTGGGGCTCTCCAGCTTCGGCGTGCTGATTTACTACAGCGTCACGAATGCGGCCGCCCTCACCCTCGACGAGCGGCCCTGGCATGCGCCGAAACTGCTGAACGTCGCAGGGCTCCTCGGCTGCCTCCTGCTGGCCTTCACCCTGCCGGTTACGTCCGTGGTGATGATGGTGGCCGTGCTCGGCGCGGGGGTGGTCGGCCGTGCGGCGCTGGCGCCGGTCCGCCGCCGGTCCGGCGCCTGAGCCGGTCCGCCAACCGCGGCGGAGCAGGGCCGCCCAACCGCGGCTGCCCTCAGTGGGCGGCCGCAGTAATCTGCGGGGCGAGATCCTCCGCCGGAGGGGTCCAGACGGCCGGATCCGCCGCCGTCTGGTCGCCGGAACGGATGTCCTTCACTTCGTGGCTGTGACTGCCATCGTCGGCCACGGAGGTGAACCAGACGAACGGGATGCCGCGGCGGTCGGCGTACTTGATCTGTTTGCCGAACTTGTCCGCCTTGGCGGCCACTTCCACGCTGATGCCGCGTTCGCGCAGCTGGCCGGCCACGTCCTGGGCCTGCGACCAGCTGTCCTCGTTCGCCAAGGTGACCAGGACCGCCGTCGGGACATGCCGCGACGCGGTGGCGAACTCCTGGCCCAGGATCCGCATCACCAGCCGGGTCACACCGATGGACAGCCCGACGCCGGGAAAGGTGCGGTTGCCCTTGGTGGCCAGCGCGTCATACCGGCCGCCGGAGCAGATGGAACCGAGCTGTTCGTGGCCCACGAGCACGGTTTCGTAGACGGTGCCGGTGTAGTAGTCCAGGCCGCGGGCGATGCTCAGGTCGGCCATCACCTTGCCGGGGGCCCGCCGGTGCGCCTCGCCGATGACTTCCTCCAGCTCGGCCAGGCCGGTCTCCAGCAGTTCGTGCTGGACGCCGAGGGCTCGCACCTGCTCCACGAAAGAGGTGTCATCGGTACGGATGGAGGCGAGCTTCAGCGCAGCCTGCGCCTGTTCGTCGGTGGCCCCTAGTTCTTCCTGCAGCAGCGCGGCAACCTTCTCGGGGCCGATCTTCTCCAGCTTGTCGATGCTGCGCAGGACACCGGCGGTATCGGTCAGGCCGATGCCGCGATAGAAGCCCTCGGCGAGCTTGCGGTTGTTCACGCGGAGCTTGAAGTCCGGGATAGGCAGCGCGCTGAGGGCCTCGACGATCACCAGCGCCAGTTCCACGTCGTAGCGGAACGGCAGCTCGCCGTCGCCCACCACGTCGATGTCCGCCTGGGTGAACTCGCGCGCGCGGCCTTCCTGCGGACGCTCCCCGCGCCAGACCTTCTGGATCTGGTAACGGCGGAACGGGAAGGCCAGGTGGCCGGCGTTCTCCACCACGTAGCGTGCGAACGGCACGGTGAGGTCGAAGTGCAGGGCCAGCTTGTCCTCGCCCTTACCCTCGGCTTCGTCGGCCTGCAACCGGTGCAGGCCGTAGACCTCTTTATCGATCTCGCCCTTGCGCAGCAGCTGCGCCACGGTTTCGACGGCGCGCGTCTCGATGGAGGAGAAACCGTGCAGCTCAAAAGTCCGGCGCAGGGAATCCAGCACATGAAGTTCCACGAGCCTCTCCTGCGGAAGCCATTCCGGGAAGCCTGACAGCGAGGCCTTGCGTGCCATACGGACGTATCTCCTAGTAGATGAGGGGTCAAGAAGGGCTGGTCGTTCTGAAGCCGGCGACCGCGCAGCGGCACTGAATCGCTAAACTGGCTGCTGGACCATTTTAAGGCCTGCACCGGCAGCGGAACCAAACCGCCCTGCCGGTGCGGCCCCGCCGGCGGGGCGGACCCAGTCAGCGTAGACCAGGAGGAGCATTGGCACGGAAGAGTCCGGACCGCGAAGCCCGGCGGCGTATTGCCCGGATGGAAGCCAAGCGCGACCTGCGCCGGCAGCAGTTGGCGCGGCGCAAGCGGGACAACATCGCCGCCGGGGTGGCCATCGCGGCCTTGGCAGCCGGTGCCGTGGCCGTCCAGCTCACCGTCTTCGCCGCGAACCCCACTCCGTCCCAAATGGAACAGGTCCGCCAAGGCCTCGAGGACCCCGCAGCCGCGCCCTCGCCGTCGTCCTCCGCCAATGCAGCCAACATTCCCTCGCCGGAGGTCGCTGCGGGCAAGGTTTTCAGCGGCACCATCGCGACCAATGAGGGTGACGTCGGCGTGGAACTGGACGGCAAGGCCGCTCCCCAGGCGACGGCGGTCTTCAGCACCTTGGCGAAGGACGGGTTTTTCGAGGGCAAGACCTGCCACCGGCTCACCACGGCAACCAGCATGGGCGTGCTCCAGTGCGGTTCGGTGGACGGCGCCGGCAGCGGCGATCCCGAATACCAGTGGGGCCCGGTAGAGAACACCCCCGAGGACGGCGTTTACCCGGCAGGCACTATTGCCGTCGCCCGCGGCGCGAACACTTACAGCAACGGCACGCAATTCTTCATTGCGTGGAAGGATTCGACGATCCCGCAGGATACCGGCGGCTACACGATTATGGGTAAGGTAACCGAAGGGCTGGACGTGATCAAGCAGATTGCGGCCGGCGGCGTCGAGGATGCCAATAGCCAGGACGGCCCGCCTAAAATACCGGTAACAATAAAGTCGTTCACCCTTCGGTGAGCCCAACATCACGACGGCGCCGCCAGACCAGGCGGCTCTGGACACAAGCGAAAGAGTTCTAGCGGTGACACCTAGTCAACAATCCGACGAAACAGCCCCGGCCACCGAGACCGAACAGGCCGCGGCCGCTCCGGCACAGGCCGAGCAGGCGCCTGCTGAGCAGGTAGCGGCTGGGCAGGTAGCGGCTGGGCCGGCGCAGGCCGAGCCCACCCCGGCTGAGCAGGCTCAAGCTGAGGTAGAACAGGCCCCGACTGAGCCGGCGCAGACCGAGCCGACCCCGGCCGAGCAGCCTCCAGCTGAGGCAGAACAGGCCCCGGCCGAGCCGACGCAGACCGAGCCGACCCCGGCCGAACAGACCGGGCAGGCTCAGGAAGCCGCTGGGGCTGAAGAACCCTCTGCTGCCGAACAGCAGGCATCCTCCAATGCGGCACCGGCCGTCCCCGAAGCTTCCGCCGACGCCCCGAGCCCGGCCGCCAAGCCGACTCCGAAGCCCATGCCCGGACCGAAGCCGACGCCGGCTGCCATGCCCGGAAAGAGTGCTGCTGGCGCTCCGGCACAGCAAGTCATCCCGGCCCCTACAGTGGCCTCCACGCCGTTGTCTGAGGCGTCCAAATGGGCCCGGGTAACCGACGACGGCCACGTGTTCCTGCTGATCGACGGCCAGGAACACCCGGTTGGGCAGTATCCGGACACCAGCAAAGACGAGGCGCTGGCCTACTTTGTGCGCAAGTACGACGACGTCGCAGCTCAGGTATCGCTGCTGGAACAGCGTGTGGAAGCCAAGGCCCCGTCCACTGACATGCACAAGACGCTGGAGCATCTGAAGGCCCAGACGGCCGAGCGCCACATGGTGGGCGACGTCCCCGCGCTCGAAGCCCGGCTGGAGGCACTGGATACTGCCATCAGCGAATTGCAGAAGGCCGAGAAGGCCGGCCAGGAGGCCCAGCGGGCCGCTGAGTTGGCTGCCCGGGAGGCCATCGTCGCCGAGGCGGAGGAGATCGCGGGCAAGGAACCGTCGTCGGTGCAGTGGAAGACCAGCAGCGCGCGCATGAACGAACTCTTCGACGCTTGGAAATCCGCCCAAAAGAACGGCGTCCGGCTGGGGCGCAGCACCGAGGACGCACTCTGGAAGCGATTCCGCTCGGCCCGCACGGTCTTCGACCGGCACCGCCGCGCATTCTTTAGCCAGCTCGACAGCGACAACGCCGCGGCCAAGGCCGCCAAGGAAGCCTTGATCGCCCGTGCGGAAGAGCTGTCCAGCTCGACTGACTGGGGCCACACCGCCGCCGAGTACCGCAAGCTGATGGACGATTGGAAGGCTTCCAAGCGCGCTAGCCGCAAGGATGATGACGCCCTGTGGACCAGGTTCCGTGCGGCCCAGGACAAGTTCTTCGCTGCACGCCAGGCCGCCAATGAGGCGATCGACCAGGAGTTCTCCGCCAACCTGGCGGTTAAGGAGGCGCTGGTAGCCGAGGCGCAGGCGCTGCTGCCCGTGACCGATCTGGCCGCGGCCAAGAAGTCCTTGCAGTCGATCCGCGATCGCTGGGAGGAAGCCGGGAAGGTGCCCCGCGGCGACATGCAGCGGGTTGACGCCGGCCTGCGCAAGGTCGAAGATGCCGTCAAGTCGGCCGAGGACGACCACTGGCGACGGACAAACCCGGAAACCAAGGCACGTACCAACAGCGCACTGTCCCAGCTCGAGTCCGCCATTGCCGGGCTTGAGGATGACCTCGCCCAGGCCGAACGGGCCGGGGACCAGCGGCGGATCACCAAGGCACGAGAGGCCCTGGATGCGCGCCGCCAGTGGCTGGACACCCTTCAGCGCTCGGCTGAAGACTTCTCCTAGCAGCTAAGCCCTACACAGCCGGAGGGGCCGGGAACGCTTTCCACAAAGCGCTCCCGGCCCCTTCGGCTGTCGGGTGCCGTTTGGCATGCTGGCTGGCATGGTCCTTCACCTATCCCCTGCCTCGCCGGCTGCCTCTGCGGCGCAGGCACCGCCGGCGGTACTGCGTCCCGGTCACCCGTTCAGTCGCAGCGAACTCGAGTGCATGCGGCTGGACGGCCTGTTGGCCAACGTCTATGGCTCGGGCTTTGCGTTGCCATGGGACCAGATCACGCCCCGGCACCGCGCGGCTGCCGCCTTCTTCAGCCTGCCGGAGCAGGTCCGTCGGAAGGTGGTACTGGGGAGGCTGACCGCGGCGTGGGTATACGGCTGCGCCCCGGAACCCGAAAAGCTCTCGGTACTGCTGGACCACCGGCACCGGGCCATCTCGCAGGGCCGCTATCGCCCGGCCCTGATCCATGAAGTGACGCTGGGCCCGTTGGATACTGTGACCATCGGCGGCGTCCCGGTCAGTACCCCGTTGAGGACGGCGCTGGACGTGGCATTGCACGCTCCGGAACCGGATGCGGTCCGGGTCTTGAGCGCGCTGGCCGGAGCCAAGGGGCTCGGTTGCCAGCTAAACGTCATTCAGCAGGCGATCGAGGCCAGGCCCAGATTGCCGGGCAAGGCCCGGGCGCTGCAGCGTATCGGCGCAGCGATGGGCGCGGGGCCATAGCCGGAACGCCCCTCGTAGCCGGCACGTCCCACGTTGCGCAACCTGGGGCGCCGTTGCCGGAAGCTCCCCGTGCAAGGGCCGGGGCGAGCCTCAGCGGTGGAGTTCGATCAGCGGCGCTGGGACCCCGAGGTGCGGTAGACGTCGTACACGCCGTCGATGCGCCGGACGGCACTGAGTACGTGACTCAGGTATTTCGGATCGCCCATCTCGAAGGAGAACCGCGATATGGCCAGCCTGTCGCTTGAGGTGTGCACCGTCGCGGAGAGGATGTTGACATGGTTCTCGGCCAGCACGCGGGTGACGTCGGAGAGCAGGCTCTTGCGGTCAAGCGCCTCCACCTGGATCTCCACCAGGAAAACGCTGGACTGGGTGGGCGCCCAGGCGACGTTGACTATGCGGTCGGGGGTTTCCCTCAGCTCCGCCACGTTGCGGCAGTCGGAACGGTGCACGGAAACGCCCGAACCTCGGGTGACGAACCCAACGATCGGATCCGGTGGAACCGGGGTGCAGCACCGCGCCAGCTTGACCCAGACATCGCCCACGCCAACAACGGTGACCCCGGAGTCCGGATGCTTGGGCCTCCTGATCACCGTCGAAATGGACTGCTCGGTATCCTCGACTGCTTCCTGTCCGCCGAGCAGGCCAACCAGGTGCTCAATGACGTTTTGCGCGGACGTGTGGCCGTCGCCCACTGCTGCATACAGCGCGGACACATCGGCGTGGTGGAGTTCTTGGGCCACCGACATCAACGCGTCGTGCGTCATCATCTTCTGCAGCGGGAGGTTCTGCTTCCGCATGGCGCGGGTGAGATGTTCCTTGCCCTTTTCGATCGCCTCTTCGCGGCGCTCCTTGGTGAACCACTGGCGGATCTTGTTCCGCGCCCGCGGACTCTTGACGAAGCCCTGCCAGTCTTGGCTCGGCCCGGCGCCTTCCGCCTTGGAGGTGAAGATCTCCACCCAGTCGCCGTGGTTGAGCTCGCTGTTGAGCGGTACCAGTTTGCCGTTGACCCGGGCACCGATCGTGCGGTGGCCTACCTCGGTATGCACCGCGTAGGCAAAGTCCACCGGCGTTGATCCGGCCGGCAGCGCCATGACTTCGCCCTTGGGGGTGAAGACGAAGACTTCCTTGGCGTTAATCTCAAACCGGAGGGAGTCCAAGAACTCGGCCGGATCACTGGTCTCCTGCTGCCAATCGATCAGGCTCCGGAGCCAACCCATGTCGCCGCCGTCGGCCGTGCCGCCGCGGGCAATGTCCTTGTACTTCCAATGCGCCGCAACGCCGTACTCTGCTCGGCGGTGCATCTCGTGGGTCCGGATCTGGATTTCCACCGGTTTGCCGCCCGGACCGATCACCGTGGTGTGCAGAGACTGGTACATATTGAACTTGGGCATGGCGATGTAGTCTTTGAACCGGCCGGGCAGCGGGTTCCACCGCGAATGCAGGGCGCCCAGCGCTGCGTAGCAGTCGCGGACGGTGTCCACCAGCACGCGGATGCCCATCAGGTCGTGGATGTCGTCGAAGTCCTTACCCCGCACGATCATCTTCTGATAGATGGAGTAGTAGTGCTTCGGCCGGCCCGTGATCGTGGCTTTGATCTTGACCGCGCGCAGATCATCGCCGATCTTGGTGCGCAGGGTGGTCAGGTACTTCTCGCGTTCGGGGGTGCGCTCCCCCACCATCCGCACGATCTCCTCGTAGACCTTAGGATGCAGCGCCGCAAACGAGAGGTCTTCCAGCTCCCACTTGATGGTGTTCATGCCCAGCCGGTGGGCCAGCGGCGCGAAGATCTCCAAAGTCTCGCGGGCCTTCTTGGCGGAAGACTCCGGGGACACGAAGCGCCAGGTACGGGCATTGTGCAGCCGGTCGGCCAGCTTGATCACCAGGACGCGGATGTCCTTGGCCATCGCCACAACCATCTTGCGCACGGTCTCCGACTGCGCCGCGTCGCCGAACTGCACCTTGTCCAGCTTGGTGACGCCGTCCACCAGCATGGCGACCTCTGGGCCGAATTCTTTCCTCAGATCGTCGAGGGTGTACTCGGTATCCTCGACTGTGTCGTGCAGCAGCGCGGCGGCCAGAGTCGTGCCGGTCATGCCCAGTTCGGCGAGGATGGTGGCCACCGCCACCGGGTGCGTGATGTAAGGATCGCCGCTCTTGCGCTTCTGGCCGCGGTGGCTGCGCTCGGCCACAACGAAGGCACGCTGGATCAGGTCGAAGTCCTCGCGCGGATTGTTCGCCCGCACGGTGCGCAACAGCGGCTCGAGGATCGGCGAATAGCCGGATCCGCCCCTGCCGGCCAACCGGGCCAGCCGGGACATGGTGCGTTCCCGGCGGCCCGGAAAGGCATGCCGGACCGGTGCACTAGCCGAAGCATCCGTGGCCGCAGGCACCACAGCAGCACCAGGATCCGGCTTCGCGCCGCTATCACTGGCCTGCTCTGTCGACCTGAGGTTCTCGGCCAACCCTGCCCGCCTTTCCGACTTGTCCTGGACTTGACGCTGGCGCCGATTATCCCGCCCGCCAGCGGCAGCACCAACTCAACGCTGTTCCGCAACGTCCAGTCTATGCCCGCTTATGCTGACCGGCACCCCGGGCGGCGTAGACGACGACGGCCGCAGAGCAGCGTCAGACGGCGACGGCCGCAGGCCCGCGTCAGACGGCGACGGCCGCAGAATCGGGTCAGACGGTGACGGGCTCGTTCCGGCGTCGTTCTTCCACTCGCTGGGCCTGCTTGACCAGCGCCGGTTCCTTCGCCCGGATGAGTGCGTACATCGGCGCAGCGATGAAGATGGTGGTGGCGGCGCCGATGATGATGCCGATGAACAGCGACAGCGACAGGTCCTTCAGCGTTCCGGCGCCCAGGACGAACGCGCCGATGAATAGAATGGCGGCCACTGGCAGGACGGCCACAACGGAGGTGTTGATGGACCGGACCAGGGTCTGGTTCACCGCGAGGTTGACCTCCTCCGCGAACGTCCGCTTGGTGGACTTGTCCAGGTCCTTCGTGTTCTCACGGATCTTGTCGAAGACCACCACGGTGTCATACAGCGAATACCCCAGAATGGTCAGGAATCCGATGATCGCCGAGGGTGTTACCTCAAAGTCGCTGAGCGAGTAGACGCCGGCGGTCAGGACCAGCACCACCACGAGCCCGCTGAGCGCGGAGACGGACATCTTCCAGGTCCGGAAGTACAGCGCCATCATGAAGGCTGACAGCACAACGAAAACGATCAGGCCCCAGAGCGCCTGCCGGGTCACGTCTGCGCCCCAGGTGGGACCGACGTACGAGGAGGTCACTTCGTCGGCCTGCACGCCGTAGGCGCCAACCAGCTCATCGCGCAGTTGCAGAGTCTGGTCGTCGTCCAACCGTTCGGTCTGGATCCGCATGGTGCCCGGCGCGATGTTGGTCACCCGGGGGTCCGCCTCCGCGGCGACCTTGGCCACGGCAGCTTCGCCGGGTCCGGCGTCGGTGTTCTGCACATTGGACACGGTGAACTCGGAACCGCCGCGGAAGTCGATGCCCAAGTTGAAGCCGCCCTTGACGAACGGCACCACGATGGACAGGAGAATGCCGACGACGGCGATGCCGAACCAGACCTTGTACTTGCCGACAAAGTCATAGGAGCGCTTGCCGGTGTAGAGGTCGTTACCCCACTTAGCGAAGTTGGCCATTAGTTGCTCTCCTTGTTGGCGCCGCGGCCGGCGCCGCTGGTCGCCTGCTGCTTCTCGGCCGCTCGGCGTTCGGCGATGGTCTGGCGGCGGCCCGCTTCGGCAGCTGCCGCGGTGTTCTTGGCACGGACCGGCGCTGTGCGTTCGCCCGGCTGGCGGATGCGTCCAGCCCCTCGGTACAGCGGCACCGCGCCCAGCAAGCGCGGATCCAGGCCGGAGAACCGGTGGCCCTCACCGAAGAACTTGGTCTTGGCCAGCAGCACCATGGTCGGGTGGGTGAAGAGGAACACCACCAGAAGGTCGGCCACCGCGGTCAGGCCCAGCGTGAAGGCGAACCCTCGCACGTTGCCTACAGCCACGAAGTAGAGCACGACGGCGGCCAGCAGGTTGACTGCCTTGGAGGCCAACACGGTCTGCCGGGCACGCTTCCAGCCGTTGTCCACCGCGGATACCAGGCCCCGGCCCTCGCGCAGCTCATCGCGGATTCGTTCGAAGTAGACGATGAACGAGTCGGCAGTCTGGCCGATGGCCACGATCAGGCCGGCGACACCGGCCAGCGAAAGCCGGTAGTTCTCGGTCCAGCCCAAAATCGCAATCGCCAGGTAGGTGATGAGGCCCGCCACCACCAGCGACGCGATCGTGACGAAGCCGAGCGCCCGGTACTGGAAGAGCGAATAGCCCGCGACCAGCACCAGGCCGATGAGGCCGGCGATCAGGCCCATCCGCAGCTGGTCGGCGCCGAGCGTGGCGGAAATCTGCTGCTCGCTTTGGATCTCGAAGCTGATCGGCAGCGCGCCGTACTTCAGCTGTTCGGAAAGGCCGCGCGCGGTCTCTTCGGTGAAGTTGCCGGTGATCTGCGGTTTGCCATCCGGGATGACGGCGTTGGTCGTCGGAGCGGAGATGACCTGGCCGTCCAGCACAATGGCGAACTGGTTGCGTGCACCGGAGAGGCCGAACAGCCGTTCGGTGACGGCCTTGAAGGTGCGGGTGCCTTCCCCGTTGAACTCGATGTTGACTGCCCACTGGTTCAGGGTCTGGCCCTGCTGTCCGCGGGTCTGGCCGAAGCTGGAATCGGAGATGTCGGTGCCAGGCACTTCCACCGGGCCCAGAATGTACTTCATCCCGGTTTCCGGTTCGCAGGCAACCATCGGCTTGGCCGGGTCGGCGGGCTCGGTTTCGTCTGCCGCAGCGGCCGGGTCAAGGCACTCGAGCGCCTCGAATTCCTGGTAGAGCTCGGGCGTGATCCAATTCGGGTCGCTGGAGTTCTCCGGCTTGGCCGTCGGCTTGGGAATATCCTTCGCCGGTGTCCGCTCTGCTTCGGGAACAGCCGCACCCGTCGCAGAGGTCAGGACCGGTCGGAATTCCATGTCGGCAGACGCCTGGATCAGTTCGCGGGTGCGCTGGTCCGGAATGCCGGGCAGGCTGACCACCACATTCCGGCCGGACTGGGTGGTGATCTCCGCTTCAGCCACACCGGAGCCGTCAACACGCTGGCGAATGATCTCCACGGCCTGGTTCAGTTGCTCGCCGGTGATCTCGCCCCCGGCGCCTTGGACCTTCGGGGCCAGGATCATCTGGGTGCCGCCCTCAAGGTCGAGCGCCAGCTTTGGCGCCCAGCTCGCTTGGTTGGTGAAGACACCACTGCCGAGGATGACGGTACCGGCGGCAAGCAGCACACCGAGCCAAATAAGTGTCCGCCGAGCAATGCTGGTGGAACCGGTTCGTGCCATGGAAGATCTTTCTCTCATCGACTCAGGCGGCCGGCGGAACCGGCCGGAACACGGCGAAGTGGCGGGGCATGCCCCGCCACTGCACGCCGATGCGGCTAAGCCGTCGCTGGCCTACTTGGTGTCTTTGTTCTGCTCTTCATTGAGGCGCTTCAGGGTCTCCTCGGCGGTTTCCTCCGGCCGGTCGGCCCGCTCAGCGGTCAGCGAGGAGGCATCGTCCGGCACCTCGGGGGCCTCCGGCGTCACCACTTCGTTCACTGCCTGCGTGTGCACCGTGGCGGTGTTGCCCGGAGACAGTTCGAGGACCACCTTGTTGTTGTCGGCGTCGACGGAAACGACGGTGCCAAAGAGACCGAACTGGGTCATGACCTCGGTGCCGGGAACCATCTGTTCCTTGAGACGCTCAGTCTTTTCGCGCATCTGGGCTTGGACCTTCTTCTGCTTGCGGAACATGAAGAAGATCAGCAACGCGAAAACAGCGAACAGGCCGATGGTCATCACATCGATGCCACCGCCGGACTGCTGCTGGGTATTGGTAGCAGCGAAGAGATTTACGAACACAGGAAATTCCATCCTAGAAGTCTGGGGCGGACCGGCAGGAATCCGGACCGTATACGCAGCCTGCCGGGTTCCTCACGGAACGGCGCACTCCGCACGTTCCTACCATTCTACGCGGTGACGGCGCTTACACGGCCACTTCAGTTATCGGCGAAATCCGTGTCCGGCTCCAGCAGTTCCGCGAGCAGGTCACCGGTCTGCCCTGCGGCCAGATGTTCCGGCACCGCCAGCCCCAGGTGCTGCCAGGCGGCGGCAGTGGCGATCCGCCCGCGGGGCGTCCGGCCCAGCAGCCCTTCCCGGACCAGGTACGGTTCGGCCACGGTCTCCACCGTCTCGGTTTCCTCACCGACAGCGATGGCCAGCGTGGACAGTCCGACCGGCCCGCCACCGAACTTGGTGATCAGTGCGGTCAGCACCGAGCGGTCCAGCCGGTCCAGGCCACGCTCGTCGACCTCGTACATGTCCAGTGCATCCGCTGCGGCACGGGAATCGATCTGGTCAATCTTGTGCACCAACGCCCAGTCCCGGACCCGGCGGAGCAAACGGTTGGCGATGCGGGGCGTGCCGCGGGAGCGGCCGGCGATCTCGGCAAACCCTGCGGAACTCACTTTCAGGTCAAGAAGCATCGCTGAGCGTCGAAGCACCAACTCCAGCTCTTCGACCGCGTAAAACTCCAAGTGCCCGGTGAACCCGAACCGGTCGCGCAGCGGACCCGGGAGTAATCCGGCCCGGGTGGTGGCTCCGACGAGCGTGAACGGCGGCAAATCAAGCGGGATGGCTGTGGCGCCTGCACCCTTGCCCACCACGATGTCCACCCGGAAGTCTTCCATGGCCATGTACAGCATTTCCTCCGCCGGACGCGACATCCGGTGGATCTCATCGAGGAAGAAAATTTCCCCTTCGGTCAACGAGGACAGAATCGCCGCCAAATCACCCGCGTGCTGGATCGCCGGACCGGAGCTGATCCGGAGCGGCGCGTTCATTTCCGCGGCGATGATCATGGCCAGCGTGGTCTTGCCCAGCCCGGGCGGACCGGACAGCAGGACATGGTCGGCCGTCCGCTCGCGGATCCGGGAGGCTTCCAGCACCAGCGACAGCTGCTGCCGGACTCTCGCCTGGCCGACGAAATCATCCAGGTTCTTGGGCCGCAGCGCCGATTCGACGGCCCGCTCTTCGGCCTCCGAGGCGGTGGAGACCAGCCGGCTGTCCCCGGCGTCCTCGGGCACGCTACTTCACTCCCGCGGTGCGCCGGGCCGAGCCGGTCCGGGCACCGTCCTGGCCCAGCCGCCGCAGCGTCAGCCTCAGCAAGTCGCCCACCTGGCCGGCTGCTGCTGCCTCCGGATTCTCGTCGGCGGTCGTGTCCACGGCCGCCGCGGCGTCCTTGTCTGACCAGCCCAGGCCGCAGAGGGCCTGCTGCACCTGGCCTTTCCAACCAGCCGCCTGCTGCGGAGCCACCTCGCCGGTGGGCACCAGCTTTCCGGCCAGTTCCAGCACGATCCTGCCGGCGAGCTTCGGCCCAATGCCGGGCACCTTGCTGAACGCCTTGTTGTCGCCGTCCGCGGCGGCGATCCGCAGGGCTTCGGGCGAGTGCACCGACAGTGCCGCCAGGCCCAGCCTCGGGCCGACGCCGCTGACCGAGATGAGGGTTTCGAAGACTTCCCGCTGCGCCGCGTCCTCGAACCCGTACAGAGTCATGGAGTCTTCGCGCACAATCATGGTGGTGGCCAGCTGGGCTTCCCGTCCGATGAACAGCGTGCCAAGGGTCTGCGGAGTCGCCTGGACGAGCATGCCGAATCCGTTGACGTCGATCACGGCCGAATTCAACCCCACATGGGCGACGACGCCGCGCAACGAGCTAATCATGATCCAACTCCCACTTCCGGCACTGGCTGCTGTCCGGAATCACCTCCCCGGACCGGAGCGCGGGAGGGATAGTCCGAACATATTTACGAATAGCTTACGTGGTGGCACCGACATTACCGGCAAC
Source organism: Actinomycetota bacterium (assembly GCA_051751385.1). Taxonomy (GTDB): domain Bacteria; phylum Actinomycetota; class Actinomycetes; order Actinomycetales; family Micrococcaceae; genus Crystallibacter. The sequence continues at coordinate 15,268 of JBNJKW010000005.1, read as the reverse complement.
CGCCACACCCCTTGGCACCCTTCGCGCCGGGCCGTTCCGGGGCAGCTCAGCGGCGGTTGCGCTTGGCCTTTGCCTCGGCTTCGGCCCAGAGCTTCTGGGCAGCCGTCATGCCGCCGCCTTCGGCCGGCTTTGCCGCACCGCCGCGCCACGCGTGAGTGATCGCCAATGCCAACGCATCCGCGGCGTCGGCCGGACGCGGCGGGGTATCCAGCCGGAGGATCCGGGTCACCATTTTGGTCACGGCTGCCTTGTCCGCTTGGCCGTTGCCGGTGACCGCGGCTTTCACCTCGGTGGGCGTGTGCAGCGCGACGGCGATCCCCCGCCGCGCCGCCGCGGTCATCACCACACCGGACGCCTGCGCCGTGCCCATCACGGTGCTGACATTGGTCTGGCTGAACACGCGTTCGACGGCGAGCACGTCCGGTGCGTGGGCATCAAGCCATTCGTCGATGGTCTCGGCGATCTTCAGCAGGCGCAGCTCCAGCGGCATGTCCGGAGTGGTCCCGACCACGCCCACCTCCACCAGGGTGGAGCGGCGGTTCGGCTCGACGTCGACCACGCCCAGGCCGCACCGGGTCAGGCCGGGGTCCACGCCCAGGACGCGCAAGGCGGTTGCCGAACCTCTGACCGGAGTCAGTCGTTCTCGAGTTCAGCGAGGACATCCTGGCTGATATCGGCGTTGGAGTAGACGTTCTGCACGTCGTCCAGATCCTCCAGTGCGTCGACCAGCTTCAGGAACTTCCGGGCGGCGTCGGCGTCGAGCTCCACGGCCATGGAGGAGACGAACTCGATTTCATCCGTTTCGTACTCGATGCCGGCTTCTTCCAAGCCGGCCACAACGGCGCGCAGGTCGGTCGGGTCGGAGTGAACCTCGAAGTTATCCCCGTGTTCCTTGACTTCCTCCGCGCCGGCATCCAGTACGGCCATCAGCAGGTCGTCCTCGGTGAGCCCGTTCTTGGGCAAGGACACCACGCCCTTGCGGGCGAACATGTAGGAGACCGAACCTGGGTCGGCCACTGTGCCGCCGTTGCGAGTGATGGCCAGGCGCACCTCGGAGGCGGCACGGTTCTTGTTGTCCGTGAGGCACTCGATCAGCACGGCGGAGCCCTGCGGGCCACGGGCTTCGTAGATGATCTCGGTGTAGTCGATGGTCTCGCCGGTGAGGCCGGCGCCGCGCTTGACGGCGCGGTCGATGTTGTCGTTGGGCACCGAGGTCTTCTTGGCCTTCTGCACGGCCAGTTCCAGAGCCGGGTTGCCCGACATGTCGGCGCCGCCGTTGCGGGCTGCCACCTCAATATTCTTAATCAATTTGGCGAACGACTTGGCACGGCGGGCATCGATAACTGCCTTCTTGTGCTTGGTCGTGGCCCACTTAGAGTGTCCGGCCATTCCTACGCTTCTCCTCTGACGATGCGGATGAATAGTTCGTGGATCCGGCGCTCCCCCGTCACTTCCGGGTGGAAAGAAGTCGCCAGCAAATGCCGCGAACGCACTGCCACAATTCTAGCCGTCCCGTGCAAAGTCCCCGTGTGGGACGCTTCGGAAGGTTCCACCGTGGCCAGGACTTCCACGCCCTCGCCCACCCGTTCCACCCAGGGCGCACGGATGAAGACGGCGTGCACGGGCGCCGGGTCCTGGTCCGCGGACGGTGCACTGAACTCCAACCCGCGGAAGTCCAGATCCGTTTCAAACGACTCACGCTGCCGGCCGAAGGCGTTCCGCCGCACCGTAATGTCCAGGCCACCCAGCGTCTGCTGGGGCTCGCCCCTGAGGTCGGTGGCGGGATCCGCGATCTCCTGGGCCAGCATGATCATGCCGGCGCAGGAACCGTAGACGGGCATGCCGGCCTCGATGCGCTTCTTCAGCGGATCGGCCAGCTCAAAAATCCGGGTGAGCTTGTCGATCGTTGTGGACTCCCCGCCGGGAATGACCAGTCCGTCCACGGCATCCAGTTCGCCCGGCCGCCGTACCGGCATTGCTGCGGCGCCGCTGCGTTCCAGGGCGGATATGTGTTCGCGGACATCGCCCTGCAGGGCGAGCACACCAATTGTGACCACGGTGAAGGTTCCTCGGATTCGGCATCGGGCCGCCCACGTGGCGGCCGTACGGAAAAACAGTAATACCAACCGGTCCTGCGGTGTTAGACCGAGCCGGACGCCGCTGTGCGGCACCCCACAGCCCGCCGGGTTCGTCGGTGGGCTGGTGCCGGCGGCTTGTATAGTCTCTACTCATGCGACACCTCCTTGCGACCGTTGCCGGAAAGGCCGTGAAGGCGGTAGCCAGGCTCCGCGGCGGCGGCTCCGCGCTGCCTGGCCTGGTGGCCGAGAGAATCGATCCGCAGTTCCTGCCCCGCACGCTCGGAAAGCTGCCGCGCGGCGTCGTCGTGATCAGCGGGACGAACGGCAAGACCACCACCACCAAAATGGTGGTGGAACTGCTGCAGGGCCAGGGCCTGAAGGTGTTCACCAACCGCACCGGCAGCAACTTCACCCGCGGAGTAGTGGCTTCCGTCTTGGGCGATTCGGATGCCCGCGGCCGGCTGGATGCGGACATCGCGGTGCTGGAACTGGATGAAGCCCACGCCGTGCACTTCGTCAAACTGGTTCGGCCGCGCTACAGCCTGCTGCTCAACGTCATGCGGGACCAGCTGGACCGCTTTGGCGAGATTGAGACGACGGCGGGATTCCTCCGGCAGATCGCCGCAGCCACCACCGATGCCGTGGTGCTCAACCGTGAAGACCCGCGCATCCTGGCCCTGGCCAACGCCGTGGCCGCGCCCCGGGTCGAATACTTCGGCCTGGCCCCGCAACTGCGGCACATGTTCCCGCACGATGATGAGATGCGGAACGCCGTGGCCGCCGCGGTTCCCGGCGCCGAGGCCGCCGGAACTGGTGCAGGCCACCCGGAGGGGCCGCGCGCCGACGTCGTGCTGTCTGCCTGCGAGGGTTCCGCCGCCACCTTCCAGGTGGACGGACGCGGGATCGACGTGGAGCTGAAGCTGACCGGGGTCTACAACGTGTTCAACGCCGCCGCGGCGCTGGTACTGGCGCGCACCGTGCTTGGTCCCGCGGTGGATGAACCGGCGCTGCTGGCCTCGCTGGAAAACGTCACCCCGGCCTTCGGGCGCGGCGAATCGCTCACCGTCAACGGCCAGCCGCTGGATCTGGTCCTGGTGAAGAACCCGGCCGGCTTCCGGCTCGCGCTGAAGTCGTTCCCGGCCGCGGGCTCTCGGACCATGATTGCGATCAACGACAACTACGCCGATGGCCGGGACATGTCCTGGCTCTGGGACGTGGACTTCGATTCGCTGCGAGACACAGGCGTGGCCGAGGTCAGCGGTGTCCGGGCCCAGGACATGGGGCTGCGCCTCTTCTACGAGGACGTTCCCGTGGGCCGCGTAGACACGGACCTGAATGCTTCGCTGCACCGGTTCATCGCCGACGATCCCGGGACGCCGAAGCGCATCTACTGCACCTACACCGCCATGCTGGCGCTGCGGCGCGAGCTGGGCAAACTGACCGAAGTGGAAGTGGTCTCCTGATGGACGCACCCGTGATCGACCTGCTCCAGCTGTACCCGCGGGACATGAACATTTACGGCGACTGGGGCAATGTCCTGGTCCTGCGGAAGAGGCTGGCCCTGCGCGGCTACGACGTCCGGCTGCATGAGTACAACCCGGGAGACACATTTCCTGAGCAGGTTGACCTGATTGTGGGCGGCGGCGGCCAGGATTCGGGCCAGAACAAGATCCAGGCCGACCTGCTCGCCCAGGGCGGCCGGCTCCGCGACCTGGCCGACGACGGCCTGCCCATGCTCGCCGTGTGCGGCCTCTACCAACTGTTCGGCCACCGGTTCACCACCCACACCGGCGAGGTCATCACCGGCATCGGGCTGCTGGATGCCGAAACCATTGGCGGACCCACCCGGCTGATCGGCAACACCGTGCTGGACAGCGACGAGTTCGGCACCATCATCGGGTACGAGAACCACAGCGGCCTGACCACATTGGGTGCCGGCGTCCAGCCGTTTGGCCGGGTCACCAAGGGCGACGGCAACAACGGCACGGACGGCACCGAGGGCGCCCGTTACCGCAATGTCATTGCCACCTACCTGCACGGATCCCTGCTGCCCAAGAACCCTGCCGTGGCGGATTTTTTAATCCAGCACGCGGCAGAACGGCGCTATGGCAGCTTCAACGACGTGCCGCTGGACATTCCACACGAAGCAGAGGCCCGGACCGACGCGGCGGCGCGGCCCCGCTAGCACGCTCGGGCGACGGCGGGACCCCTCAGGGCCTCACTCGTCGCTCAGCAGCCATTCCTGGGCGACGCCACCGGCGGCGCCCATCGACTCGACGGTCGCCCTGGTTCGCTCCCGGCTGGCCGCATCCGCCTCTTTGGATAGGCACCACTCCCCCGACTCCGCCGCTGCCTCCAGGGCATCGGCTGAGACCGGGCACCAGCGATGCTCCGGTCCGGCAAAGGTGGCAGGCAGCCAGTCAAGCCGCGCCACCTCCCATGCGCCGCCGTCGTCGTTCTGGGCAAATTGTGCGCGGACCATCAGGCCCTCGGTGTTGAGGATGTTGGGCGTTGCGTGCGCCGCGATGGTGTTGCCCAGCCCGTAGATAATCCAGGTGCCGTTGTAGCGTTCCATCGGCTGGACCGAGTGGCTGTGGTGCCCGTAGATCAGCGAGAACTCGCCGCTGTCGGCCAAGGCATGGGCAGTCTGCTGCTGTTGCGGGTTGGCATAGTTCGTGTATTCGTCGCCGGCATGGACTGCGGCCAGCACGATGTCCGCCCCGTCCGCCCGGGCCTGTTTGGCCTTGGCGATCATGGCGTGCGGATCCAGCATGTCCACCTGCCACGGTGCGTCCGGCACCAGTCCGTTCAGCGAGAACGTGCCGGTAATGACGGCGACGCGCGCGGCCGGAGTGTCCAGGACCAGCACGTCGCCGGACTCGGCTTCGCTGCGATAGGACCCGGTGTGCTCCAGGCCGCGGGCGTCGAGCGAGGCCAAAGTCCGTTCCAGTCCGGCAGTGCCGTGGTCGAAGGTGTGGTTGCTGGCGGTGGTGCAGGCGTCGTAGCCCACGGCGGTCGCGGCGTCGAGGATCTGCGGCGGTGCGTTGAACGCCGGGTAGCCGGAATACGGGCCGGCTTCGTCCGCCAGCGGCGTTTCCAGCTGGCAGATCGCAACGTCTGCGGTGTCCAGGTATTGCTGCTGCGCGGCCAGGACCGGTTCGAAGTCCAAGCCCCGCTTGCCTGTCCGCCGGGCATCTGCGGCCGCCTGCTCCCAGAGCGCTTCATGCAGCAGCAGATCGCCGGTCACCGCCACCGTGGCGCAGCGTCTCGCCGGACAGTCCGGGCCCGCGCCTGCTGTCACCTCCGGGCCGGGGTGCGTTGTGGAGGACGACGGCGGTGCCTCCCCCGCGGCACCGCTCCCCTCCGTGCCACCCCCTTCTGTGCCGCTGCCCTCCGTACCGTTTCCCTCCGTGCTCGGCCCCGCAATCTCCGCTGTGGGTGCCGTGCCAGTTGGACCGCCGTGATCCGAGTCTGCGCCGCTCGGCCCGCTGGTGCAGCCGGCCATGAGAAGGACCGCCACGATCAGGGCGGCCACCTTTCGGGCAGCCGCCTTACTGGCCAACACCCGCGCGGACCGCTGGACGGGGCTGCCCTCTCGTGCCTCCTGACCGATCATGCCGCCAGTGTATGCGTGGGTATGGCCTTGATCACTGCGGCACGGCGGTGTTCCTGCCGCCAGCTACTGCACAGGTTTAGGGTCAGCGCGCCGTTTCTTCGACCGGAGTCGGAATCTTCCGGGGGATGAATATCGCCGCAGCAATGCCGATGAGCCCCACCGCCGCCAGGACAATCGTCGAGATCGCATAGTTTTGGCCGGGAGTGGTCGCGATACCTGCTACGAGTATGGTGCCCGCTATCGCCGTGCCGAACGAAGAGCCGAGGTTGGATACACTTCGGGACAGCCCTGAGATCTCGCCCTGCTTAGACTCGGGAAAACTGGACTGCACCACGTTCACCGAGGGAGTGAGCATCAAGCCAACGCCCAGGCCGGTGAGCAGCAAACCGGGCGCGAATGCCCAGGCGACCTGAGTGCCCTGCACAATCCAAAGCGTGAGCAACATGCCGACGACGGTAAGCGCAAAACCGGCGATGATGAGCGTCCGCTGCGCAAACTTCTTGGACAAGGGCCCCGCGGCCAAAGACGACGCCAGAAGGCCGATAGTTGCGGCAGTGAAGATCACGCCGGTCTCGATGGCGTTGTAGCCGCGCACTACCTGCAGGAAGCTGGCGACCACAAAGGAGAATCCCAGCAGCATCAGCCACTGCGCGTTCTGCGTGATCATCCCAAGGTTCGAGATGCGGTTGCGGAACAGGCTGAGCGACAGCAAGGGTTCGTGCCCTGAGCGCTCCTTCGCCCGCACCGACACGAAGAAGCCCACCAGCACCAGCGCGCCGGCGCCCATCATGACGAGCATCAACAAGAGACTGTTGTCTGCGGCCAGGATCCCCAGGACGATCAAGATGAGGCCCCCGGCGGAGAGGACCGCTCCGCGCACGTCAAACTCACGGGTTGGATCCGGCGGAAGGGGATCCTTAAGGCTACGGCTGAGCAGCGCGATGATCACGATGATGAGGGCCTGGAAGACGAACGCTGCACGCCAGCTGATCGCCGACGTGATCAGGCCACCGATCAGTGGGCCGGCCGCGGAGCCGACGCCGCCCGCGGCACTGATCGCGCCGAACGCCTTGGCCCGGGAGCCCAGATCATGGAAGAGCATGGTCGTGAGGATGTAGACCGGCGGGATGAGGAGCGCGGTGCCGATACCCTCAAGGATGGAATTGCCCAGGATCAGCACGGGGAGACCGGGCGCGATTGCACTGATGAGTGCGCCGACGCCATAGATGATGAGCCCGAGAAGGAACAGCCGCTTGCGACCGTAGCGGTCGGTGAGCTTGCCACCGGGGATCATCAGCGCGGCCATGACCAGCAAGAAGACGGTGATCGCGACCTGGATTCCCTGCACCGTGGTGTCGAGATCCTCGCTCATGTCGTTGATCATCACGTTCATGTTCGAGCCAGCGAAGCTGCAGATGAACTGCGCGAGTGCGAGTGGGAGCAATACACCCCTCGCCTGAGTACGGGCCTTCTGCTCAGTCATGTTCGTTTCCCGTCATTGCCTGAGAAATACGCCACTAGCGCCAAAAATACGGCGGATGAGAGCAATCAGGATCACCCAGAAAGGATGAGGAAACTCTGCAGGGGCCGGAGAAGACTTACCGGGAGCGGGCCGAGTCTCGGTGACACACTAGTCGCCACCGGCGCAGCGCATGAGGGAGGACCACCATGGCAAGCAGTTCAGCTGGGCGGACCACCGATCCGGGGCGATCCATCGACCCGGATTACAACGTCGCGGCCGCGGGGACGATCCTCTTCGGCGGGATCATCATGATCGTGGCTGGGGCCTTTCACATAGTTCAGGCACTTGTGGCGCTGTTCAACGATCAGTTCTACGTGGCCGGTGAGGAGTACGTCTACAAGTTCGACCTGACCTCGTGGGGCTGGATCCACCTGCTAGGAGGAGTGCTCTTGGTGCTTGGCGGGATCTTCTTGTTCCGGGGCGCTGTGTGGGCGCGGATTCTGGCAGTGGTGCTGGCGTCGCTGAGCGCGATCCTGAATTTCATGTGGCTGCCGTATTACCCGCTGTGGGGCGCGATCATCATCGTCCTCGACGTGGTCATCATCTGGGCGGTTCTGGCCCACCCCCGCGACCTGCGCTACGCCACGCAGCCCTGAGCCGCTGGTTTGGTTTCGAGGCGGGGGTAACTTCGTCGGGCGCCGCTCAACCACCGCAGGAAGTCCGGACGGCCTCGGCAGGCCTCCTCAACCGACGGGAGCCAAGATCATTCGGCCGGGGTGATGCCCCGGGCGTGGAGGGAAAACTACTCTGGCCAGGTCTTGGACGGCCAATCAGATTGCAAGGGTGATGTTCGTGGCAACAACAGAAGTGCACGGCCCAATCGACTTCCTGTTGATCGAGTTTCCAGTGGAGAAGACGGGCAGCGGCGCCACCGTTGCTGCCCTGATGGACCTGATTAATCGGAAGGTGGTCTGGGTCTATGACCTTATGATCATTAGGAAAGACGTGGACGGTTCCACCGCCGCCGTCGAGCTGACAGAAGACGTTAGCGAGGGTTTGGAAGGGTTCGCATCCCTTGCCTCGATTCGTTCGGGCCTCTTGGGCGACGATGAAATCGCCGAAGCAGCTTCGGCGATGGAACCTGGTACCGTAGCGGCGCTGATCGTCTACGAGAATCTGTGGGCGATTCCTTTTATTTCCGCAGCACGCGAGGCCGGTGGAGACGTCATCGCGAGTGCGCGCATTCCGGCTGAGGATGTCATGGCCGCGCTGGACGCGATTGAATCCGATTCGACGGTCTGAGGAGGAACCAAACATGGGACTGTTACGAGGAGTAGCACGCACGGCAGTGGTCGCGGGCACAGCTTCGGCTGTCAGCGGCCGCGTGCAGCGCCGCCAACAGGCGCGCTGGGACGCCCAGGAGCAGCAGCAGTACGCGCAGCAACCGCAGCAGGGGTACGCGCAACCGCAGCAGTATGCGCAGCCGGACTACGAGACCGCGGCGGCCCAGCCGGCTGCACCGGCCGCTGATCCCTTGGATCGGCTCAAGACCTTGGGCGATTTGAAGGCGCAGGGAATCCTGTCCGAGGCGGAGTTCGAGGCGCAGAAGGCGAAAATCCTGGCGGGCTGAGCCAGCGGAATGGGCCGCTCATCACCCAAACCGTGCCCTGCTGACTTCGGTCGGCAGGGCACGACGACGTTGGTCGCCTGTTCTGTTGGTCAGCGGTTAGGAGGAACTGGCAATTCTTCGGGGGCCTCGGAGTAGGCGCTCGGTTCCGCGGGCGGACTCCCGATGAACTCAATGAGCGCGATCACGACCACCACAATGACGGTGATGGTGATGACAACGCCGATCGTGGGCTCTGACCAGAACACGAGCACCAGACCGCCGACAATGACCGTGGCCACCCAGAGCAGCCGCTTGTACCGGTAAACCCAGGTTCCCACACCGCCCGTACGCATGCCGGCGGACTCCGCCGATCCGCGCAGGCGGGCGATCCCCCTCGACGCGGAGGCACGCGCCCGTACGGCGGAGGCAGAGGCTCCGGTGAAGTACGCGGCTATCGCCACCACCAGCGCGATCACCGCGGTGAGGCGCAGTGAGTCACGCAGGAAGCGCACCAAGGTGTCGAAGACCAGCCCCGCCGAATCGCGCGACAGCACCACGCCCGGCAGTGCCTGAAGGTAGGCGATGCGGGCCACCGCAAGGGCAATCCCCAGTGCAAGCATCGCGGCTACGACGCCGAGCGCACCCAACATCACGGCACGCGCGCGGTGAAGCGCGGCCAGCACACCCGCGACGAACAGGATGCCGGTGATGATCGGCAGCCAGATGCTGAGCGCGTTCAATACCCGGTACGTGCTCTGTGCTTGGGTGACGGCGTCCGACTGCACCAGCTCGTAGGAGGCATTCACGTTGGGGATGTTCTGTGCCAGGTCGAACCCTTCGGCCACGAGCCGCTCCTTCACCTGCGCGATGATCGGCCCAAGGTTGACCGAGATCGTGTCATTCTGGGCGCTGATCGCCCCGCCCTGGTTGCCTTCCAGCAGCTTCACCAGCTGCTCGTGGGCGATCTGGTTTGAGCGGTCCCAGACGGTGTCGAATTGGGGGCTGCTGATCGTCTGCTGCACGCGGCTGTGGACGAAGTTCTCGATGCCCGAAATCATCGGCTGCTGCAAGGCAGTCAAGGCGGCCTGGGCCCGAGGAGGCAGCCCGAGGTCGGAGACAGCGTTGAACGCTTCGTCGGTGACGGCCTTCAAATCCACGTGGGTGAAGATGACGTCGGTGACGGCGTCGGTCAGGTCCGCCTGCACGGCTGGGTCGTCGATCAGTGGACTGACCGTTTCAACGTAACGATCGGTGTCTGACACGACGGTGCCCGCCCATACTCCAACCACCGAGATCGGGGCGAGCACACACGCCAGGGTGAGCAGCACCGCTGAGCCAACTGATCTCCAACGATGTCTTTCCTCGACAGCTCCGTGCCCGCCGGGCGCACGGACACGTTCGGCTTCAAGTTCGGCCACCCGGGCCCTCAGCCGTTGCAGCTCCTCGGCATCGGTCATTCCTGGATCCGTCATCGCTGGCTCCGTTCAGGCACGCTGTCGTTCAGGCGGGCACTATCGCCTCCGGAATCATCCGCTGACTTCAGTCTCCCGCCAGGACCCGTGCATGCTCATCATCTGGGAAGGATGAAATCGCGAAGCCTCACACCGGCCATTAACGCCAAACGCCCGGTGCCGCACCTTCGTGCGGGACCGGGCGTTCGCCGTCGTTAGTTCTTACCAGCCGCGCTCGGCAAGGCGGTGCGGCTGCGGGATTTCGTCCACATTGATGCCGACCATTGCTTCGCCCAGGCCGCGGGAGACCTTGGCGATGACGTCCGGATCGTCGTGGAAGGTGGTGGCCTTGACGATCGCGGCGGCGCGCTCGGCCGGGTTGCCGGACTTGAAGATGCCGGAGCCAACGAATACGCCGTCGGCGCCCAGCTGCATCATCATTGCGGCGTCGGCCGGAGTGGCGATGCCGCCCGCGGTGAACAGCACCACTGGCAGCTTGCCGGTCTGCGCAATCTCCTTGACCAGTTCGTACGGGGCCTGCAGTTCCTTGGCCGCCACGTACAGCTCGTCTTCGGGCATAGCTGACAGGCGCTTGATCTCGGAGCGGATCTGGCGCATGTGGCCGGTGGCATTGGAGACATCGCCGGTACCGGCTTCACCCTTGGAACGGATCATCGCTGCGCCTTCATTGATCCGGCGCAGCGCCTCGCCCAGGTTGGTGGCACCGCAGACGAACGGAACGGTGAAGTTCCACTTGTCGATGTGGTTGGTGTAGTCGGCCGGGGTCAGCACCTCGGACTCGTCGATGTAGTCCACGCCGAGCGACTGCAGCACCTGCGCCTCGACGAAGTGGCCGATGCGGGCCTTGGCCATCACCGGGATCGAAACGGCTTCGATGATGCCGTCCACCATGTCCGGATCGCTCATCCGGGACACGCCGCCCTGCGCGCGGATATCCGCCGGAACACGCTCAAGGGCCATCACGGCAACGGCACCGGCGTCTTCGGCGATGCGGGCCTGATCGGGTGTTACGACGTCCATAATGACGCCGCCCTTCAACATCTCGGCCATGCCCCGCTTTACCCGGCTGCTGCCGGTCACGGGGGCGTGAGTTGACGTTGCTTCACTGCTGGACACTAAAAGCCCCTAGGAGTCGGTCGAAATCGTACATCTCATCATACGTCCGGGCCCGTGAACCGGCTCACCGGTGACGTAAAACCTTCATGAACGCCCGACGGCGGCCGCCCGCTTCCCGTCGTCGTCCGCCGGTCAGGCGGTCAGCCGGGTCTGCCGGTACACGGTCATGATCCGTTGGATCACGGTCACCAGACTGGCTGCGGCCAGCAACACCAGGACCACCAGCAGGACCACTTCCGGCAGGCCCAGCCCGGTCAGGCCGGTGAAAACCAGGACGGACACCAGTCGCTCGGATCGTTCGGCAAAGCCGACGGCGGCGGTGCAGCCGAGCGACTCTGCCTTTGCCCGGGCGTAGGAGACCAGGGAGCCCAGCAACAGGCACACGAGCGCGAAGACGGCGATGGCCGGGTTCTCTCCGCCGGTAAAGAACCAGATGGCCACACCGGCGAACACCGCGCCGTCGGCCAACCGGTCAAGGGTGGAGTCCAGGAAGTTGCCCCAGCGGCTGCTGCGCTCCAGCATCCGGGCCATCAGGCCGTCCACCATGTCGGAGAAAACAAACGCCGTGATGAAAACCGTGCCCCAGAACAGCTCCCCGAGCGGGTAGAAAATCAGCGCCCCGGCACAGACCCCGAGCGTGCCGATGATCGTGACGGCGTCGGGCGAGACACCCATCCGGATCAGGACGCGGGCCAGCGGAGTGAAGAGCTTGCCGAAGAATCCGCGCGCGTATTTGTTGAGCATCGCCGCGTTACCGTGCGGGCCAGGCGTCGGCTACCTGCTTGCGGACCTCGTCCAGGGTCTGGGTGATCGCTTTGGTCTGCGCGATGATCGGGAAGAAATTCCCGTCGCCGCCCCACCGCGGCACCACGTGCTGGTGCAGATGCGCCGCGACGCCCGCTCCCCCGGCTTCGCCTTGGTTCATGCCCAGGTTGAAACCGCTGGGGTTCGCTACCTTGCGCAACACCCGCATGGCCGTCTGGGTCAGTTCGGCGAATTCCGCGGTCTCCGCCGGGGTGATGTCCGTGTAGTCGGGCACATGGCGGTACGGGCAGACCAGCAAGTGGCCGGGGTTGTAGGGAAACAGGTTCAGTACCACGTAAGCGGTCTCGCCGCGGTGGACGATCAGCGATTCCTCGTCCGGCCGGGCCGGCGCCACGCAAAACGGGCACTCGTCCTTGTTCTTGAACTGCCCCTGGCCGCCCTTGACGTAGGCCATCCGGTGCGGCGTCCAGAGCCGCTGGAATGCATCCGGGACTCCGGGCAGCTCGAAGCTGTCCGTTGCCTCATCATCCGCCCGGTCCATCGTCGCTTCCCTGGTCGTCCCGGCCATCGTCAGTTGCCGCGCCTGGCGACAGCCTGCACGATCCGCGACACTGCCTCGTCCACCGGAATGCCGTTGTCCTGGCTGCCATCGCGGAAGCGGAAGGAGACCGCTCCGGCTTCGGCATCCTCGCCGCCGGCAATCAGCACGAACGGTACTTTGTCCTTGCTGGCGGTGCGGATCTTCTTCGGGAAGCGGTCGGAGCCCAGGTCGGCCTCGGCGCGGATGCCTTGGGCCCGCAGCTTGGCCACAATTTCCACCATATAGTCGTTGAAGGTCTCCGCCACCGGAATGCCGACAACCTGTACCGGAGCGAGCCAGGCCGGGAACGCGCCGGCGTAGTGCTCGATCAGCAGGCCCATAAACCGCTCCACCGACCCGAACAGTGCACGGTGGATCATCACCGGCCGCTGCCGGGAGCCGTCGGCGGCCTGATACTCCAGCTCGAAGCGTTCCGGTAGGTTGAAGTCCAGCTGGATGGTGGACATCTGCCAGGTTCGGCCGATCGCGTCTCGCGCCTGAACCGAGATCTTCGGCCCGTAGAAGGCGGCTCCGCCCGGATCCGGCACCAGTTCCAGACCGGATGCTTCGGCCACCTCGGCCAGCGTGCGGGTGGCTTCGTCCCAGACCTCGTCTGAACCGACAGACTTTTCGGGATCCTTAGTCGAAAGCTCCAGGAAGAAATCGTCCAGCCCGTAGTCCTTGAGCAGGTCCAGCACGAAGTTCAGCGTGGTGGTCAGCTCGTCCTTCATCTGCTCACGGGTGCAGTAGATGTGGGCGTCGTCCTGGGTCATGCCGCGCACCCTGGTCAGCCCGTGGACCACGCCGGACTTCTCGTAGCGGTAGACCGAACCGAACTCGAACAACCGCAACGGCAATTCGCGGTAGGACCGTCCGCGCGAGCGGAAGATCAGGTTGTGCATGGGGCAGTTCATCGGCTTCAGGTAGTAGTCCTGGCCGGGCTTGACCACTTCGCCGGTTTCCGGATCCCGGGTCTCGTCCACATGCATCGGGGGGAACATGCCGTCCCGATACCAATCCAGGTGGCCGGACACCTCGTACAGATTGCTCTTGGTGATGTGCGGGGTGTAGACGAATTCGTAGCCGGCCTCGGTGTGCCGCTGCCGCGAGTAGTCTTCCATCGCCTTGCGGACAGTGCCGCCCTTGGGATGGAAAACGGGCAGGCCGGAACCCAGTTCGTCCGGGAAGGAGAACAGGTCCAGTTCGGCTCCCAGCCGGCGGTGGTCGCGGCGCTCGGCCTCTGCGAGCCGCTCCTGGTACGCCTTCAGGTCGTCCTTGGTGGGCCAGGCGGTGCCGTAGATGCGCTGCAACTGCTTGTTTTTCTCGTTGCCGCGCCAGTACGCGGCGGCCGAACGGGTCAGCGCGTAGGCATTGGAGATCAGCTTGGTGTTCGGCAGGTGCGGGCCGCGGCAGAGGTCCTTCCAGACCACTTCGCCGCTCTTGGCGTCCACATTGTCGTAGATAGTCAGCTCGCCGGCGCCAACTTCGATGCTGGCTCCCTCGCCGGCCTCATCGGAGTGGCCCTTGAGCCCGATCAGCTCTTCCTTGTACGGTTCCCCGGCCATCTCGGCCAAGGCCTCGGTCTCGGAGACCTCGCGGCGGACGAATCGCTGGTTGGAGTTGACGATCTTGAGCATCATCTTCTCCAGCTGCTTTAGGTCCTCCGGAGTGAAGGGCTCATCGACATCGAAGTCGAAGTAGAAGCCGTCGGTGATGTACGGACCGATGCCAAGCTTGGAGTCCTTGCGCAGCTGCTGCACTGCCTGAGCCATCACGTGCGCGGTGGAATGGCGCAGCACGTTCAAGCCGTCGGCCGAATCGATGGTCACGGCTTCCACCTTGGCGCCGGCCGGGATGGGCTGGTCCAAGTCCTTCAGCTCGCCGTCCACGCGTACGACGATGACCTCCCGCCGGGTGCCGTAAAGGTCGGCTCCCGTCGTGCCCTCGGTCACCTGGTTCTCTTCGCCGTCGACGATGAGGGTGATGTTCTGGGGCGCTGACACGGAGGTCTCCTAATTGTTTGGCTGCGGCCGTTACTGCAGCGACATACGTGGGCGCTGCAAGCCTCTACGATCGTATCCGCTGACAGGAAGCCGGACCAACATCGGCGCGGCCGGATCCGACGTGACCGCCGCAGAGGATCGTGCCATGAACGGACGCGCTGCGGATGCCTGCCCGCCACGCCATCGAGCACGGCGAGACAGCAGATCGCCTGGCCGAGTCCGCCACGCTGGTCCCGGATGTGCCATGTCCCCGATGCAGTCGACAAATGTGCCGCGGCGCTGTCACCCGCAGGCCGGTTCACCGCAGCCGCGAGGCCATTCAGGTCCTAGAACGGCGGTATCTGCGGCTGGGCTGGCCATCCGTCAAAGGGACTTGACTTCTTGTTCGGGCTGGCGGCTTCGGCGGCGCTGCGCCTGCCGATATCGATTTCTTCCTGCCTCGGAGCCGGCAGTGGACTGTCTCTGTGAGCCGAAGGATTCGGCGCATTCGCTCGGGGTGCGGACTCTCCTACCGGCAAGGAACCGCCGGATTTTCCGGACCCCTGTCCTATGGTTGCCGGTTCCGGC